>NZ_KI866528.1:400921-438583 GCF_000511135.2 Microbispora sp. ATCC PTA-5024 | reverse complement strand
GCTCGAAGCGATCCCGAGATCCAGGGCGTAGGCTTCCGCTTCGTCCCTCCTCCGGTACCTCACCCCATCGCGAGCCTTGCGACTACGCGACGCTGGTCGGCACCCTCACGGGGAGGAACCGGCCCCGTCTCCGGGGCAACCACTCCAACTTACACCACCGTGTGGTCCGCGTCAACCTCTCCGCTGGAGATCGCTGATGCGCATCACGACGGCCCGGACTCGGTCTGGGACCTCGTCAGGCTGCTTGTCGAAGTGGCTCGCCCTCGGGCCCGGCCGCCTGTCGGCGTCCCGCACTTCCCGGGGCGAAGGAAACATTAAGCAAGACCGACGGCGCCGTCAAATCCCGGCGAGCCGCGCGAAACCCCAGCTCAGGCTGGTAATCCGGGCCGTTTCTGCCTCGTACGCCACAAGATTGTTACCCTCGTCACAGCGACTTTTGACCACAAAAGGGCCGCCCCCGGGTAGCCGGGGGCGGCCCTGCGAACGGCGCTACGGAGGTTCAGCCGACCTCGACGCCGCCGATCGTCTTCTTGCCGCGGCGAAGCACCAGGAACCGCCCGTGGAGGAGATCCTCCGCGCCCGGCGTGTGGTCCTCGTCGGTGATCTTCACGTTGTTGAGGTACGCGCCGCCCTCCTTGACGGCCCTGCGAGCGGCGGACTTCGACTCCACGAGGCCGCTCTCCGCCAGCAGGTCGACGACGGTCCCGCCGAGCGACGGCACGACGGCCTTGGGCACCTCCGCCAGCGCGGCGTCGAGCGTCCGCTCGTCGAGGTCGGCGAGCGACCCCTGGCCGAACAGGGCGCGCGAGGCGGCGATGACCCGGGCGAGCTCGTCGGCGCCGTGCACCAGCGTCGTCAGGTCCTCGGCGAGGGCCCGCTGCCCCTCCCGGGCCGCGGGCCGCTCCGACACGGCCTTCTCGAGCTCGTCGACCTCCTCCCGCGTCCGGAAGGTGAACACCTTCAGGAAGCGCACCACGTCCCGGTCGTCGGCGTTCAGCCAGTACTGGTAGAACGCGTACGGCGAGGTCAGCGCCGGGTCGAGCCAGACCGCGCCGCCGGCGGTCTTGCCGAACTTCGTGCCGTCGGCCTTGGTGATCAGCTTGCCGGTGAGGGCGTGGACGTGGGCCCCCTCGACGCGCCGGATCAGGTCGACGCCGGCCGTGATGTTGCCCCACTGGTCGCTGCCGCCGAGCTGGAGCGTGCAACCGTGCCGGCGGTACAGCTCCAGGTAGTCGTTGGCCTGGAGGATCTGGTAGCTGAACTCGGTGTAGCTGAGGCCCTCGCCGGCCAGCCGGGCGGAGACCGACTCGCGGGCGAGCATCCGGTTCACCGGGAAGTGCTTGCCGATGTCGCGGAGGAAGTCGATGGCGGACAGGCCGGCCGTCCAGTCGAGGTTGCTGACCAGCGTCGCCGCGGTCGGCCCCTCGTCGAACGACAGGAACTTCTCCACCTGGACCCGGATCCGGGACACCCACTCCTCGACGACGTCGGTGGAGTTGAGGGCGCGCTCGGTGCTGCGGCCGCTCGGGTCCCCGATGAGGCCGGTGGCCCCGCCGACCAGGCCGATCGGCCGGTGGCCGGCCCGCTGGAAACGGGTCAGGATCAGCAGCGTCGCGAGGTTTCCCACGTGGAGCGACGGAGCCGTGGGGTCGAAGCCCGCGTAGACGGTGATCGGCCCGTCGGCGAGCGCCTTGCGGAGCGCGTCGGCGTCCGTGGTCTGCGCGATGACGTCGCGCCACTCGAGGTCGTCGAGGATGTCGCCGATCTCGGACGTGGCGGCGCTGTGGGAAGAAGCGGTCACAGTCGTGGCTCTCACTGATCGATGGGTGGACGGCCTTGGGCCCCCGTACCAGCCTGCATGACGTCGAAACCCTATCGCCACTTCATTGTCCGCCCGGCACGCGACGACGGCGCGGCACGTGGGCCCGGTACGGCGAGACGGTGGGGTCGCCCTCGACCCAGAAACGCCAGGGCGTCTTGGCGCCGGCGGCCACTCCGGTCCGCGGACCCGTCCTGACCAGCGCGGGGTCCACCGGCCGGCCGGCGTGGACGCGGATCGGGCCCGGCGAGCAGCAGTCGGTCCCGTTGTGCTCGCGGACGAGCCCGAGGGCCACGGTCAGCCGGGCCGGCCCCCGGGCGAGATCGCGGTCGAGCGGCGCGCGGCCGGAGCCGTTCCCGCCGTTCGATCCGTTCCCGGGCTCCAGGCCGCCCGACCCGTTCGGCGCCCGCCTGCGGGTGCGGGCCGTCTCCAGCCCGGCGATCACCTCGCCCGCCCGGAGCAGGACGGCGGAGCCGACGCCCTCCGGCATGCAGACGAGGTTGGCGCAGAAGTGCATGCCGTACGTGAAGTAGACGTAGAGGTGGCCGGGCTCGCCGAACATGACGGCGTTGCGCGGCGTGCGCCCCCGGTAGGTGTGCGAGGCGGGGTCCTGGCCTGGCCCGCCGTACGCCTCGACCTCGGTCAGGCGTAACGCGACCGGGCCGTGGACGATGACGCGCCCGAGGAGGTCGGGCGCGACCACGTCAGACGGCCGGTCGAAGAATCCCCGGTCGAGCGGCGGTCCGGTCAGCTCTCCGACGCCCATGCCGCCTGGCCGTCGACGATCTCCCTGAGGGAGACGATCTGGTCCCGGACGCGGTCGGGGGCGGTGCCGCCGAAGGCGCTGCGGGCCGCGAGCGCGCCGTGGACATTGAGCACGTCGCGGACGCCGGGGGTGCCGCCGGGACCCTCCGAGGGGGCGAAGTGCGGGGAGACCTTGGCCAGCTCGTCGTCGGTGAGGTCGCCGAGGTCCTTGTCGTTGACCTGGCACCACACCACGAGGTGGCCGACGGCCTCGTGGGCGTCGCGGAACGCGACCCCGCGGCGCACGAGCAGCTCGGCGAGGTCGGTGGCGAGGGCGAACCCGTCGGGCGCGCTCGCCTCCAGCTTGGCCCGGTTCACCCGCATCGTGGAGACCATGCCGGACACCGCGGGCAGCACCAGCAGGAGCGTGTCGACGGCGTCGAAGACCGGCTCCTTGTCCTCCTGCAGGTCGCGGTTGTACGTGAGGGGCAGGCCCTTGAGCGTGGTGAGCAGCGACATCAGCGAGCCGATGAGCCGCCCGCTCTTCCCCCGGGCCAGCTCCGCTACGTCGGGGTTCTTCTTCTGCGGCATGATCGACGAACCGGTGGAGTAGGCGTCGTCGACCTCGATCCACCGGAACTCCTGGGAGGCCCACAGCACGATCTCCTCCCCCAGGCGGGAGATGTGCACGCCGATCAGCGCGGCGCAGAACAGGAACTCGGCGGCGAAGTCCCGGTCGGCCACGGCGTCCATGGAGTTGGGGGCGGGGGCGTCGAATCCCAGCTCGGCGGCGACGGCGGCGGGGTCGAGCGGCAGCGACGAGCCGGCGAGGGCGCCCGACCCGAGCGGCGAGACGGCGGCGCGGCGGTCCCAGTCCCGCAGGCGGTCGACGTCGCGCGACAGCGGGTGGACGTGCGCGAGCAGCTGATGGCCGAACGACACCGGCTGCGCGTGCTGCAGGTGGGTCATGCCGGGGGCGGCGACCTCGGCGTTCTCCTCGGCCTGACTGATCAGCGCGGTCTCCAGCTCGACGAGCCGGGAGACGATCGTGCGGACGTGGTCGCGCAGGTAGAGCCGCAGGTCGGTGGCGACCTGGTCGTTGCGGCTGCGGCCGGCGCGGAGCTTGCCGCCGAGGGAGCCGAGCCGCTCCAGCAGGCCGCGCTCGAGCGCCGTGTGCACGTCCTCGTCGGCCACCGTGGGGCGGAACTCCCCGGTGCGGCAGGCCCGGTCGAGGTCGTCCAGCGCGGCCAGCATGCGCTGAAGCTCGTCGTCGGTCAGCAGGCCGGCGCGGTGCAGCACGCGGGCGTGCGCCCGCGACGCGAGCAGGTCGTACGGCGCGAGCCGCCAGTCGAACTGCACGCTCACCGACAGGCGGGTGAGCGCGTCCGCGGGTCCCCCCTCGAACCTGCCGCCCCAGAGCCTCATCGGCTTGTTGTCCGCCACCGCGTTCTCCCTTTCGATTCTGAATGCGTCCGGCCGTGTGACAGCCGGATCTCCCGCGCGCCGCCGCGACGACGCGAAGATCCACGGGTCGCTCCCTGAATCGCGACCTTAGCCGACGTACGCCCCGCTTCCGCACCGGAACGGGACGCGCGCCGGACCTGCCCGGCCGGGTCAGGCCGGGGGGCGGCGTGCGGTCAGGTCCAGCAGCGACCGGGCCAGGGCGTCGCCGCCTAACGGGTCCCTGCTGATCACCAGGATCGTGTCGTCCCCGGCCACCGTGCCGAGGATGGACTCCCAGCCCGCGTGGTCGACGGCCGAGGCGAGGAACTGGGCCGCCCCCGGAGGCGTCCGGAGGATCACCAGGTTGGCGGAGGCCTCGGCCGACACCAGCAGCTCCTCGGCGATCCTGCGGAGCCGGGCGTCCGGGTTCTCCGCCTGACCGTTGGCGTTCCCCGTCCGGTACAGCGGGATGCGTCCGCCGCCCTCGCCGGGCAGCGCGTACACGAGGGTCCCGTCGTCGGCCCGCAGCTTCAGCGCGCCGAGCTCGTCGAGGTCGCGGGAGAGCGTGGCCTGCGTGACCTCGACGCCCTGCTCGGCGAGCAGCTTGGCCAGCTCCGGCTGCGACCGCACCTTGTGCCGGGTCAGCAGCTCGACGATGCGGGCGTGCCGCGCGGCCCGGGTCGGAGGGATGCTCACGCCCCCTCCCCGCCCCGGGTGGCGAGCCAGTGGAGCAGGGCCTTCTGGGCGTGCAGCCGGTTCTCCGCCTGGTCCCACACGACGCTGCGCGGCCCGTCGATCACGTCGGCCGCGATCTCCATCCCGCGGTAGGCCGGCAGGCAGTGCAGCACGATCGCGTCGGGCGCCGCCACGTCGAGCAGCGCCGAGCTCACCTGGTACGGCGCGAAGGCGGCAACCCGCTCCTCCTTGCCGCTCTGGCCCATCGACACCCAGGTGTCGGTGGCCACGACGTGGACGCCGGCGACGGCCGCCTCCGGGTCGGTGACCGCCGCGACCGACCCGCCCGTGGCCGCGGCGATCTCCGCCGCCCGGTCGAGGATGAGCGCGTCGGGCAGGTACCCGGCCGGGGCGCCGATCCGCACGTGCATGCCGGCCGTGGCGCCGCCCAGCAGGTACGAGTGGGCCATGTTGTTGGCGCCGTCGCCCAGGTAGGCGAGCGTCAGCCCGCGCAGCGAGCCGCGGTGCTCCCTGATCGTCTGCAGGTCGGCGAGGATCTGGCAGGGGTGGAACTCGTCGGTCAGCGCGTTCACGACCGGGACCGTGGAGTGGGCGGCCATCGTCTCGATGCGCTCCTGGCCGGAGGTGCGCCACACGATGGCGGCGACCTGGCGGGACAGCACCCGCGCCGTGTCCTCGATCGGCTCGCCCCGGCCCATCTGCGACGAGCCGACGTCCATGATCAGCGCCTGGCCGCCCAGCTCCCCCACGCCGACGGCGAACGAGATCCGGGTGCGGGTGGACGGCTTGTCGAACAGCACGGCGACCGTTCGGGGTCCCTCGAAGGGCCGGTAGCCGAACCGGTCCTTCTTCATGGCCTCGGCGAGGTCGAGCACCTGCGCCTGCTCCTCCGGCGACAGGTCGTCGTCCTTCAGGAAGTGCCTGATCCGTCCGGGGTCGTGGCTAGCCATGTGCGGCCTCCAGGATGCCGGGCAGCGCGTCGAGGAAGGAGCGTGCCTCGGCTTCGTCGATGACGAGCGGGGGTGCGAGCCGTACGGCGTCGGGCTGGAGCGCGTTCACCAGGAACCCGGCCTCCTGCGCTGCCGCCTGCACCTCGGCCGAGCGCGGCTCGGCCAGGACGGCGGCCAGCCACAGCCCCCGGCCCCGGACGCCCCGCAGCAGCGGATGGCGGACGGCCGCGATGCCCTCGGAGAGCAGGGCGCCCACGGTCTTCACGTTGTCCAGCAGACCGTCGCGCTCGATCACGTCGAGCACGGCGAGCGCCGCCGCGCACGAGACGGGGTTGCCGCCGAAGGTCGAGCCGTGGTCGCCTTTCGCGAAGACGGTCCCGGCCTCGCCGAAGCCGACGCAGGCGCCGACGGGCATGCCGCCGCCGAGGCCCTTGGCCAGCGTCAGCACGTCCGGGACGACGCCCTCGGCCTGGTGGGCGAACCAGTGCCCGGTGCGCCCGATGGCCGACTGGATCTCGTCGGCCACGAGCAGGGCCCCGGTCGCCGAGCAGATCTCCCTGGCGGCGCGGAAGTAGCCGTCGGGCGGGGGGACGACCCCGGCCTCGCCCTGGGTGGGTTCGAGGAAGACGGCCGCGCAGTCGTCCGTCACGGCGTTCTTGAGCGCGTCGGCGTCACCGTACGGGACGAACCGGACGTCGATGGGGAACGGCCCGAACTGGTCGCGGATCGACGGCTTGCCGGTCAGCGACAGGGCACCCAGCGTCCGGCCGTGGAAGCCCATCTCGGCGGCGACGAAGTAGTGGCGGCCGCGCGATCTGCCGTACTTGATGGCGAGCTTGAGCGCGGCCTCGTTGGCCTCGGTGCCGGAGTTGGCCAGGAACACCCGCGCGGGGGCGCCCAGCAGGCCGAGCAGCCGTTCGGCGAGCAGCACCTCGGGCTCGTGCAGGAACAGGTTCGAGGTGTGCGCCAGCGTGGCGACCTGCCGGGAGACGGCCTCGACCAGCGCCGGGTGGGCGTGGCCGAGCGAGGTGACCGCGATGCCGCCGATCAGGTCGAGGTAGCGCCTGCCGTCGGCGTCCCAGACGGAGCAGCCCTCGCCGCGCGCCAGCGCCACCGGCGGGACGCCGTAGTTGGGCATGAACGCGGCCTCGAACCGCTCGCGCAGGCTCTGTCCGTCACCGCTCATCGGGCGCCTCCCCGTTCTCGACGTCGGCGTCGTCGGGCTGGACCATGGTGCCGATGCCCTGGTCCGTGAAGATCTCCAGCAGCAGGGCGTGGGGCATGCGGCCGTCGAGCACGTGGGCCTGCGGCACGCCGCCGCGGACGGCGTTCAGGCACGCCTCCATCTTGGGGACCATGCCGCTCGACAGCGACGGCAGCAGCCGGGCCAGCTCGGACGCCGTGATCCGGCTGACCACCTCCTCGCTGTTCGGCCAGTCGGCGTACAGCCCCTCGACGTCGGTCAGCACGATCAGCTTGGACGCCTCCAGGGCGACCGCGAGCGCGGCGGCGGCGGTGTCGGCGTTGACGTTGTAGACGCCGTCCTCCCCCCGGGCGATCGACGACACGACCGGGATCCGGCCGTCGTCGAGCAGCGCGCGCACCGCCCCGGGCTCCACGTGGACGATCTCTCCGACCTGGCCGATGTCGACCTTCACGCCGTCGACGACGGCGTGCTTGCGCTCGGCCGTGAACAGGTGGGCGTCCTCCCCCGACATCCCGACCGCGAACGGGCCGTGCCGGTTGATCAGCCCCACGACGTCGCGGTTCACCTGGCCGACCAGGACCATGCGGACCACCTGCATGGCCTCGGGCGTCGTCACCCGCAGCCCGGACACGAAGTGGCTGTCGATGCCCAGGAGGTCGAGGTGGGTCTGGATCTGCGGGCCGCCGCCGTGCACGATGACGGGCCGCAGCCCGGCGTACCGGAGGAAGACCACGTCGGCCGCGAACTTCTCGCGCAGGTGCTCCTCGGTCATGGCGTTGCCGCCGTACTTGATGACCACGGTCGCGCCGTGGAACCGGGCGAGCCAGGGCAGCGCCTCGATCAGCGTGTACGCCTTGTCGAGGGCGCCGTTGCGCCGTACGGAAGTGCTCACGACGAGTACGCCGAGTTCTCGTGGACGTACGCGGCGGTGAGGTCCGTCGTGTGGACGGTCGCCGAGTGCGGTCCGGCGGACAGGTCGATCGTGATCGTCACGTCGCGGGGGCGCAGGTCGACCTTGGCGCGGTCGTCCCCGGCCGCGCCGCCCCGGCAGATCCAGATGCCGTTGACGGCCACGTTGAGCCGCTCGGGCTCGAACGCCGCGTCGGTCGTGCCGACCGCGCTCACCACGCGCCCCCAGTTCGGGTCCTCGCCGTGGATGGCGCACTTGAGCAGGTTGGAACGGGCGACGGCGCGGCCCACGGTCACCGCGTCGTCCTCCGACGCCGCGCCGACGACCTCGATCGCGATGGCCTTGGTGGCCCCCTCGGCGTCGACGAGGAGCTGGCGGGCCAGGTCGGCGCAGACGGCCGTGACGACCCTCTCGAACTCGGCCAGGCCGGGACGGACGCCCGACGCGCCGCTGGCGAGCAGCAGCACGGTGTCGTTGGTCGACATGCAGCCGTCGGCGTCGAGCCGGTCGAACGTCACGGAGGTCGCCCGGCGCAGCACGGCGTCGAGCTCCTCCGCGGACACGTCGGCGTCGGTGGTGAGCACGCACAGCATCGTGGCCAGGGCCGGCGCCAGCATGCCGGCGCCCTTGGCCATGCCGCCCACCATGTAGCCCCCCTCGCCGCGGCGGAAGGAGATCTTGCTGACGGTGTCGGTGGTCCTGATGGCGTCCGCGGCGGCCAGCCCGCCGTCCCTGGACAGCTGGCTCGCGGCGGTCTCCACCCCCGCCAGCAGCGGCTCCATCGGCAGCCGCTCGCCGATCAGCCCGGTCGAGCAGACCGCGACCTCGGCCGCCGAGTCGTCCAGCGCCGCGGCCACCTTCTCGGCCGTCGCGTGGGTGTCCTGGAACCCGGCAGGCCCGGTGCAGGCGTTGGCGCCGCCCGAGTTCAGCACCACCGCCCGCACCCGGCCGCCGCTCACAACCTGGGCCGACCACAGGACGGGCGCGGCCTTGAAGCGGTTTCGGGTGAAGACGGCCGCGGCGGCGCGGGAGGGCCCGTCGTTGACGACGAGGGCCAGGTCGCGGGCGTCCCCGCTCTTGATCCCGGCGGCGACCCCCGCCGCGCGGAATCCCAGCGGCGCGGTGACGCTCATGCCACGTCCTTGGGAGAGATCTGACTCACGGGGCGACTCCATTGAGAGGAAGGCCGAGTTCTTCCGGAAGACCGAGGGCGAGGTTGGCGCTCTGGATCGCGCCTCCCGCCGTGCCCTTGGTCAGATTGTCGATGGCGATGACGACGACGATCCGGCCGGCCCGCTCGTCGAGGGCCACCTGGAGGACGGCGGTGTTGGCGCCGACGGTCATGGCGGTGGCGGGCCAGGCGCCCGGGGGCAGCAGGCGCAGGAACGGCTCGTCCTTCACCGCGGTCTCGTACGCCTCCCGGAGCGCGGCGGCCGTGAGGCCGGGCACGGCGGGGGCGGTGCAGGTGGCCAGGATGCCCCGGCTCATCGGGGCGAGGGTCGGGGTGAACGACACCCGGACCGGCCGTCCGGCCACGCCCGACAGGTTCTGCGTGATCTCCGGGGTGTGCCGGTGGACGCCGCCCACGCCGTACGCGGCGACCGAGCCCATGACCTCGCTGCCGAGCAGGTGGGGCTTGGGCGCGCGGCCGGCCCCCGAGGTGCCGCTGGCCGCGACGACCACGACGTCGGGCTCGGCCAGCCCGGAGGCGAACGCGGGGAACAGCGCGAGTGTCGCCGCCGTCGGATAGCAGCCGGGCACGGCGATCCGGCGGGCCGCGCGCAGCCGGGCCCGCTGCCCGGGCAGCTCCGGCAGCCCGTACGGCCAGGTGCCGGCGTGCTCGCCGCCATAGAAGTCGGCCCAGTCGGCGGCGCTCTCCAGCCGGAAGTCGGCGCCGCAGTCCACGACCAGCGTCCCCTCGCCGAGCTCGGCGGCGACGGCGGCCGACTGGCCGTGCGGGAGGGCGAGGAAGACGACGTCGTGCCCGGCCAGCGCGGCCGGCGAGGTCTCCTCGACCACCCGGTCCGCGAGCGCCGGCAGGTGCGGCTGGTGCTCGCCGAGCCTGCTGCCCGCGCTCGACCCGGCGGTCAGCGCGCCGATCTCGAATCGGGGATGGCCGAGCAGCAGGCGGAGCAGCTCTCCCCCCGCGTACCCGCTCGCCCCGGCGACGGCCGCCCTCATCCATCCTCCTGCATATTCATGCGCAAGGTCTCATGTTCTTGCTTCTTGAAGAGTATGCATTTTGCGGCATGGACATGCAAGCCGCGTTCCGAGTGGCGGACGTCTGGTCTCCGTACCTACTGGTCGGTATCGTGACATTCCGATTGACGAGCGATCCCTGGGAGTGCGCGCAGCATGACGATCACGAACGAACAGGTCCAGGCCCAGCTCACGGCGCCCGGACAGCTCTTCGAGATGGAAGAGGTCGAGGTCGGCGGTAACAAGATCCGCGCATGGAAGCACGCCCCCGCGACGTTCCGGGCCCTGCTGGAGATCACCCGGTTCCACGGGGACAAGGTGTTCGTCGCCTTCGAGGACGAGCGGATCACCTACGAGGAGCACTTCCGCCTGGCCGCGACGCTCGCGAACCGCCTGGTCGACGACTACGGGGTCCGCAAGGGCGACCGGGTGGCCGTCGCGATGCGCAACTACCCCGAGTGGATCGTCTCGTTCTCCGCCGTCCTGGCCGCCGGGGCCGTCGCCGTCCCCCTGAACGCGTGGTGGACCGAGCAGGAGCTCGAGTACGGCCTGGCCGACTCGGGGGCCAAGGTGCTCATCGCCGACGGGGAGCGCGCCCGGCGCCTGGCGAACACCGCCGTTCCCACCATCGTGACCCGCGACGAGAACGCCAACTGGGCCGAGGTGCTCGGCGAGGTGCGGGCCGACGTGACGCTGCCCGCCGTCGAGATCGGGCCGGACGACCCCGCCACGATCTTCTACACCTCCGGCACGACCGGCCGCTCGAAGGGCGCCCTCGGCAGCCACCGCAACCTCGGCCAGGCCCCGATGACCGTGGCGTACGCGATGCTGCGCGGCGTCGCCCTCGCCGGCAAGGACCCGGGCGAGGCCGCCGGGGTGCGCCGGATCACGCTGCTCACGGTGCCGCTGTTCCACGTGACCGGATGCTTCGCCGTGCTCATGACCACCATGTTCACCGGCGGCGGGCTCGTCCTCATGTACAAGTGGGACCCCCAGCGCGCGCTCGAGCTCATCGAGCGCGAGAAGGTCACCGTCATGAGCGGCGTGCCGACCAACGCCTGGCAGCTGCTGTCGCACCCCTCCCTGCGCGACTACGACATCTCCTCGCTCGGCTCGATCTCGTACGGCGGCGCGCCCGCCCCGCCGAAGCTGCTGGAGCGGATCACCAGGCTCCTGCCGAACCGCACCCCCTCCAACGGGTACGGCATGACCGAGACGACGGCCCTGGCGATCTACAACAGCGGCAAGGACTACCTGGCCAAGCCCGAGAGCATCGGCCTGCCGCTCGCGGTCGTGGACGTCAAGGTCTGCGACCCGACGGGCGCGGAGCTCCCGCCCGGACAGGTCGGCGAGCTGTGCATGCGCGGGCCCATCGTGATCATGGGCTACTGGGGCAGGCCGGAGGCGACGGCCGAGACGTTCGTCGACGGCTGGCTGCACACCGGCGACCTCGCCCGCCTGGACGAGGAGGGCTACGTCTACATCGTCGACCGGGCCAAGGACATGGTCATCCGCGGCGGGGAGAACGTCTACTGCGCCGAGGTCGAGGCCGCCCTGTTCGAGCACCCGGCCGTGGACGACGCCGCGGTGATCGGCATCCCCGACGACGAGCTCGGCGAGGAGGTCGGGGCCGTGGTGCGGCTCAAGCCCGGCGCCGAGGCGACCGGCGAGGAGCTGCAGGACTTCCTGCGCGGCCGCATCGCGGCGTTCAAGGTGCCGGTGCGGTTCTGGTTCCGGGAGGCGGAGCTGCCCCGCAACCCGGGCGGCAAGATTCTCAAGACCCACCTCCGCAAGGAGACCCTGGGCCTGTGACGTGGGCGCCGCCCAGGCGCCGCCTGTCTTCAGGCGATCGCGTTACCTCGCGCGTAATCGCCCGGCGTCCCGGTCGCGTGACACGGTTCCCCTGTCGCCGAACGAGACACCGGACGAGGAGTTCGAAAATGACCGACCACGAGACGATCGACCACACCGCCGTCGCGGAGCGCTACATCGCCGCCTGGAACGAGACGGACGCCGAGGCCAGGGCCAAGGCGGTGGCCGCGCTCTGGACCGAGGACGGCGGCTACACCGACCCGCTGGCGGCCGTCAGCGGGCACGAGGGGGTGGCCGCCGTGATCGCCGGTGCGCAGCAGATGTTCCCGGGGTTCGTGTTCACGCTCGGGGGGCCGGTCGACGGCCACCACGACACGCTCCGGTTCACCTGGCACCTCGGGCCCGAGGGAGCCCCCGAGCCCGTGGTGATCGGCTTCGACGTGGTCGCGCTGGCCGAGGACGGCCGGATCAGGAGCGTGTACGGCTTCCTGGACAGGGTGCCGGCCTGACATAGGCTGCGAGGGCGGCGGGCCGCCGCCCTCACGCCAGGACCGGCGAGGGGCCGGCCCATGGCCGCCCTACCGCGGGACCATCCGGCGGATGTCGGCGAAGAGGCGTTCGGTCGCGGCGGCCGCCTCGGCGCTGGTGAGGTCCATTCCCTGGATGAAGCCGTGTACGAGCCCCGGCTCGCAGCGGTGCGCGACCGGGACGCCGGCCTCGGCCAGCCGCTCAGCGTAGGCGTCGCCCTCGTCGCGCAGGGCGTCGTTCTCGGCGGTCACCACGAGGGCGGCCGGAAGGCCCGCCAGGTCGCGCCGGTGCAGCGGGCTCGCCGCGAGCCGCGCCGCCGGGTCGGGCGTCCACTGCTCGACGAACCAGTGCAGGATGTCGGCGTCGAGGCCGTACCCCGTCCCCTTCTCCGCGACGCTGGGCGAGGCGAGGGTGAGATCGGTGTTGGGGCAGACGAGGACCTGCAGGGCGGGCAGCGGCCCGCCCTCGTCCCGCAGCCGCAGGCACGCCATGGTGGCCAGGTAGCCGCCCGCGCTGTCTCCGGCGACCGCCGCCGGTCGCGCCCAGCGGAGCACGGCCACGGCGTCGTCGACCGCCGCCGGGTAGGGGTGCTCGGGCGCCCGCCGGTAGTCGACCGCGAGGACCTCGACGTCGCACTCCCTGGCGATGCGGCGGCACGTGCGGTCGTGCGTCTCCAGGTCGCCGACCACCCAGCCGCCGCCGTGCAGGAAGACGACCAGCGGTCGCGTGCCGGGGGACGGCCGGTAGCGCCGCAGCGGCAGGCCGGAGGGGCCGGTCAGGTCCTCCACCAGGTGCAGGTCCGGGCCCTTCGGCCGCCCGCCGTTCCGGCGCCGGGAGCCCTCCCGCAACTCGAACGCACTAAATTGCGACATGTCGGCAAATACTACGCACGGGGTCATGAGGCGGCCGGCATGGGCGGGGTCTCGGCTCCGTAGATCCAGCTCGTGATGTAGGCGGTCAGGTCACGGTGGGACACCGTGTTGGCCACGTCGACGAAGTCCTGGGTCGAGGCCGCCTTGTGGCGGTACTTCTCGAAGAACGTCCGCTCGATGGCCCGGAAGGTCGCGTCGCCGACCTTCAGCCGAAGCCCGTAGAGCATGAGGAAGCCGGGGGCGTTGGTGCTCCCGAGGAGGTCGAGGGGGTCCTTCAGCCGTCCGGGGGGACCGGTCGTCCCCCGCGTGTCCTGGTCGTACGTGTAGGCGCGCCGGACCGAGTCGGCCAGCTTCTCGAAGCCCTTCTCGTCCTTGTAGAGGAGGGTGTAGTAGGTGGCGTGCCCCTCGCTGATCCACATGTCGTCCCAGCTCTTCTCCGAGACGGCGTTCCCGAAGTACTGGTGGACCAGTTCGTGGACCATGGTGGGCGTCTCCTCCGGCTTCGTCAGTCCGGCCTCCGCGCTGAAGGTCGACAGGCCCGCCGACTCGAACGCCGCGGCGTAGCCGCCCTGCACGCCGAGCACGCCGTACGCCTCGAAGGGGTACCTGGCGCCGATCTGCTTCTCCACCCAGGCGACCTGCGACGGGATGAGGCGGACGGAGGGCTTGGCCTTCTCGTAGGAGCCGGGCGTGATGAAGCTGGTCAGCGGGAGACCGTGCGGCCCGGTCTGCCGTACCCGCCGGAAGTGGCCCACCGCCACCTGCACCGTCTGCGTGGGGATGGGGTCGCGGGTGCCGTAGACGTACGTCGTCCGGCCTCTCGACGTGCTGCGGGAACGCAGCGTGCCGTTGGCGGCGACCTGCAGGTCCTTCGGCACGGTGACCCGGAAGGTGACCGTGGCCTTGTCGGCCGGATGGTCGTTCATCGGGAAGAACAGATGCGCCCTGTCGGGCTGGCCGAAGAGCACGAAGCCGTCGTCCTTGTTGTACCAGTTGTCGAAATGCGCGGGACTGTCCGGCGACGCGGGAGAGGGGGGATTGGCGGTGCGGTCCGCCGTGTAGCCGATCTCCACGCGGAAGCGCTCCCCCTTCCGCACCGGGCGCTCCGGAGTGACGACGAGCTTCTCGCCGTGTGCCGCGAAGCGCGCCCGCCTGCCGTCCACGGTGACGTCGCGGATGGCCTGGCCCGCCGAGTCGAGGCTGAAGCGGGACAGCGCCTGGCGAGCCGACGCCGTGATGCGCACGGCGGACCGCATCGCCGTCTCGCCCGGCCGGTAGTCGAAGGCCACGTCGTACGACGCGACGTCGTAGCCGCCGTTGCCGAGGTAGGGGAACAGGCGGTCGCCGGCGGTCTCGGCTCCCGGTTCCGGACCGCTCGACGCGGTCGCGCCACCGCCCGTGGACAGCACGGTGACGGCCGCCGCCGCCAGGGCTGTCGCCGCCAGCACGGCCGTCGTGGTCTGAGCGCGGGGTGTCCTTCGCACAGTGTCTCTCTTTCCGCCGGGGCGTCCCGGACGGACGCGCCGGCTGTCGCCGCGGGCGGGGACCGGTCTCCTCCCCGCTCGCCGACCACTGTGGACGTCGCATGCGTCGGCCCTGCATCAGTGGCGCATTCGCCGGGGCTCAGGTGGCGCTCCCCGGAGGCGACGGTCCGCGCGGGAAAACCGGTTGCCTTCCGGCCCTGGCCCGTAATGAAATGACCCAACGTGCCGGACAGTCCTGATCAGCCCCTTCGCAGCCTCGCGCGCCGCCTGCGGCTGGACCTCGCTCCGCTCCGGGAGTCCCGCGACTTCCGCCTGCTGATCGGCTCGGGGCTGGTGACCACCATCGGCACGGTGATCACGATGGTGGCCGTGCCGTTCCAGATGAAGCAGCTCACCGAGTCGTACGTCGCGGTGGGCCTGGTGAGCCTGGCCGAGTTCGTCCCCATGGTGATCTGCGGGCTGTGGGGGGGCGCGATCGCCGACGCCCGCGACCGCCGCAGGATCGTCGTCGTCTCCGAGCTCGGCCTCTGCCTCACCTCGGTGCTCCTCCTGGTCAACGCCCTGCTCCCGGCCCCGCGGGTGTGGCTGCTGTACGTCGTCGGCGCGCTCGCCGCGGGCCTGTCCAGCGTGCGCTCCCCCAGCGAGCAGGCCATCATCAACCGCGTCCTGCCGCTCGACCGGATGACGGCCGCGTTCGCCATCCAGGGGCTCGTCCGCAACACCGCGATGATCGCCGGACCGGCCGCCGGCGGCCTCGTCGTCACCACGCTCGGCCCGGCCGGCTCGTACGGGATCGACGTCGCGACGTTCCTGGTCTCCCTGGCCCTGCTGGTGCGGGTCGGCGCCGTCGCCCGCTCCCAGGACGCCACACCCGCGTCGCTCCGCTCGATGGCCGAGGGCGTCCGGTACGCCCTGCGGCGGCCCGACCTCATGGGCACCTACCTGGTCGACATCGCCGCCATGGCGTTCGCCAGCTCCAACGCACTGTTCCCGTTCCTGGCCGAGGACCTGCACGCGCCCAAGGCCATCGGCCTGCTGTACGCCGCGGGAGGCGTCGGCTCGGTGGTCGCCTCGCTCACCTCCGGATGGACCAACCACGTCCACCGGCACGGCCTGGCCGTGATCGTGTCGGCCACGCTGTGGGGCGTCGCGGTGGCGGTCGCCGCGCTCATGCCGAACGTATGGCTGGTCTTCCTGTTCCTCGCCGTCGCCGGCGGCGCCGACATGGTCAGCGGCCTGTTCCGGGGCACGATCTGGAACCAGACGATTCCCGACGAGTACCGCGGGCGCCTGGCGGGGATCGAGCTGCTGTCCTACTCGACCGGGCCCATGCTGGGCGACGCCCGCGCGGGCCTGATGGCGCAGTTCGGCGGCGCCCGGTTCTCGCTCGGCGTCGGCGGCCTGCTGTGCGTCGGCGCCGTCGGCCTGATGGCCGCCGCCCTGCCCCGCTTCCGCCGCTACGACGCCCGGACGGACGATCATGCCCTGGCCGAGCGCTCCCGCAGGGCAACGGAACCGGCCGCCGGCTGAGATTTCAGCTCGTTTCCGAAACGTTTCGACGGGTACGCCCGTGTTCCCGCTGGCCATGTGCGCCTTAAGCGGTTAATTCGCTTGAAATGTTTCTGCGATCTGTTGACACATTTCGACGGCCTCCGCAGAATGAGTCGGCAAGTGAGCTCGCTCCACCTCCACCGCGGTTACAAGCGAAAACCCGCAGCTCACGGCGGTATTCGGGACACAGGACACCGGCCGCCGCGAGCGCGGCCCCGCATGCGATCCCCCATCCCCCGATCAGTGTTCCAGTGGAGGAACAGACGTGATCGACAGCGCCATCCCCCGCGGCCGACGCCGCAGTCCCCTGTCCCGCGTCCTCAGAAGCGCCCTCACCGTGGCCGCCGCGGCCGTCCTCGGCGCCGGCCTCACCGTGTCCCTGTCGTCCCCGGCCGGCGCGGCCGACTGCAGCGCCGGCTACGTCGGGCTGACCTTCGACGACGGCCCCAACCCGAGCAACACCACCACCCTGCTGAACACGCTGAGGCAGAACGGCATCCGGGCCACGCTGTTCAACATCGGGCAGAACGCCCAGAACAACCCGTCCCTCGTCCAGGCCGAGCGCGACGCGGGGATGTGGATCGGCAACCACAGCTGGACCCACCCGCATCTGACCCAGATGAGCAGCTCGCAGATCCTCTCCGAGCTCCAGCGGACCCAGCAGGTGATCCAGCAGCTCACCGGGACCGCGCCCCGGCTCTTCCGGCCCCCGTACGGCGAGACCAACGCGACGCTCAAGTCCGTCGAGCAGCAGCTCGGCCTGACCGAGGTCATCTGGGACGTCGACTCCCAGGACTGGAACGGCGCGAGCACGTCCCAGATCGTGCAGGCCGCGGGCAGGCTGCAGAACGGCCAGGTCATCCTGATGCACGACCAGTACGCGACGACCATCGCCGCGATCCCCCAGATCATGTCGAACCTGCGCAGCCGCAACCTGTGCCCGGGCATGATCTCCACCTCGACCGGGCGGGCCGTGGCCCCGACCGGTGGCGGGGGCACCACGCCGCCCCCGAGCAGCCCGCCTCCGAGCAGCCCGCCTCCGGGTGGTGGCGGCGGCTGCACCGCGACGCTGTCCGCAGGCCAGCAGTGGAGCGACCGCTACAACCTCAACGTCTCGGTCAGCGGCTCCAGCAACTGGACCGTGACCATGAACGTCCCGTCCCCCGAAAGGATCATCGCGACCTGGAACACCAGCGCCACCTGGCCCAGCTCCCAGGTGATGGTGGCCAAGCCGAACGGCAACGGCAACACCTTCGGCGTCACCATCCAGACCAACGGCACCTGGACCTGGCCGTCGGTCTCCTGCAGCGCGAGCTGAGGTCCGCCTCCTGAGCGGGGCCTGCGGCGACGGCGACCGGGGTGGATCGTCCGCGCCGCAGGCCCTCAGGCCATGTGTCGTCCGCCCCGCTGCCGGGGAATCTCTCCGCTGACCGCGCTCGCGTTGCTACGGTGAGCGCATGACGGCAGAGGTACGGAGCGAAGTGATGAGTGACGCGCCGCGACTCCCTGACTGGGTGTTCCCTCCTCCGGAGGGGTTCACGGCGGCCGATCTCGATCACCTTCCGCAACTGCCTGCGCACACCGAGTTGATTGATGGAAGCTTGGTCTTCGTGAGCCCCCAAGCCTCCTTCCACACGCGGGCCGTCGACCTTCTCACTGAGGGACTTAGGCGTCACCTCCCGACGGGCTATCGGGTACGCCGCGAGATGAGCGTCGTCCTCGGTCTCCGGCAGCGGCCGGAGCCGGACGTCAGCGTCATCCAGGCGGAGGCGGAGCACGGGCCGGACCAGACGGCGTACGACGCGACGGACGTGCTCATGACCGTCGAGGTGGTCTCGCCGGACTCCGAGGAGCGGGACCGCAAGCGCAAGCCGCAGCTGTACGCCGAGGCGGGGATCGCGCACTTCTGGCGGGTGGAGAACCAGGCCGGCCGGCCCACGGTCTACGTGTACGAGCTCGACCCGGCCACCGGGACCTACGCCCTCACCGGCATCCACCACGACCGGCTCAAGCTGACGGTCCCGTTCGACGTCGACATCGATCTGACGGAGATCGACGCCCTCTGAGACCCTCTCCGGAGAGTCGCCGACCGTGATCGAGACTCACTGAGACGATCACGGTAAGTGGCGGGATTTTCCCCATTGCTCCTCTGGTTACCCGCGCGTATCGTCCAGAGTTGAGCATCGCTCATATTTCAACGCGCGCGCTACCGCACGACCGGCCGGCCGTCCCTTCACCCCCCGACCCCCGAAGGGAAGTTCCCGCATGCACGCGCGCCTTCGACGGGCGTTGACGGCCGCCGCCGCGCTCGCCCTCGTCGTCGCCGGCCTCCCGGCTGCGACCGCATCGGCCGCCTCCTCCTACCCGCCCGACGACTACTGCCTCGGGCAGTGCGCCGACATCCTGCCGCCCGGGCAGAACGGCAACGCCACGCTCGTGGACATCCTCGGCAACCAAGCGCTCGGAACGTACCCCGGCCACAGCACCGACCAGCTCGGCGAGTACGCCGGGCTGATCTCGAACTACACGGGCCTGACCGACGACCAGATCAGCGCGTTCTTCAACGACAGCGGCTTCGGCGTCCCGGCGAACCAGGTCGCCTCCACGACCAGCCCCCGCTCAGACGTGACGATCGTGCGCGACAAGGCCACCGGCGTGCCGCACATCACCGGCACGACCCGTGAGGGCACGATGTTCGGCGCCGGGTACGCCGGTGCGCAGGACCGCCTGTGGCTCATGGACCTCATGCGGCACGTCGGCCGGGGCGAGCTCACGCCGTTCGCCGGCGGCGCGAAGGGCAACAGGGACCTGGAGCAGAGCGTCTGGCGCAACTCGCCCTACACGGAGGCCGACCTCCAGGCGCAGATCGACCGGCTGAGGACCGCGGGGTCGCGCGGCGCCCAGCTCTACGCGGACGTGCAGAACTACGTCGCCGGGATCAACGCGTACATCGACCACTGCATGGCCAACCGCGACTGCCCCGGGGAGTACGTGCTGACCGGGCACCTCGACGCGATCACCAACGCGGGCGGCCCGGTCGACTTCACGATGACCGACCTGATCGCGATCTCCGGCGTCATCGGCGGCCTGTTCGGCGGCGGCGGGGGCGCGGAGATGCAGGCGGCGCTGGCGCGGGTGGCGGCGCGGGCCACGTACGGCGCGACCGAGGGCGACCGCGTCTGGTCGGCCTTCCGCGACCAGAACGACCCGGAGACCGTGCTCACCCTGCACGACGGGCAGAGCTTCCCGTCGGGGACGGCTCCCGCGGGCGCGACCGGCGTCGTCCTGCCGGACGCCGCGACGGCCCCGGTGGACATCACGGAGAACGAGAAGGGCACCGCGACGTCCGCCACCACCGCCGGCACGAGCGCGCTGACCGGGCTGACGGTGGACAACTCCAAGCCGAGCATGTCCAACGCGATCGTCGTGTCGGGCGCCAAGTCGGCGAACGGCCACCCGATCGCCGTGTTCGGCCCGCAGACGGGGTACTTCGCCCCGCAACTGCTCATGCTGGAGGAGCTGAACGGACCCGGGATCCGGGCCCGCGGCGCCGCGTTCGCCGGGCTCAGCCTGTACGTCCTGCTCGGCCGCGGCGCCGACTACGCGTGGAGCGCCACGTCGGCGGGCGAGGACATCACGGACACCTACGCGGTGACGCTGTGCGACCCGAACGGCGGCACGCCCTCGGTCTCATCGAATCACTACCTCTACCACGGCACCTGCACGGCCATGGAGACGCTGAAGAAGACGAACTCCTGGAAGCCGAACACCGCCGACTCGACCGGCGCCGGGTCGTACGACCTGGTGATCAAGCGGACCAAGTACGGCCTGGTGAGCTGGCGCGGGACGGTCGGCGGCACCCCGACGGCCTTCACCACGCTGCGGTCGACCTACCAGCACGAGGCCGACTCGGCCGTGGGCTTCCAGATGTTCAACGACCCGGCCGAGATGGGCTCGGCGGCCGCGTTCCAGAACTCGGCGTCCACGATCGGCTTCGCGTTCAACTGGTTCTACGTGAACTCGTCCGACTCGGCGTACTTCATGTCCGGCAACGTGCCGGTGCGGTCGCCGGTCTCGGACCCGAACCTGCCGATGGCCGGGGACGCGGCGCACGAGTGGGCGGGCTTCGACCCGTCGAGCAACACGGCCTCCTACGCGGCGCCGTCCACGCACCCGCAGGCCGTGAACCAGGACTACTTCGTCAGCTGGAACAACAAGCAGGCCAAGGACTACGGCGCGGCGGACGGCAACTTCAGCTTCGGCCCGGTCCACCGCGCCGACCTGCTGGACGCCCCGGTGAAGGCCGCCCTCGCCTCCGGCCGGCTCGACCGCTCGGGCGTCGTGAAGATCATGGCGCAGGCCGCGGTGACCGACCTGCGCGGGTGGAAGGTGCTGCCGAAGCTGCTCCGGGTGATCAACAGCGCGCCGGTGACCGATCCGTCCCTCGCCTCGGCCGTCTCCGCGCTGTCGTCGTGGGCCTCGTCCGGGGCCAGGCGCGTGGAGACCTCGGCCGGCGGCAAGGCCTACGCGAACGCCACCGCGATCCGGGTGTTCGACGCCTGGTGGCCGAAGCTGGTGCGGGCCGAGTTCCGGCCCGGGCTCGGCGACGGGCTCTACCAGGCTCTCGTCAACGCGCTGCAGATCAACGAGTCGCCGTCCGGGTACCAGCAGGGGGACGTCTCCTCGCTGCCCACCTCGGCGAACGAGGCGCAGGCGCACAAGGGCTCGTCGTTCCAGTACGGCTGGTGGGGCTACGTGGACAAGGACATCCGGGCCGTCCTGGGCGACCCGGTGGCCGGGCCGCTGCCCGCGAGATTCTGCGGGGACACGGTCGCGGCGTGCCGCACGGTCCTGCTCGCCAGCCTGGCCGCCGCGGTCGCCGAGCCGGCCACGACGACCTACCCCGGTGACGACGCCTGCTCCGCCGGCGACCAGTGGTGCGCGGACGCCATCCGGCAGTCACCGCTCGGCGGGATCAAGCATCCGCTGATCGCGTGGCAGAACCGGCCGACCTACCAGCAGGTGGTGTCGTTCCCGGCCCATCGGGGCGACGACGTGACCGACCTGGCCCAGGGGCGTCCGGCGACCGCGTCGAGCCAGCAGGGCTCCTACACCCCGGCGAAGGCGGTGGACGGCGACCCGGGCAGCCGGTGGGCCAGCGATTGGAGCGACAACCAGTACCTCCAGGTCGACCTGGGCTCGGCGAAGACCGTCGGCCGGGCCATCCTGCACTGGGAGACGGCCTACGGCTCGTCGTACAAGATCCAGACCTCCGTGGACGGGTCGTCGTGGAGCACGGTCTACTCGACGACGACCGCGAACGGCGGGACGGATGTGGCCGCGTTCACCCCGGTGAGCGCCCGGTACGTGCGGATGCAGGGCGTCAAGCGGGGCACGTCGTACGGCTACTCCCTGTACGACTTCGAGGTGTACGGCCGGTAGGGGGCCGGGCCGGGCGGCACGCCTCGCCCGGCGCTCCCCGCGTCAGCCCGGCTCGCGCCAGCCCTCGCCCTCCTCGGCGAGGGCGTCGAGCCGGTCCAGGTCGCCTGGGCCCAGGACGGCGCCGGGATCGTCGAGGACCACCACCCATTGGGCGTCCTCGGCGTCGTCCTCCCCGGCCAGCCACTCCCGCACGACGGTGGGCGCGCCGAGCGAGGGGAACCACTCGGCCGCGGTCTCCGCGGCCTCCTCCGCGCTGTCCCGCTCGGGGAACACCAGCAGGTGACGCACGCGTCCTCCCATGGAACGGCGGGCGCCGGCCGTGCCGGCGCCCGCCTCGTCACTTCCCGCGCTCAGGCTCCGCGGAGCTGCGCGCCGGTCCGCTCGGCGGCGACCGCCACGGCGGCGTCGCGGGCGGCCGTGGTCTCCTCGACCGTCAGCGTGCGGTCGGCCGCGCGGAACCGCAGCGTGTACGCGAGCGACTTGTTGCCCTCGCCCACCTGCGGACCGGTGTAGACGTCGAACAGCCGGATCGACTCCAGCAGGTCGCCCGCGCCGTCCCGGAGGGCGGCGGCCACGTCGGCCTCCGGCGTCCCCGACGGCACGATCAGCGCGACGTCCTGGGTGGCCACCGGGTAGGCCGACACGGCCGGCGTCTCCACCGGTCCGGACGGCCGCAACAGAGACAGCTCCAGCTCCATCGCGGCGGTGCGCGGCGGCAGGCCGTACGCCTCCACGACCCTCGGGTGCAGCTCGCCGGCGTGGCCCACCAGCACCGGCTCGCCGTCGTCGCCCGGCACCGTCAGGGCGGCGCACCGGCCGGGGTGCCACGGCTCGTGCCGGTCGGCCCGTACGCCGAGGTCGATCCCGGCCTCGCGGGCGACCGCGCGGGCCGCCTCGATCGCGTCGGCCCAGGTCGCCTCGCGGCCCTTGCCCCACCAGCCGGACCGCTCGAACTCGCCCGCGAGGACGACCGCGACCCGCACCGGCTGGCGCGGCAGCGCCCGCTCGACCTGGGCCAGCTCCTCCTCCGTCGGACGGCGGTCGACCGCCAGCACGGGGGCGGCGGCGGGGGCGTCCGGCTCGGGACGGTAGACCAGCCCGGTCTCGAACAGCGCCACGTCGGGGAAGCCTCGGCCGACGTTGCGGGCCAGGGTCTTCAGCAGGCCCGGCAGCAGCGTCGTGCGCATGTACGGCTCGTCCTCGCTCAGTGGGTTGACCAGCCGGGTCACCCTCCTGCGCGGGTCGCCCTCGGGCAGCAGCAGGTCGTCGAGGTCGCGGGCGCCGATGAACGGGTACGCCAGCACCTCGACGTACCCCGACAGGGCGAGGGCCCGCCCGGCGCGCCGGCGCAGCCGCTGGGTCTCGGTGAGCCCGGCCCCGGCGGGGGCGTGTGGCAGGACCGACGGCAGCCGGTCGTACCCCTCGAGCCTGATGACCTCCTCGGCGAGGTCGTTCGGGTCGGTGAGGTCGGGACGCCAGGTCGGCGGGGTGACCGTGATCAGGTCGTCACCCTGGACGGCCAGCCTCCCGGCCAGGTCGGAGGTCGACACGACGCCGGTCGCGGCGACGCCGTGCCCGCCGGCGGCGGCCGGGCCGGCGGCGCCCTCGCTCACCGTGCAGCCCACCTGCTCCAGCCGGCGGACGACGGTCTCGCGGCCGTAGTGCATGCCGGCGACGCGGTCGGGGTGGCCGGCCGGGATGGTGATCGTGACCGGCGCCACCTCGACCTCGGCCTGGGTGACCCCCGGGTCGGCGACGGCCCCGCCGAGGTCGGCGAGGAGCTGGACGGCCCGCCACGACGCGGCGAGCGGAAGCTCCCGGTCGACGCCGCGCTCGAACCGCTTGGACGCCTCGCTGACCAGGTTGTGCCGGCGCGACTCGCGGGCGATGCCGGTGGCCGAGAAGTGGGCGGCCTCGATGACGATGTCGGTCGAGTCGCCGGAGATCTCGGTGTGCAGGCCGCCCATCGTGCCCGCCATGGAGATCGGGCCCGAGTCGTCGGTGATGAGGATGTCCTCGGCGTGGAGCGTGCGCACCACGTGGTCGAGCGTCTCCAGGGTCTCCCCCGGCCGGGCCCGCCGTACGACGATCTCGCCGGACAGCCGGGACCGGTCGAACGCGTGGAGCGGCTGGCCCAGCTCCAGCATCACGTAGTTGGTCACGTCCACCGCGAGCGAGACCGAGCGCATCCCGGCGCGGGCCAGCCGCACGCGCATCCACAACGGGCTCTCGGCGGCCGGGTCGAAGCCCGACACCGAGCGCAGGACGAACCGGTCGCACGCGCTGGGGTCGGCGATCGACGCGGGCCAGGACGGCCCGGAGTCGGCCGGCGGCTCCACGGCCGCCGGGTCACGGAACGGGACGTCGAACGCGATCGCCGCCTCGCGGGCCACGCCGCGGATCGACAGCGCGTACCCCATGTCAGGGGTGATCTCCAGCTCCAGCACGTCGTCGCGCAGGCCGAGCAGCTCGACGACGTCGGCGCCGATCGGGGTGTCCTGCGGCAGCAGCAGGATCCCCGGCGAGGACTCGGCGATGCCGAGCTCCGCCTCCGAGCAGATCATGCCGTCGGACAGCCGGCCATAGGTCTTCCGGGAGCCGATCTCGAAGCCGCCGGGCAGCACCGCGCCCGGCAGCGCGACCGGCACGACCGCGCCCACGGAGAAGTTGGTCGCGCCGCACACGATCTCGCGCGGCGTCGCCTCCCCCACCTCGACCCTGCAGTGCCGGATCGGCTTCTTGAACCCGGCCAGCTCCTCGAACTCGAGGACCCGGCCGACGACCACGTTCTTGATCTCGTGGCCGTGCGAGCTGACGGACTCCAGCTTGAGGCCCGCGGCGGTGAGCCGCTCGGCGACCTCGTGGGCGGTGACCGCGGGCAGGTCGACGTACTCCCGCAGCCAGGAAAGCGGGACCTTCATCAGACCTCCAGCCCGAACGGAAGGGTGAACCGGACGTCGCCCTCGACCATGTCGCGCATGTCCTCGGCGTTGTGGCGGAACATCAGCGTGCGCTCGATGCCCATGCCGAAGGCGAATCCGGAGTAGACGGACGGGTCGACGCCGCACGCGATCAGCACGCGCGGGTTGACCATCCCGCAGCCGCCCCACTCGATCCAGCCCTCGGACTTGCAGGTGCGGCACGGCGGGTTGCCGGGCACGGCCGAGGAGCCGCGGCAGACGAAGCAGCGCAGGTCCAGCTCGGCCGACGGCTCGGTGAACGGGAAGTAGTTCGGCCGGAACCGGGTGCTGATGCCCGCGCCGAACATGACCTCGGCGAACCGGTCGAGCGTGCCCTTGAGGTGGGCCATCGTCAGCCCCTTGTCGACGGCGAGGCCCTCGACCTGGTGGAACACCGGGGTGTGGGTGGCGTCCAGCTCGTCGGTGCGGAAGACCTTGCCCGGCGAGATGACGTAGACCGGCAGCCGGCGCGACAGCAGCGCCCGGATCTGCACGGGCGACGTCTGGGTGCGCAGCACCTTGCCGGAGTCGGTGCTCTCGACGAAGAACGTGTCGTGGTCGGAGCGGGCCGGGTGGTCGGGCGCGATGTTCAGGGCGTCGAAGTTGAACCACTCGCCCTCGAGCTCGGGGCCCTCGGCGACCTCGTAGCCCATCGCGACGAACGCGTCGGCGATGCGCTCCTGCAGGGTCGTGAGCGGATGCCGGGCGCCGCGCGGGGCCCGGTCCCAGGGCAGGGTGACGTCGACGGTCTCCTCGATGAGGACGCGGGCGTCGCGCTCGGCCTCCAGCTCGGCCTGACGGGCGGCGAGGGCCTCCCCGATGGCCTTGCGGGCGGCGCCGATCCGCTTGCCCGCCTCGGCGCGGGCCGCGGGCGGCAGCGCCCCGATCTCGCGGTTGGCCAGCGCGATCGGCGACCGGTCGCCGGCGTGGGCGAGCCGGGCCTGCTTCAGTTCGTCGAGGTCGCGGGCCGCGGCGATGGCGGCGAGCGCGTCGTCCTGCGCCGTCGCCACCTCGTCGGCGTGCAACGGCGTCACCTCGACCGGGTCATAGGTGTTCGACAAGAGTGAGCTCCGTATCCAGGGCATGCGAGCGCCGGGGCGCTGCGCGGGTCGAGTCTAGTGCCCCTGCCCCGCATCTCCGCTCCGCGCGGACGCCGGGGCGAGGGCCGTGTCCGATGAGCCCACCGGGCCGTCCTCCGCGCCGCGAGCCCGCCGGGCGGGCTCCTCGATCAGGCGAAGTCGGGGGTGCCGGTGGGCAGGATAAATCGAAACTCGGCGCCGCCGCCGGGCGCCCGCTGCACGCCGATCGTGCCGCCGTGCGCCTCGACGAGGCCCTTCACGATGAACAGCCCGAGGCCCGTGCCGCCGCGACGCCGACCGTTGCCCCGCCAGAACTGACGGAAGACACGGGTGACCAGCTCGGGCGCCACGCCCTCACCCTGGTCGCGCACCGCCACGGCGACTCCCCACTCGACCGGCTCCACCACTATGGTCACCGTACCGCGTCCGTGGCGCACCGCGTTTTCCACCAGGTTGGCGAGGATCTGGTCGATCTTGTCCTGGTCGGCCCACACCTCGGGCAGCGGGCCGGCGAGCTCCAGGCGGAACCGGTCCTCCGGCTCCCCCGCGGCGACGCGGCCCGCGACGATCCGCCGGATCCGCGCCGGGATGTCGACGACCTGGCGGTGGATCTCCACCCGGCCCGACTCGATGCGGGACACGTCGAGCAGCTCCGTGATCAGGCGGGTGACCCGGTCGGCGTCGGCGTTGACCGTCTCCAGCATGACCAGCTTCTGGGCGTCGGTGAACCGGTCCCACTTGGCCAGCAGCGTGGCCGTGAAGCCCTTGACGCTGGTCAGGGGTGACCTCAGCTCGTGGGCGACGGTGGAGACCAGGTCGGCCCTGCTGCGCTCCACCCGGGCCCGCGCCGAGGCGTCCCTGAGCGTGATCACGACGCGCTCCACCCTGCCGCCCCGCTCCGGCCGGCGTACGAACCGGGCGGCGACCAGGAGCTCCTGCCGGCCGGGCAGGTGCAGCGGGCGCTCTGGCTGGCGGCTGCGGATGGACAGGCCGCCCTGCGGGTCGAGCCACTTCCACCAGTCGCGTCCGTCGGGGTCGCGCAGCGGCAGGACGTCGCTGACGTGCCGGCCGACGGCGGTGCGGCGGTCGATCCCGGTCAGGCGCTCGGCCGCCCGGTTGACCACCAGCACCACGCCTTCTCGGTCGGCCGCGACGAGCCCGTCGGGCAGATCGTCCACGTCGATGTGCGCACTCCCGTCGCCGCCCTCGCCACGGGCGTCGCTGGGGGTGCCGTCACCTCGCACGAGACCGCCTCCTCGACCTGGGGGGCGCCGCGGACGCAGGCCGCGTCGGCCCGGACTGCGCGACTCCATCGCCGACAATAGCGGGTTTCCGGCGAACGACATGAGCGTCAGCGGGCGGGGGTAGGGGGATCTTCCACGGAATGTAAGGTCTGCCGTTGAACGCGCGCGGACGCGTAAAGGCAGACCGCGGCGGCGGTGGCCAGGTTGAGGCTCTCCGCCCGGCCGTAGATGGGCACCCGGACCACCTCGTCGGCCAGGTCGAGCAGCTCCGGCGGCAGCCCCCAGGCCTCGTTGCCGAACAGCCAGGCGGTGGGCCCGGCAAGGTCGACCTCGTCGAGGGTCCGGGTCCCCGCGCCGTCGGCGGCGAGGATCCGCAGCCCCGACTCCCGGGCCCGCCGGGCGGCCTCGGCCACGGGCGCGCCGGTGGCGACCGGCAGGTGGAACAGGCTCCCCGCGCTCGCCCGCACGCACTTGCCGTTGTACGGGTCGACCGAGGCGTCGGTGAACACGACCGCGTCCGCCCCGGCGGCGTCGGCCGTGCGCAGGACGGTCCCGGCGTTGCCGGGGTCGCGCACGTGCGCCAGCAGGGCGACGAGCCGGGTCCCCTCCCGTACGGCCTCGTCCAGCGGGACGTGGACGAACCGGCAGACGGCGAGCAGCCCCTGCGGGGTGACGGTCTGGGTCAGCTCCGTCATGACCTCGCCGCTGGCCCGGTGCACGGGCACGCCGGCGGCCGCCGCGGCGGCGAGGACGTCCGGATGCCGGCTCTCGGCCTCGGCGGTGGCGAACAGCTCCACCGTGACGTCCTTGAGAGCGAGCGCCTCACGCACCGCCTGCGGTCCCTCGGCGAGGAACGCGCGGTCGCGGTCGCGGAAGGCCCGCTTGGTGAGCCTGCGGGCCGCCTTCACCCGCGGCGACCTGATGTTGGTGAACTCCGCCATGCCTGCTGTCGTCCCCCTCAAGAGAATGAGGGCCCACCGCGAGACGGTGGGCCCTCATCCGGGCGGTCTTACGCGACCGGCGCGTTCACGTCGGACGGGAGCGCCTTCCTGGCGGACTCGACCAGCGTGGCGAAGGTCTGCGCGTCGTTGACGGCGAGGTCGGCAAGGATCTTGCGGTCGACCTCGATGCCGGCCAGGCGCAGGCCCTGGATGAACCGGTTGTAGGTGATGCCGTTGGCCCGGGCCGCGGCGTTGATCCGCTGGATCCAAAGGCGCCGGAAGGTGCCCTTCTTGTCCTTGCGGTCCCGGTACGCGTAGGTCATCGAGTGGAGCATCTGCTCCTTGGCCTTGCGGTACAGCCGCGACCGCTGACCCCGGTAGCCGCTCGCCCGCTCGAGAACGACCCTGCGCTTCTTCTTGGCGTTGAGCGCCCTCTTCACGCGTGCCATGTTGTTCTATCTCCCCGGGTCGTTACTTCGCGAGCAGCTTCTTGATCTTCTTCGTGTCGGCGTCTGACATGACGACGAGGCCCTCGAGACGGCGCGTCAGGGTGGACGACTTCCACTCGTTGTAGTGCGCGCGGCTGGCACGGCGGCGCACGATCTTGCCGGTTCCGGTGAGGCGGAACCGCTTCTTCGCACCGCTGTGCGTCTTCATCTTCGGCATGTCAGCCGTCTCTCCCTCTTTCGTCCGTGCCGACGGCCGGGCCGGTACCCCGAGCCGGCGGCTGCCTGGCTGCGAGACCGTCCCGGTCTCGGCTTCTGCGTTGTCGTTCTGGGCGTCGCGCCTGCTGGTTCAGGCGGGCGTCGCCGGTGGCTCGACGGTCTGACCCTCGGCGGACTCCTCCACCTGGTCGGTTTCGCGGGCCTTGGCCGCGGCCTTCTCGGCCCGCGCCTCGGCCTTCTTCTTGTGCGGCCCGATCACCATGATCATGTTGCGGCCGTCCTGCTTCGGCTGCGACTCGACGAAGCCGAGGTCGGTGACGTCCTCGGCCAGGCGCTGCAGCAGCCGGAAGCCGAGCTCCGGCCGGGACTGCTCGCGGCCCCGGAACATGATGGTGACCTTGACCTTGTCTCCCGCCTTGAGGAACCGCACGACGTGACCCTTCTTGGTCTCGTAGTCGTGCGGGTCGATCTTCGGCCGGAGCTTGATCTCCTTGATGATCGTGTGCGCCTGGTTGCGACGGGCCTCGCGCGCCTTCATGGCCGACTCGTACTTGAACTTGCCGTAGTCCATGAGCTTGCAGACGGGCGGGCGGGCCGTGGCCGCAACCTCGACGAGGTCGAGGTCGGCCTCCTGGGCCAGCTTCAGCGCGTCGCCGATGGAGACGATGCCGACCTGTTCACCGTTCGGGCCGACGAGGCGGACCTCGGGCACACGAATACGGTCATTGATGCGGGGCTCGGTGCTGATGGGACCTCCAAAGACTTCCGCCTGTTGCTCGACCGTGCGGGAAACGCCGAAAACCCCGCACGTCACGCATGCGGGGTCACTGAGCTCTCCTGCTGGAAACTCCGTTGTGATCCTTGACCCGTCCGCCTCGCGGCAGATCAGGTGGGAGGAGGACCTCCGCTTGCGCGTCCAGCTGGCATGCCGGACCGATCGAGCACTTACGTTACCACAAACCCTCGTGCCCTCCCAACAATTCCCCGTCCGACCGTCCCCTTGTCGATATGTATCGATGGGCGGTATATCTGGGGTTGTGAAGCCCCTGCAGGAACCGACGTTCCTCATCCTGACCGCGCTCGCCGCGGGTCCCCGGCACGGCTACGGCATCGTCGCCGACGTCGCGGAGATCTCGGCCGGCCGGGTCCGGCTGCGTCCCGGGACCCTCTACGCCGCGCTCGACCGCCTGGAGGCCGACGGCCTCATCGCCGCCGACCGCGAGGAGATCGTGGACGGGCGGGTCCGCCGCTACTACCGGCTCACCGAGGGGGGCGCCGCGCGACTGGACGCGGAGGCCGGGCGCCTGAGCCGCAACGCCGAGGCGGCCCGGTCGCGGCTGCGCGCGCTGCGCGGGCCGATGGGAGGGATGGCGTGAGCGGGACCGGCGACCTGGAACGGCGGTACCGGCGGCTCATCGGCTGGTATCCGCGGGAGTTCCGGCGGGCGCACGAGGACGAGATGCTGACCCTGCTCCTGGAGACCGCGGAGGACGGCCGCACCGGTCCCACCTTCCGTGAGACGGCCGACCTGGTCCTCGGCGCCGTCCGGGTGCGCCTGCGCCACGCGTTCGGGCCCCGCTCCGTCCCGCACTGGCGGCGGGCCGTCGACCTGTCGGCGGCCGTCGCGCCGCTGCTCGTGCTCGTCCCGGCCCTGGGCACGGCGGTGGCGGTGGCGGAGGTCGAAATCGCGTCGGAGGAACCCCTCTCCCCGCTCAAATGGCTGGCCCTGCCGGGAGCCGGCCTGCTGCTGCTCCTGCTCGCCTGGAGCGGGCGTCGGCGGACGGCCGCCGCGTGGGCGTGGGCGCTGACCGTCGCCGAGGCACTGAGCATGGCACGGCACGCTCTCCTGGGCGGTCTCCAAGGCCTTCCGACGTCGTTCCCCCTGGTCGCGACCGCGACGGCGGCGCTGCTTCTGACATTCGCCGGCGATCTCCGCGGCGGGGCACGCGCGCTGCGGCGCCGCCGGGCCGTCCCGTGGGCCGTGCTCGGCGTCCTCGTCCAGCCGCCTCTGGTGATGACGCTGACCCGTCAGGCGGCACTGTGGGACGTCGCCGCCCTGCCGCTGCTGGCCGCGGCCGCCGGCGTGGCCGCCCGGTCGCCGGTCGGCCGCCGCGCACTCGTGCTGCTGTCCCCCATGGTGAGCGCCACGTACGGCCTTCGGACGGTGTCCTCGCTCATGTTGCACGGGACGCCGCTCGTCCCCGCCGTCGCGGGCGCCCTCTCGGCGGGGGTCGGGCTGGCCGTCGCGCTCCGGGGACGCGGCCCGGCGGGCGACGCCGTAAGGGGCTGAGGGCGTACGAACTCGGGGCCGGCGGCTACGCTCTCGCGCGGCGGGCGATCTCGGCCTCGCCGGCAGCCCGCATGGCCTCGATGGGGACGTCCGTACGGCCGGTCATGAGCGTGACCTGTGCGGCGGCCTGGTGGAGCAGCATCGGGAAGCCGCCGATCGCCGTGCGTCCCCGGGCCTGTACGGCTCTCGCGAGCGCGGTCGGCCAGGGCGAGTAGACGACGTCGAAGAGCGCGCCCTTGTCGGGCAGGGCGGCGGCCACGCGGGGGGCCAGGGCGTCCGCGGCGCCGGAGGGCAGCGTGGACACCACCAGGTCCGCGGCGAGGGCGGCGTCGAGCGCGGCGTCGTCGAACGTCCGCACGGCGAGGGCCACCCCGAGCCGTTCGGCGATCCGCAGGGTCTCCCCGGCCCGGGCGGTGTCGCGGACGACCAGGGTCGCCTCGGCCAGGCCGGTCTCGCGCAGGGCGGCGAGGGTGGAGGCGGCCGTGGCGCCGCCGCCGAGGACCGTGGCGGCCGCGGGGGCCGGCAGGCCCGCCTCGGCCAGCGTCTGCACGATGCCGTGCACGTCGGTGTTCTCCCCGTGCCTCGCCCCGTCGCGGAACACCACGGTGTTGGCGCCGCCGACGGCCACGGCCAGGTCGGACACCGTGTCGAGCAGCGGCAGCACGGCGCGCTTGAGCGGCATCGTCAGCGACAGGCCGGCCCACTCCGGGCCCATCGTGGCGAGGAGGCCCGCCAGGTCGTCCTCGGCGCACTCGACGGCGTCGTACCGCCAGTCGCTCAGCCCGAGGACCGCGTGAGCCGTGCGGTGGAGGACCGGGGACAGCGAGTGGGCGATCGGCGAGCCGAGGACGGCGGCCCGCCGGCCCTCCCCCTGGGCCGGTCCGGTCATCCGTGGTTCCTGTTGAACTCGTCGCGCAGCTTCCAGAACTCCGACTCCTTGTCGGTGAACTTCGTGATGCCGCGCGCCGGGTCGGTGGTGACGAAGTAGAGCCAGTTGCCGTCCGCCGGGTGCAGCGCCGCCTCGATGGCGTGGTCGCCGGGGTTGGAGATCGGCCCCGGCGGCAGCCCGGGGTGCTTGTAGGTGTTGTACGGCGAGGTGCTCTGCAGGTCGGCGTTGGACGCGGCGATGCCGTACTTGTTGAGGCCGTACATCAGCGTGCTGTCCATCTCCAGCTTCATCTGCGGGTTGCGGGTGAGCCGGTTGTAGATGACGCGCGCGATCTTCGGCATGTCCTCGACGCTGCCGGACTCGGCCTGCACGATGCTGGCGATCGTGATGACCTGCCGCGGGGTGAAGCCGAGCTGCTTGGCCTGGCCCTCCAGGTCGATGCGCTCGGCGGTCTGGTTGAACCGGTCGACCATCGCCGTGAGGATCTGCTCAGCGCTGAACTTGGGGTTGACCTCGTAGGTCGCGGGGAAGGCGAAGCCCTCCAGCCGTCCCTTGGCGTACCCGGGGAGGCCGATGTCGGCGCGGGCGGCCTTGCGGAAGTCGTCGACGGGCTTGCCGGTGGCCGTCGACAGCTCGGTGAAGATCTTGCTGAGCCGCAGGCCCTCGCGGATGGTCAGCCGGTTGAGCACCCGGTTCTTCGGGTCGAGCAGGGCGACGGCGGCCTCCGCCGACATGCCCTTGCGGAGTGTGTACTCGCCGGGCTGCAGGGAGTTGCTCTTACCGGCCGCGCCGATGGCGTTCACGAACGCCCGCGCGCTGGCCACCACGCCCTGGTCCTCCAGCATCTGGGCCACGTCGGTGGCGGTGGCGCCGTCCTTGATCTCGACGACGACCTCCCCCGTCCCCGGGCCGGTGAAGTCCTTGGGGATCACCACGCCGCGCACCCAGGTGAAGCCGAAGTAGCCGGCCCCGCCCAGCACGCCCACAATGATCACAATGGCGAAGAGAGTGGCGGCGAAGCCCTTGCGGCGCTGGCGCTTGCGCCGCCTGCGGCTGCGCCGCTGCTGGCTGCGGCTGCCAGCCTGCCGCCGGCGAGGGGGACCGTCGTCGTCCTCCGCGCCGAGCAGGAAGTCCATGTCCAGATCGTTCATAGTGCGCTGGCCAATCTCCCGGTACGAGCGGCCTCACGTCAAGCGAGTGCGCCAAACCGAGGGGGGTCGAGAACGTGAGGATCCTGTCTCCCGGATCGCCAGTCCGGGGGCGCGCCCGCTCTGGCGCGCCCCGGCGTGGCGAGGTCGCAGGAGGCCACCCAGGGCGCGCCCCGTGGACCTCCCGACCGCCGCGATGACCGCGACGAGGTCCGCCGGACGTTCCCTAGTTCGTCCCGAGGTACCTGTTCAGCTCCTCCCGATATTTCCGGAACTCCGCCTCATTGTCAGTGAATTTGGTGATTTTGCGACGGGGATCAGTCGTGACGAACCAGTACCAATCACCTGAAGCGGGATGAAGCGTAGCAAGAAGGGCGCTCTCCCCTGGATTGCCTATGGGTCCCGGGGGCAGCCCGGCGCGGGCGTACGTATTGTAGGGCGAATCGATCTTGGTGTCCTGCTCGGACACCTTGAGCGTGTGACGCCGCAGGGCGTAGTTGACCGTGCTGTCCATCTCCAGCTTCGCGCCCCGGGCCAGCCGGTTGTAGACGACCCTGGCCACCTTCGGGTAGTCGGCCTCGGTGCCGCCCTCGGCCTGCACGATGCTGGCCACCGTCACCGCGTCGCGGGGGCTCAGGCGCAGGCCGCCGGCCCGGCGCTCCAGCTCCACCTTGTCGGCGGCGACGCGGAAGCGGGCCACCATGCGCCGCAGCAGCGACCGCGCCGTCGTCCCCTCGTCGAAGTCGTACGTCGCCGGGAAGAGGAACCCCTCCACACCGCCCTGCGCGTACGGCGGCAGCCTGAGGTCGTCCGGCTTCGCCGCCGCCTGGGTGAAGTCCTTGAGCGGGATGCCGGTGGCGGACGCCAGCCGTTCGAGCACCTCGGAGGTCCGCAGGCCCTCGGGCACGGTCACCGTGCGGATCACCCGGGAGCGGGGGGACGTCAGGAGGTCGAGCGCGGCGGAGGCTGCCATCCGCCGCCGGAGGCGGTAGCGGCCCGGCCGCAGCGCGCCCTCCTTCGACCGGACGACGACCTCCTGGACGAACGACTGGGCGCTGGCCACGACGCCCGCCCGGTGCAGGGTCTCGCCGATCTGCCCGGCGCTGGCGCCGGGGGTGATGTCGACCACGACACTGCCCGTCCCGGCGCCCGTGTAGTCGGCGCCGCCGGGGGGCTGCCGCACCACCGAGTGGGCTCCGAAGGCGACCGCCGCCGCGAGCACCGCCCCGCCGGCCACGAGGACCGGTGCCCGTCTCACCTGGCGGTCCCGCCGCTCGCTTCCTCGCCGGGCCGTCCGCCCGGCGGTTCGAGGGGGTGTCCCGGAGGCCGTCCCGAGGCCCGCTCCCCGTCGAGCGCGGCCTGGAGCAGCACGACGGCCGCCGCCTGGTCGATCACGTCACGCTGGTTGCGGGCCTTCACGCCGCTGGTGCGCAGGCCCTGCTGGGCGGTGACGGTGGTCAGCCGCTCGTCGACGAGCCGCACCGGCGTGGGGGCGACCCGCGCCGCGAGCCGCCCGGCGAACGCGCGGGCGGCCTCGGCGGCGTGGCTCTCCCTGCCCGACAGCGAGGTCGGCAGGCCGACGACGATCTCGACGGCCTCGTGCTCGGCGGCGATGGCGGCGATCCTGGCCAGGTCGCCGCGGCCCCGCCGTACGGTCTCGACGGGCGTGGCCAGCAGGCCCGACGGGTCGCTGCGGGCCACCCCGATCCGTACGGAGCCGACGTCGACGCCGAGCCTGACGCCGTGCCTCATGGCGCCGTCCCCACGCGTTCCCCGGCCGTCAGCCCAGGGACGAGGAGATCGTCTCCTCGACCGCGCGCAGCGCGTCGCCGATCGCCTCGGGCCTGCTTCCGCCGCCCTGCGCCACGTCGTCCTTGCCGCCACCGCCACCCCCAAGAGTCCTGGCGGCGACGCCGACGAGCTGGCCGGCCTTCAGGCCCCGTTCGCGTCCCGCCTCGTTGACCGCGGCGACGACGACCGGCCGATCAGAGGGCACGCCGGACACGACGACGACCGCGGCGCGGTCGCTCGGGAACCGCCCGCGCACATCGAGAGCGAGCTTACGCAGGTCGTCGGGCGAGGTTCCATCAGGCGCGCGGTGCGTCACGACGGACACGCCGTGCACGTCGCGGGCCTGCGCGGCCAGCTCGCCCGCCACCGCGAGCACCTGGGCCGAGCGGAGCCGGTCCAGCTCCTTCTCCGCGGTGCGCAGACGGCTCACGATGCCCTCGATCCGCTCGGGCAGCTCCTCGCGGCGGGTCTTGAGCTGCTCGCTGAGCTGCGCGACCAGGACGCTCTCGCGGGCGAGGAAGCGGAACGCGTCGAGCCCGACGAGCGCCTCGACCCGGCGGACGCCGGCGCCGATCGACGCCTCGCCCAGGACCTTGACCAGGCCGAGCTGCCCGGAGCTGGCGACGTGGGTGCCGCCGCACAGCTCGCGGGAGTAGTCGCCGACCTCGACGACGCGCACCTCGTTGCCGTACTTCTCGCCGAACAGGGCGAGCGCGCCCATCGCGCGGGCCTCGGCCTGGCTCGTGTAGAACGCGTTGACCTGGAGGTCGTTGATCAGGACGGCGTTGACCTCGTCCTCGACGTCCCGCAGGACGGACGGCGAGACCGCGCCTGCCGCGGTGAAGTCGAAGCGGAAGCGGCCCGGCGAGTTCTCCGAGCCCGCCTGCGCCGCCGACTCGCCGAGCGCGTTGCGGAAGCCGCGGTGCACGAGGTGGGTCGCGGTGTGGCTGCGGGAGATCGCGCGGCGGCGCTCCAGGTCGATCTCGGCGTGCGCCTGGTCGCCCACGCGGACCTCGCCCGTGCGGACCTTGCCCCGGTGCACGACGAGCCCGGCCACCGGCGACTGCACGTCGACGATCTCGATCTCGGCGCCGTCGGTGCGGATCACGCCCTGGTCGGACAGCTGGCCGCCGCCCTCCGCGTAGAACGGCGTGCGGTCGAGCACGACCTCGACGGTCCCGCCCGCCCCGACCGCGGGCACCGACCCGCCGTCGACGAGCAGGCCGATGACGGTCGCCTCGGACGTCGTGTGGTCGTAGCCGAGGAAGTCGACCTTCCCCGCCTTCTCCAGGATGCCGGTGAAGACCGAGATGTCGGCGTTGCCGGTCTTCTTCGCCGCCGCGTCGGCCTTGGCCCGGTCCCGCTGCTCCTTCATGAGCCGGCGGAAGCCCTCCTCGTCGACCTGGAGGCCCTGCTCGGCCGCCATCTCGAGGGTGAGGTCGATCGGGAAGCCGTACGTGTCGTGGAGCTGGAACGCCTGGTCGCCCGCGAGGACGGGCGTGCCCTTGCGCCTGGTCTCCTCCACCGCCGCGTCGAAGATCGCGGTGCCGGTGCGGAGCGTGCCGATGAACGACGCCTCCTCCGCGTCGATGACGGTGTGGATGTTGGCCGCGTCGGCCCTGAGCTCGGGGTACTGCTCGCCCATCACGTCGATCGTGACGGCGGTCAGCTCGTGCATGTACCGCTCCTCGCCCGCACCGAGCAGGCGGAGGTTGCGGATCGCCCGGCGGAGCATGCGGCGCAGCACGTAGCCGCGGCCCTCGTTGGACGGCAGCACGCCGTCGCCCACGAGCATCACGCCCGCGCGCATGTGGTCGGCGATCACCCGCAGCGAGACGTCGGCGCGCTTGTCGCGGCCGTACCGGGACCGGGTGAGCGTGGCCGCCGTGTCGAGGATCTTGTAGGTGGTGTCGATCTCGTAGATGTTGTCGACGCCCTGCAGGATCGCCGCCATGCGCTCCAGGCCCATGCCGGTGTCGATGTTCTTGGCCGGCAGCTCGCCCGCGACGTCGAAGTCGATCTTGCTGCGGACCTTGCTCAGCTGGAACTGCATGAAGACGAGGTTCCACACCTCGAGGTAGCGGTTCTCGTCGGCGACCGGGCCGCCCTCGCGTCCGTAGTCGGGGCCGCGGTCGTAGTAGATCTCCGAGCACGGGCCGCCCGGGCCGGGGACACCCATGTGCCAGTAGTTGTCGGCGAGGTCGCGGCGCTGGATCCGGTCGAGCGGCAGCCCGACCTTGCGGTGCCAGATGTCCTGCGCCTCGTCGTCGTCCAGGTACACGGTCGCCCAGAGCCGCTCCTCCGGGAACCCGAAGCCGCCCTCGGACTCCGGCTTCGTGAGCAGCTCCCACGCGAAGGGGATGGCCTGCTCCTTGAAGTAGTCGCCGAAGGAGAAGTTGCCGAGCATCTGGAAGAAGCTGGCGTGCCGGGTCGTCTTGCCGACCTCGTCGATGTCGAGCGTGCGCACGACCTTCTGCGCGCTCGACGCCCGCCGGAACGGCGGCGTCTGCTGCGCCAGGAAGTAGGGCTTGAACGGCACCATGCCCGCGTTCACGAGCAGGAGCGTGGGGTCCTCGGCGACCAGGCTGGCCGAGGGCACGACTGTGTGCCCGCGCTCCTCGAAGAAGCGCAGGAAGCGGCGCGCGATCTCTGCCGACTCCATCTCAGCGGCCATCCTTTACGTCGTAGATTCTGTTCTCGCCGGTGGCTGTGCCATCAACGCTGCCGATCCCGAGCCCGGCGCGCAACTCGGTTTCCCTGCTCGCCGATATGCGGCGGACGTCGTCGGCGAAGTCCCTGATCTGGTCGGCCGCTCGACGGGCCACGTGGTCGGGCCGCAATGACTGAAGCTTACGCATGGCCCAGACCCCGAGGTACGCGCCCAGGGCCATGTAGAACAGGCGCCGGATCATCCGCGCCCCCGCCCGATCGCCCGCCGCTCGGGCACGCGCTCGGCGGGGCGCCCTCCGGCGGCGGCCCGGCCGCCCCCGCGGGGAGC
>NZ_KI866528.1:362967-400901 GCF_000511135.2 Microbispora sp. ATCC PTA-5024 | reverse complement strand
GGCGCTCGGCGGTCCGCACGGCGCGCGCCCAGCGGCCCGGGCCGCGCCGCTCGCGCCGGGCCATCGCGACCCGCAGGCCGTGTCCCAGCGCCGAGATCTTGATCACAGGTCCGGCGACCAGCGCGGAGACGACCGAGGTGATCTTCACCATGTTGCCGCTCACCTCGCGGACGTTCTCGGTGACGGCCTCGACCGCCACCAGCCGCCGGTTGGCCTCCGAGACCGTCTGGCTCATGTCGTCGAGCAGCGGCGCCAGCCGGTCGCTCAGCTCGGCCACCGACTTCGTGGTCTCGGTGAGCAGCCGGGCCAGCCTGACCAGCACGACGGCCATGAAGCAGACCAGGATCGCCCAGAAAATGGCGACGACCAGGCCCGCGAGCTCTCCCGCGGTAAGCATGTCCCGTTCTCCCTAGATCACCGGAGCTGGAATGGCAAGACCTTACCGCGAACGCCCTGCCCGCCGATCCGCACCACACGCCCCGGCGCCCCGCCCGATCGGGAAAAACGGGCTCAGCCGCCTCTGAGGAAGTCCCTGATCCGGGCCCACCGCTCGCCGTACCGCGCCTCCGCGCCGTGCGTGGTGGGCTCGTAGTAGCGCCGGTCGCGCACCTCCTCGGGCGCGTAGTCCTGCCGGACGAGCCCGTGCTCGAAGTCGTGCGGGTACTGGTATCCCGTGCCGTGGCCGAGCTTCTTCGCCCCCGGGTAGTGGGCGTCGCGCAGGTGGCCGGGGATCCGGCCGACCATCCCCCGCCGTACGTCGTCGGAGGCCGCCCCGATGGCCTTCACCACCGCGTTGGACTTCGGCGCGAGCGCGCAGTGGATCACGGCCTGGGCCAGGTTGATCCGCCCCTCGGGCAGCCCGATGAACTCCACGGCCTGGGCCGCCGCCACGGCGACCTGCAGGCACGTCGGGTCGGCCATGCCCACGTCCTCAGACGCGAAGATCACGATCCGCCGGGCGATGAACCGGGGGTCCTCCCCCGCCTCGACCATGCGGGCCAGGTAGTGCAGCGCCGCGTCGGCGTCGGAGCCGCGCATGCTCTTGATGAACGCGCTGATCACGTCGTAGTGCTGGTCGCCCTGCCGGTCGTAGCGCACCGCGGCCTTGTCGACCGCCTTCTCCACCACCTCGACCGTGACCTCGCCGGCCAGCAGCGCGGCGGCCTCAAGGTAGGTCAGCGAGCGCCGGGCGTCGCCGCCGGCCAGCCGTACGAGCTGGTCGAGGGCGTCCGGCCGCACGGCGACGCGTCCGTCGAGGCCGCGGGGGTCGGCCACGGCGCGCTCCAGCACGGCCCGCACGTCGTCCTCGCTCAGGGACTCCAGCGTCAGCAGCAGCGACCGCGACAGCAGGGGCGAGATGACCGAGAAGAACGGGTTCTCCGTGGTAGCGCCGATGAACGTCACCCACCGGTTCTCCACGGCCGGCAGCAGGGCGTCCTGCTGGGCCTTGTTGAACCGGTGGACCTCGTCGACGAACAGCACGGTCTGCCTGCCGGTCATGCCGAGGTCGCGGCGGGCCTGGTCGATCGCGGCCCGCACGTCCTTGACGCCCGCGGACACGGCCGAGACCTCGACGAACCGGCGGCGGGTCGCGTTGGACACCACGTAGGCGAGCGTGGTCTTGCCCGTGCCCGGCGGCCCCCACAGGAACAGCGACATGGGGGCGTCGCTCTCCACGAGGCGGCGCAGCGGGGTGCCCGGTCCGAGCAGGTGCCGCTGGCCGATCACCTCGTCGAGCGACCGCGGGCGCATGCGCACCGCGAGCGGCTCCTGGCTTCTATGGGCCTCCTCGGCCGCCGAGTCGAACAGGCTCTCCACATCGCCGACACTACCCCTGGCCACCCCACACCGCCGTCGCGCCGCTGTGCCCGGCCCGTACGGCGTAGTACGCGACGGCCACGGCGAGGACCACGGAGACGGCCGAGACCACGACCGTCAGCGCGCGGGGAGCGGGGCCTGAGGCGCCCTCGGGGCCGCGCCGCGCGCGGGTGAGGAAGACCAGCACGAGGGAGGCGACGGCCAGCACGGCGGTCAGCGGCAGCAGGAAGTCCGCGAACGAGGAGTGGAACTCCACCGCCTCCGGGGTGTTCCCGTGGAACATCCGGTGCTCCAGCGCCTCGCCGCTCTCCTTGGCCGCGAACACGGAGACCGGCGCGGCCAGCGCGCACAGCACCAGCGCCCAGTCCAGCTTGTGCCGGAACCTGGGCAGCACCGCGTACGCGATCGCCAGCAGCGCCAGCAGCGGCGCGAACGCCACGGCGGCGTGGACGATCAAGGCATGTGCGGGGAGGCCGAAGACGCGGTCGAACATCTGCATCGCTCCTGAGTACGGGGGCCGGGCGGACGCGCGAGGGTGCCCCCGGCGCCTCACCCTGATACGGATTCGATCGCCAGGAGGTTCCCAGGAAGATCTGAGAACAAGATGAGCGACTGAACCAGTGGTGATACCCGTGGGGCGCCTGCTTTACACGAACCCAACGAGGATCACGGATAGAGTGACGCAGCAGTCGTAAACAAGGGAAAAAGGGAAGGCATAGCGGTGACCGACACTGATCGGCAGAAGCAGCCGGCTCCGTACGGGAGCACGGCCAGGCGCACGACCCCCCTCGGTTCCCGGGGCTTCCACCTCGGACTGGGGCTCGGTGTCCTCGCACTGGCGGGCGGCCTCGCGGCCTGCAGCAGTGGCGGCCCGGACACCACCAACGCCGCGGCCACCGCGTCGGCCTCGCCGTCGTCCGCCGGCCCTTCGGCGGTGCCGTCGACGCTGGCCCCGGCGACACCGACGGCCAAGCCCGCGGACCTGCGCAAGCTGACCTGCGAGTACCGCAAGGACGACACGGGGAGCCCGGCGAAGTTCGTCGGCTACCCGCCGAAGAGGCTGAGCGCGGCCGTCATCAAGGCGAGCACGATGACGATCAAAACCAACCTCGGCGACATCGTGATCGAGCTGGCCACCGGCGACGCGCCCTGCACGGTGAACTCGTTCGCGTTCCTGGCGAAGAAGAACTTCTTCGACAACACCGTGTGCCACCGCCTCACGACAGTGGAGACGAACGGCCTCGGCCTGCTGCAGTGCGGCGACCCCCAGGCCAAGGGCGACGGGGAGAACCCGACGGACGGCACCGGCGGCCCGGGTTACCTGTTCAACGACGAGAACCTGGGCCCGCAGTACACGCGGGGCGTGGTCTTCATGGCTCAGCCGGGCGACGCGTCCAACTCGAACGGCAGCCAGTTCGCGATCTCGTACACCGACGAGAACGCCCAGCTCCCGCAGGCGTACACGCCCTTCGGCATGGTGAAGAAGGGCATGGACATCGTCGACAAGATCGTCAAGGGCGGCGTGAACACCGCCAAGGACGGCGTCGACATCACCAGCGACGACGGCGGCTCCAACGCCCCGAAGATCAAGGTGAGGATCAGGGACGTCACGGTCTCCTAGCGACGGCACCGCGAACGCGACGGCCGCCGCCCCCGGTGAGGGGGGCGGCGGCCGTCGCGTTCGATCAGCCCTCGGCCGGCGCCTGGGCCTGGGCCTCCGCCTTGGGCTTGGCGTCCACCCCGGCCTCCTTGCGCTGGTCCACCGAGATGGGCGTGGGAGCGCCCGTGAGCGGGTCGTAGCCGGACGCGGTCTTCGGGAAGGCGATGACGTCCCGGATCGACTCGCCGCCCGCCAGGAGCATGCAGATGCGGTCCCAGCCGTAGGCGATGCCTCCGTGCGGCGGCGGGCCGTACTTGAACGCCTCCAGCAGGAAGCCGAACTTGCTCTCCGCCTCCTCCTTGGAGATGCCGAGCACGTCGAACACGCGCTGCTGCATCTCGGCCCGGTGGATACGGATCGAGCCGCCGCCGATCTCCATGCCGTTGCAGACCATGTCGTAGGCGTACGCGAGGGCCTCGCCCGGGTGGTCCTGGAAGTTGTCGGCCCATTCCGGCTTCGGCGAGGTGAACGGGTGGTGCACGGCCGTCCAGCCGCCCTCGCCGTCCTCCTCGAACATGGGGGCGTCGACGATCCACAGGAACGACCACTGCGACTCGTCGATGAGGTCGCAGCGGCGGCCGATCTCCAGGCGGGCCGCGCCGAGCAGCTCCCGGCTGGCCGCCCGGGCGCCGGCCGCGAAGAACACGGCGTCGCCCGGCTGGGCGCCCGTCTTGGCGGCGAGACCGGAGAGCTCGGTCTCCGACAGGTTCCTGGCGACCGGGCCGCCGAGGGTGCCGTCCTCCTGGACCAGCACGTACGCCAGGCCGCGGGCGCCGCGGGACTTGGCCCACTCCTGCCAGGCGTCCAGCTCCTTGCGGGTCTGGGAGGCGCCCCCCGGCATGACGACGGCGCCCACGTACGGCGCCTGGAAGACGCGGAAGGAGGTGCCGGCGAAGTAGTCGGTCAGCTCGGTCAGCTCGACCCCGAACCGCAGGTCCGGCTTGTCGGAGCCGTACCGGGCCATGGCCTCGGCGTACGTCATGCGGGGCAGCGGCGCCGGCAGCTCGTAGCCGACGGTCTCCCGCCAGATCCGCCCGACGAGCGCCTCGCCCAGCTCGATGACGTCGTCCTGGTCGACGAACGACATCTCGATGTCGATCTGGGTGAACTCCGGCTGCCGGTCGGCCCGCAGGTCCTCGTCGCGGAAGCACCGGGCGAGCTGGTAGTAGCGCTCCAGGCCGGAGACCATGAGCAGCTGCTTGAACAGCTGCGGCGACTGCGGCAGGGCGTACCAGTTGCCCGGCTGGAGCCGCACCGGCACCAGGAAGTCGCGGGCGCCCTCGGGCGTGGACCGCGTCAGGTTGGGCGTCTCGACGTAGACGAAGCCGCGCTCCCGCATGACCTCGTTGGCCAGGTACGTCGCCTGGGAGCGCACCCGCAGGGCGTTCGCGATCTGCTGGCGGCGGATGTCGAGGTAGCGGTACTTCAGCCGCGCCTCCTCCGAGACGCCCGCGCCGCCCTCGATCGGGAACGGCAGCGGGGCCGACTCGCTCAGCACCTCCACCTCGGAGGCGACGACCTCGATCTCGCCCGTGGGCAGATCGGCGTTCTCGTTGCCCGAGGGGCGCAGGCGGACCTCGCCCGTCACCTTGACGCAGTACTCCGAGCGCAGGTCGTGGGCGTGGTCCTCCTCGCGGAAGACCACCTGGGCCGAGCCGGAGGCGTCGCGCAGGTCGATGAACACGACGCCGCCGTGGTCGCGGCGGCGCGCCACCCATCCGGCCAGCGTCACCTGCCGGCCGGCATGCTCCTTACGAAGCGTCCCTGCTTCGTGGGTGCGGATCACGAGACTTTCCCCTTCAGAACGTCGACGACCTCCGCGAGCGGCACCGCGGTCTGGTCGGCTGTGGTCAGGTCCTTCACTTGCACGGCGCCCGCCTCGATGTCCCGGTCGCCGAGGATCAGGGCGTAGCGGGCGCCACTGCGGTCGGCCGCCTTCATCGCGCCCTTGACCCCCCGGCCGCCGAACGCCATGTCGACCGCGAGGCCGGCCCGGCGCAGCTCCGCGACCAGCGGGAAGATCCGCCGCCTGGCGTCCTCCCCCAGCGGGACGGCGAACACGTCGAGGTGCCGCGGGCGCTCGCCCAGCAGGCCCTCGGCCTCCATGGCCAGCACGGTACGGTCGACGCCGAGCGCCCACCCCACGCTGGGCAGCGCCGGGCCGCCGATCATCTCACTCAGTCCGTCGTACCGGCCTCCCCCGCCGACCGCCGACTGCGCGCCGAGCCCGTCGTGCAGGAACTCGAACGTGGTGCGGGTGTAGTAGTCGAGACCGCGGACCAGCCGGGGGTCGTCGGCGTAGGCCACGCCCGCCGCGGTGAGCAGCCCCCTGACCTCCTCGTGGTAGGCCTTGCAGGCCCCGCAGAGGTGGTCGGTCACGAGCGGCGCCCCGGTCAGCTGGGCCTGCACCTCGGGGCGCTTGTCGTCGAGCACCCGCAGGGGGTTGATCTCCACCCGGCGGCGGGTCTGCTCGTCGAGGTCGAGCCCGCGCAGGAACTCCTGCAGCGCGGCACGGTAGGCGGGGCGGCACTCCTTGCAGCCGAGGGAGTTGATCAGCAGCCGCACCCCGCGCAGGCCGAGCCCGCGGTAGCCGTCGGCGGCCAGCACGATCAGCTCGGCGTCGAGCGCCGGATCCTCCGCGCCCAGCGCCTCGGCCCCCACCTGGGAGAAGTGGCGGTAGCGGCCGGCCTGGGCCCGCTCGTAGCGGAAGTAGCTGCCGGAGTACCAGAGCTTGATGGGCAGCGGGCCGCCGTACAGGCCGTGCTCCAGGACGGCCCGCACCACGCTGGCCGTCCCCTCGGGGCGCAGCGTGAGCGACTGGCCGCCGCGGCTCTGGAACGTGTACATCTCCTTGGTCACGATGTCGGTCGACTCGCCGACGCCGCGGGAGAACAGCCCCGTGTCCTCGAACGCGGGGGTCTCGATGTAGCCGTAGCCCGCGCGGCGCGCCGGCGCGGACAGGCCGTCGCGCACGGCGAGCGCCCACTCCGAACGCGGCGGCATCCAGTCGAAGGTGCCCTTGGGCGCCTGAAACGTCATTAGATTCCCCTGCTCGGGCCCTCGTGCGGCGCGGCCTCCCTGACGTAGGGGTTGGTCGCGCGCTCGCGGCCGATTGTCGTCTGTGGTCCGTGACCGGGCAGGACCGTCGTGTCGTCCGGCAGCGTCATCGTCCTCGCGAGGCTGCGCAGGATGGTGGGGTAGTCCCCGCCCGGAAGGTCGGTGCGGCCGATGGAGCCGGCGAACAGCAGGTCGCCCGAGAACAGGATCTGGGTGTCCTCGTACGGGGTCCTGAACGTCACCGACCCCCTGGTATGGCCGGGAGTGTGGTCCACGGTGATCTCCAGGCCGGCCAGGCTCATGGTCGCGCCGTCGGACAGCTCCCTGACGTCGTCCGGCTCGGTGAACTCCAGCCCCCCGAACAGCTGCTTCGTCTCCGCGGAGAACCCCTTCGCCGGATCGGACAGCAGATCGCGGTCGTCGGGGTGGATCCACGCGGGCACGTCGCGCGCGCCGCAGACGGGGACGACCGACCAGACGTGGTCGATGTGGCCGTGGGTGAGCAGCACGGCGACGGGCTTCAGACGGTGCTCGCGCAGCAGCTCGTCGAGGCCTGCGACCGCGTCCTGACCTGGGTCGACGACGACGCACTCCTCGCCTGGGGCGGGAGCGGCGACATAGCAGTTGGTCTGGAACGACCCTGCGGGAAACCCGGCGACGAGCACGAAGCGGCCTCTGCGTCTCGTGAGGATGTATCAAGGATTACGCGAGCGAATGTAACCGAAGGGTACCGGTGCGGGTCGGCGGGCTGCGAACCAATACCCGTCTGCCGATACGATTCGCCCACCTCAATAGTCATTCTTGGAGTAGTCGAGCCGGATGCTATAGAACGAGCAGCCCTTCGCCGAGCGCCCGCCCGGCGCGGCGGCACGCTCGGCGAGATCGAGATCCGAGCGCGCGACCATGGGAAACACACGCAGTCGGGAGGTCGAAGTGGTCACCGGCAAGGACCGTCAGAAGCAGCTGGCCCGGGAGCACTACCGGAGGCAGATGCAGGCACGCGTCGAGCGCCAGAGGAAGACCAGGCGCAACGCGGTCATCGGCACCAGCGTCGCGGTCGTGGTCGTGATCGGCGCGGTCGTCGCCGCCACGACCCTGCTGGGACGCAAGGACTCCGCCACCACGGCCTCCGCGGCCTCGCCGGCGCCGAGCGCGGCGGCCGCCGCCGACCCCAAGCCGTACGACCCCTCGACGGGCACCTGCGGGTATGTCGCCGACAAGGGCAGCGGCCAGGTCAAGGACGTGGGCATGCCGCCGGCCAAGGTCAGCACCGCCCCGGCGACCATGACCATCAAGACGAACCTGGGCGACATCGTGGCGACGCTCGACTCGTCGAAGGCGCCGTGCACGGTCAACTCGTTCAAGTTCCTCGCCTCGAAGGACTACTTCGACGACACCCACTGCCACCGGATGGGCACGAGCTTCCCGATCCTGCAGTGCGGCGACCCGCTGGCCAAGGCCGACGGCAAGAACCCGACCGACGGCCAGGGCGGCCCCGGCTACCGGTTCGTGAACGAGAACCTGACGGGCGCCAAGTACACCCGCGGCGTCCTCGCGATGGCCAACAGCGGGCCCAACACGAACGGCAGCCAGTTCTTCATCGTGTTCGGGGACACCGGGCTGACCCCGGACTACACCCCCTTCGGTACCGTGACCAAGGGGCTTGAGATTCTGGACAAGGTCGCCAAGAAGGGCGTCATCGCCGGTCCCGCAGGTGACGGGACGGGCGCGCCGAAGCAGCCGGTCATCATCAAAGACGTGACAATCACCAGCAAGAGCTGACGTAATACAACCAAGGGCATTTCGGGCCCTGGAGGCTGATTCAAGTGCGGGAGGACACGGTGACCACCGACCCGTGGGGCCGGGTAGACGAGGACGGCACCGTCTACGTGCGTACGGCTGAGGGAGAACGGGCCGTCGGGTCCTGGCAGGCCGGTGAGCCGGAGGAGGCGCTGGCCTACTTCCGCCGCAAGTTCGACGAGCTGGCCGGGCAGGTCCAGCTCCTCGAGCAGCGGGTGCGCGGGACCGACCTGGCGCCCGCGCAGGCCGAGGCGAGCATCGCGAAGCTGAGGGAGGCGGTCGCCGAGGCCCACGCCATCGGCGACCTCGGCTCCCTGCAGGAGCGGCTCGCGGCGCTGACCGACTTCGTGGGCAAGCGGCGCGAGGAGGTGCGGGCCGCGCGCGACCAGGCCCGCGCCCACGCCCGCGAGACGAAGGAGCGCATCGTCGCCGAGGCGGAGCGCATCGCCGAGGAGACCACCCACTGGAAGTCCGGCGGGGAGCGGCTGCGCCAGCTGGTCGAGGAGTGGAAGGCGGCCGAGCGCATCGACCGCGCCACCGAGGCCACGCTGTGGAAGAGGCTGTCCACGGCGCGCACGGCGTTCGCCAAGCGGCGCAAGGCGTACTTCTCCACGCTGGACGAGCAGCGCGACGCGATCAGAAGCACCAAGGAGCGCATCGTGACCGAGGCGGAGGCGCTGGCCGGCTCGACCGACTGGAACGCCACGGCCGCGGCGTACCGCGAGCTCATGCGCCAGTGGAAGGCCGCGGGACGGGCCTCGCGCGAGGCCGAGGACGAGCTGTGGGCCAGGTTCAAGGGCGCGCAGGACGAGTTCTTCCAGGCCCGGTCGGCCGTGTTCGCCGAGCGGGACGCGTCGTTCGCGGCCAACGCCGAGGTCAAGGAGGCGCTGCTCGCCGAGGCGGAGAAGCTGCTGCCGGTGACCGACGCCCGGGCGGCCAGGAGCGCCATGCGGACGCTGCTGGAGCGCTGGGAGGCGGCCGGACCCGTGCCGCGCGACCTGCGCGACCGGCTGGAGGGCGGCCTGCGCAAGGTCGAGGACGCCGTCCGGCGGGCCGAGGACAGCGAGTGGAAGCGCTCCAACCCCGAGGCCCGGGCGCGCGCCCAGGACACGGTGAACCAGCTGCGCCGGTCGATCGACCAGCTGGAGGGCCGCCTGTCGAAGGCCCGTACGGCGGGCCGCGACAAGGACGTCAAGGAGGCGGAGGAGGCCCTGGCCGCCCGCCGCTCGTGGCTGGAGGAGGCCGAGCGCACGCTCGCCGAGTTCTCCTGATCCTCCGGTACCAGCGACGTGATCTTGCAGAGGCGGGGTTCTGCAAGGTCACGGCCGGCGGCCCGTGACGACGTGCGGTCCGCCCGGTCGCGCCATTCACAGACCGCGGACGGCGGGCGCGGCGGTTCAGCTGATTCAGCTGGTCACGCGATAGACGTCGTAGACGCCCTGCACGTTGCGCACGGCCTTGAGGACGTGGCCCAGGTGCTTGGGGTCGCCCATCTCGAAGGTGAACTTGCTGACCGCCACCCTGTCCCTGGTCGTGGCGACCGAGGCGGACAGGATGTTCACGTGCTGGTCGGACAGGGTCCGCGTGACGTCCGACAGCAGCCGGGGCCGGTCGAGCGCCTCCACCTGGATGGCGACGAGGAAGACCGAGTCGTCGCCCGGCGACCACGACACCTGCACCAGCCGGTCGGCCTGCGTGCTGAGCTGCTCGACGTTGGGGCAGTTGGTGCGGTGGACCGAGACCCCGTGGCCGCGCGTGACGAACCCCACGATCTCGTCCCCCGGGACCGGCGTGCAACATCGCGACAGCCGGACCCACACGTCCGGGTCGCCCGCCACGATCACGCCGGCGTTCGAGTTGGCCCTCAGACGGCCCTTGAGGCGCGTCGGGACCTGAACCTCGGCGATGTCCTCCTCGGCGCCCTCGACGCCGCCCAGGCTCTGCACGAGCTTGTCCACGACGGACTGGGCCGCGACGTGTCCCTCGCCCACCGCGGCGTACAGCGCGGAGACGTCGGGGTAGCGCAGGTCGCGGGCGAGGGCCAGCAGCGCCTCGCCGGACATCAGCCGTTGGAGCGGCAGGCCCTGCTTGCGCATCGCCCGCCCGATGGCCTCCTTGCCGGCCTCGATCGCGGTCTCGCGCCGCTCCTTGGTGAACCACTGCCGGATCTTGTTGCGGGCGCGGCCGCTCTTGACGAACTTCAGCCAGTCGCGCGAGGGGCCGGCGTCCGGCGACTTGGAGGTGAAGATCTCCACCGTGTCGCCGTTGCCGAGGCGGCTCTCCAGCGGGACGAGACGGCCGTTGACGCGGGCGCCGATGCACCGGTGGCCCACCTCGGTGTGCACGGCGTAGGCGAAGTCGACCGGCGTCGCGCCCTCGGGCAGCGCGATGACCTGGCCGCGCGGGGTGAAGACGAACACCTCCGACACCGACAGGTCGAAGCGCAGCGACTCCAGGAACTCCCCGGGGTCGGAGGTCTCCTTCTGCCAGTCGAGCAGCTGCCGCAGCCAGGCCATGTCGTTGACCTGCTTGACCTTGCCCGCCCCGGCGCCGTTCATCTCCTCCTTGTACTTCCAGTGGGCGGCGACGCCGTACTCCGCGCGGTTGTGCATGGCGCGGGTGCGGATCTGCAGCTCGATCGCCTTGCCCTCGGGACCCATGACCGTCGTGTGCAGCGACTGGTACATGTTGAACTTGGGCATGGCGATGTAGTCCTTGAACCGGCCCGGCACCGGCTTCCACTGCGCGTGGATCGTTCCGAGCGCGGCGTAGCAGTCGCGGACCGTGTCGACCAGGACGCGGATGCCCACCAGGTCGTAGATGTCGTCGAAGGCGACACCCTTGGCGATCATCTTCTGGTAGATCGAGTAGTAGTGCTTGGGCCGGCCGCGGACGGTCGCCTTGATCTTGGCCTCGCGCAGGTCGGCCGAGACCTTCTCGATCACCTCGTGGAGGAACAGGTCACGCCGGGGCGCGCGCTCCGACACCATCCGGGCGATCTCGTCGTACCGCTTCGGGTAGAGCATGGCGAACGCGAGGTCCTCCAGCTCCCACTTGATGGTGTTCATGCCCAGGCGATGGGCCAGCGGCGCGAAGATCTCCAGCGTCTCGCGGGACTTCTGCTGACGCTTGTGCTCCGGCATGTAGCGCATCGTGCGCATGTTGTGGAGGCGGTCGGCGAGCTTGATGACCAGCACGCGGATGTCGCGCGACATCGCGACGACCATCTTGCGCACGGTCTCGGCCTGCGCCGCGTCGCCGAACTTCACCTTGTCGAGCTTGGTGACGCCGTCGACGAGCAGCGCGATGTTGTCGCCGAAGTCGGCCCGTAACTCGTCGAGGCTGTAGGCCGTGTCCTCCACGGTGTCGTGCAGCAGCGCCGCGCACAGCGTCTCGTCGTCGGTGCCCAGCTCGGCCAGGATCGTCGCCACGGCCAGGGGGTGGGTGATGTACGGGTCGCCGCTCTTCCGCTTCTGGTCCCGGTGGTGGTAGGCGGCGACGTCGTACGCACGCTCGATCAGGCGCAGGTCGGCCTTGGGATGGGTCGCCCGCACCGTCTTGAAGAGCGGCTCCAGCACCGGATTCATAGCACCCCACTGCCCCCCGAACCGGGCGAGCCTACGTCGTGTGGCCGGCGCCGGTCGGTCCTCCGCGACGGCCGCTTCCTCGCGCTCCGCGTCCGCGGGCACGTCGACGGGCTCGGGGGCGTCGCGGGAGACGATTCCGCGATCAGCCCGCGCGCTGTCGGGCACGACCACATCACGGGGCACACAGACTCCTCACGTCGAGTCCAGATTCCTCAGTGTATCCGTGCTGCCACAGCGCTCCCCGCCGCCCGCCCCGCTCCCCGCCTGCTCACACGCTGACGAGGACGCGGACGTCCACCCCGGGAAGGCGGTCCCGGCCGGCGAGGAAGGACAGCTCCATCAGGAACGACGCCGCGACCACCTGCGCGCCCGCCCTCCTGACCAGCTCCACGGCCGCCTGGGCGGTGCCGCCCGTCGCGAGGACGTCGTCCACGATCAGGACCCGGTCGCCGGGCGCGAACGCGTCGGCGTGCACCTCGATCGTCGCGGAGCCGTACTCCAGATCATAGGACTCCGCCAGCGTCGCGGCGGGCAGTTTGCCCTTCTTGCGGACCGGCACGAAGCCCGCGCCGCTCTGGTAGGCGACCGGGGCCGCGAGGATGAAGCCCCGCGCCTCGATGCCCACGACCTTGTCGAACGCCAGGCCGTCCGCCAGTTCGTCGACGACCTGGGTGAAGGCCGCGTGGTCGGCCAGCAGCGGGGTGATGTCCTTGAAGAGGATCCCCGGCTTCGGATAGTCGGGGACGTCCCTGATGAGCGTGGTCCAGTCGGTCACGACGCCCACCTTAGAGCCTTTCCCCGGCCGCGCACGCGTCCCTGGAGCGCCGAGAGCGCCCCCGCCGCCCAGTCTGGGCCGCGGAGGCGCTCTCGGTGTGCTGTGGGGCCTCTAGCGCTTCTTGCGCTTGTCGGAGCCGGGGACCGCGCCGTTCTGCGATCCGGCGGGCACGGCCTCCTTCGCGTCGCGGGCCGCGGCCTTGGCCGCGGAGGTCTGCCTGGCCGCCACGCGGCGGGCCAGGGCCTGCCACTGCGGCTCGCGCTCCTTGAGCGTCACCAGGATAGGCGTCGCCACGCACAGGGACGAGTACGTGCCGACGATCATGCCGACGAACAGGGCCAGCGACAGGTCCTTCAGCGTGCCCGCGCCGAGCAGCGTGGTGCCGACGAACAGGATCGCCGCCACCGGCAGGATCGCCACGAGCGAGGTGTTCAGCGACCGGATCAGCGTGTGGCTGAGCGCGTTGTTGGCCGCCTGGGTGTAGGTCATCTTCGCGCTCGTGCCGAGCTTGGAGGTGACCTCCTTGATCATGTCGAACACGACGACCGCGTCGTACAGCGAGTACCCGAGGATGGTGAGGAAGCCCAGCATGGTGGCCGGGGTGACCTCGAACCCCGACCAGGCGTAGATGCCGGCCGTGATCACGAGGTCGTGGAGGAGGGCCACGATGGCCGCCAGGGCCATCCGCCACTCGAACGCCACCGACAGGTACAGCATGATCGCGACCATGAAGACCGCGAGGCCGATCCACGCCTTCTGGGAGACCTCGCCGCCCCAGGTGGCGCCGATGACCTGGGAGCTGACCTCCTTCTCCGGCATGCCGAACCGCTCGGCCACGGCCTGCTGGACCTTGGTCACCTCGGCGCCGTCGAGGCTCTCGGTGGTGACCCGCCAGCTGTTCTGGCCGGCCTGCTGCACGATGATCTGGTGCGGGCCGGCCGCGCCGACCGTGTCGCGGATCTGCTCGACGCTGGAGCCCGCCGTGCGGGGGAAGTCGAAGACCGACCCGCCCCGGAACTCCACGCCCAGGTTGAGACCGTTGACGATCAGGCCGACGATCGACAGCAGCAGCAGCGCGGCCGACAGGCCGTACCAGATCTTGCGCTTGCCGACGAAGTCGATGTCGATGTCGCCGCGGTAGAGGCGGCTGATCACGCCCGCCATCACGCCTCCTGCAGGGTCTGCTCGGCGGGGCCCGTACGGCCCATGCGCTCCGCGTCGAGTCCGGACAGCTTGTGGCCCTTGGCGAAGAACCTCATCCGCGCCGCCACCGCCATCAGCGGCTTGGTGAAGAGGAAGACCACCAGGATGTCGATGAGCGTCGTCAGGCCCATCGCGAACGCGAAGCCGGCCACGCCGCCGACCGCGAGGAAGTAGAGCACGATGGCCGCGATGAACATGACGGCGTCGGCCACCAGGATCGTCCGCCGCGCCCGCCGCCAGGCGACCTCGACGGCCGACCGGAGCGTCCGGCGGCCCTCCTTGATCTCGTCGCGGATGCGTTCGAAGTAGACGATGAACGAGTCGGCGGTGATGCCGATCGAGACCACCAGGCCGATGATGTGCGGGAGCGAGAGCCGGAACCCGGCGTTGTGGCTGAGGATCGTCACGATCGAGTACGTGACGACGGTCGCCACGACGAGGCTCGCAACGCCGATCAGGCCGAGGCCCCGGTAGTAGAGCAGCAGGTAGATCACGACGATCAGCAGGCCGAACGCGCCGGAGACGAGGCCGCCGCGCAGCTGGTCCTGGCCGAGCGTCGAGGAGACCGAGGTGACCTCGCTCTGCCGGAACTTCAGCGGCAGGGAGCCGTACTTGAGCTGGTCGGCCAGCTCCGTCGCGCTCGTCTGGTTGAAGTTGCCGGAGATCCGGGCGCTGCCGCCCGGGATGGCCTCCTCGATCGTCGGCGCGACGACGACGACGCCGTCCAGCACGTTGGCGAGCTGGTTGCGCGGCGCCGGCAGGCTCGTGATCCGCCGGGTGATGTCGGCGAACTGCGAGGCGCCCTTCGACTTGAAGTTGACCTGGACGATCCACTCGCCGGTGGTCGGGTCGGTGCCCGCCTGGGCCCCGCTGATCTCCGTGCCCTGGACGGCGGCCTTGTCGAGGATGTAACGGACCGTGCCGTCGTCGCTGCACGCGACGATCTGCTTGTTCGGGTCGTCCTGCGCGCCCTGGCCCCGGTTCTTCGCGGTGCAGTCGATCTTGCGGAACTGGTCCAGCAGCGCCGGCTCGATCCCGCTCGTGTCCTGCCCGGCGAGCGGGTCCTCGCTCGCCTGCGCGCTCGGGGCGGCCGACGGGGAGGCGCTCGGCGTGGGCGTCGGGCTGGCCTTGGCCCCCGCGCCCCTGGCGCCGTGCCTGCGGCCCGTCGCGCCGTTCGCGTGCTGCCCCGTGGCGCTGTTCGCGTGCCGCGCGGTCGGCGAGGGCGTCGGCGCGGTGAGGGCCGAGGACAGCGCCCGGCCGGCCGGCGAAGCGCCGGCGCTCGGCGTGGCGCTCGCCCCGGCACTCGCGGCCGCGCCCGGGCTCGCCGAGCCGCTCGGGGTGGGGGCGGCCGTCGGCATCTGCGCGGGCTGCTCCTTCGCGGCGGCCGCCGCGAGGACCTGGCGCATGCGCAGCTCGGCCGTGGTGGAGACGAGCTTCAGAGCCTCCTGCTGGCCGACACCCGGGATCGAGATCACGATGTTGTCGTTGGCCCGGGCGACCTCGGCGTCCGAGAGTCCCTGCCCGTTGACGCGCGCCCGGATGATGGTGATGGCGCGGTCGATGCTCTCCGACGGCGGAGCCTTGCCGGTCGCGAGGACCGGCGAGAGCGTCACCGTGGTGCCGCCCGCGAGGTCGAGGCCGAACTTGGGGACGAACGCCTTCTGCAGGGCGATCGTCGCGCCCATGGCGAGGATGAGCGCGAGGAGCAGCAGGAGCGTGCGTCCCGGCCTGCTCTGGCTACTGGTCGGTGGGGCCACTGGAGGTCAGTTCTTTCGTCAAAGGATGTGTGATCAGCCTACTCAGGACTGCTTGGTGCTCGTATCGTCTCCGTCCCCCGTGTCGGGCCTGTCCACAACGGGACCGCCGGAGGTCGTGTCATCGGTGACCGTGTCGTCAGACCCGGGGACGTCGTCCACGGGCGTCAGCACGCGGCCGATCGCCGCCTTGATCCAGCGCGTCTGGACGCCCGGGGCCACCTCGAGCAGGACGTCGTCGTCCTCCAGCCCGACCACGGTGCCGAACAGGCCCGTGGTGGTCATGACCCGCGCCCCCGGGGCCAGGGAGTTCTGCATCTGGGCCTGCTCCTGCTGCCGCTTGCGCTGCGGACGGATCAGGAGGAAATAGAACACCACTACCAGCAAGATCAGTGGCAGGAACGTCCCAAGCGGGTTGTTACCCACGGGGGCCACCCTTTCCGTTACGTGATGAACCGGCCGGAGCCGGAGGTCGTGTGCGCTTCCATGCGCGGCCGCGGCGACGGTGTGCGTCGGCGTAAGCGGCCAGTCAAGCCACGCAGTGTATGCGAGGCTCCGGAAGCCCGGCAACGAGGCCACGATCCGGCGCGCGGGAAAGTTCCCATTTCGTGCGGTTCGCAATCGTTCTGTGATCAGTGCTGGTCCCGACAACACGCATGTACGACTTGCGCCGTCCCGTTTCTCCGCGTTGCCGCCGATACGCGGTCGCCCGCCGAGGGCGCTACGCGTCGTCGAAGAGCGTCGATACGGCCGGGGATCCGAAGGCGTCAGGAGGCGGAGTCAGACCGAGGTGCGCCCACGCGGCGGCGGTGGCCACCCGGCCCCGCGGCGTGCGGGCGAGCAGGCCCTGCCGGACCAGGAACGGCTCGGCGACCACCTCCACGGTCTCGGGCTCCTCCCCCACCGCGACGGCCAGGGTGGACAGGCCCACCGGCCCGCCGCCGAACTTGCGCAGCAGCGTCGTGAGCACGGCCCGGTCGAGCCGGTCGAGCCCCTCCGCGTCGACCTCGTACAGGTTGAGCGCGGCGGCCGCCACCTCGCGGCTGATCGTGCCGCTCGCGCGGACCTCGGCGTAGTCGCGCACCCGCCGCAGCAGCCGGTTGGCGATGCGGGGCGTGCCGCGCGAGCGGCGGGCGATCTCGTGCGCGCCGTCGGGCGGCAGCTCGACCGCCATGAGCCTGGCCGACCGGAACAGCACCTGCTCCAGCTCGGCGACCTCGTAGAAGTCCATGTGCGCGGTGAAGCCGAACCGGTCGCGCAGCGGCGCCGGCAGCAGGCCCGCCCGGGTCGTCGCCCCCACCAGGGTGAACGGCGAGATGTCGAGGGGGATGGAGGTCGCCCCGGGGCCCTTGCCGACCACGATGTCGACGCGGAAGTCCTCCATCGCGAGGTAGAGCATCTCCTCGGCGGGGCGGGCCATCCGGTGGATCTCGTCGATGAACAGGACCTCGCCCTCGGTCAGCGTCGACAGGATCGCGGCGAGGTCGCCGGCGCGCTCCAGGGCGGGCCCCGAGGTCATCCGCAGCGGCGCGCCCAGCTCGGCCGCGATGATCATCGCGAGGGTCGTCTTGCCCAGGCCGGGGCCGCCGCTCATCAGCACGTGATCGGGCGGCCGGTTGCGGCGCAGCGCGCTCTCCAGCACGAGGGACAGCTGCTCCCGGACGCGTCCCTGCCCGATGAACTCCTCCAGGCGCCTCGGCCGCAGCGCCGCCTCGATGGCGTGCTCGTCGCCCTCGGGCTCCGGCGCCACCAGGTCCCGGTCGAGGCTCACGCCGCACCTCCCCGGTCCGTTGAACGTTTCATCGCCCGGGCCCCGCTCACCGGACGCTCAGGGCGCGGAGGGCGGACTTCAGCAGCGCGGCGACCTCGGGCGCCCGCCCGGCCGCCGTCTCGGCGTCGGCCTCGGGGGCGACGGCCGCCACGGCCTCGTCGGCGTCCCTGGCCGAGTAGCCGAGGCCGACCAGGCCGGAGTGCACCTGGTCCCGCCAGGCGGGACGGGCCGCCGTGCCGTTCAGGGCGGCGTCGACGGCGTGGCCGGGGGTGCCGAGCTTGTCCTTGAGCTCCAGCACGATGCGCTGCGCGCCCTTCTGGCCGATGCCGGGGACCATGGTCAGCGCCTTGATGTCGGCGCTCGCCACCGCGACCCGCAGCGCGTTGGGGGTGTGCACCGCCAGCATGGCGAGCGCGAGGCGCGGCCCGACCCCGCTGGCGGTCTGCAGCAGCTCGAAGACGGCCCGCTCGTCGTCGGCGGCGAAGCCGTACAGGGTCAGGGACTCCTCGCGGACGACGAGGGAGGTCGCGAGCCGGGCGGGCTCGCCCACGCGGAGGGTGGCGAGCGTGCCGGGGGCGCAGTGGACGAGCACGCCGACGCCGCCCACCTCGACCACGGCGCTGTCGGGCCCGACGGCCGCCACCTGCCCTGCCACGGATGCGATCACCGAGCACTCCCTCCCCCAGGCGGACGCCTGGCCACAGTCCTACCAGAGCCCTCGTCCGCCGGAGGGCCTCCCGGCGCGGGTCCGGGACGCCGGGCCCGGGCGAGCGCCTCGGCGAGCCGGTTCTGGACGCCGCCGCGCCACACGTGGCAGATGGCCAGGGCGAGCGCGTCGGCCGCGTCGGCGGGCCTGGGCATCGCGTCGAGCCGCAACAGCCGGGTGACCATCGTGCCGACCTGCTTCTTGTCGGCGTTGCCGTTCCCCGTGATGGCGGCCTTGACCTCGCTCGGCGTGTGCAGGGCGACCGGCAGCCCCCGGCGCGCGGCGCAGACGATCGCCACCGCGGACGCCTGGGCCGTCCCCATGACCGTGCGGACGTTGTGCTGGGCGAAGACCCGCTCGACCGCCACGGCGTCGGGCCGGACCTCGTCGAGCCAGCGCTCGATCTCCGCCTCGACCGCCACCAGTCGGGAGCCGATGTCGTCGCCCGCCGGGGTGCGCACCACGCCCACCGCCACGAGCCGCAGCGGCGCGCCGGGGCGGCCCTCCACGACGCCGAGCCCGCATCGCGTCAGCCCGGGGTCGACCCCCAGCACCCGCAGCTCGGGCAACCGCACGGCGCCTCCCTGGTCCGCCCGCCCAGCGGCACCGGGACCGCCGAACACGTGTTCGGCGGGCAACTCTACCGTGATCAGGCCGAGGCCGCGCGCCTCAGAAGTAGTCGATCATGTACGCGTCGCAGCCGAAGGCCGCGTCGAGGGCGTCGTCGGTCTCGGGCGAGCCGCCCGAGAGCAGTCCCGCGCGGCGGAGCGTGGCGGTCGGGACCCCGGCGTACAGGGCGGACAGGCCGCCGATCGTGAAGCGGGACGGCGAGCCGGCCGGCCCTGAGGTCTCGGCCGTGCAGCCGCCGTCCGCCACCCGCAGGCGCCACGTGCCCGAGTTGGACGGCCGCAGGGCGTCGTCGACCTCGACGACCGCGTCGAGCGCGACGCCCGCGGGGAAGCCCCGGCGCTCGACGGCGGCGGGCAGGTCGACGATCCGGAACATCCAGCGGTCCTGCGCGACCTCGTCCTTCGATCGCTCGCGCAGCAGCCACAGGACCGGGTCGCGGGGGTCGACGCAGGCCCGGACGGACTTGGCGACCGAGGAGGCCGAGCCGACGAGCGACCAGAGGGCGCGGGCGGTGGCCTCGGAGCCGGCGACGAGGTTGTCCACCTCGATGTCCCCGTCGCTCCAGCGGTAGATCACGTAGCCGTCGTCGGCGAGGTAGCACATGTCGTCCTCGTCGCCGAGCCACAGGCGCCAGGTGCGCTCGTCCCAGCCCAGGGGGCCGGAGGAGCGGGCGGCGGCGTGCACCCGGTCGATCACGCCCATGAGGTCCGGCGCGTCTGCGGGCCCCATGCGGCGGATCTTCACGCCCGCGTCGGGCGGGGAGAGCGTGCGCAGCGCCTCGGACGGCAGGGTGACCCGGTGCCGGCCGCCGGCGTGCTCGTAGCCCACGCTCCGGTAGAGCGGCGTGGTGGCCGGGTAGAGCGCGGAGACCGGCTCCCCCAGCTCGGCGCATCGCTCGATCACGGCCCGCATGAGCATGCGGCCCACCCCGCGCCCGCGGTCCTCGGGGGCGACGGTCACGCTGCCGATGCCGCCCATGGGCATCGCGCGGCCGTGCCACCACTGGCGGAACGGGTTGGTCCGGGCGGCGGCCACGAGCCGGGTGCCGTCGAACACGCCGAGGTAGCGGCGCTCGGGCAGCATCGGCGTGACCAGCTCGCGCCAGGTCTGCGCGGCGCTCGCCGAGATGGGGCCGAACGCCCGCCTGCGGTTGTCGAGCACCGCGTCGAGGTCGTCGATGCCGAGGTCGCGAATCTCCACGAAGGCGAACCTATGCCGCGCCAGGCCGTCCGGGCGAACCGTTTTCCGCCGCCGCTCTCAGACCTCGAGCTTCTCCATGACCTCGTCGCTGACGTCGAAGTTGGCCCAGACGTTCTGCACGTCGTCGCTGTCCTCCAGCGCGTCGATCAGGCGGAACACCTTGCGGGCGCCCTCCTCGTCGAGCGGGACGTTCATCGTCGGCATGAAGCTCGCCTCGGCCGACTCGTAGTCGATGCCGGCGTCCTGCAGGGCCTTGCGGACCGGGATCAGGTCGGACGCCTCGGAGACGACCTCGAAGGTGTCGCCGAGGTCGTTGACCTCCTCGGCGCCGGCGTCGAGGACGGCCATCAGCACGTCGTCCTCGCTCAGCTCGCCCTTGGGGACGATCACGACGCCCTTGCGGTTGAACATGTACGACACCGAGCCCGGGTCGGCCAGCGAGCCGCCGTTGCGGGTGAGCGCGACGCGGACCTCGGAGGCCGCGCGGTTGCGGTTGTCGGTGAGGCACTCGATCAGGATCGCGACGCCGCCGGGCCCGTAGCCCTCGTACATGATGGTCTGCCAGTCGGCGCCGCCGGCCTCGAGGCCGCCGCCGCGCTTGCGCGCCCGCTCGATGTTGTCGATCGGGACGGAGCTCTTCCTGGCCTTGGTGATTGCGTCGTACAGCGTCGGGTTGCCGTCCGGGTCGGGGCCCCCGGTCCTGGCCGCGACCTCGATGTTCTTGATGAGCTTGGCGAACAGCTTGCCGCGCTTGGAGTCGAGCGCCGCCTTCTTGTGCTTCGTCGTCGCCCATTTCGAGTGGCCGGACATCGCCTAGAGCTCCCTCACCATTTCGACAAAGTACGAGTGCACCCGCGCGTCACCGGTCAGCTCCGGATGGAAGGACGTCGCGAGCAGCGGTCCCTGACGGACCGCGACGATCCTATCCCCCGGCGCTACTCGGCCCAGCACCTGAACGCCGGCGCCGAGGGATTCGACCCAGGGGGCGCGGATGAACACCGCGCGCGTCGTGCCACGCCCGGCGAAGTCGAGATCGGCCTCGAACGAGTCCACCTGCCGCCCGAAGGCGTTGCGGCGGACCACCATGTCGATGCCGCCGAGGGTCTGCTGGCCCTCGATGCCGCCCTCGATGCGGTCGGCCAGCATGATCATGCCCGCGCAGGACCCGAAGGCGGGCATGCCCTCCTTGATGCGCAGCCGCAGCGGCTCCAGCAGCTCGAACGCGGCGGCGAGCTTCCACATCGCGGTCGACTCCCCGCCGGGGACGACGAGCGCGTCGACCGCGTCCAGCTCCTCCTGGCGGCGTACGGCGGACGCGGACGCGCCCGACGCCTCCAGCGCGCGCAGGTGCTCGCGCACGTCGCCCTGGAGGGCGAGCACACCGATCTTCGGCGCGGTCGTCACGGCGCTCCCTTCCTACGATGACGATTCAGCGTATGGCCGGCTGTCCCGGCCGCCCAAACCGGACGGCTCAGGCCCGGCCGAGCCTGGCCAGGGCGGGCAGGGCGACCGACAGCGCCCGCCGCTCCTCGGGGGTGAGGGCGTCCAGCCGGCTGGCGAGGTAGGCGATCCTCGCCTCCCGCACGGTCCGCAGCCGGGCGCGGCCCTCGCTGGTCAGCTCCACCGTCCGCACCCGCGCGTCGGAGGCGTCGAACCCCCGGCTCACCAGGCCGGCCTCCTCCAGGCGGTTGATCTGGACGGTCATGGTGGGCAGCTGGACGCCGTGCTCCTCGGCCAGCTCGGTCATCCGGCGGGGGGCCTCCTCCAGGGAGCCGAGCACCGAGTACTGCTGGGCGGTGACGGGCTGGCCCGCCGTGGTCCTGCGCAGCAGCATCACGAGGTGGCGCAGCTCCAGGGACAGGCTCTCGGCCAGCCGGGCGGTCTCGTCCGTCGTCATGTTCGATCATCCGCCGGACGGCGGCCGGAGGCGCCGCGAGCGACGCCGCCGGCTCCCGTCACCGGACGTCCTACCAGCCACGCTCGGCGAGGCGGTGCGGGACGGGGATGTCGTCGACGTTGATGCCGACCATGGCCTCGCCGAGACCGCGGGACACCTTGGCGATCACGTCGGGGTCGTCGTAGAACGTGGTGGCCTTGACGATCGCCGCGGCGCGCCGGGCCGGGTCGCCGGACTTGAAGATGCCGGAGCCGACGAACACGCCCTCGGCGCCGAGCTGCATCATCATGGCGGCGTCGGCCGGGGTGGCGATGCCGCCGGCGGTGAACAGCACGACCGGCAGCCTGCCCTCGCGCGCGACCTCCGCCACCAGCTCGTACGGCGCCTGCAGCTCCTTGGCCGCGACGTACAGCTCGTCCTCCGGCAGGGAGGTGAGCCGCTTGATCTCGCCGCGGATCTTCCGCATGTGGGTGGTGGCGTTCGACACGTCGCCGGTGCCGGCCTCGCCCTTGGAGCGGATCATCGCGGCGCCCTCGGTGATGCGGCGCAGGGCCTCGCCGAGGTTGGTGGCCCCGCACACGAACGGCACGGTGAACTGCCACTTGTCGATGTGGTTGGCGTAGTCGGCCGGGGTCAGCACCTCGGACTCGTCGACGTAGTCGACGCCCAGCGCCTGGAGCACCTGGGCCTCGACGAAGTGCCCGATCCTGGCCTTGGCCATCACGGGGATCGACACCGCCGCGATGATGCCCTCGATCATGTCGGGGTCGCTCATCCGGGAGACGCCGCCCTGGGCGCGGATGTCGGCCGGGACGCGCTCCAGCGCCATGACGGCGACGGCTCCGGCGTCCTCAGCGATCTTGGCCTGCTCCGGGGTGACGACGTCCATGATGACGCCGCCCTTGAGCATCTCGGCCATCCCGCGCTTCACACGGGCGGTGCCGACGGCGGTGGTCTCGTTGACTTCGGGGACGCTGCTGGACACGATCTACCTCACGACGGCGGGCCTACGGGTTCCCCTCCATCGTAGGTCCTGACCGATCCCGACCCTGACGTACCACTATGTCAGGGTCGATCATGCGTTTTGTACGGGATGACCATCAGGGGGCGACGGGCTTGCGCGAGGCGAGCACCACCCAGACCTGTCCGCGGGCGAACGGCATCGGCTTGCCGTCCGCGGTCGTGTAGGTCGTGCCCTCCTTCTCGGAGGGGCGCGACCACCGCATCCGGTAGGCCTGGCCGTCCCGCAGGACGACGCCGGTGCCCTTCCCGACCGTGTGCACGAGCGGGGTGTAGCTGCCGTGGAAGTCGTGGAACTGCGACCGGTCGGTCTTCACCCACTGGATCACGACCGTGGGCGCGCCCTGCTGGCCGCCCTCGGCCGCCATGTCCTTGGCGCCGTCCTGCGTGACCAGCCACCGCTTCTCCGAGGCCGACCAGGCGAAGACGAAGCTCGCGGCCGGATACCTGACCGTCACCCGCTTCTGCGGGGTGCCTCCCGCCGGGGGCTGGTCGGAGAAGGCGAAGCCGATGTCGGCGGCCTTGGCGGCCTGCGGGGCGTGGGCCAGGAGCTTGCGGGGGCTGGCGAACAGGTTGTACGGCGCCACGCGGCCGGGGACCCGCGTGTAGGCGGCGGGGTCGCTGCTGTCGGACACGTCGTACAGCGGCGCCTTCTGCACGAACGGGATCATCTTGGTCTGCACGCCCGAGTAGGCCAGGGCGGGCTTGCCGAACTGCGGCAGGATGTGCAGGTCGGAGATGCGGGCGCTGCGGACCGGGCCGACCTGGGCCGGCAGCTTCGAGGAGAAGATCGCCATGATGCGGGTGAGGCCGCCCTCGACCTGCTCCAGGTAGACGATGTCGGCGCTGCGCAGGCCCATCTGCGGCTTGCCCGCCGAGGTGTTCTCGATCTTCACGGCGAGCACGGGCTTGCGCGCGCTCACCGGCCGTCCGGTGAACGGGTGCTCGGGCGGCGGGGCCGGCGACGGGGAGGCGGCGGCCGGGCTGCCCTCCCCCTGCGCGTGCGGGGCGCCGCCGCCGTCGGAGGAGCACGCCGCCCCGGTGAGGACGACCCCGAGGGCCAGCGTGTAGCCGATCACTGCCCGCACCGCAACAGCTCCTCCCCTGAAGAGCCCCCGTGACCAGGCACGACACGCCCGGTTTGGCGAACCCTCGCGATGAAACGGGACGAGCTTACCGGCCCGGGGCCCGGCTGCCCGCACCAATCCGGCAGAAGGGGTTATTCCGCGGCCAGGGACTCCGGCGGGGCGTCGTCGATCTCGAAGAACTGGGGGTAGTCGGTGTGCCCGGCCAGCCGCAGCGACCGGGCCAGCCAGCGCCGCTGGGCCGTCCGGGTGACGGCGGCGGCGTTGTTGTAGAACCGGCGGGAGTACACGACCTTGGCGACCGCCTCCTCCAGCTCGGCCAGCAGGGCCGACCCCGCGGGCAACTCGGCCAGCTTCTCCCGGAACCGCTCCTGGTCGACGACCGCGCGCAGCGTCCGCGACAGGTCGCTCTCGGCGTGCTCGCGCTCGTCCGGGCCCGCCGTACGGGCCTCGTGGGCGGCGGCGGCCAGCACGAGCGAGGTGGCGGGGTCCAGGATGCGGGACCCGGCCAGCTCCAGGCACACGGCGGCGCGGCGCAGCAGCGCGGCGTCCAGGGCGGCGTGGGCGGTCTCCAGCCGGATGTGCAGCCTGTCGAGGCGGCCGGCCCGCCAGGAGACGTAGACGGCGGCCAGCACCACGATCACGCCCGCCACGAGGATCAGCGTCGTCACGAGATCTCCTCCACCACCCCGCCGGTGGCGTGGGTCACGGTCTCGTACACACGGACGACCTCCCGCGCGACCGTCGACCAGTCGTACTTCCGCACGGCCTGGCGGGCCTCGTCCGACAGCTTGGCCCGGCGCGAGGGGTCGTCCAGCAGGCGGGCCGTCTCACGGGCGAGCGCCGCCGGGTCCCCCGTGGCGAACAGCGCGCCGGCCTGCCCTTCGCCGAGCACCCGGCGGAAGGCCGGGATGTCGCTGGCCAGGATCGGCGCGCCGGCCGACATGGCCTCGGTCAGCACGATGCCGAAGCTCTCGCCGCCCAGGTTGGGGGCGCAGAAGACGTCGACCGAGTGGTAGGCGCGGACCTTGTCCTCCTCGCTGACCATGCCGAGCAGCCCCACCCGGTCCCGGTACGGCCGGGGCACCCGCCCGAGGACGTCGTCCGGGTCGCCGGGGCCGGCGATCAGCAGCCGCAGGCCCGGCCGTTCGGGGGCGAGCAGGGCGAACGCCTCCAGCAGCACGGGCAGGCCCTTGCGGGGCTCGTCCATGCGGCCGAGGAAGCCGATGACGCCGCCGTCGGGGCCCCACCCCGGCAGCGGCTCCCCCTCGGCGTACCGGCTCACGGTGACGCCGTTGGGAATGAGCACGGCGTCGCCGCCGAGGTGCTCGACGAGGGTCCGCCGGGCGGCGTCGGACACCGCGATCCTGCCGGTGAGCTTCTCCAGCGCGCTCTGCAGCATGGGCGCGGCCACCGACATGGCCCGCGACCGCTCGTAGGAGGCGTGGAATGTGGCCACGATCGGCCCGCTCGCCACCCAGCAGGCCAGCACGCCCAGGGACGGCACGGCGGGCTCGTGCACGTGGAGGACGTCGAACCGGCCCTCCCTGATCCACTTGCGGACCCGGTTGGCCGACAGGAACCCGAACGCGAGCCGGGCCACCGACCCGTTGTACGGCACGGGGACGGCACGGCCGGCTGAGGTGACGTACGGGGGGAGGTCGGCGTCGTCGGCCGCCGGGGCGATGACCGACACCTGGTGCCCGTCGGCGATCAGCGCCTCGGCGAGGTCGCGGATGTGCGCCTGCACGCCCCCCGGGACCTCCCATGTGTAGGGGCAGACGATGCCGATCCTCACCGCGGTCCCCCGGGACGCGGCTCCAGGTCGTCGAGCCAGAGGCGCTGCAGCATGTGCCAGTCCTCCGGGTGCTCGGCGATGCCCTTCTCGAAGACCGCCGCCACGCTCTGGGTCATCGCGGCGGCCTTCTCCTGCCGGGTGCCCTCGGCGGGCACCGGGATCTCGTCGTACACCCGGACGCCCCAGCCGCGGCCCTCGAACCACAGCACGGCGGGGAGCAGCGGGGCGCCGGTCTGGATGGCCAGCAGCGCGGGCCCAGCGACCATGCGGGTGCGCGCGCCGAAGAAGTCGACCTCGATCCCGGAGGCGGTCAGGTCGCGCTCGGCGGGCAGGCAGACGGGGCGGCCCTGACGCAGCCGCCTCGCGAGCGTGCCGAAGGCCATGGCGCTGCCGCCCTCCCGCCTGGTCAGCGGCAGGACCTCCATGCCGAGGCTCTCGCGGTAGGCCACGAACCGCTCGTACAGCGACTCGGGCCGCAGCCGCTCCATGACCGTGGTGAACGGGTAGCCGACGTGGCCCAGCCAGGCCCCGGCGAGGTCCCAGTTGCCCATGTGCGGCAGCGCGATCACCGCGCCGCGGCCCTTCTTGACGTTGTCGAAGATGTTCTCGGCCCCCGTGATGTTCATCCCGGAGACGATGCGCTCGCGGCTCATCGAGGGCAGGCGGAACGACTCCATCCAGTAGCGGAAGTACGACCGCATCCCGGCGCGGCTGAGCGCCCGGACCGCCGGGGCGGCGGGATCGGCGCCGATCACCCGCGCGAGGTTCGACTCCAGGCGCAGGACCGACCGGCCGCGCCTGCGCCACAGGACGTCGGCGAGGACGCGGAAGAACCACGCGGCCACGCGCTCGGGGACGTACCGCACCAGGGCCCAGCCCAGGGTGTACGCGGACGCCACCAGCCGGTCGCCGATCGGCACGCGGGGCTGGGGCCGCCCGGCTGGGCCGGCCGGGGGGGTCATCGCACCACCGCCTGTCGGTAGACATGGACCATACGCTGCACGACCGTCACGGCGCTCGCCGCGGCGAGCAGCCACAGCCCGGCCGCAAGGATGTACGGCACGCCGAGGCCGGACAGGCCCGCCGCCACGAGCACGACCACGAGCCGCTCTCCCCGCTCGGCGAGGCCGACGTTCGCGGTCATGCCGAGGCCCTCTGCCCGGGCCTTCGCGTAGGAGACCAATGCTCCCGCGACGAGGCAGAAGAGCGCGACGCCCGCGAGGAGGATCTCGGGCTCCTTCTCGAGGACGAAGTACAGGATGAGGCCCGAGAAGATCGCGGAGTCGCCCAGGCGGTCGAGCGTGGAGTCGAGGAAGGCCCCCCACGTGCTTCCCGACCCCGTCATGCGGGCGAGGACGCCGTCGAGCAGGTCGGCGAAGACGAAGAACGTGATCACCAGCGTGCCCGCGAACAGCATCCCCCGCGGGTAGAAGAACAGCGCCGACGCGACCACGCCGAGCGTCCCGACGGCGGTGATCACGTCCGGGGATATCCCGAGGCGGGCGAGGGCTCGCCCCAGCGGGGTCATGATTCGGGTGACGGCGGGGCGCAGCAGTTTCAACATCGCCGTCCGATCGTAGGCCATGAACGCCCACCCCACCTCGCAAGCACATTCCACTGAAAAGTCTTGTGATATGCGCCACATGGGTAAAGGGTGAAGAACACGCGCCTGTGCGGCCGCGGGGAGCTGACGTGGGGGTTAACGCCACATGGACTCCCGCGCGGGCTCCGCCGAGGCGGGCCCCCGGGCGCGGACAGCGACGGCATGAGCGGCCGGCGCACGGCGCGTGCCACGCGCCCCGCCCGGCGGCTCGGAGATTCGGGAGGCGACGTGGCCGAGAGATCACCGGGCGCGACAACAGGGGCCGCGGGCAGGGCACCCGCGGCCGATCGGCCGGACATGGTGCGCAATGTCGTGCTGGTCGGCCATTCCGGAGCCGGGAAGACGACCCTCGTCGAGGCGCTGCTGGCGGAGACCGGCGCCGTACAGCGCGTCGGCCGGGTCGAGGACGGCACCACGGTCAGCGACTTCGACGAGGTGGAGGTGCGCCAGCAGCGGTCCGTCAACCTGGCGCTCGCCCCCACCACCCACAACGGCATCAAGATCAACCTTCTGGACACGCCCGGGTACGCGGACTTCGTCGGCGACCTGCGCGCCGGGCTGCGCGCGGCCGACGCGGCGCTGTTCGTCGTCTCGGCCGCCGAGGGCGTCGACGGCCTGACCCGGATGCTCTGGGACGAGTGCGCGCTCGTCGGCATGCCGCGGGCCGTGGTCGTCACCAAGATCGACCACCAGCGGGCGAACTTCGACGAGGTCCTCGCGAGCTGCCAGGACGCGTTCGGCGACGGCGTCGCGCCCCTCTATCTTCCCGTGGACGGAGCCGGCCTGCTCGGCCTGCTCTCGCAAAGGTTCTTCGACTACACGAGCGGCTCCAGGACCGAGCGCGAGCCCTCGCCCGACCAGCTCGCGCTGATCGAGCAGTACCGGGGCGACCTGATCGAGGGGATCATCCAGGAGAGCGAGGACGAGTCCCTCATGGACCGCTACCTCTCCGGCGAGGAGATCGACACCAAGGTCCTCATCGACGACCTGGAGAAGGCGGTCGCCCGCGCCAGCTTCTACCCGGTGCTCGCGTCGGGGCCCGGGGTCGGCATGCGGGAGATCCTCGAGGTCGTCACCCAGGGGTTCCCGTCGCCGCTGGAGCACCCGCTGCCGCAGATCACGACCGTGGACGGCAAGCCGGTGTCCGGCGTCACCGCCGACCCGGACGGCCCGCTGGTCGCCGAGGTCGTCAAGACCACCAGCGACCCGTACGTCGGGCGGATCAGCCTGGTCCGGGTGTTCTCCGGCACGCTGCGGCCCGACATGACCGTCCACGTCTCCGGCCACGGCCTGGCCGAGCGCGGCCACGACGACCACGACGTCGACGAGCGCACGGGCGCGCTCACCTCGCCGCTCGGCAAGGTCCAGCGCACGGTCGGCAAGTGCGTCGCGGGCGACATCTGCGCGATCGCCAAGCTGTCGCGGACCGAGACCGGCGACACGCTGTCCGACAAGGACAGCCCGCTGCTGATGACCGCGTGGACCATGCCGGACCCGCTGCTGCCGATCGCCATCAGAGCCCGCTCCAAGGCCGACGAGGACAAGCTCAGCCAGGCCCTCGGCCGCCTCGTGGCGGAGGACCCGACCCTGCGCCTGGAGAACAACCCCGAGACCCGCCAGCTCGTGCTGTGGTGCATGGGCGAGGCCCACTCCGACGTGCTGCTGGACCGGCTGGCCAAGCGGCACGGCGTCGAGGTGGAGAAGGTGGACCTGCGGGTGCCGCTGCGGGAGACGTTCGGCGGGAAGGCCCAGGGCACGGGCCGCAACGTCAAGCAGACCGGCGGCCACGGGCAGTTCGCGATCTGCCACATCGAGGTCGAGCCGCTGCCCTCGGGCAGCGGGCTGGAGTTCGTCGACAAGATCGTGGGCGGCGTGGTGCCGCGGCAGTTCATCCCGTCGGTGGAAAAGGGCGTCCGGGCGCAGATGGAGCGCGGCGTCGTCGCCGGGTACCCGGTCGTCGACATCCGGGTCACCCTCCACGACGGCAAGGCCCACTCGGTGGACTCCTCCGACATGGCCTTCCAGATCGCCGGGCAGCTCGCCCTGAAGGACGCGGCGGCCAAGTGCGCCACCCCGCTGCTGGAACCGGTCGACGAGATGTCCGTCCTGGTCTCCGACGAGTACGTCGGCGCGGTGATGTCCGACCTGTCCTCCCGCAGAGGGCGGGTCCTCGGGACCGAGCCCGTCGGCACGGGGCGCACGCTCGTGCGGGCCGAGGTGCCGCAACTGGAGATCACGCGGTACGCGATCGACCTGCGCTCGATGTCCCACGGGACGGGCACCTTCACCCGGTCGTTCCTGCGGTACGAGCCGCTCCCGTCGCACCTGGCCGACAAGGTGGCCGCGACGGCCGAGTAAATCTTCCGGCCCGGGCCGCTCACGGTCCGGTAAACGGCCTCCTGCCTGGGGTTTCCCGGGCGGCGGGTTTCGCCCGCCCGCCGCCCGGGGAGCCCCTTTACGTGCGTCTCGTCACATGCGTATCACGAGTCGATTTCTTTTTTCGGGCTAAACCGCTCGTTTGCCGATGCCAGACTGATGGCCGGACTTATCGGCAATTCGGGAGGGTCGCCACGTGAGTGAGCGGGGCCGCAGGCAGGTCAGTCGCCCGTTGATCGCCACCACCCTGGTCGCCGCGGTGGCGGCCGGGGCGGCCTACACCTTCGGGCCGGGCGCGCGGGCGGACCAGGCGGACCGGAAGGCCTCGCCCTCGCAGGAGCGCGCGCGGGCCGCGGACGCGCCCGCCCAGAGCCTGACCGCCGCCGCGTCCTGCGCCACCAGCGCCCGCTACCCCAAGCGCCAGCTCCGGGGCGTCTGGATCGCGACCGTGCACAACCTCGACTGGCCCTCGCGCCCGGGGCTGAGCCCGGCCCAGCAGCAGGCCGAGTACCTGAAGATCCTCGACAGCGCCGTGAAGCACCGGTTCAACGCCGTCTTCGTCCAGGTCCGCCCGGCCTCCGACGCGATCTACCGCTCCTCGCTGGAGCCGTGGTCCCAGTGGCTGACCGGCACCGCCGGCAAGGACCCGGGCTGGGACCCGCTGCCGTTCCTGGTGGACGAGGCGCACAAGCGGGGCCTGGAGTTCCACGCCTGGTTCAACCCGTTCCGCGCGGCCGACAGCGCCACGTCGAAGCTCCCGGCGGGCCACCCCGCCAAGGTCCACCCCGACTGGGTGGTCAAGCACGAGGGCCGCCTCTACTACAACCCCGGGCTGCCGCAGGTCCGCGACTGGGTGACCAGGGTCGTCACCGACGTGGTGCGCCGCTACGACGTCGACGGGGTGCACTTCGACGACTACTTCTACCCCTACCCCGGCAACGGCGCGAAGTTCGCCGACTCGGCCGCGTACAAGAAGTACGGCACGGGCATGTCGCTGGGCGACTGGCGGCGCCGCAACGTCAACGAGCTGGTGGCGGAGGTGTCCCACGCCGTCCACGCGGCGAAGCCGTACGTGAAGTTCGGGATCAGCCCGTTCGGGATCTGGCGCAACAAGGCGGAGGACCCGGGCGGCTCGGCCACCAAGGGCATGTCCGGCTACGACGCGATCTACGCCGACGCGAAGGCGTGGATCAAGGCCCGCTCGGTCGACTACGTGATGCCCCAGCTCTACTGGCCGCGGGGCTTCGCCGCCGCCGACTACTCGGTGCTGCTCCCCTGGTGGGCGAACGCCGTGAAGGGCACCGGCGTCGACCTCTACATCGGCCAGGCGCTCTACCAGGTCGGCACCACCGGCGCCTGGAAAAAGGCGGGCGAGCTGCCCGCGCACCTCGCGCTCAACCGGAAGTACCCCGAGGTCGGGGGGGACGTCTTCTTCAGCGCCGCCCAGCTCGTCAGGAACCCGCTCGGCGTGCTCGACCGCATCACGAAGGAGCACTACACCCGGCCGGCGCTGCTCCCGCTGCTCACGGGCTTCGACACGACCCCCCCGGCCGCCCCCCGCGGGATCGCCGCCTCCGGCGGCACGCTCACCTGGAAGGCCCAGCCCGGCGCCCGGGCGTACGGCGTCTACCGGGTTCCGGGCGGCGACGCCTCGTGCGCCACGGCCGACGCCCGCAACCTGGTGGCCGTCGTCCCGGCCTCCGACGCCCCGTCGTACGCGACGACGGCGCCCGGCGCCTACTACGTGACGGCCCTCGACCGCCTGGGGAACGAGAGCGCGGCCGTCCCCGCCGGTTGACGCGATGAGGGGCGCGGCCGCCCCGGGTCCGGTACCGTGGACGCGAGCTTCAGCAAGATCACGTTCGTGAAGCGGATCGGGGAGGTCACCGGTGAGGCGAGCGCTGGTCGCCGTCGTGCTCGGGCTGCTGGCGGGCGCGCTGACGCCGGGCGCGTCCGCCGCGGCGGCCGGGTCCGCGACGGCGGGCGAGTCCACGACGGCGGGCCGGTCCGCGTTGGCGGGCGGTTCCGCCGTGAGCGCGTCCGCTACGGCAGGACGGTCGGCGACCGCCGGGGGGCCGCGGATCGCCCTGGTCGGCGTGCCCGGGCTGATGTGGAGTGACGTCACCCCGGCCGACACCCCGAACCTGTGGCGCCTGGCCGGCGGCAGCGCCCTCGGCTCGCTGTCGGTGCGCACCGTCGGCAACGTGACCTGCCCGTACGACGGGTGGCTCACGGTCTCCTCCGGGGTGAGGTCGGCCGTCGGGGGGCGCTGCGGGATGCCTCCCGTCCCGGACAGGAGCGGCGAGGGCGCCGTCGTGCCGGAGTTCTCGTGGCTGTGGGAGGTCCGCGGCCAGGACGGCGCCGGCACGCTCGGCCAGGCCCTCCACGACGCCCGCAGGACGACGATGGCGGTGGGGCCGGGCGCCGCGCTGGCCCTCGCCGACCGCCACGGCCGGGTGGACGTCTACGCCGCCTCCCCCGCCGAGGTGACCGACTGGTCCCGCGCCGACGTGCTGGCCGTCGACATCCCCGACCTGATCACGCCGTACGTCCAGGGGGACAGGATCGCCGCCGTCCCCGAGCCGCTCTCCCCGCAGGCGCGCCTGGCGGCCGTCAGGGCGGCGGACGCGCGCCTCGGCGAGGTGCTCCCCCGGCTCGGGACCGCCCCCGTGCTCCTCGCGGGCCTGGGCGACCACGCGTCGGTCCCGCACCTGCGCGCCGCGATGCTGCGCGACCCGGGGGCGGCGGACGGCGGGCGGGCCCGGTGGCTCGGCGGCCGGTCCACCCACCGCGACGACATGGTCATCCTGCCCGACCTGACGGCGACGATCCTGGCCCGGGCCGCCGTTCCCGTCCCCGCCGCCGTCGTCGGGGTCCCGGCGGAGACGGCCCCGGCGGGCGGCGACCTCGCCGGCCGCGTCGAGACGCTGCGCGTCGGCGACGTGGCGGGGCAGACGATCAGGAACATGACCGGCGTCTTCTTCACCTCGCTGGCCGTGCTGCAGGTGCTGTTCTACGCCGGGGCGTTCCTGCTGCTGCGCCGCCGCGAGGGTCTGCGCGCGGTGCGGGTCGCCGCCATCGCACTCGCCGCGATCCCGGTGTCGACGTACCTGGTGAACCTCACGCCCTGGGCCCGCGCCCCGCAGCCGACGCTCACGCTGGTGGCGGGCATCGGCCTGACGGCGGCCGCGCTGACCGTCGTGGCGCTCGCCGGGCCGTGGCGGCGCGGCGTGGTCGGGCCGGTCGCGGTGATCGCCGCGGTCACGGCCGCGGTGCTGCTGGGCGACCTGCTGACCGGCACGCCGCTGCAGCTGAACAGCGTCATGGGCTACACGGGTGTGGTGGGCGCGCGCTACTACGGCCTCGGGAACATCCCGTTCGCGCTGCTGGCCACCGCCGTCCTGCTGGTCACCACGGTGGTCGCCGACCGGCTGGTCCGCTCGGGACGCAAGGTGCTCGGGGTGGCGCTGGTGGCCGCGCTCGGCGGGTTCGCGATGCTGCTGGACGGCTGGCCGGGCGTGGGCAGCGACTTCGGCGGGGTGATCGCGTTCGTCCCGGGCATCGCCGTGGCCGCGCTGCTGGTCGCCGGGAAGCGGGTGTCGGTGATCCGGCTCGCCGCCTTCTGCGTCGCGGGCGGCGTGGTCGTGATGGGGATCGCGTTCCTCGACTACCTGCGCCCGCCGGACAGCCAGACCCACCTCGGCCGGTTCGTCGGGCAGGTGCTCGACGGCACGTTCCTGCCGGTGATCTCCCGCAAGCTCGGGGCCATGCTGCACACGCTGATCAGCCCCAACCTGATGCCCGTGGTGATCGCGGCGTTCGCGTTCCTGGTCTTCGCGCTGCTGCGACCCGGTCAGGCGAGCGCGGGCGCCCTTCCGGTGGCGTTCGAACGCGCCCCGACGCTCAAGGCCGGCCTGCTGGGCGCCCTCGTCAGCGGCGTCGTCGGCATGCTGGTGAACGACTCCGGCGCGGCCGTGCTCTCCATGGCCCTGGCTCTGGCCGTTCCGCTCGTGCTGAGCGCCGGCATCCGGGCGCTCCAGCTCGGCGACCCGGTCCCCGCGACGGCGGGCGCCCCCGCCGGCCGTACGGGCTGACCGTTCGCCGCCCCGGGCTCGGGGACGGGAAGGCTCAGGAGGCGGGCCAGGCGTCGGCGAGCAGTTCCCTGGTGTCGCGCAGGAGCTGCGGCAGGACCTTCGTCCGCCCGACCACCGGCATGAAGTTGGTGTCCCCGCCCCACCGGGGCACGACGTGCTGGTGCAGGTGGGCCGCGATGCCCGCGCCGGCCACACTGCCGAGGTTCATCCCGACGTTGAACCCCTGCGCGCCGCTCGCCTTGCGCAGCGCCTGCGTGGACCGCTTGGTGAACTCGGCCAGCTCAGCCGTCTCCGCCTCGTCGAGGTCGGCGTAGTCGGACACGTGCCGGTACGGGCAGACCATCAGGTGACCGGAGTTGTACGGGTAGAGGTTGAGCACGGCGAACACGGTCGCCCCCCGCGCCACGATCAGCCCGTCCTCGTCGGAGAGCTTGGGGATCTCGCAGAACGGGCAGCCGTCGTCCGCCCCGCCCCCACTGGGCTTGTTCTCGCCCTTGATGTAGGCCATCCGGTGGGGGGTCCACAGACGCTGGAAGTTGTCGGGCACCCCGGCGCCGGCCTGCTCGATCGGCTCTGAGTCCACGTTCCCGCTCTCCTCCGTCCCTGCTCCGCGCCGGATCCCCGCCGCCGCCTGTCCAGCAGCATATGACCCGCCGATCTCTCCGCGGACCCCCGGGTCGGCCCGGTGCCGCGGCGGTCGTCCGGGCCGGCGGTGGGACGGCGGTCGCGGGACGGCGGTCGCGCCACATGCCCACCAGATCGGCAGATATCCGGTATTTCCGGAGATCATCCGGCAGAATCCCCCTGCCGATCGGGGTTGGCCGAGGCGTCGAGCAGCAGGAGGGGTCAGATGAGCGAGGTCGCAGAGGTGCGGGCCGGGCAGTGGCAGGAGGAGCCAGAGACCGGCGACGAGACCGGCGACGGGACCGGCGAGGAGGCCTGGACGACCGGGGACGCCGCCGCCCTGGAAGGGTCGCCGCGGACGCCCGGGGAAGCCGTGGACGCAGACGCCGTGGACGCAGACGCCGTGGACGCAGACGCCGTGGACGGGGGCTCGCCCGCGTCCCGGCCGGAGGGCGCTGCCGTGGCGCCGGGGTCCGACGGCACGCCCGCGCGGGACGGGACGGCGGACCAGGACGGGGCGGCCGCGTCCGACTCGGCGGGGCGGAACGGGGCCGCGGGCGGGTCCGCCGGGGCCGAGACCTCGGGCGCGGGGATCGTCAGGGGCCGGATCAAGGTGGCCGACGAGGTGGTGGAGAAGGTCGCCGCGCTGGCCGCGCTGGAGATCCCGGGTGTCGCGGACCTCGGCGGCGACGTGGAGCGCGCCCTCGAGTCGGTCCGCGACCGGATCGGCATCGGCGCCAAGCGGGCGAACCAGGGCGTCAGGGCCGGGATCCGCGACGGCGAGGTCACCGTGGACGTCACGATCGTCATCGTGTACGGGCACGTGGTGATGGACGTCGCCACCGAGGTGCGCACCAACGTCGCCCGGCTGGTCAGCCGGATGCTCGGCATGCGCGTGGTCGAGGTCAACGTCACCGTCGACGACGTCCGCATGCCGGGCCGCCCCTCCGGCGACGACGAGGACGACGACGCGGACGCCTGACCGCGCCGGTCCCGGGAGCCGGGGCTGCCCGGACATGGCCCCCGACCCGCCGTACGGGCTCCCGCGGGAGCCCGTACGGGCAGGGCGTCAGGTCTGGATGCGCCGCTCGACGGCGTCGACGATCTCGGCGACCGCCTCGTCGATCGGCACGCCGTTCTTCTGCTCGCCGTTCCGGTAGCGGAAGGAGACCGCTCCGGCGGCGACGTCGTCGTCGCCGGCGAGCAGCATGTACGGCACCTTGGCCTTCTGCGCGTTGCGGATCTTCTTCTGCATGCGGTCGTCGCTCTCGTCGACCTCGACCCGGATGCCCTGCTCACGCAGCCGCTTGGCGACGTCCTGGAGGTAGGGCACGTGGGCGTCGGAGATCGGGATGCCGACGACCTGCACCGGGGCGAGCCACGCCGGGAAGGCGCCCGCGTAGTGCTCGACCAGGACGCCGAAGAACCGCTCGATCGACCCGAACAGGGCCCGGTGGATCATGACGGGCTGCTGCCGGGTGCCGTCGGACGCCTGATACTCCAGCCCGAAGCGCTCGGGCAGGTTGAAGTCGAGCTGGATGGTCGACATCTGCCAGGACCGGCCGATGGCGTCCCGGGCCTGCACCGAGATCTTCGGGCCGTAGAAGGCGGCGCCGCCCGGGTCGAGGACCAGCTCGAGCTTCTCGGACTCGGCCACCTCCCGCAGGGTCTGGGTGGCCTCCTCCCAGGTCTCGTCGGAGCCGACGAACTTCTCCGGGTCCTTGGTGGACAGCTCCAGGTAGAAGTCCTCCAGGCCGTAGTCGCGCAGCAGGTCGAGCACGAACCGCAGCAGCGAGGTGAGCTCGTCGCGCATCTGCTCGCGGGTGCAGTAGATGTGCGCGTCGTCCTGGGTGAGGCCGCGCACCCGGGTGAGGCCGTGCACCACGCCCGACTTCTCGTACCGGTAGACCGTGCCGAACTCGAACAGCCGCAGCGGCAGCTCCCGGTAGGACCGCCCGCGCGCCCCGAAGATCAGGTTGTGCATCGGGCAGTTCATGGGCTTGAGGTAGTAGCGCGCGCCCTCCAGCTCCATGGGAGGGAACATGCCGTCGGCGTACCAGTCGAGGTGGCCGGAGATCTTGTACAGGTTGTCCTTGGTGATGTGCGGGGTGTTGACGAAGGAGTAGCCCGCCTCCTCGTGCCGGCGGCGGGAGTAGTCCTCCATCACCCGGCGGATCACGCCGCCCTTCGGGTGGAACACCGGCAGGCCGGAGCCCAGCTCGTCGGGGAACGAGAACAGGTCGAGCTCGGCGCCGAGCTTGCGGTGGTCGCGCTTCTCGGCCTCCTCCAGCAGGTGGAGATACTCGTCCTGCTTCTCGCGGGACTCCCAGGCGGTGCCGTAGATGCGCTGGAGCTGCGGGTTCTTCTCGCTGCCCCGCCAGTAGGCGCCGCCCGACCGCATGAGCTTGAAGGCGGGGATGACCCGGGTGCTGGGCAGGTGCGGCCCGCGGCACAGGTCCTTCCAGCACAGGTCTCCCGACTTGGGGTCGAGGTTGTCGTAGATGGTCAGCTGGCCGCCGCCCACCTCGACGCTCGCGCCCTCCCCTGCCTCGGCCGCGCCGCCCTTCAGCCCGATGAGCTCCAGCTTGTACGGCTCGGCGGCCAGCTCCTCGCGGGCCTCGTCGTCGCTCACCGGCCGCCGCCGGAAGGTCTGCCCCTGCTTGACGATCTCTCGCATGCGCTTCTCGATGCGCTTGAGGTCGTCCGGGGTGAACGGCTCGCGGACGTCGAAGTCGTAGTAGAAGCCGTTCTCGACCGGCGGGCCGATGCCGAGGCGCGCCTCGGGGAAGATCTCCTGGACGGCCTGGGCCATGACGTGGGCGGTGGAGTGGCGCAGGATGGCGCGGCCGTCGGGGCTGTCGACGGCGACCGGCTCCACCACGTCGCCGTCGGCGACCTCGGCGGCGAGGTCACGCAGGTCTCCGTTGATCCTGGCCGCGATCACCGACCGGCCGTCGGCGTCGAGCGCCTCCCCGGCCGTCGTGCCCGCCGCCACCACGCGCTCGGCTCCAGCGAGGGTGATGTGCAGATCGAGGGCGGCAGACACGGTGGCTCCTTCATCCATGGGCACGGATCGCTGAGACGTCCCCGCGGGCCCGCGGAAGGGGCGGGCGGGGCTCCGGAATCCGATGCTACCGGTGCCGGAGCCCCGAAATCGCGCGCTTATCTCCCGGTCGGGCGTGGCGGGCGCGGGAGACGGCGGCCGTGGCGGCTGCGCCGCCCGTCAGCAGGGCCAGGTCCAGTCGCGGATCTCGGCGGGGTCCTCGCCGTACTCGCGGGTGTGGGCGCGGGCCCGCAGCCGGGCGTCGGTCATCCGCTGGCGCAGGTGCGCGGCCCGGGCGCCGAGCCCGGGCACCCGGTCGACCACGTCGATCACCAGGTGGTAGCGGTCGATGTCGTTGAGCATCGCCATGTCGAACGGCGTGGTGGTGGTGCCCTCCTCCTTGTACCCCCGCACGTGCAGGTTGTCGTGCCCG
>NZ_KI866528.1:357115-361759 GCF_000511135.2 Microbispora sp. ATCC PTA-5024 | reverse complement strand
TCCAGCCGGTCGGGCCGGTCTCGCACGTCGGTCAGCGGCACCTGGTGGGACCGCCAGGTGCCCTCGACCGGCAGGCCGTCGACCTCGCGGGGGCCTGTCCACCCCTTGGGAGTACGGAGGATGATCATGGGTAGGGGGCCGCCGTCGCCGATCTGGCCGAAGACCATGTCGAGCGTGGCGGCCATGAGCTCGTGGACGGCGGCGGGCTCGTCTCCGGAGACGATGTGGGGGCGGTAGCCGTACCCCTCGAAGAGCTTGACCAGCTCCTCCTCCGGGATCCGGGCCAGCACGGTCGGGTTGGCGATCTTGTAGCCGTTCAGGTGCAGGATCGGCAGGACCACGCCGTCCCCGTCCCTGTTGAGGAACTTGTTGGAGTGCCAGCTTGCGGCCAGCGGGCCGGTCTCGGCCTCGCCGTCGCCGACCACGCACGCGACGACGAGCCCGGGGTTGTCGAAGGCCGCGCCGTACGCGTGCGAGAGGGCGTAGCCGAGCTCGCCACCCTCGTGGATCGACCCGGGCGTCTCCGGCGCCGCGTGGCTCGGGATGCCGCCGGGGAACGAGAACTGGCGAAACAGCCTCCGCATGCCCGTCGCGTCGCGGGTCACGTGCGGGTACCGCTCGGTGTAGCTGCCCTCCAGCCAGGCGTGGGCGACCGCGGCCGGGCCGCCGTGCCCGGGGCCGCAGATGTAGATCATGTCCTGGCCGCGCTCGCGGATCACCCGGTTGAGGTGCGCGAAGCAGAAGTTCAGCCCGGGAGTGGTGCCCCAGTGGCCCAGCAGGCGCGGCTTGACGTGCTCGGGCCTCAGCGGCTCGGTCAGCAGCGGGTTGTCCATCAGGTAGATCTGGCCCACGGACAGGTAGTTCGCGGCCCGCCAGTAGGCGTCGACGCGCTGGAGTTCGTCCATACCTGTGACACTTCCCCCTCGACCGGTTTGAACCCGTCGAATGCCCGCGGTCCGGGCGCCGGGGACCGTTCCGATCGGTACGCTTACCGCATGCCGGAGACCCGTTGGCTCGACGACGAGGAGCAGCGCACCTGGCGCGCCTACCTCAAGTCGAGCCACCTGCTCCAGATGGCTCTGGAGAGGCAGTTGCAGCGCGACTCCGGCATGCCCCACGCGTACTACATGATCCTGGTCGCCCTGTCGGAGTCGCCCGAGCGGACGATGACGATGACGCAGTTGGCCGCGTTCCTGCAGTACTCGGCCAGCCGCCTGTCCCACGCGATGGCGCGGCTGGAGGAGAAGGGGTGGGTGCGGCGGGCCAAGCGGCACGAGGACCGGCGCACCACGGTCGCCCAGCTCACCGACGCCGGGTTCGCCGCTCTCGTGGAGGCCGCCCCCGGGCACGTTGAGGAGGTCAGGCGGATCCTGTTCGACCCCCTCACCCGCGAGCAGACCCGCGAGCTCCACGGCCTCCTGGACAGGATCCTGGCCGGTCTGGAGTCCCAGGGCCTGACCGCCGACTTCCCCGGCGCGTAGGGCCGTTTCGACGTCGGCGGGTGAGACCGGTCAGGAGCCGCCGGCCGGCGGAAACCCGCGCCCGAGCGCTCGGTCGAGGGCGATACGGGCGAGCCAGCCGAGGGCGGCGGTGAACAGCGGCGGCCACGCGATCGGCCCGAAGGAGTAGGCGACCAGCACCACGAGCGGGATCCACACGCGGTGCACGGCCTGGTACAGGACGCCGGGCGGACGAATCCCGGCGAGCCGCGCCAGGCCGGGCAGCGTGAAGAACACGAGCATGGCCACCGTGGTCGGGACGCCGTACTTGACGCTCTCGAAGACCGCGAACGCGGCGAGAAAGAACGCGAACGCTCCCCAGCCGATCTTTCGCAGCCGGCCGCCGGCTTCCGGGAGGGGCGGGGACAGCTCATCACCCATGCGGCCAATTGTCACAGCATGTGCGGACAAACTCAGGCGTCCGGGTTGTGCCGCACGATCGCGGCGTTGAGCGCGGTCGCGAAGGCCGTCCACCCGGCGTACGGCAGGAGCAGCAGCCCCGCCCTCCGGTCGGCGCGGCCGGCCCGGCTGACGAGCAGCGCGTTCGACGCGTTGAGGGCGAGGATCTCCGCCAGCGCGAGCTTCGGGGACCGGGCGCGGAAGAACAGCGCCGACCAGGCGGCGTTGAGGAGCAGGTTCGCGCCGAGCGCGCGGGCCAGCGCGGGCCGGGAGCCGTCCCCGCCGTGCGACAGCGCCCGGCCGCCGGCGTAGGCGATGGTCGCGTAGAGGGGCGTCCACACGAGGCCGAACGCGGGCGGCGGCGGCTGCCAGGAGGGCTTGCGGAGCCCGCGGTACCAGGCCGAGGTGGCGTCGACCGACAGGCTTCCGGCGACGGCCGTGGCCGTGACGGCCAGCGCCGTGCCGAGGAACGTCTTCTTCATGGGTCCGTCCTTTCCGCTCTGCACGGGTGACTTTCCCGGACGGCGCGGCCCAATCGGCTTTCAGGCGGGGATGTGGTTGCGCAGGCGGAGCTCGTCCGGGTACGGCGACAGGTAGGTCTGCCCGCTGACGTGGGCGGCGCCCTCGCCTCTGGCGTGGTGGCGGATCAGCGCCACCGGCACGGTCAGCGCCACCCTGCGGGCCTCGTACGACTCGATGACCTCCACCAGGTCGGCGCGGCGGGCCCGATCGAGGTGGCGGCCGACCACGCCGAGGCAGTGGTGGAGGACGTTGACGTGACGGCCCACCGTCGCCTTCGCCGCCAGGGCCGCCCGGAAGGCGGCGGCGTAGTCCCGGGCGAGGAGGTCGCGGGGACGCGCGCCGGCCGCGGCGACGATCCGGCCGATCCCCCGGTACGCCGCGGGGTCGTGGGCCAGGAGCTGCATCTTGTGCCGGCCGTGGAACTCGACCAGGTCACGGGGGCGCCAGTCGCCCGACAGCAGTGCCCGCAGCCGGGCCAGGGCGAAGATCCGCTCGACGAACGCCTCGCGGAGCACGGCGTCGTGCAGCCGTCCCTCGTCCTCCACGGGCAGCAGCGGGTGGGCGTCGATCACGGCGGCCGCGAACAGGCCCCGGTTGCGGCGGCCGGTCACCGCGTCGCCGTCGTAGACGGGGATCCCGTGGATGCCGCAGCTCGGGCTCCTCGACTTGAACAGGTAGCCGTCCACGTCGAGCCCGGCGGCCCGCTCGGCCGCCAGCGCCGTCATCGGGCCAGTGAGGTCGGCCCGGCTCCTCCTCGTCATCAGGCGGGGGCCGTCGGGCGACCCCTCCAGGCGGAGGCTCTCCCTGGGGGCGCCGAGTCCGAGCTCCATCTCGGGGCACACGGGCACCCAGTCCACGTGCCCGCCGAGGTCGCCGGACACGAACCGGTCCCGGCTGTGCCCGCCGTTGAACCTCACCGGGTCCCCCAGCAGGCATCGGGAGACGGCGACCCTCGGCCTGACGTCGTCCATGATCAGGCGGCGGCCGGAGGCAGCAGACGGGACAGCCGGTGCAGGCCGCGGGCCGTACGGGCCTTCACCGTGCCCAGCGGGACCCGCAGCCGGTCGGCGATCTCCCGCTGGGTCAGGTCGCCGTAGTAGGCCAGCTCGATGGCCTGGCGCTGGACGTCGGGCAGCGCGTCGAGGGCACGGCGGACCCGGTCGCGGTCGGCGAACGCGTCGCCGTCCTCGCGGCCGTCCCGCCCCGCCGGGTCGGCGACCGCCTCGAGCGGGACGGTCGTCGGCGTCCGCGCCCGCAGGTGGTCGACGGCCCGGTTGTGGGCGATGCCGAAGAGCCAGGCGGACAGGCTGCGCGAGGGGTCGAACCGGTGCCGGAAGCGCCACACCTCGGTGAAGACCACCTGCAGCACGTCGTCGACGTCCTGCGTCGGGACGAGTCTTCGCAGGTAGGAGCGCAGCGCGGGGGCGTGCGTGGCGTAGCACTCCCCTATCGCGCCGGCCTCTCCGGCCGCCAGGCGCATCTCCAGGGTCTCGTTCATGAGCATCCTCTAGCCCGGGAAACTTATTCAAAACCTATTCATAGCTGGCCGCGTTCCGTTGACGCAAGGCCGAAGGCCCAGAGGGGAGGTCAACAAACGGTCAAAACGGAAGGATCACCGCAGAAAGGTCATTACCGCTGTAATCGCGTCGTGAAACGTGGTCACCCTGGTCGTGCCCGGCGGAAGGCCGTCCCACCAGCCGGGACCGCCGGCGACGACGCGGCAGGCCGGGCGCAGCCGCGGCAGCGCGGCCAGCGGAGCCGGGTCGCCGGTGGCCTCCATCTGGGACCACACGAAGACCACCGCGGGGCCGAGGCGCCGCATCGCGTCCCCCAGGGCGCTGTACGGCGTGCGGGCCCCGAGCACCCGCGTCTGCACGCCCAGACCGGCCAGCTCGGCCGCCAGCGCGTACGCGGGGAGGCTGTGCTGCTCCTCCTCGGCACAGGCCAGCAGCACGGGCAGGGGGTGCACGGGGGGGCCGGTCCGCCGGGCGACCGCGGTGAGCGCGGCGAGCAGGCGGTCCGAGAACAGGTGCTCGATCTCGACGCCGAAGCCCGACTCGCGCTGCCGCCTGACGATGGTCGCGAACACCGGGAGCGCGAGGTTCTCCCAGGTCCAGACGACTCCTCGCGCGCGCAGGGCCACCTCCAGGGCCCCGCCGACCGTGGGGCTGTCGAGGGCGAACGCGGCCCGGGCGAGCATGGCGGCCGACAGGAGGCCCTGGCC
>NZ_KI866528.1:349061-356680 GCF_000511135.2 Microbispora sp. ATCC PTA-5024 | reverse complement strand
GCTCGGGCGGCGCGGCCGGGGGGCGCGCCGGCTCGGGGCCCTGGGCGGCCGGACGGATCCGCAGGGCCTGACGCGCGGCGTCGGCGGGGGGCACGCCTGCGTGGATGAGCCGGTTCATCTCCTCCAGGCGCCGCAGGTCCGTGTCGTCGTAGCGCCGGTGCCCGCCCGGGCTGCGCCTGCTGGGGCCGATGCCGTAGCGCAGGTTCCAGGTCCTCAGGGTCGGCGCGGGCACGCCGAGCCTGCGGGCCACGGCTCCGATGCCGTACCCGGTGTCCTCGTCGGAGACCGGCGCGCCGCCGGCCTCGGGCCCGCTCTCGTCCGTCACCGTCCACCGTCCGTCATGCCGACCAACGCCGTCCACGCCGTCCACGCCGTCCCAGGGCGTCCGCCGCCTGCCGCCGCACGGTGGCCGCACCCTGCCACTGCCGGCGGTCGTGCCGAGCGCGTCGTACCCTACCGGCCCTACCGGCCCGCGCGGCCCGGGACCGTCCCGCCCGCGAGGCCCTCGCCCCCTCGCCTTGTTTCGGCGCGCGACCTCCCGGCGGATGCACGGCGCCCGCGTGCCACCGGTCCGGCCGCTCCGGCGGCCCGGCCGGGACTCGGGAGGCGATGCAACCGCCCGAGCGGCGAGATCCGAAAACCCTACTGATGGCACACCCGATCGCCGGAACCGAGTCGAAGGAGCTGCGCGGATGGTGACGTTGACCCGGGAGGCCGACCGGGTGCGCGAACTGGTCGACCGCCACCTGGACGAGCTCCTCGCCCGGGAGATGGGCCGCCTGGACTTCCTGGACGAGCCCGACCGGGAGACGGTGCGGAGCTTCCTCGTGGACTTCGTGACGGGCGGCGGCAAGAGGCTGCGCCCGTCGTTCGTCTACTGGGGCCACCGCGCCGCGGGCGGCTCGGAGGGCGACCTGGACGCCGTGCTGTCCGCCGGGTGCGCGGTCGAGCTGCTCCACGCGTGCGCGCTGCTCCTCGACGACGTGATGGACGAGGCCCCCACCCGCCGCGGCCGGGCTGCGGCGCATCTGCGGCTCGCCGAGCGCCACCGCGAGCTGGGCTGGTCGGGCGGCTCGCGGCGCTTCGGCGAGTCGGCCGCCACGCTGCTCGCGATGCTGGCCTTCACCTGGGCCGACGCGGCGCTGCTGACCGGACGCCGGCGGCTCGCCGAAGCGATGGAGGTGTTCACCCAGCTGCGCGTGGAGATCATCGCCGGGCAGTACCTGGACATCGCGGGCGCCGCCCGGGGGCCGGGCGACCGGCGGCAGGCCGTGCTGATCTCGACGTACAAGTCGGGCAAGTACACGGTCGAGCGTCCCCTGCACCTCGGCCACGCCATCGCCGGCGGCGATCCCGCGCTGCGCGCCGTCCTCAGCGCGTACGCGCTGCCGGTGGGCGAGGCGTTCCAGCTGCGCGACGACGTGCTCGGCGTGTTCGGCGACCCGGCCCGCACCGGCAAGCCCGCGGGCGCGGACCTGATCCAGGGCAAGCGGACCTACCTGCTCGCCGTCGCCAGGGAGCGGTCGGGCGCGTGCGGCAGGGGCCTGCTCGACGGGGTGCGCGACGAGGCCGGCGCCGAGGCGGCCCGCGAGCTGATCGTCGCCACCGGCGCCCTGGAGGAGGTCGAGCGCAGGATCGCCGCGCTGGTGGACCGGGCGGGCGAGGCGCTCGCGGGCGCCGCGGTCCCGCCGGACGCCGCGGCCGCCCTCCTCGGCCTGGCGGCCTCCGCGGCCCGGCGGAGCGCCTGATGGCCGCCGGGGACCCCGTCGTCGTCATCGGGGCCGGGCTCGGCGGCCTGGCCGCCGCGATGCGGCTCGCCGGCGCCGGCCGCGAGGTGACGGTCGTGGAGGCGGGCGACGCCCCCGGCGGCTGCTGCGGCAGCGCCGTCCTCGGGCCGTACCGCTTCGACACCGGGCCCTCGGTGCTGACCATGCCGGGGGTGCTGGCCGAGGCGTTCGCCTCCGCCGGCGAGGACATGGACCGCTGGCTGCCCCTGCGCCGCCTCGACCCGTTCTACCGGCTGACCTACGCCGACGGGTCGCACCTGGACATGGTGGCGGGGGCGGACGCGATGGCCGACCGGGTGCGGGCGCTGTGCGGGCCGACGGAGGCCGAGCGGTACCGCCGGTTCCGCCGCCACCTGTCGGCGATGTTCGAGGTCGAGTGGCGCGCCTTCATCGACAGGGACATGACCCGGCTGCGCGGGCTGGTCCAGCCCCGGGCGCTGGCCGCGCTCGCGCGCATGGGCGGCTTCCGCAGCCTCGACCGGCTGGTCCGCCGCTTCCTCACCGACGACAGGCTGGTGCGGGCCCACACGTTCCAGGCCCTCTACGTGGGCCTGTCGCCCCGGCGGGCCCTCGGCGTCTACGCCGTGATCGCCCACATGGACACGGTCGGCGGCGTGTACTTCCCCCGCCAGGGCGGCATGCACGCGATCCCCCTGGCCATGGCGTCGGCCGCGGAGAAGGCCGGGGCCCGGATGCGGTACGGCGTGCGGGCCACCCGGGTCGAGACGGACGGCTCCGGTGTCACGGGCGTCCGCCTGGACACGGGCGAACGGCTGGCCGCGAGCCACGTCGTGGTCGCCTGCGACCTCGCCAACGCCCACCGCGGCCTGCTGCCCGGGCCGGCCGGCGACTGGCGGCTGCGCAGGCCGCGCTTCTCGCCGTCGTGCCTGGTGGTCCACTTCGGCCTCGACCGGCGGCCGCCCGGCCAGGCCCATCACACCCTGCACTTCGGGAAGGAGTGGGACGCCACGTTCGCCGCCCTCGAGGCGGGCCGGCCGCAGCCCGACCCGAGCCTGCTGGTGACCTGCCCGGAGACGGACGGCGAGGCGGGGCCCGGCGGCCACGCCACGCTCAGCGTGCTGGAGCCCACCGCCAACCTGCGGGGCGGCGGCGACTGGGAGCGGCTCACCCCCCGCCTGGTGGACCGCCTGCTCGGGCGGCTCGCCGCCCTGGGGTACGGCGACCTGTCCGGCGCGCCCCGGCTCGTGTTCGACCCGCCCGCCTGGAGGCGGCGCGGCCACGCGGCGGGCACCCCGTTCGCCCTCGACCACCGGTTCACCCAGACGGCCTGGTTCCGGCCGTCCGGGACGGCCCGGCGCGTCCCCGGCCTCCACTTCGCGGGCATGTACACCGCGCCCGGGGTCGGCGTGCCGCCGGTGCTGATCAGCGGCCGGCTGGCCGCCGAGCGCATCCTGGAGAGCCGCCCATGACGTCCACGCCGTCCACCCCGCCGGCCGCGCCGGCTCCCCCGCTCGGGACGACGCTGACCACCAGCTACGAGCGCTGCCGCCGCCTGCACGCCGCCCACGGCCGCTCCTACTACCTGGCGACCCGGCTGCTGCCCCCGTGGAAGCGGCCGCACGTCCACGCGTTGTACGGCTTCGCCCGGTACGCCGACGAGATCGTCGACTCCTTCGACATGACCGGCGACCGGGCGACGGCCCTCGACGGGCTCACCTCCCGGCTCGCCGCCGCCCTGTCGGGCGAGGCCGTGAGCGACCCCGTGCTCCCCGCGTTCACGCACACCGTGCGGGCCTTCGACATCGCCCTCGGCGACGTGGACGCGTTCCTGGCGTCCATGCGGGCCGACCTCACCGTGAGCCGGTACGAGACCTACGACGACCTGCTGGGGTACATGGAGGGGTCGGCCGCCGTCATCGGCACGATGATGCTCCCCCTGCTGGAGCCCCTGCCGGGCGCCGCCGGCGCGGCCCGCGAGCCCGCCCGCCAGCTCGGGCTCGCCTTCCAGCTCACCAACTTCATCCGGGACGTCGTCGAGGACCTGGCCCGGGGGCGCGTCTACCTGCCGCTGTCGGACCTGGACAAGTTCGGCGTGCGGGAGGACGACCTGGCCGCCGGGCGGGCCGGGCCCGCCGTGCGCGAGCTGGTCGCGTTCGAGATCGACCGCGCCCGGGAGCACTACCGGCTGGCGGAGCCGGGCATCGCCCTGCTCGCGCCGTCCTCGCGCCCGTGCGTCCGGGCGGCGTACGAGCTGTACGGCGGAATCCTGGACGAGGTGGAGGCCGCGGGCCACGACGTTCTCGGGGGGCGGGCCCGCGTCCCCCGGCGGCGGAAGGCGGCGATCTTCGCCCGGCACCTGCTGGCCGCGTCGGCGGCGGGCAGGGCCGAGCGGCGGACGGAGGTGCCGTGATGGATCCCGAGTTCGAGCCGTACGAGCCCGAGGAGACCGGCGGGCAGGCCGGCGACTCCGGGTCCGGCGAGGCGGACGAGGCCGAGGAGACCGAGGACGCGATCGCGCAGGAGATCGGGGAGCTGATCCGGCGGGACGACCGCACGCCGCAGCCGGTCGTGCTGGACGCGATGGGCGGCGACCACGGACCGGCCGAGGTCGTGCGCGGCGCGGTGCAGGCGCACCGCGAGCACGGCGTGCGGATCGTGCTGGTCGGCCAGGCCGGCGTGGTGCGCAGGGAGCTGGCCGCGCTGGGCGCGGCCGGCGAGATCGACGTCGCCCACGCGGCGGACGTGGTCCCGATGACCGAACGCGGGGCCGGCGCGATCGCCAGGACCGGATCCAGCCTCGCCGTCGGCTTCGACCTGGTCCGGCAGTGCGCGGGCGGCGCGTTCGTCTCGGCCGGCTCGACGGGCGCGGTCGCGGCGTGCGCCGTCGCCCGTCTCGGCACGGCGCCGCCGGTGCTGCGCCCGGCCCTCGCGGTGGCGCTGCCGTCGGCGACGGGCGGGGCGACGGTGCTGATCGACGCGGGCGCCACGGCCGACCCGACGGCCGAGATGATCTCCCAGTTCGCGCTGCTCGGGGCGTCGTACGCCCAGCTCGTGCTGGCGGTCCCGGACCCGTCGGTGGGGCTGCTGTCGATCGGCTCCGAGCCGGGCAAGGGCAACCGGCTGACCCGCCGGGCCGAGGAGCTGCTGCGCTGGCTGCCGTTCCGGTTCCACGGCAACGTCGAGGGCGACGACGTGCTCGCGGGGACGGTCGACGTGATCGTGACCGACGGCTTCACCGGCAACGTGGTGCTGAAGAACGTCGAGGGTACGGTGCGCGCCACGCTGCGGCTCCTCGCGGAGACGGGCGGGGCCTCCCCGGAGGCGCTGCGCGAGGTGGCCGGCCGCTACGACCCGGAGAGCCATGGGGGCGCGGCCCTGCTCGGCCTCACCGGCACCGTGGTCGTCGCGCACGGCTCCTCACGCGCCCCGACGATCGCGCGGGCCTGCGTCGTGGCGCGCGACCTCGCCGAGGGGCAGGTGGTGGCGCGCGTGCGCGACCACCTCGCCGTACGGCCGGTCCCGTGACGGGCGGGCGCTCAGCGGGCGAGGGGGTCGGCGCCGTCCCAGGTCCCCTCGCTGGCGTACGGCCTGAACCGGGCGAACAGCTCCTCCGCGTACCAGTCGTGCGCGCGGACCCGGCGGATCACCTCGCGGTGGGCGGCGCCGGCGTAGGCGAAGGCGCGAACGGCCGCGGCGTCCCGCCACAGGGAGAACGTCGCCTGCCGGGCCAGCGGCCACTCCCCGACGCCCACCGAGGCCAGGCAGCCGTCCTGGTCGCGCAGCAGCCGGTCGACGCCGGGGACCGACCGGTAGAACGCGACCAGCCGGGACGGCCGGATCGAGGCCCGCGTCAGCACGGCCACCGGACCTTCCGTCCCGTCCCGCGGCTGAGCGCCGGCGAAGGGGTCGGTCCCGTTCCAGCGGCCGCGGGAGGCGAGGGGCTCCAGCCGCACGTGCCACGACTCGGCGGCCTCGTCCCGCCAGCGCGCCGGGATCGGCGAGCGGTCCAGAAACTCCAGCAGGGCCGTCTCGTCCCGCCACACGGCGAGCAGCGCCCACCGGCGCAGGTCGGCCCCCAGCGTCATCGACGGCCCGCGCCCGGTGCCCAGCAGCCGCCAGAACGCGAGCCCCTCGGTGCGCCGCAGCACCGGCCGGTCGAACGCCATGTGCCGCATGGCGCCCCGGCCCGCATACCTGATGAGGTGAAACGTCACGATGGTGCCCCTGCTCGTCGCGGTCATCGGCGGCTACCTTCTCGGCTCGGTCCCGGTGGCGGTGCTGGTGGCCCGGGCGCACGGGTTCGACCCGCGTGAGGTGGGCGACCGCAACCCGGGCTTCTGGAACGTGCGGGAGCGGGCCGGCTCGCGCGCCTCGGCGCCGGTCTTCGCCGGCGACATGCTGAAAGGCGTCCTCGCCGGGCTGCTCGGGCTCGCCGTCAGCGGCGCCCACACGGCGGGACTCGGGGTCGTGGCCGGGCCCAGCGTCCCGGTGGCGTACGCGGCGGTGGCGGCGGCAATGATCGGGCACGCGTGGCCGCTGTTCGCCCGCTTCCGTGGCGGCCGCTCGATCCTGACCTTCGCCGGGGGGTTCGCCGTCGTGTGCCCGCCCGCGTTCGCCCTCGCCGTCGTCCTGCTTGTGGGCGTGGGCCTGGCCGCCCGGTCGTTCGCGGCCGGCGCCCGCGCCGGCGTGTTCGCCACACCTGTGCTGCAGGCGCTGTTCGCCCCGCTGACGCACGTCGCGCTGACAGGCGCGCTCATGTGCGTCATCGGGCTGCGCTTCGGGATGGCGGCCCTGGCCGCTCGCCGCCGGCCGGGGGGACGGGACGGGCGGGGTAGGCGCGGCCGCGCCAGGCGCGGACCGGCCGCAGGGTCGCGTACGTGAGCCGGACGGCCGTGGCGGGGTCGAGCAGGATCGACAGCGCCACCCCGGGCCCGGGACGCGCGTAGCTGCCCCGCAGGGCCCCCGTCAGCAGCGCCCGTACGGCGAGCAGCGCGAGGTCGAGCCGGGTCGGACGGCCGGCGGCCAGCCGCAGCACGGGCAGCGCGGCGGTCAGCCAGACCACGGCGAGGTCGGCGGCCCGCCAGGCCGGGGACGTCACGTCGGCCAGCGGCAGGGAGCGCCCCCACTCCCGCCACACCTCCCCCGCCGACTCGTGCATGTCGACCTCCAGCAGGTCGCCGGCGTCGAGGAACCCCACCGACCAGCCTCCGGAGGCGAGCGTCCGGGCCAGCGCCACGTCGTCGGTCATGTGGCCGCGCACCCGCGCGAAGCCGTCGGCGCGGAGCATCCGGTCCCGGCGGAAGGCGAGGCACTGGCCGTTCACCACGACCCGGCGGGGCGCCGGCGGGGACGGCGGCCCGATCGGCCCGAACCGGTACACGAGCGTCGCGAGGAACGACGCGTGCAGCGCCTGCTCGGCGAGCCCGTCGCAGACGAACCGCGGCCCGGCGCTGACCAGGTCGTGGCGGTCGAGGGCCGCCGTCAGCGCGCCGACCAGGCCAGGCCTGGGCCGCGCGTCGGCGTCGAGCGTGACGGCGACCTCGCCGCGCGCCTCCCTGAGCCCCTGGTCGAGCGCCCACTGCTTGCCCACCCACCCGGACGGCAGCGGCCTGCCCCGCACCACCCGGGCGCCGTACGAAGCCGCGAGGGCCGCGGTGCCGTCGGCGGACTCGTCGTCCACCACCACGACCTCGGTCACGGCCGGATCGGCCATGACGGCCTCCAGGCACGGGCCGATCCGGCGCTCCTCGTCTCTCGCGGGGATCACGACCGAGACCGTGAGGCCGGGAAGCGGAGGGGCCGGGGCCAGCGGGGGCAGCCGGCGCCGCCCGCGGGCCAGTCTCGCCGCCACGGCCAGGGCCGCGAGGGCCT
>NZ_KI866528.1:312348-349041 GCF_000511135.2 Microbispora sp. ATCC PTA-5024 | reverse complement strand
CCGCCGACAGGGCGGCGAGGGCCTGGGCCGCCGCCGCCGACCGCGCCGCGGCTCGTGCGGACGGCCTCATGGGCGAGCCCTCCGCAGGTCCGCCTTCACCAGGTTGGCGACGATGCGGCCGCCCATGGCCACCAGCGGAAGGCCGCCGCCGGGGTGCGCCGACCCGCCGGCCAGGTAGAGGCCGCGCCGGGGACCCCGGTTGCCCGGCCGCCGGAAGGGGGCGAGCGGCCCGCCGTACGCCCCGCCGTAGATCGCGCCGCCCCACGCCCCGTACCGGGCGCGCAGGTCGGCGGGGGTGAGCAGGTCGAGGAAGCGCAGCCGCCCGGACAGGTCGTGGCCGCGCTCTGCCAGGCGTTCCAGCACCAGGTTCCCGTACGCCCGGGGGGTGAGCGGCCACCGGGAGGGATCGCCGGCCGGGACGTTGACGAGCATCACCCAGTTCTCCGCGCCGTCGGGGGCCTGGGTGGGGTCGTGCACCGCCGAGCAGCCGATGTAGACGGTCGGGTCGGCGGGCGGGCGGCGCCGGTCGAAGATGTCGGCGAACTCGCGCCGGTAGTCGGCGGAGAACACGATCGAGTGGTGCGGCAGCCCCTCGGTCCTGCCCTCGACCCCGGCGAGGAGGAGGAACGCCGACGAGGACGGCCCGAGGCGGGCGATGCGCCGCAGCCGGGCCCGGTCCGGCAGCAGCCGCCCGTACAGCACGGCGGCGTCGGCGTTGACGACCACGACGTCCGCGGCGACCGTCTCGCCGTCCGCCAGGCGCACGCCGCGGACGCGCTCGCGGTCGGCGAGCACCGCGGCCACCTCGCTGCCGAGCCGGACCTCGACCCCTGCCTTGTCAAGCAGCACGGCCAGGGCGTCGGCGAGCCGGGGCAGCCCGCCGGGCACGTACCAGCCGCCGTCCCCGTGCTCGATCGCGGGGATGCAGCCGAGAGCGGCGGGGGCCCGGTAGGGGTTCGACCCCGCGTAGGTGGCGTACCGGTCGACGTACCGGCGCAGCCGGGGGTCCCGGAAGAACCGGCGGGCGAGCGCGTCGAGCGTGCGGCCGGGGGCGACCGCGAGCAGGTCACCCGGCCGCGCCCCCGACGCCGCGAGGTCCCGGACGGAGCCCGTGAGCGGCCCGGCGAAGAACGTCCGCATGGACGCCTCCAGGCAGCCCTCGGCCCACCGGTGGAACGCCCGCCAGTTGCGCCCCTCCCCCGTCAGCCGCTCGACCGCCGCCTCCGTCCGGTCCGCGTCCCGGTACGCCGAGAGGGTCGAGCCGTCCGGGAAGCGGTAGCGGCACAGTTCGTCGAGTTCGAGCAGGTCGAGGTCCACGCCGAGGTCGCGGAACAGGCCGGGCAGCGTGAGCAGCGAGGGCCCGATGGAGAAGGTGAAGCCGTCGCGGCGGTGCTCGGCGAGCTTCCCCCCGAGCCGGGGCAGCCGTTCGTACAGCCGGACGTCGTGCCCGTCCCTGGCGAGCAGCAGCGCGGCGACCATCCCCCCGACGCCGCCGCCGACCACGATCACGCCCGCCACGGACGCCTCCAGGCCAGCAGGGCGAAGGCCCCCATCGCGACGCCGCCCACCGTCGCCACCAGCGGGTCCGGCGGCCGGAACACGGCGGCGAAGCCGAGGGTCTCCATCGCGGCCATGACCGTGTAGAGCACGACCAGGCCGGTGCCCGCCCGCGCTGGCCCGGCGACCCGGTCGATCACCGCGACGACCAGCAGGGACACCAGCAGCCAGCCGGCGAAGTCGCTCAGCGGGACGCCCCGGTACGGCCCCTGCTCGGCCCAGGTCCACAACCCGAGGCGGACCATCTGGGGGTCGAGGAACAGGTCCCAGGCCGTCAGGGCGGCGGCCCCCACGAGCAGCCGGACGGGCCGGCTCCCCGGGACCGCCCGCCGGGCGACCGCGTGCGCGGCCAGGCCCATGCCGCCCCAGGCGAGGGCCACGACCAGCGGGACGCCTCCCGGGTGGGGCCACAGCAGGCCGGTGTACCGGTACTCGCCGAACGGCAGGCCGGTCCTGGTCCCGGCCCACTCGGCGGCGTAGCCCACGGCCACGGCGGCGGCGAACGCGGCGAAGGCGCGGCGCGGGGTGTGCGCCGCGCCGGCGAAGGCCAGCGCAGCCGCCGCCAGCAGGACGACGACCGCGCTCGTGAGTCTGAGGTCGCCCGGCCGGAGCCCGGACGCGACCTGGGCGGCCACCATGGCCGCCAGCAGAAGCCCTCCGGCCGCCCTCAGCCCGCGGCCGCCTGCGGCGCCGGCCGGCGCGTCAGGGACCGTGCCCGCGCCGCCGGGGCGCTCGTGGCGCTCGTGGCGCCCGTGGCGCGGACCGCCTGCGGCGCCGGGCTCGTGGCGCGGGCCACCTGCGGCGCCGGGGCCGTCGTCTCCCGCCCTCTCCCCGCGGATCTCCCGTGTGTCCACACAGGGTCTTTCGAGCGAACCCCGTGTCTCAGATGCACCGGAAACGCGGCGGCGTCACCAGCGGTGGTGGACCTGCGGCCGGATCAGCTCGTCGTACACATCCCGGACGGCCGACTGCACCTCGGCGGACAGGGGCGCGAACTCGGCGGCGGCGGCGTTCGACCGGGCCTGGGCGGGGTTGCGGGCGCCGGGGATGACGACGCTCACGCCGGGCTGGTCGACGATCCAGCGCAGCGCGAACTGCGCCATCGTCATGCCCTCGGGCACGAGCGGGCGCAGCCGGTCGACGGCCTGGAGTCCCACGCCGTACTCGACGCCGGAGAACGTCTCGCCGACGTCGAACGCCTCGCCCTGCCGGTTGAAGTTGCGGTGGTCGTCCTCGCCGAAGACGGTCTGCGGGCCGTACTTGCCCGACAGCAGGCCGCTCGCGAGCGGGACGCGGGCGATGACGCCCACGCCGGCCTTCTCCGCGGCGGGCAGCACCTCGTCGAGGGGCTTCAGCCGGAACGCGTTGAGGATGATCTGGACGCTGGCGACGCCGGGCCGGGCGATGGCGGTGAGGGCCTCGGCGACGGTCTCGACGCTCACGCCGTAGTTGGCGATCCGGCCCTCGGACACGAGGGTGTCGAGGGCGTCGAAGACGCGGTCGTCCTCGTAGACCGCGCTCGGCGGGCAGTGGAGCTGGACCAGGTCGAGGGTGTCGACGCCGAGGTTCTCGCGGGACCGGTCGTTCCAGGCCCGGAAGTTCTCCAGCGTGTACGCCTCCGGGGTCTGCGGCACCCGCCGGCCCATCTTGGTCGCCACCGTCAGGCCGGGGCGCCGCTTGATCAGCTTGCCGACGATCCTCTCGCTGCGCCCGTCGCCGTACACGTCCGCTGTGTCGATGAACGTCACCCCGGCGTCGACCGCGGCGTCGAGCGTGGCCAGCGCGTCGGCCTCGTCCACCTCGCCCCAGTCAGCCCCGAGCTGCCAGGCTCCCAGCCCGACCACGCCCACCCGTCTGCCCGTCCTGCCCATCACGCGCTGTTCCATGGGCACCGATCGTAGCCGGGCGGCCCCACCTCCCAGGACCCGACGTGGGACGACGCCGGGATCCGGAGCCGTCCCCCGGCCTCAGCCCGCGGCCGGCGGCGCGAGGTGGCGCAGGAACCAGCCGGTCGCCAGCCGGGCGACCTCCTCCAGCGCCCCGGGCTCCTCGAACAGGTGGGACGCATGAGGGACGATCTCCAGCGCGGCCCGCCCGCCCAGGCCACCCATGGCCTCCCGGTTGAGGTCGGCCACGATCGGGTCCCGCTCCCCCACGATCAGCAGCGTCGGCTGGGTCACGGCCCGCAGGCGTTCCTCGGCCAGGTCGGGCCTGCCGCCCCGGGACACGACCGCGCGCACGGTGTCCGGCCTGGTGGCCGCGGCGACCAGGGCGGCCGCGGCGCCCGTGCTCGCGCCGAACAGGCCGATGGCGAGGCCTCGCGTGAGCTCGTCGCGCGGCAGCAGGTCGGCGACCGCGCCCACCCGCGCCGCGAGCAGGGCGATGTCGAAGCGCAGGTGTCCGGTCCGCGCGTCGACGCGCTCCTCCTCGGCCGTGAGCAGGTCGGCCAGCACGGTCGCGAGCCCGGCCCGGCGCAGCTCCCGGGCGACGAACCGGTTGCGCGGGCTGTGCCGGCCGCTCCCACTGCCGTGCGCGAACAGCACCACCCCCGTGGCCCCCTCGGGGACGGCGACGTCGGCCTCCAGCACCACGCCGACCGCCGGCATCCGGACGCTCACCTCGACCTCGTCCATGGCGCCCTCCTCGCCGGATGGACGAGGCGGCGTACCCGGACGGGAAGGGCGCAAACCTCCCGGCGTCAGGTGCGGCGCGAGCGCATGGCCTTCAGGACCCGGACACCTCCGGCTCCTCCGGCGGGTCCGCGACGAGCCGCCGGTACTCCGCCGACTCCATCGGGCAGGGCGCGACCCGGCCGGCGGCGTCGAACAGCAGGCACCCAGCTGTGCCGCTTCGGCAGCGGGGACGCCCGCAGGCACGCCCGGGACCGGGAGAAGAACGCCTCCCGCAGCTCCCGCATCCGGTCCTCCGCCAGGTCCGGCGGGAGGTCCTCCCGCCGGCGCAGCCAGGTCTCGAAGAGCGCGTCCTCCTGGGTCAGGCCGTAGGGGGGCGGAGATCATCTCGCCTTTCCCCGCACGACGGGACGCGTCACCCGCTCGCGGCGAGGAAGTCGCGCAGCCAGTGGTAGCTGGCCTTGGGGGTGCGCACCTGGGTGCTGTAGTCGACGTGGACCAGCCCGAACCTGGCGGCGTACCCGCGCGCCCACTCGAAGTTGTCGATCAGGGACCAGCAGAAGTAGCCGCGGACGTCGACGCCGGAGTGGATGGCCTCCCGCGTGGCGTCGATGTGGTCGCGCAGGTAGTCGAGCCGGCCGGTGTCCTCCAGCGCCCCGTCGTCCCCGTAGCCGTTCTCGGTGACGTACACCGGCGGCAGGTTCGGGTAGCGGCCGGCCAGGCCGACGAGGGTCTGGTGGAGCCCGTCGGGCTCGACCACCCAGCCCAGCCCGCTGAGGCGGGCCTCGCGGGGGGTCACCGCCCGCACGCCGATGTCGTCCGCCGTGCGCAGCGCCGGGTCCGGCTCGTCGTACGGCGCCGCCTCCACGTGGATCCGGTAGTAGTAGTTGACCCCGAGGAAGTCGAGTGGCGCCCCGATGACGTCGAGGTCCCCCTCCCGCCGGAAGGAGAGGTCGCTGATGGCGCCGAACGTGTCGGCCATGTCGGCGGGATAGGTGCCGCCGAACAGCGGCTCGGTGAACTGCCGGTTGACCAGCAGGTCCATCCGGCGGGCGGCCGCCGCGTCCGCGGCCGACGAGGTGGCGGGCACGGTCGGGGACATGTTGAGCGTCACGCCGATCCGCTGCCCGGGCCGCGCGCGCTCGCGCAGCCGGCCCACCGCGAGGCCGTGGCCGAGCAGCAGATGGTGGGCCGCGGCCAGCGCGCCGTGCCCCTCCCGCGCGCCCGGCGCGTGGCGGCCCTCGCCGTACCCCACGATGGACGAGCAGTAGGGCTCGTTGAGGGTGATCCAGTGGGACACGCTGTCGCCCAGCGCGTCGTACACCACCTCGGCGTAGTCGGCGAAGCGCTCGGCGGTGTCGCGCGACCGCCACCCGCCCCGGTCCTCCAGGGCCTGCGGCAGGTCCCAGTGGTAGAGGGTGACGAACGGCTCGATGTCGCCCTCGCGCAGCGCGTCCACCAGCCGCCGGTAGAAGTCCAGCCCCCGTTGGTTGACCCTGCCGCCCCCCTCGGGCAGCACCCGCGGCCACGCCACCGAGAATCGGTAGGCGCCCGCGCCCAGCTCGGTCATGAGATCCACGTCCTCCTGCCAGCGGTGGTAGTGGTCGCAGGCGAGATCCCCCGAGTCGCCCCGCGCCACCGCGCCGGGCACCCGGCAGAAGGTGTCCCAGATCGACGGCCCCCGGCCGTCCTCGGCGGCCGCCCCCTCGATCTGGTACGCCGCGGTGGCCGTCCCCCAGACGAAACCGGCGGGGAAGGCCGCCCGCTCCGCGAGGCGCTGCTCGACGGCGGTCATGCCCCCGCCCGGCGGCCCGTACGACCCGTACTCCCCGTACGGCCAGTGGGGTCGGTCGGCGGGCGGAGTCGTGCGGCAGGCACCTGGGATCTCCTTGAGGCATGCGAGAAGGAATCGGTGACTGCGAGACGCGACGGCCGGACCCGCGGCAACGGAAAGCCTCGGCCGAGATGACGGCCATCACAACCAAAGAAGGGCCGCGTGTCAAGTCACGGATACGTAACGCGTCATAACGGTTGACACGCTGGGGATTCACAAAGTATTTTGCCTGAAACCGGTTACATGAAACCGGTTACAGCGAGATGCGATACGTTTTGGTCCGTGGCAACGATCAGAGAGCTGGCCCGGTTGTGCGGGGTGTCGCCGGCGACGGTGTCCCGCGTGTTCAACAGCCCGGAGGTGGTGAACCCCAAGACCAGGGAACTGGTGCTGCGGGCCGCCGAGCGGATCGGCTACCTGCCGAACGAGTCCGCCAGGACGCTGGCCACCAAGAGGTCGTTCATGGTCGGGCTCGTCTGGGACACCGACCACCGGCGCCCGGGGTGGCGGCACCCGTTCTTCCAGGACATCCTGATCGGCCTCAAGACCGCGCTCAGCGGGCGGGGCTACCACCTGCTGATGCTCGCCACCAACGACGGGGGCCGGCCTGACGCGCACCTGCGCGCCGTCCGGCGGCACAACCTCGACGGGGTCGTGCTGATCGACAACGGCACGTGGGACCCTCCCCTGCGCACGCTGGCGGAGTCGGGCGTGCCGTGCGTGTCCCTCGACCGTCCCGTCGAGGGCCCGCGCACCACGTACGTCACCTCGGACAACGTCGGGGGGGCGGCCGCGGCCGTGCGGCACCTGCACGAGCGGGGACGGCGGACCATCGCCACGATCGCCGGTCCCGAGCGGACGCGGCCGGGGGCCGAGCGGCTCCAGGGGTACCGTGCGGAGATGGCCCGCCGCGGCCTGCCGTACCGGCCTGAGCACGTGGTGCAGGGCGACTTCTACCTGGCCGGGGGGTATGCCGCCATGCGGCGGCTGCTGGAGGCCGAGGAGCGGCCCGACGCCGTGTTCGCCGCCGGCGACGAGATGGCGATCGGCGCGCTGCACGCGATCGCCGAGGCGGGCCTCAAGGTCCCCCAGGACATCGCGGTCGTCGGGTTCGACGACATCGAGCCGGCCGCGCTCGTCCCGCCCGGCCTGACCACCGTGGCCCAGGACACGGCCGGTTTCGGCACGGCCGCGGCCGAGGCCGTGGTCACCATGATCGACGGCGGCGACCCCCCTCCCCCGCGCGTCCTGCCCACGACCCTCGTCGTCCGCGGGTCCACCGGCGGTCCCCTGCCCGGGGAGCGGTAGCGCCCAGGGCAAAGCCACGCCCAAGAGTTCGCACAGGCTCGGCCCGCACGCGTTCGCCGGGACGACCGGAGGTGAGGGACTCCTAGGGCGCGCGACCTCCTCGTCTCGCCGCGCCCGCGGCCCGGCGGCGGGAGGGATCCAGATGGCGAAGGCAGTAGGCATCGACCTCGGCACGACGAACTCGGTCATCGCGACCACCGAGGACGGTCATCCGACCGTGGTCCCCAACGCGGAGGGCTCGCGGACGACGCCGTCCGTGGTCGCGTTCACCGAGCAGGGCGAGGTGCTGGTGGGCCAGATGGCGCGCCGCCAGGCGATCCTCAACCCCAAGGGCACCGTCTACTCCGCGAAGCGGTTCGTCGGCCGCCGGTACGACGAGGTCGCCGGCGAGATCAAGGCGGTGTCGTTCGACGTGGCGCCCGGGCCCGACGGCGCGGTCCGGTTCACCGTGCGCGGCAAGCCGTACGCGCCGGAGGAGATCTCCGCGTTCGTGCTGCGCAAGCTGGTCGCGGACGCCGGGAAGTTCCTGGGCGAGAGGGTCACCGAGGCCGTCATCACGGTGCCCGCGTACTTCAACGACGCCCAGCGGCAGGCCACCAGGGACGCCGGGAGGATCGCCGGCCTGGAGGTCCTGCGCATCATCAACGAGCCCACGGCCGCGGCCCTGGCGTACGGGCTGGACAAGAAGGGCAACGAGACGGTCCTGGTGTTCGACCTGGGCGGCGGCACGTTCGACGTGAGCATCCTGGACATCGGCGAGGGAGTGATCGAGGTGCGGGCCACCTCGGGCGACACGCACCTGGGCGGCGACGACTTCGACCGGCGGATCGTGGACCACCTGGCCGCCGAGTTCCAGCGCGACCAGGGGATCGACCTGCGGCGCGACCCGCAGGCGCTGCAGCGGCTGTTCGAGGCGGCGGAGAAGGCCAAGGTCGAGCTGTCGTCGGTCACGCAGACGCAGGTCAGCCTCCCGTTCGTCACCGCCGACGCGACCGGGCCTAAGCACCTCAACACCACGCTGATGCGCTCGACGTTCGAGGAGATCGCCCGCGACCTCGTCGAGCGGCTGCGCGGGCCGGTCGAGCAGGCGATGGGCGACGCCCGGCTCACCTCCGACGACCTGGACGAGGTCATCCTGGTGGGCGGCGCGACCCGCATGCCGGCCGTGCAGCAGCTGGTGCGCCGCCTGACCGGCAAGGAACCGAACATGACGGTCAACCCCGACGAGGTGGTCGCGCTCGGCGCCGCCGTCCAGGCCGCCATCATCAAGGGCGAGGTCAAGGACGTCGTCCTGCTGGACGTCACGCCGCTGTCGCTCGGGGTCGAGACGCTCGGCGGCGTGATGACCAAGATCATCGAACGGAACACCACGATCCCCGCCCGGCGCACCGAGACCTTCAGCACGGCCGAGGACGACCAGTCGGCCGTCGACGTGGTCATCCTGCAGGGCGAGCGGGAGCGGGCGGCCGACAACCGCGTGCTCGGGCGGTTCCGGCTGGAGAACATCCGGCCCGCGCCGCGGGGGGTGCCGCAGATCGAGGTGACCACCGATATCGACGCCAACGGCATCCTGAACGTGTCGGCCAGGGACAAGGACACCGGCGCGGAGCAGCGCATCACGATCAGCGAGAGCTCCAACCTGGACCGCGGCGAGATCGACCGGATGATCGCCGACGCCGAGCGGCACCGCGCCGAGGACGCCCGGCTGCGCGAGGCGATCGACGCCCGCAACGAGCTGGACTCGGTCGCCTACCAGGTGGAACGGCGGGTGGGCGAGCTGGGCGACGCGGTGCCTGTGCACGAGAAGGCCCGCGCGGACCAGCTGGTCGTCGAGGCCCGTCAGGCCGTCAAGGAGGAGGCGCCGATCGACCGGCTGCGCGCCCTCACGGCCGAGCTCCAGCAGGTCTACCACGGCCTCGGCGTCGGCGCCGCCCAGGCGGGACAGGCGGGTCCCGGAGGGCCGGCCGGCCCGGGAGCGCCGGGGCCGCCGCCCTCGGACGACGACGTGATCGACGCGGAGTTCACCAGCCCGGAGTGACGTGACCATGAGCGAGCCCACGGGAACCCCGCGGCCGGACGGCCCGGGCGCCGACCTCCCGATCCCGGCCGGGACCGCCGCCGAGCCGAAGGCGGCAGGGTCCGGGACGGCGGAACCGGAGACGGGACCAAAGGAGACGGGACAGGCTGAGGAGACCGCAGGCCGGGTGGCGGAGCTGCACGACCGCTGGCTGCGCGCGGTCGCCGAGGTGGACAACGTGCGCAAGCGCGCGACCCGGGACGTGGACCGGGCGCGGCGGGACGAGCGCGCCCGGGTGGCGGCCGAGTGGCTGCCCGTCGTGGACAACCTCGACCTCGCGCTCAGGCACGCCGAGGGCGACGCGGGTCCGCTCGTCGAGGGCGTGCGGGCCGTGCGCGACCAGGCGGTGGCCGTGCTGGGCCGCCTCGGCTTCCCCCGCAGGGACGACCTCGGTGCGCCGTTCGACCCGGCCCACCACGAGGCCGTCAGCACGGTCGAGGACCCGGGGGCCGAGCCCGGCACGGTCGTCGCGGTCGTCCGTCCGGGGTACGGCGACGGGGCCGGCCAGCTGCGGCCCGCGTCCGTCGTCGTGTCCACCAGGACGGAGGACTGATGGCCGGGCGCGACTTCTACGAGGCCCTGGGGGTGCCGAGGACGGCGAGCCGGGACGAGATCCAGCGGGCCTACCGGAAGCTGGCCCGCGCCTACCACCCGGACGTGAACAAGGACCCCGGTGCCGAGGACCGCTTCAAGGAGGGCTCCGAGGCGTACGAGGTGCTGTCGGACCCGGAGACGCGGCGCAGGTACGACGCGTTCGGCCCGGACTTCCGGCAGGTGCCGGAGGGGACCGACCCGGCGGCGTGGGCGCGGGCCCGCGCCGGGGCGGGGGCCGGGCGGGCGTGGGCGCCCGGCGGGGAGGAGGTCCGGTTCTCCACAGGCGAGGGCGTCGACCTCGGGGACCTGTTCGGCGACCTGTTCGGGGGACGCCGCGCGGCGGGACGCGGCTGGGGGCCGATGCCCGGCGCGGACCAGGAGGCCGAGCTGCCGCTGACGGTCGAGGAGGCCTACCGGGGCGGCCGGCGCACGATCACGCTTCCCGGTCGCGGGCCGCTGGAGGTGTCCATTCCCGGGGGCGTGGCCGGCGGGCAGCGGATCCGGCTGGCCGGCCAGGGCGGGCGGGGTGGCGGGGGCGGTCCCCCGGGAGACCTCTACCTGGTGGTCCGCATCGCCGCCCATCCCCGGTACCGGGTCGAGGGGCGCGACATCCACGTGCGGCTCCCGCTGACCCCCTGGGAGGCGGCTCTGGGCGCGACGGTCGCCGTCGACACCCCCGGCGGGGAGGCGAAGGTGAAGGTGCCGCCGGGCACCTCGTCCGGGCGCCGCCTGCGGCTGCGCGGCCAGGGCATGCCGAATCCCCGCGGCACACCGGGCGACCTGCTGGCCGAGGCGATGATCATGGTGCCCCGCACGCTCGGCGACGAGGAGCGCGGCCTGTACGAGCGGCTGGCCCGGGTGTCGGGCTTCAACCCCCGATCCGGCGGCGCGGCGAGGAGCCCGTCATGAGGTACGCGCTCGCCCGGCCGGCGCACCTGGACCTGGAGTCGTTCTCCCGGGCCGCGGGCCTGCACCCGGACCTGGTGCGGCGCCTGGTGGCGCTGGGCCTGCTTGAGGCCTGGACGGACGCCTCGGGGACCTTGTGCTTCGCGCCGTCCCAGGTCGTGGCCGCGGGCCGGCTGCAGCGTCTGCACGCGGGCCTGGCCGTCAACTACGCCGCGCTGGGCCTGGTGGCCGACCTCCTGGACCGCATAGCGGAGCTGGAGGCGGCCCTGCGGGCCGCGGCGGGGACCACTGGAGGCAGATCGTGGACCTGAACCGCTTGACGCAGAAGTCGCAGGAGGCCCTGCACGACGCCCAGACCAAGGCCCTGCGGTACGGGCACACCGAGGTCGACGGCGAGCACCTGCTGCTCGCGCTGCTGACCCAGCCGGACGGGCTGGTGCCCCGGCTGCTGTCCCTGGCGGGCGCCGACCCGGACAAGCTGCTGCTGGAGGTGGAGGCCGAGCTGGAGCGCCGTCCCCGTGTCAGCGGCCCGGGGGCGGCGCCCGGCCAGGTGTACGTCACCCAGCGGCTGTCGCGCGTCCTCGACGCGGCCGGGCGGGAGGCCGGGCGGCTCAAGGACGACTACGTCTCGGTGGAGCACCTGCTGCTCGCGCTGCTGGACGAGGGCGTGGACACCGCGGCCGGCCGTCTGCTGCGGGGGCAGGGCCTGACCCGCGAACGGCTGCTGGAGGTGCTCACCCGGGTCCGCGGCAACCAGCGGGTCACGTCGGCCAACCCGGAGGCGGCGTACGAGGCCCTGGAGAAGTACGGGCGCGACCTGGTCGCCGCGGCGCGGGCGGACAAGCTGGACCCGGTGATCGGGCGGGACGGCGAGATCCGCCGGGTCGTGCAGATCCTGTCGCGCAAGAGCAAGAACAACCCCGTCCTGATCGGCGACCCCGGCGTGGGCAAGACCGCGATCGTGGAGGGCCTCGCGCAGCGGATCGCCCGGGGGGACGTGCCCGAGGGGCTCAAGGACAAGGTCGTCTTCGGCCTCGACATGGGCGCCCTGCTGGCCGGGGCCAAGTACCGCGGCGAGTTCGAGGAGCGGCTCAAGGCCGTGCTGACGGAGGTCACGTCGTCCGAGGGCCGGATCCTGCTGTTCATCGACGAGGTGCACACCGTGGTCGGCGCCGGGGCGGCCGAGGGCGCGATGGACGCGGGCAACATGCTGAAGCCCCTGCTGGCCCGCGGCGAGCTGCACCTGATCGGGGCGACCACGGTCGCCGAGTACCGCAAGCACATCGAGAAGGACGCCGCCCTGGAGCGCCGCTTCCAGCCCGTCTTCGTCGACGAGCCGTCGGTCGAGGACTCGATCTCCATCCTGCGCGGGCTGCGCGAGCGCCTGGAGGTCTTCCACGGCGTGAAGATCCAGGACGGCGCGATCGTCGCCGCGGTGGTGCTGAGCCACCGCTACATCTCCGACCGCTTCCTGCCGGACAAGGCCATCGACCTGGTGGACGAGGCGTGCGCCATGCTCCGCACCGAGATCGACTCGATGCCCGCCGAGCTGGACGAGCTGACCCGCCGGGTGATGCGGCTGGAGATCGAGGAGGCCGCGCTCGCCAAGGAGAGCGACCCAGCCGGCCTGGATCGGCTGGAGTCGCTGCGCCGGGAGCTGGCCGGCCTGCGGGGCGAGGCCGACGCCATGCGGGCCCAGTGGGAGGCCGAGCGGCACGCCCTGCGCAAGGTGCAGCAGCTGCGACAGGAGATCGAGGCCGTCCGCCGCGAGGCGGAGCAGGCCGAGCGCGTGTACGACCTGAACCGCGCCGCCGAACTACGGCACGGGAGGCTTCCGGAGCTGGAGCGGAAGCTGCGCGCGGCCGAGGAGCAGCTGGAGTCCAAGCAGGGCGGGCACCGGCTGCTGCGGGAGGTCGTGACCGAGGAGGAGATCGCCGGCATCGTCTCCCGCTGGACCGGCATCCCGGTCAGCCGCCTGCGGGAGGGCGAGCGGGAGAAGCTGCTGCGGCTGGACGAGATCCTGCACCGGCGCGTGATCGGGCAGGACGAGGCCGTGCAGGCGGTGGCCGACGCGATCATCCGGGCGCGGTCGGGGATCAAGGACCCCCGCCGGCCCATCGGCTCGTTCATCTTCCTCGGCCCCACCGGGGTCGGGAAGACCGAGCTGGCCAAGGCCCTGGCCGAGGCGCTGTTCGACACCGAGGACAACATCGTCCGCGTGGACATGAGCGAGTACCAGGAGCGCCACACGGTCAGCCGCCTGGTCGGCGCGCCTCCCGGGTACGTCGGCTACGAGGAGGGCGGCCAGCTCACCGAGGCGGTGCGGCGCAAGCCGTACTCGGTGGTGCTGTTCGACGAGATCGAGAAGGCCCACTCGGACGTGTTCAACACACTGCTGCAGGTGCTGGACGACGGCCGGCTCACCGACGCCCAGGGCCGCACCACCGACTTCCGCAACACCGTGATCATCATGACGTCGAACATCGGCTCCCCGTACCTCATGGAGGGCCTGGGCCCGCTGGGCGAGATCGACCCGGAGGCGCGCGAGCTGGTCATGGGCGAGCTGCGCTCGCGCTTCCGCCCCGAGTTCCTCAACCGCGTGGACGACATCGTGCTGTTCAAGCCGCTCACCGAGCCGGAGATCGAGCAGATCGTGCAGCTGATGTTCGACGACGTCCGCGGGCGGCTGGCCGGGCGCCGCATGACGCTCGACGTCGCCAAGGAGGCGGTGCGGTTCATCGCCGAGCAGGGGTTCGACCCGGTGTACGGAGCCCGGCCGCTGCGCCGGTTCATCTCGCGGGAGGTCGAGACCCGGATCGCGCGGGCCCTGGTCGCGGGCGACGTCAGGGACGGCGCGGCCATCCGCGTCGACCTGTCCGGCGGCGCGCTCGCCGTCACCTACGAGAACCCGGGGGCCTGACCCGTGCGCGCGTGCCGGGCCGCGCCACGACCGGGGCGTCCCGTCATCGGGGCGTGCGCGTCAGATCCGCCAGGCGCCCGGCCGGCGCGGCGCCGGCGGGACCGCCGGCGGAAGGGGGCCCGCCGCGGCAGGCGACAGGGCGTCGCGGTGGAGGAGTCATGACGACCGTCGAGCCCAGGGCCTTCCCGTTCGGCGACGCCGACCGGCTGGAGGTCGACCCGCTGTTCGCCCGGCTGCGGCGGGAGGAGCCGCTGTGCCGGATCCGGCTGCCGTACGGCGAGCCCGCATGGCTCGCCACTCGCTACGAGGACGTCAGGGTCGTGCTCGGCGACCCCCGGTTCAGCCGGGCCGCCGCCGCGGGCCGCGACGAGCCGCGCGCCCGGGCCCACCGCCCCCGGCCCGGCGGCATCCTGAGCTTCGACCCGCCGGAGCACACCAGGCTGCGCCGGCTGGTGGCCAAGGCGTTCACCGTACGGAGGGTCGAGCAGCTGCGGCCGCGCGCCCAGGAGATCGCGGACGGCCTCGCCGACGCGATGCTGGCCAAGGGCGCCCCCGCCGACCTCGTCGAGGACTTCGGACTGCCGCTGCCGATCACGGTCATCTGCGAGCTGCTGGGCGTTCCGGTCGACGACCGCACCGAGTTCCGCACCTGGTCCGACGCGTTCCTGTCCACCACCCGGTACACGCCCGAGCAGGTGGCGGACCATGTTGGCCGGCTCCGGGAGTACATGGCCGGGCTGATCGCGCGGCGCCGCCGCGTCCCGTCGGACGACCTGCTCGGCGCGCTGGTCGCCGCCCGGGACGAGCAGGAGCGGCTGTCGGAGGAGGAGATGCTGTCGCTGGCCGAGGCGCTGCTGGTCGCCGGCCACGAGACGACGGCGTCGCAGATCCCGAACTTCGTCTACGTCCTGCTCACGTATCCCGAACAGCTCGCCGCGCTGCGCGCGGACCCGGGCCTGATCCCGGTCGCGGTGGAGGAGCTCATGCGCTTCGTCCCCCTCGGCGGCGGGGTCCTCAACGCCCGTTACGCGCTGGAGGACGTCGAGCTGGGCGGCGTGACCGTGCGCGCGGGCGAACCCGTGGTCGCGCACCTGGCGTCGGCCAACCGCGACGAGTCGGTCTACACGCGCCCGGGCGACCTCGACCTCCACCGGCAGGAGGCCTCGCACGTCGGGTTCGGGCACGGGCCGCACCACTGCCTCGGCGCACCGCTCGCCCGGATGGAGCTTCAGGTCGCCCTGGGCACGCTACTGCGCCGCCTGCCCGGCCTGCGGCTGGCCGGATCCCCGGCCGACGTCGCGTGGAAGACCGGCCTGTCCACCCGAGGTCCCGAGCACATGGCCGTCACCTGGGACGACCCGTCCTGACCGGCGCCCCGCGTGCCCGTAGGGCCGCGGATGCTCCCAGGGACGTCAAACGCGTACGGCGGCTCTCGCGGCCGGACGGGGCTCGCAGACGAGCCGGATGTCCTCGGGCAGGCCGATGACCTGGACCTCGCCGCTGCCCTCGCGGGCGTCGAGGTCGACGCGCGTCCCGGCCAGCGGGATCCTCGCGATGTGGAGGTCGCCGAACCCCTCGGGCAGCACCGGGGAGATCCACACCGTGCGGCGGGGCACCCAGGGGTCGATCCGCAGCAGCATCCGCACGAGCTGGATCGGCGTCGCGGCCGCCCACGCCTGCGGCGAGCACGAGGTCGGGTACGGCACCGGCATCGGGAACTCCTCACGGGAGAACCCGCAGAACAGCTCGGGCAGCCGGCGGTTGAAGACCTCGGCGGCCTCCAGCAGGCCGGCGGCGATCCGCCGCGCCTCGTCCACGAAGCCGTACCGCATGAGCCCGGCGGCGACGAGGGCGCTGTCGTGGGGCCACACCGAGCCGTTGTGGTAGCTCATCGGGTTGTAGGCGCCCATGTCGGACGCGAGTGTCCGGATGCCGAAGCCGGTGAACATGGCAGGCGACATGAGGTGCCGGGCGACGGACTCCGCCTTGTCCTTGTCGACGATGCCCGACCACAGGCAGTGCCCCATGTTGGAGGCGAGGGCGTCGATCGGCCGTCCCTCGTGGTCGAGGCCGACGGCGTAGTAGCCGCGGCCGGGCAGCCAGAACCGCTCGTTGAACGCCTCGCGCAGCTCGGCCGCCTTCCGCGTGTAGCGGCGCTCGGTCTCGGTGTCGCCCTCCTCCTTGGCGAAGTAGTGCCGGGCGATGTAGGCCGCGTACACGTACCCCTGGACCTCGGCCAGCGCGATCGGCGGCCGGGCGATCGCGCCGTCGGCGAAGTTGACGCCGTCGAAGGAGTCCTTCCACCCCTGGTTGAGCAGGCCCTGGTCGGTCTTGCGCCGGTACCACAGGAAGCCGTCGCGCATGCCGCACCGCTCGATCCACTCGAGCGCCGCGTCCACGTGCGGCATCATGCTGCGCAGGAGGTCGTGGTGCAGGCCCCATCGGCGCAGCTCGCCGAGGAGGACGACGAACAGCGGGGTGGCGTCGACCGAGCCGTAGTAGGGGTGCGCCCCCGCGCCGTCCACGCCGACGCCGTACCGGAGCTCGTGCATGATCTTGCCGGGCTCCTCCTCGCTCAGCGGGTCGGTCTTCGTGCCCTGCAGCCGCGCCAGACGGCGCAGCGTCCCGTACGCCAGGTCGGGGTCGAGCGGGAGGGCCATCCACGACGTGATCAGCGAGTCGCGCCCGAACAGGGTCATGAACCAGGGCGCCCCGGCCGCGATGGTCGGCGGCAGCTCCGGGTGGTCGGGGTCGAACAGGCGCAGCGCGCCGAGGTCGATCCGCGACTGGCCCAGTATGGCCCCGAGCGCGCGGTTGGCCGTCGTGACCCTCGGGCTGAGCCGGTCCCACTCGGCCAGGCGGCGGGCGTGCTCCGCGTGTTCGAGCGCCCGGCGGCCCCCGGCGAACCACGGCTCGCTCTCGACTCCGTCGATGATGGGCCTGACCTGCACGCACTCCTTCCACTCCCCTCGCGGGGGCACCACCACGTGGAAGATCAGCATGCGCGGGGCGGTCACCACGATGACCTCCGCGCCGTTCTCCTCGCCCACCACGCGCACGCCGCGGCGCTTGCTGGGCGAGAACATGCGCAGCGCCCGCTCCTCGGCGTCGGTGACAACGTCGGCGACCCAGTGGACCCGGTGGGTCTTCACCTCGAACAGGTCGCACACGTCGGAGCCGACCAGCAGCGTGACCACGCAGCCGGCGGGCTCGTCGGCCATGTTGCGCAGGACGATCTCCTCGGCGAGCCCGCCGCCCGTGTACCGGTCCCGCATCACGAGCAGCGTGCTCTCCGCCTGCCCGCGGCGCGGGGCCGCCCGGCCGATGAAGGTGGCGTGGTACGGCTCGGCCACGAGCACCTGCAGCTCCTCGACCTGCCTGTCGTCCACCCGCAGTTCCAGATGGGACAGCAACCGCGTGTCCGCGTAGTACACGCCGTGCGCCCGGCCGGGGAGGATGTCCCCGTTGCGGGCCGACACGCAGAACGAGCCGCCGGAGACGAGCGTCAGTGCCGCGCCTCCGAGCGCCGTGGGCTGTCCTTCGAACGTCCATCCGCTCACGATCCCGAACCCCCACCGAGGTGCCAGATACCCCGATTGTGACATTTTGTCCGTTTCATTGGATTAAGGCAGGATCAATACCGCGCTATGGTCGGGGCATGAGCGATCACCGGATCGTCGAGGCGGGAGGCCTGCGGCTGGCGTACCGGACGTGGGGCGACGAGGGCGGGACGCCCGTGGTGCTGCTGCACGCTCTCGGCAAGGACGCGTCCGACTGGGACGGCCCGGCCGCCGCCCTCACGGCGGACGGTCACCGGGTGTACGCGCCGGACCTGCGGGGCCACGGGTCCTCCGACTGGCCGGGCGCCTACTCCTTCCCCCTCATGCGCGACGACGTGGCCGCGTTCCTCGACGCGCTGGGGCTCGCCGTGGCCGACGTGGTCGGCCACTCGATGGGCGGGGTGGTCGCCTACCTCCTCGCCGCCTCCCACCCCGGCCGGGTAGGCCGTCTCGTGCTGGAGGACGTCCCGCCGCCGCTGCCCCGGCCCCCGACCGTCCCGGAACGGCCGGAGGGGCCGCTGCCGTTCGACTGGGAGATGGTCCTCGCGGTCCGGGCGCAGGTAGACGACCCCGACCCGGCCTGGCTGGAGGCGCTGGGCGCGGTCGCCGCCCCCACTCTGGTGGTGGCCGGCGGACCGGACAGCCACATCCCGCAGGACCGGCTCGCCGAGATGGGCCGGAGGATGCCGGACGCCCGGGTGGTCACGATCCCCGCCGGGCACCTGGTGCACGAGAACGCCCCCGGGCGGTTCGCCGAGACCGTCGTCGCCTTCCTTCAGCGCTGACTCCCCATGTCCCGCCGGCGGCGACGGCCCGGCGGGGAACATAGGAGGCCGGAGCCGGGGAATGGCGCGTGCATGGATGAGAGCCGTCGCCGGCTCCGGCGCAGCCCGGAGCGGTACCAGTGGGAGAAGGACCGGGCGCTGCTGCCCGAGTCGGAGCGCCGCAGGACCGGCGCCACCGAGCACGACACCGGCCTCCGCAAGGAGGATCTCGACTTCGACATCGCCTACGGCACGGCCCCGGCGGACGCGGAGCTGGCCCGGCGCTTCGGGGTGCCGGAGGGGACGAAGCTGCTGCACCGGCGCTACCGGACGCAGGAGGCCGACGACGAGGCCACGCTGAGCCTGGTCAACTCCTGGCTCGTGCACGACATGGTGGCCCGCAACCCCGACCTGCTGAACCCGGAGAACGAGCCGTGGCCGGGAGGCACCCAGCACCAGCTCAAAACCGTGGGCATCGAGGTCGACCGCGTGGTCGACGAGGTCGTCAGCCGGCGGCCGGAGCCGGGCGAGGCGGAGCTTCTCGGCGTGGCGCCCGACGCGCCGGTCCTGGTGCTGCGCAAGACGTCGATCGACACCCGCGATCGGGTGGTGGAGGTCTCCGAGGTCAGCCTTCCCGGCGACCGCGCGGAGATCGTCTCGACCACGCGCCTGCGGCCCTGGCCCACGTGACCTCGTGGGGCTTTGCCGGCCCTTGACCTCGTGTTTCCTACTGTGCCTCCATGCGGAAATGGGTCGGCGTGAACGGCTACGAGGTGGACTGCGTCGTCCTCGACGGCCGCGGCCTGCTGCGCGTCCGCCACCTCGGTTACCACGTCGGCTTCTGCGCCTCGGTGGCCGAGGTGGCCCGGTACGTCGACCTGGCCGACCTGGTCGAGGTCGTGGAACTTCCCCCGGGCGGTATGGCTTGAGCGCCGTCCGCCGCCGTCCCGGGCCCGGGCCCGCCCGGGACACGGCGAGGGGTGAGCCGAGGCGGCCCTGGACAGGGCGAGGGGTGAAAACCAGGCCCGCTCCGGACACGGCGAGGGGTGAAAACCAGGCCCGCTCCGGACACGGCGAGGGGTGAGCCGGGCCGTCCGGCTCACCCCTCGTCAGCGCGGCTCTCAGGTCCAGTCGCTCATCCAGTCGTTGTCCTCCGACTCGGCGCTCTTGGCCTTCTTGTCCTTCGCCGTGGTCTTGCTCTGGGGCTGCAGCTTGGTCTGCGGCCAGGCGAAGGAGTCGGCGAACTGCTGGCCGAACACCGGGGGCATCTTCAGCTGCGAGCCCTGGTTGCCGCCGGCAGCCGGCGCGTTGTTCTTGTTGATGGTCGGGCCGAACCCCGAGTTGTTCGAGGGCGCGCCGCCCTCGCCGAACGACGGGACGACGCCCGTGCTCTTGGCGGGGGCGCCCTTCTTGGTGATGGTCGGGCCGGCGCCCGAGCTGTTCGTCGGGTTGCCGCCGGTCAGGAAGACGTCCTGCGGCTGGCCGGCGCCGCTGTCGTCACTGTCGTTGCTGCCCTTGCTGTCGTTGGTGCCCTTGCTGCCGCCGGACGCGGGGCCGATCTTGGTGCCCTTGCCCTTCAGCACATCCAGCGCCTTGCTGGCGATGAGCTCCGGGTCGTCCGGGTTCTTCATGGCGATCTGGGCGATCTGCTTGCCCGGCGCCATGGCGCTCTTGGACGCCGGCGCCGGGTCGGCGGGCGTGGAGGAGACCGGCCCGGACAGAAGGGCGGCAGCGAGGACAGCAGTGCATATAGGCATGAGATTCCCCCAGTTAGTGGTTGGACGGTACGAGAACGACGTTATGCACGGCATGCCGGGCGATCACGGACCCGACGCCCAGTGTCCGGTCAAAGAAAGAGAATCAGCCGTTTCAGGGACATTGACCCACGTCAGAGACGGATCGACCGGGCCGGAACGCGACGAGGGGCGAGCCGCGGTCGCGGGCTCGCCCCTCGTGGGAAGGTGCGCGGACGGCGCCTACTTCGGCAGCAGCACCTTGTCGATGACGTACACCGTGGCGTTGCGCGTCGGCACGTCGCCGCACAGCACGTCCGCATCGTTGATCTTGTAGTTCTGCCCGGAGCCGGTAACGGTCAGATCCGTGCCCTGAAGCGTCGTGATCTTGCCGCTCTGCAGGTCGGTCGGCGTCTTGCGGCCCTTGGCCACGTGGTAGCTGAGCAGGGTCGTCAGCGCCTTGCGGTCCGACAGCGTCTGGTTGAGCTTCTTCTTCGGGAGCTTGTCGAACGCCTCGTTCGTCGGCGCGAAGATCGTGATGTCCTGCGCGCTGTCGAGGGTCTCGACCAGCCCGGCCTTCTTCACGGCGCTGGCCAGGGTGGACAGCGACGGGACGGAGCCGAGCGCGGTCGCGACCGGCTCGCTCGCGAGTTGGGTCAGGCTGCCGCGGCCGGACGCCGGGAACGAGGCGCAGCCGGCCCCGAACGGTGAGGCGGAGGGCGAGGCGCCGGGCGAGGTGCCGGGCGACGGCGACTCGGTGGCGGGGCTCGTCTCGGCGCCGGCGGTCTCAGAGACCGTGTCGGTCGCGGTCTCGTTGGCCGCGGCGGGGGCGGCCGAGTTGCCGTTGCCCTGGCCGCCGCACGCCGCGCACAGCGACAGCGCCACGGTCAGCGTGGAAAGGGCGAGAAGACGGGTCTTCATTGTTTCGTGTTTCCTTCGTGGTGAGAGGTCGTTGCTCGCCGGCGCGGCGTCCGGGACGGACATCCGCCGGCGCCGCCCGCGGCGTGGCCGCCGGTGCGGCCGGTCGTGGCCCGCGGGCCCGCCCCGCTCGTCGCGAATGGGCGTGGTCGTGTGCTGGTGGTGGGCGGGTCGTGTGCTGCTGATGTGCTGGTGTGGGCCGGTCGTGGTCGTGGTCATGGGAGTGGGTCCGCCACGCGCCCGCCGTCCCCGGCACGCTCGGGTGGCGCGTGACGTACGGCGGGCCACAGGCGGACGGAACGCGGCGCGGACGGGACGCGGAACGCGTGCCGGGAAGGGACGAACTCACCGCTCGTGGTCACACCTCGGCGCTCGATCCCGCGGCTCGGCGCTGAACCCGGGTGGTCACCCCGTGGCGGGAGTCCGCCGCCGCACGCCGGCGCCCCGGCTCTCGCCGGAACCCTGTGGCACGGGCTCCTGCCGGCCGCGGCGGTCGTGCGTGCCGCGTGTGCTCGCGGCTCGGCTCCCGTTCCCGCGGCTCACCGCTCGTTCTTGCGGCTCGGCGGCCGTTCCCGCGGCTCACCGCTCGTTCTTGCGGCTCGGCGGCCGTTCCCGCGGCTCACCGCTCGTGGTCACACCTCGGCGCTCGATCCCGCGGCTCGGCGCCTGTTCCGGCGGCGTGCCGGCCGTTCCCGCGGCCGGCGGGCCGGGTGGCGACCCGCTCGGGGCCGCGTCGCCCGCCGTCACATGGTCGTCGGCGTCACGGCGTCACCCGCGTCGCCGAACGCGTGCCGGCATGGGCCTACGGGCTCGCGCTAGGGACGCAGCGGCGGGGCCACCTGGGACACGGGCGCCGGGACCTGCCGCGGGAGCAGGGGAGCCTGCTGGGCGTGAACCGGCGACTTCGGGTGCACCGCGGCCGGAGCCTGCTGCGGCAGGTGCCGCGACGTCTGCTGCCCCTGAACGGGCGACTTCGGGTGCCGCACCACGGCGGGCGCCTGCTGCGGCAGGTGCTGCGCCGTCTGCTGCCCCGTCTGCTGGGTGTGGGCCGGGGCCTTGGGGCGCTGGGCGCCCGCGCTGTCCCGGGTGTGGGCCGGGGCGTTCGCCACCTGCCCGGCGGACGAGGTGAGGGAGTGCAGCGCGGCCGCCCCGGCGCTCCCCTGAGTCCTGGGGTGGTCCGTGGCCTTGGGGTGCTTCGGCCCGCGCGGCACGGTGTGGTGGCCTGGACGGCCGAAGCCCGGGTACGACTGCGCCACCTGCACACCCTGGAACGGATTCAGCGTGAACGTTTTGATCGGCTGACCGGGCGCCCCGTTCGACACCGCCGGCTTGATCAGGAGATCGTGCGTCTTCGGGTTGATCATCGGGATGGCCAGGTCGTCGTCCTGCTTCCCGGCGGCCGTGTCACCGGCCTTGTCCCCCGTCTTGCCGCCGGTCTTGTCCACGACCTTGTCCCCGGTCGTGTCTCCCGCCTTGGTCGCGGCCCTGTCCCCGGCCGTGTCCCCGGTCCCCATGCCGGCCGTGTCCCCCGGCCTGTCCTCGAAGGCCGCCGGAGGCAGCACGATCGGGGCCGCCACGGGCTCGCCGCCCATGCCCGGCATGCCCATGCTCGCCGCGCCCCCCGGCTGCAGGACGGCCAGCGGCTGCTGCGGCTCCGACGGCGAACTCTTCTCGATCTTCTTGGCGACCGCCTTCGGGACGCCCGGGGCCGGATCAGGAGGCGCGGCGGCGGGCCCGGACAGGAGGGCGGCGGCCAGTACGGCCGTACAGATAGGCATGAGACTCCCCCGAGGTCGTTGACGATACGAGCACGACGGTAAGCGCCGCAGGCCGGGTGATCACGCATCCCACGATCAATGTCCGGTCAAACATGCGGATCAGCCGCTTCACCCGCAAAGAGCCCATCGCACCCCGGCGGACGGTCAGGAACCGGGCGCCCGGCCGCCGCGGAACCGGCGGATCAGCTCCCCGCGGGAGGCGATGCCGAGCGTGGCGAAGATGTTGCGCACGTGGTAGTCGACCGTACGGGGGCTGACGAACAGACGGGCCGCCACCTCGCGGTTCGTCGCCCCCTCGGCGATGAACCGGGCGATCTGGAACTGCTGGGCGGTGAGCCCGGCCGCGTCCCCGGCCCCCGGCCCGGCCACGGTCTCGCCCGTGGCCCGCAGCTCGCCCCGGGCCCGCTCCTCCCACTGGACGGCCCCGAGCCGTTCGAAGATCTCCAGGGCCTCCCGGGCGTGGTGGCGCGCCTGGCCCCGGCGGCGCTGCTTGCGCAGGTGCGCGCCGTACAGCAGGGCCGTGCGGGCCCGCTCGAAGTCGCGTTCGCTCCGCGCGTGCAGGTCGAGGGCCCTCCGGAAGTGGCGATCGGCCTCCCCCGGCTCCGCCGGGTCGGCGAGCAGGGCCAGGCACCGCTCGACGAGCGCGAGTGCCCACGTGCTCTCGACGGTCTCGGCCCATGCCCGGAACCTCGCGAGAGCCGCGCCCGCGCGCCTGCGGTCGCCGCTGCGGGCGGCGGCCTCGGCGAAGTGGGGGGCCGACAGCAGCGTGATCGCCCGATGTCCCTGGCCAGAGCCGGCCTCCGCCATGCGGGCCAGGCGCTGGGCCGCCTCGCCGTACCTGCCCTGCGACAGGTCGCCGAACGCGAGCGCCCACGTGGCGACGGCCCAGGCGAGGCCGAGGTCGTGCTCGCGGGCCCGGGTCATGGCGTCGCGGGCCCGTTCGCGGCAGGCGGCCGTGTCGCCCTCGATCGCGGCGTGCAGAGCCAGCAGCGCGCGCAGATGGCAGGCGCAGTTGAGCTGGCCGGTGTCGGTCGCCAGCCGCAGACCCTCCAGGGCGTTCGCCCCGGCGATCGCCAGCCTGCCGCTCCACAGCTCGGTGTGGACGAGCAGCTCGACGGCCTGCGGCACGGCGGTGACCGCCCCGCGCGCCCGGGCGATCGCGGCGGCGCGCGCGGGCAGGGCGTGCGCGAGCGCGTCGTCGCCCACGAGCAGCGCCGCCGTCGCCGCCCAGACCAGCGCGTCCGGGTCGTCGACCCGCTCGGCGATCCGCAGGGCCTCCCGCAGCGGACCGACGGCGCGGGGCAGGTCGCCCTCGACCGCGTCCGCGACCCCGGCCAGGTACGCGCGGATGAGGGCGGCTCGGTCGCCCGGGACGTCCGCCGCCTCCTCCGCCCTGCGGGCCACCGCGGCCAGCATGCGGTCGTCGCCCGCGTACGAGGCCGCCTCGGCGGCGCCCATCAGCGCGCGCAGCGCCGTCTCGGGCTCCAGGCGGCCGGCGGCCGACACGAGCGACCGGTAGGCGTCCCCCGTCACCCCGCCGCGCAGGTCGACGGTCCCCCGCAGGAAGTCGATCTCCCCGAGCATCCGGGTGTCGCCCGCGGCCTCGGCGGACCGCCTCGCCTGGTCGAGCAGCCGTACGGCGGATCCGGTGTGGCCGGCGAGCCACCGGTCCCAGGCGGCCACGACGAGCCGCCGCACGCGGGCCGGCTCGGACCCGGTCAGTTCGGCCGCCCGCTCCAGGGCCACGGCCGCGGCGGCGTATCCGCTGCGCACCCGGGCGCGGCCCGCGCTCTCCTCCAGTTCGGCGGCGAGGCCGTCGTCGGGTTCGAGCGCGGCGGCCGCCCGGTGCCAGGGCCGCCGGTCCCCGGGTCCCGACACCTCGCCGAGCACCTGGTGCGCCCACCTCCGGCGGGCCAGCCCCGCGCCCTGGTAGACGGCCGACCGCATGAGCGGGTGCCGGAAGCGGACACCGGCCTCCGACACCTGGATCAGCCCGGCCGATTCGGCGGGCTCGATGGCCGACACCTCGATGCGGACGTGCGCCGCCGCCCGCAGCAGGGTCCCGGCGTCCATCTCGGCCTCCGCCGCGGCGAGCAGCAGCAGGCTCCGGGTGGGCGCGGGCAGCGCCGACACCCGTTCCAGGTAGGCCCTTTCGAGCCCCGGCCCGATCGGCAGCGGGTGCGGCAGCGTGGCCCGGCCGGCGAGCTGGTCGGGGGTCAGGGCGTCGACGATCTCCCCGAGGGCCAGCGGGTTGCCCCGGGTGTGGGCCACCAGCCGGTCCCGTACGGCTGTCGCCACCGGTCCCTCGGCCCTCGACGTGATCAGCTCGTCGCACGCGCCGGGCGTCAGCCCGTCGACCGGCAGCGCGGGCAGTCCCGACAGCGGCGAGAGGTGGCCGGCCCGGACGGCCGCCAGCAGCACGACGCCCTCGGCCTCGAACCGGGCCGCCGCGAAGGCGAGCGCGTCGAGCGAGGGGGCGTCCAGCCAGTGGGCGTCGTCCACCACGGCGAGCACCGGGCCGCGTTCGGCCAGCTCGGACAGCAGGGTGAGCACGGCGACGGAGATCAGGAACCGGTCCGGGGACGGCCCCTCCGCCTGCCCGAGCGCCGCGCCGAGGGCTTTCCGCTGCGGCGCCGGCAGGCCGCCGACCAGCCGGGTGACCGGGCGGAGCAGCCGGTGCAGCCCCGCGAACGGCAGCCGCGACTCCGAGGGCACCCCTCGCGTGGTCAGCACGGCGAACCCCCCGCGTCCGGCACCCGGCGGGGCGGCCGCCGCGACGGCGGGCTCTCCGATCGCGGGACGTGATGCGGGGTCCGCACTGGCGCCCGGGCCGCCGGCCGCGCGGGCGAGCGCGCAGCCGAGCAGGGCGGTCTTGCCCGCGCCGGGCTCTCCGGTCAGCACGCGCACGGCGCTGCGCGAGTCGGCGGCGGCCGCCTCGATGAGGGCGTCGAGCTCGGCCCGTTCCGCGGCGCGGCCGTACAGGAGAGGCGGTGTGACGCCGATCACAGGTCTTAAGTTACTCGCGAGTTAAGCGCTCGTGAATAAGGGCCTTTGTCGAAGAAATCGCGTTTTTCCGGACTGTACGAACGCGTGACGGTCTCCCCTCCGCGCCTTCGCGGCACGTGAGGCCGCCGGTCCACGAATGACCGGCGACTTCACCGGTGTGCGCGCAGCCGGGTCAGCCGGACTCTTTCGGCGGCGCCGCCCCCCTGGCGGGCCGTGCGAAGGAGGACCCCCATGTCACGTGCATCACGGCTGGCCTGGACGTCGGCGCTGCTGGCGGCGCTGACCGTCCTGTCCCCGTTCGCGCCCGCGAGGGCCGCGACCCCCGACCCGGTGGTGTTCGTCCACGGCTGGGCCGGAGCCGACTGGAACTGGGCCGCGATGAAGTCGGACTTCCAGCACGACGGATGGCCCGCCGACCGGCTCTTCGCCTGGGGCTACAACTCGACGCAGTCGAACGTGACCACGGCCGACCAGCTCGCGGCCTTCATCCGGCAGGTGCGCGCCCAGACCGGCGCGGCCAAGGTGGACATCGTGTCGCACTCGATGGGCGGGCTGTCCTCGCGCTGGTACCTCAAGTTCCTCGGCGGCACGGCGTACGTCGACGACTGGGCGTCCATCGGCGGCCCCAACCACGGCACCAACGCGTCGTACCTGTGCGATCTGCTGATCGTGTCCTGCACCGAGATGAACTACGACTCCTCGTTCCTCAGGCAGCTCAACGCGGGAGACGAGACGCCCGGCCCGGTCAACTACGGCACGTTCTGGTCGTCCTGCGACGAGATCATCAACCCGGACGGCAGCGTGCGGCTGGACGGCGCGGTCAACACGAACGTCGGCTGCATCGGGCACCTGTCGCTGCTGCTGGCGGGATCGGTGTCCCAGAAGGTGAGGGACTTCGTCCGCTGACGGCCCGCCCGGGCGTCCGTCCGCTTGGCCTCATCAGTGGTGGTGCCCGGCCGCTGACCACCATCGATCTCGGCCTGGCGCACCCAGTTGCGCAGCGACTCCGACCCGATGCCCAACTGCCGGGCCACCCGCGTAATGACGCCGAACGACTCCCCGGACTGCTCGACGGCCTCCTGCACCATCCGGACCGCTCGTTCCTTCAGCTCTGGCGGATACCGACGCTGGGAGGGGTGCGAGGAACCAGATCGACCTGACATGAGCTCCATCCTTTCCAACCGATGGAGCCTCCATCAATCCCGGCGCGGTTCATCCTGCACGGCTGCCTCAAGACTCACACCGCCTACGACCGCGCCACCGCTTGGCAACACCGTCACGACACCCTTGCTGCTTGACAACGAAGCTCCAGGGATGTCTGACCCCCGCCATCGCGCCGGGGTTCAGGCGGGAAGCGCGTCTCCGGGGAACGAGCGGCCGGGATGGACCTCGTAGGTGAACACGCCCGCCTTGACTCCGGGATCGTCGTCCATGATGCGGGCCGTCTCCTCGGGCGTGGCGTCGAACAGGCCGACGCCGCTCCACCCGCTGTCGTCGGTGATCGGGCAGACGATCGCGAGCACGCCGCGCTCCCGCAGTTCGAAGTTGCGCCGGCCGTGCTCCCAGACCACGGCGTCGGCGCCGGGCTCGTTCCGCTTCGGGGTCGCCCTGAGCAGCACGACCGTGTACGGCCTGGACTTCGTGAGCATCTCACGCATGTGGTCGTCGGTGATCTCCGTCATGGCCCTGGCCTCTCGTCGCGGGACGTCGTTCGGCGGCGATGCTAGCCGCCGGGACCGACGAAACGACAGGAGCGCCGTTCAGGCCGGGACCCGGATCTCGATCGGCACCACCATGGGCTCCTCCGGAGGGAGCGGCGGAAGGGGCCTTTCCTGGAAGTGGCGCTCCAGCGCCCGGCGGAGACGGCCCAGGGCCTCGTCGACCGTACGGCCCTCGCAGGCCATCTCGACCTGCACGCACCGGGCGCAGTAGAGGTGGTCCCCCGCCTTGCTGACGGTCGCGGTCATTTTCACGGTCCGCCCCATGTGCGTCACATTACGCCGCCGGAACCAGGGCCGGTCCGGGCCGGGGACAACGCCTCGAAGATCCTCGTCCTTGATGGTGATGAACCTTTCACGCGCCAATGGAGATATTTCTCACAACACGTAAACCACCGAATTGACCTGCGAAAACGCGGCACGCTGAATGGCACCCAGGGCGATTCGACGACCTGAAGTGGTTTTCACTCCATTCGAGGCGGTAAGCCATGAGGGTTCGTTTACGCGATGAAGGAGGAACGGATGATCACGCGCGAGCAGATCTCCATGGTCCTCGACCACCCGGTGTACGACCCGAACGGAGACAAGGTCGGCGAGGTCAAGAACGTCTTCCTCGACGACGCGACCGGGCGGCCCGAGTGGCTGTGCGTGAAGACGGGTCTGTTCGGGACCAAGCGGGCCTTCGTCCCCTTCAAGGACGCCGACTGGGTCGCCGATCACGTCGAGGTCCCGTACGAGAAGGCGTACGTCAAGGACGCCCCCTCGGTGGCCCCGGACGACGACGGCCACCTCTCCCCAGAGCAGGAGCACGACCTCTACAGCTACTACGACCTCGACTGGCCCACCTCCCTGCGCGAGGACCCGCCCGGCCTGCCCCTCTGGGACCCGGCCGCCGAGAGCCCGGTCCCCGCCGGCGAGCCCGCGACGGCCGGCGGCGAGGCCGGCGGCCTCGGGCCGGACGGCGAGACGCGGCACCGGGAGGGCGGCCCGGCCGGCGAGCGACGCGTCCCGTACGACGACGCGTACGGCACGTACGGCACATACGGCGGCACGGGCCACGGCACGGACACCGGCAAGGGCTTCGGCACGGACACGCCCCTTGACGCCCACAGCGGAGGGCCCCGCCCGGAGGACCGGCACGACGCGCTCGGCACGGCGGCGCGCCCGGACGCGTACGACGACCCGTACGGCGCGTACACCGGCGCAGGCACGGACGCGAGCACGAACGTGAGCACGGACACCGGCACCCAGGCGGACACCGGCACCGGCACCGGCACCGGCACGGACGCAGGCATCGACAGCGTCCCGGACACGGACGCGAGCCGGGACGACCGGCGCGACCGGGACGACTGGCGCGACCGGGACGGCTGGCGCGGCGGCGCGGAGGGCGACGCCGGGAGCGGGCGCCACGCCCACTGATCCCGGCCTCGCCGCTGCGCCGGAACCGGTGCGGGGCCCGGGCGACGGCCGCGCGCGTCCGTGAACCGACGCGCGGGACGGGAATCGTGGACGCCTTCGGGCGGTGTGCGGGCGCCCGCACACCGCCGGTGCCACGGCGAACACGACGCAACCCACGGCGGGGACTCCTTCGAATGCCTGGTAGACATACCAGGAGACGCTCGCCCTGACCCCTGCGAGCCGACGACAGGAATCCCATGGCCGACCAGATCGACCCGTCCGAGAGCTTCGCCGTGTCCCTAGGGCTGCACGAGGACTTCATCGTCGCCCGGGCCTCAGGTGACCTGGACTACCACCACGCCCCGCTGTTCCACAAACAGGTCAAGGAGGCCTGGGAGGCGGCGGAGCCCGCCGCGCTGATCCTCGACCTGGCCGGGATCACATTCTGTGACTCGATGGGCGTGGGCGTGCTCGTCCTGCTGCTCAACCAGAGCCATGAGCAGGAGGGCCCGCTGGTGCTCACCGGGGTGCCGCCTCATCTGGACCGGATCCTCACCATCACCGGGCTGCGCACCGCCTTCCTCGTCGAGGCGACAGTGGACGACGCGATCGAGGCCGCCAGGAGGGGCCCGGTCCCCGGGCGGCGCCCGCAGTCCGAGGACACCGCCTCCGCCTGACCGGGACAGCGCCGTCTAGGCGATTCGTCCTGGTGAGGAGGCGACATACCGCTCTGCCGGAGAGACCTCCCCCGCTTCTAGCGTCGAGGCGTACGCCACGCCCGGCCCGTGAAGGGGGACCTCCCGATGGCATCCGATCTGACCACCACCCCGAACTCCACCCGTTCCCGTACGGCTTGGGGGCCGCGGCTCCTGGCCGTCCTCGGTTCCGTCGCCGCGGCGCTGGCCGTGTGGGCCGTCGCCGGCCCGGTCGCCGGAGTCGACCTGCGCGCGTCGGCCGGAACGGGCGTCCAGAACGTCGGGCCCGCGGCCGTCGCCGTCACGAGCGCCCTCTGCGGGCTTGCCGCCCTCGCCCTCATCGCCCTGCTGGAGAGGAACGTGCCGCGGCCCCGCGCCGTCTGGCTCGTCATCGCCGCGGTCGTGTTCGCCGTCTCCCTCACCGGCCCGCTCGGCGGCGTGACCGGGGGCGCGAAGGCGGCGCTGGCCTGCATGCACCTCGCGGTGGCCGCCGTGCTGATCGGCGGGCTCACCGGCACCGTGCGGCGGACGGGACGCGACCGATGACCCGGCCCCTCGCGCCCACCGGCCGCCCCCAGTCCGTACGGCCGGACCCGCCGGCCCACCCGCGACACCGTCCCGTGCCCGGTGCGGCGCCCGTCTCCACCGCGACCAACGCCACCCAGGCGCAGCCCGTCTCCGCCCCGGCGCAGGGCATGTCAGTGGCGCCGCCGGCTCCGAAGGCACCGGACGTCCCCGCACCTCGGGTGCCGTCGCGACCTGCCGGGACGGCGCCGCCGCCCGCGGACCCCGATCGTGACGAACGGACGCCACAGGGCGCCGGCTCATCGGAGCGTGAAGGCGCGCCGTCGCCGCAGCGATCGCGGACGCCCATAATGGCGGGCATGGCGGCCTTCTCCACCCAGCGGAACGGCGCGTGCCGTCCGCGGGGATGGCGGGCGCTCGCCGAGGGGCCGCTGCCCGCGCTGGCACTGGCGGCGCTGGTGCTCGTCGCCCCGCTGGCGTCCGCCGGGGAGGCGGCCCCGGCCTGGGCCGTCTGGGCGGCCGCCGCCGTCGCGGGCGGGTCGTTCGTCACGGCCCTGACGTCCGCGCGCCGTCCCTGGGCGGTCCGCAGGCGCATCCCGCAGGCGCTCGTCCTGCTGCTGGCCGTCGTCACCGTGGCCGCGACCGCCGCCTTCCCCGCCGGGGACTGGTTCACCCTCTACAGCCTGCTCGCCGTGGCCGTCGCCGCCGTGATGCCGCTGCGCGCGGCTCCCGCGCTGATCGCCGTGACGGCCCTCGCCGGAGGCGCGATGCAGGCGGCGGTCTCCGGCTCCTGGAGCGACGCCCTCTGGGGCACCGGGGTGACCTCACTGCTCGCGGGGATGACCACGTACGGCTTCCGGCGCATGGCCGAGGTCATCGCCGACCTGGCCCGCACCCGCCAGCAGCTGGCCGCCGCCGCCGTCTCGGCGGAGCGGCTGCGCTTCGCCCGCGACCTGCACGACCTCCTCGGGCACACGCTCTCGATGGTCGTGGTCAAGGCCGAGGCCGTACGGCGGCTCGCGCCGCGCGACACCGCCGCGGCGGTGCGGCACGCCTCGGACATCGAGGCCATCGGGCGGCAGGCCCTGACCGAGGTGCGGGAGGCCGTCACCGGGTACCGGGACGCGAGCCTCGCCTTCGAGCTCGACACGGCTCGGGCCGCCCTGGCGACGGCCGGCATCGAGTGCGTGGTCGAGGAGTCGGGACCGGCGCTGTCCCCGGAGACCGACATGCTGCTGAGCTGGGTGGTCCGCGAGGGCGTGACCAACGTCGTGCGGCATTCGGGGGCGCGGCGGTGCCGCATCACCGTCCGCCGCGACGTCGACCCGGTCCTCGCGGAGATCAGCGACGACGGCGCGGGAGGCGATCCGGCGGCCGCGTCCGGGAGCGGGCTGCGCGGCCTGCGCGAGCGGCTGGCGGCGGCCGGAGGCCGGTTGCGCGCGACGAGCCTCCCGGGCGGGTTCGTCCTCGCCGCGGAGGTCCCGCACGCCGGAGTGGAGGCAGGGCCATGACGACCCGGGTGCTCATCGTCGAGGACCAGGGCATGATGCGGGACGCGCTCGCCGCGCTGCTCGACCTGGAGGACGACCTCGAGGTGGTGGCGCAGGTCGGCTCCGCCGAGGAGGCCGTGCCGACCGCGACGCGGGTCCGGCCCGACGTCGTCCTGCTCGACATCGAGCTGCCCGGCGGGAGCGGGCTCGACGTCACGGGCGACCTGCGCGCCGCGCTGCCCGGGTGCGCCGTGATCATCGTGACCACGTTCGGCCGGCCGGGCTACCTGCGCCGGGCGCTCGACGCCGGGGCCCGGGGCTTCGTGGTCAAGGACCGGCCGGTCGACGAGCTGGCCCAGGCCGTACGGCGGGTCCTCGCGGGCGAGACGGTCGTCGACCCCGCACTGGCCGCGGCGGCGCTGAGCGCCGGGCCGAGCCCGCTGACGCCGCGCGAGCGGGAGGTGCTGATCGCCGCCGCGGACGGGTCGACGGCCGCCGACATCTCGGGGCGCCTCCACCTGTCGGAGAGCACGGTCAGGAACCACCTGTCGTCCTGCATCATGAAGACCGGCACCCGCAACCGCATGGAGGCCGTCCGCGTCGCGCGGCACAGCGGCTGGCTCTGACGGCCGCCCGCCCTGCCCGGTACGTGGTGGACGTCGTCAGGCGTCGTCCTCGTCCTCGCCGGGGACGTCGGCGGTCCTGCTCGCGCTGCCGCGGACCCTGCGCTGCTCCCGGTCGATCTCCGCCTCCGGGGCCTCCTCCAGCCCGACCAGCCGGGTCAGCAGGTACTGGTCGTTCTCCAGGCCCAAGTGGCGGGCGACGGCGGCGAGCACGTCGTTCTGCGCGTCGATCTTCGCCTGGAGCGCGCGGCTGTCGCGGTTCTGACTCGACTGGATCACGAAGACCATCACGAACGTGACGATCGAGGAGACGGTCGAGACGGGAAGCTGGTAGCCGGTGTCGCCGTAGCCGCCGGACACGAACAGCCCGCCCACCACCCAGGCCAGCGCGAGGAGCGCGGCGACCAGGATCGCCGGGAAGGAGCCCGCCATCGCCGTCGCGCGGGCGATCCCCCGGGTGATCCGGGTACTGCGGTCCTGGGGCGCCGACGGCGACGTGCGCGGGTCGTCCTCCGTGTGGTCACGCCGGATCGCCATGGCGATCCTCCCTTCTGCCGAGCAGCGTGGCCTACCCGTGCCGTACGGCATGATGCGGGCTTCGCACACCGAGAAGCAGCAGGTCGGCTGCATCGGACGACGAGGCTCCGCGGGAGCGGCGGGCCGGCCCCCGGTACCGTTGAGACACACGCCCAGGAGGGAGGCTTCCCATGCCGGACGTCGTGAACGCGGTGAGCGTGGTGGACCGTTTCTTCTCGGCCTACAACGCCCACGACCCGGAGGCGGTCCTGAGCTGCTTCGCCCCGCAGGCGGCCTCCGTGGGACCTCCCGGGCAGAGCGAGAACCGGGATCAGATCCTCTCCTACTACGAGCTGATCTGGACGGGCTTCCCTGACGTGACGTTCACGGTCTGGCAGACGATTACGGAGGGCGACGAGGTCGCCGCGACGAGCATGGCCGCCGGCACGCACACCGGACCGTTCACGCTGCCGGACGGCGAGGTCATCCAGGGCACCGGCCGCCGCGTCGCCGCCCGCGTCTGCTGGGTCTTCGGGGTCGAGAACGGCCTGATCGTCAGCCAGCAGGTCTTCTACGACCAGCTTGAGGTGTACGCCCAGCTCGGGCTCTCCTGCCCGGCGCCCGTCCACCGTCCCTGAACGCCCCCTTGCGCGGGCGTTGCCCTGCCCTTACCGTTCGTCGAACAGGTCTAGACAGGTAGGGTGCCATGACGGACACACAGGGCACGGGCGCGGTCCCCGCCGCGGCGCGGCAGGCGAGGATCGAGACCCACGGCATCGACGTGATCGGGGACGCCGAGCGCAAGGGGCGGCCCCGGCAGCTGTTCTGGCCCTGGTTCGGGGCCAACGTCTCGATCCTCGGGCTCAGCTACGGCTCCTTCGCGCTCGGGTTCAACGTCTCGTTCTGGCAGGCCCTGATCGCCGGAACGCTCGGGATCGTCTTCTCCTTCCTGCTCTGCGGGCTGATCTCGGTGGCCGGCAAGCGGGGGTCGGCGCCGACCATGGTCCTCAGCCGGGCGGCGTTCGGCGTGCGCGGCAACCGCCTGCCGTCGGCGATCTCCTGGATCCTGACCGTCGGCTGGGAGACCGTCCTCACCGCGCTCGCCACGCTCGCGACCGCGACCGTGTTCTCCCGGCTGGGGCTGGGCGGCGGCACCGCCACGAAGGTGGGCGCGCTCGTCCTGGTGAGCGTGCTGATCGTCGTCGCCGGGGTCATGGGCTTCGACGTGATCATGCGCCTGCAGACCGTGATCACGGTCGTCACCGGCGTCCTGACGGTCGTCTACGTCGTGCTCGTGGCCGGCCACATCCATTGGGGAGCGGTCTCGTCCCTCCCCTCCGGCTCCGCGCAGGAGCTCATCGGCACGCTGGTGTTCATGGCCACCGGGTTCGGGCTGGGCTGGGTGAACGCGGCGGCCGACTACTCGCGTTACCTGCCGAGGGCCTCGTCCAGTGGCGGGGTCGTGGGGTGGACCACGTTCGGTGCGTCGCTGGCGCCGCTCGTCCTGCTCGTGTTCGGCCTGCTGCTCGCGGGCTCCGACGACAAGCTCAACGGCGCCATCGCCGCCGACCCCATCGGGGCGCTCACGACGATCCTGCCGACGTGGTTCCTCGTCCCGTTCGCGCTGGTCGCGGTGCTCGGCCTGGTCGGCGGCGCGGTGCTCGACATCTACTCCTCCGGCCTCGCGCTGCTCGCGGCGGGCCTGCCGGTGCCGCGGTACGTCGCCGCCTTCGTCGACGGCGTGATCATGATCCTCGGCACCATCTACATCGTCTTCGTCTCCGGCGACTTCCTCGGGCCGTTCATGGGCTTCCTCATCACGCTCGGAGTGCCGGTCGCGGCCTGGTGCGGGATCATGCTGGCCGACATCGCGCTGCGCCGCCGCGACTACGACGAGACCGACCTCTACCGCCCGTCCGGCCGGTACGGCGACGTCCGCGCGCTGCCCGTCGCGGTGCTCGTCGTCGCCACCGTCGCGGGCTGGGGCCTGGTCACCAACGGCGCCGCCGGGTGGCTGAAGTGGCAGGGCTACCTGCTGGGCCCGCTCGGGCTCGGCGGCAGGGACGGCTCCTGGGCGTACGCCAACCTGGGCGTGTTCGTCGCGCTCGCGCTGGGTTTCGCGGCGACGCTGCTCCTGGGACGGCCGGGCGTGCGCGCCCAGGAGAGTCAGGCCCCTGCGCCGGAGGAGGCGCGGGCGTGACCTCTCGGGCTCCCTGGCTGGCGGTCGTCGACATGCAGAACGTGTTCGCCGACCCCGGCAGTCCCTGGTTCACCCCCCGCTTCGCCGAGACGGTCGAGCCCGTACGGCGGCTCGTGGAGGCCCTGGCCCCCCGGGTGACGTTCACCCGGTTCGTCGCCCCGGACGTCCCGTCCGGCGCCTGGGTCGCCTACTACGAGCAGTGGCCGTTCGCGCTGGAGCCGCCCGGCTCCCCCCTTTACCGGATCGTCGACGCGTTCGCGGCCCAGGCCGGGCCGACCGTCGACGCCGTGACGTTCGGCAAGTGGACCCCCGCCCTGGCGGCCGCCGTCGGGGACCGGCCGCTCGTGCTGGCCGGCGTGTCCACCGACTGCTGCGTCCTGTCGACCGCCCTCGCGGCGGCCGACGCGGGCGTCGAGGTCCACGTCGCCGCCGACGCCTGCGCCGGGGTCGACGACGACGCCCACCGCAGGGCGCTGGACGTCATGCGGCTGTACGGCCCGCTGATCAGGGTGGTGACCCTCGACGACGTGATCGGCGCGCTCGCCGCCCCGGAGGGGGGCCGGTGACCGACGTCGGACGTCCCAAGCACCAGCGGGTGCTGATCACGCTGGAGCGGGAGATCCGCTCCGGCCGGGTGCCGCACGGCAGCAGGCTCCCGGGCGAGACGACCCTCGCGCGGCGCTTCGGCGTGAGCCGCACCACGGTCCGCTCGGCGCTCGCCGAGCTCAACGAGGCCGGGCTGATCACCACGCGGACCGGCAAGGGCTCGTTCGTCCTGTTCGACGGCCGTCCCCTCGACACCCGGCTCGGGTGGGCCCGCGCGCTCGCCGCTCAGGGTGTGGAGACCCGGGTGCGCGTCCTGACCGTCGCCGTGCGGCGGGAGGACGCGCTCGCCGAACGGCTGAGCCTCCCCTCACCCGAGGTCGTCGTGGTCGAGCGGCTCCGCGAGCTGGCAGGGGGCGGCGTCGTGTCCTACGAGCGCAGCTGCCTCCCGGCCGTTGACGGCCTGCGCGACCTGCCCGAGCGCGGCCTCGACGGCGGCTCGCTGACCGAGGAGCTGAGCCGGGCGGGCCTGCGCCCCGACCACGGGGAGCAGCGCATGGGCGGCCGCCGGCTCGACGGCCGCGAGGCCGGCCTGCTCGGCCGCGAGCCCGGCGCCTGGTTCCTCACCACCCGCCGTACGAGCTGGTCCGCCGCAGGCGCCTTCGCCGAGGACGTCGAGAGCCTCCTCGACCCGGACCACTTCCAGCTCTTCCTCACCTTCAGCGAGAGCGGGCTCTCGTGACCCCCGCGCCGTACGACGAGGGACCGGGGTCCGGCGTGACGCCCCCGGACCAGGACGCGCGCGCGGCGGGGGCGCTGTACGGGCTCGCCATCGGCGACGCGCTCGGCATGCCGACGCAGATGCTGCCCCGCCCGCTCGTCGTCGAGCGGTACGGGCCTGTCGTGGACGGCTTCCACCCGGCGCCGCCCGATCACCCCCTGGCCGCGGGGATGCCGGCGGGCGCCGTGACCGACGACACCGAGCAGGCCATGCTGGTGGCCGGCCTCCTCCTCGACGGGCACGGGACGGCCGACCCCGCGGAGCTCGCGCGGCGGCTGGTCGCGTGGGAGGACTCCATGCGCGCCCGAGGGTCGCTCGACCTCCTCGGCCCCTCCACCAAGCGGGCCGTGTCCCGGGTGCTGGCCGGGGCGAGCGTCGACGAGGCGGGCCGGTACGGCGACACCAACGGCGCGGCGATGCGGATCACGCCGGTCGGCGTGGCCGTGCCGTCCTCGGACCTCGGCGTCCTGGTGGACCGGGTGGCCGACGTCAGCAGGCTCACCCACAACACCGGGGTCGCCCTGGCGGCGGCCGCCGCCGTGGCCGCGGCGGTCAGCGCCGGGATCGACGGCGCGACAGTGGCCGAGGCCGTGCGGGTCGCGCGGGCCGCGGCCGCCCT
>NZ_KI866528.1:279665-309737 GCF_000511135.2 Microbispora sp. ATCC PTA-5024 | reverse complement strand
GCGCCATGCCAGACGAGCGTATGGCAGGCTACTGGGCACCCTATTTCTCAATCGGGTGATCGCCAGGCTCCACGGCATCAGGCGAGTAGGGACTACTCAATGCAGCGGAGAGGTGATCGTTTACCGTTTCCTGGTGCTCTGTCCTCCAAGGTCTGGGAGGAAGCCGCCGATCAGCCGATAGGCGACGCGATGGACACACCCCGATTCACGTGGGCCGGCTGCTGCTGAGCGGGTGGTTCGCAGCGAATGCACGAATCTCCGAGAGGGAAAGCAATGAGCGGCAGGAGTCTGACCCAAACCGAGGCAGAGGGGCGCGCGAGCCTGCTGGCGGTAGAGCGGTATGACGTTGCCGTGGACCTTTCTGATCTGCTGACAGGTTCGCGGGTCCGGTGCGAGTCGACGATCACCTTTAGGTGTCACCAGCCCGGGGCCGAGACCTTTGTCGATTGTGCGGCGATGGTTGAGAGCGCCACGCTCAACGGAGTCGTGCTGCGGTCGGCTGTTGAGGGCCGGATCGCACTGACCGATCTTGCCGAGAGCAACGTCCTCACGGTGGTTTCGGTGACGGAGTGCTCGGCCGATGGCCGGGGCGTGCACAAGGCGGTCGATCCCGCCGACGGCGAGACGTATGTCTACACCGACTTCAGTCCCGACTACGCCCGGTGCGTGTTGGCCTGCTTCGATCAGCCGGACCTCAAGGCGCCGTGGGCGTTCACCGTGACCGCTCCTGCCGGCTGGCGGGTGCTGAGCAACAGCGGTGCCCCGCAGCTCGAAGACCTCGGCTCTGTGCGACGCTGGACCTTCCCGCCGACGCCGCCGCTGGCGGCGTACAACACTGTGATCAACGCGGGCCCGTACTACGAATTGCGTCGTCGCGGAGCTGGTCATGATCTCGGGCTTTTCGCCCGGCAGTCGCTGGCTTCGATCCTGGACCGGGACGCCGACCAACTGTTCACCCTGACCACCCAGGGGCTCGAGTTCTTCGCCGGCAAGTTCGGCATGCCGTTTCCGCAGCACAAGTACGACCAGGTCTTCACGCCCGAGTTCCCTGGCGCGATGGAGAACTTCGGGTGCGTCACCTGGATGGACTGGTTCCTGCGCAGGACTACTCCGACGAGGGCGGAGTGGGACATCTTCTCGCGGTACCTGTTGCACGAGCTCGCGCATATGTGGTTCGGCAACATCGTCACGATGCGCTGGTGGGACGATCTGTGGCTGAACGAGGCGTTCGCGGAGTTCGCCAGCAACTGGGCCGCGGTGAGCGTGACGTCGTACACCGATGCCTGGACGGCACATCTGGCCGGCGAGAAACTCAAAGCTTATTTCATGGACCAGGGACCGACGACGCACCCGATCCGCCAGCAGGTCCGCGACGTCTCCGAGGCTGCAGCGACCTTCGACGCCATCACCTACCCCAAGGGCGCGTCCGTACTGCACCAGCTGATGACGTACGTCGGCGAAGCGAACTTCTCCGCGGGTCTGACCAACTACTTCGCCACGCATGCTTGGGACAACACCACGCTGAAGGACCTGATCGATGCGGTCGCCGATGCCAGCGGACGTGACCTGGACCAGTGGCGTGCGGGATGGCTGGAGACAGCGGGCACCGACCGGCTGACTCTTGACCACGACAAAGATGGGTTTGCCCTGGTCGCTCAGGGACCGGGTGGCCGTCCACGCCCGCATGTGCTTGCCGTCGGCGCCTACGAGCGTTCCGGGGACCGTCTTGAACGCATGGCACTCGTCGAGGTCGAGGTAGCGGGCGAACGGACCCGGCTCGACCTGCCAGCAGGAGCCGACCTGTATCTGGTCAACGATGAAGACCTGACCTTCGCCTCGACGAGACCAGATGCCACGAGCAAAGACGCGTTCTTCCGCAACGCCGCCCGCCTGCCCACTGCGACAGCGCGGGGTGTCGCCGTCACCACGGCCTGGGACATGCTGATCAACGGTGAAGCGACAGCCGCCGAAGCTGTGGAGTGCCTGACCGGAGTGCTGGCTGTCGAGACGTCCGCGTCGGTGATCGAGCCGTATCTCAACCTGGCTGTCGAGGCCGCAGATCTGTGGAGCCCGGAGTCGGAGCGGGACGAGTTGCTGCGAGCAGTGGCTGCGGCGTGCCGCAGCCTCTCTGGCGTCGGCGCCTACCGCAAAGCGGCGTTGCGCGGCTTCGCCCGCACTGCGACCGAACCGGAGGAGGTGGCGTGGCTCCAGACCGAGGCCGGGGAGGACATCGATCTCCAGTGGCGAGCACTGGTTCGCAAGACTCAGCTCGGGAGCCCGACCGCAGCCGAGGCACAGGCGCTACTCGACCGCGACCCGGATCCCGAAGCGTGGGTCAGTAGGCTCCAGGTCCGCGCTGCGACCCCGGACGCGGCAGAGAAGAAAGCGGTGTGGCAGACGCTGGTGACGGACCGAGCGGTGCCTATCGCTTCGGTCCACTCAGTTGCGACGCCGTTCTGGAGCGCCGGTCAGGACGACTTGCTCAGGCCCTACGCGGAGGCCTACCTCGATCTCGTGCCGAACATCCACCGCAGCGGAACCGTGCCGGCGAGGACCTACACCAAATGGCTCTTCCCGCTGTTCGGTATCGACCTGACCTTCGTGGGACGAGCGGAAGAGTTGGCGGCACAGGTTGTCCCGGTCGTCCGCGCGAACCTCCTGGACCGGGCCGACCGGATGCGCCGCATACTGCACTCCCGCAGCTGAAGGCTTAAAGCCGTGACACAGCCGACCCCGGCGCCGAGGGCAGGAGCAGGCGTCGTCAAGGTTCAGCGCGATGTAGCGCCCGAAGTGATACGAACGCCGAGCCGACCACTTCGCTTCCTTCGTTGCCATCGCCGCCGCCCTCATCTGCTACCGCCGATCAGCCAGAAGAGACTTCGTCTCAGCTGCTCTGCGGGCGAACCTTCAGAAGGCCGCTCGCCCAGGTCGCCGGCAGAGCCACGAGGCATACCAGCAGGCCCGTCACAACCACGGACGCCGGGCCGAAACTGTCCAGACTCCAGCCGCCGGCGAGGGCCCCGACCGCGATCCCCGTGTTGACCGCAGAAGCGGGAAGCGTCGCGGCCAGATCACGACCGGGACCGGCGAGGTCGACCACCCGGTACTGCAACGAGGGCACCAGCCCGAATCCGACCAGTCCCCAGACCAGCAGGGCCAGTGCCACCAGCACAGGGACGGTGCCGTTCAGCCACAGAGCGCCCAGCGCGCCGACGAGCACCAGGTTGGCGAGCCCCAGGGTCCTTGCCGCGTTCCGGTCGGCCGCCCAGCCTCCGGCGAACGCGCCGACGGCGGTGGCCGCACCGTACGCCAGCAGGAACGCGCTGATCCAGGCTCCGGACACCCCCGTGACCTGCTGGAGGAAGGGGGTGATGTACGTGAGCGCGGCGTACTGCCCTCCCAGCAGCAGGAAGCCGACGACCAGCATCGCCAGCACCCGGGGGGCGAGCGCGAATCGCGCCTGAGCACGCAGGCCTTCGACACCGGTACCGGTCACCGTCGGGACCAATGCCACAAGCGCCACCAGCGCGACCAGACCCAGTCCCACGACGGCGAGGAAGGCGCCGCGCCAGCCGAGCCCCTGGCCTATCAACGTGCCGATCGGAACGCCCAGCGCGATGGATACGGCGACGCCCCCGATCACGATGGAGATCGCCCTGCCCATTCGATCCGGAGTCACGACGCTCGCCCCCACCGCGAAGGCGACGCCGATGAAAAGACCCTGCACCGCCCCTGTCACAGCCCTCGCCGCGAGCAGCACCGCGAAATGTCCTGCGAACGCCATGACGACGTTGCCGAGCACGTAAGCCGCCATTGAGAACGACAACAGCCTGCGGCGGCTCAGACGTATCGTCAGTGCGGTCAAGACGGGGCCGCCCACGGCGAGCCCGAACGCGTAGCTGGTCACGAGCGTGCCGGTGCTGCTGAGCGATACCTCGAAATCCCTCGCGATCAGATCCAGCACACCGACGACCAGCAACTCCGCCATTCCCATGACGAACGTTCCCAGGAACAGGGCGGCCAGGGCCGGGCCGGCCCGCTTGTGCGTCTGTGGTGTCGCGGTGATGCTCATATCGCCCTCCCCCAAGCTGAAGTGACCCCGACCTGGCGCATCGCGCCTACCGCTGGACGCGTGGCCCCAGGAAGAGGCCACCGTTCACGTCAAGGGTTTGACCGCTTATCCAGCGCGCGTCCTCCGAGGCGAAGAAGGCGACCGCGTCCCCGATGTCGGCGGGTTTCGCGGGGCGGCCGAGCGCTGTCAGATCACCGATGGCCTTCGCGGCGTCGCCGTCGCTCAGCCAGCCGTTCATATCGGTCTCGGTCACCCCCGGGGATACCGTGTTCACGGTGATTCCGCGGACGCCCTGAGTGTGAGCCAGTGAACGGCTGAACACGTTGATGGCGCCCTTCGTCATGGCGTAGACGATTTCCGGGATCGCGAACCACGTCACGCCCGACGAGATGTTGATGATGCGACCGCCGTCAGGCATCAGCGTGAGTGCTCGCTGGGTGATGAACAGCGGTGCCCGCACGTTGACCGCGAACAGGCGCTCGAACTGCTTGTGAGTGACGGACTCGACGGTCGCGTCGTAGTCGATGAAGCCGGCGTTGTTCACCAGGATGTCCAGCGGTCTTCCCGCAAGGCCTTCCTCGAGACCGGTGAACAACGTGTCCACATCCCCGTCCACGCCGAGTTCGGCGCGTACGGGGAAGGCGCGTCCGCCGCCGGCATGGATCGCGTTCACGACGTCCTTCGCGGCGCTCTCATTGCTGCCGTAGTGCACCGCCACGAGCGCGCCTTCAGCCGCGAGACGCTCGGCGACGGCCCGTCCGATGCCGCGCGATGCCCCTGTAACGAGAGCGGTCTTGCCTGTGAGACCTGACATGCGAATGTCCTTCGTTCTGTGAGGGAACCTCGATGTGACGGTCCGCGAGTTGTTAGGGAACGTTACTTAACATGAGCGTACAGACGCCTGCCTATGAGGGCAACCGGATGGGAACACCTTCGCCGAGCACCATTAGGGGACCTTCCCTAACACGACTAGACTGTCCTCATGAGCAGCTCGGACGCTCGTAAGCGACGCACATCCGCAGAGACCCGCGAACACGTGCTGGAGGTCGCGCGCCGCCTGTTCTACTGGAACGGCATCCGCGCCGTCGGGGTGGATCGGATCGCCGCCGAGGCCGGGGTCGCTCCCATGACGCTCTACCGGCTGTTCCCGTCGAAAGACGATCTCGTCACCGCGTACGTCGACCGTACGGAGGACGACTACCGGGAATGGTTCGCCAAGGCGACGCAGGCCGACGGCCGAAGCCCCCGCGACCGGATCCTCGCCCTGTTCGACGAGCTCCTCGCCCAGACTCAACCGCACGTCAGCAGGGGATGCCCCTTCCTCATGACCCTGGCCGAGTATCCCCAATCCGAAGCCGGTTGCCATCGGCACGCCGTGGACCTGAAGAAGTGGACTCATGCGCGCATGCTGGAACTGGTCGACCAGTTGGCGGAGTCCCAGACGGTGGACGACCCGGCCGGCCTCGCCGACCACCTGATTCTGATCATGGAGGGTGTGTACGCCTCGGTTCAGGCTCTCGGTGCTCAGGGCCCCGCACGCCGGGCTCGCGCGATCGCCGAGAGGCTCCTGACCCCGGAGGGCGGCACTTGCCCGACTCGCTGACCCCCCGGAGGGCTGGACGTGTCCCGTCGCGCCCCGATCCCCTGCGTCGGCCCCCGCTCACCCGGCGGGCGTCCCCTCCTGACGGGCGGGTGCTGACGCCGTGGACGCCCGGCTGATCTACGCGGGGAACGCGGTCGTCGACATCGTGCTCGCGGTGCCCGCGCTGCCCGAACGCGGCGGCGACGTCATGGCCACCGCCACCGAGATCACTCCCGGCGGCGGCTTCAACGTCATGGCGGCCGCCGCCCGGCAGGGCCTGCGGGTCGCGTACGCGGGGGCGCACGGCACCGGGCCCTTCGGCGACCGGGTCCGGGCGGCCATGCGCGACGAGGGCATCGCGATCCTGTGTCCCGCCAAGCCCGGCGTGGACACGGGCTTCGCGGTCAGCGCCGTCGACGCCGGGGGCGAGCGCACCTTCCTCACCAGCCGCGGCGCCGAGGCCGCCCTCACCCTCGCCGACCTCGCCGCCGTCCGCCCCGGGCCGCGCGACGTCGTCGCCGTCTCCGGGTACGGCATGATGCACCCGAGCAACCGGGAGGCGCTGTCCGGCTGGCTGCCCTCCCTGGGGGACGAGGTCCCCGTCGTCGTCGACCCGGGGCCGCTCGTCCACCTCCTCGGCGACGACGCGCGGGGCCTGCTGCTCGCGCGGGCCGACTGGTGGACCTGCAACGCCCGCGAGGCCGCCTCCGTCACCGGCGAGGACGATCCGGCCGCCGCGGCGGCCGCGCTGGCCCGGCTCACCGGCAGGCGGGGCGTGCTGGTCCGCACGGGCCGGGACGGGTGCGTCCTCGTCCGCCGCGGCGAGGTCCCGCTCCACGTGCCGGGCTTCACCGTCCATGCGGTCGACACCAACGGCGCCGGGGACGCCCACACCGGTGTCTTCGTCGCGGCGCTCGCCGCCGGCGCCGATCCGCTGGAGGCCGCCCGGGTCGCGAACGCGGGCGCCGCCCTCGCCGTCGCGGCGCGCGGGCCCGCCACCGCGCCCCGCGCCGCCGACCTCGCCCGCTTCCTCGCCGCCCGGCCGGCCGCGCCCTCCTGAGCCGTACGGCGGCGGCTTCGGCACCCGCGGCCCCGGCTACGGTGGACGGTGTACGCATCCGGCCCGAGAGCGGAGTCCTACGACATGGCCAAGGCGACATGGAACGGCGCGGTCATCGCCGAGAGCGACGACACGGTGGTCGTGGAGGGCAACCACTACTTCCCCCGCGAGGCGGTCGACGCGAGCCTGCTGCGCGAGTCGGACACCCACACGGTCTGCCCGTGGAAGGGCACGGCCTCCTACTACTCGATCGAGGTCGACGGCCGGACCAACGCCGACGCGGCCTGGTACTACCCGGAGCCCAAGGACGCGGCCCGCGAGATCACCGGCCGCATCGCCTTCTGGCGCGGCGTCACCGTCACCCCCTGACCCGCCACCCCTGAGCCGCCGTCACCCCCCTGAGCCCGGTCCCGGCGCCACCGGCCGAGGCCGGGTCAGGCCTCGCCCAGGCGGGCCAGCAGTTCGCGCAGCAGCAGCGACTCCCCCGGCGTGAGGCCGGAGTCGTCCCTCTCGACGGCGGCGGCGAGCGCGATGGCCGCCGTCGCCCGGGAGGGGCCGTCGCCCTCCGGAGCACGTCCCTCGCCGTAGCCGGTCAGCACCGCGGCCAGCGCCGCCTCCCGCACCCGCTCGGACAGCCGCAGGTCGCGCTCGCCCTCCGGCTGGGCGATCAGGCTCAGCGTCACGCCGACGTTCGCCGCGAGGATCTGCGCGGCCGCCTCGGCCGGAGGCACCCGCAGCAGCCCGCGCCGCGCGACCTCGTCGAGCAGCCGGACCAGCATGTCGGTGGCGGGCGCCGTCACCGTGCACGGCCGGCCCGGCTCGACTCCGCCGTACAGGAGCGTGTAGAAGCTGGGGTGGTCGAGGCCGAACTCGACGTGCCGGTCCCAGCCGTGGCGCAGGTCCCGCACGGGGTCGCTCGACGCCTCCGGCGACCCGGACGGGGACACGTACTGGGTGAAGCCGTGCAGGAGCACGGCGTCGACGAGGCCCTGCTTGTTGCCGAAGTGGTGGTAAAGCGTGGGCGCCTTCACCCCGGCCAGGTCGCACACCGCCCTCGTCGAGAACGACCGGTCGCCGGTCTCCAGGAGCTGGGCGGCGGCCAGCAGCAGGCGGTCCCGAGCCGAGGCTCCCCCGGCGGCCCGCAGGTCCGTGTCCATCTCGCTATAGTAAAACCTATAGCGAGAGAGCTTGCCGTGCACCGGCCGTACGGGCCGACGATCTTACGGCGGCGGTCAGTCTTCGAGGGCGCGGACGAGGAGCTCCAGGTCGCGCATGAGCCGCCCGGTGCGCTCCGGGCCATACGCCGCGAGGATGGCCCGGTGGTGCTCGGCGATCCCGGCCTCCAGGCGGCCGAGCAGATCGCTTCCCCGGCCGGCCAGGAAGACGGCGACCTTGCGGCGGTCCGCCGGGTCGTGCCCGCGGTAGACGACGGCACGCTCGACCAGCCGGTCCACGGCCTTGGTCAGCGTGGGGTGGGGCATGAGCGCGGCCTCGGCGAGGTCGCCCATGGAGTGACCCCGGCCGTCGGCGAGCGCCTGGAGGATCCGCCACTGCTCGACCGAGACGTCCTCCGCGGCCAGGGCCGCGGCCAGCGCCCGGTTGACGCTCCGCTCGGCCCGGCTGAGCAGGTACGCCAGGGAGGAGCCGAGCCCCGTGGACGGCTCGGCGTCCTGTGGGAGGGGGGTAGCGCGCCCGCCGCCGGGTCCAGCCGTCACCACCGAGGGCTCCCTTCGTCTGATCGCGCCCGAGGAGGATACTCGTGCCCGTGGCCGATCCTGTCACAGTGGTCATCGACCCTCTGGAAGCTCACCTGATGAGGGCCGGCACGTTCCGCGTCGGACTGGTGGTGCCGGTCTCCGGCGTGCTCGGGCTGCTCGGGCCGTCGGCGATCAACTGTGCCATGCTCGCCGCGCACGAGGTCAACGCGGCCGGGGGGATCCTGGGCAGGCAGGTCGAGCTGGTGCTCGTGGACGGCGGCCGCGGCCCGGCCGAGGTGGCCCGCGAGATCGGCGGGCTGGTGCGCGAGGACGCCGTGCAGGCCGTCGTCGGCACCCATGCCAGCGACGTGCGCCTGGCCGTCGAGCGGTCGCTCGACGGGACCGCCCCCTTCGTCTACACGCCGCCGTACGAGGGGACGGCCCCGGGGCGGGGCGTCTACTTCCTCGGCGAGCCCGCGTCGCTCCAGGTCGGGCCCGGCCTCGACTGGCTCATCGAGCACCGGCGGGCTCGGCGCTGGTTCCTGCTCGGCAACGACTACGTGTGGCCGCGCCTGGTGCACGCGTCGGCCCGCGCGCACCTGGGCGCCCGCTCGGCGACCGTCGTCGGGGAGCGGCTGGTCCCGTCCGGGACGGCCGCCGTGGAGCCGCTGTTCGAGGAGCTCGCCGCGGCCCGGCCGGACGCGGTGCTGCTCACGCTCATCGGCACCGACCTCATCGCGTTCAACCGGGCGTTCGCGGCGAGCGGGCTCGGCTGCGCGCGGCTGTGCGGGGCGCTGGAGGAGCACGGGCTGCTCGCGATCGGGGGCGACGCGACCGGCGAGCTGTACGCCGCGATGGGCTACTTCGGCGCCATCGGCACCGACGCGAACCTGGGGCTCGGCGAGCGCTACGCGGGCGCGTTCGGGCCGGACGCGCCTCTGCTGAACGGCCACGGGCACGGCTGCTACGAGGGCGTCCTCATGCTGGCGGCCCTCGCGGCCCGGGCGGGCACGGTCGCCGTCCCGGCGCTGGACGCGGCGGCCGACGGCACGACGATCACGACCGGGCGCGGGCAGCTGACGCTGCGGGGCCGGCGCGTCCGCCAGCGCGTCTACGTCGGCCGGGCCGACGGGCTCGACTTCGACCTCGTCACCTCCGCCTGACCGGGACCGCCCCCGTTGTGACCGTCGCGTAAATCTTCCAGGAGAAATCTTTTCGTTTTCAAGGAATGGCCCTATCGTACGGCTCTGCCCCGTGCGTTAAGGAGTCATCCATGTCCTCCCCTTCTGAGGCGTCCCCGCCGGCCGGCGACGCCGGCGTCGAGCGCTTCGGTTACAAGCAGGAGTTGCAGCGCTCGCTCAGCTACGTCGACCTGCTCATCTACGGCCTGATCTTCATGGTGCCGATCGCGCCGTTCGGCATCTTCGGCAGCGTGTTCCAGGCCTCCGGCGGCATGGTGGCGCTCGCCTACGTCATCGGCATGGCCGCCATGGCGTTCACCGCCCTGTCGTACGCCCAGATGGCCCGGGCGTTCCCCATGGCCGGATCGGTCTACACGTACGCGGGCCGGGGGATCGCCGCCCCCGTCGGCTTCCTCGCCGGCTGGGTGATCCTGCTCGACTACGTGCTCGTGCCCGCCCTGCTCTACCTGGTCGCCAGCGCCGCCATGACATCGTTCGTGCCCGCGGTGCCGATCTGGGTCTGGCTGATCGGCTTCATCGTGCTCAACACGGTGGTCAACTACCTGGGCATCGAGATGACGGCCCGGATGAACAAGATCATGCTGATCGCCGAGATGATCGTGCTGGCGATCTTCCTGGTCGTCGGCCTGGTCGCGCTCGCGCAGGGCAAGGGCCACGGCGGCGCGCTGAGCCCGCTGTTCGACTCCTCGACGTTCTCCTGGCCGCTGGTCTTCGGGGCGGTGTCGGTGGCCGTGCTGTCGTTCCTCGGGTTCGACGGCATCTCGATGCTCGCCGAGGAGAGCCGCGAGAACACCCGGCGCCTCGGCCGGTCGATGGTCATGGCGCTGGCGCTCGCGGGCGCGCTGTTCGTGGTGCAGACCTGGGTCGCCGCGCTGCTCGCCCCGGGACGCGACGAGCTGCTGGCCAAGGGCGACCCGGCGGGCACCGCGTTCTACGACACGGCCGAGTACGCCGGCGGCCACTGGCTGAGCGTGCTCACCGCCGTCGCGACGGCCGTGGCCTGGGGCTTCGCGAACTCCCTGGTCGCGCAGGCCGCCACCTCGCGCCTGCTGTTCGCGATGGCCCGCGACCGGCAGCTGCCGAGCTTCCTCCGCAAGGTGCACCCGCGGCACAAGGTGCCGGTCAACGCGACGTTCGTGGTGGCCGCCGTCTCCCTCGTCCTCGGCCTCTACATGGCCTCCCGCGACGACGGCATCCCGTTGCTCAGCTCGCTCGTGAACTTCGGCGCGATGACCGCCTTCCTCGCCCTGCACGTGTCGGTCGTCGTCCACTACGTCGTCCGCAACGGCAGCCGGGACTGGTGGCGCCACCTGGCGGCGCCGGCGATCGGCTTCCTGATCCTGCTGTACGTCGTGATCAACGCCAAGGTGGCCGCCCAGGTGCTCGGGTTCGTCTGGCTGGCGATCGGCGCGATCATCCTCGCCGGGTCCTACCTGATGGGCCGGCGCCCCACCCTGTCCGCCATGACCACGGAGGTCGCCGAGTGAACGTCCTGTCCTACCGCCCCGAGCCCGGGGACCTGTCCTACACCTTCGGCGGCCGTCCGGCCGTGGGCCGGGTGGAGCCGGGCACGGTCCTGGAGCTGTACACGGAGGACTGCTTCGGCGGCCGGGTGCGGGGGCTCGACGACCTCCCCTCGAAGGTGTGCGAGTTCCCCTACCTGAACCCGGTCACCGGGCCGTTCCACGTGGAGGGCGCCGAGCCCGGCGACACGCTGGCGCTGCACTTCATCTCCATCGAGCCGGCCCGCGACTGGGCGGTGTCCACGACGTTCCCGCACTTCGGCGCGCTGACGAGCACCCACACCACGGCCACGCTGCAGCCGCCGCTCGAGGAGCTGGTCTGGCTGTACGAGGTCGACGCCGCCAGGCGCACCGTCCGCTACCAGGCCAGGCGGGGGGACTTCTCCGTCGAGATGCCGCTCGACCCCATGCACGGCACGGTGGGCGTGGCCCCGGCCGCGAACGAGGCGCGGATGACCATCACCCCCGACGCCCACGGCGGCAACATGGACACCCCGGAGCTGCGGGCCGGCGTCACGGTCTACCTGGGGGTGAACGTGCCGGGCGCGCTCTTCGCGATCGGGGACGGCCACTGCCGGCAGGGCCACGGCGAGGTGTGCGGCACGGCCGTGGAGGCCGCGATGAACACGGTCGTCGCGGTCGAGCTGATCAAGGGGGCGGTCACGCCGTGGCCGCGGCTGGAGGACGACGACCACCTGATGTCGACGGGCTCGGCCCGCCCGCTGGAGGACGCCTACCGGGTGAGCCAGCACGACCTGGTCACCTGGACCGCCGCGCTCACCGGGCTCGACGAGCTGGACGCCTACCAGCTCGTCAGCCAGGGAGGCGAGGCGCCGGTCGGCAACGTCTGCGACACCAACTACACGATGGTCGCCAAGCTGCCGAAGGCGTACCTGGGCGGGCCCGAGGTGTACGGCTCGGCCCACGCGCGCCTGCGGGCGCTCGGCGCGGAGTACCTGTCCTCCCGCTGACCCGCCGCGACAGGCACGAGGGGCCCGCCGTCCGTCCCCGGGCGGCGGGCCCCTCGTCGTGCGGGGGCGGCCGTGCTACTCGCGGCTGCCGCTCAGCGTCTTCTTCCAGTGGAACCCGCCGGGCAGGTTGACGGTCAGGGTCCGCCGACCGTCGGCGGCCTTGGTGACGCGGAAGCCGCGACCGCCGTAGCTGTGCCCGACACCGCTCTTCGACAGGTTGAGGCGGAACGGCCCCAGCTTGATCGACTTACGGTAACTCCAGCCCATCTGTCCCTCCGTGGGTGTGACGCACGATCAACTACCCACGGCCCGGACGGCAAACATGGAGTAAAGCCGCCGGGTTCCCCGCGCCTCGTCAAGGACGCGTCAGGACCCGGCCCCTCGCCGTACGGATGCCGTATGCGGGGCCTGTCACGACCGCCGGCCCGCGATTCGATGGGTGCATCCCTCCCCGTACGGACAGGCAAGGACGGCACGATGCGCCCGCGCAGCGGCTCGGCGACCCCGCTCGAGATCCTCCTCCCCACCGGCGGCGCGGTGACCACGGCGGCCTGCGCCGCCGTCGCGTCCGTCCTTCACGGCGCGCCGGCGCGGGTGACGGCGATGGTCCTCGTCACCGGGGCGTTCGCCGCCGTCGCGCGCCGCCCGGCCGCCGGGGCGGCGACCGCGGTCATCGGATGGATGCTCACGACCGGGTTCCTGGTGAACGGCGCGGGAGAGCTGACGATGTCGCGGGCGGACGCGGCCAGGCTGGCCGCGTTCGGCGCGGCCGGCCTCGGGGGCGCCGTCCTCGGGCTGCTGCCCGGCCTGGTGCGGTCCCGCCGCCGCGCCCGCGCGGCCCGCGCCCGGTGGAGGGCGCGCCGGGAGGCCCGTCGCGCTCCCGTCCTGGCCGGTCGCCTCCACCCGGGCCCGTCCACCGTCCGGGACGACGGCGGCCGCGCCGCCTGAGGCCGATCCCCGCTCGCATGTCAGCGCCGGCGGACCGCGATCACGTCAGCGCCCGCGGGGGGCGATGGCGCGCCACTCGCCCTCCCAGCCGGCCACGGCCCGCCGCGCCGTCCAGGCCTGCCGCCCGTGCCGCGCGAGGTGTCCGGCCGCCCAGAGACCTCCGGCCGCGCTCAGCCCGCCGAGCAGGGCCACCAGGACGACCAGCGCCACGGGCGGGGGGCCGGACGCGGGCGTCTCGCGGGCGTCCACCCAGAGCTCGACCCGGTCCCCCGGAGCGTGGGCGGACGGCAGGACCGTCCTCCCTGTGCGCGGGCGGCCGTCCCGGCCGGTCCAGGCGAGCTCCGCGACGGCGCCGGGCACGGGGGCCGGCCGCGCCGCGGCGACGGGAACCCGCAGCACGCGGACGACCTGGGCGGTCACCCTCCGGTGATCGGCGTCCCAGCCGTCCGCCTCACGGATCAGGGCGCAGCCGGCGACGGCGCTGGTCGCGCAGGCGACGATCAGCAGGAGCGCGGCCATGAGGCCGCGCCCCTCGGATGAGGTGTGCATGTCCCGTCCCGTCAGGCGGCCGCGGGTCCGACCCGCATGCGCATGCGGCAGACGACGGCGTCGGTTCGGCGGCGCAGGGCGCGGGCGAGCACGGCGCCGCGCTGGTTCTGCAGCATCCGCTCCCAGGCGTGCTCGGGCTCGACCTCGGCGATGAGGACGAACACGTGCGGCTCGGGGACGTTCGCGAGGTAGCCGACCAGGGGCTGGTCGAGCCGCCTGCGCTCGTCGGCGAGCTGGACGAGCTCCACGTCGGGGTGCCACCGCTCCCAGTCCTCGGCGAAGCGGCGGGCGTCCCGCTCCTCGCCCGGCTGCGCGATGTGGACGGCCACGACCCGGTCGCCGAGGGACAGCGCGGCCGTGAGGGCCTCGCACGCGAGCCGGTTGACCGACTGCACGGGCACGACCACGAGCGAGCGGCGCGGCCGGGGCGGGGCGGGCGTCCGGCCCAGCTCCAGCCGCCGCCCGATGCGGGCGTAGCAGCGGTTGACCCAGCTCATGGCGGCGACGATCAGCGGGAGCGCGACGGCCACGAGCCAGCCGCCCTCGCCGAACTTCGACACCGTCACCACGAGGGCCGCCACCAGCGTCAGCAGCGCGCCGGAGCCGTTCAGCGCCGCGCGCCACCGCCACCCGGCCGGGCGGGAGCCGGCCCAGTGCCGCACCATGCCGGCCTGGGAGATCGTGAAGCCGACGAACACCCCGATGGCGAACAGCGGGACCAGCGCGTTCATCGCGCCGCCCGCCGCGACCAGGAGGACGGCCGAGGCCGCGGAGAGGAACGCGATGCCGTACCGGTGGACCTGCCGGTCGGCCTGCAGGGCGAACACGTGCGGCAGGTTGTTGTCCTCGGCCAGCAGCCGGGCCAGCACGGGCAGGCCGCCGAAGGAGGTGTTGGCGGCGAGCGCGAGCAGCACCACCGTGGACAGCTGGACCACGTAGAACAGCGGCCCGTCGCCGAGCGACGCCTTGGTCACCTGGGCGAGGACGGTCACGCCCGGCACCGGGGTGATGGAGAACTTGCCGATGAGCGCGGCGACGCCGACGAGCATCGCGCCGAGCAGGGCGCCCAGGGCGACCTCGGCCCGCTGCGCCCGCCGCGCTCTCGGCCGGCGGAACGATGGGACGGCGTTGGCGATCGCCTCGACACCGGTGAGCGCGGCGCAGCCGTTGGCGAAGGCGCGCAGCAGGAGCAGGACGCCGACCGTCTCCAGGTTGTGCGCCTGGGCCACGTGCGCCGGCGGGACCGCCGGGGCGCTCCGGAGCAGCCCGGCCACCACGACCAGCAGGATCGCGCCGACGTACACGACCGCGGGCCCGATGAAGGCGCGGGCGCTGTGCGCGATGCCCCGGAGGTTGACGGCGGTGACGAGGGCGAGCGCGGCGAGGCACAGCCAGACCGTGTACGGCAGGAGCGCCGGGACGGCGGAGGTCAGCGCGGCCACCCCAGCCGCCACCGAGACGGCCACGTTGAGGACGTAGTCGATGAGCAGCGACGCCGCGGCCACCAGGCTGGTCCGCCGCCCGAAGTACGTCTTGGCGACGCCGTACGCGCCGCCGCCCCCGGGGAACGCGGCGATCACCTGGCGGTAGGACAGCGTGAGCACCGCGAGCAGGAGGGCGATGGCCAGGGTGACCGGCATCGTGAAGCCCATGCCCGCGCCGCCCGCGAGGGCGAGCACGAGGACGATGGCCTCGGGGCCGTACGCGACGGACGCCAGCGCGTCCAGGGACAGGGCCGCGAGCCCGCCGGCGACGCTCAGCCGGTGCCTTTCGGAGCTATCGGGGGGCTCCTTGGGACCGGAGGCGGGAGCCGGGGCCGTCAGTGTCGACATCGCTTTCTCCTGGTTGGGGATACGCCCCCATCGTCACCTGGTGTCCTGTGTGCGGCCGGGCGCCCGTACGGGTCCTTGACGCCGGGAAGACGATTCCCTACGCCGCCCTGACGCCGGGCCGAGCCGGGCCAGCGGCGCCGTCCGGACGTCCGCGGGCCCGGCTCAGAGGCCGACGTCGCGCCGCAGCAGGTCGTCGACGCCCTCGCGGCGGACGACCAGCCGGGCGGCGCCCCGGCTCACGGCGACGACCGGCGGGCGGCCGGTCATGTTGTACGTCGAGGCCATCGTGTGGTTGTAGGCCCCGGTGGCGGCGACCCCGAGCACGTCACCGGGCCGGACGTCGGCGGGCAGGCGGGCGCCCTCGGCCAGCGTGTCGCCCGACTCGCAGTGGTGGCCGACCACCGTGTAGTCGCGCTCGCCCGCGAGGCTCGCCCGGCCGATCACGCGCACCTCGTACGGCGCGCCGTACAAGGCGGGCCGGGGGTTGTCGCTCATGCCGCCGTCGACCGCGACGTACGTGCGCCGCAGCCCCTTCTTGACCGCGATCACCCGGTAGAGCGTCACCCCGGCGGGCCCGCTGACGGCGCGGCCGGGCTCGAACGTGAGCCGCGGGACCGGCAGGCCGATCCCGGCGCTGCGCTCCTCGACCGACGCGGCCACCGCCGCGAGCCGGGCGGGGGCCAGGCCCGTCTGCCCGCTCGTGTACGCGATGGCGTGGCCGCCGCCGAGGTCCAGCTGGGGAAGCACGACGCCGTGGGCGTCCCTGATGCGGGCGAGCTGCTCCACCAGCACGCGCGCGGCCTCCTCGTACGGGGCGGCGTCGGCGATCTGGGACCCGAGGTGGCAGTGCAGGCCGACCAGCTCCAGGCGCGGCTGGGCGAGGATCCGGCTCACGGCCTCCCCCGCCGCCCCGCCCCCGATCGACAGCCCGAACTTGTGGTCCTCGCCGCCCGTGCGGATCGCCGCGTGGGCCCCGGCCTCGATGTCGGGGATCACCCGCACCAGCACCTTCTGCCGGGTGCCGGCGGGCACGAGGGCGGCGAGACGGTTGATCTCGGCGATGTCGTCGATCACGACGCGGCCTACCCGCTCGTCCACGGCCGCCCGCAGGTCCGCCGGGGTCTTGGCGTTGCCGTGCAGGATGATCCGGTCGGCGGGGAAGCCGGCGGAGCGCGCCACGGCCAGCTCGCCGGCCGAGCACACGTCGAGGGACAGCCCCTCCGACCGCACCCAGGCGGCCATCGCGCGGCACCAGAACGCCTTGGCCGCGTACGCGATCTCGGCGCGGGGCAGCGCGGTGCGGTAGGCCCGGCAGCGCAGCCGGACGTCCGCCTCGTCCATCACGTACGCCGGGGTGCCGAAGCGCCGGACGACCTCCATGAGGTCGACGCCGCCGAGCGCGGCCCGCCCGCCCGCGGTGAAACGCATGGTGGCCGGCCACGGGCCGGTCGCCGTCTCCGGGGTCCGCGGAGGTGTGATCAGCAGAGTCATGTCGTCCTCACGAGGTGGTAGGGGCGGTGCCGCGGGTGCCCGCGGGCGGTGGCCCGGGACGGCGCGTGCCGCGGCGCCGATGGCGACGACACCGACGCTAGGCGGCGACCTCCCTGTTCAGCGGCGTCGTGACGGTTCTCTGACGGCCGCCGCGCCAACCCTGACGCGCGCCTGACGTCCCCCTCACGGTGCCGCCTTCCGTGCCGGGCATGCGGGGCCGGCGTGCGGGCCGGGCCGCCCGCACGCGGGCATCAGGTTCGCGTCAGCGTCGGGGCCCGCGGCGTCGGGATTCCGTCAGGGACGGCTCCCGGGGGCGCGGAACGGCCTAGCGTCGCCCGTGTAGTGCTTCCGAATGGAGACGAAGACCCCTGATGTCGCGAGATCCGCTGTACGTGCCCGTCCGCCCCGGGACGACCACCCTGGCCCTCCGCCTGTTCCGGACCGCCTCGGGCAAGAGGACGTCCGTGGCGTTCACCTCGCCACTGAAGCTGGCCCGGGTGCTGGGCCAGGAGCAGCCGTGGGTCCGCCTCGGCGAGCCCGCGCTCCGCGCGTTGATCAAGGATCTGGACGTCGTCGGCGTCGTCGTCGACCCGGCGGGGACCATGAGCCGCCCGGCCCGCAGGAGCGCGTGATGTGCGCGCTCGGGCAGGACCTCGCGGCGGACGCCGGCCGGGACCCGGCGAACGGCTCCGGCCAGGACGACGACCCCGAGCCGTCCGGAGACGAGGGAAGTATGTGCGCGTGCGGGCGTTAATGACCTGATCGCTCATCCTGTACGGTAGTGCCCTGGTGAGCCGGGAAGTCTGGTCGGCATTTCAGAGGGATGCCGGAGGAAGCCCGTGCAGAGCGTGCAGATCGTGCTGTTCCTGGTCGCCATGGCCACCGTGGTCGCCACGTTCGCCGGGCGTATCCGGGTGCCGGCGCCCTCCCTGCTGGTCGTCGCCGGCGTGGCCGTGGGGATGCTGCCGTTCGCCGAGCAGATCCACGTCACCCCCGAGATCGTCAGCCTGGTGGTGCTCCCGCCCCTGCTGTACGCGGCGGGCGAGGAGCTGTCCTGGCGGGAGCTGCGCCGGCTGTGGCGGCCGGTGACCCTGCTCGCGGTCGGCCTCGTGCTGGTCTCCGCGGCCGCCGTGGGCTTCGTCACCACCCTCCTCACCCCGCTGCCGATCGCGCTGGGGTTCGTGCTCGGGGCCGTCCTGGCCAGCACCGACCCGGTGGCGGTCACCGCCCTGGGCCGCCGGCTCGCGCTGCCGCCCCGGCTGCAGACGCTCGTTCAGGCCGAGAGCCTGTTCAACGACGCCACCAGCCTCATCCTGTTCCGGATCGCCACCGCGGCGGCCGTCGCCGGCGGCGTCGCGGGCTGGTCCTCGGTGGCCGTCGACTTCGTCCGCCTGGCCGCCGGCGGCGCCGTCGTCGGCGCCGTGGTGGCCGCGGGGGTCTCGTTCGTGCGGCGGCGCACCGAGGACCCGATCCTGGAGAGCGTCATCGCGCTGATCGTGCCGTACCTCGGCTACGTGCTCGCGGAGGCGGTGGGCGCCTCGGGCGTCACCGCCGTGATCGTGTCCGCGGTGATCATCGGCGCCCGCCAGGACGAGCTGACCGACGCCCGGATCCGGCTCCAGCTCGCGGCCGTGTACGGCACGGTGATCTTCCTGCTGGAGAGCGTCGTGTTCAGCCTGATCGGCCTCCAGCTTCCCGGGCAGATCCGTCACCTCGCGCGGGCCGAACGGCCCTGGGTCGCGGCCGTCCTCGTCGTCGCGCTCACGCTCGTGGTCGTGCGGGTGGCATGGATGGTCCCGCTGACGGCCCTCGCCCAGCGGCGCGGCGGCGGCCGGTTCCGCCCGTCCTGGCCGGTGTCGGCCGTCGTCTCCTGGGCGGGGGCGCGCGGCGTCGTCCCCCTGGCGGCCGCGCTGTCCATCCCGCTCACGACGGCGTCGGGGCAGCCGCTCCCCCACCGCGGCCTGCTCGTGGTGCTGGCGACCGGCGTCATCGTCATCTCGCTGGTGGTCCAGGGCTTCACGCTGGCGCCGCTCGTGCGGCTGTCGGGCCTCGCCGTGCCCGCCGGCGACTCCCAGGCCGAGTACGTCCGGGCGCGGCGGCGGCTCACCGACGTGGCGGCGCGGCACGTCGAGCAGCTCGCCGACCTGGAGGCCGCGCCGCCGGCGGTGCTGCACCAGGTGCGGCGGTCGCTGCGGATCCAGCAGGAGCTCGACCAGGAGCAGGAGGACCTGACCGGCACGTACGGCCAGATCCGCCGGGAGGTGGTCGCCGTGCAGGCCGAGGCGCTGGCCCGGATGCACGCGGCCGGCGAGATCGGCGAGGGCACCTACCGCCGGCTCCAGCGCCGCCTCGACCGGCAGGACCTGCGCTACATCGAGGAGTGAGCGTCAGGGCTTGAAGCGGTAGCCCATGCCCGGCTCGGTGATCAGGTGGACGGGGTGGGCGGGGTCCCGCTCCAGCTTGCGGCGCAGCTGGGCCATGTACTGCCGCAGGTAGTTCGTCTCCCTGACGAACGTCGGCCCCCACACCTCGGTCAGCAGCTGCCGCTGGCTGACCAGCTTGCCGGGGTTGCGCAGGAGCAGCTCCAGGATGTGCCACTCGGTGGGCGTCAGCCGCACGTCGCCGGAGACGGTCTTGCCGATCAGGTCCACCACGTGGTCGCCGATCAGGACCTGGGCCAGCTCCGCCTCCTGCACGGCCGTCCTGCGGGTGACCGCGCGGACGCGGGCGAGCAGCTCGTCGATCCCGAACGGCTTGGTCACGTAGTCGTCGGCCCCCGCGTCGAGAGCGTCAACCTTGTCCTGGTTGCCGGCCCGCCCGGACAGCACGATGATCGGCACCCGCGTCCAGCCGCGCAGGCCGTGGATGACGTCGAGCCCGTCCATGTCGGGCAGGCCGAGGTCGAGCACGACCAGGTCGGGACGCCAGTCGGCGGCCTCGCGCAGCGCCGACCCGCCGTCGGGCGCCACCGCGACCTCGTAGCGGCGGGCCACGAGGTTGATCCGCAGCGCGCGCAGGATCTGCGGCTCGTCGTCCACGACCAGGATGCGGCTCACGGCGAGGCCTCCTCCACACCCGCCGGGGCTTCGTCAGGGACGGCCCCGGCGATCACGCCGGTGTCGCCGTCCGGGCGCCGCGCGCGGGAGGACAGCGGCAGCGTGACGGTCATCGTGAGGCCGCCGCCGGGCGTCTCCTCCGGGGTGAGCGTGCCGCCCATCGCCTCCGACAGCCCGCGCGACAGGGCCAGCCCCAGCCCCACCCCGGTGTGGTTGTCCCGGTCGCCCAGCCGCTGGAACGGCAGGAACACCCGGTCGTAGGCGTCCGGGGGGATGCCCGGGCCCCGGTCGACCACCCGGATCTCCACATGGTCCCCGTGCGTGCTGGCCGTGAGGAGCACCCTCTCCCCCGGCGGCGTGTAACGCACCGCGTTGGAGACCAGGTTGACCAGCACCCGTTCGAGCAGGGCGGGGTCGGCGACGACGTCGGGCAGGTCGAGCGGGATGTCGGGGGTGATCCCCCCGGCCGGCGGCCCGAGGTCGTCGATCACCCGGGGGACGATCTCCTCGACCGCGACCGGCTGGGCGACCGCGCCCAGGACCCCGGCCTGCAGCCGGCTCATGTCGAGCAGGTTCGCGACCAGCCGGTCGAGCCGCGCCAGCGACTCGTCCGCGGTGGCCAGCAGCTCGTCGCGGTCCTCGGGCGACCAGTCGACGTCGCGGCTGCGCAGGCTCTCGACGGCCGCCTTGGCGCTCGCCAGCGGGGTCCGCAGGTCGTGGCTGACGGCGGCGAGCAGGGCTGTGCGCATCCGGTCGGCCTCGGCGAGCGGCCGGGCCGCCTCCGCCTCCTCCTCCAGGCGCTCCTGGCGCTGGGCCACGGCGATCTCGGCCGCGAACGCCTCGATCACCCGCCGGTCGGAGGCGTCCAGCAGCCGGCCCCTGGCGACCAGGACCAGATCGTCGCCCACATCGACGTCGGTGTCCGCGTCCCCCGGGGAGCCGCACGGCGGCCCGCCCGCGGTCGCGACGATGCGCCAGGCGTCCGGGTCGGACCGGTCGTCCGGGCCCTGCCCGGCCTCGGGGCGGCGCTCCAGCAGCGACACCGACGTGAGCCCGAACGTCTCCCGCATGCGCGCGAGCAGGGTCGGCACGGCGGCCTCGCCGCGCAGCACGTGCCCGGCCAGCGTCGAGAGGATCTCGGCCTCGGCGCCGGCCCGGGCCGCCTCCCTCGTCCGGCGGGCCGCGAGGTCGACGATCGTGCTGACCGCGGCGGCGACGAGGACGAAGACGACCAGGGCGAACAGGTTCTCCGGGTCGGCGATCGTGAACTCGCCGACCGGTGGCGTGAAGAAGTAGTTCAGCAGCAGCGAGCCCCCGACGGCCGCCGTCGTCGCCGGCCACATGCCGCCGACCAGCGCCACCCCGACCACCATGCTGAGGAACAGCAGGATGAAGCTCGGCAGCGACAGCGCGTCCCGGAACGGCACCAGCGTCGCGGTGAGCACCGGGAGCAGGACGAACGCGACGGCCCAGCCGGCCAGGCGGCGCCTGCGGGTCAGCGCCGCCCGCGACCGCGACGGGCGCGTGCGCCCCCGCCGGACCTCGTCGTGCGTGATCATGTGCACGTCGATGGAGCCCGACAGCGCGATGGTCTCGACGCCCACGCCCCGCGCGAACAGCTGCGCCAGCCTGCCCCGCCGGGAGGCGCCGAGCACGAGCTGCGTGGCGTTGACCCCGCGGGCGAAGTCGAGCAGCGCCCGGGGGACGTCGTCGCCGACGACCTGGTGGTAGGTGCCGCCGAGGCTCTCGACGAGGGCGCGCTGGCGGGTCAGCAGGGCGGGATCGCCTCCCGACAGGCCGTCCGCCTTCGTGATGTGCACGGCCAGCAGATCGGCGCCCTTGGTGCGGGCGGCGATGCGGGCGGCCCGGCGGACCAGCGTGTCGCCTTCCGGGCCGCCCGTCAGGGCGACCACCACGCGCTCCCGGGCCTCCCACTTGGCGGCGATGCCGTGTTCGGCGCGGTAGCGGTCGAGCTGCTCGTCGACCTTGTCCGCCACCCACAGCAGGGCGAGCTCGCGCAGGGCCGTGAGGTTGCCGACCCGGAAGTAGTTCGACAGCGCGGCGTCCACCTTCTCCGGCCCGTAGACGTTGCCGTGCGCCATCCGGCGGCGCAGGGCCTCCGGCGACATGTCGACGAGCTCGACCTGGTCGGCCCGGCGGACGACCTCGTCCGGGACGGTCTCCCGCTGCGGGATGCCGGTGATCTGCTCGACGACGTCGTTGACCGACTCCAGGTGCTGGATGTTGACCGTGGAGATCACGTCGATGCCCGCGTCGAGGAGGTCCTCGATGTCCTGCCAGCGCTTGACGTTGCGGGAGCCCGGGACGTTCGTGTGGGCGAGCTCGTCGACGAGCGCGAGCCGCGGGGCCCGCGCGATGATCGCGTCGACGTCCATCTCGGCGAAGACGGTCCCCCGGTGGATCAGCTGCCTGCGGGGGACCACCTCCAGCTCGTCGAGCAGCTCCGCCGTGCGGGGGCGGCCGTGGGTCTCCACGAGGCCCACGACCACGTCCCGGCCGCGCTCCAGCGCCCGGCGGCCCTCGCACAGCATGGCGAACGTCTTCCCGACGCCGGGCGCCGCGCCGAGGTAGACCCTGAGACGTCCGCGCCGCACCGCTACCCCCGCTTCCCGTCGAGGGCGAGGTTGAGCTCGAGCACGTTCACGGCGGGCTCGCCCATGAAGCCGAGGGCGCGGCCGGTCGTGTGCTCCTGGATCAGCGTCTGCACCGTCCCGAGAGGCAGGTGGCGCTCCCGGGCGATCCGCGGCGCCTGCAGGTCGGCGTACGCCACGGAGATGTCCGGGTCGAGGCCGCTGCCGCTCGCGGTGACCGCGTCGGGCGGCACCACGGCGGTCGCGCCGCCCCGGACGGGGACCGTGCGGCCGGCCGAGTAGTCCTCGCCCGGCTTGCCGCACTCGACCTTCACGCCCTCGTAGACGGCGACGAACGGCGTGGCGGGGCAGGCCTGGTTGACGCTGACGGCCCGGGTCGGCGTGCCGACGGCCGGGAAGACCTTCAGCACCGCGCCGATCCCGTCCGCCGTGCAGTACGGCCGGGCGCCGCTGACGCCCTCGAACTCCCCGATCGCCTTGGATCTCGCGCAGACCTGGGTGAGCAGGCTCTGCTTGCCGGTGTCGGGGTTGCCCGCGTCGTCCTTGGCCCCCGGGACCGGGAGGACGTCCACGACGTCCTCGGGGCCGAGGTTGCTGGCGGAGGTCGAGGTCAGGTCGTATCCCGCGCCGGCCGCGCTCGGCCGGCTCTGGAAGTACGTCTTGACGGGATTGCCGTCCTTGTCGGTGAAGGACTGGCCGATGATCAAGCTGCCGGCGACCTTGCCGTCCTTTTCGACCGGCGAGCCGTCGGCCTTGCCGTTGAACAGGGCCTGAGCGATCCCGGTGGTCACGAGTGGATAGATCACCCCGGTCACCACGGTCAGGACGAGCAGCGCCCTGAGGGCTGCGAGATGCTGGCGGAGCCAGCTGGGCAGGCGTTCCATCACGACATCCCCGGAAGGAAGTGGATCAGCAGATCGATGAGCTTGATGCCGATGAACGGCGCGACGATGCCGCCGAGGCCGTACACGTAGAGGTTGCGCGACAGCAGCTTGGACGCGCTGGAGGGCCGGTACCGCACCCCGCGCAGCGCCAGCGGGATCAACGCGATGATCACCAGGGCGTTGAAGACGACCGCCGACAGGATCGCCGACTGCGGGCTGTGCAGGCGCATGACGTTCAGGGCGTCGAGGCCCGGGTAGACCGCTGCGAACATCGCCGGGATGATCGCGAAGTACTTGGCGATGTCGTTGGCGATCGAGAACGTGGTCAGCGCGCCGCGGGTGATGAGCAGCTGCTTGCCGATCTCCACGATCTCGATGAGCTTGGTCGGGTTGGAGTCGAGGTCGACCATGTTGCCGGCCTCCTTGGCGGCCGAGGTGCCGGTGTTCATGGCCACCCCGACGTCGGCCTGGGCGAGCGCGGGGGCGTCGTTGGTGCCGTCCCCGGTCATCGCGACCAGCCGGCCGCCCTCCTGCTCCTTCTTGATCAGGGCCAGCTTGTCCTCCGGCGTGGCCTCGGCCAGGAAGTCGTCGACCCCGGCCTCCTGGGCGATCGCCCGCGCCGTCATCGGGTTGTCCCCGGTGATCATCACGGTTCTGATGCCCATGCGGCGCATCTCGTCGAACCGCTCGCGCATGCCCTGCTTGACCACGTCCTTGAGGTGGATGACCCCGAGCACGCGGGCCCTGCCGCCCTTGTCCACCTCGCCGACGACGAGGGGAGTGCCGCCGGAGGCGGAGATGCCGTCGACCAGGTGGCCGACGTCGGCGGTGGGGTGGCCGCCGTTGTCGCGGACCCACTTCATGACCGACGTGGCCGCGCCCTTGCGGATCTGGCGGCCCTCGACGTCCACCCCCGACATGCGGGTCTGCGCGGTGAAGGCGATCCACTCGGCGTGGGCGAGCTCGCCCGGCCGCCGTTCGCGCAGGCCGTACGCCTGCTTGGCGTAGACGACGACCGACCGGCCCTCGGGGGTCTCGTCGGCGAGGCTGGCGAGCTGGGCCGCCTGGGCCAGCTCCTCCTCGGGGACGCCCTCGACGGGGACGAACTCCGACGCCTGCCGGTTGCCCAGCGTGATCGTCCCGGTCTTGTCCAGGAGCAGGGTGTTGACGTCGCCCGCGGCCTCGACGGCCCGGCCGCTCATGGCCAGCACGTTCCGCTGGACGAGCCGGTCCATGCCGGCGATGCCGATGGCCGACAGCAGCGCGCCGATGGTCGTGGGGATGAGGCACACGAGCAGCGAGACCAGCACGACGCCGGTGACGCCGTCGCCGTTGAGGGCGAGAGAGTCGGGCACGCCGGGGTTCTGCGCCTTCGAGTAGATCGCGAGCGGCTGCATGGTCACGGTCGCGACCAGGAAGATGATCGTGAGGGCGGCCAGCAGGATGTTGAGCGCGATCTCGTTGGGCGTCTTCTGCCGGTTGGCGCCCTCGACGAGCGCGATCATCCGGTCGATGAAGCTCTCCCCCGGCTTCTGCGTGATCTTCACGATGATCTGGTCCGACAGCACCCTGGTGCCGCCGGTGACGGCGGAGCGGTCGCCGCCCGATTCCCGGATGACGGGCGCGGACTCCCCGGTGATGGCCGACTCGTCCACGCTCGCGATACCCTCGACCACGTCGCCGTCACCGGGGATGATCTCCCCTGCCTCGACGATCACGTGGTCGCCCTGCCTGAGTTCGGGGGCGCCGACCGAGTCCCACTCCGAGGCCCGAGCGCCGGGCGTCCAGTTCTTCAGACGGCGGGCGGTGGTGTCGCGCTTGGCCGCCCGCAGCGTGGCCGCCTGGGCCTTGCCGCGGCCCTCGGCCACCGCCTCGGCCAGGTTGGCGAACACGACGGTCAGCCAGAGCCACACCACGATGGCCCAGGCGAAGAACGACGGATCGATGACCGCCAGGACCGTGGTGAACGCCGCGCCGATCTCCACGATGAACATCACCGGGTTGCGCCACAGCGTGACCGGGTTCAGTTTCCTGAGCGCGCCGGGCAACGAGGTGAGGAGCTGCTTGGGGTCGAGCAGACCGCCGCCCACCTTCCCGCTCTTCTGCGGGGCAGGGGCCGGGGTTCGGCCCGGCGTTTCGAGCACGGGGGTCGACATGTCAGTGAATTCCTTCTGCCAGCGGTCCCAGCGCCAGCGCGGGGAGGAAGGTGAGTGCGACGAGGACGAGCGTCACGCCGACCAGCATTCCGACGAACTGCGGACGGTGGCTCGGCAGCGTGCCGGCCGACGCCGGGACAGGGGCCTGCCGGGCCAGCGACCCCGCCAGCGCGAGGACCAGCACCATCGGCAGGAACCGGCCGAGGGCCATGCACAGCCCGAGAGTGGTGTTGTGGAAGTCGGTGTTCACACTCACCCCGGCGAAGGCCGACCCGTTGTTGTTCGAGGCCGAGGTGTAGGCATAGAGAATCTCCGACAGCCCGTGCGCCCCGCTGTTGAGCATCGCGGCCCGGCCCGTCTCGGTCCCCATCGCGACGGCCAGGCCGATCAGCACCAGCATGGGCGTGGCCAGGAAGTACATCGAGGCGAGCTTGATCTCCCGTGCGCCGATCTTCTTGCCCAGGTACTCCGGAGTGCGGCCCACCATCAGCCCGGCCACGAAGACCGTGATGACGGCCAGGATGAGCATGCCGTACAGGCCCGACCCGGTGCCCCCGGGAGCCACCTCACCGAGGAGCATGTTGAAGATCAGCATGCCGCCGCCGATGGCGGTGTAGGAGTCATGGAAGGAGTCCACCGCGCCGGTGCTGGTCAGCGTGGTAGCGCTCGCGAACGCCCCGGAGTTCGACACGCCGAACCGGACTTCGCGCCCCTCCATCGCCGCGCCGACAGCCTGCGGCACCGTGCCGTTGTGGGCCAGCTCGGCCCAGTTGGTCACCATGACGCTCAGCAGCGCGAGGGCACCCATGACCGCGACGATCGCGTAACCCTGCCGGTTGTCCCCCACCATCCTGCCGAAGGTGCGGGGCAGACAGAAGCTGATCACCAGCAGGAGGAAGATCTCCAGCCAGTTGGTCCACGCCGTCGGGTTCTCGAACGGGTGGGCGGAGTTGACGTTGAAGAAGCCGCCGCCGTTGGTGCCGAGTTCCTTGATGGCCTCCTGGGAGGCCACGGCCCCCGGCGTGAAGGTCTGCTCGCCGCCGGTCAGCGTCGACCAGACGTGGTGGTCGCCCAGGCTCTGGATCGCCCCACCCGCGACGAGGGCGACGGCGGCGACGAAGGCGATGGGCAGCAGGATCCGCACCGTGCCACGCACGAGGTCGACCCAGAAGTTGCCGAGGTCGTCGGTGCGCCTGCGCGCGAACCCGCGGACCAGTGCGATGGCCACGGCCATCCCGACCGCGGCGGACACGAAGTTCTGCACGGCCAGACCGCCGGTCTGTACCAGGTGACCCATGGTGGACTCACCCGAGTAGGCCTGCCAGTTCGTGTTCGTCACGAAACTGACCGCGGTGTTCCAGGCGAGGGACGGCTGCACCGCGTCCATGCCCAGGCTCAGCAGCAGGTGGTTCTGCAGCCGCTGCAGGCCGTACAGGAACAGGATCGAGATCACCGAGAAGGCCAGCACGCTGCGGGCGTAGACGCTCCAGCGCTGTTCGGCGTCGGGTCGCACACCGATCACGCGGTAAATGCCCCGTTCCACGGCCAGATGGCGAGTGCCCGTGTAGACGCGGTACATGTAGTCGCCGAGCGGCCGGTAGCACACCGCAAGAGCGACGATCAGAGACCCGATGAACAGGATCCCCGCAGTGGTCGACGACATCAGAAGCGCTCCGGGAACAGCAGGGCCGCGACCACGAAGACCACCAGCGCGGCGCACACGGCGAGGCCGATGGCGTTGACGGCGCTCACAGGCGCTCCACCGCCTTGACGACAAGCCCGAGGATCACGAAGATCGCGACCGTCAGGGCGACGAAGATGACGTCCGTCATCCCCACTCCTAGTTCCTAAGTGATTGCGTCCGGCCCCCTCTCCGGGGGGCACAGGACCAGCAAAGACCGGAAATCATGGGTCATCGTCACCCTTGACGGGTTTCATACGGCCCGGCGGCGCGTATTTACGCTCTCCGTACGGCCGGCTGTCAGCCGACGTGGACGTGCGGCCGCCGGGTGATGTCCGGCTCGGCCTGCCGCAGGACCTCCCGCGTGAGCGGGGGCACGTCCCCGCCGCCGAACAGCAGATAGCGCAGCATGGCCGTCACCGGGTTGCCCTCGGTCCAGTGGAAGTAGATGTGCGGCGCGTGCCCGGTCCTGTCGCGCAGGCGGAGCAGGAGCGCGGCCAGCGAGTTGGGCACCGTCGGGCTCTCGTAACGCAGGATCCGGTGGCCGTACCGCTCCTCGCCGCGCACCCGCAGCTCGGTCTCGAAGTCGGAGGCGTCGACGACCGTGACCTCGACGAACATGACGGGCTCGTCGCTGCGCAGCCGGTGGTTCAGCCACTGCTCGCGCCGCTTGTCGTTGTACTCGTCCTGGTCGCGCAGGTGCGGCTCGTTGGCGATCAGGTGGATCTCGCCGGTCGCCTCGTTGACGAACCGCTCGGCCAGCGGGTCGAAGTGGATCTCGCTGACCCGCAGCTCGGTGGACCGCGTCGCCCGCGAGATCAGCGAGGTCACGACGATGACCACGATGAAGAACGACGCGATCTTCACGCCGTCGGGCCGCTCGATCACGTTGTCGACCAGCGTGTACGCGAAGACGGCGGCGATCACCCCGAACGCCGCGACGGCCCGGATCCTCCCCCGCCGCCACGCCGACAGCGTCACGGCGACGGCCGCCGAGAGGATCAGGACCAGCACGCCCGTCGCGTACGCCCCGCCCTGGGCGTCCACGTCGGCCCGGAAGATGATCGTGATCGCGAACGCGATGACGCTGAAGACCAGCACCAGGGGGCGCACGGCGCGGGTCCAGTCCGGCGCCATGCCGTACCGGGGAAGGTAGCGCGGGACCAGGTTGATCAGCCCGGCCATCGCCGACGCCCCGGCGAACCAGAGGATCGCGATCGTGCTGACGTCGTAGACCGTGCCGAACCAGTCGCCCAGGAAGCCGTGCGCGAGGTAGGCGAGGGCCCGCCCGGACGCCTTGCCCCCGGCTTCGAACTCCTTCGCCGGGATCAGCACGGTCGTGACGACGCTGCTCAGGATCAGGAAGACGCTCATGATCAGGGCGGCCGCCGTGAGCAGGCGCTTGGTGCCGGCGATGCGGCGCGCCCGGTCGCCCCTGACCACCGGCATCACGGCCACGCCGGTCTCGAATCCGGACAGGCCGAGCGCGAGCTTCGGCATCACGACGAGGGACAGCCCGACCATGGCGAGCGGGCTGCTGTAGGTGTGGGTCAGCACCCGCTCCCAGTCGACGATCACGTGCGGGTGCTCCAGCACGTGCACCAGCGCGGTCGCCACCACCACCGCGTTCAGGACCAGGTACGCGCCCACGAGCACGACGGCGATGCCGATCGCCTCACTGAAGCCCATCAGGAACACCGCGCCGAGCAGCGCGAGCAGGAGCAGCGTGACCGGCACCCGCTGCCCGTCGAACGCGGCGGGCACGAACGGGTTCTCCAGGATGTGCGCGGTGGCGTCGGCGGCCGACAGCGTCATCGTGATGACGAAGTCGGTGGCCGCGAACCCCAGCAGCGCCAGCACGAACAGCTTGCCCCACCACTGCGGCGCGAGCTTCTCCAGCATCGCGATGGAGCCCTGGCCGTTCGGGCTCTCCTCGGCGACCCGGCGGTAGATCGGCAGCGCGCCGAACAGCGTGAGCAGGACGAGCATCAGGGTCGCGAGCGGAGACAGCGCCCCGGCCGCGAGGGCCGCGATGCCGGGCTGGTACCCGAGGGTCGAGAAGTAGTCGACGCCCGTGAGACACATCACCTGCCACCACGGGTGCTTGCGGTGCGGGCCGTGCTCGATCTGCCCGCGGTCGGCCTGCAGCCCCTCCAGCAGCCAGCGCCGCACCGCGCCGTCCCTCGTCAGGACGTGCTGATCAACCCGGACCATGCGCCCACTCCGTATCAAAGGTCCGTCAAGACGAGAGGAACCCTACTGAGCCCGGGAACGGGTTTCGCCTGGTAGGGGCGTCAAGAAAACGTCAAGATCGTTTCGGGGCGTGGCGGGGCACGTGGCGGAGAAAGCGACGGGGGCATGGCGGAGGGCGCGACGGGGGCATGGCGGAGGGCGCGACGAGGGGCGCGGCGAGGGCGTGGTGGGGGCGCCTCCGTCCGCGGGCGGCCGGACGCGGCGGCCGGCCCGCGGACGGACGGCGTCAGGGAGTGGGCGCCGCCTCCGTCTGGGCGACGGTCGACCGCGGCCACAGCAGCGGCATGATCGCCTGGGACGCGCAGGCCCGCCGCGGGGTCGCCACGGCGGCCGTCGCGGCGGCGGACGCGGCGATCACCGGACGGCAACCCGTGTGCGTGCCGGTCGCCAGGACGGCGATGACGGCGGCACGGACGTAGTCGTCCACGCTCTGCCCGCACGGCGAGGCGACCAGCGTGCCCGCGCACGGCGAGACGGCGCCGTCGTCCACGCTCTGCCCGCAC
>NZ_KI866528.1:248958-279645 GCF_000511135.2 Microbispora sp. ATCC PTA-5024 | reverse complement strand
CGGCGCCGTCGTCCACGCTCTGCCCGCACGGCGAGGCGACCAGCGTGCCCGCGCACGGCGAGACGGCGCCGGCCGTCTGGGCGAGCGGCCCGGCGACGCCGGTGTTCCCGGCGGGCACGCACTGGCGCGAGCAGCCCCCGAGCGCCGAGCCCAGGCCGAGGCCGAGGTCGAGGCCCAGGTCGAGCCCCAGGCCCAGGCTCGGAGCCGGCACCGCCACCAGGGGACCGGGGTCGGTCGCCTCGCGGCCGGTCGCCGGCGTGCCCTCGGCGGTCGCGGCGGGGGACGGCGGGGCGGCCACGGGCGGCGGGGTGGCGACGACCGTCCGGGTGGCGGAGACGGTCGGCGTGACCGTCACCGTCGGGGTCGCCACGGGACGCGGCCGGCTCACCCCGTCGTGCTCCGGCACGTGGACGACGCCGGGCGTGTGGTGCACGACCGGACCGTTCCCCGTGGTGCCGCCGGAGGTCCCCCGCGGCCCCGACGGACCGCCCTGGTTGCCCCCGTTCGTCGAGTGCTGCGGCGAGGAGCCCCCGATCGCAGCGGGCTGAGCGGGGCGCCCCCCCTCGGGGCGGCCGGGCCCGGCGTGCTCGTTCGGGCGGTGGTGCCTGACCCGGTGCTGCCCCGGCCGGCAGCGCGGGTTGTCCGGGTGGTGGCGGCAGGACCGGTGCGGGCGGGAGGTTGCCGGAACGATGGGGACGCCGTCGCGCATCGGCGCCACGCCGACTCCCGACGGCGGGGCCGCGGCGCTCGCGGGCAGCGGGACCGACAGCGCGGCCACCGCGAGCGTCAGGGCGGCCGCGCCTTTCGCCAGCCGTCCACCGAGCGGATCGAATCTCGTTCCAATTGCAGGAGGAATCAAATTCCATCCCCTAACAGATGCGTAGAATTCGGGCCATCACCCATACGGTGATGCGTGCCGAGAATACCGGCCGGTTCGACATAGCCCCTGGCAGTAGATTTATGGAACGGTAAACGAAGGTACAGGGATGGAAAAGCGATAAACCAGGGAGCCCGCGAACCACGGCATTCCGAACCCGCGGCCCCGAATGCGTTCACGACGCTTTTTCGGCGCGCACTGCGCGCATTTCGCGAATGAACGGCGCCTCGCATTTCCCCCGGGGCGGGCGCCCGGACCCGCCGGGCTGAATGTTAGGAAAGTTTCCTAAAAGTCTTGACGGGCGGCGTGCGGATGCCCTGGGATGAGCGGTCAAGGCGGCCCCCCTCCCCCGGCGCATCCGTCGGGGGTCACCCCCTCCTCGCCGCCACAGAGCCGAAACAGGAGCACCCCCCATGCGCCGTTCCGCCCTCTCCATAGGCGCGGCCGCGCTCGTCGCGGCCCTCTCCGTCACCGCGTCGCCGGCCGCCCCGGCGGCCGCCGCCCCGGCCGCGTTCACCCATCCGGGAGTGCTCGTCGGCCGGGCCCAGCTCGACTTCGTCCGGAGCAAGGTCAACGCGGGCGCCCAGCCGTGGAAGGCCGCCTACGACCAGATGATGGCCAGCTCCCTCGCCTCGCTGTCGCGCACGCCCAAGCCGCGGGCCGTGGTCGAGTGCGGCAGCTACTCCAACCCCAACTACGGATGCACCGACGAGCGGCAGGACGCGCTGGCCGCCTACACGCTCGCCCTGGCCTGGTACGTCACCCGCGACAGCCGGTACGCCACCAAGGCCATCCAGATCATGGACGCCTGGTCGGCCGTGATCACCGACCACACAAACAGCAACGCCCCGCTGCAGACCGGGTGGGCCGGGTCGGTCTGGCCGCGGGCCGCCGAGATCATCCGCTACACCTACTCCAGCTGGCCGAACGTCAACCGGTTCGCCACAATGCTGCGCACCGTGTACCTGCCGAAGGTGATCAACGGCTCGAACAGCAACGGCAACTGGGAGCTCAGCATGATGGAGGCCGCCGTCGGCATCTCCGTCTTCCTGGAGGACCGGACGAGCTACGACAAGGCCATCGCGAAGTTCCGCGCCCGGGTGCCGGCCTACATCTACATCGCCTCCGACGGCGCGCTCCCGAAGACGACGCCCGGCAGCGGGCTCGACACCCGGGACAAGATCGTGAAGTACTGGCAGGGGCAGACGACGTTCGTCGACGGCCTCACCCAGGAGACGTGCCGGGACTTCACCCACACCGGGTACGGCATCTCGGCCATCTCCCATGTCGCGGAGACCACCCGCATCCAGGGCCAGGACCTCTACCCGGAGGTCTCGGAACGGCTCCGCCAGGCGCTCGGGTTCCAGTCCAAGTACCAGCTCGGGACGGCCGTGCCGTCCTGGCTGTGCGGCGGCTCGCTCACGCTCGGCCTGGGCCCGGTCACCGAGGTGGGCTTCAACGCGCTGCACAACCGCATGGGGATCGCGATGACCAATACCCAGAAGCTCACCGAGCAGCAGCGCCCCGCAGGGACCAACCTGCTGTTCACGGCCTGGGAGACGCTCACCCACGCGAACAACCCCGGCTGACGGGCCGCTCTTCCTGTCGTACGCGAGGTCGCGGGAAATCGGTCGGCCTAGAGTGTCCAGAACGGGCGAGGGCCGTTCGTCCATCTGGAGAAGGCGGGCGACGGAGACCCGCCCGGGCACGCAAGGAGCACCGATGCCGACCTATATCGCTTTCACCTACACGCCCGACGTCGACTGGACGCGCCCCGAGTACGGCCAGGAGATGAAGGAGTACCAGGAGTTCGGCGAGGCGGCCGAGGCCGTCATCAGGGGCGGCCACGCCCTCTACCCCACGGCCACCGCCACCACCGTCCGCGTCCAGGGCGGCAAGGGCGGCGACGTCATCACCAGCGACGGCCCGTACGCCGAGACGAAGGAGGCGCTCACCGGCTACTACGTCCTGGAGTGCGCCGACCTCGACGAGGCCGTGGCGGTCGCGGCGAAGATCCCGGCGGCCTGGAACGGGGTCGTCGAGGTCCGCCCGGTCATCCAGTTCTGACGCGCGGAGATGCCCGGGGCCGGTGACGCGGTGGCGCGGCTGGTGCGCGAGGAGGGCACCCGCGTGCTCGCCACGCTGGTCCGCGTCACCGGCGGCATCGACCTGGCCCAGGACGCGGTGCAGGACGCCGTCGTGCGGGCGCTGGAGACGTGGCCGCGCGACGGCGTGCCGGACAACCCGCGCGCCTGGCTCGTGGTCACGGCGAAGAACCGGGCCGTCGACCTGATCAGGCGGGAGAACCGGCGGGCGGGCAAGGAGGCGGAGGCGATGACCTGGATCGACCCCGCCCCCGAGCCGCCCGAGGTCGTCCGCGACGACCTGCTCCGGCTCGTCTTCACCTGCTGCCATCCGGCGCTCAACCTGGAGGCGCAGGTCGCGCTCGCCCTGCGCACGCTCGGCGGGCTGTCCACGGCCGAGGTCGCCCGGGCGCTCCTGGTGCCCGAGGCGACCATGGCCAAGCGGCTCACCCGGGCCAAGCAGAAGATCGCGCAGGCGCGGATCCCGTACCGGGTGCCCGCCGCCGAGGAGCTGCCCGCCCGGCTGTCCGGCGTCGCGGCCACCGTCTACCTCATCTTCAACGAGGGGTACGCGGCGGGCGCGGGCGCCGACCTGGTCAGGGTCGCGCTGACGCGGGAGGCCGTCCGCCTGGCCCGGCTGCTGGCCGAGCTGATGCCGGACGAGCCGACCGTGCTCGGCCTGCTCGCGCTGATGCTGCTGCACGACTCCCGGCGCGAGGCCCGCCTCGACGGGGAGGGACGGCCGGTGCTGCTGGCCGACCAGGACCGGGAGCGGTGGAACCCGGAGGCGATCAAGGAGGGGGTCGGGCTCGCGGGAGCGGCCCTGCGGCGCAGCCCCGGGCGGCCCGACCCCTACGCCGTCCAGGCCGCCATCGCCGCCTGCCACGCGCTCGCCCCGTCCTACGCCGAAACCGCGTGGGACGCGATCGTGTCCTGGTACGACGTGCTGCTCACGGTGCAGGACACCCCGGTCGTCCGGCTCAACCGCGCGGTCGCCGTGGGCGAGCGCGACGGCCCGGCGGCCGGCCTCGCCCTCGTGGACGAGATCGCCGGGCTCGACGCCTACCCCTGGTGGCACGCCACCCGCGCGGAGCTGCTGCACCGCCTCGGCCGGGCGGAGGAGGCCCGCGCCGCCTACGGACGGGCGCTCGACGCGGGCATGAGCGAGCCGCAGGCCCGGCACCTGCGCGGACGGCTCGGCGAGCTCTGACCGCCCCCGCGCGCCACTCCGGCTCGGCCATCAGCCGGGCTCATCCGGAGGCGGGAGCGGGGCGGACGGCGCAGTCCCGCATCGCGGCGAGGATGCCCGCGAGCTGGCGGGCGTTCGTCTGCGCGTGGTCGCGGTAACAGTTGTTCATCAGCACGTGCGTGGTGGACGCCTCCCGGCCGAGCTCGCACAGCCGGGGCGCCCACTCCTCCAGCTCCTCGGGCGAGTAGAGGTAGCCGAAGCGCTCGTGGATGTCGTGGCTCGTCCACTTGTCGCTGCGCCCGTGGAACCGGACGATCTCCAGGTCAGCCGTGGCCGCCACGACCGGCGGGATCGAGCACGGGTGGCCCTGCGGCATGTCGACGCACACGTACGGGATGGCGTACGAGCGGAGGAAGTCGAGCGTCTCGGCCCGGTTCTCCTCGGTCATCCAGGTGCGGTTGCGGAACTCCACCGAGATCGGCAGCGGACCGCACCGGCGCCCGCACTCCAGGATGTAGCGCTTGGCGCGCCCGCCGATCGGGAACCAGCGGGGGAACTGGAACAGCACGGCGCCGAACCTGCCCGCCTCCCGCAGCGGCAGCAGCGCCGAGACGAATCGCTCCCACACCCGCTCCACCAGGGCCGGGTCGAGGTCCTGGACGTACAGGTTCCCTTCGCCCTCCCCCAGTGACGCGCGCAGGTCGGCGGGGAGCGCGCGCGGGCGGGTCGGATGGCCGGTGAGCAGCGAGAACGCCTTGACGTCGAAGACGAATCCCGGCGGCGTCCGCTCGGCCCACAGGCGGGCCGTCCCCTCGGCGGGCAGGGCGTAGTAGGTGGCGTCGACCTCCACGACGGGGAAGCGGCCGGCGTAGTAGCGCAGCCGCTCCTCGGGCGTGGTGACGTCGGGCGGGTACCAGCCCGACCGCAGCAGCGTCCGGTCCGTCCACGACGCCGTCCCGACGAGGATCTCCCCCACTCCCTCACGGTAGGCGGGACGCCCGCGCGGGCCGCGGGGACCCCCGGGTCAAATACCTCTCAATAGGAGCTATATTGGTCCCATGAGTGCCGCCCCTGCTCAGGCCACGGCCGAGGAGCTGATGACCGTCCTCACGGGGATACGGCGGGTCACCCGCCGCCGGTTGCGCGAGCAGCTGCCCGGCCCCCGGCTGCGCGGCGCGCACGTGGAGCTGCTCCAGATCGTCGCGGCCGAGCCGGGGATCGGCGTCGCCGCCGCCGCCCGCGGGCTCCACCTGGCCGGCAACTCGGTGAGCACGCTGGTGAACCAGCTGGCCGACGCCGGGCTGCTGCGCCGGGAGGTCGACCCCGCGGACCGCCGGGCGGCCCGGCTCTTCGTCACCGACGCCGCGGTCGCGCGGATGGCCCGGTGGCGGGAGTCACGCCGGATGCTCGTCGGCGACGCCCTCGACCGGCTGCCCCCGGGGGAGCTCGCCGCCATCGGCGCCGCGCTCCCCGCCCTGCGGCACCTGCTTTCCGAATTGGCCGAGGAGGAGGACCAGTGACCCCCGCCGTACGGTGCACGGGACTGCGGCACGCCTTCGGCGCGACCGTCGCGGTCGACGGGCTCGATTTGCTGATCGAACCCGGCGAGGTGTTCGGCCTGCTCGGGCCGAACGGCGCCGGCAAGACCACCACCATCAGGATGATCACCACGCTGCTGCCCGCCCCGCCGGACACGATCGAGGTGCTGGGCCGGGACGTCGGCCGCGACAGGACGGCCGTGCGCCGCCTGATCGGGTACGTCCCCCAGCAGCTGTCGGCCGACGGCACGCTGACGGGCAGGGAGAACGTCGCGCTGTTCGCCCGGCTCTACGACCTGCCCCGTCGCGCGCGGGCCGAGCAGGTGGCCGCCGCCCTCGACGCCGTGAGCCTCGCCGACGTGGCCGACCGGCAGGCGAAGACCTACTCCGGGGGCATGCTGCGCCGGCTGGAGCTCGCCCAGGCCCTGGTCAGCGCCCCGCGGCTGCTGATCCTCGACGAGCCGACGGTGGGCCTCGACCCGGTGGCCCGCGAGGGCGTGTGGGACCGGATCGAGGCCGTCCGGGCCGAGACGGGCATGACCGTGCTCGTCACGACCCACGCGATGCAGGAGGCCGACGAGCACTGCGAGCGCGTCGCGCTCATGCACCGCGGCCGGGTCAGGGCCGTCGGCTCCCCCGCCGCGCTGAAGGGCGCGCTCGGCCCCGGCGCCACGCTCGACGACGTGTTCCGCCACCACACGGGGGACGCGCTCGCCCCCGAGACAGAGAACGGAGGGATCCGCGATGTCCGCGCCGCCCGTCGCACCGCCCGCCGCGTCGGCTGAGGCCGGGTCGCCCGGCCTGGTCCGCACGGCGCTCTCGCGCACCGGCACGATGTGCCTGGTGGAGCTGCAGAAGCTGCGCCACGACCGCACCGAGCTGGTCACCCGGGCGATCCAGCCGGCCCTGTGGCTGCTCGTGTTCGGCCAGGTCTTCACCCGGATCCGGGCGATCCCCACGGGCTCGACGCCCTACCTGGACTTCCTCGCCCCCGGCATCCTCGCGCAGTCGGCGCTGTTCATCGCCATCTTCTACGGCATCCAGATCATCTGGGAGCGGGACGCCGGGGTGCTGGCCAAGCTGCTGGTCACGCCGACGCCCCGGGTCGCGCTGGTCGGGGCCAAGGCGTTCGCCGCCGGGGTCCGGGCGCTGGCGCAGGCCGTCGTCGTGCTCCTGCTCGCGCTGGTGCTCGGCGTGCACATCACGGCCAACCCGCTGAAGCTGCTCGGCGTGGCCCTCGCCCTCGTGCTGGGCTCGGTGTTCTTCTGCTGCCTGTCGATCACGATCGCCGGGCTCGTGCTGTCGCGCGACCGTCTGATGGGCATCGGCCAGGCGATCACCATGCCGTTGTTCTTCGCGTCCAACGCGCTCTACCCGGTGCAGCTCATGCCCGGCTGGCTGCAGGTCGTCAACCACGTCAACCCGTTGAGCTACGAGGTCGAGGCGCTGCGGGGGCTGCTGGCCGGCACCGACGCCCGGCTCGCGCTCGACTTCGGGGTGCTGCTCGTCACGGCCGCCGCGATGATCGCGATCGCCTCCGCGCTGCTCCCCCGCCTCGCCCGCGGCTGACCGGACGTACGGCGGTTTGACGTCGGGCGAGACGACCGGACATATTGATCGCATGGCCAGGGTCGGCATGCGCAAGGAGATCGTCGAGGCCGCGTTCGAGCAGTTCCACGCCCGGGGCTACAACGCCGCCGGCGTGAAGGACATCACCGACGCGGCCGGCGTCCCCAAGGGGTCGTTCTACAACCACTTCCCCAGCAAGGAGGCGCTCGCCGTCGTGGCGCTCGACCGCTACGGCGAGACCGTGCGCATGCGGGACCTGACCGACCGGAGCGTCGAACCGCTGGCCCGGCTGCGCGCCCACTTCGAGTTCCTCCGCGACGAGACCGTACGGCACGGCTTCGCCCGGGGCTGCATGCTCGGCAACTTCAGCGCCGAGATCGCCGACCACAGCGAGACGCTGCGGACGGCCGTGCGGGAGGGGTTCGCGCAGTGGTCGGCCCTGATCACCGGGGTTCTCGACGAGGCTCGCAGGGCCGGAGACCTGCGGCCCGGCCTCGACCCCGAGGCGACGGCCGTCTTCGTGCTCAGCGCATGGGAGGGGACGCTCGTCAGGGCGCGCGCCGAACGCTCCGGCGAGGCCTTCGACGCGTTCTTCTCACTGGTCTTCGGGACGCTCCTGGCCTGACGGCGGCCCACCCAGCGGCCTCTTAAGGGAGGGGGTCCCCGGTCTCCAGCAGCGACTTCAGGCTCGACAGCACGGCGGGCCAGCCCTGGCCCACCATCCCCCGGATCTCGCCGCCCGGCTCGAAGCCGCCGTGGACCACGGTCAGCCGGACCGCCTCCCCCGCGGGCTCGATCTCGAACGTGACGGTCGAGCGCCGCTCGCCCCGCAGCCGCGCGGCCGTCTCCTCGTCCAGCCCCACGGCCGCGGCGAACTCCGGGGTGAGCGTGTGCCAGGTGTACGACAACCGGCGGCCGGGCTCGGCCGCGACGACCACCTGCTCGGGGTCGGCGACGGTGACGCCGTCCTTCTCCCAGGTCATGGGCGACCCGGGCCGCCAGTCGGAGGTGAAGCCGATCCCCCAGTAGCGCCGGGTGAAGGCCGGGTCGACGAGCGCCTGCCACAGCCGCTCCGGCGTCGTCTTGATGTAGATCGTGTAGACGAACTCCGGGTCGCCCATGGGCTCCAGCTCCAATGCGGTCTTCAGGTCGGCGAGCGCGCCCGCCCGCTCGCGGTCGTACCGGCTCATCCACCGGTCGGCGATGGCGTTGATGGGCACGGGGTTCAGGTAGTGGAGCTTCTCCCGGCCCCGCCAGACCGTGGTCACGAGGTTGGCGGCCTCCAGCACGGCCAGGTGCTTGCTGACCGACTGCCGGGCCATGTCGAGCCCGGCGCACAGTTCCCGCAGGCTCTGGCCGTTGCGGGCGTTCAGGCTGTCGAGCAGGCGGCGGCGGCTGGCGTCGGCCAGCGCCTTGAACACCTCGTCCATCGTCCGCCGTTCCTCATATGCAGCCGTCCGGCTGCCTGAACGATAGCGGCCGCGACCGGGGGCCTGTCAACCCCGCGGAGCCGCCCGTCGGCCACGCCTCCTCGACAGGGCCATGACAGGCGGGCGAAGAGTGTGTTTCGCGGACATGTCGGGAGGATCACCGACGACCTAGCGTGCGCGGTAAGGACCGTGATCCAGGTCACAAGGAGCACCCCCATGGTCACACCCCTCTCCGCGCGGCCGTCCCGGACCGCCCGCGCCCTCCTGGCCGTCCTCCTCGCGCTGTCCGGGCTCGCCGCGGCCGCCCTGACCACGACTCCCGCCCAGGCGGCGTCGCTGGTGCAGGTCTCCTCGTTCGGGTCCAACCCCGGCAACCTGTCCATGTACGCCTACCGCCCCGACGGCCTGCCGAGCGGCCGGCCCCTGGTGGTGCTCCTGCACGGCTGCACCCAGGACGCGAGCGGCTACTTCGCCAACTCGGGCTGGCGCAAGTACGCCGACCAGTGGAACTTCGCCCTGGTGCTGCCGCAGACCAGCAGCGCCAACAACTCCTCCAGCTGCTTCAACTGGTTCCAGACCGGCGACACCAGCCGGGGCCAGGGCGAGGCGGCCTCGGTCCGGGCCATGGTGGCCTACGCCGTCTCCCAGTACGGCACCGATCCCGCGCGGGTCTACGTCAGCGGCCTGTCGGCGGGCGGCGCCATGTCGGCCGTCATGCTCGCGGCGTACCCGGACGTCTTCGCGGCCGGCTCCATCGGGGCGGGCCTCGCGTACCGGTGCGCGAGCAGCCTCACGGAGGCGTCCGGCTGCCAGTACAGCGCCACGAACAAGACCCCGCAGCAGTGGGGCGACCTCGTACGGGCCGCCTACCCCGGCTACTCCGGGCCGTACCCGCGTGTCGCGATCTGGCAGGGCCAGTCGGACTACACCGTCACCCCGGCCAACGGAACCCAGCTGCGCGACCAGTGGACCAACGTCCGCGGAGTGTCGCAGACCCCCACGTCCACCCAGTCGCTCACCGGCGGCACGACGCTGAAGGTGTACGGCGCCGACGACGTGCGCCTGTACGAGATCGCCGGGATGGGCCACGGGCTGCCCGTCGACCCCGGGAGCGCCGCCGACCAGTGCGGCGCCACGGCGGCCTACTTCCTCGACACGATCTGCTCGGCCTACCACGACGCCCGCTTCTTCGGCCTGGACGGCGGCGGATCCACGCCCACCCCCACCCCCACACCGACCCCGACGCCGACGCCGACGGCCAGCCCGACGCCCACGCCCACGCCCACGCCGACGGGGACGTGCGTGCGGGCCAGCAACTACGCCCACACCACGGCCGGACGGGCCCACCAGTCGGGCGGCTACACCTACGCCAACGGCTCGAACGACGCCATGGGGCTGTGGAACACCTTCACCGTCCACGCCCTGCGGCAGACCGGACCCGACTACTGGGTCCTCGCCGACTCCGCCTGTTGAGTCCGGGACCGGGCATGAAGGAGAGCGGCTGCGAGCCCCGTCGCAGCCGCTCTCGTCGCGGCACTCCAGTCGCGCCGCTCATGCCCAGGTGCAGGGCGCGAGCTGGCCGGGCGGGCGTCGGAAACCCGCCCACGCCGCGAACATCCCGGAAACACCCCCCTAAAGCGTCTCCGGGTCTTCGTGCATCCCCGCGGGCTACGCTCCCGCGGGGATGGTGCGGTGCCGTCGCCACCGCGGTTCCGGGGGCCTCACACCCTGAACCGCGGCGGCGACGTCGCCGGCCGGCGACCCCGTGTGCGGTCGGGACCGCCGAGCGGCGCCACCCTGACCTGGTCACTCGGGCCGGGGCCGTTGACCGGCACCCCCTTGGCCGGGGCCGTCCTCAGCCCTATCCGGACCTCCGGCCAGGGAGGCCGAACCAGCGCGACCGGGGAGGCCGGTGCGCTGGTCGCATCAGTAGCCCGGCATCGCGAACCAGCGGCCGTTCAGGACGTACACCGCGTCGCTCAGGCCCAGGCCGGGCATGGTGCTCGGAGCGCGGTCGCACCAGTCGCCGGGGAGGTCGTAGACGCGGCCGCGCGCGACGTAGACCGGACGGGTCAGGTCCGGGCCGCAGGACGCCGAGACGTAGACGCCCCCGTGGACCACGTACTGGCAGTCCGGCAGCACGTAGGTCGTGCCCTTCACGATGTACTCGTGGATGTACTTGCGGACGATCTTGATCTTGGGGCGCCTGTGCCGCACGACGTGCTTCTTCGTCTTGGTGACGTGCACCGTGACCGTGACCGAGCGCGGGGTCGATGTGGTGTCGTTGGCGCTCGCCGGCGCCTGTGACAGCGCGACCGACGAGACCGCGGCGGAGGCGGCCAGCACGCCGGTGACCAGAGCTTTCTTCATCGTCAAGAGACGATTCCTTTCACGAGGTCGGCGGAAGACGCGACGCGCTTCCGTGCTGCCGGGACCGGATGCGCGCGACGACGGCGGATGAAGGCCGTCGTACGCGGAGCGCGCACCCGGATCGGGATCGCCTCCCCCTGAGGAGCGGCGGCGCGAAATCCCGATCGAGGATGCCTGTCAGGAGAATCCGCGTCATCAGAATTCGCTGACAGCCATGAACTGTAATGCGGAGGGAAAGCGTGCGCAGGCGATTCAGAAAGATTCCCCAAACGCTTCCCCACCTGCGCGGTCGCGCCCCGACCCATCTTGTTGACAGAACGAACCTATGCTTCGTCGGGGATTCCGGCCCTGTCAGCAAGATCTAGCGGGCATGATGGGGGCGATCACGGAGAGAAAAACCCCGAGGAGCTGACAACCGAATGGCCCCCCGCCGCGTGACAGCCGATTCGCCCCCCACTCCCTTGAACGACTGCATCCGGGAGCACCTCGAAGACCAGGGGATCAGCATCCGGACGCTCGCCCTGCGATCCATGAGTGAGAGCACGGGCCAGCGCCTGACCGCCCAATGGATCACCGACGTGCTCAGCGGCCGGGTCCCCCGCATGCCGGACATGTGGCGGCTGGAGGCGCTGGCCGCGGGGCTCGGCATGGACGCCGACAGCCTGAAGGGGCTGGCCATCACGCAGTGGATCGGCTGGGAGATCGTCGACGTCCCGGCCGGCGTGGGCGAGCGGTTGATCTTCCGTGCCCCCAGAGGCTACACAGCGGAACAATGCACACAACTCGCCGATGAGCTAATTAAAGTGATTGGTTCCGCACATACATCCACCCAAAGGGATGAAGCCTAATTTTACGGATACACCAGTGCACGAACCAGGCGGATGCGCAAAACTTTTCTGGCACTCGGGGAGCCGCTGTTTGAAACAATCGGATATATTCGTGCAGAAGGGATACGGTGGATGATCCGTGTCATCACCGACGCAACCCTCAGTGGAGATCCGCCGGACTCCCCTGTTGCGCAGCTGTCCTGGTGTGATCAGCCGCACGTTTCCGGAACACCGCATCATCGCGTACGTCGATGAGGCGCAGTTCGCCCCGGAGCTCACGAAGCCCCTGAACGATGTGGCGATCGACGTCCTCGGGCTCCTGCAGCCCGTGGACGAGCCCCGTCCGGTGCCGGCGCTGCGCGTCCGGATCCGCCGGACGGGGGACCTGGCCGGGGGGCTGGTGGTGGCCGAGTTCGGCCGGGAGGACGTCACCGTCGGGGTCGACAAGACCCTGATCACGGAGGATCTCGCCGATTTCCTCAGCGAGGCGGGGACCGCGACCACCCGCGACTTCATCCGGCGGGCACGGTAGGCGCCGGCCGGCTGCGGTGGGACGGCCGGACGGTGTTTTGGACCGTTCCCGATCCCGGTTCGGACAATGCCGGGCGGGCCCGCGGCGCCGAGGCGTCGGGGGCGCCGGAATCGCGGTCCCGCCGGCCCCGGCCGGCTCGTTCCCGGCCGGAGGCGGCGCCTCCGCGCGGCCCGCCCGGGCGTCCTCACGAGCCCTGCCGGAGATTACTCGCGTGCGATTTGACCGTGCACACGCTGCTCGCGCACAAGAGGAGCTACGCTCGGCGGATGAGCGGCAGCGACCTCGACCGGCGGAGTCTGTCGGCGATCCTCGACGACCAGATGTGCTTCGCCCTCTACGCGGCCTCCCGCGCCGTGACCGGCCTCTACCGGCCGATCCTGGAGGAACTGGGCCTGACGTACCCGCAGTATCTCGTGCTGCTGGTGCTGTGGCGCCGCGACGCGGCCGGGGCCTCCGTCAAGGACCTCGGCGCCGCGCTCCAGCTCGACTACGGCACGCTGACGCCGCTGCTCAAGCGGCTGGAGGCGAACGGCCTGCTGCGCAGGGAGCGCCGGGCCGACGACGAGCGCGCGGTGCAGATCACCCTGACCGAGCGGGGATCCGCCCTGCGGGAGCGCACGAGGGGCCTGCCGGCGACGGTCGGGGACGCCATGGGCCTCGACCCGGACGAGTTCGCCCGGACCCTCGCCACCCTCCGCCGGATCATCGCGAACGTCACCGCGTACACGCGCGGCGGCGCGGAGCCTGCCGTCTGACCTACCCGTTCTCGGGGCGACGACGTTCCTTGCGATCACTTTACTTGTGCACAATGTAATCGTGCGCTAGGTTTTTCCGGAACATGCGGGCACCCCCGAGACCGTCCCCCGCCCACGTGAGCGAAGGAGATCGTCGTGGCGTACATCACCGTCGGGCAGGAGAACAGCACCGACATCGAGATCTACTACGAGGACCACGGTACGGGGCAGCCGGTCGTCCTCATCCACGGGTACCCTCTGGACGGGCACTCCTGGGAGAGGCAGATCCCGGCCCTGCTCGACGCCGGCTACCGCGTCATCGCCTACGACCGCCGCGGGTTCGGCCGGTCGAGCCAGCCCACCACGGGCTACGACTACGACACCTTCGCCGCCGACCTGAACACGCTGCTCACGACCCTGGACCTGCGCGACGTCGTGCTCGTCGGGTTCTCCATGGGCACCGGCGAGGTCGCCCGGTACATCGGGACGTACGGCTCGGAGCGGGTGGCCAAGGCGGCCTTCCTCGCCTCGCTCGAGCCCTTCCTGCGCAAGACCGACGACAACCCCGGCGGCGTGGACCAGGCCGTGTTCGACGGCATCCTGGAGGCGGTGACCGCGGACCGCTACGCGTACTTCACCGACTTCTACGCGAACTTCTACAACACCGACGAGAACCTGGGCAGCCGGCTGAGCGAGGAGGCCCTGCGCGCGAGCTGGAACGTGGCCGCCGGCGCGTCCTTCTACGCCTCCGCGGCCAGCGTGCCGACCTGGACGACCGACTTCCGCGGGGACATCCCGAAGATCGACGTGCCGACGCTGATCCTGCACGGCACGGCGGACCGGATCCTGCCGATCGACGCCACGGGCCGCCCGTTCCACCGGCTGCTGCCCTCGGCCGAGTACGTGGAGATCGACGGCGCCCCGCACGGGCTGCTGTGGACCCACGCCGCGGAGGTGACCGAGGCCCTGCTGGCCTTCCTGGCCAAGTAGCCGCCCGCACGTCACACGCCTGCGCCCGTCCTCCCGGCCCCGGTAGTTAGTTACCCAAAGCAAGTACTATCGTCGTGTCCCGGGAGGACACGGGCATGGCTGACGCGACGGGATCGACGACGGCGACGGCGGGGCGGGACCGGAGGGCGGGCCGGTTCGACCGGGACCACCCCCGCTACCGATGGGTGGCGCTCTCGAACACCACGCTGGGAATGCTGCTGGCGACCGTCAACTCGTCGATCGTCATCATCTCGCTCCCGGCGATCTTCCGGGGCATCGGGCTCGATCCCCTGCGGCCGGCCAACGTCGGGTACCTGCTGTGGATGATCATGGGCTTCCTGCTCGTCTCGGCCGTCCTCGTGGTCCCGGCCGGGCGGCTCGGGGACATGTTCGGCCGGGTGCGGATCTACAACAGCGGCTTCGTCATATTCACGGCCGGTTCGATCGGCCTGTCGCTCGACCCGCTGAGCGGCGGCCCGGGCGCCCTGTGGCTGATCGGCTGGCGGGTGGTGCAGGGTGTGGGCGGCGCCATGCTGTTCGCCAACTCGACCGCGATCCTGACCGACGCCTTCCCGTTGCGGCAGCGCGGCACGGCGCTCGGGGTCAACCAGGTGGCCGCCATCGCGGGCTCGTTCCTCGGCCTGCTCATCGGCGGCCTGCTGTCGGAGTGGCACTGGCGGGCCGTCTTCCTCGTCAGCGTGCCGATCGGGCTGGCCGGCACCGTCTGGTCGTACGCCTCGCTGAACGAGCTGGGCGAGCGCAGGCGCGGGCGGCTCGACTGGCCGGGCAACGTCACCTTCGCGCTGGGGCTCGGGGTGCTGCTGGCCGCCATCACCTACGGCATCCAGCCGTACGGCGGGCACGCGACCGGGTGGACGAACCCGTGGGTGCTGGCGGGGCTGACCGGCGGCGTCGCGCTGCTGGCGGCTTTCTGCGTGATCGAGGCCAGGGTCGCCGAGCCGATGTTCCACCTGAACCTGTTCCGGATCCCGCAGTTCTCGGCCGGGAGCCTCGCCGTGCTGCTGTCGGCCATGGGCCGGGGCGGCCTGCAGTTCATGCTGATCATCTGGCTGCAGGGCATCTGGCTCCCGCTGCACGGCTTCGCGTTCGAGGACACCCCGTTGTGGGCGGGGATCTACATGCTGCCGCTGACCGTGGGCTTCCTGGCCGCCGGGCCCGTGTCCGGATACCTGTCCGACCGGTACGGCCAGCGGCTGTTCGCCTCCGGCGGGCTCCTCATCACGGCCGCCACCTTCCTGGGCCTGCTGGCCCTGCCGGTCGACTTCCCGTACTGGGCGTTCGCGCTGCTGCTGGCGGTCAACGGCGTCGGGTCGGGCGTCTTCTCCTCCCCGAACACCTCGCGGGTGATGAGCAGCGTCCCGGCCCACCAGCGGGGCGCGGCGGCCGGGATGCGCGGCACCTTCCAGAACTCGGGGCAGGCCCTGTCGATCGGCATCTTCTTCTCGCTGCTGATCGTCGGCCTGGCGACGAGCCTTCCCGGCGTGCTCACCTCCAGCCTGGAGCGGGCGGGCGTGCCCGCCGCGGCCGCGCAGGCCGTGGGCCACCTGCCGCCGGTCGGCAGCGTGTTCGCCGCGTTCCTCGGGTACAACCCCGTGCGGACGCTGCTGCCGCCGGACGTCCTGCACGCCCTGCCCCCCGCCGCGCAGGACCGCCTCACGGGGAACGCGTTCTTCCCCACCATGATCTCCGGTCCCGTGCACCAGGGGCTGGTCGTCGTCTTCTCGGCGGCGGCGGTCATGATGATCGTGGGCGCGGCGGCCTCGATGTTCGACGGCCGGCTTTCGCGGGCCGCCGCGTCGAAAGGCCCTCCCGCGTGACACGGAAGGGCCTTTCCGGTACGGCACGCTCGATCAGCCGGTGACGCTGGCCTCTCCGGTCTCCAGGTGGCCGACGAACCGCTGCGACCAGGCCGCGTCGCAGTCGGCCGTAACGGTCACGTCGTACCAGCCGCCGCTGACGCCCAGCGGGCTGACCGCCCACGCCTCCTTGCCGTGCGCGGCGACCTTCACGGTCTGCGGGGTGTCCGAGATGTAGTTGTTGTGCGTGATCATGAACGTCACGGGCGCATCCCCGTTGTTGCGCAACCAGAGCTTCAGCTTCGGCCGCGCGGTCGACTTGCCGTCGTAATAGGCCGCCTCGACGACGAGGTCCTTGCCGGCGGCGGCGAGGTCACCGACGAAACGGCGCAGGAACCGGTTCGGCCCGGTGACGGTGATGTCGTACGCGGTGTCGCCGGCCGAGGCGCCCACGGGGCCGGTTCCGGACGCCGTCGCCTTCGCCGGGACCGTGTACTGGCCCGGGAACGCGGCCGGGTACTGCGCCAGCGACGGGAGCCCCGCCCGGTTGTTGTAGACGGCGAAGTGACTGGCCTTGGTCACGAACGGGGCCTCGTTGCTGAACGCCAGGTTCGCCACCGCGCCGGACGGCCCGCCGGTGAACCCGGTCAGGTTGGCGTTCGGCTGGTACGGCAGCGGACGCGCCCGCTTGGTTCCCGCCTCCTGGGCAGGCATCGTGTTGTCGCCCGGCAGCGGGGTGTACCGCGTCTCGGGGATGAGAGGCCCGGTCTCCGGCAGGTCGGGCATGCCGTAAACGGGCTTCTCGAAGTCGAAGGCGTTCGTCAGGTCGCCGCAGACCTTGCGCCGCCAGTCGCTGATGTTGGGCGAGACGGCGGGCTTGCCGAGCGCGCTGGTCCACTTCTCCATGAACTGGATGACCGAGGTGTGGTCGGAGACCTCCGAGGTCACCCAGCCGCCGCGGGTCCAGGGCGAGATCAGGATGAGCGGCACGCGGAAGCCGAGCCCGACGGGGAGCGGCTGGGTGACGCCGTACGCGGCCATGGTGCCGGAGACGAACTCGTCCGCCTCGCCCGGCGCCGGCACGGGCGGCGGGACGTGGTCGAACTGACCGTCGTTCTCGTCGTAGTTGATGATCACCAGGGTCGAGTTGAACACGTCGGGGTCGGCGTTGAGGGCGTCGAGCACGCCGCGGAGGAAGTACGCGCCGTTGCTCGGCGCCGTGACCGGGTGCTCGGAGAAGAACTGGTTGTTCACGATCCAGCTGACCTGCGGCAGGGTGCCGTTGATCACGTCGGCGCGGATCGCGGCGGTGATGTTGTCGGCGTTGCCCGACAGCCCGGTGACCGGCTCGGGGACGTTCTTCACCCCGTTGTCGTAGTAGACGTCGCCCGGAGCGGCCTTCCCGCCCTGGGTGGGGTCGAGCTTGGCGAAGGTGTTGAAGTACTCCAGGCCGTTGTCGCCGTAGTCGTCGGCGCACTGGTAGACCCGCCAGCTGACGCCCGCCGCCTGGAGCGTCTCGGCGTAGGACTCCCAGGGCAGGAACTTGCCGCGCTCGTCGCCGCCGTCGTAGGCGGTGAAGCTGCCGTGCCTGTGGTCGGCGTTGATCGTCCCGCCCCACAGGTAGGTGCGGTTGGGGCCGGTCGCGCTGAGCACGGAGCAGTGGTAGGCGTCGCCGACCGTGTAGGCGTCGGCGAGGGCGTAATGGAACGGCAGGTCACGGCGGTCCAGGTAGCCCAGCGTGGTCGGGCCGCCCTTGGCGTAGTACCAGCCGTTCATCAGCCCGCCGTACCAGGCGCCGTGCTGGTCGGTCCAGCCGTGGCTGGTGCCGCCGTAGTTGGCGGCGCCGAGCTCGGCGCTCGGCGGGGTCGCCCCACTCCAGGTCTTGGCCCCGCTCAGCCGCCACGGGTACTGCGTGTCGGCCCCGGTCGTCAACGTCTTCGGCTGCTCCCAGACGGTCTTGCCACCGGGGAGCACGATGGTCGAGCGGTCGCCGAAACCGCGCACGCCCTTCAGCGCGCCGAAATAGTGATCGAAGCTGCGGTTCTCCTGCATGACCACGATGACGTGCTTGATGTCACGGATGTCGCCGTACGGCTTGCCGGACGGAGCGGGCTTGCTCCGCGGGAGAGCAGCCGCGGCGGCCGCACCGGGCAACGCCGCGCTGACGGCGGCCGCTCCGGTGACGGCGGCGGCGGTGCCGAGGAAATTCCTGCGGGACAGTTCAGACATGGCTCAAGACCTTCGGGTATGGGGATGTGCCGCCTGATCATGGCCTGAGCACCTTGCCCGAAAGCGACATTAGGCCGACGCCGAAATTGCCGGTGGCGCAAGATCTAGGGTGCGGGGACGTGCCGGCTTGCCGCTGGTGCCCCTGGTAGCGACTCCAGTCCGGACGTCGGCGGCCCGGTCCGGCTCACCGGCGTCGCACGGGACCGAAACCCTGCGGCGATCCACGACGGCGGTCTCGTCGCGACGTGCCCGGCGCGGCCGGCGCGGGTCAGGCGTCCAGCACGTACCGCTCGACGTACTCGTTGGCGAACACGCCGTCGGGGTCGTAGTGGCGCGCGAGCTCCCGGAAGTCGCCGAGCCGCTCGTACCGCGACCGCAGGACGGCGGGCGGGAGGGTGAACAGCTTGCCCCAGTGCGGCCGGGCGCCGAACGGCGCCAGGCGCTCCTCGATCGCGCCCAGCACCGGGAGCACGGCCTCCGTGTCCTTGACCCAGGTGAAGTGGAAGGCCACGGTGTCCCGGCCCTGGGAGGGGCTCAGCCACAGGTCGTCCGCGGCGACCGTTCGGATCTCGGAGATCTGCAGCACGGGGGCGATCAGGTCGCGGATGCCGTCGAGCGCGTGGAACGCCTCGACCGCCCGGGAGCGCGGCACCATGTACTCCGCCTGGAGCTCCTCCCCGCTGCTGGGGGTGAAGTCGGGCCGGAAGTGCGGCAGCCGCTCGAACCAGGGGCCGGGGACGCCCATCTGCGCCGTGCAGTGGTCGGCGCCCATGCCCGGGACGGGGTGCCGCGGGCCGTCGGCGGGCAGCGCCCCGAACAGGTCCGCCGGCGCCTCCCCCGCCTCGCCGTCGCGCTCCTTCACCCAGACCTGGTTGATCCGGGACGAGCGCCAGTCGGTGAACAGGCTCACGCTGTAGGCCGCGGAGACGAGGTCGTCGAAGTGGTCGTCCAGCGCCTCGGCCGGCAGGGCCTCGTACACCCGCTGCCGCACCTCGAACGCGGGCAGGAGGTCGAGCGTCAGGTTCACCACGGCGCCGAGCGCGCCGAGCGCGACGACCGCCCCGGGGAACCGGCCGGGGTCGCCGTCCCGGCTCAGGGTCACCAGGTCGCCCCCGGCGGTGACCATCTCCACGGCGGAGACGGACGTGGCGAGGCCGCCGTTCGCGTCGCCCGAGCCGTGCGTGCCGGTGGCCACGGAGCCGGCGACCGAGATGTGCGGCAGCGACGCGAGGTTGGGCAGCGCGAAGCCCTTGTCGTGCAGGCGACGGCCGAGGTCGCCGTACCGGACGGCGGCGGCGACCCTGACCGTGGCGGAGGCGCTGTCGATCTCCACGTCCGGCGTGAGGCCGTCGAGCGAGACGAGCGCGCCCGGGGAGTCGGCGATCCGGTTGAACGAGTGGCCGCTGCCGAGCACGCGCACCTTGGCGCTGCGCGCGACGAGCGCGCGCAGCTCGTCGAGGGAGGACGGCCGCTCGACGCGGTCCGCGCGGAAGGTGACGTTGCCCGCCCAGTTTGTCGCCGCATGGGTCATTGCATGAGTTTCTCGCACTTTCACCCCGGTGTGTGCCGTGCGCGGCCCGAGCCGTGAAACTTGCACGGCCCTCCGGAGGGTCGTGCCTGTTCAGCGCGGGGTTCGGGTGGACGGGCGCAACCCCGTCTTGTCCCCCGTCCCGGCCCCCGGCCAGCGTGATGCCCTGGCCGGGCGCGCCCCCCACCTCGCGTCCGGCCGCCCCGGACCCCAGGGACCCGAGAGGAGACCCGTGCGCACGAGAACGCTCACGATCGGCGTGGCGGCGGCCGTCGCCGCGGCGATCGGCGTGGCCGGGCGGGTGCCGGCCGTCGCCGCCGCCGACGGCCCCGCGCTCACCGTCGACGTGACCGCCGGCCGCCACGCCATCAGCCCGTACATCTACGGCATGAACTTCGCCGACGAGGCGCTCGCCAAGGAGCTGCGGCTGCCGGTGCGACGGTGGGGCGGCAACGCGACCACCCGGTACAACTACCTGTACGACACCGACAACCGCGCCTCCGACTGGTTCTTCGAGAACATCGCGGAGGACGACGCCGACCCGTCGCAGCTGCCCGACGGCTCCAGCACGGACCGGTTCGTGGAGCAGGACCGGCGCACCGGCACCGACACGATCCTGACCGTCCCCCTGATCGGCTGGGTGCCGAAGGCGCGGGACGCGTCCTGCGGGTTCTCCGTGGCCAAGTACGGCCCGCAGCAGCAGACCGACCAGTGGCGGCCCGACTGCGGCAATGGCGTCAAACCCGACGGCACCCCGATCACCGGGAACGACCCCCACGACACCAGCGTCGAGGCCGGGGCCGGGTACGTGAAGGACTGGCTCGGCCACCTCACGGCGAAGTACGGCACGGCCGGCGCGGGCGGCGTGAAGTTCTACAACCTCGACAACGAGCCCGACATCTGGCACAGCACGCACCGCGACGTGCACCCCAAGGGCGCGAGCTCGGAGGAGCTGCGCGACCAGGGGTACCTGATCGGCGCCGCGGTCAAGGCCGCCGACCCGGGGGCGAAGACGCTCGGCCCGGTCGGCTGGGGCTGGTCGTCGTGGGACTACTCCGGCCTCGACCAGGAGACCTGCGGCCGCACCAACTGCTGGTCGAACCCGCCCGACAAGGACGTGCGGGGCGGCCTGCCGTTCTCGGCCTGGTACCTGCAGCAGATGAAGAAGTACGAGGACGAGCACCACCTGCGCGTGCTCGACTACTTCGACGAGCACTTCTATCCGCAGGCGTCCGGTGTCGCCTTCGGCCAGGGCGGCGACCCCACCACCGACGCGCTGCGCCTGCGCTCCACCCGCGCCCTGTGGGACCCGGCCTACACCGACGAGAGCTGGATCAACACCCAGGTCCGCCTCATCCCGCGGATGAAGGAGACGGTCGCGGCCAACTACCCCGGCACCAAGACCGCGATCACCGAGTACAACTGGGGCGCCCTCGACCACATCAACGGCGCCCTGGCCGAGGCCGACATCCTCGGCATCTTCGGCCGCGAGGGCCTCGACCTGGCCACCCTCTGGGGCCCGCCCACGGCGTCCCAGCCCGGCGCCTACGCCTTCCGCATGTACCTGAACTACGACGGCAAGGGCGGCCGGTTCGGCGAGACCGGTGTCAGCGCGACCAGCGCCGACCAGGGCAAACTCGCGGTGTACGCGGCCGAGCGGGCGTCGGACGGCGCGCTCACGCTCGTCGTCGTGAACAAGACGACCGGCGACCTCACCAGCTCCGTCGCGCTCAAGGGGCGGGACGGCGGCGCGACCGCGCAGGTCTACCGGTACGGCGCGAGCGACGTGACGGCCATCGCGCGCGGCGCCGACCTGCAGGTGGGATCCGGAGGCTTCACCGGGACCTTCCCGGCGAACTCGATCAGCACGATCGTGATCCCCGAGGGGACCGGCCCGTCGCCGTCCCCCAGCACCAGCCCGTCCCCCACGCCCACCCCCACACCGACACCCACGCCCACGCCGAGCCCGACGCCCACGCCGTCGCCGACCCCGAACGCCTCCTGCGCCGTGACGTACACGATCACGAACCAGTGGCCCGGCGGCTTCCAGGCAGGCGTCCGGATCGTCAACCGGGGCACGGCCGCCGTGAAGGGCTGGCGGCTCGCCTGGACGTACGGCAACGGGCAGGCCGTCACGCAGATGTGGGACGGCTCCTACTCCCAGAGCGGAGGGAAGGTCACGGTGACCAACGCGAGCTACAACGCCACGATCGGCGCGAACGGCGGCAGCGTGACCTTCGGCTTCCTCGGCCGCTGGGACAACGCGGCCAACCCCGCGCCCCGGCAGTTCACGCTGAACGGCTCGCCCTGCGCGACCGCGTAGCGGGGCGAGGGCGGCCCGGACTCCCCCGGGCCGCCCTCGTCAGGCCGGGTACGCGTGGGTCTCGGTCGCCTTGACCACGGCCCAGACCTCCTGGCCCCGGCCGAGGTCGAGGTCCACCACGGCGGCCGGGGTCACGTCCGCCGCCACGGACGGCGGGCCCTCCAGGTGGACCCGGATGCCGTCGCCGTGCGGCTCGATCCCCTCGATCCGGCACCGCCACAGGTTGCGCGGGGTGCCGTCGGGCCGGCTGCGGTAGAGGGCGACGGCGGCGGGCGAGAAGGCGACGAACGCCGGCCCGCTCAGCCGCTCGGCCACGCTGAACACGACGTCGCCCACGGTGACGAGATGGCCGTCGGCCATGCCCCGGTAGAGGTTGAGGCCGACGAGGCGGGCCACGTAGTCGGTCTGCGGGCGGCGGGCCACCTCCGCCGGCGGGCCCTGCTGCACCACCGCGCCGTTCTCGATCACCACGAGCCGGTCGGCCAGGACCATGGCGTCCAGCGCGTCGTGGGTCACCAGGACGGTCGCGCCGTCGAAGCCGGCCAGGTGCCGGCGCAGCTCGGAGCGGATCTCCAGCCGGGTGTGGGCGTCGAGCGCGGCCAGCGGCTCGTCGAGCAGCAGCAGCCGCGGCCGTACGGCGAGGGCGCGGGCCAGGGCCACGCGCTGCGCCTGCCCGCCGGACAGCTGCCGCGGCCGGGCGGCGGCGTGCCCGGCCAGGCCTACGCGGTCGAGCAGGGCGGCGGCCAGGCGGCGGGCCTCGGCCTTCGGCACCCCCCGGCATCGCGGCCCGAACGCCACGTTGTCCAGGGCGGACAGGTGGGGGAAGAGCAGGTAGTCCTGGAACACCACGCCGATCGGGCGGCGCTCGGCGGGCAGGGTGTGCAGGGGCTCGCCGTCCAGGTCGATGCTCCCGCCCTCCCCCAGGGCCGCCAGCCCCGCCAGCGCCCGCAGAGCCGTGGTCTTGCCCGCGCCGTTCGGCCCGAGCAGCGCGACCACCTCCCCCGGCGCCGCCTCCAGGTCGACGCCGAGGCGGAAGGCGGCCCGCTCGACGATCAGCCGGGCCCGCAGGCCCCCGCGCTCTCCCGCCGTCACGGGCCGCCCACCCATCGCTCGCGCAGGGCGGCCAGGATCGCGACCGAGACCGCCAGCAGCACGAGGCTGAGCACGACGGCCGCGTCGGGCTCGGTCTCGAGGGCCAGGTAGACGGCGAGCGGCATGGTCTGGGTGCGGCCGGGGAAGTTCCCGGCGAAGGTGATCGTGGCCCCGAACTCGCCCAGCGCCCGGGCCCAGCACAGCACCGCGCCCGCCAGCACGCCGGGGGTGATCAGCGGCAGCGTGACCCGGCGGAAGACCGTCCAGCGGGAGGCGCCGAGCGTGGCGGCGGCCTCCTCGTAGCGGCGGTCGGCCCCGCGCATCGCGCCCTCCACGCTGATCACGAGGAACGGCATGGCGACGAACGCCTCGGCGACCACGACGCCGGCCGTGGTGAAGGGCAGCGACACCCCGAACGCCGAGTCCAGCCACTGGCCCACCAGTCCCCGGCGGCCGAGGACGAGCAGCAGGGCGACGCCGCCCACGACCGGCGGCAGCACCAGCGGCACCGTGATCAGCGCGCGCAGCAACCGGCGGCCCGGGAACTCGGCGCGGGCCAGCAGCCACGCGAGCGGCACGCCGAGCACCAGGCACACCAGCGTCGCGACGGTCGCGGTGACCAGCGACAGGCGCAGCGCCTCCAGCACCTGCGGCTCGGCCAGCCGCCGCGGCAGCGTGGCCCACGGCGCGCGGACCAGCAGCCCGGCGAGCGGCAGCACGAGGAACGCCACGCCGGCGACGGCCGGGACCGCCAGCGCCCAGGGCACCGGCCCGCGCACCGGCCCCGCCGCCCCCGGGCGGGTCCTCATCGCCGTCCCCCTGCCGTACGGGCGCGGGGGCGAGCCGCGGCGGTCATGGTCAGGGCGACTCGAACCCGGCCGCGGTCAGGACGTCCCGGCCCTGCGGCGACAGGACCAGGTCGACGAACTGCCGGGCCAGCTCGGGCTGAGCGGCCTTCGACAGCGCCGCGACGGGGTAGTCGTTGATCGCCTCGGCCGCCTCGGGAAAGTCGATTCCCTTCACCTTGCCCCCGGCGGCCAGCACGTCGGTGCGGTAGACGAGGGCGGCGTCGACCTCGCCGAGCTCGACCTTGGTGAGCGTGGCCTTGACGTCCTGTTCGAGGGTGACGGGGGTGACCTTCAGCCCGGCCGCGTCGAGGGCCTTGACGGCCGCCGCCCCGCAGGGCACCTGCGCGGCGCACAGCGCGACCTTCACCTTCGGGTCGGCGAGGTCCCTGAGCTCGTCGACCTTGGCCGGGTTGCCGGGCGGGACGGCGATCTCCAGCCGGTTGCGCACGAACGTCGCCGGTGTCCCGGCGGCCAGGCCGGCGTCGGTGACGCTCTTCATCGTGGCGGGGCTGGCCGCGGCGAAGACGTCGGCCGGGGCGCCCTGGGTGATCTGCTGGGCGAGCGTCGCGCTGGAGCCGAAGTTGAACGTGACCTTGGTGCCGGGGTGGGCGGCCTCGAAGGTCGTGCCCAGCGTGGTGAACGTCTCGGTGAGCGAGGCCGCGGCGAACACGGTCAGCGGTGTCCCCGCGGAGGCCGCGGAACCGGACGCGGCGGGGGCGGCGGCGTCACCGGAGCCGGTGGAGCCGCAGCCGGCCACGAGGACGACGGCGGCGGCGACGGCGGCGACCCGCCGGGTGAGACGCGTCGGAAGCACTTCACTCCTACGGGGTCGCGGCGCGGGCGCCATCGGGGATCTCCACGACGACGTTCGTGGACTTGATGACGGCGACGGCGACCACGCCGGGCTCCAGGCCCAGCTCGTCGGCCGCCTGCCGGCTCATCAGCGAGACCACCCGGAACGGTCCGGCGGCGATCTCCACCTGGGCCATCACCGCGTCCCTGACCACCTCGGTCACGATCCCGCGGAAGCGGTTGCGCGCCGAGGAGTGCCCGGTGCCCCCCTCGACCTCGATCTGCGCGCGGGCGAAGGCCGCCAGATCGGTGCCGGCCACCACGCGGTGGCCGTGCCGGTCGCGCTCGGCGGCCAGGCGTCCCCCGTCCACCCACCGCCGCACGGTGTCGGCGCTGACGCCGAGCAGCGCGGCGGCCTCGCTGATCCGGAACGTCGTCACACGGGCAAGCCTACAGCCGCGGATGCCCGGGTAAAAATCCCAATCCCTTGGCAGAAGCAGCCAGAATCGGCGATGTCTCTTCGCATTCACGAGAGGCTGCCAGGCAGCCGGAACGCCGCGAACACCGCCCGGTCCTGGAAGACGACGTTCCGCGCGACCCCCTCCGAGGTCACGGTCAGCACCTGGAGCGTGTGGAGCGCGTAGGCGTCGCCGTCGCGGCAGTAGGCGGCCAGGGCCGGCTGCGTGTTGGCCGTGAGGGCCCTGATCCGCCAGTCGGCGCCGCGCATCGCGAACACCCGCGTCATGAACCGCCCGTAGCCGTCCCTCCCGGCGTACCAGAGCGGCACGGGGGGCATCTCCAGCACGGCGTCACGGGTCAGCAGGGCGACCAGCCCGGCGACGTCCCCGGCCTCGAACGACCGGATGTAGCGGTCGACGGTCCGCCGCACCGCGGCGTCGCCGGGCTCGGCGACCCGGCCCTCGGCGGGTGCGCAGCCGGAGAGGCTCGCCCGGGCGCGCTGCAGGGCGCTGTTGACCGCGGCGGGCGAGGTCTCCAGCAGTGCCGCCGCCTCGGTGGCGGAGAACTGCAGCACGTCCCTGAGGATGAGCACGGCCCGCTGCCGCGGCGGCAGGACCTGCATCGCCGCGACCAGGGCCAGCCGCAGCGTGCCCCGCCGTACGACCTCGGCGGCCGGGTCTCCGAGGCGCGCGTCCGGGAACGGCTGGAGCCACGGCACGTCGGCGGCCGGGGTCAGCGGCGCGTCCGGGTCGTCGCTCGGCCCTCCCAGACCGGACGGCAGGGGCCTGCGGGCCCTCCCCTCCAGGGCGGACAGGCACGCGTTCGTGGCGATCCGGTACAGCCACGTGCGGACCGAGGCCAGCGACGGGTCGTACCGGCGCCACGCGCGCCAGGCGCGCAACATCGTCTCCTGGACCAGGTCCTCCGCCTCGTGGACCGAGCCGAGCATGCGGTAGCAGTGGACGAGCAGCTCGTCCCGGTACGGCCCCGCCTGCGCCTCGAAGTCCCCGCCGGTCGCGACGCCCACGCCGGTCCCCCCTTCCGGTGCGTCCCCGGGCCCGGGGACGCCCCAGCCTCGCACCGTCAGCGCGCGGGCGCGTTCGCGTACGCGGCGATCCGCCACTCGCCGTCGCGCCGGGCCAGCACCCAGGTCGCCAGGCGCTCCCGGTCGGCCGGCAGGGCGGTCTCCCCCGCCATGAGGATCCCGGCCCTGCTGACGACGACGGCCGTGTCGCCCATGACCCGCACGTCCTCGGGCTCGTCTATCCCGCGTGAGCCCTTCAGCGGCCCGGCGAAGGCGGCGGCCATGTAGGCCCGGACCGCCTCGCGTCCCCGGTGGAGCACCCCGGGCAGCACGACGGTGGCGTCGGGGAGGTACAGGGCGGCAAAGGCGTCGGCGTCGTTGTCCGTCCAGGCCGCGTAGACCTGGCGCAGGAGCTCGTGGACGCCGGCGTCGGTGCGTGTGGTCATCGGGATTCCTTCTCTCGGATCCGGTCGGTCGGTGGATGTACCTGCCGGCCGGCTCCGATTCGTCGGTCCCGGAAGAAGATCTTTGTGGGGCGATCACATGCCGGGGCCGGCATGTCGTCGGCCCCGGGGGCGGCTCGCCGATCGAGCCGGCGACACCGGCTCGATCGGCGGGAGGGCGTTCAGCCGCCGTGTCCGGCGGCGGGCTCGTCCGGCGGCCCCTCCATGGGGATCCACTTGTCCGCCCAGGCGCGCACCGCCTCCATGGCCTCGTCGAGGTCGCGTCCCTTCGCGGTCAGGTGGTACTCCACCTGGACGGGGGTGGAGGGCAGGACCCGGCGCTCGAGGACCCCCTCGTCCTCCAGTGTGCGCAGCCGCTGGGCGAGCATGGTGTCGCTCACCCCGGGCACGGCCGCCTTGATCTGCGCGTAGCGGTGCCGGCCGGTGAAGACGGCACGCAGGATGGCGCCGGTCCAGCGGGCTCCGATCAGCTCGATGGCCGCGTGGAAGCGCGAGCAGACACGCTGGACCTCGTTCATGGGCTCCCCGGTCGTCTCGTCATGCGGAGAGCGCCCCCTCGCGCAGCGGGCGCAGCGCCTCCGTCTGCCGGGCCAGCTCGTCGAACATGGCCTTGGCGGACGTGATCATGTTGTCGTTGGCCACCACGGTACCTTCCTCGTCGATGAACTGATGGACGAACGGGATGGCCACCGCCTCGTAGACCGGCGTCAGCTTGAGCGCCGTCAGCACCTGCTTGAGCTGCTGGGCGGCCCGGGTGCCGGCGGCCACCCCGCCGTAGCTGACCAGGCCGACCGGCTTGTACTGCCACTCCTGGTGCAGGTAGTCGAGGGCGTTCTTCAGCACGGCGTTGTAGCCGTGGTTGTACTCCGGCGTCACGAACACGAACGCGTCCGCCTCGTCGACGGCCGCGCTCCACTCGTGGGTGTGCCGCTTCGTGTACTGCCGCAGCCGGGGGTGGTTGGGCTCGTCCATGAAGGGCAGGTTCACCTCGGCCAGGTCGATCACCTCGACCTTCGAGAACCCGCCGTGCGCCTCCGCCTGCTCCCTGGCCCACTCCCCGAGGGGCAGGCCGGCGCGGCCGGGACGGGTGCTCGCGACGATGATCTTCAAAGTGGCCATGACAGGACTCCTCAACAGGTGGGCGACAGCGTTCCACCCCTATCAGCAATCCTGAGTCGCTAATTAATCCTTAGTACCCCACGGAGTGACGAAGACGGGGGTCACGGACACCGGAAGCCGGAGCCGTCCGCCCGCGACCTCGACGGGCGGGGTTCCGCCGAGGGCGTCGACCGCGGTGGCGGCGGGAGCGGCCCACGGCCGGTCCACGGTGATGGGCGGCTCGTCCTCCCCGGTCACCATGTCGCGCCCGCGCCAGAGCACCAGCAGCGGCTCCCGGCCCTCGCGCTCGACCTCGAAGGCGTACAGATCCGGCGACCCCGGCGTCTCGGCGCGGCGCACCCTCCGCACCCCCGCCAGCAGCTCGGCGAGCAGGGCGAACGCTCCGGCCGCCGGACGGCGGACCCCGAGCGTGGTCCCCTCGTAGTCGAGCAGCACGAGCTTGCCGAACATCAGGTGCATCACCTGACGAGGGTCGAGCGGGCCGGGGACCTCCGGCGCGAGGTTCCAGTAGACGGTGCGGCGGACCCCTTCGGCCAGGGCCAGCATCGTGCACATGACGAGCTGGCGGGCGTTGATCCGGTGCCGCCTGTCCTCCAGCTCGACAGGGCAGCCGGCGAGGAACATCTGGAGCGTCTCCGGCAGCTCGGCCATCCGGTCGTACAGGGCCGACATGGCCCGCCGCTCGGGGGTGTCCTGCCCCATGCGCTCCGCGAGCTCCGAGGTGCTCTGCGACCGCGGCGCGTCCGCGAACGCGCCGGAGAACGCCTCGTACATGACCGCCTGCGCCTCGGGGAACTCGAACGGCACCGGGGCGGCGTGCTCGCCGACGACCACCGGTTTGAGATATCCGTGGCGGCGCATGAGATCGCGGGCGAACGCGATGTGCGCCGGGGCCGCGGCTGCCTCGCCGTACAGGTGGACGTCGAACAGGTCGAAGGCGTCGCGGCCCGCGGACACCACGTGGTCGAAGAACAGCCGGGGCTCGCTCCCCTCCTGCCCGCTCAGCACGTCGTACCCGCAGCCGCCCAGCACGACGGTGGCCGCCGGGTCGGCCTCCCTCACCGCCGCGTGCAGGACGCGGAGCTGCGCGACGTACTCCTCCGCCGTGCCGGCCCACAGCAGGTCGGTGTTGCTCGGCTCGTTGTCGCACTGCCAGTACCGGACCCGGCCCGCGCAGCGGCGGACCACCCGCCGCACGAACGCGCCGTACGCCTCCAGGTCGAGGGCCGGGGACGGCGGGAGGAAGTCGGTCGGCACGCGGGTGGCCCAGGGTGAGCTCGAACAGAGGGTGAGCCACACCTCCTCGTCGCCGTCGAGCTGCGCGAGCAGGGCGTCGACGACGTCCCAGGCGTACCGGCCGGGCTCCGGCTCGACCTGCCCCCAGTAGACGTAGGCCCGGACCAGCCCGGCTCCCAGGGCGCGGGCCTGCGGGACGAACTCGTCGGGCTTTCCGAACAGCCCGTAGCCGATCCCCCGGACGACGCCCAAGCGGACACCCTCGGGCTCGAACGCGGTGCTTGTCTCCACGGTGGTCTCGGGCATCCGTCTCGCCTCTCTCACAGAGTTTACGTAATAAACTTTGAGTTTAGACCGTATACTCGGATCATGCGCGAGTCCACCCCGATCCCGTTGATCTGGACCCAGCCCCCGCCGCCGCGCCGGCGCGCGCTCGGCCGGGAGGAGATCGTGACGGCGGCGATGGCCGTCGCCGACGAGTCGGGGCTGGACGCGCTCACGATGAAGGCGATAGCGGCCCGGCTGGGCGACTACACGTCGATGGCGCTGTACCGCTACGTGCGGAGCAAGGACGGGCTGGTCGACCTGATGCTCGACGCCGCCACCGCCGAGATCCCCGTGCCGGACCGGCCCGGTCCCGACTGGCGGGCCGACCTGGCGGAGACCGCGCTGCGGTCCCGGGAGATGATCCGGCGGCACCCGTGGTTCGCGCAGCTGGTCCACAGCCGTCCCCCTGCGGGGCCGCACATGATGCGCCGGCTGGAGTTCATGCTCGCCGTGCTGGCCGGGCGCGGCGCGACCCTCGCCGAGGCCATGACGTACGCGGCCATGATCGACCGGCATGTGACCGGCACCGGCCTGCAGGAGGCCGAGGAGGCCCGGCTCACCCAGCGGTACGGCCTCGACGACGCCGCCACCCTCTACGCCGCCATCGCGACCCTCCACGGCCTGGCCGCCGCCGACGGCCGTCTCCCGCACCTGACCGGCTGGCTGGCCGCTCCGGCGGGCCCCACGCCGGACGAGCAGTTCGCGCTCGGGCTGGAGTTCCTCCTGGACGGCATCGCCGGCCGGCTGCCCGCCCGCTGAGCGCGGTCCGGCGCGGTCGTTCGAGGCCGGAGGCGCCGGGTAGGGGACGCCTGGAGGTGGTTCACATGAGTGGCAAGGAATCCGCCCGCTCCCAGGGCTCCGGCGAGGGTGAGGGAGACGTCCGGCAGGGCCCCGAGACCTCCAGAAGCCTGAAGTACTCGCAGGAGATCCGCTCCCCGGAGGAGGAGCCCGAGCGCGAGGGCCGCAGCCTCGTCACCACCAGTCACGAGGTCATCGAGCAGTGGGCCGAGGAGCGCAAGGGCACACCCGCCACGGTCGAGGGCACCGAGCACGGCGACCGTCCGGGCGTGCTGCGGTTCGACTTCCCCGGCTACAGCGGGGGCAAGCTCCGGCACGTGAGCTGGGACGAGTGGTTCGAGACCCTCGACAAGCGGGGGCTCAACTTCATCTACCAGGAGACCAGGAGCGACGGCACGCAGAGCAACTTCTTCCGGCTGGAGAACCTCAACCGCGAGGACGCGTGACGCGCGCCACGCCCGCGTGATCCCGGCGCGACGGGGCGCCGGGGC
>NZ_KI866528.1:243481-247700 GCF_000511135.2 Microbispora sp. ATCC PTA-5024 | reverse complement strand
AGGTCCGCGGCACCCCGGCCGGGGCTCGGCGAGAGGCGAAGATCTCGTAATGCGAGACGGTGAGGTCCGCCTCGACGAGGAAGCGGCCGTCCTCGGGGTAGAAGACGGCGCGGCCGGGGTCGTCCCCGGCGAACGCCCGTACCGCGTCCCACGAGTCCCACAGCGTGATCAGCACGAACTCGGTCCGGTCGTCGACGTCGCGCCGGGTGAAGAACACCCCCTCGTTGCCCTCGGTCCCCCGGTACTCCGCGAAGCCGGTCCGGAGCAGGTAGCCCTCGTACTCGGCCGCGTCCCCGGAACGGGTCCAGCCTCGCCAGATGCGCACCAGTGTCACCGGCACCCCCTACTTAGACACCTCCGGACGTATTACACCGGTGTCGCATCGGCAATCGTGACGGGGCGGCGATGAGTTTCCGGCCGATCCGGCGTCACACGAGGGAAGGCAACCGACGCCGACGGAGGGTCAGGCCCATGGGAAAGCTGCTGTACTCGGTCACGATGTCGCTGGACGGCTTCATCGCGGGGCCGGGAGGTGACATGTCCTGGCTGACCCCGCGCATCGGCCCGAACCCGGAGGTGGACGCCCTCATCGGCAGGATCGGGGCGCTGCTCGTCGGCAACCGGACGTTCCGGGGCGACGACCCCCACCGGGGCACCGCCAAGGAGGGCAAGCCGTTCGGCGGCGGCTGGGAGGGACCGCAGTTCGTGCTCACGCACAACCCGCCGGACGATCCGGCGCCGGGGATCACCTTCGTCGGCGACCTGCGCGGCGGCGTCGCCGCGGCGAAGGCGGCCGCCGGGGACAGGTACGTGAACGTCCTGGGCGCGAGCACGGCCCGGCAGTGCCTGGAGGCCGGCCTGCTCGACGAGATCTTCGTGTGCGTCGCCCCGGTGCTGCTGGGCGACGGCGTCCGCTTGTTCGACCACCCCGGCGGGACCGACATCGGGCTCGAACGCCTCGGCGTGACCCAGGCGCCGCTGGCGACCACCATCTGGATGCGCGTCGTCCCCGACGGCCGGCCCTCGTAGAGGACGGCGGCCGGCCCCGGCTCAGGAGGCGGCGGGACGCTGGTGCGGCCGGTTGTGCACGGCCGCCAGCGCCAGGACGGCGGCGACGAGCAGCACCACCCCGCACACCACCATCGAGGTGTGGAAGCCGGAGGTGAAGGCGTCGGCGACGGCGTCCCGGACGGCCGCGGGCTGCGGGGCGCCCCCGCTCCGGCCCGAGGCGACCGCCGCGACGACCTCCTCCCGGGCGGCGGGCGGCACCCCGTGCGCGGCCAGCCGTCCGGGCAGAGCCGAGGCGAGCCCGGCGGTCAGCAGGGTGCCGAGGATCGAGGAGCCCATCACCGACCCGACCTGGCGGAACGTGTTGACCGCGCCCGAGGCCATGCCGGCGCTCTGGGCGGGCACGCTGACCAGGGCGGCGGCGGTGCTGGGAGCCGCCATCAGCCCGCAGCCCGCGCCGAAGGCCGCGAGCAGCGGCCAGGCGTGCGTGAAGGCCGAGTCGGGCCGCTGCGCGGCCAGTCCCAGGCAGGCCAGCCCGCCGATCACCAGGCCGAGGGCGAGGGGGAGCTTGAAGCCGGTGCGGCGGATGACCCGGCCCGCCAGGGACGCGACGACCACGTAGACGCCGAACATCACGAGCAGCCGCCACCCCGTGGCGAGCGCGCTCAGGTTCTGGACGCGCTGGTAGAACAGCACCATCATCAGGGCCACGCCGGTGAACCCGAACAGCGACACGGCGGCGACCGCCATCACCGCGGAGAACGAGCCCGACCGGAACAACCGGATGTCCAGCATCGGCGCGGCCGCCCGGCGCTCGGCCAGGACGAACGCCACGGCGGCGACGGCGGCCACGGCCCACAGCACGACGATCGGGCCACTGGAGTACCCGTCGTGGCCGCCCTGGATGAGCGCGTAGATGAGGGCCGCGATGGTCACCGTGCCCAGCAGGAGACCGGCGACGTCCAGCCGGCCGGCGGCCGGGGCGCGGGACTCGGCCACCGCCGGGGTGGCGAGGAGGGCGGCGACCGCCAGCACGGGGTTCGACAGGAAGACGGCGTGCCAGCTGTAGTGCTCCAGCAGCACCCCGGCCAGCAGCGGGCCGACGGCCAGCCCGATCCCCGAGGAGGCGGCCCAGGCCGTGACGACCTCGGTGCGCCGGTGCGGGTCGGTGAAGGTCGCCCCCAGCAGGGCGAGGCTGTTGGGGAGGATCAGCGCGCCGCCCGCGCCGCTGATGGCCTGGGCCGCGATCAGGCCGCCGGTCGATCCGGCCGCCACGGCCAGCAGGCTCCCGGCCGCCATGACGAGCACGCCCGCGCGGAACAGCCGCCTGCGGCCGTACCGGTTGCCGAGCGTGCCCGCCGACAGGATGAGGGCGGCGACGAGCAGGGTGTAGGAGCTCGGGATCCACACGACCTGGGTGGGTGTCGCGTGCAGGGCCGACTGGAGGGCGGACAGCGCCGACACCGACGCCGTGATCTGCAGGAACGTCATCATCGTGCCGAGGCACATGGCGACCAGCGTCAGGGCTTCGCGGCGGGCGCCGACGCCGGCCGCGCCCCTGGTCGCAGCGGACCTGAGGTCGCCGGCCGCGTGGCGGGCCACCGGAGTGCTCGAGGACATGGGAAGGGGAGACCTTTCGTCGTCGTGAGGGCCCCGCGGGAGGCCGGCGGGAGAGGCTGACTATTGTGAACTTAAGTCAGCAGGGTTCGAGTGAACCATCACCACGGACGACAAGGCAAGGCCATCTGACTAAAAAGAATAAAAGTCAGGCCGGGACCCCTGAGCACGGGCCGGCAGACCCCTACAGGCGAGGCAGGGGCGGGGAGGCACCCCGCGTGTGCTGCCCGGCCGGAGGTGCGACTGTTCCCGGGCGCGGCTGGACGACGGCAGCGGGAACCCGGCCGTAGTTGCGGGGTAACGGCGGTGCCTACGCGGAGGCGTCGCCCAGAGCGGCTTGCTCGGCGGACGCCCCGTCGCCGGGCGCGCGGACCAGTCCAGGGCCGGCGCGGAGCTCGACCTCGTCGCTCTGGACGTCGTGACCGGCCTCGCACCGCAGGCGCAGCCGGACGGGGGCGCCGCAGTCGCGGTGCTCGGTGACGATGGACGGGCCGGTGGGGTCGGCGGCCCACGTGTCGCCCCACTGCCGCAGGGCGCTCAGGACGGGCAGGAGCTCGCGGCCCTTCCGGGTCAGGACGTACTCGTCCCGGGTGCGCTGCCCCGGCTCCTGGTAGGGGCGCCGCTCCAGCAGCCCCTCGGCGACGAGCCCCTTCAGCCGCATGGCCGCAGCGGGCTCGCTGATGCCCACCCGGCGGGCGAAGTCGTCGAACCGCCGGGTGCCGAACGACGCCTCCCGGAGCAGGAGCAGGGTGGATCTGTGCCTGATCACGTCGAAGGCGCGGGCGATGGAGCAGTTGGTGGTGAGCCACGCGTCGCGCTCGTCGAGGAGCTCCGTCATGCGCCCCAGGCTACCCGCTGACTTGTGGTAGCGAAAGCCAGATGCGAGGCGTGGTCCGATGTGTCGTTCGGTGTACGAACTGGGGTGGTTGTGGGGTTGGCCGGGGTTGTGGGGTCGGGGATCGTGGAGGTGGTGGAGGGGGCGCGGCCGGCCGGTGGACGGTCCGCGGGTGCCGGTCAGCGGCGAGGGCCGGGTGGTCCGCGAGGTCCCCGCCGGCCTCGGCGGGCACAGGACGCTGGACACGATCACGGAAGGAGTGCCCGGTGATGAGCGAGCAGGCATCACCGGCGCCGGGTCCCGGCGCCCATATTCATGGCGCCGCTCGTCGCGCGCCCACCCGGTCCGGTGCGCTCGCCGGGTTGCCCGGGCTCGCAGGGCTCAGAGGGCTCGCAGGGTTCGTCACGCCCGGCCGCCGCGCGGATCCGGATGCGCCCGCGGACCGGCCTAGGCGGCCCGCCGTACGGGACCTCGTCGAGCTGGTGCGGATGCCGGCGGCGCTGTCGGTGCCGGGGGACGTCGTGGCCGGCGCCGCGGCCGCCGGCGTGCTCGACCGGCGCACGGCGGGGCTCGCCTGCGCGTCGGTGTGCCTGTACTGGGCGGGGATGGCGGGCAACGACTGGGCCGACCGGCACGTGGACGCGGCCGAACGGCCGGAGCGTCCGATCCCGTCGGGCCGCGTCTCCCCCGGCGCGGCGCTGGCCGTGGCCGCCGGCCTGACGGCGGCGGGCGTGTCGGCGGCGGCCCTGGCCGGAGGGC
>NZ_KI866528.1:241741-243147 GCF_000511135.2 Microbispora sp. ATCC PTA-5024 | reverse complement strand
GTGCCGGATGCTCGACGTGCTGCTCGGCGCCGGCCCGAGCCGCAGCACCGGCCGCGCGCTCCCGGCGGCCCTCGTGGTCGGCGCCCACACGTACCTGCTCACGATGCTGTCGCGGCGCGAGGTGTCGGGCGCCGGGCCCGGGCTGCCCGCGGGGACGCTGGCCGCCACGCTGGCGCTGGCGGCCGGGGTGTGCCGCCGGGACGGACGAACGCAGAACGCGCTGGCCGCGTGGTACGCCGCGCGCTTCGGGACAGCGCAGGCCCGCGCCGCCGCCGACCCCTCGGCCGGCACCATTCGCGCCGCGGTCGGCACCGGCATCGTCGCGCTGCCCGCGCTGCAGGGCGCGCTCGCCGCCGGCGCGGGGGCCGGGACCGCAGGGGTCCTCGTGGCCACGGCCGCGCCACTCGGGAGGGTCCTCGCGGGGAAGGTCTCCCCGACATGACCGGCACGAGCGATCCGGCGGAGACGGGCGGCCTCCGGTTCGGGTACGGGACCAACGGATTCGCCAACCACCGGCTGGAGGACGCGCTGGAGGTCATCGCCTCGCTGGGGTACGAGGGGGTGGCGCTCACCCTCGACCACGACCACCTGGACCCGTACGCCCCGGGGGCGGCCCGCAGGGTCGCGGCCGTCGCGGACCGGCTGCGCGACCTCGGGCTCGGGGTGGTCGTCGAGACGGGCGCGCGCTACCTGCTCGACCCGTGGCGCAAGCACGCGCCGACGCTGCTGCACGACGAGCGGGAGCGGCGGCTCGACTTCCTGCGGCGGGCCGCCGACGTCGGGGCCGACCTCGGCGCGGAGGCCGTGTCGTTCTGGGCCGGGGTGCGGCCGGACGCGGTGCCGCCCGAGGTGGCCTGGGATCGGCTCGTGGACGGGTGCGCGCGGCTGCTGGAGCACTCCGAGGTGCCGCTCGGCTTCGAGCCGGAGCCGGGGATGCTGGTGGAGACGATCGCAGGCTGGCGACGGCTCTACGACACCCTCGGCCGCCCGCCGGGCTTCGGCGTCACGCTCGACATCGGGCACTGCCGCTGCCTGGAACCCGGCCCCGTGCCGGAGTGCGTCGCGTCCGTGGCCGAGCACCTGGTGAACGTGCAGATCGACGACATGCGCCGGGGCGTGCACGAGCACCTGGAGTTCGGCGAGGGCGAGATCGACTTCCCGCCGGTCCTGGCCGCGCTGGCCGGATCGGGATACCGGGGGCTGGTGGCGGTCGAGCTGCCCCGCCACTCGCACGCCGCCCCCGACGTCGCGGCCCGCTCGATCGCCCGCCTCCGCGCGGCCTGGGCCGCGGCGCGGGACGCCGTGAGGCCGGTGGAGACCGTGCGGGAAGGGAGCCGCTGATGGACGCCTCCGGCCTGCTCGACGCCCTCGGCCAGGACTGGGTCGCCGAGGCGCGCGCCGAGGTC
>NZ_KI866528.1:221034-241721 GCF_000511135.2 Microbispora sp. ATCC PTA-5024 | reverse complement strand
GGGCCGACGAGGCCGCCCGCGCGCTGCTGCTCGCCGCGCTCCCGCCGGAGGACCTGACCGAGCGGGTCGCCGCCCTGTACGCCGAGGGCACGGCGGACGAGAAGCTGGCCGTGCTCAAGGCGCTGCCGCTGCTCCCGGTCGGCGCCGAGGCCGTGCCCCTGCTGCGGGACGCGATCCGCACCAACGACGCCCGGCTCCTGCGGGCCGCGCTCGGCCGGTCCGCCCGGCACCTGGACCAGGCCGCGTGGCGGCAGGCCGTGCTGAAGTGCGTGTTCACCGGCGTGCCGCTCGACGGCGTCCACGGCCTCGACGACCGGGCCGACGCCGAGCTCGCCGTCATGCTCGCCGGGCTCGCCGCCGAGCGCGCCGCCGCGGGCCGGGCCGTGCCCGCCGACGCCGCCGCCCTGCTCGACCGCCTGACCCAGCAGAAGGAGGCCTGATGCGCATCTTCGACCCGCACATCCACATGACGTCGCGCACGACCGACGACTACCGGAGGATGGCGGCCGCCGGCGTCCGCGCCGTCGTCGAGCCGGCCTTCTGGCTCGGTCAGCCGCGCACCAACCCCGGCTCGTTCGCCGACTACTTCGACTCGCTGCTCGGGTGGGAGCCGTACCGCGCGGGGCTGTTCGGCATCCGCCACCACGCGACGATCGCGCTGAACCCGAAGGAGGCCAACGACCCGCGCTGCCGCCCGGTGCTCGACCTGCTCCCCCGCTACCTCGACAAGGACGGCGTCGTCGCGGTCGGTGAGATCGGGTACGACGCGATGACGCCGGAGGAGGACGACGCGTTCGCCCGGCAGCTGGCCCTCGCGATCGAGCACGACCTCCCGGCGCTGGTGCACACGCCGCACCGGGACAAGGCGCGCGGCACCCGCCGAACCCTGGACGTGGCGGCGGAGTCGGGCATCCCGCCGGGCCGGGTCCTCGTCGACCACCTCAACGAGCTCACCGTGGAGATCGTCAAGGAGTCGGGGTGCTGGATGGGGTTCTCCATCTACCCGGAGACCAAGATGTCCCCGCCCCGGATGGTCGAGATCCTGCGCCGGCACGGCCCGGAACGCGTGCTCGTCAACTCAGCGGCCGACTGGGGCCACTCCGATCCGCTGCTCACGCTGGAGACCGCCCGGGCCATGCTGGACGCCGGCTTCGACGCCGACGACGTCGACCGGGTGATGTGGCGCAACCCCGTGGAGTTCTTCGGCCAGTCGGGGCGGCTCGACCTGTCCGAGGCCGACGAGCCCGAGCCGGCGTTCCAGGGCAGCTCCATCCGGCGCGGGGGGAGCTGATGCGGCTGCGCGACGCGGCCGGACGCGTCCTCCACCTGGGCTACTGCACCAACGTGCATCCCGCGGAGGACCTGCACGGCGTCGTCGGCCAGCTCGACGAGTTCGCCGTCCCCGTGCGGGAGCGACTGGACGCCGGCGTGCTCGGGCTCGGCCTCTGGCTGGCCGCGCCCGTGGCCGCCGGGCTGGCCGCCGACCCCTCCGGCCGCCGGTGGCTGCGCCGCGAGCTGGACGTGCGGGGACTGGAGGTGGTGACGCTCAACGGCTTCCCGTACCGGTCGTTCCAGGATCCGGTCGTCAAGCACGCCGTCTACCGGCCCGACTGGACCACAGGGGAACGGCTGTCGTACACGCTCGACCTGGCCCGTGTGCTGGCCGACCTGCTGCCGGACGACGCGGCCCGCGGCTCGATCTCGACGCTGCCGCTGGGCTGGCGCGAGCCCTGGGACGCCGGCATGGCCGAGCGGGCCTCCAGGCGGCTCGACGAGCTGGCCAAGCGGCTCGCCGGGATCGAGGCGGCCACCGGGCGCGTCATCAGGGTGGGCTTCGAGCCCGAGCCCGGCTGCGTGGTGGAGACGACGGCGCAGGCCGCCGCCCGCCTGGCCGGGGTGGACACCGGCCTGCTGGGCGTCTGCCTCGACCTGGCCCACCTGGCGTGCGCGTGGGAGCGGCCGGCAGACGCGCTGCGCACGCTGCGGGAGGCGGGCCTGCCGGTGGTGAAGGTCCAGCTGTCGGCGGCCCTGGAGACGGACGAGCCGGCCGCGCTCCGCGAGTACGCCGAGCCGCGCTTCCTCCACCAGACGCGGACGCCCGACGGCGGCGCGGCCGACGACCTCGACGAGGCGCTGGCGGCCGGGCTCCCGGCCCCGTGGCGGGTGCACTACCACGTGCCCCTGCACATGCGGCCGGAGCCGCCGCTGTCGGCCACCACGGACGTCCTCCGCCAGGCCCTGGCCGAGCTGGTCGGGCAGGGGGCCTGCGACCACTACGACGTCGAGACGTACACGTGGGGGGTGCTGCCGCCGGCGCACCGTCCCCGCACCTCCGAGGAGCTGGCCGCGGGGATCGCCGCCGAGCTGGCCTTCGCCCGCGACGAGCTACGCCACCTGGGAGCGCGATGACCGCCACGACCCCGCACCTCGTGCTCGACGTGGTCGGGCTGACGCCCCGGCTGCTGCGGCACATGCCCCGCCTGAGGGCCGTCGCCGACGCCGGGTTCCAGGCGGAGCTCGGCACCGTCCTGCCCGCCGTCACCTGCCCGGTCCAGTCGACGTTCCTCACCGGGCTGCCCCCGTCCGGGCACGGCGTGGTGGGCAACGGCTGGTACTTCCGCGACCTCGGCGAGGTGCTGCTGTGGCGCCAGCACAACGCGCTGGTCGGCGGCGAGAAGATCTGGGAGGCCGCGCGGCGCGAGCGGCCCGGCTTCACCGTGGCCAACGTCTGCTGGTGGTACGCCATGGGCGCCGACGTCGACTGGACCGTGACCCGCGGCCGGTCTACCACGCCGACGGCCGCAAGGATCCGGACTGCTACACCCACCCGGCGGACCTGCACGACGAGCTGCCGCCGTTCCCCCTGTTCTCCTACTGGGGGCCGGGGGCGGGCATCGCGTCCTCGGCGTGGATCTGCGACGCGACCCGGCACGTCATGGCGACCCGCCGCCCCGACCTCACCCTCGCGTACGTGCCGCACCTCGACTACGACCTGCAGCGGTACGGCCCGTCCGGCCCCCGCTCGGCGGCGGCCGCCGCGGAGCTGGACAGGGTGCTGACGCCGCTGCTGGACGCCGCCCTCGACCGGGGGACGACGGTGACGGTGCTGTCGGAGTACGGCATCACCGACGTGTCCCGGCCGGTCGACGTCAACCGGCTGCTGCGCGCCGAGGGACTGCTCCACGTGCACACCCAGGCCGGGATGGAGTACCTCGACCCGTGGACCTCCCGGGCCTTCGCCGTCGCCGACCACCAGGTGGCGCACGTGTACGTGCGCGACAGGGCCGACGTGCCGGCCGTGGCGAAGCTGTGCGCGGCCCTGCCCGGCGTGGCTGAGGTGCTCGACGAGGAGGGGAAGGCGGCCCACGGGCTCGGCCACGCCCGCTCGGGCGAGCTGGTGCTGCTGGCCGAGCCGGACGCCTGGTTCACCTACTACTACTGGCTCGACGACGCCCGCGCGCCCGACTTCGCCCGGCTGGTGGAGATCCACCGCAAGCCCGGGTACGACCCGGCCGAGCTGTTCCTCGACCCGGCCGGCCCGGGACGGGCGAAGCGGCGGGCGGCCCTCGCCCTGCTCAGGAAGAAGGCCGGCATGCGGTACCTCATGGACGTCGTCGGGCTCGACGCCGGCGCCCGGGCCGTGCGCGGCTCCCACGGCCTGCTCCCCCGCGACCCGCGGGACGGGCCGGTGCTGCTGTGCTCCGACCGGTCCGCCGCCCGCGACCGCGTCGCCGCGACCGAGGTGAAGGACCTCCTGCTCGGCCGCACGGCCTGACGCCTCGCTCCGGCGTCACGGCGCCTCGATCCCGCCGTCCGGCCGCCGCACCCGCGCCGCCCACCGCTCGTGCAGATGGGTGAGCGGCGGGTATTTCGCCGCCTGCGCCTCGTCGAGGTCGATCCCCCAGCCGGGCCGCTCGTTCGGGTAGAGGTACCCACCGGCCGGGCCGATCGTCCCAGGGAAGACCTCGTGCACCGCGTCGGGGTAGACGTGCCCCTCCTGGATCTGGAACGCGGGCGAGGTGACGTCGAGGGCAACGTTGGCGGCGGCCCCGATCGGGGACACGTCGGCGGGCGCGTGCCAGGCCGTGCCCACACCGGTCAGCTCGCACAGCGCGACCAGCTTGCGGGCCGGGGTGAGGCCGCCGACCGCGGAGACGTGCAGGCGCAGCAGGTCCACCCCGCCGTCCCTGACCAGCCGGACGGCGTCCGTGACCGACGCGACCTGCTCCCCCACCGCGATCGGCATCGGCGCCGCCTCGCGCACCTCGGGCAGCCGATCGTACAGCTCCAGCGGGATCGGGTCCTCCAGGAAGAACAGCCGGTACGGCTCGAGCGCCCGGGCCAGCACCACGGCCTGCTTCACCGTGAGCCGGGAGTGCACGTCGTGCATGAGCCCGGGCTCCTCGCCCAGCTCGCTTCGGGCCCGTTGGAACAGCTTCGGGGTCTCCCGCAGGTAGCGCTGCACGTCCCAGCCGTCCGGGTACGGCGAGCCGGGGTGGCCGCCGGCCGACCCGGGCGCCCCGTAGGTGCCGAGACCGGGGCCGCCGGTCTGCAGCCGGACGTTGCGGTAGCCGGCCGCCAGGATCGCCGCGGCCCGCTCGACCGTCTCCTCCACCGTGGCCCCGCCCGCGTGGAGGTAGGTGTCGGCCGCCGCCCGCACCCGGCCGCCGAGCAGCTCGTACACCGGCATGCCGGCCCGCTTGCCGGCGATGTCCCACAGCGCCTGGTCGACGCCCGACAGGGCGCTGTTGAGCACCGGGCCGCCGCGCCAGTAGGAGGACAGGTGGACCATCCGCGTGATGTCCTCGATGTCGGCCGGGTGCCGGCCGATCAGCATCGGCCCCACGTGATGGTCGACCGCGGCGGCCACCGCGTGGAACCGCTGGGTGAATGTGGCGCAGCCCAGGCCGTACAGGCCGGGGTCGCCGGTGTCGACGCGGACCACGACCAGCGGCACGCCCTCGGGGGCCGTCACGACGGCCCTGACCCCGGTGATGCGCAGGCCGTCGCGGGCCGGCCAGGGGGCCTGGGTCTCCGGCATGGGCACCGGACCGGTCACGACGCCTCCCCGGCGGGAACGGGCTCGTACAGGTGCTCGGCGGCGAAGCCGAGCAGGGTCCCCGCCGCGGTCAGGTCCACGGGCGCCGTCCTGCCGGGCATCGGGGCGCGGCGCTCGACGCCCGGGTGGAAGCGGGCGAGCAGGTCCTCGGTCGGCTGCGGGGCGAGCGTCACCGGCGCGGTCGCGAAGACGACGTGGAAGCCCTCGATCGGCCGGACGATCGCGAGCCACGCCGCCCGGGCCGCGTCACGGGTGTCGAGGTAGGTCCACAGCTCACGGGCGCCGGACGCGGGGTCCTCGGCGTAGTCGGCGGCCCGCGCGCCCAGCCGGTCGCCGGGGGCGCCGAGCAGGGGGTAGCGCAGCGCGACCACCGTCATGCCGTGGCGGCGGGCCATCATGGCGGCCGTCGCCTCGTCCACCTGCTTCGACAGCCCGTAGGGGTCCTCCACCTGGAGCGGGAGCGCCTCGTCCACCGGCACGTACGCCGGGTGGAGGGCCCGCGCCGCCCAGGGCAGTCCGAGCGCGCTGAAGCTGCTCGCGACGGCGGCCCTGCGCACTCCGGCCGCACCCGCCTCCTCCAGGACCACGAACGTCCCCCCGGCGTTCCCGAGGAACACCTCCTCCGGCGTGCCCAGGGTGGGGGCCGGGATGGCGGCCAGGTGGATCACCGCGTCCACGCCGTCAAGGGCAGCGCGGACCGCCGCCGGGTCGTCGGCACGGCCGGTGACGACCCGGTCCGCCACGAGGTCGCCGGGGTCGCGCAGGTCGAGCGCGCTCGCCGCCACGCCCTGCCGGGCGAGCAGTCCGAGCACGGCGCGGCCCACCCGCCCCGCGGCGCCGGTCACCAGCACGCGGCGTGGCGGCTCCGCCATCCGGTCCCCCGTTCCTGTCCTGTCGCGAAAACGTTTGTGCAGTGGGAGCAGCATCCTCGGGCGAGGCGCGTCAAGCAAGAGATCACGGCTCGCGGAGCCCGCCCGAGGAGCCGGCGAGTCCGACCGGAGGACCGTCTCGGCGAGCGCCGGACCCTCACCTCGGCTGACATGCGCCGACAACGCCGGCGCGTCGGCCCTGATCGCCAACCGCGACGCGATCGGCCCCTGGGAGTCGTTCGACCTCGTCACGGGCTGACCCCGCCGGTCTCCGCTCGTCAGGATCTCGCCCCGCGGCGGCCCGGCTCGGCCGGGCCGCCGCAGGAGGAGCAGGCCGTCCACCCCGGGGCGGCCGCGCGAGGGCCTTCGCGACCGGTTCGTATGGGTATGCCCACTGTGTCGGTTCGGGCGCCGCGCGGCGTCCGACGGGGAGGGGGCGGGACATGGCACACCTTTCCACGCGTTGCGCGCTGGCGGCCCTGACCGTGATCGCGGCCGGGGCCCTCACGGCCGCGCCGGCCCAGGCCAAGCCGGGCCCGGGCGGGGGCGGCGACGCGAGCAACCGGAACGGCGGGCACGCCCGGGGAAACCGGAACTACGCCTCGGTCAACAGCCCCACGGCGGTGAAGGGCGACCAGAACGTCTCGATCAGCATCAGCGGGAAGACGAACACCCAGATCGGGTCGTGCAGGCGGCGGACCAGGCGGTGCCGGATCACCCTCAACAGCCGGCTCGACTGACGAGCCCGGCTCGCGCCCACCGCCGGGAAGCCCCGGCCGCCCGCGTCCCTCGAAGTGGCCGCCCCCGAGGCCACTCCCTTGGGCGCGCCCTCGAACTCCCGCGTCCGCTCCGGGGCTGTTTCGCGCAGGGGACCGAACTCCTGATTCCCGCGGCGTTCTGATCCGTCTCTGATCTGTGCCGTCTACCGTCGTCCGGCGACAGCCGTCGCGACCCCGGTCGCCCGGGTGCCTCGCGAGACGAAGGAGCCGGACATGCACGATCCCGTCACGCGCGCCGCGCACCAGGAGGGCGCCGAGCCCCCCGCCGTACCGGCCGGGCAGTTCGCGGAGGCGTTCCCGCACCTGCTGCTGGAGGCGCTGCGACGCTCGCCCGGCACCCCCGCGTTCGAACACGGCGCCGGGATCGTCTCCCGGGGCGAGCTGCTGGAGCTCATCGGGCGCATGGCCTGCGCCATGCGCGAGGTGGGTCTCGGCCCCGGCCGGGGCGTCGCCGTGAGCACCGGCGTCTCTCCGGAGGCGTTCGCCGCCCAGATGGCCGCGCACGTGCTGGGCTGCCGCGTCGTGGCGGTACGGCCCGGATACACGCCCGGCCAGCTCGCCCAGGTGCTCGGCACGGGAGTCGACGCCGTGGTTCTCGACCGGTCGACGGCGACACCGGAGTTGCTCCATGCCGCCGGACCGGCCGCGGTGCTGTCGCCCGGTCCCGCCCCCGGCGTGGGCGGGGCGGCCGACCTCCTGGCCCATCCCGGCGACGGCCGCTTCCCGGCCGTCTCGGCGCACCCGGACGACGTGGCCCTGCTGACCTTCACCAGCGGCAGCACGGGCCGGCCGAAGGGCTGCGCGCTCACCTACCGGGCTCTCGCCGCGCACTGGTCCTGCCATCGCGCCTGGTCGTCCATCGCGCCCGGCTTCGCCGAGTCCTTCCGGCGCTACCTGCTGTTCGGCACCCTGTCCAGCCTGGTGGTGCTGGACTTCCTGGCGTCGTGCCTGCTCGGCGGCGGCACCGCGGTGATCCCCGATGAGGACGACCGGCCGCTGTTCCCGTACGCGATCGAGCGGTACCGGATCACCGGCGCCATCGCGGCCGTGCCCCGGCTGTACGCGATGCTCGACCTGCTCCGCGAGGACCCCGTCGACGTCGGCACCCTGCGCGCGCTGACGGTCTCCGGATCCCCCGTCAGCCGGCATCGGCTGCGTGAGGCGGTGGACCGGCTGGGCCCCGTGGTCTACGTGGGATACGGGGCGACCGAGGCCGGCGTGATCTCCATGCTCGCTCCCGGTGACCTCGCCCGGTTGCCGGACCACGCTCCCGTACCGGTCGGCCGCCCACATCCGAGCGCCGAGATCAGCGTGCGCGACGAGGACGGCCGCCCGGTCGCCGCGGGACGCACCGGCGAGATCCACGTCCGCAGCCCCTTCCTGATGGCGGGCTACTGGGACCAGCCGGAGGAGACCCGCGACGTGCTGCGGGACGGCTGGCTGCGCACCCGCGACCTCGGTCACCTCGACGACGCCGGCCTGCTGTACCTGACCGGCCGGACCAGAGACGTGATCATGGTCAACGCGATCGTCGTGTACGCCGGTCCCGTCGAACGGGTGCTGGCCGGCCACCCGGACGTGGCCGAGGCGTACGTGACCGGAGCGCCGGACGAGCGGACCGGGGAGGCGGTCCACGCGTTCGTCGTCCCGGCCCCGGGCCGCACCCCGGATCCCGCCGCCCTGGCGGAGCTGGTCCGCGCCGATCTCGGCGCGGACAGCGTCCCCCGGACGATCAGGACGGTGTCCGCCGTCCCGGTCGCGGCCAGCGGCAAACCGGACAAGCGGGCCCTCCTGGAGCAGTACCCGTCCTCGGCGGTCTGATCGATCTCTGAGAATTCCGGCCGACACTGGTGAACCTTCACCCACCGCAGTGAGGGAGGCGTCAGTGCCGCGGACCATCCGGGAGTTCGAGGCGGCGGCCCGGGAGCGGCTGGACCCCGCACACTACGACTACTTCGCCGGCGGCGCCGGCCAGGAGATCACCGTACGGGCCAACGAGGCGGCGTTCGCCCGGCTCGCGCTGCTGCCGCGCGTCCTGCGCGGCGCGGGGAGCCCGCGGATGGGGGTCACCCTGCTCGGCAGTCCCGTGGCCATGCCGGTGCTGGTGGCGCCGACCGCGTTCCACCGGCTGGCCGATCCGGAGGGCGAGCGGGCCACGGCGCGCGCGGCGGCCGGTGCGGGCACCATCATGATCGTGAGCATGGCCGCGACGGTGGCCGTCGAGGACGTCGCGGCCGCGGCGCCGGGCGCCACCCTGTGGTTCCAGCTCTACGTCCAGCCGGACATGGCCTTCACCGAGGCGATCGTCCGCCGGGCCGAGGCGGCCGGATGCGCGGCGCTCGTCGTCACCGTGGACTCCCCCGCCCGGGGACGCCGGGACCGGGACCTGCGCAACGGCTTCGACGACCTGCCGGAGGGCATGCGCTGCGAGAACATGCGCGACGGCGACCCCGGCGACCCGGACGGCGGCCTGGTGCGGCCGATCGTCATGTCGCCGGAGATCTCCTGGGAGCACGTCGACCTGCTCAGGCGGATGACGAGGCTGCCGATCGTGCTCAAGGGCGTCACCCATCCGGCCGACGCGCGCCTCGCCCTCGACCACGGCGTGTCGGCGCTGTACGTCTCGAACCACGGCGGACGGCAGCTCGACACCGTCCCGGCCGCCGTCGATCTGCTGCCGGAGATCGTGGCCGCCGTCGCCGGGGCCGTACCGGTGCTGGTGGACGGAGGGATCCGGCGCGGCCCGGACGTGGTGAAGGCGCTGGCGCTGGGCGCGTCCGCGGTCGCGGTCGGCCGCCCGGTGATCTGGGGCCTGGCGGCCGGCGGCGAGCGCGGCGTGGCCCGCGTGCTCGGGCTGCTCCGCGAAGACGTCGAGCACACGCTCACCCTGTGCGGCGTCGCCTCGGTGCACGACCTCGGACCGGACCTGGTGCGGCCGTGCTGACGGCGGGGCCGGTGGCCCTGGTGGTGGCGGCGGCCGCTCTCGTCATCGGCGTCCCCCGGTGGCTCCCCGGGCGGGTCGTCGCGCTGCGCGGATGGGTGTTCACGAGAGTCAACGGCGACGAGAGCATTCCGGTCCCCGGCGACCTGATCGGCGTGGACCGGTTCAGGGAGGTCTACTCCCACCCGGCGGCCTCCGGCCGCAGCCGGGGCGCCGCCCTGTCCGACCTGTTCTGGTACTGGCTGTCGCCGGGGCCCGAGATGCACCAGGAGCACCTGGAGGCCGGAGAGCGGTACGACGCCGTCGCCCTGGTCACCCGTCGCGTCCTGTCCGTGCCGCGGGCCCGGGTGGAGGAGCTCACCCGCCGCTGCGTCGCCCGGGCGCTTCGGGACAGCCGGGGGGTGGTCCGGCTGCGCGACCTGATGATGCCGGTGTGGGCAGAGTTCTCCTACGAGCTCGTGTTCGGCGAGCCCTGCCCGCCGGACGCGCGGGACCTGATCGTCGGCAACGCGGACGACGTCGTGACCGCCCTGAAGTGCTGCGGCCTGCGGCACATGGACCGGCGCGACCGGCTGACCGCGTATCTGGCCGAGTCGCTGCCCCGCGTCCGGCACGAGCTCCCGGCGGGGCTGACGGCCCGGGAGCAGGCCCTGTATCTCCAGGGCGCCTTCTTCAACACCGCCGTCGTGCAGATGTCGGAGGCCGCGGCCCACGTGCTGATGGCCCTCGCCCGACATCCGGACGTACAGGCCAGGGCGCGTGACGGCGACGACCGCTACCTGGACCAGGTGATCGCGGAGACGCTGCGGCTCTACCCGCTCTTCGGCATCGCGCACCGCGTCACCACCGGCGACATCCCTCTCGGAGAGGGGGGCACGATCCCGGCCGGCTCGGTGCTGTGCTTCGACTACCCCGCGTTCCATCGCGCGGGCTTCCCCGATCCCGAGCGTTTCGACCCCGCACGCTTCGCACCCGGCCACGCCCCGATGCGGGAGCTCAACCACATTCCGTTCGGCATGCCCGCGAACCGGCCCTGCCCGGCGTCGCGGCTCGCGCCGCTCGCGCTGCGGGTCGCGGTCCGGGAGACCCTCCGTGCGCGCCGGCTCGACTCCACCGCCTCCCACACCCGGTCCCTGCCCAACCGGGGACCGTGCCTCCTCACCCCTCTGGGAGTGGCGCGGCACGGGCCGGGACGGCGCCTGACGTTGCTGTTCATGCGCGTCAGAGACGACTGGGAGGGCCTGTGGCGCAGCCTCGTGCAGCTCGTCCTCGGGACGTACATGGTGTGGGACGCGCGGCGGCTGCGGCTGTGCGAGCGCCACTTCTCCGGCGGCGCCCGCTCCGGGGGCTCATGACGGACGGACGCGGGAGACAGGTTGGATTAACTTTCATCTAGTTTCAGGTCACAGCCGGTGAACGCGCTGAATGCCCGGGCAAGGCGCCGCAAGCAGGCTGAAATCTGGAAATTTCCAGAACTGGGTGCCACGGTTGTTCGGTGGCACGGATACCGGGGACGTCCGAACCGCGCTCCCGTCGCCTGCTGCTCGTGGAGGACGACCGCGAGCTGGGAGACATGCTGGCCGGCGTGTTCACCGGCGAGGGATACACGGTCGACCTGGCGCTGGAGGGCCAGCGAGGCCTGCATCTGGGGCTGAGCCGCGACTACGACGCGATGATCATCGATCGCGGGCTCCCCGTGGTCGACGGTCTCGACCTGCTGAGGACGCTGCGCCGCCGGGCGGTCACCGTGCCGGTGCTGCTGCTCACCGCCTTCGGCGCCCTCGCCGACCGTGTCACCGGACTCGACGCGGGTGCCGAGGACTACCTGGTCAAGCCGTTCGAGATCGACGAACTGCTGGCCAGGGTGCGCGCCCTGCACCGCAGGAACCTGGACCGGGCCGCGCTGCTGCCCGTCGGCGCCGGCTGGCTCGACTCCGCGTCCTGCACCGTGCGGCTGCCGTCCGGCGAACAGGTGACGCTGTCCGGCCAGGAGTGCCGGCTGCTCCACGCGCTGGCGGCCCGCCCCCGGCAGGTGCACACGCGTGCCTCGCTGTTGCAGCGGGTGTTCGACGGCGCCAGGACCGACTCGATCGTGGACACCTACGTCTACTATCTGCGCAGCAAGCTGGGGCCCTGCGTCGTGCGCACCGTACGGGGCGTGGGGTACCGCCTGGGCGAGCTGTGACGACCAGGCGATCACCCGACCCGGGGCGGCGCCTGCTGATCCGGACCCGCCGCCGGATCACCGCGCAGGTGGCGGCCGTGTTCTCGCTGGCGATCGCGCTCCTGGGCACGCTGGTCTACTGGGTGGTCGTCGACGACCAGGACACCACTGCCCGGCGCGATCTGGCCGTGGCCGCGCAGTCGGCCTCGATCAGCCAACCGCCGCCGTGCGTCTGGCTGTTCGAACTACGGGAGACCACCGTACGGCGTTCTCCGGGGGCGCCGCGGAGCCTGCCCGTTCGCGAGACACTCGACCGGGTCGCCGCCGACGGCCGCACCCGGGTCGACGTCGTGGAGGCCGGCGGGCACACGTACCTGATCCGTACGGAACGGCGCGAGGGCGTGCCGGTGCAGGCGGTGAGGGACCTGTACTTCCCCATCGCCGAGCGGCGGAGGCTGCTGCGCACGCTCTGCGGGGCGGAGCTCGCGGCCCTGCTGGCGGCGCTGCTGATCGGGCAGATCCTCGCCCGCCGGGCCATCGCGCCGCTGGGCGAAGCCCTCCACCGGCAGCGCCGGTTCGCCGCCGACGTCGGCCACGAACTGCGCACCCCGCTCACCCGCCTGCACGTCCGCGCGCAGCTCGCCGCGCGGCGCCTGCGCCGGGAACCGGATCCGCTTCTCGTCGCCGGCGACGTCGACCAGCTGGTCACCGGCATCGGGCAACTGGGCGAGGTGATCGAGGACCTGCTGCTGTCGGCCCAGCTCAGGCAGCGCCGCCGGTCGTTCGGGCCCGCGGACCTGGCCGCGCTGGCCGAGGAGTCGGCCCGCGCCGAGGAGGCCCGCGCCGAGCAGCGCGGAGTGACGATCGGCCTGAGGCGGGGTCCCGGCGATCACGTCGTGCGGGGAGCGCAGCCGGCGCTGCGCCGGGTGATCTCCGCGCTCCTGGACAACGCGCTGCGCCACACGTCCCCGGGTGGGCACATCTGGCTGACCGTCTGTTCGGGTCCCGAGACGGTCCAGCTCAGTGTGCGGGACGACGGCGTGGGGCTGGACCCGCGTGACGGCGAGCGCCTGCTGGCCAGACATGCGGGAACACCTCACACCGGAGGTCTCGGCATCGGCCTGGCTCTCGTGAGCGAGGTGCTGGACGCGCACGGCGGCACGATCGACGTGGACGGGCGGCCGGGAGCCGGAGCGACCTTCACCATCCGTCTCCCACGGGCCGCGCCGGACGACCGGGGGGCGCGCTCACCCCCGCCAGGAGGGTCCCCGCCACGAGCAGGGCCAGTCCGCGTCGCACCATCGTCAGCTCCCATCCGGAACGATCAACGGTGCGACCGTAGTGAGCTTCCCATCGGTGATCAATGAAATGCGCGGAACCTTCACAACTCACGCATGTGTCCGGAGGGTGGCGAACCACCGCCCCGCCTGCCGCCAGGGCTCGACGGAGGCGAAGCCGGCGGCCGCCCCCAGGCGGGCGATGTCGCTGACGGACACCTGGGCCCAGCCGAACCACTCGCCCCGCGCGGGCCCCCGGCGCAGCCGTACCCGGTCGACCCTGCTGGCGGTGCCGGGCGGTTCGAGCTCGGCCAGCACCTCGCCGCCGGGCCGGGCCAGCTCGCCCGCCCGGCGCAGCAGGGCCAGCGGGTGGCCGCCGATGCCGATGTTGCCGTCGGCGAGGAGCACCGTGGCCCACCGGCCGCTGCGCGGGACCTGGTCGAAGACGTCGCGGACCAGGGCGAAGCCGCCGGCCCTGCGGGTGAGGCGGACGGCGTGCGGGGTGATGTCGATGCCCAGGGCGGGCACGTTCCGGCGCGCCAGCGCGGCGGTGAGCCGCCCGGGCCCGGATCCCACGTCGAGGGTGGGGGCGGCGCAGCGGGCCAGGACGGCCTCGTCGCCGTCGATCGGCTCCAGCCACCGGGCCGACTCCAGCGGGCGGCGGGTCCCGTCGGCGTACTCGATCTCGGTCGCCGCGCCGGTCAGCGACTCCGCGTAGAGCTCTCCCATCACCGCGGAGCGACCGCCCCGGCCAGGCCGCCCACGGCGGCGAGCGACGCGGCGAACCGGGAGTGCGGCGCCTCGGCCGCCACGGTCGCGGCGTCGGCGGCGGTGTCGACGTCGGTCAGCTCGGGAAGCATGGCGACGTCCAGTCCGGCCGCGCGCAGCCGCGCCAGGACGGCCTGCCCGGTGTCGGGCCTCGACATGGGTGCGCCGATCAGTGCCGACGGAGCCGGGCGGCGCAGGCCGAGCAGCCAGAACCCGCCGTCGGCGGCCGGGCCGTACACCGCGTCGTGCCTGGCGAGGGCGCCGGCCGCGCCGCGCAGCAGCGCGGGGGTGACCTGCGGGGTGTCCATGCCGACGAGCACCGTGGGCAGCGGATGCAGCCGGTGGGCGTCCGCCATGGCCCAGGCGATCCGCTCGTCCAGCCCGGCGCCGCGCTGCGGGATCACCACGCAGCCCGGCGGGAGCCAGGAGCCGGGCAGCCCCTCCAGCGCGAGGACCGTGTGCCGGACCCCGGTGCCGAGCGCGGCCCGCAGGGTGTCCTCCAGGGCCGCCGCGGCCAGGCCCGCGGCCTCGGCGGGCGTGAACGGCGGGGTGAGGCGGGTCTTGACCCGCCCCGCCACCGGTTCCTTGGCGATGACCACGATCTGCGCGCCGACCGCCCCGGAGCCGCTCGAACTCACGATCTTCATGGCCCCGACGATAGGGCCGCGGGATGCGCCCAGATCTTACGAACTGCTGAAGGGCCTCGGAGGAAGGCCAGGTCACGCCTAGCGTGAAGGTGTGCTCACGCTGAACCGAAGTTCTCACCCCGTCCGCCGGCCGTCCGCCTCCCCCCTTCGGCGGGCGGCGGCCGCGTGGGCGCTGCTCGATCCCCCCGTACGGCGGGCGCTCGCGGTGTGGGCGCTGCTCGTCGCCGGGTCGTTCGCGGCCGGGGGGATCCTGCTCGCGCTCGGCGTGATCCGGATCGATTACCTGCCGCCGCTCCACGGGCACGTGCGAGCGCCCGGCGCCGGGCTGCTCGCGCCCGCCGCGTTCGGGGCCGCCGCCGTGCGGTTCCTGCCGCGTCTGACGGCCCGGACGCGGTTCGGCACGGCGCTCCTCGCGGCGTACGCGTGCGCGCTCGCGTGGACCGTGCTGCTGGCCGTGTCCGGCGACGGGCTGGCGGCGCCGTTCACGCACAAGGAGGAGTACCTGGCCGTGCTGCCCGCGGTGGACGGTCACCCGCTGCGGTGGCTGGCCGCGTTCACCCGCGACCTGCCGGCGTACCCCACGCATGTGCGGGGGCACCCCCCGCTGCCGGTCCTGGTGGTGTGGGCGCTGGACGCGGCCGGCCTGCGCGGGCCGCTGTGGGCGGCCGTGGTCGTGGTGGCCGCCGGGTGCTCGGCCGGGACGGCGGTCGCGCTCACGGTCCGCCGGCTGGCCGGGCAGGACGCGGCCCGCCGCGCGCTGCCCTATCTCGCGCTCGTCCCGGCGTCGGTCTGGATCGCCACGAGCATGGACGCCCTCTTCGCGGCGGCCGGGGCCTGGGGGGTCGTCCTCCTCGTCCTCGGCCGGGGGCGCGTCGCGGGCGCCGCGGGCGGGCTCGCCGCAGGACTGCTCCTGGGGAGCCTGCCGTACCTGAGCTACGGGCTCGTCCCCTACCTGCTGATCCCCGCAGCGGTGGCGGTCGCCGTCCGTCCACCCCGGGCCGCGCTCGCCGCCGCCCTCGCGGGGGCGGCGGCGGTGACCGCGGCGTTCGCGTGGGCCGGCTTCCTCTGGCCCGCCGGGGTGATCGCCACGCACGCCGAGTGGGCCGCCGACCCGGGAGCGGCGCGGCCCTACCTCTACTTCCTCGTGGGCGATCTGGCGGTGCTGGCGCTGGTGACCGGCCCGGCCACGGCGGCGGGCCTGGCCGGGCGCGTCCCGCCCCGGGTCGCGGTCGCGGTGGCCGCCGCCGTCGCCGCCGTGCTGGCGCTCGACGTCAGCGGGGTGACGCGGGGCGAGGTGGAGCGCATCTGGCTCCCGTTCGCCCTCTGGGTGGGCCTGGCCGGGGCGTTCGCCGGCGGCCACCGGGACGACGCGGGGACGGCCGCCCGCTGGGACCGGTGGCTGCTGGCCCAGGCGGTCACCGGGCTGCTCCTGCAGGCCCTGGTCGTCTCCCCGTGGTGAGCCGACCCCCGGGGACGCGCCCCGGCGTCAGCCGAGAGGGGCGCCGGCGAACTCGCGCATGCCCTCGGCGAAGCCGATCCGGGCCCGAAAGCCGAGCTCCGCCCGCGCCCTGTCCGGCGAGGCGACGATGTGCCGCACGTCCCCGAGACGGTACTCGCCGGTGACGACCGGGATGGGGCCGCCGCGCGACGCCGCGAGCGCCGCGGCCATCTCCCCGACGGTGCGCGGCTCCCCGCTGGCGACGTTGTAGGCGGTCAACCGGCCCTCCGCCCCGGCGGCGAGCGCCGCCGCGTTGGCCCGGGCGACGTCGCGGACGTGCACGAAGTCGCGCCGCTGCCCGCCGTCCTCGAAGACGCGCGGGGCGCGCCCCGCCTCCAGGGCCGAGCGGAAGATCGCCGCCACCCCCGAGTACGGCGTGTCCCTGGGCATCCGGGGGCCGTAGACGTTGTGGTAGCGCAGGGCCACGGCCACGCCGCCCGTCTCCCGCGCCCAGCCGGCCGCGAGATGCTCCTGGGCGAGCTTGGTGGTGGCGTAGGCGTTGCGCGGGTCGGCGGGCGCGTCCTCACGGATGACCGCGGGCGCGAGCGGCGACCCGCAGCGCGGGCAGCGCGGTTCGAACAGCCCCAGGTCCAGGTCGCGGGGCTCGCGTGGGCCGGGGCGCACGGGCCCGTGCCCGGGACACGCGTAGGCGCCCTCCCCGTACACGACCATCGAGGACGCGAGCACCAGGCGGCCGACGCCGTGCCGGGCCATCGCGGCCAGCAGGACGGCCGTGCCGTACACGTTGATCGAGGCGTACGAGGGGAGGTCGGACACGTCGACCCCGAGCCCGACCCGGGCCGCCTGGTGGACCACCGCGTCCACGCCCGCCGTCAGCCGGTCCACGGCGGCCTCGTCGCGCACGTCCGCGCCCTCCCGGACGTCGAGGCCCACGACCTCGTGCCCGGACGCCGCGAGCTCCTCGGCGACGTGGCTCCCGATGAACCCGGCCGAGCCGGTCAGCAGCACCCTCACCTCGCCGCCTCCGCCATGACGCGCCGCATGTCCCGCACGGCGAGCACGGTGCCGCGAAGGGTGCCCGTGACCTTCGACCGGCCGGCCCGGGGCAGGTAGTCGACCTCGGTCTCGCGCACCCGCCAGCCCGCCTCCGCCGCCCGCAGGACCATCTCCAGCGGGTAGCCGGACCGGCGGTCCGCCACATCGAGCGCCAGCGCCTCCGCCCGCCGGCAGGCCCGCATCGGCCCGAGGTCGCGCAGCGGGACGCCCGCGCGGCGGCGCAGACGGGCGGCCAGCACGGCGTTGCCCATCCGGGCGTGCGCGGGCCACGCGGAGCGCGGACGCGGCACCCGGCGGCCCAGCACCAGGTCGGCCTCCCCCGCCAGGACGGGCCCGGCGACCCGGGGCAGCTGCCGGGGGTCCAGCGACGCGTCGGCGTCCATGAAGCACACGACCGGGGCGGTGGCGGCCAGGAGCCCGGCGTGACACGCAGCGCCGAACCCCTGCCGCGGCTCGTGGACCACCCGCGCGCCCAGGGCGGCGGCGATCTCCGCCGAACGGTCCGTCGAGCCGTTGTCCACCACGAGGGGACGGAAGCCGTCCGGCATCCGTCCGAGCACCCAGGGCAGGGCGGCCTCCTCGTCGAGGCACGGCAGCACCACGTCGATGTCCATGCGGGGACGGTAGACCGGCGGGGGCGGGCCGAACCTTACGTGACGGTGACGTCCCAGCGCCACGGCCCGGGTGTGGCTCCGGCCCGGGCGGGCATGGCCTAGACGAGGGCCGGACGACGCCCGGACGACACGCGTACGCCGGGACCGCCGTACGAACGGGACGCCGGGCGCGCGGGCAGGCGCCGGTCCGCCCGCGGCGCGGGACCTCCCGGGAAGACGGGCGAGGGCCCACCGGTCGGCACGCCTGGGGCCGCCGGAACCGGAGACACCTACAGACAAGGGAGCAGCGCATGGCCGAGCCGACTCAGCCGTCCCCCGCCGAACCGTCCGAGCTGAAGCGGCGCCTCGGCCGTACGGGCGTGTGGTTGGCCTCACTGGCCGCGGCGCCCGCCGACCAGGTGCGCGGCGCCGCCGGGGAGATCGAACGGCTGGGCTACCCGGCGCTGTGGGTGGGCGAGACGCCGTCCGGCAGGGAGGCGTTCACGCACGCGGCGCTGCTGCTGTCGGCCACCGAGCGGCTGCAGGTGGCGACCGGCATCGCCAACGTGTACGCGCGGGACGCGGTGGCCTCCGCCAACGCCGCCCGGACGCTGTCGGAGGCGTGGGGCGGGCGGTTCGTGCTCGGGCTGGGCGTGAGCCACGCCCCGCTCGTCACCAGCCGGGGCCACGACTACAGCTCTCCGTACTCCTTCATGCGCGACTACCTCGACGCCATGGACCGGTCGACGTTCGCCGCGCCCATCGCCGAGACGCCGCCCCGGCTGCTCGCGGCGCTGCGCGGCAAGATGCTCGAACTGGCCGCCCGGCGCGCGCAGGGCGCGCACCCGTACTTCGTCACCCCCGAGCACACGGCCCGCGCCCGCGAGATCCTCGGCCCCGGGCCGGTCCTCGCGCCCGAGCAGGCCGTGGTGCTCGAGACCGACCCGTCGGCCGCCCGCGAGATCGCCCGTGACTACGCCGCGGCGTACCTGGCCATGCCCAACTACACCAGGAACCTGCTGGAGCTCGGCTTCTCCGACGACGACCTCAGGGACGGCGGCAGCGACGCGCTCGTGGACGCGATCGTCGCCTGGGGCGACGAGGAGGCGATCGCCGCCCGGGTGCGGGCCCACCACGAGGCCGGGGCGGACCACGTGTGCGTGCAGCCGCTGGCCGGCACGGTCGAGGCGCAGCTCGACCACCTTCGGGCGCTCGCCCCCGCCCTTCTCACCTGACCCAGCGTCACCGGTTTTGCCGTGGCGGCAAAATTCTTTGTCGGCCCGCCGGGGGCGGGTGCAGTCTTCTCCCTGCACGGGACACAGGTGACAGGGAGGACGAGCCCATGACGGAGACCGGCGCCGCCGCGGAGGATTTCTGGGAGGACTTCTACCGCGAGCGGGAGCAGCACTGGAGCGGCCGGCCCAACGAGCTCCTGGTGCGGGAGGTCTCGCCGCTGCCGCCCGCGACCGCGCTGGACCTCGGATGCGGAGAGGGCGGCGACGCGATCTGGCTGGCCCACCGGGGCTGGCGCGTCACCGCCGCCGACATCTCCGCCGTCGCGCTGGGGCGGGCCGAGGCCCGGGCGGCGGAGGAGGGGGTTGCCGGGCTGATCGACTGGCAGCGGCACGACCTGGCGCGGTCGTTCCCGGTGGGGACCTTCGACCTGGTGTCGGCCGCGTACCTGCACTCCCCTGTAGAGGCGGAGGGCGAGCGGGCGGGGATCCTGCGCCGGGCGGCCGCCGCGGTGGCCCCGGGCGGGGTGCTCCTCGTCGTCGGCCACGCCGGGTGGCCCTCGTTCGTGGACGACCCGCACGTCCACTACGACTTCCCCACCACGGCCGACGTGATCGGCGCCCTCGACGTCGATCCCGCCCGGTGGCGGGTCGAGACCGAGGAACTCGTGACCCGGGAGGCGACCGCCCCCGACGGCCGGAACGGGACGCGCGCGGACACCGTGGTGAAGCTCCGGCGCACCGCCTGACCGCCGGGGGCCGGACCGCCCGCGAGCGTGACACCGCACCCGACCCCCGGGCCGGACACTCCCGGGGTCAAAGCGCCCACGGCTGCCCGCGAGCGTGACACCGCACCCCCTGACCCCGGGCCGGACACTCCCGGGGTCACGACGCCCGCGGCCGCCCAGGGACGACACCCCGCCCTCCGGCTACCCACGGTCACTCTTCGATCACGGTTTAGCGGGCGCATACGTGACATTGGGTAAGACGTTGCCATGACGCCCCTGATGACGATCGCGGTGCTCGATGTCGGCTGGCGGACGTGCGACGCCTCGGCGGCCTGCGTCGGCGTCGCCCTGGAGCCGTACGGCCGGTGCCTGGCGCACCTGGAGCGGGCCGAGACGGAGGCCGCGATGCGCGGGCTGGCCCCCGGCCGTGGCCTCGACCTGCGTGGCACGGTCGTGGACGAGGACCTGCTCGCGCGGATCCTCGACCGGGTGGAGCGGCGTCCGGGGCGTGCCCGGTTCGACCGCGCGGTCTTCACCGGCGAGGCGCGCTTCGCCGGCGTCGTCTTCACCGGTGACGCGACCTTCGACCGGGCCCGGTTCGATCGCCTCGCCTCGTTCTTCGGCGCCCGGTTCACCCGCCACGTCTCGTTCCGGGAGGCGCGGTTCGCCCAGGAGTTCTCGATGCACGACGCGCGGGTGCGGGGCCACGGCGCGTTCGACCACGTCCACGCGGGCAGCGACGCGCTGTTCGGCGACGCCAGGTTCGGCGCGGACGCGTCGTTCCTGGCCGCGGAGTTCGGCGGGTTCGCGGTGTTCGACGGGGCGCGGTTCGACGGCGACGCCGCCTTCCGCGGCGCCCGGTTCCGCCGGGCCGTCTCGTTCCGGGGGGCGGCCTGCGGCGGGGCCGCCGGGTTCGAGGGGGCCCGCTTCCACGGCCCGGCCTACCTCGGCCCGCTCCGGGTGGGCCGCCGGCTCGCCCTCCGGGACGTGCGCGCGGACGGGACGCTGCACGTCGACGCGGCGGGCGGACGCGTCGACCTGCGGGGCGCGGCCGTCGCCGGACGGCTCACGGCGCGGCTGCCGGACGCCGACCTCGATCTCGCCGGGGCCGCCCT
>NZ_KI866528.1:213284-220613 GCF_000511135.2 Microbispora sp. ATCC PTA-5024 | reverse complement strand
AAGCCGCACCTCGGCCCCCGCTCCCCCGCCTCGGCCGCCCACCCGGCACCGGCCCCTTCCGGCGGCGACGCCGCGGCGCGGTGACCGGCAGGCCGGACGCCGCCGCGCGGGCTGGATCGGGCCGCCGGACGCCTCCGCACGGGGTGGATCGGGTCCCGCCCTCTGGGACTCCGCTCCGTTCCTAGGTGTGACGCACCCATCCTTGGGACCCCACAGAGGTCATAGCGTGGCGTCGTGGAAGTTCTGGCCGACCTGCTCCGCGCTCTGCGCACGACAGCCCCACTGGACGCCCTGGCTCGGCTGCCCCGTCGCGGACGGACCCGGGGGCTGCGCCGCGACGAGGTGGCCATGCTGACCGGCCTCGACCCCGAGTACTACGCACGCCTGGAACGCGGTGAGGTGGCCGAACCGCCCGACTGGGTGCTCGACGTCCTCGCCCGCGTCTTCGGCCTCGACGCCGACGCCGTCGACCGCATGCACCGGCTCGCGCACCCGGCCGTACGGCGCCGGGTGCCCCCCGTCGTCCAGCAGACCGTCGACAACTGGCACCGGGCGCCGGTCTTCGCCGTCAACCGGCGGCTGGACGTCCTGGCCTCCAACAGGCTGGCTCGCGCCCTGTTCGACGGCATGGACCACACGGACAACCTGATGCGGCACGCGTTCCTCGAGCCCGGCGCCCAGGGGTTCTTCCGCAACTGGGAGCGGGAGGCGTGCTCCAAGGTGGCCCACCTGGCCGCCGCCAACGGGGACGACGCCGACGCCCCCGAGGTACGGGACCTGGTCGACCAGCTCTGCTCGGAGAGCACGGAGTTCCGCCGGATGTGGGGCCGCAGGGACGCCGAGGTGGACGAGTTCAAGCACATGTACCACCCCGAGGTCGGCGACATGGACCTCCGGCACGACACCCTGTCGGTCGGCGGCGCCCCCGACGTGCTGCTCTACGTCTGCCACGCCGACCCCGGCAGCGCCGCGGAGGAGGCGCTCACCCTGCTGGGCATCCTCGCGGCCGGCGAAACGTGAGCCCGGTCACGTCACGCGGACCCCGTGTGCCGCGCCGCCGAGAGGTGGGCCAGCTCGATCAGGGCCCGTTCGGAGGGGCTGCCGGGCTCGGCCTGGAAGACCACCAGCTCCTGGCCGGGGGCGCCGTTGACGGCGAACGCGTCGAGGTGGAGGACCATCTCCCCGACCTCGGGGCGGTACATGCGCTCGCACGCCCGGGACTTGGGCCACACGTCGTGGCGGCCCCACATCACGCGGAAGTCCTCGCTGGCCGCGGAGAGCTCCCTGACCAGCTCGACCAGGGCCGGGTCGCCGAGGTCCGACCCCATGGCCGCCCGCACGTACGCGACCTTGTACCGCGCCTCCTGCTCCCAGTCGAGGTAGAAGTGGCGGGACGCGGGGTCGAGGAAGGTCAGCTTCAGGAGGTTGCCGGGGTGTTTCAGCCCGTCGATGAGGGCCGCGCCGAGCCGGTTCGTGGCGAGCACGTCGAGTCTCCGGTTGACCACGTACGCGGGCGCCTGTGTCCAGTACTCCATGAGCCGCCTGACCCGGGCGTCGACGCGGTCGTCCGCCGTGCGGGCGCTGCGGGGACGGGCGAGCTCGTAGAGGTGGTCGACGGCGTCGGAGTCGAGGCACAGGGCCCGCGCCAGGGCGCCGACGACCTGGTCCGACGGGCGGCGTTCCCGGCCCTGTTCGAGCCGCGTGTAGTAGTCGATGCTGACGCCCGCCAGCATCGCCACCTCCTCCCGGCGCAACCCCGGCGTGCGCCGCTGGCCGCCCGCCCGCAGGCCGACCTGCTCGATCGACGTGAGGCGGCGCCGGGCGCGCAGGAAGTCCCCGAGCGGCCCAAAGCCTTCCACCTCACCAACGTATGACACATCGCCGCCGCGAGGGTGGACCCGCCAGTCCCAGGAGTGGGTCAGGCCGGAGGTGACAGGCGCGCCGAGAAGGCGGCCAGGGCGATCTCCAGATCGGCCGGCCCGCCCGCCTCGTGCCCGTTGTACTCCCACACCGCGATCTCCTTCGGGCCGCCGTACGCGTCGAAGGCCGCGAAGGCCGTGGACGGCGGGCAGACCCCGTCGAGGAGGCCGGTCGAGAACCACGCGGGGGCGACCGCCCGCCGCGCGAACGCGATCCCGTCGAAGTACGCCAGGGTCGCGAGCGTGCGCCGCGGCTCGCTCCGGTGCGTCGCCAGATACCCCGCTATCTCCTGGTACGGGCCGTCGGTGGCCGTGCGGACGGCCCCGGGGATGTCGCACAGCAGCGGCGCCTGGAGGTGCACCGCCCGCAGGCCGGGCACCAGGCCCGCCACGGCCAGCGCGATGCCGCCGCCCTGGCTCGCGCCGACGACGCCCACCCGGGCCGGGTCGATCATGCCGGCGCTCCGGACGGCCTGGACGGCCCGCACCGCGTCCGTGAACACCCGGCGGTAGAAGTACGTCTCCGGGGCGGCGATCCCGCGCGTCATGAACCCGGGGTAGGCGGGGCCCGCGCCCACCGGGTCCGGGGTGACGCCGCCGGCGTAGGCGCCGCCCTGCCCGCGGGTGTCCATCAGCAGGTGCGCGTACCCGGCCGAGGGCCACAGCAGGTCGTCGAGCGGGTGGCCGCGGCCGCTGGCGTAGCCGTGGTACTGCACGACGGCCGGCAGCGGCTCCTCCCGGTGCCGGGGGACGCGCAGCCAGGCCCGGATGGGGTGGCCGCCGAACCCGCGGTAGCTCACGTCGAACACCTCGACCGTGCGCAGCGGCGTGGCGACAGGGGTGAGCGCGAGGTCGAGCGGGTGCCCGGCCGCCTCGTCGAGGGTCGTCCGCCAGAAGTCGTCGAAGTCCCCGGGCTCCTCGTAGGAACCGGAACGCGCCCGCGGTTCGACGCCGGGATCGGCCGTCATCGGCCCTCCGTCCTCTCCGGAACCGCGCCGGCCGCGCGGGTCCACACCGGGATCGGCCGTCATCGGCCCTCCGTCCTCTCCGGAACCGCGCCGGCCGCGCGGGTCCACACCGGGATCGGCCGTCATCGGCCCTCCGTCCTCTCGTGTCCGGCCGTGGGCTCGTGCCCGGCCGTCGGCTCGCACCCGGCCGGCGAGGGCACCAGGGCAGCCTCCTCGCCTCCGGCCAGCGTCACCTCCGCCGTCGCGTCCCCGTGGCGGACGCGCAGCGTGCGCGGCCCGCCGGGGACGTCGTTGCGGACGGTCAGCGAGGTGAGCGCGCCGCGCCGCCAGGTGAGGCCGACGCTCCACCCGCCGCGGCAGCGCACGCCCCTGGCCTCCCCGTCGGGCCACTCCTCCGGCACGGCCGGCAGGACGCGGACGACCCCGCCGTGGCTCTGGACCACCATCTCCAGCACCGCCGCCATGAGCCCGTAGTTGCCGTCGATCTGGAACGGCGGGTGGGTGCTGAACAGGTTGGGCAGCAGGCCGCCCCACTCGGAGCCGTCGACGGGCCCGTGCACGCCGGCGTCGCCGTCGTACGGACGGGTGGCCTCCAGGAAGAGGCTCCGGGCGGCGCCGGCGTCGCCGAGCCGCGCCCGGAGCGCGATCTTCCACGCCCACGACCATCCCATGGCCCCTGGACCACGGGTGTCCAGCGATCTCGCCGCGGCGGCGGCCAGATCCGGCGTCCGGCCGGGGTCGATCTCGTCGAAGGGGTAGAGGCCGACCAGGTGGGACAGGTGCCGGTGGTGCGGGTCGTGCTCCGGGTGGTCCTCCGCCCACTCCCTCAGCCGGCCGTCCGGCCCGACGCCGGGATCGCGCAGCAGGGGCAGCGCCGCCTCGATGCGCGGGACGACGGGGTCGTCCACGCCGAGCGTCCGGGCCGCCCGGAAGCAGCGCGCGAACAGCGTGCGGATCATCGCCATGTCCATGGCGGTGGAGTACGAGAGCGACTCGGGGGTCCCCCGGCGCGAGAGGAAGAGGTTCTCCGGCGAGGTGGACGGGATCGTGTCGAGACGGCCGTCCGGGCCCTCGGTGAGCCAGTCGAGGCAGAACTCGGCGCAGCCCCGCAGCACCGGCCAGGCGCGGTCGCGGAGGAAGCCGGTGTCCTGTCCGAACTCGTAGTGGTCCCACAGGTGCTGGGCCAGCCAGACGCCGCCCATCATCCAGATCGCCCACGACGGGTTCCCGTGGCCCATGCCGACGGGCAGGGCCCATCCCCACATGTCCGTGTTGTGGTGCGCCACCCAGCCGCCCGTGCCGTACAGCCGCCGGGCGACCTCCGCGCCGGTGTGCGACAGCCGTTCGACGAGGTCGAACAGCGGCTCGTGGCACTCGGGCAGGCCGCCGGTCTCGGCTCCCCAGTAGTTCATCTGGGTGTTGATGTTGACGGTGTAGTTGGACGACCAGGCGGGCCGCAGCTCGGCGTTCCACATGCCCTGCAGGTTCGCCGGCGGCCCGGCGCCCCGCCGGGAGGCCGACGCGAGCAGATACCGGCCGAGCCGCACCATGACCGTGGCGCGCAGGCCCTCGTCCGCGCCGCCGAGCACGTCACGCGCGACGTCGAAGGTGCCCGCCCCGCGCCGGCCGACGACGAGGCGGGTGCGGCCGAGGAGGGCGCGCAGGTCCTCCCGGTGCGCGTCCAGCAGGTGCCGGGCGCCGGCGGCGAGGGCCTGCGCGGCGCGGCGCCCGGCCCGCAGCAGGTGCTCCTCCCGGCTCGCCCCGGGCGCGCCCGCCCAGGCGTCGCCCGCGGCGGTGGAGCTCGTGAGGACGATCAGCGCCCGGGACATGCCCTGGGCCGACCAGACGCCGCCGGAGACCGAGACGCGGCCGTCCGTGTCCACCCGGACGGCCGCCGCGGCGAACGGGTCGTACCCATCAGGGACGGGCCCGCCGTACCGCAGGGGCTCGGCGACGTCCGGCTCGTGCGCCGGGGCGCCGTCGGTGGGCACCTCGACGCCCAGCGTGAACCCGTCCGGGCCGGCGACGTGGTGGACGGTCCGGAGCGGGGAGGTCAGCTCCAGGCGCAGGTCCGCCGTCCCGCCCTCGACAAAGATCGCGACGCAGACGGCCTCCGCCCGGCGGCTCGCCCAGGTCAGTCGCCGCACGGTCCGCCCGCCCGCCTCGAAGGTCTCGGTGACCACCCCGTCGTCCAGGTTCAGGGCGCGGCCGAGGTATCCGGCGTCGTCGCCGTCCATGCTCGCCCACAGGTCCGCGAAGGGCAGGTACTCCTGGCTGTACCGGCCCTCGAACGCCATCAGCAGGGCCTCCGCCCGCCGGTGGTCCTCCTCGCGGACCGCCCGCCGGACGTCGGCGAGCCGGCCGGGGCCCGCGCCGGCGGCGAGGACCTCCTCCAGCGCCCGGGCCGGTCCCCCGGGCTCCCCCGACCAGACCGTGGAGTCGTTGACCTGGAGCCGGGCCCGGCGCACGCCGCCGAACACCATCGCGCCGAGCCGGCCGTTGCCGACAGGCGCGGCCTCGTACCAGCTCGACGCCGGCCGCGGCCACGACAGGACGAGGTCGCCGGACTCCCGCTCCTCGCTCAAGGTACGTCTCCTTCGTTCGGGGGAGGCCCGGACGGCGTCCGGGCCTCCCGTGGGCGCCGCCCTAGCGGTCGAGCGGGATGTCCACCCTGTCGACGTCCGGCGAGTAGACCGGCGTCGAGCTGTCGATCTCGATGGTGTTCGCGCCGGCCCGCAGTTGCAGCGGGACGGTGATCGTGGCCGGGACGTCCCAGCCGCCGCTCGGCGGAAAGGCCAGGGTGACGGCGTTCTGGCCGTCGGCGGAGACGGTGGCCGAGCGCGGGTCGCCCGTGGCGTAGCGGATGTTCACCTGGTAGAGGCCGGCCTTCGGGACGGTGACGCCGTTGACGCGCAGCGCGCCGCCGTTGTAGAGGTTGCCGACCTTCATCCCGCCGGAGCACCCGGAGCACCCAGCGGCGGAGGCGCCGCCCACCAGCGTGTTGCCCGGGGCCTCCGCCTCGTACGAGACGACCTTGAGCGGGCCGCCGCGCGGCGTGACCCGAAGCAGCCGGGAGCCGTGCGCGGGCAGCGTCGCGGAGACGGAGCCGTCCTGCGCGCCGAGGTCCTTGTGCTGCCACAGGTCGCGGACATCGGCCCGGCCGCCGAACCCGAAGCTGCTCCAGTGCGCCGTCACCTGGGCCGGGAAGGCGCCCATGTTGAACAGCGCCACGGTGTAGGTGCCGTCGGCGTTCTTCACGCCCCAGACCTGTGCCGGGCCGGTGGCCGTGACCGGCCGGGCCGGAAGGCCCTGCTGGTCGACCGCGATGACCTCCTTGTTGGTCAGCAGGGACAGGCCGTACGGGTCGAGCTTGGTCAGGTCGTCACCGGTGTAGAGCGGGGAGGCCGAGATCGCCCACAGCGTCATGTAGCTCTGCCGCTCGTCCTGGGTCAGGCCGTCCATCTGGCCGCTGCCCACGTCGAGCGAGTCGAGGTCGTTCCATCCGCCGGGTCCGGCCCACGGCGTCCAGGCGGGGACGTCGTCCCACCGGATCTTCACCGAGTTGTTCCAGGTCACCAGCGTGTCGCAGTAGCACTCGACGTCGGTCTCGATGCGCCAGCCGTTCGCGTACCTCTTCCAGTCGGCCGCGTGGCCGCGGTCGAGGGACCACGACAGCTCGAAGTGGATCGGCCGTCCCGTCTTCGCGATGGCGGCCTGCCAGGCGGCCACGTCCGGGATGTTGTCGTAGTTGTCGCCGCTCCTGAACGAGCCGGGCCCGACCCCGTCGAGCTTGAGGAAGTCGTAACCCCAGTCGGCGATCAGCTGCGCCTGCGAGTCGACGTACTTCTGGGCGCAGGGCCGGGAGAAGTCGATCTTGTACGAGCTGTCCCAGCCGTTGGTGGTGCGCAGGTCCGGGTACACGATGTCGGCCGTGGTGCAGCCGGCGGCGTTCCAGATCGGCGTCGCGCCGTTCTTGTACGCCTCCTTGGCCAGGCCGACCGCGAGGTAGATGCCGGCCTTCAGGCCCTTGGCGTGGAGCTGGTCCGCCACGTACTTCATGCCGTGGGGGAACCGGTCGGGTGAGGCGATCTCCCGGCCGTACTCGTCGAAGCCGGGCGCCCAGTCGGTCGCCCGCGACCACCCGGCGTCGATGTTCACGTACTCGTAGCCGTACGGCTTGAGGGTGGAGGCGACCACGTCGGCCTGCTCCAGCACATGGGCCTCGGTCAGCCAGTTGCCGTTGCCGCCGGGGTTGACCCCCGGGTACTTCGTGGACTCCAGGCTCCAGCTGCTCCACCCCATGTACGGGCGGGCGGCCAGGCCGTCGCCGGCGGCGGTCCGGGCCGCCTTGAGCGCGGCGGCCCGGTCGGAGGGCGAGGGGTCCTCGGTGACGGCGCCGGGGGCGGCGGCGGACGGGCTGGGCTTGGGACCGGGCTTCGGCC
>NZ_KI866528.1:182431-212916 GCF_000511135.2 Microbispora sp. ATCC PTA-5024 | reverse complement strand
GGCGCGCGCCCGGCTCCCGCCGGATCCGGGGGCGGCGACGCCCATGGGTGATGACAACTCGTACCTCCTGTGCGGGGGTGGCGGCCGCGCCTGGGCGGGCCGGGACAGGGTTGAGACGGAGTGGTCAGGAGGCGACGAGCGTCTGGATGCTCACCGCGGCGGCGCCGCGCGCCCACTCCTCGAAGGGCAGCGGCCGGATGGACAGCGGGCACTGGACGGCGGCGCCGAACGCCTGCCGCTCGAAGCCCGCCCGGATGTGCGGCTCGAACAGGTCGTAGGCGGCGAGCCCCTCCCCGGACACGACGATCCGGGCGGGGCCGACCAGGTTGGCCACGGCGGCGATGCCGATGCCGATGGCGTTGCCGGCGCGGGCGAAGACGGCGCCGATGCCCTCGTCGCCGCGGCGGGCCAGGGCCACGGCGTCGTCGATGGTGAGATCGGGACGGCCGGACCGGTCCCGCGCCTGCCGCACGATCGCCTCGGTCCCGGCGATGGCCTCCACGCAGCCGCGGCCCCCGCAGTGGCACTCGGGGCCGTCGGCGTCCACGCCGATGTGGCCGATCTCGCCGGCCACGCCGTGGGAGCCGGACACCAGCCGGCCGTTCACCACGAGGCCGCAGCCAATGCCGGTGCCCACCGTGACCAGGGCGAACGACTCGGCCCCCACGCCCTCGCCGAACCACTGCTCGGCCGTGGTCAGCGCCTTGACGTCGTTTTCGACCGTCACGGCGAGCCCGGTGGCGGAGGCCGCGCGCTCGCGCAGCGGCACGTCCCGCCAGTGGAGGAACGGCGAGTACCGGACGAGCCCGGTCGTGCGGTCCACGTCGCCGGAGACGGCGAGCCCCAGGCGGTGGGTGCGGTCCCGGTAGCCGCCGGGCCCGTCGAGCAGGTCGTCCACCAGGCGCCCGATCTCGGCGAGGACGTCCCCGACGCCGGTGCCGGACAGCGGCCGGTGGGCCGCCGTCCGCACCTCCGCGCACAGGTCGCACACGACCCCGATCAGCTCGTCCGCCGTGATCTTCACGCCGACGAAGAACTCCCGGTCCGCCTGGACGGCCAGCGGGCTGGCCGGGCGGCCCGCACCCGGGCCCGTCCGCTCGGTCGCGGCGAGCTCGCGCAGGTAGCCCATCTCGATGAGCGGGCGCGCGGCCTTCGTCACGGCGGCGGAGGACAGGCCGAGTCGGCGCGCGAGGGTGACACGGCTGAGCGGACCCTCGGTCAGCACCGCCGTGAACACCGCCGTCGCCGCGGGCGTCGCGGTCAGCGAACTCGTGCCGGGCTCGGGAAACATGCCCGAAATCTAAGATTAATAATTTCCTTCGTCAAGTATTGATTTCCCCCGCGCGGCGGTCCTACGCTCGCCGCACTCATCCGCCGAGACGAGGACCTCGATGCCCCCTGTCCTGTTCCATCCCGATCACCGCCTCTGGCTGCTGCGCGGCCCCGGCTCGGCGTACGCCGTACGGCTCGCGGAGGACGACAGCGTACGGCACGTCCACTGGGGCGCGGTGCTGACGGCCGACCAGGCGGCGGAGGTGGCCGCGCCGGCGTCCCCAGCGGCGAGCAGCTTCGAGGCGGTGGCGGGGGCCGACGAGCTGCCGGCGGAGTCCGGCGCCCGGTTCGGGCCGGCCGGCCTGCTCGTGCGCTTCGCCGACGGGACCCGCGGCGTCGAGTGGCTCTACGAGGGGCACGACATCGACGGCGGGCACCTGCGCATCCGGCTGCGCGACCGGCACTACCCGCTGCACGTCGAGCTGCACTACCGGGTGCACGCCGGCAGCGACGTGATCGAGCGGTGGACGGTCGTGGAGAACCGCGACCGGTCCCCCGTCACCGTGCTGCGCTGCGACTCGGCCTCCTGGACGGCGCCGCGCCGCGCCCGCTACCGGATGAGCCACCTCGTCGGCGGCTGGAACAGCGAGTTCCAGCTCCGGCGCACCGAGGTCCCCGTCGCCGAGACCGTGCTCACCAGCCGGCGCGGCCTGACCAGCCACCACGCCAACCCCTGGCTGGCCGTGGACGACGGCGCCGCCTGCGAGGAGCACGGCGAGGTCTGGAGCACCGCGCTCGCGTGGAGCGGAAGCTGGCGGGTGACCGTGCACCGCGACCCCGTGGGCCGCACGACGTGGACGGGCGGCTTCGGCCACGAGGGGCTCGCCTGGTCGCTCGCCCCCGGGGAGGCGCTGGAGACCCCCGTCTTCGCCGGCCTCTACACGGCGGGCGGGTTCGGGGCGGCCAGCCGCGCCTGGCACGCGTACGCCCGGGGGCACGTCCTCGGCCACCCGGACGAGACGCGGCCCGTGCTCTACAACTCCTGGGAGGCGACCGGCTTCGACGTCGACGAGGCCGGCCAGATGGCCCTGGCGGCGCGCGCCGCGCGCCTCGGCGTCGAGCTGTTCGTGATGGACGACGGCTGGTTCGGCGCGCGGCGCAGCGAACGGGCCGGGCTCGGGGACTGGACGCCCGACCCGGACCGGTTCCCCGCGGGGCTCGGGCCGCTGGCGGCCGAGGTGCGCCGGCTCGGCATGCGCTTCGGGCTGTGGGTGGAGCCGGAGATGGTCAACCCGGACAGCGATCTCTACCGGGCCCATCCCGACTGGGTGCTCCACATGGCCAACCGCGGGCGCACCGAGATGCGCCACCAGCTCGTGCTCAACCTCGCCCGGCCGGACACCGCCGCCTGGACCCACGCCTGGCTGGACCGGCTGGTCGCCGAGCACCGCATCGACTTCCTCAAGTGGGACGCCAACCGCCCGTTCACCGAGGCCGGGTGGCCCGGCCACGAGGACCCCGACCGGCTGTGGATCGAGCACACGCGGGCCGTCTACCGGATCATGGACCGGCTCCGGGCCGACCACCCGGGTCTGCGCATCGAGGCGTGCGCGGGCGGCGGGGGCCGCGCGGACCTCGGCGTCCTCGCCCGAACCGACCAGGTGTGGGCGTCGGACAACACCGACCCGGTCGACCGGATCGGCATCCAGCACGGCTTCAGCCAGCTCTACCCCGCCCAGGTCATGAGCGCCTGGGTCACCGACAGCCCCAACGCCGCGACCGGCCGCCGTACCCCCTTGCGCTTCCGGTTCCACGTCGCCATGGCGGGAGTGCCCGGCATCGGCGGCGACCTCACCTCGTGGACGGAGGAGGAGCTGAAGGAGAGCGCCGAGCTCGTGGCCGCGTACAAGAGCGTCAGGGCCGTCGTCCAGCACGGCGCCCAGTACCGGCTGCGCGGCGACGGGACGCTCACCGCCTTCCAGTACGTGCGGGACGACGACCACGTGGTGCTGGCCTGGTGCCCGACGCGGCCGTTCGGCCACGGTCCGGCGCCGCTGCCGCTGACCGCGGTGCTCCCGGACGGCGTCTATCGTGACCTCGACTCCGGAGCCGTCCACCGGGGCGCCGTCCTGCTGCGCTCGGGTCTGCCCCTCGACCTGCCGCCGGGCGACCACGCGAGCGCGCTCGTCCGCCTGCGCCGGATCGAGTAGGCGGCGGACGAGCAGCCGCCCCCCGACACCACTTCGCACCGTCACCCGTTTGGAGAAGCACATGGCTCCGCACCCGTCCACGCCTCCGGTCACGTCCGAGGCCCGGCTGAGCCGCCGCGCCCTGCTGAGGGGCGTGGGCGGCATCGGCGCCGCGGCCGCCGCGGCGCCCCTGCTCGCCGCCTGCAGCGGCGGCCCCGCGCCCGCCGCCCAGGCCGCCCATGCCACCTCCCTCGGCTCCGGCCTGTCCGACCCCGTCCCCCGCGCGGCCGTCCAGGCGATGGTCGACGCGTACAAGACGAAGTCGGGCGCGACCGTCCGGATGAACGTGATGCCGCGCGCCCAGCTGGTCGACAACATCAGCTCCTACCTCCAGAGCAACCCGGAGGACGTGATCACCTGGTTCGCCGGCTATCGGATGCGCTACTACGCCGCCAAGGGCCTGCTCGCGCCGGTCGACGACGTCTGGGAGAAGATCGGCGGGAACTTCTCCGAGGGCCTGACCAAGGCCTCGGAGGGCGAGGACGGCAGGAAGTACTTCGTGCCGAACTACAACTACCCGTGGGGTTTCTTCTACCGAAAGAGCCTGTGGCAGGAGCGCGGGTACGAGATCCCCGGCACGTTCGACGCGCTGCTGGCGCTGTGCGCCCGGATGAAGAAGGACGGCCTCATCCCGATCGCCTTCGCCGACAAGGACGGCTGGCCGGCGATGGGCACGTTCGACTACCTCAACATGCGGACCAACGGCTACCGGTTCCACATCGACCTGTGCGCCCACCGCGAGTCGTGGGACCAGCAGAAGGTCAAGGACGTCTTCGACAAGTGGCGGGCGCTGCTGCCGTACCAGGACAAGGCCGCGCTCGGCGCGACCTGGCAGGAGGGCGCGCGGACGCTGACGAGCAAGAAGTCCGGTATGTACCTTATAGGGTCGTTCATCGTGCAGGACGTCACCGACAAGGACATCGCGGCCGACCTCGACTTCTTCCCGTTCCCGGCCATCGCGGTCGAGGGCACCGACGCCATCGAGGCCCCGATCGACGGGTTCGTGCTGTCGAAGCGGGGCGGGTCGAACGCGACGGCCAAGGACATGCTGGCCTTCTTCGGCACCGGCGCCGGGCAGGACGCGTACGCGTCCAAGGACCCCTCCAACCTGCAGACCGCGAAGGACGCCGACACCTCGGCGTTCAGCGAGCTCAACCGCAAGGGCGCCGCCGCCATCGCCGGGGCGAAGTACATCAGCCAGTTCTTCGACCGCGACGCCCTGCCCGCCATGGCGAGCAACGTCATGATCCCCGCCCTGCAGGGCTTCCTGAAGGACGGCACCGTCGACACGCGCGCCATCGAGGCGCAGGCCGCGTCCCTCTACTCGGCCCAGTGACCGGATGCCCGTCATGCAGCGGACGATGACACCGCCGGCGACCGGCGCGCCCGCCGGCGCCTCCGGCTCCGCGCCCCCGGCGCGGCCCCGCAGGGTGCGCCGGCTGTCGCGGCGGGACCGGGTGGTGCTCGGCCTGATGGTGGGCGTGCCGACGCTCGTCCAGGCCGTGCTCGTGTGGGTCCCGACGCTGCTGTCCGTCGGGCTGTCGTTCACCAAGTGGAACGGCCTCGACCTGGCCGACATCCGGCCGGCGGGCCTGGGCAACTACTCCTACGCGCTGAAGGAGTACCCGCCGTTCTGGCCGGCCGTGGCGCACAACGTCATCTGGCTGGCCTTCCTCGCGCTGGTGGCGACCCCGCTCGGGCTGCTGCTCGCGGTGCTGCTCGACCAGCGGATCCGCGGCAGTCGCCTCTACCAGAGCGTGTTCTTCACGCCGGTGATGCTGTCGATGGTCATGGTCGGCATCATCTGGCAGCTGGTCTACGCCCGCGACCAGGGCCTGGTGAACAACCTGCTGGGCACGGCCGGCACACCCGGGGCCGTCGACTGGTTCGGCGACTCCGACGTCAACCTGTGGGCCGCGCTGGTCGCCACCACCTGGCGGCACGCCGGCTACGTCATGGTGCTCTACCTCGCCGGCCTCAAGGGCGTCGACCCCAGCCTCCGGGAGGCCGCCGCCCTCGACGGCGCCGGCGCCCGCCAGACGTTCTTCCGCGTCGTGTTCCCGGCCATGCGGCCCGTCAACATCGTGGTGGTGGTCATCACGACCATCGAGGCCCTGCGGGCCTTCGACATCGCGTACCTGATCAACCGCGGCACCAACGGCCTCGAACTGCTCAGCGTCCTGGTGATCCAGAACCTGGTGGGCGAGGGCCAGGTGATCGGCGTCGGATCGGCCCTCGCGGTCATCCTGCTGGTCGTCTCGCTCGGGCCCATCGTCTACTACCTGGTCCGCACGTTCCGGAGGGCCGACCCGTGACACCCGTTCCCGCGACCGCGCCCGTGAGGGGCCCGCGACGACGGCACGCCGGCACCCACCTGTTCCTCGCCGCCATGGCCCTGATGTGGCTGGCCCCGCTGCTGTGGACCCTCTACGCCGCCCTGCGCCCCAAGGCCGTGACCGACAAGTACGGCTACTGGAGCCTGCACGGGCCGTTCGGCCTGGGCAACTTCGCGACCGCGTGGACCCAGGGCCGCATGTCCGCCTACTTCGGCAACAGCCTGCTCATCACCGTGCCCTCGGTGGTGCTCACGCTCGCGCTCGCCTCGATGACGGCGTTCGGGGTGAGCCGCTTCAGGTGGCGCTTCAACATCACGCTGCTGGTGCTGTTCACGGCGGGCAACATGCTGCCGCCGCAGGTGCTCGCCGCGCCGCTGTTCGAGATGTTCAAGCACACCCCGCTGCCGTACTCGGTCAGCAGCTCGGGCACCCTGCTCGACACCTACTACGCCGTCATCGCCGTGGAGACCGCCTTCCAGCTCGGCTTCTGCACGTTCGTGCTGGCCAACTACATGAAGGCGCTGCCCGCCGCGTTGACCGAGGCGGCCCTCGTGGACGGCGCGAGCGTCTGGCAGCAGTTCAGCCGGGTCATCCTGCCCCTGTCGCGCCCGGCGCTCGCCGCGCTGGCCACGCTCCAGGTCGTCTGGCTCTACAACGACTACTTCTGGCCGCTGCTGTTCATCCACGACGGCGACCGGCTGCCGGTCACCACGGGGATCACCAACCTGCAGGGGCAGTTCCTGCTCGACTACAACATGATCGCAGCCGGGGCCACGATCACCGTGATCCCGACGCTGGTCGTCTACCTGGCCCTGCAACGGCACTTCGTCGCGGGCCTCACGCTGGGGGCCGACAAGGGCTGAGTCCCGTACGGCTCCCGACGCCGCGCCGCCCGTCACCCTCCGCCGGGCGGCGCGGCGTCACATCCGCGTACGGCGGCGGGGAGGGGTCAGTCGAAGCCGAAGCCCGGGGGCAGCGGCCTCCGCTCGAACAGCGTGGCGGGGACGGCGTCGGCGAGCGCCTGGTACCCGGCCGGGTTCAGGTGCAGGTGGTCGCCGACGTCGTAGGCCGGGAGCAGCCGCCGGGGGTTCGCCGGGTCGCGGGCCGCCCCGTCGAAGTCGATCACGGCGTCGAATCGGCGGCCGGTGCGGATCCACTCGTTGACCGCCTGCCGGGCCGACTCCCGGTATCCCCGCGCGTCGTCGTACCCGGTGTTGCCGCCGAACGGCGTGAGCGTCGCGCCGTACACCCGGATGCCCTGCGCGTGCGCCCTGGTGACGATCTGGTCGTAGGCGGCGACCAGGTCGTCGGCCACCTGCTTCTGGGCGGCCTCGGTGGCCTCGGCGGTGCCGATGTCGTTCACCCCCTCGAAGAGGATCGCCCACTCGACGCCGCTCTGCGCGAGCACGTCGCGGTCGAGCCGGGCCAGGACGTTGGGGCCGAGGCCGTCGTCGAGGACCCGGTTCCCGCCGGCCGCCTGGTTCAGGATCGCGACCCCCGACGTGGCGGGCCGGGACTGCAGGCGGTCGAGCAGCCGATCCGGCCAGCGGTCGTTCATGTTGGTGGTCGAGCCCCTGCCGTCGGTCAGCGAGTCGCCCACCAGGGCGGCCGCCGCGGTCGTCCGGGGGGACCACACCTCGACGCCGCCGAGGAAGTACCAGTGATCGGCCGCGGTCGCGCCGGGCAGGTCCGCCGCGTCCGCGTGGTCGCCCGCGAGCATGTACGAGGTGGTCCTGGACCCGGGGTGCGAGGTGATGGAGGCCGACGCCTGGCCCTGCGCGAGATAGACGGTCACGGTGAGGTTGGACCGGGGCGCGACGTCGAAGTCGATCGGGTCGGAGACCACCTGGGCGCCCGCGGGGACGACGGCCGAGGTCCGGCCGTGGAAGGTGACGGGCCGTGCGCTGCCCGGCCTGACGGCGCTCACCCCGGCCTGTCCCCCGACCGGCAGCGCCACGAACGCCTTCGTGATCGGCAGCGGCGCGCCTCCGAAGGCGTTGGACAAGCGCAGCCGCATCCACCGCCCGCCGATCGTCGCGCGGACCGTCTGCCGCAGCGTGCCGTCGTTCAGAACGAGGTCGCCCTGGGTGAACGGCGCGGGCGGCATGTTGTCCGGCTCGGTCAGCTGGAGCATCGACGCCCAGGTGCCGACCCAGTGGCCGTCCGATGGCCGGCCGGCACCGCCCCTGAGCACGTGGACCCCCCGACATCTTTCTGCGGACTTCCGATCGGTTGCCGAAGGGACCGTACGCCGATCACGGAAGGGGGGTCAACGATCCCGCTGAAACGTTCAGGAGGTCGTCGGAGTGAGGGTGCGGCGGCGGCGGCGGGAGCCGGTCCGCGCCCGCGTCTCCGCGAGCACGTCGAGAGGGTCGGCGAGGAGTTTGGCGAAGCCGAGCTCGGCGGCGCCGGCCAGGGTCGCGTCGTCCCCGAGGGCCGAGACGCGCAGCCGGACCCTCTCCCGGGAGGCCACCAGCACGTTGGCCTCCACCCGGCTGAGCACCTGGGCCGCGGAGCCCGGGTACACCTCGCGCAGCATTCCGCCGAAGACCACCATGCCGGGGTTGAACAGGTTGATGAGGTTGGCCACTCCGATGCCCAGCCAGTCGCCGATCCGGTGCAGGGCCTGCCGCGCCGCCGGGTCGCCGCGCTCGGCGGCCTCCACCACGGCCCGCACGCCCTCCCGTCCGGACAGGTCGCCGGAGCGGCCGGCGGCGTCGATGAGGGCCTGCTCGCCGACCTCCGCCTCCAGGCATCCCCGCGAGCCGCATTCGCACGGCCGCCCGTCGTAGGGGTTCACCATCATGTGCCCGAGCTCGCACCCGTAGCCGCCGTCGCCGTCCAGCAGCTTGCCGCCGACGATGATCCCGCCGCCCACGCCGACGTCGCCGTGCAGATAGACCAGGTTCTGGACGCCGATGCCCACCCCGCGCTGGTGCTCGGCCAGCGCGCCCAGGTGGGCCTCGTTGCCGACCGGCACCGGCAGCCCGAGCCCCAGCCGCCGGCCGAGCTCGGTGCCGAACGCCTGGTCCACCCAGCCCATGTTCGGCCCGTACCGCACCGTGCCGTCGGCGGGGCGGATCATCCCGCAGTAGGCGGCGCCCACCCCGACGCAGAGCGAGCCGGGACGCGTGCGGCGCAGCAGGTCGTGGCCGAAGCCGGCGAGCACGCCGACCACGTCCTCCAGGTCGGCCCCCGCCCGCTGCCGGACGGCCTCCCTGCGGTCGAGGACCACGCCGCCAAGCCCCACCCGCGCGGCCACCAGCCGGTCCACCCGCACGTCGAAGGCCAGCACGTGGAACCGGCCCGGCTCCGGGCGGACCACCAGAGACGGCCGGCCCGCCCTGCCGGTGTCGCGGGGAAGCTCCTCGCGCACCAGTCCCGCCGAGGTGAGCTCGGCGGTCAGCGCCAGGATCGTGCTGCGGTTGAGGCCCATCCGGTCGGCCAGCTCGGAGCGGGAGACGGCGCCCGCCAGGTGCACGTGGCGCAGCAGCGCGCCGAGGTTGCGCTGGCGGATCTCCTCCTGGGATCGACCGGCTCTCGTCATCTGGGTGTTCCTGACGACTCGGGGGCTGTCATCGTCGTGGGGGGCTGGGGGCGGGCGGAGCGTCGGGCCGCCGTGGGCGCCGGAACGGACCCCGTCACACAGTCGAGGTTACCAATCGCGGGCCGCTGGAGCGCCTCTCCAGGACGCTACCGGCGCGGACCTCGCCCGACTTTGTCCTCCCGAAGAAGGAAGTACGGCCCGGAGAGTATAAAGTTGCCACGCAGATCTTCCCCTGCCCGAAGAACCCGAGATGGAGGGCGGCGTGAGGCGGATGACGGCTCGCCCGGAGAACGCGCACCAGGCACGCATCCTCCGTCTGCTGCGCACCGACGGCCCGCGTTCGCGCGCCGAGCTCGGGGACGTCGTCGCGCTGTCCCGCTCCAAGATCGCCCTCGAGCTCGACCGGCTCGCGGCGCTGGGCCTGGTGCGGTCCGACGGGTTCGCGGCCTCGCGCGGCGGGCGGCGTTCGGAGATCGTGCGTCTCGCCGCGAACCTGCGGTTCCTCGGCGTGGACATCGGCGCCACCTCCGTCGACGTCGCCGTGACGAACGGCGAGCTGGAGGTGCTGGGCCACCTGTCCCGGCCCGCGGACGTGCGGGACGGGCCGACCGCGGTGCTCGACCAGGTGCTGGAGATGGTCGCCAAGCTCCGCGCCGACGGCGTGGTCGGCGAGGTCCACGGCGCCGGGATCGGCGTCCCGGGGCCGGTGAGCCTCCGCGACGGGACGCCCATCGCTCCCCCGATCATGCCGGGCTGGGACCGCTATCCCGTGCGGGAGGCGATGAGCCAGGAGCTCGGCTGCCCCGTACTCGTGAACAACGACGTGAACATGATGGCCCTCGGGGAGCTGCACGCCGGGCTCGCCCGGTCGGCGGAGGACTTCCTGCTCGTGAAGATCGGTACGGGCATCGGGTGCGGCATCATCGTGCGCGGCGAGATCTACAGCGGCGTCTCCGGCAGCGCGGGCGACATCGGCCACATCAGGGTGGACGACCACGGCCCGGTCTGCGCGTGCGGCAACTCCGGCTGCCTGGAGGCGTACTTCGGAGGGGCGGCCCTGGCCCGGGACGCGCTGGCCGCCGCCCGCTCCGGCCGTTCGCCGTTCCTCGCGGAGCGGCTCGCCGAGAAGGGCGCGCTGACCGCCGAGGACGTGGGCGCGGCGGCCGCCGCGGGCGACGCCCACGCCGTGGGGATGGTGCGCGAGGGCGGCAGGAAGGTCGGGACGGTGCTCGCCGGGCTCGTGAACTTCTTCAACCCCGGGCTCGTGGTGATCTCCGGGGGCGTGGCCGGGCTCGGCCACGCGCTGCTCGCGGAGATCCGCAGCGTCGTCTACCAGCGGTCACTGCCCCTCGCCACCGGCAACCTGCCCATCGTCCTGTCCGACCTGGGCGGGACGGCCGGGGTGATCGGGGCCGCGCGCATGGTCAGCGACCACGTCTTCTCCGCTTGACCGTGGAGTCCCCACGGGCGCGGAACGCCGGAGCAGCGCGTCCACGGCCGCCCGTACGGGCTCCCGCCGTCCGAGGAGGTCCGTGCCGTCGGCCCACTGGTCCACGCTCCCCGACAGCGGCAGGGCGCGAAGAGCGGGATCGGTGAGGGTCGCGGCGAGCGCGTGAGCGAACCGCTCGGCGTGCAGCACCCGGAACGGCCTGCCGTGGTACTGCCGGCAGGCCGGGTCGACCGGCTCGGCGAGTCCCGACCGGTTCTGCAGCGCGGCCACGGTCTCGTAGGCGTCGCACAGGTGCCGCTCGCGCTCGGGATGGCGGGCGGCCGCGACGGCTCCGCGCAGCGACGGCGTCAGCGCCCCGGCCACCGGCAACCGCGCGTAGGCGCTGCCCAGCCACTTGCCGTACGGCGCGTACCGCCGGCCGAGGAGCAGGCACAGCCGCATCAGGTCGCGCGCCAACCGTCCGGCGACCAGAGCGGCCCCCAGGTCGTCACCCACCTCCGCGCACCGCCCGGCGAACGCCTCCTCCTGGGAGATCCGCTGCCACTGGCAGGCCAAAAGGTACCGCCACACCTGGTCGGGATACCAGGCCAGCCGCCGCCGTACCGCCGTGAGGGAGCCGGGCCCGTCATGGAACACCGCTCCCGCCGTGACCTCGGCGAGGTTCTGCTGCGGGGTCGCCAGCCAGTCACGGGTGGCCGGTTCCGCGCGACCGGGGTCGAACCCGAGCCGGGCCGTCAGCCAGCCGCCGAGATCGGTGACCGTGACGCGGTGGTCGACGGGACCGTCCGTCGTCTCCATGTGCGCGACGGGGCTGCCCGGATCGGGCCGGCGGAAGTGCGTGGGCCACCCCCGCACCTGCTTCGGCAGGCGCTCGGCCAGCAGCCGTGACACGCCGGCCCCGTGCTCGGCGGCCGCCTCCGGCGCGAGGAACACCTCAAGCCGCGGGCCCCAGTCGTGGTCGGTGGACCGCGCCGTGTCGAACCCCAGCACCTCCGACCCCGGGCCGAGCCTCGCGGCCGCGTACGGCAGCCCCGGGCATTCCTCGGCCAGGATCGGCCGCACCGCCTGCTCGTACAGGATCCGGGACAGTTCGAGCCCCGGAAGGAACTCGGGGGTCGGCGTCGTCATGCGCCCACACTGCTGGACGCGGCCGCGACGGGGCCGGCGAATATCCGGACCGCCGCCGTCCCGGCCGGGGCGGGCCGGACCCCGGTGCGGGGCGCGCGCGACGGCGCGGCCCGCACCGGGGCGGTGGCCGATCGGATCAGAGCTGGCCGCTCTCGATCGCCTGCTTGAGGGCCCCCTGCGTCTGCTGGTGCGAGGCCACGCCGTTGCTGACGACGAAGTCGATCAGCGACGTGTCCGCCTCGAACGTGAGGCGCTCGGTGACCCTGGTCTTCCCGCCGGCCAGGCACTCGAAGACGATCTTCTGGTGCGTGACGACGTTCGGCTCCGACCAGGTGTCGGTCTCGTAGAAGTAGCCCTTGTCGTTGATGCGCTGCTGCGCGTGGGTCTTCAGGTTGACGACGGTCCCCTCGTAGGGCACGTCCTCCAGCGCGGTGAAGTTGATGTACCGCACGTTCCGATCGGTCCACTGCGCGTGGGTGACGACCCGCGTGAGGAACGCGGCCCGGCCGATGTGGTGGTTGATGTCGGAGTAGGCGGCGAACACGTGCCGGATGGGCGACGCGATCTCCACCGAGATGCTGGACGTGACCCGGCTGCGGCCCGAGCCCGGCGCGGGCGGGGGCGTGGTGGTGGCGAAGTGGTAGGTGTCCCAGGCCGTCTGCCACTCGGCGGCGATCTGGGCGTCGCTCTCACCGGTGTCGGCACGGGCCGGGAGGGTGAGGGCGGGGAGGAGGACGGCGGCGGCGAGCACCGCCACGAGTGACCGGAGGAGATTCTTCACATGTACCTCGAGAAGAGATCAGTAGGTGCAACTGATCTTCTATCGCACATGACCCCCAGAACTCGACCCTCCGCTCACGAAAGTGTCCGGCCGTCGCGTCCGGCGCGCCCGGCCCCGGACCGCGGAAGGCGGGGGGACCTGCGGCGACGCCGGTCGGCGGCCGGACACGGCTCCCGGCCACCGGTCAGGCCACGGAGTGGGTCACCGTCCCGGTGTAGGTCCCCAGGCCGGCCGACAGCGGGACCGCGACGGCGAGCGTGGGGCTCCACTGGGCCTGGCTGTTGCCGGTGCCGCCGGTGTAGGTCATGGCGACGCGCTGGGCGGACAGGTTCCCCGGCACGCCGGGCGTGAGCGCGCCGTTGCCGACGATCAGCGTGCCCGACCCGGGCGTGTAAGTGGCGGCGGACGCGGGGATCGTGTCGGTCGGGCCGACGAAGGCCGTGGACGAGACCTGGGCGATCCAGTCGGAGGTGGGCGTGCCGCCCCGGGCGTCGGTGACGGTCACCGCTCCGATCGGGCCGCTGACGGTGTTGCCCGCCGTCGTGCTGCCCAGGCTCACCGGGCCGGCCGGCGCCGTGATCGTCAACGCTCCCGAGGTGACGGTGAAGGTCACCGTGGTGTCGGCCGCGCCGGCGGGCAGGCCGCCCAGGACCGCCGGCGCGAGCGCGGCCACCGACACCAGGACGAGCTGCTTGAGTCGCATGTGTCCATCCCCGTAAACCATGACGTGCCGTGCGACACGTCGGTGATCAAGTGATTCCAGCTGATCACCTACGCTACGTGCTCAAATGGACACGGAACGCGTTGGACACGCCCCTGCCGTCCTGTTGACCGCAAAAAGGAACAGCGCGGACGCCAGCGACAATCGCCCCGTACGACTCCCTTGGAGGCGAGGAGTCAGTGCGACTCCCGGGACACCTCGTGGCCGCTGGAGCCCACCAGGAAGTCGAGGTCGGCGCCCTGGTCGGCCTGCAGGACGTGGTCGACGTACAGGCGCTCCCACCCGCGCGCGGGGGCGGCGAAGCCGGTGGTGACGGGCTCTCGCCGGGCCAGTTCCTCGGCGGGGACGTCGACGTCGAGCCGGCGGGCGGGGACGTCGAGCACGACCGGGTCGCCCGTGCGCAGCAGCGCGAGCGGCCCGCCGACCGCCGCCTCCGGCGCGGCGTGCAGCACGACCGTGCCGTACGCCGTGCCGCTCATCCGGGCGTCGCTGATGCGCACCATGTCGCGCACTCCCTTGGCCAGCAGCTTGGCGGGCAGCGGGAGGTTGCCGACCTCGGGCATGCCCGGGTAGCCGCGGGGGCCGCAGCCGCGCAGGACCAGCACGCTCGTCTCGTCGGCGTCCACCGTGTCGAGCCGGGCCCGCAGGTCCTCGACGCTGTCGAAGACGATGGCCCTCCCCCGATGGCGCAGCAGCCCGGGCGAGGCGGCCGCCGGCTTGATGACCGCGCCGCGGGGCGCCAGGTTGCCGCGCAGGACGGCGATGCCCGCGTCGTCCAGCAGGGGGGACGCGCGGCGGCGGATGACCGTCTCGTCCCAGATCTCCGCGTCTCCCAGGTGGCCGACGAGCGGCCTGCCCGTCACCGTGACGGCGCCGGGGTCGAGCAGGTCGGCGACCTCCTTGAGCACCGCGAGCAGGCCGCCCGCGCGGTGGAGGTCGTCCATCAGGTGCCGTCCCGCGGGCTGCAGGTCCACCAGCAGCGGCACACCGGCGCCCGTCCGGTCGAAGTCGTCGAGCGTGAGGTCGACGCCGAGGCGTCCCGCGATGGCCAGGAGGTGCACGACCGCGTTCGTCGAGCCGCCGACGGCCGCCAGCGTGACGACGGCGTTCAGGAACGCCCCGCGGGTCATGACCTGCGACGGCGTGCGGCCCTCGCGGACGAGGTCCACCGCGAGCCTGCCCGAGTCGTGGGCCCGCTCCAGCAGCCGGCTGTCCGGCGCCGGCGTGCCCGCCGTGCCGGGGAGGGTCATGCCCAGGGCCTCGGCCATGCAGGCCATCGTGGACGCCGTGCCCATCGTGTTGCAGTGGCCCTTGCTGCGGATCATCGCGGACTCGGAGGCCAGGAACGCCTCCTGGGACAGCGTCCCGGCCCGCACCTCCTCGCTGAGCCGCCACACGTCGGTGCCGCACCCGAGCGGCACGCCGCGGAAGTGGCCGGTCAGCATGGGGCCGCCGGGGACCACCACGGCCGGCAGGTCGACCGAGGCCGCGGCCATCAGCAGCGCCGGGATCGTCTTGTCGCAGCCGCCGAGCAGGACCAGCCCGTCGATCGGGTTGGCGCGGAACATCTCCTCCGCCGCCATGGCAGCGAGGTTGCGCCACAGCATGGCGGTCGGGCGGACGTTGGTCTCGCCGAGCGACAGCGACGGCAGGTTCAGCGGGACGCCGCCCGCCTCCCACACGCCCTGCTTGACGCTCTGCGCCACCTCGTCGAGGTGCATGTTGCACGGGGTGAGGTCGGAGGCGGTGTTGGCGATCGCGATGTGCGGCCTGCCACCCTCGAAGGCCTCGCGCGGCAGGCCGCGGCGCATCCAGGCCCGGTGGATGTAGGCGTTGCGGTCGGTACCCCCGTACCACTGCGAGCTGCGCATGACCTTCTTCCAGTTGCCGGAAAAGGGATCTAATATCCGGAATGTGATCGACTCTAGCCCGGAAGCGACGCGAGGAGAAGACCGCGTGGTCGGCTCCGACCGCGTCCTCCTGGTGCTCCGGGTGCTGGCCGAGCACCCCCGAGGCATGGGGCTGGAGGAGATGGCGGAGGCGGTCGGCTCCGCCAAGCCCACCGTCCACCGGGCGCTGGCCGCCCTGCGCCGCGCCGGGTTCGCCGTGCAGGACGGGCGCGGGCGCTACCTGCTGGGCGACGAGTTCCTCCGGCTCGCCTTCACCCATCACGAGGCCCGGCCCGACCACGTCAGGGTCAGGCCCGCGCTGGAACGGCTGGCCGCGACGTTCGGGGAGACCGCGCACTACGCCGTGCTCGACGGGCGCGAGGTGGTCTACCGCGCCAAGGTCGACCCGCCCTCGGGGCCGGTCAGGCTCACCTCGACCGTGGGCGGGCGCAACCCGGCCCACTCGACCGCCGTCGGGAAGCTGCTGCTGGCCTACGCGCTGCCCGACGACGCCGCCGTGGGCGCCTGGGTCGCCGGGGCCGCCCCGCCGGCCCGCCGTACGGACCGGACCCTGGTCACCGCGGACGAGATCGCCGCCGAGCTGGCCGTGATCCGGCGGGAGGGCCACGCCGTCGACGACCAGGAGAACGAGGAGGGCGTCGCCTGCCTGGCCGTGCCCGCCTACCTGACCTCGTCGCGCACCCCCAGCGGCGCGGTCAGCGTGAGCGCGCTCGCCTTCCGGACGCCCGCGGCCACGCTGCTGGCGGCCCTGCCCACCGTCCACGCCATCGTCGCGGAGAGCCGATGATCGCCGAATCCCTGTCGACCGAGCGGTACGAGCTGGCCGAGGGGCCCGTGTGGGACCCGCTCGCGGAGCGCCTGCTCTGGGTGGACATCCCGACGGGCCGGGTGCTGGAGGGCCGGTGGCGGGACGGGGGCCTCCGCGTCGAGCGCACCCACACGCTCCCGGGCACCGTGGGCGCGGCCGTGCCCGGCGCCGACGGCTCGATCGCGGTCGCGGCCCGGCACGGCTTCGCCGTCATCGGCCCGGAGGTGACGATGGGGCCGAGGGTGCTGCCGGAGGGGGCGGCCAGCCGGTTCAACGACGGCAAGTGCGATCCCGCGGGCCGGTTCCTGGCGGGCAGCATGGCCCTGGACGACCGGACGGGCGGGGAGCGGCTCTACCGGCTGGAGCCCGACGGCACGGCCGTCGTGGTGGCCGGCGGGCTGACCCTCTCCAACGGCCTGGGCTGGTCGCCCGACGGGGGGACGATGTACCACGTCGACAGCGTCCCCGGCGTCGTCTGGGCGCGGCCGTACGACGTGGAGACCGGGCGCGTCGGCCCCGGCAGGGTGCTCACGACCGTGACCGGCGGGCTGCCCGACGGCCTGGCGGTGGACGCCGGGGGGGACCTGTGGCTCGCCGTGCACGGCGCCGGCGAGGTGCGGCGCATCTCCCCCGCCGGGCGGCCGCTCGGCACGGTTCGCGTGCCCGCCCCGAAGCCCACCAGCGTCGCCTTCGCCGGGACCACCCTGGTCGTCACGACGGCCGGGGACGGCCTGTTCGCCGTCGAGGCCGGGATCGGCGGCGTCCCCGCCACCCCGTGGGCCCCCCTCGGCCCGGCCCGCGCGGACGGCTGGCGGGCGGTCCCGTGAGGGCGCTGGTGCTGACCGGACCCCGGCGGGCCGAGGTGCTGGACGTCGACCCCCCTTCCGCAGGGCCCGGGCAGGTCGTGGTCGCCGTGGAGCGGGTCGGCCTGTGCGGCACCGACGTGGAGTTCTTCACCGGCGAGATGGCCTACCTCCACCAGGGCCACGCCGCCTACCCGCTGCGGCCCGGCCACGAGTGGTGCGGCACGGTCGCCGAGATCGGCGAGGGCGTCGACCCCGCCTGGCTCGGGCGGCGGGTCACCGGGGACACCATGCTCGGCTGCGGCGCGTGCCCCCGCTGCCTGCGCGGCCGCCACCACGTCTGCGAGGAGCGGCACGAGGTGGGCATCCGCCGCGGGTGGGCCGGCGCCCTGGCCGAGCGGCTGCTCGTGCCCGCCGCCTCGCTCCACCCGCTGCCCGACGAGGTGAGCGCCGCCGCGGGCGCCCTCGTCGAGCCGGGAGGCAACGCGCTGCGGGCCGTACGGGCGGCCGGGGCCGGTCCCGGCGCCCGGGTGGCCGTGTGGGGCCCCGGCACGATCGGGCTGCTGTCGGCCGCCTTCGCGGCGTCCGCCGGGGCGGAGGTTCACCTCGTCGGCCCCTCGGCCTACGCGCTCGCCTTCCCCCGCCTGCTCGGGCACCGGAACGTCTGGACCGCGGACGACCTGCCCGATCTCCCGTTCGACGCGATCATCGACGCCACCAACGCGGCGGACGTCCCGGCTCGCGCGCTCGACCTGGTCGAGCCCGGCGGGCGGGTCGTGTACATCGGCCTGGCCGGGCGGCCGAGCCTCGTCGACACGCGGACGCTGGCGCTCAAGGACGTGACCGCGGTCGGCGTCCTCAGCGGGTCGGCCGGGCTGCGGGGCGCGGTCGAGCACTACGCCCGCGGCGCCGTCGACCCCGAGCCGCTGGTCGCCGCCACCGTCGGCCTCGACCAGGCGGGCGACGTGCTCGCCGGGTGGCGCCCGCCGGGGGCCGGGCCGGGTCCCAAGATCCACGTCATGACCGGAAACGGCCTGCCCTGACGAGCCGGGCGGCGGCGTAAAGGCCCAAGGAGGCGGCCCCCCAGGCGAGGGCCGCGGCCGTCAGCGAGGCCCAGAGCGGCCACGCCCCGGCCGTGAGCCCGACGACGACGGCGAACGCGACCAGGCCGAGGGCGCCGAGGGTGGCGCCCAGCACCTCGTCGTCGGCCTCGCCCACGCCCTCCTCCTTCGCCACGAGCGTGACGCTGGCCAGCAGGATCGCCGGGAACGCGAGGAAGAGCCCGCCCGCGCGCGGACCGGCGACGATGGACACCGCGGCGGCGAGCGCCGACACGCCCGCGCCGAAGGCGAAGCGGATCACCCAGTCCCGTTTCGGCGGCCGCCGCAGCTCGCCGGGCCGCAGCCGGACCCGGTCGTCGTCCCCGCCGGACGCGCTCACGACTCCCATCCCGACGGAGTCCGCACGCCCGGGCGGTGCGCCTGCGCCTCGGACGGCACGAGGCCGTACCCGGCGGCCGCCACCGCGCCCCAGACGGTGAGGGCGGCGAGCGCCCCCCGCCAGGCGCCCCAGCGCCGCACCAGCGGCACGGCGGCCACGCAGTACAGGGCGAAGCCGGCCGCGCCGATCCACATGCCGTGGGCCGAGGCGAGGACGTCCCCCACGCCAGTGAAGCCCGCGGTGACGATGAGGCTGGCCAGGGCCACCGAGGGCGCCGCGGAGAACACCCCGGCGAGCCGCTTCGGCGACAGCGTCTCGGCCAGCGCGGCGAACGCCAGCACGAACGCCCCGCCCACCAGGGCCTTCAGCACGACCTCGACGATCCTGCTCCCCATCTCGCCTCCGGCTCCCGGTCCTCCCCACGCTGGCGGCCCCACCGCGATCAGGTGGAAACAACGTTGATCCCCGCAGGGGCGGTCCCGGAAACGCGGTCACGAGCCGGCTCAGGGCCCGGTCACGGGCCCGGGGTCACAGGCCGGGGTCGCGGTCCAGGGTGACGCGGCAGGCCAGGTGGAGGGCGAGCCTGTCGTCCGGGTTGTTCAGGTCGACGGTGAGGAGCTCCTCGATCCGGCGCAGCCGCGCGGCGACCGTGTTGCGGTGGACGCCGAGGACGGCGGCCGTGTCGGCAGCCGAGCCGCCCGCGTCCAGGTAGGCGGCGAGCGTGGCGACCAGCTCGCCCGGCTGCGCCTCCAGGGGGCTGAGCAGCCGGGTGGCGGTGGGCACGAAGGTCTCCGTGCTGGCCCAGGCGACGAGGAGCTGGGCCAGCCCGAGCCGGTCGATGTGGACCAGGCGCCCGGTCTGCGGGCGGCCGCGGGCGAGCCTCGCGGCGTCCCACGCCTCGGCGAGGCTGCGGGTCAGCCCGCCCGCGTCCGGGTAGCCGCGGCCGACGCCGATGGCGCAGTCGAACCGGGTCGCCAGGCGGCGGCGGATCCTCTGCAGCGCGGCGAGCAGGTCCCGGCTGGCGTCCTGGCCGGGCTCTGCGCGCGTCGTCGTCCACGCCGACCAGCCGTCGCCGCGTTCGACCAGCGCGGCCTCGACCCGTTCCGCGGCCATGGCGGCGGCCACCGCGTCGGTGTGCTGCAGCAGGTCGACCTGCCCGAGGACGGCGAGGTGGAATGCGACGTGCCAGCCGTCCAGGCGCCAGCCGACCTCGGCCGCCCGCTGCCGGGCCGTCTCGCCGCCGCCCAGCCTCCCCTCCAGCAGGTCGCCGAACATGCCGGCGCGCAGGCGGGCGTCGCGCTCCAGCACCCCCCGGCGGGTGGCCTGCCAGCGCTGGACGGCGAGCGTCCCGGCCTGCAGCACGTCGCGCGCGCAGCGGGCCCAGGCCGCCGGCGCGTTCCCGAGCGCGACGGCCAGCCAGAGGTCGACGGTCCCGCCCGCCATGCCCGGGACCGGCACGGCGACCGTCGTCCGGCCGTTCCCGGTGAGGATCTGGGCCACTCCGGCGTACGGGTCGAAGTCGGGCGGCGGGCCGACCGGGACGGTGATCGGCGTGCCGTCAGGCCCGAAGACGGCCACGGGCCGGTCCAGGATCGCGGTGAGGGTCCGCGCGACCTCCTGCGGGCTCAGCAGGCCGCGGGTGAGGGCGCGGTGCGCGCGGCGAAGGTGGTCGGCCGCCTGGACGGCCGGGGCGTGCACGAACGCGGCGGCCGTGCCGGCCCAGCGCAGCGGCGCGGCCCCGATGCCGAGGACGGGCAGGCGCAGGTGCCGGGCAAGCCGGCGGCTGCCGTCCAGCATCGTCTCGCCGCCCTCGGGGGCGGGCACGGCGAGGGCGGCCGCGCGCCGGTCGTGGAGCCGCCGAATGACGGCGTCGAGCCGCCAGCTGGTGAGGTATCCGGGCGGGATGGCGGGGCAGACGGCGATCTCGCCCTCCTCGACCCCGCCCGCCTCCGCCGGGTCGATCAGCGTCACGCCGGTGACGGGCCGGTCGAGGTCGTCCTCGCCGGACAACGGCGCGGCGGCGGCGAGCGGCGGGTAGCCGAGCAGCTCACGCAGCGTGGGCACGTCGCCGGTCATCGCTCCGCCTCCGGCGGGATCGGGTCGGTGTCCAGCCCGAACGCGCGCGGGGCGACCGCGTCCACGACCTCGGGCCGCCACCAGAACGCGGGCCCGGGCAGGTGGAGGGCGACCACCTCGGCCCCGCCGCGTACCGTGTCGCACGGCACCGGCAGCCCGGTGGCCCGGTCGAGGACGCACAGGATGTCCGGCGTTGACACGGCGGGCCGGCCGTCGACGAGGGCGAGGAGGTACTCGTTCTCCATCTCCAGCCGCACGAGGACGCCGCCGCGGTCGGCGCGGACGATCACCGAGCCGCGCCCGAAGCCGACGCCGGAGCGGTGCCGGACCACCTCGACGACCCGCCCGGTGACCAGGACCCGGGCGCCGAGGGACGCGGCGGCCTCGTACGGGTCGGCGTCGCGGGTCCAGGCCGCGTGGCGGGCCCCCAGGTCCAATGCGCGGCTGAGCGAGCCCGTGATGGCGAGGCGGTCGAGGAGCTCGACGGGCAGCGGGCGCAGCACGATGGCGGCCCAGCCGCCGAACTCGGTGAGCGCCGACCGGACGATCCGCTCGGTCGCCTGGGGGGACAGGCCGTCCAGGACGAGGAGCCGGCCGGTGGCGTCGCCGATGGCCAGCGGGGTGAGCGGCTCGCCGAGGGCGGCCACCGACATCTGGTCGAGCCGCGGCAGCGCGCGGCCCTGCAGGTCCGCGTCGATCACCGGGAGGCCCAGCTCGGCGGCGGCGACGAACGCCACGACCCCGTTGACCCCGCCCGCCTCGATGGAGACGAGCCCGGCGGGGCGGGTCCTGGTCCGGTCCGCGATCGCCGCGAGGACGGGCGCCCACTCCCCGCCGGAGGGCAGCCTCTCGGTGAACGCCGACACCGCGCCCACGATCCCCACCGGCACGACGTGGCCGCCCGGCAGCTCTTCGTGGCCGAGCAGCGGGATACGGCCGCCCGCGAGGCTCCGGCGCAGCAGGCGGGCGGCCGCGTCGGTCTGACCGCCGCCGCCCGAGCCCAGCAGCGCCGTCCCGCGCGCCAGGTGGTCGACGTCGGGTTCTCCCAGGTGGCGCACCGGCATGCCTTCAGAGTGGCACGAGATCCTCCACGGGCTGGAACTCCATGTCGAGTCCGAACGCGCGCGGCCCGAACACGCCGAGGGCCTCCGGGCTGCGCATCAGGTCCGGGGTGCTGATCCCCACCACGACGGCCCGCTGCCCGTAGCGCAGTCCCTCTGTGGTGATGGGCTCCCCGGTGTCGGCCTCCAGCACGCAGATCAGGTCGGGGACCACGCACCGCACCTCGCCGCCGGCCCGGGCGACCAGGTGCTCGTTCTGGAAGGTCAGCTCCAGCGTCCGCGGCCCGTCGAACGCGGCGATCGTGGCGTGCCCGCGGGCGAAGCCGGCCTCCGTCCGCCGTTCGACGTCCACGACCTTGCCCCGGAACAGCACCCGGACCTTGTCGTAGAGGGTCCCGGCCATCGTGTCCGCGAGCGCCTCCACCGGGTCGCGGTGGTTCTCTCGCGCGGCGCGCAGGGCCCGGCCGATCCGCAGGCCCAGCCCGAGGGTGCGCGGCACCGCTGTGCGCCTGACGTCCGCGCCGCTCATCGCGTACTCGGCGATGTGCGCGACCCCGCCGAGGCGCACGGCGATCCCGCGCGCGAGCCACTCCATGCGCCGGTTGTCCGCGCCGGTGTCGATGATGACGGTCTCGCCGTTCTCGCCGCCGACGGCCAGCGGGGAGCCGGGCACGCCGTACACGGAGAAGGTCTCCATCTGGAGCTCGGGGAAGGCGCGGCCCATGCCGTCCGCGTCGACCACGGGCAGCCCGGTCCGGGCGGCGACCAGCAGCGGGATCATCGAGTTGATCCCGCCGCATTCGATGGGCATGGTGGCGTCCGCCCTGCGGCCCAGGTGGTCCTCCAGCGCCCGGAGCGCCGCCACCGCCTCGTCACCCCGCGGGATCTTCTCCACCATCACCGTCGGCGCGCCCATCTGCGCCGTCGGGATGACGAAGTCGTCGTCGCGGAGGTCGTCGGGGTCGAGGACGGTGATCGTGCCGGGGCCGTGGCGGAGCGCCTGGTCGACGAGCAGCCGCCCGATGTAGGGGTCGCCCCCGCCGCCGGTGCCCAGCAGGGCCGCGCCCCGGGCGAGGTCGGCCAGGTCGCCGCGGTCCAGGGTGTAGCTCATGCGAGGGTCCCCGCGCCGAGGGGGACGGTGCCGTGGTCGTAGCCGAAGTACCGCGGCCCCACCAGCTTCAGCCCTTCCGGGGTGTGCCAGCGCGGGTCGCAGGGGGCGGCGATCACCCGCACCCGCTGGCCGTACCGGAGGGTCTCGGTCGTGATGGCGGTGCCCGCCTCGGCCTCCAGCACGCAGATCAGGTCGGGGACGGTGGCGACCACCTCGCCGTCCCTCACCGCGACCAGGTGCTCGTTCTGGAACCGCAGCAGGAGTTGCTCCCCGGTCCGGTCGCCCAGGCCCTCGATCGTCGCCTCGCCGCGGGCGAAGCCGCCCTCGGTCCTCCGGACGACGTCCACGACCTTGCCGGTGAACAGCTCGACCCCGCCCAGCCGGCCGGTGACGGCCGCGACCGGGTCGAGGTGGGCCGCCCGGGCCTCCCGCACGAGCCGGCCCAGCTCGGCCGAGAGCGAGAGCGTCCCGGGGACGAGCGCCTCGCGCGCCTGGGCTCCGGACATCGGGAGGAGGCTGATCATGGCGGAGCAGCCCATGTCGATCGTGGCGGACCTGGCCAGCCGTTCCGCCCAGTGGTTGTCCACGGTGTCGAAGATGCCGCTGTTGCCCTTCTCGTCGGCGATCGACATCGGCGTGGCCCCGATGCCGTACAACGTGGGGACGACCATCTGCAGCTCGGGGAAGGCGCGGCCCATGCCGTCCGCGTCGATCACCGGGAGCCCCAGCTCGGCGGCGGCGACGAGCGGCACCAGGGCGTTCACGCCGCCGGCCTCGGCGCACACGAGGTGGGTGGGCGTCCTGCCCAGGTACGCGGCGAGCGCCCGCACCGCGAGCGCGGCCTGCTCGGCCGACGGCACCTTCTCGACCATGACGGTCGGGGCGCCCATCATGGCGACCACGACGGCGACGGCGTCGTCGGGGACGGTGTCCAGCGGGACCAGGCGGGCCGGGCCGCCGGCGCGGACGGCCGCGCCGGCGAGCAGCCGCCCGATGTGGGGGTCGCCGCCCCCGCCCGTGCCGAGGATGGCGGCGCCGGCCGCGATGTCGTCCAGGTCGGCCTCGGTGATCAGCAGCTCAGCCACGGACGGCCTCCATCTGGAGGTCGCCGACGGCCTTGACCCGGATGCGGGTGGCGTTGCCCGGCAGGTAGGCGAGCGGCACCTCGTCGACCTCGACGACCCGCACGCTGCCCGGCTTCGCGCCGGAGGCGACCGCCCGGTCCACGGCCTCCTGTTTGGCCTCGTCCAGCACGCTCTGCCGCTGGCCCGGCTCGACCGGGAAGATCCGGTCGACCTCGCCGCCGATCTGCGCGATGGCGGCGCCGATGGCGTTGGCGACCGCGAAGTGCTCGGGGCGGTGGACCTGGCCCGAGTCGCCGATCTCGTCGGGGAGCAGGATCGACCCGCCGCCGACCGCGACGACCGGCAGCGGCTCGGGAGAGGTGCGGATGCGTTCGATGGCGTCGCCGATGTCGCGGGCGATCCGGGCCAGCGCGGCCCGCGCCAGCGCCCGGTCGAGATCCCGTACGGCGCCGGGGTCGCCGATGGCGGCGCGGCCGGCGGCCACCGCCACGTCGGTCGCGGTGAGCGTGGACCCGCCGAACACGAGGGCCTCCTCGGCCAGGCGGTACCCGACCGAGTCGGGCCCGACCGTAACGGCGCCGGCGTCGCCCCGTACCCGGCTGCCGCCGCCGATGCCGAGGCTCAGCACGTCGGGCATCCGGAAGTTGGTGCGGATCCCGGCGACGCTGACCTCCGTGGTCGCCTCGCGCGGGAAGCCGTGCCGCAGCACCCCGATGTCGCTGGTGGTGCCGCCCACGTCGACCACCGCGCAGGTCTCCAGGCCCGACAGGAAGGCCGCGCCGCGCATGGAGTTGGTCGGCCCGGAGGCGAAGGTCGCGACCGGGTAGCGGCGGGCGAAGTCGACGTCCATCAGCGTGCCGTCGTTCTGGCTCAGGTACAGCGGCGCGCGGATGCCCGCGCTCTCCAGGGAGTCCGCCAGGCCGTCGACGATCTGGCCGGCCAGCTCGCGCAGCGAGGCGTTGATGATGGTGGCGTTCTCCCGCTCCAGCAGTCCCATGCGGCCGACCTCGGACGACAGCGAGACGGCCAGGCCGGGCAGCTGCGCGGTCAGGATGTCGGCCGCGCGCTGCTCGAACTCGGCGTTCACCGGGGAGAAGACGCTGGAGATGGCGACGCTGCGCACGCCGTGCCGGTCGAGCTCCTCGGCCACCCGCTGGATCTCGTCCTCGCGCAGGTCGGCGATGCGGCGCCCGTCGAACTCGTGGCCGCCGTGGCACAGGTACGCCCGCCCCGCGATGGCCTCCACCAGCCGCTCCGGCCAGTCGACCATCGGGGGCAGCGACGCCGTGGCGGGCAGGCCCAGGCGCACGGCCGCCGTCGGCGCCAGCCTGTCGGCCTCGACCAGGGCGTTGATGAAGTGGGTCGTGCCGATCATCACCGCGTTCACGGCGGCCGGGTCGAAGGCCCGCTGCCGTTGCAGTCCCGCGAGCGCGGCGGTGATCCCGCCGGTCACGTCGCGGGTGGTCGCGGTCTTGACCGCGGCCAGGACGCTCTGCCCGTCCATGAGCACGGCGTCGGTGTTGGTGCCGCCGACGTCGATTCCGATCCTCATGCGAGTCCCTTCGTGCGTGCCGGTCGCCTCACCGGCGTGGACGTCCTTTCATGGCCGGACCTCTACGCGGCTGTGGGCGCGGAGGCGCCCACCGGCTCGCTCCCGGCCGCCGTGGGGGCGGTGCCGTACCCCCGGACCAGGCCGAGCCGGCCCGCGACCGCGTACAGGACGAAGGCGGCGACCAGCGAGTTGATGCTGGGCAGGCCCCAGGTGACGAACTTGCCGATCAGGCTCGCCGCGAGCCAGATCACCAGCGTCGCCGGCACCCAGCGGGGCGACTGCGGCGGCACCGACCCGGCGGCCTTCGTGGCGTCCAGGTCCCGGCGCCAGGTGCGGACGACGAAGTACTCGGCGATCATGATGCCCGCGATCGGCGGGAACGCGACCCCGAGCAGGATGAGGAAGTCGGTGAAGCTGTCGAGGATGCCCGCCGCGGCCAGCACGCTGCCGACGACCCCGACGAACAGGGTGACCAGCGCGCGGTTGACCTTCCGGCCGAAGACCGTGCCGACGAAGTTCACCAGGCCGAGGCCGGAGGAGTACAGGTTCCAGTCGTTGATCTTCAACGTGCCGACGACGATGACCAGCACGCCCACCCAGCCGACGCTGGAGGTGACGATCGTGATGATGTTCGCCGACTTCACGGCGTGCGCGAGCAGCACGCCGATCAGGCCGATCACGTACTCCCCCAGCGTGATGCCGAGCAGGGTCTGCTTGACCACGTCGGCCGCCGACCGGTTGAAGCGCGTCATGTCCGGGGTGATCACCGCCCCCACGATGAACCCGCCCGCGACCAGCGTCGTCCCCTCCAGCAGCGACAGGGCTGGACCCGCCGGCGCCGCGGCCGCCAGCTCCGACAGGGAGTGGCTCGACAGCTCCGTCCCGACCGACCAGGCGACCAGCAGGACGAACGCCGGCACGGTGATGTAGGCCGTCCAGGCCATCGAGTGGAAGCCCTTGACGACGATGCCGGTGACCGCGAGCCCGAACAGCAGCGACCACACCCACACCGGCAGCGCCGGGATCAGCTCGTGCAGACCCTGCGCCGACACCGCCGACTGGATGCCGAACCAGCCGACCAGGCTGATCCCGATGGCCAGGCCGATGATCGCCGATCCGGCCTGGCCGAACCCGCACCACCGCGCCAGCGTGGAGGTCGACAGGCCCTCCCGCATGCCGATCACGCCCAGCGCGATCGCCACGAGTTCGAGGATGACCGCGCCCAGGGTGATCGCCCAGAAGGCGTTCCAGAAGCTCATCCCGAAGCCGAGGGTGGCGCCGAGCAGAAACTGGCTGAGGGCGGAGATCTGACCGAAGCGCTGGACCGCCACCGACACCCAGGAGTATCGGGCGCGGGCGGGGACCCGGGATATCGCGTAGTCGTCGGTGCCGAGGGAAGGAGCCATGCTTGCCTCCGAGGGGGGCGGACGATGCCTGGTGGCCAGACCCCACGCGCGTGTGGTGGATCCGAGGGTAGGAAACGGTCCCCCGCCCGTCATGGTGCGGATGGCACGGCCGGACGCCCCAGCCCGTGCATCCCGCACACCCGAATCACGCCGAACTCACACCTGGGGCTTGCCCGTCCGGTAGAGCCAGGCGTCGAAGAAGGCCCCGAGGTCCCGCCCCGAGAGCCGCTCCGCCAGTGCGACGAAGTCGGCGGTGGTCACCAGGCCGTACCGGTGCTCCTGGGTCCAGGTTCTGATCAGGCGGAAGAACACCGGGTCGCCGACCTTCTCACGGAGGGCGTGCAGGGTCATCGCCCCGCGCACGTAGACGGCGTTCTCGTCGAACATGCCCCGGCGGCCGGGATCGCCCGTCCTCAGCTTCCAGAAGCCGCCGCCGCGCGCGCTGTACCTGTCGAAGATCTGCCGCGCGGACGGGCCGCCGTGCTGCTCCCGGTACAGCCACTCGGCGTACGTGGCGAATCCCTCGTTGAGCCAGATGTCCCGCCAGTTCCGCACGCCGACGCTGTCGCCGAACCACTGGTGGGCCAGCTCGTGCACGATCTCCAGGTCGTCGGTGGGGCCGCCGCTGTAGACGGGCCTGCCCTGCGTCTCCAGCGCGGTCTCGTTGCCGTAGCCGTCCGCGATCCCGCCGGTCGAGGAGAACGGGTACGGGCCGAAGAGCCCGGCCTCCCACTGGACCGCCTTGGCGGTCATGTCATGGAGGTCCTTCGCCTTGCCCGCCAGGGAGGGATCGAAGGCGGTGATGTTCGGCATGCCGGCTACGGTCCCCTCGCTGACCGTGAAGCGGCCGATCGCGACCATCGCGAGGTACGGCGCCATGGGGTGCGTCATCTCCCAGCGGGTGGTGGCGTAGCCGTCCCCGGGGGCCGTGACGGCGTCGGCCGCCCGCTCCCCGTTCGCGAGCACGGCCAGGTCGTCGGGCGCCGTCACCTGGAAGCTGAACGTGGCCTTGTCCGCCGGGCTGTCGTTGGCCGGGAACCAGCTCCGGGCCCCGTCGGGCTGGGAGGCGACGAACGCGCCGTCCCTCGTGTCGATCCACCCCTGGTGGCCGACGTCGTCCTTGACCGCCTTCGGCCTCCCCGCGTACGAGACGGCGACCGTGAACGTGCTGCCCGACGGCAGCCCCCGCGCGGGAGCGACGATCAGCTCCTGGCCCTCCCGCCGGTAGCCGGCCTGGGCGCCGTTCACCTCCACCCGGCTGATCGCGGGCCCGGAGAAGTCGAGGTCGAAGTGGGACAGGTTCTGGGTGGCGGTCGCCGTGATCGTCGTCCGCGCGGTGAGCCGGTGACCGGCCGGGTCGAACCGCAGCTTCAGGTCGTAGTGGCCGACGTCGTACCCGCCGTTCCCCGCCAACGGGAAGTAGGGATCGCCGAGCCCCGCCGCTCCGGGAGTGAAGGTGGTCTGCCCCGCGTGTGCGGGAACCGCCAGGGACGCGATCACCGTGAGACCGGCGACGAGCGCCACCACGGGAGCTTTACGCAGCATTCGCCCATACTGCGGGAATTGTAGAGATAACCGGTAATTCGTCCCCTTTAGTCGCATATGTCTCAATTGTCACGGGGTCATGACGGCGTCCACGAGGTCGAGGCCGAGGTCGTGCGTGTGCTGAACGGGCAGGTGGGCGTCGGCGAACCAGTCGTCGGTCGCCTCAGGGTGCGGCCCCACGACGGCGACGCGGCCCTGGCCGAAGGGGGTGGCGAGGGCGGCGATCGTCCCGTTGGTATAGGTGGCGAGCACCCGCACCCCCGGGCCCGGGTGCGCGTCGAGCACGAAGTGGGGGCCGTCCTGGAAGAACACGGTGCGTGTCCGGTCCCGCCAGCGCACCTCGACCAGGCGGTCCTCCTCGTCGTGGACGGTGGCGCCGGGCGAGGCGATGTACTGGTCGGTGTCCCCGGGCAGCAGGGCGAAGCCGGGGGTGGCCCCCGCGAGATAGCCGCCGAGGCAGAACCCGAGGTAGCGGCCGCCGCCGGCGACGTACTCGCGGATCTCGTCGCGGTGCCGCCGGAGCCGCCGGTAGGCGCGGGACAGGCCCCCGCCGCCCGGCTGGGCGTACAGCGCGGCCCCGGCCAGCGTCTCCGGCGAGAGCGGCAGGTCCTCGTACGGGCCGGCGTAGCGGACGTCGAACCCCCACGGGGCCGCCGACAGCAGCGCCGCGACCGCGTCGGGACAGCCGGGAACCGAGCCCGGGCCCCGGTAGACGAGCGCCAGCGGACGGCCCGGACGCCGGCGCGGCTGCTGCGCCGGGCGGACCGCGCGCCGCAGCGCGCCCAGGATCCTCTGTGGTCTCATGACATGCCTCACCCAGGTCGTCCGCGGAGTGGTCAGGGGTCCGGCCCGGTGACCACGGCCTGCGCCGGGATGCCGCGCCAGCTCGTGCCGGGGGCGAGGTGCTCGCCCTTCATCAGCAGCGACAGGGCGCCCAGCGAGACGCCCTCGTCGACCACGGAGTCGTACAGCACCACGGTCCGCGCGCCGACGGTGGCGCCGTCCCGGACGGTGACGGCGGACATCTTCATCACGCGGTCCTCGAACAGATGGGTCTGCAGGGACGCCCCCACCCCGATCGCGGCGTCGTCGCCCACCTCCACCAGGTCGAACTCGGTGAGGTACGTGGTGCCGACGCAGGTTCGCCTGCCGATGCGCGCGCCGAACCACCGCAGGACGGGCGGCAGGAACGGGGTCCCCGTGAGCATCCCCACCCCGGCCGGGACCGCGGCCGCCTCGTAGAGCCCGGTGACGAACTCCGTGCGCCGGACGTACCGGCTCCACAGCGGCTCGACCCGCGGCTCGTACCTGCCGATCAGGACGCGCTTGGCGGCGGCGCAGCACCCGATCACGGCGAGCCCGAGGGCGAGCCCGACGAAAGGCGACGCGAGCACCACCACCGGCAGGGCGGATCCGAGGGCGAGCCCGAGGACGGCGAGGAGGTAGAGGTAGAAGGCGCCGCCGAGCAGGGTCGCGGGGAGGGTGGCGCGGAAGAACTCGACGCCCAGCCGGTGCGCCACCAGCCCCCGGCTCGGCCGGTACGTCGTCTCCTGCGGGAAGGAGCCGCTCGCCTGCCGCCGGGGCAGGCGGATCGCGGGCGAGCCCAGCCAGGAGGTGCCCTCCGGCACCCCCTCCGCCGGCGGGACCGTGCCGACCCCGAGCAGCGAGCCCGGTCCCGTCCGCGTCCCTGCCGGCAGGACCGCCGCGTTGCCCACGAAGGCGCGCCGGCCCACCTCGGTCGGCAGCAGCGCCACCCGGCCGGCCGCGAATCCGGCGGCCCCGACGCTGGCCATGTCGGCGACGAAGCTCTCCTCGTGCAGGGTGAGCAGGTCGGGGTCGATCTGGGCGGCCGTGGACACCTCGACGCGCCGGCCGACCCGGGCGCCGAGCAGCCGCAGCCACGGCATGGCGTACAGAGTGCCGTAGAGCGAGTTGGTCCAGGCGAGGCTGGCCGCGAGCAGCTTGTCCACGGCCCACTTGCGCACGCCCAGGCCGGAGCGGACCGGGTGGACGCCGGCCGGCGCCCGCCGCAGGACCAGCCGCTTGCCCCCGGCGACGACGGCGCAGACCCCGGCCACGAAGAGCGGACCGGCCACGGGCAGTGTGGCCAGGCCCGCCAGGACTCCTCTGGTCAGCAGGGCGTACCAGACGAGCGCGGCGCCGGGCGCCGCCGCGACCAGCCCGCAGATCTCCAGGCACAGGAG
>NZ_KI866528.1:170626-182322 GCF_000511135.2 Microbispora sp. ATCC PTA-5024 | reverse complement strand
GGCCCAGCGCGCCCCCTCGGGCACGGCCTCGCCCTGGCCGAGCGCCGACTGGTCCCCGAGCCCGGCCCCCGCCCCGACGCGGGCGCCCGGCTCCAGGGCCGCGCCGGCCCCGACGAAGGCGCGCGGCCCGACCTCGACCGGCGCGACGATCACCCAGCCGTCCGCGACCCGCCAGCCGTGCAGCGAGGCCCGGTAGCCGATTGAGGCGCCCTCCCCCACGCGGACCAGCGCGGGCGGGCCGATGTCCGCGGTGGCGATCGTGGTGCCCGAACCGATCCGCGCGCCGAGCAGCCGCAGGTACGGGCCCATCATCGGGGAGCCGCTGAGCACCCCCAGCGGGCTGAGCGACAGCAGCAGGTTCAGCGTCCACAGCCGCAGGTACGTCAGGCCCCACAGGGGGTGACGTCCCGGCCGGACGCCGGCCGCCAGTGGCCGCGCCGCCACGACCGGCAGGAGCCAGCGGACGCCGAGATAGCCGGCGACGGCGGCCTGCACGACCGGGATCAGCAGACCGGGGCCGAGAAGGCCGTCATGGGGCGCCGCGCCCGCGGTGGGCCTCCCAACGCGGTCGCCCACCCACCGGTACAGCAGGCAGGACATCGGCAGCGTGACCAGGAGCAGCAGCAGGTAGATCGCCGCGGCCTGGGCCGCGCCGGCGGCGGCCACGCGCCGGGACGCGTGCCGTACGGGCTCGGGACGGGGGACGACGGCCGTCCCGGCCGTCTGCGTGCACGCGCGCAGGTGCGCGGCGAGGCGGCGCACGGTCGGGTTGGCGTACAGGTCGCGGACGGCGAGGCGCGCTCCGACGTCCCGGACGCGCAGCAGCGACACCACGCGGGCCGCGAGGAGCGAGTGGCCGCCGAGGTCGGTGAAGAAGTCCGCCTCCACCGACACCGACGCCGGCTCGACGCCGAACTCCTCGGCCCACGCCGCCCGCACCCGCTCCTCGATCGCGTCCCGCGGCGGGACGGCGGGCCCCGAGCCCGGGAGCCGGCGCCCGGACGGCGGCGGCAGCCGCGAGCGGTCCACCTTGCCGCTCGGCATGGCCGGCAGCGCCGCGACGACGTCCAGGAACGACGGCACCATGTACGCGGGCAGGGCGCGCCGCAGCCGGTCGCGCAGCCGCCCGGCGAGCGCCGCCCCGTCGCCGTCCCGCCCGTTCCCGTGCTCTGGAGCGGGCACCACGTACGCGGCCAGCTCGGCGGGCCGGCCGTCGCCGGCGGGCGCGAGCGCGGCCGCGGCCGCCGCGACCCCCGGCTCCTCCATCAGCACGCCCTCGACCTCGCCAAGGTCCACCCGGTGTCCCCGGACCTTGACCTCGGCGTCGGCGCGGCCCAGGTACTCGATCTCCCCGTCCGCCGTCGTCCTGCCGAGATCGCCCGTCCGGTACAGCCGGCCTCCCCCGGCCAGGGGATGGTCGATGAACCGCTCGGCGGTCAGGTCGGGGCGGCCGACGTACCCCCGGGCCACGCCGGGGCCGCCGACGCAGATCTCCCCCACCTCGCCGTCCGGCACGGGCCGGCGGCGCTCGTCCAGCAGCACCACCGAGTACGTCGGCAGCGGCCTGCCGATGGTCACCGGACGGCCGGGCAGCAGCTCCGCCCAGGTCGCGGTGACCGTGGCCTCGGTCGGCCCGTAGGTGTTGAGGATGCGGCGCCCGGGCCGGCTCCACCGCTCCACCAGCGGCGCGGGGCACGGCTCGCCCCCCACCAGGACGGTCCGTACGGCGGGCAGGTCCCGGGGGATCGTCGCGAGCAGCGTGGGCACGCAGTACAGGACCGTGACGCCCCGATCGTCGAGGAAGTCCGCCAGCTCGGCGCCGAGCCGCTGGGAGCCGGACGGGCCGGCGACGAGCGTGGCGCCGACCGCCCACGTCGGCCAGATCTCCTCGATCGAGAAGTCGAAGGAGATCGTCATGCCCTGGTACACCCGGTCGTCGGGCCGGACGTCGTACAGCCCGGGCACCACGTCGAGGAAGTTGCGGATGCTCGACTGGGCCACCTCCACGCCCTTGGGCCGTCCGCTCGACCCGGAGGTGTACATCACGTACGCGGCCGGATCGTCCTCCCGGCCGTCGCCGGGCGGCTCAGGAGGGGGGCGGGTCGGCGGCGCGGCGGCCAGCGCGGCCCCGCACCGGCCGACGTCGAGCACCGGCCGCCCGCCCGCCGCCGCGTCCGGCGTCGTCTCCGCGACGGTGAGCACGAGGTCCGTGCCGGCGTCACGGAGGATGTAGGCGACGCGGTCCGGCGGCGACGCCGGATCGATCGGCACGAACGCGCCGCCCGCCTTGCCCACCGCGAGCAACGCCACGTAGGTGTCCAGCGACCTCGGGAGCACGATCGCGACCCGCGACCCGGCGCCGATCCCGCGCCCGCGCAGCAGGTGCGCCAGCCGGTTCGCGCGTTCGTCCAGCTCGGCGTAGGTGAACGCGCCCTGGTCGCATTCCAGCGCGGTCGCCTGCGGCGTCCGGTCGCCGGCGGCTTCGAAGACGTGGTGGAGCCGCCCGGCCGCCGGCCGGCCCGGAGCGCCGGCTATCCGCTCTGGTCGCGATGCACACCCCGGCATGATCACCCTTTGGTCGCTCGCGGACCGCCGCCCCGTCGCCGGGTCCCATGGGCGGTCGCGTGATTCGCGCCTGATCGCCGTGCCGATGGACGGTCGCGTGATCGCGCCTCCTCGCCGTGGCCCGGGCAACGGCCTCGGGCGCGGGTCTCGACGTGCCCGGCGGCCGCACGGCGGATCCCTCCCAGGATAAGTTCCCGGCCCTTCTCCCCCGGTTATCACCGCAGCACAATCGGCGCAAAAGATCCCCGGTCATCGGATGCGCAGGGGCGGGCGGCGGCCCCAGGTGGCCCAGCGCCAGAGCCACTCCAGCGGGCCGTACCGGTACCGCCGCAGCCAGGCGGCGGACACCGCCCATTGGACGGCGAGGATCGCGCCGGCGATCGCGAGCACCGTCGAGACGGGCCAGTTCTGCGGCACGCCGCCGATCACCCGCGCGACGGCCAGGACGAGCACGGTCGCCGTGAGGTAGTTGGTCAGCGCCATCCGGCCGAGGGGCGCGAAGACGGCCCGCAGCAGCGGCCGGACAGGGGTGTGGAGCAGCGCCGGCAGCCCGCACACGTACACCCCGGCGATCAGCAGCCCGGCCACGCCCATCGAGAGGCCGAACTCCGGGTCCGTCACCCGCGTGCCCGTCTGCCACCACAGGGCGGGCGCGGCCGCCGCCGCGAACGCCAGGGCCAGGGCGGCCGGCACCCGTGGGGACCGCTCGATCCGGTCGGCCACGCCGTACCGGACCAGCGCCGAGCCCAGCAGGAACAGCCCGGGGACGAGGGCGAACCCCCCGCCGAACGCCAGCAGCCCGGCCGCCAGGAGGACGGGGGCGAGGCCGGCCACCGCCCACCGCGGCAGCCAGGTCGAGGGCAGCAGCACCACCAGGCCGACGATCGCGTAGACGGTGAGGACGTCGCCCCGCCAGAGCGCGAACATGTGGACCAGGCCCACCGCGAGCAGCACCAGGAGCCGGCGCAGCAGCACCACCCTCGGGCGCCCCGTGCGCGCCTCGGCGGACTCCAGCAGCAGCGAGAACCCCACGCCGAACAGCAGCGAGAAGATCGGGAAGAAGCGCTGCTCGACGAGCAGGCCCACCACCTGCTCGCCCGGGCCGCCGCCCGCCGGGCCCACCACGGCGGCGTCGCCGACGTGGGCGATCGGCTGGACGTTCACCACCAGGATCCCGCAGAGCGCGAAGCCGCGGATCACGTCGAGGGCGGTGATGCGCTCCCGCGCCGGGGGCGGGAGCCGGTCCTCCCGTCCGGGAGCTTCTGACGGCGGGGAGGCGGGCCGCGGCGCCGCCCGGCCCGGAGAGGGGTGATCGGAGAACATGGGCCAAGCCTGCGGGCCGGCGGCCGGGTCGCGGCATCGGCCGGAAGGGGGGTTCGCGCCCCGGGGATCGTACTTTCGGCCGGTCCCGGGGGCGGCCGGGCTCTCGTAGCCTGAGCCCTGTGAACGCGAGGGAGTGGGCGGCCCGGCTCGTCCGGCTGGCGGCGGTCGCCGGGCTGGGCGCGGTCTTCGCCGCGGCGCTCGCCGTCCAGGCGTACCGGATCGCGCACAGCTGGGGCGGCGGAGCCTGGCGGTTCGACTGCGTCGCCGGACTGGTGGTGTGCGTGATCGCGCTGGCCCGGCGGCGTGACCGGGGGTGGGCGGCGGTGGCGGGACTGGCCGTCGCTGCGGTCGCCGTCCCGGCCGCCAAGGCGGCGCACCTGCCCGGCGAGCCCGGCCTCGCGATGACGCTGGCCCTGTCGGTGCTCCTCGGCAGCGCGATCAGAGTGCTGCGGCCCCTCGCCGCCTGCGCCGTCGCGGCCGGGGGGCTCGCGGTGGCCGCCGCCACCGCCGTCCCCCCGCCGGACCACCTCGCGCCGGTGACGAAGCTGTACGGCGTGGCCTGGCTCGCGGCCCTCGCCGCCGGGCTGGGCCTGCGGCTGCTCGACGCCCGCCGCCGCGCCGCCGCCGAGCGGGTGCGCCGCGACGAACGGCTGGCGCTGGCCAGGGAGCTCCACGACGTCGTGGCCCACCACGTCACCGGCATCGTGGTGCAGGCCCAGGGCGCCCGGATCGTCGCCCGGCGGCAGCCGGAGAAGCTGGAGGAGTCGCTCGCCGGCATCGAGGCCGCGGGCTCGGAGGCGCTGACCGCGATGCGGCGGGTGGTCGGGCTGCTGCGCGACGCCGGGGACGCGGCGCCGGCCACTCCCGGGCCCGAGCGGCTCGGGGAGCTGGTCAGGCGCTTCGACGGCCACTTCGACGGCCGCGGGCCCGCGGTGAGCCTGCGCCTGCCGGACGGCGAGGGGACGGCCGCGTGGCCGCCCGAGGTGACGAGCACCGTCTACCGCGTGGTGCAGGAGGCGCTGACCAACATCACCCGGCACGCCCGGCATGCCCGTTCCGCCACGGTCACGGTCGCCCAGGACGGGCACGTCGTCACCGTCGAGGTGGTGGACGACGCCCCGCCGGGGCCGGTCCGGCCCTCCCATCGGGGCGGGTACGGCCTGGTGGGGATGCGTGAGCGCCTCGAGGCCCTCGGCGGCACGCTGCGCGCCGGGCCGCGGGCGGGCGCCGGATGGGCCGTGCTGGCCACCCTGCCCGTTCCCGCGGGGAGGCCGCGGTGACCGGCGGCCCTCGACGGCAGGACGCGGTGACCGGCGGCCCTCGACGGCAGGACGCGGTGACCGGCGGCCCTCGACGGCAGGACGCGGTGACCGGCGGCCCTCGACGGCAGGACGCGGTGACCGGCGGCCCTCGACGGCAGGACGCGGGGAGCGGCGGCCCTCGGCGGCAGGCCGCGACGACGGGCGGGCCGGTCGGGGGGATCGGATGACGATCAAGGTCCTGATCGCCGACGACCAGGCCATGGTGCGCAGCGGGCTGCGGCTCATCCTGGAGGACCAGCCGGACATCACGGTGGTCGGGGAGGCCGCCGACGGCGCGGAGGCCGTCGCCCTCGCACGGCGGCTGCGGCCGGACGTGTGCCTCGTGGACATCCGCATGCCGCGCCTCGACGGCATCGAGGTGACCCGGGCCCTCGCCGGCCCCGGGGTCGCCGACCCGCTGCGGGTGGTCGTGGTCACGACGTTCGACCTCGACGAGTACGTGCACGGCGCGCTGCGCGGCGGCGCGGTGGGGTTCATCCTGAAGGACGCCGGCCCCGTCCTGCTCGTCGAGGCCGTTCGGGCCGCGAACGCCGGGGACGCCCTGGTCTCCCCGTCGGTCACCCTGCGGCTGCTGCGCCACCTGGCGGCGGCCGCCGCGCCGGCCGCCCGGCGGCCCGCGCGCCCGCTGTCCGAACGGGAGACCGAGGTCGTGCGGGCCATCGCCCGCGGCCGGACGAACCAGGAGATCGCCGCCGAGCTGTTCATCTCCCTGAGCACGGTGAAGAGCCACCTGGCCGGCATCCAGGCCAAGCTCGGCGTGCGCAACAGGGTCGAGATCGCCGCCTGGGCCTGGGAGAACCGCCTCACGGACGCCCTTTAGCGGCGTACCTGGAACATGAGGTGCAGCACCCGGTCGCCCTGGACGACCACGTGGGGATCCTCCAGCAGATGCCGCCCGTCGACGCCGCCGAAGTAGCGTTTGCCCGACCCGAACACCACGGGCACCACGTCCATCGCCACCTCGTCCACAACACCGGCCGCGAGGATCCGGCCGCCCACGTCGCCGGGGCCGGGGCGGGCGACCCTCGCGGGGGACGCGGCGCACACCATCCCGCCCCCACTGGCCCAGGGCGCCAGCCAGGCACTGGAGGACGCGTGGGCGCTGGTCCGCGCGCTCGCCGGGGACGGCCCCGTGGAGGACCGGCCGCGCCGGGCCGGCACGTACCTCCGGTCGTCCGGCCCGGCGCCGGAGAAGGGCGCCGTACGGAGGCCTTGACCGGGGAAATGAACGATCGTTTAATTCCTCCATGGCCCGAATCGCGGGCGTCACCGCGGCCGAGACGCGCGAGCGGCTGCTCCGCGCGGCCGCCGACGTCTTCGCCGAGCGCGGCTACGACGGCACGCGGGTGGCGGACATCGCGGCGGCCGCTGGGGTGAGCAACGGCGCGCTGTACGCGCACTTCCCGTCCAAGGCCGGCCTGCTGGTGGAGGCGCTGCGCGCGCACGGCCCCCGCATGCTGGCCACGCTGCTCGCGGCCGCTCCCGACCGGCCGGTCACCGACCTGCTGCTCACGGTCGGCCGGCAGCTGGCGCGCCCGCGCGACGCCCACGGCCACCTCATCGTCGAGGCGCTGGTCGCGGCCCGCCGCGACGAGGACGTGGCCCGGCCGATGCGCGACTACCTCGGCGGGCGCACAGAATGGATCGCGGACCTCGTGCGCGGCGCGCAGGCCCGCGGCGAGATCGACCCGGGCCTGTCGCCGGACGCGCTCGCCCATTTCTGCCTCCTGCTGGCGATGGGCAGCGCGCTCGTCACCCCCGGCCTGCACGGCGTGGACGACGCGCAGTGGTCCGCCCTGCTCACCCGCGTGGTGGCCGCCCTCGCCCCCACCGACGTCACTGCCCAGAGGGGAGCAACCCAGTGAAAGTACGGATAGACGCGCAGCGGTGCCAGGGACACGGCCGCTGCTACGACCTCGCGCCCGGCCTGTTCGGTGAGGACGACGAGGGCTACGGCCAGGTCGCCGGCGACGGCACGGTGCCGCAGGACCAGGAGCACGCGGCGCGCCTGGCGGTCTCGAACTGCCCCGAACGAGCGATCGAGATCCTCTAGGAGGGGTGGCATGTCCGTCGACGACCGGTTCACGAAGGACTTCCGGGAGACACGGGGAGAGGCGCCGGCCGGAACGCGCAACGAGATCGTCACCGGCCCGGTCGCCGACTGGGCGACCGACTTCTCCCACCTCGAGCCCGAGTGGGCCGCCGACCCCTACCCCATCCAGGACGACCTGCGGCGGCGCTGCCCCATCGCGCACACCGACCGGTTCGGCGGCGGGTGGCTGCCGACGCGGTACGAGGACGTGGCGGCCATCGCGTACGACACCGAGCGGTTCTCGTCGCGGTCGATCGTGATGAGCAACTTCCGGCCGCCGCGGGACATCGCCCCGGTGGGCGGAGTTCCGCCGATCTCCTCCGACCCGCCGTTCCACCACGACGCCCGCAAGCTCCTGCTCCCGGCGTTCACGAAGAGCGCGGTGGCCCGGCGCGAGGCGGCCACGCGGGCGCTGTGCCACGAGCTGATCGACGCGTTCCAGGGCCGTGACCTGGTGGACGCCGCCCGCGAGTACGCGCAGCACATCCCGGTGCGGGTCATCGCCGACATGCTGGGCTTCCCCCCGGAGGACGGGCCGCAGTTCCGCGAGTTCATCGAGAACTCCCTCGAAGGCGTCAACCGGCCGCCCGACGAGCGCATCGAGCGGATGGACAAGTTGTTCGACTACCTGCTCGCGCAGATCCGCGACCACGTCGACAACCCCCGCGACGACCTGACGACGTACCTCGTCAACGCCGAGCTGTACGGCCGCAGGCTCGACCCCTCGCACGTGGCCGGCACGATGGCCCTGCTGCTCATCGCGGGCATCGACACCACGTGGAGCGCCATCGGGGCGTCCCTGTGGCACCTCGCGAAGACCCCCGAGGACCGCGGGCGCCTGGTCGCGGAGCCGGGGCTGCTGCCGACCGCGATGGAGGAGTTCCTGCGGGTCTACGCCCCGGTGACGATGGCCCGGCTGGTGAAGGACGACATGCGCTGGAACGGCGTCGACATGAAGGCCGACGACTGGATCCTGCTGTCGTTCCCGGCCGCCAACCGCGACCCGGCCCAGTTCCAGCGGGCGGACGAGGTCGTCATCGACCGCGAGGTCAACCGGCACGTGGCGTTCGGCCTCGGCATCCACCGCTGCGTCGGCTCCCACCTGGCGCGCATGGAGCTGCGGATCGCCCTCGAGGTGTGGCTGGAGCGCATCCCCGAGTTCACCCTCGACGACCCGGCGGCGGTCACCTGGTCGGCCGGCCAGGTCCGCGGCCCGCGCACGCTCCCCGTCCGCATCGGCGCCGCCTGACCCGCGGCCGCCGGACGCCCCCCGGACGGGCCGGCGTCCGGCGGTGGGCTCGGCCTCCTCGTCGTACGTCCGCGGTGACATGCTGGAGGGGGCTTCGCAATCTCGCGATCAGGGGGGCGTGGGATGACGCGCTTCGACAGCGTCAGGGCGCTGGTCTTCGACGTGTTCGGCACGGTGGTCGACTGGCGGGAGGGCGTGGCCCGGGAGGCGGCGCCCTTCCTGGCCCGTCACGGACGCCACGACGTCGACCCCCACGCCTTCGCCGACGCCTGGCGGGCGCGCTACCAGCCCGCGATGGAGGAGTGCCGGTCGGGCCGCCGTCCCTTCACCCGGCTGGACGTCCTGCACCGCGAGAACCTGGAGGCCGTCCTGGCCGGCCTCGGCCTCGACCCCAGGCGCGTCGGCGAGGCCGAGCTGGACGACCTGAACCGGGCGTGGCACCGTCTGGACCCCTGGCCCGAGGCGGTGGCGGGAGTGACGCGCCTCAAGCGGCGCTTCACCGTCGCGCCGCTCTCGAACGGCAACATCGCCCTGCTCACGGCGATGGCGAAGCGGGCCGGGATCCCGTGGGACGCCGTGCTCGGCGCGGAGGTCGCCCAGGCGTACAAGCCGCGGCCCGAGGCCTATCTGCGGACCGCCGAGGTCCTGGGCCTGCGTCCCCCGGAGCTCTGCCTGGTGGCGGCCCACAACGACGATCTGCGGGCCGCGCGGGCGGCCGGCCTCGTCACCGCCTTCGTGCCGAGACCGGCCGAGCACGGCGCCGGGCAGACCGCGGATCTCATGCCCGGCGAACCCTGGGACGCCGTGGCGCGGGACTTCCAGGACCTCGCCCGCCAGCTGGGGTGCTGACCCCAGATCCCCGTCAGCCCGGCGTGGCCTGGAGCGACACCAGGCCGGCGTAGCGGCGGCCGTGCGAGAGCAGCTCGTCGTGCGTGCCGGTCTCCACCACCCGGCCGCCCTCAAGGACGACGATCAGGTCAGCGTCCCGGATGGTGGACAGGCGATGGGCGATCACGATCTGCGTGATCCCGAGGCCCGCCAGGTTGAGCCGGATCCGCTCCTCGGTGAGCGCGTCGAGGGCCGAGGTCGGCTCGTCGAGCAGCAGGACGCGCGGGCGGCGGGCCAGCGCGCGGGCGAGGGCGAGCCGCTGGCGCTGCCCGCCCGACAGGCGGCCGCCGCTCTCCCCGATGTGCGTGCGGTACCCCAGCGGCATCGCGCGGATCTCGTCGTGGATCTCGGCGAGGCGGGCGGCCTCCTCGGCGACGGCGGGCGTGACCGAGGGGTCACCGAAGGCGATCGTGTCCAGGACGGTGCCGGAGAACAGGTGCGGCTGCTGGGTGACCACGCCGACCTGGCGGCGCAGGTGCCGCGGGTCGAGGTCCGGCAGGGGCAGCCCGTCGAAGCGGACCTCTCCCCTCGCCGGCTCGACGAGCCCCAGCAGCACCCGCCCGAGCGTCGTCTTGCCCGACCCCGACCCGCCCACGACGGCCACCCGGGCCCCCGCCGGGATCCGCAGGGAGACGTCGTGCAGCACCGGGAAGCGCGGGTCGTACCCCGCGGACACGCCCCGCACCTCCACCGCGCCGCGAAGCGCGGGCCGCAGGCCGCCGGACGGCTCGGGGGCCGCGGCGAGCAGGTCGGCCACGCGGTCCAGATGGGCGAAGGCGAGGTGGATCTGCTGCACCGTGCCCAGCAGCGACGAGAGCGGCGCGATCGCCGCGCCCGCCATCGCGGCGAGGGCCAGCAGGTCGCCCAGGCTGGACGACCCCGGCAGCTGGGCGCGGACGACGACGAGCAGGCCGAGCGCGAGCGCGAGCTGGAGCGCCTCGGTGGCGGCCTGGATCGTGACGACCGTGCGGTCCCGCTCGGCGCTCGTCTCCAGCTCCCGCCGGTGGCAGGCCTGCCACCGCTCGAACGCGCCGTCCTCGGCGCCGGCCGCCTTGAGCGCCTCGATCCCGGACAGGCTCTCCACCAGGCTCGTCTGGGTGGCGGAGGTGGCGTGCAGCCCGGCGTACGCGAGCTGGACCGACCGGCCCGCGAACAGCGCCACCACGGCCGTCTGCGCCGCGGCGGCCGCGGCCGTCAGGGCCGCGATGCCGGGCGCGGCGACGGCGAGGGCGACGAGGTACGACAACGCCGTCAGCAGGTCGAACAGCAGGGCCAGCGAGCGCTCGGCGATCATGTTGCGAATCCCGGATACCGCGCTCAGCCGGCTGAGCAGGTCGCCGCTCGTGCGCCGCTGGAAGAACCCGTACGGCAGGGCCAGGACGTGGCCGACGAGCCGCCGCATGAGCGCCGCCGCCACCCCGGTCTGGAGCCGGATCAGCAGGACCGATCGCACACGCGAGACGAGCAGGTGCGCGGCCACGGCTACTGCGGCCGCCAGGCCCAGCGCCCCCGGCGAGAGGGCGCCGCCGTCCACCACGAGCTTGGTGAACAGCGGGACGGCCAGGCCGAACAGCTGGACCAGCGCCGTCGCCGCCACGACCTGGAGGATCAGCCGGCGCTCGGTGAACGCCCGCGCCAGCGTCGACAGCACGGCCCTGGCCGACGAGCGGCCGGGCTCGGGCGGGGTGAGCCGCTCCGGGACGTCCGGCACGAGCACCGTGCCGCTGTAGCTCTCGGCGAACCGCTCGCGGGACAGGCGCAGCCGCCCGGACGCCGGGTCGGCCACCACCACGCCCCGCGCATCGACGCGTTCGACCACCACGAAGTGGCTCTGCTCCCAATGGGCGACGAACGGCGTGGGCAGCCCCTCGGCCTGGTCGGGCGCGAGCCGGAAGGCCCGCAGCCGGAGGCCGAACGCGGTGGCGGCGCCGATGAGGTCGCGCAGCGTCGCCCCGTCCGCGCTCTCGGGCAGGTGACGCCAGACCTCGGCGATGCTCGTACGGCGGCCCAGGGCGCCGAGCACCATCGCGAGGCAGGCGGCGCCGCAGTCGGTCTGGGTCTGCTGCATCCGCAGCGGCACACGGCGTCTCATAGCCAGTGCCAGGTGATGGTCGCGGCGGCGCGGCGCCCGGCCAGCCACGCGGTGTAGGCGGCGTCGGCTGCCGCGGCCAGGGCGGCGGGGTCGTCCGGGTCCGCGGGGGCGCGGTCCAGGACAACCCCGGCCAGCAGGCCGTCCTCCGACTGGGCGGGGCCGACG
>NZ_KI866528.1:156180-170279 GCF_000511135.2 Microbispora sp. ATCC PTA-5024 | reverse complement strand
GTGAGGCGCAGCCGCCCGGGCCGCTCCTCCAGGGCGCGTCCCGCGCGGTCGAGCAGGCCGGCGGCCGTGTCCGCGCCGGCGATCTCCTCGATCACCGCGCGGTCCCGCCCGGTGACCCAGGCCGCCCGCGCGTGCGCCAGCTCGTCGGCGTGCTCGCGGAGGTAGGCCCTGGCGGGCTCGCCGGCGAACCGCGCGCGGACCCGGTTCATCCGGGCCGTCGTCTCCATGAAGCCGGCGAAGGCGTCCTCGGGCAGCCCGATCTCCTCCAGCCATCGGAGCGTGCGCTCCCGGCTGAACAGGCCGCGGCGGCGCCGGAAGTCGTCCATGGCCTCCCGCAGCTCGGCGTCGCCCACCGGCTCCTTGTCGCCGTCGATCTCCGACAGCAGGATCCGGTAGTCCGCGAGCTGCTCGTGCACCGTGCGGTCGCGGGCGCCCAGTGCGCGGAGGGCGTACAGGGCGGCGGGCACGGACAGCCCGATGCCGTCCACGCTCACGACCTGCCCGGCCGCCCAGTGGGTCGAGTGGTCGACGAGCCACGGCACGCCGTCCTCGGTCTGGGCGGAGATCGCCACCGTGCCGCCCTCGGGGTGGGCCAGCAGCAGGTCGTACCCGACCTGCCCGGTGCCCGGCGGCTCGTCCACGACGAGCTCGGCCGCCAGGGCGGGTCGCGCGGCCGACCAGGCCCGCACCTGCCGCTCGGCCTGCCCGACGTCCTGTCTGCGCCGGGGCAGCGTGCGCAGGAGCCGTACGGCGGACGCGAGGTCGCCGCCGAAGACGTCTGTCATCATGATCTTCCTTCGGTGAGCCAGCCGGCGATCGCGTCCCCGATCGGCAGCCCGGCGCGCAGCTCGACGAACGCCCACTGGCCGCTGACGTTGAGCTCGAGGAACACGTACTCGCCGTCCGGGGTGAGGATGAGGTCGACGGCCCCGTAGCTGAGCCCGAGCGAGCCGACCAGCCGCAGGCAGCGCTTCTCGACCTCCGCGGGCAGGGGATGCGGCCGGTACGCCACGCCGAGGTCCTCGTAGTGGCGCCAGTCCTGGCTGGTCAGACGTGACGACTGGGAGTCGATCTCGGCGCTGAAGACGCGGTCCCCCACGACGGTGACCCGCAGCTCGACGGCCTTGGCCAGGTTGGGCTGCAGGATCACCGGGCAGTGCCGCACGCGGTGCCGCCCGGCCAGGTCCCTGCGCTCGATCTTGGTGGTGTAGACGTGGTGGACCTCGCCGTCGATGAAGAACGGGCGGAAGTCGAGGGCCTTGGAGATCAGCCGTCCGCCCGAGCGCCGCCAGGCGGGCACGAGGTCCCCGGGATCGTTGCCGATCACCGTGTCCGGCACCGTGAACCCCAGCTCGACGGCCCGGCGCAGGTGGAGCAGCTTGTTGTCCACGCGGGCCAGGTCCTTGGGGCGGGCCGGCATCCAGCGCTCGGCGGGCATCAGCTCGTAGACGCCGTGGAGCATCTGGCGGGCCATCTGCTCCGCGTACGCCCGCTGGCTCTGGTCGGCGACGGACGGCGCCGACGGCGGGTTGGGACGCCGGTGCCAGACCGCGGTGACCTCGGCGAGGTCGTAGGTCGTTCCCCCGTGCGTCAGCGACTGCCGCCAGCCCTCCCCGGACAGGCGGGTGCCGATGAGGGTCCGCTCCGGGAAATCCGCCTCGTCCCACCACAGAAACGGCACGTCGCGCTCCGCGAGGCGGCGCACGACCATGCGCACCGAGTCGTCCCGCGGGTCACTGATGATCAACAGCATTGTGGCGTCCCTTCCCACCGGGTACGGCCGGGCGGGAGCCCGGCCGTACCCCCGGATCACATGTCCCAGCAGTCGCCGCTGCTCGACCCGTTGAGGGCGCTGCAGACGAAGCCGGACTCGGGGCGCTGGGCGCCGGCGACGATGTCGAGCTGGTCGCCGTCCAGCTCCACGGCGGCCTCGGGCAGGTCGACGATCTGAATGTTCTTGCGCACGAAAGTGCTCCTCTCTGGATTTCTTGCCGATCGCGTCGCCGTCGTGCGGCGACGAGGACGACGGTGTCAGCCCGCACTTGGCCCCCACTCGTACGCGACTTGGAGTCCGGTTGACCCGCTGCGCACGGGCCCCGTCCCCCGGGTCCCGCCTCGTGCGCGATCCCGCGCTGCGGGATGATTCACTCGTACGGGCAGTGATCGTGGACGCCGGCGCTGGAGTTCTGTGTGATCGTTCTTTCCGCGGAGGGCGTGGCCCTGGTCCTCGACGTCGCCGGGCCGCGCCCGCCCCGGGTCCTGCACTGGGGCGCCAGCCCGGGACCGCTCACGGACCTCCCTCCGGCCCCCGCCCAGGACCTCGTGCCCAGCCAGGGCGACGGCTGGTACGGACGTCCCGTGCTGGCGGGGCACCGCGACGGCGCCTGGCGGCCGCCCCGGTTCACCCTGGCCGAGCCCGTCGCGATGGACGGCCGCCGCGTCGAGGCGCGCGCCACGGACCCCGGCGCGGGGCTGGACCTGCGGACCGAAATCGAGCTCACCGGACAGGGCGTGCTGCGGATGCGGCACGAGGTGGTCAACACGGCGACCTCGCCGTACACCCTCGACCGGCTGGCCTGCCTGATGCCCGTGCCGGCCGAGGCGGCCGAGGTGCTCGACTTCACCGGCCGGTGGGCGCGGGAGCGCCACCCCCAACGGGCGCCGCTCCGGCGGGGCGTGTGGTCGCGGGAGAACCGGCGCGGCCGCACCGGGTTCGACGCGGGCCCGCTCGTGGTCGGCACCCCCGGGTTCGGGTTCCGCACGGGCGAGGTCTGGGCCGTGCACGTGGCCTGGAGCGGCGACCACGTCCACCACGTCGAACGGCTCCCCGAGGGGGACACGGTGCTCGCCGGCGCCGAACTGCTCGCGCCCGGTGAGGTGCGGCTGGGCGAGGGCGGGTCGTACCGGACGCCGTGGGTCTACTTCGCCACCTCGGACACCGGTCTCGACGGCCTGAGCCGGCGGCTGCACGCGATGCTGCGCGCCCGCGGCGGCCATCCGGGGTCGCCGCGGCCGGTGACGATGAACACCTGGGAGGCCGTCTACTTCGACCACCGCGAGGACCGGCTGCTCGCGCTCGCCGACGCGGCCGCCGAGGTCGGCGCGGAGCGGTTCGTGGTGGACGACGGCTGGTTCCGGCACCGCCGCGACGACCACGCGGGCCTGGGCGACTGGTACGTGGACGAGACCGTCTGGCCGGACGGGCTGCACGCCCTGGTGCGGCGGGTGCGGGAGCACGGCATGCAGTTCGGGCTGTGGTTCGAGCCCGAGATGTCCAACCCCGACTCCGACCTGGTCAGGGCCCACCCCGACTGGCTGCTGGCCGATCCCGGGCGGCTGCCGCGTCCCCGGCGCCACCAGCACACCCTCGACCTGGCCCGGCCGGAGGTCTACGCGTACCTCCTGGAGCGGATCGGCGCGCTCGTCGGCGAGTACGGCGTCGACTACGTCAAGTGGGACCACAACCGCGACCTGGCGGAGGCCGTCCACGACGGGATCCCGGGCACGCACGCGCAGACCGAGGCCGTCTACCGGCTCCTGGACGACCTGCGCGGCCGCTTCCCGCACCTGGAGATCGAGTCGTGCTCGTCGGGAGGCGGCCGGGCCGACCTCGGCGTCCTCGAGCGCACCGACCGGATCTGGGCCTCCGACACGATGGACCCGTTCGAGCGGCAGCGGATCCAGCGGTGGACCGGCCTGCTGATCCCGTACGAGCTGATGGGCACCCACGTCGGGTCGGAGCGGGCGCACATCACCGGCCGGGTCACCGGCCTCGGGTTCCGCGCCGCCACCGCGCTGTTCGGCCACGCCGGCATCGAGGCGGACATCACCGCGTGGACCCCCGCCGAGCGCGCCGCGCTCGCCGAGTGGGTCGCCCTACACAAGAGGCTGCGCCCGCTGCTGCACGGCGGCGAGGTGGTGCGGGTGGACCACCCGGACCCCGCGGCCTGGGTCCACGGCGTCGTCTCCCCCGGCCGCGGGCACGCCGTGTTCGCCTACGTCCAACTGGAGACCTCGGCGTCCGGGCGTCCCGCGCGGATGCGGCTGCCCGGGCTCGACCCGGACGCCGAGTACGCCGTCTCCGCCGTCCCCGGCGTCGTGTCCGGACCGCCCGGCGTCTGGCCGGAATGGGCGTCCGGAGGGGTGCGGCTCGGCGGCCGGGCCCTCGCCGTCATCGGGCTCGCCGCTCCGCTCCTCGCCGACAGCCCCGGCACCGCGTTCCTCGTCGAGGCCGTCCGCCTCTGACGCGGGGTCGCGGTGTGGGGTGTTCACCCGACGCGCGGGCCGGTTGCGCTCTCGCATACTGAGCTATTCGACCGCGTGCCGGTCGAGACCCTTAGTAAGGAGTGCGCCGCGCCATGACTCTTCCGGATCACGACGCCGCGGGTGAGAATACTTCCGGCCTTCGATCTTCACAGACCGATCCGACGGAGCAGGACATGATCCGGGTAGGGGTGGTGGACGATCATCCGATCGCCCGGCGGGGCGTGGAGCATCTCCTCCACGAGACGGGTCGCGTGAAGGTCGTGGCCGCCGCCGGGTCCATCGGCGAGCTGGCCGCCGCCATGGAGGCCGCCGAGCCCGCGGCGGATTTCGACGTCATCGTGCTCGACCTGTACCACGACGGCGGGGCGCCCTGCCTCGACGCGGTGGCGCGGCTGGCCGGGAGCTCCCGTGTGCTGGTGATGTCGGCGTCCGGGCAGCCGAAGGACGTGATGGGCGCAATCCGGGCCGGCGCCTCCGGCTACATCACCAAGCACGCCGACGACGCGATGTTCGTCGCCGCCGTCGAGACGGTCGCCGCCGGGGGTTTCGCGCTCTCGGCCCCCCTGGCGGACATCCTCCAGGCCGAGCTCGGTCCGTCCGCGGCCGCCGGGCCGGTCAAGGGGCGGCAGCCCTCCGGGGCGCGCCAGGCGGAGCTGTCGGCCCGCGAGGAGGAGACGCTGAACCTGATCGCGAGCGGGTTCACCCACGCCCAGGTGGCGACCCGCATGGGGGTGAGCAAGGCGACCGTGGAGACCTACGTGGAGCGCATCCGGGCCAAGCTCCAGATCGGCAACAAGGCCCAGCTCACGCGGGCCGCGCTGGAGCGATTAGGGGGAACGGGACCGGTATGACCTCCCCGCCCCGCGCGCCGGACGGCTTCCCCGGGCAGGGCCTCGTGTCCACGCCGGTATCCGGGGCGGCGCGAGCCGAGTCGGCCCTCGTCCTCGCGCTGTCCCTGTACCGCCTCTACGGTCTCAGCCAGGTCGCGGTGGCGGTGGTACTCGACGGCTCCCGCTACCCGCGTCCCGTCCCGGTGCTCGCGCTGGCGGCGGCCGTGTTCGCCGAGAGCCTCGCGGTGATCGCGGTCTGCGTGCGCCGCCGCGCCATCCCCTCCTGGCTCATCAGCGCCGACGTGGTCTTCTGTACCGCGGGGCTGTTCCTGTGCGCGGCGCTCACCGCCCCGGGGGACGGGCACACGTGGATCTACTTCATGTATCCCTTCACGGTCGTCACCTCGGTGGCCGTCGGCTTCGGATACCGCCGCCTCGCCGCGGTGATCGCCGCGACGCTGCTCCTGTGCGCCGGGTATGTCGCCGCGGCGACCGTCCTCCTTCACGACCCCTTCTGGAACGTCGTGCCGAACGCCGTCAGCTACCTCGCCAACACGACCGTGGGCTGGGCGGCGGCCAGGTACCTGCGCCGCAGCGGGACCGACCTCGACCGCAGCCGCGTCGACGCCGTCGAACGCGCCGACGCGCTCGCCCGGGAACGGGAGCGCGCCCGGCACGCCCGCATCCTGCACGACCGGGTGCTCCAGACGCTGGAGACGCTCGCGCGGGGCGATTGGGTCTCCGACGAGGCCTTCCGCGCCCACATCGCGGGAGAGGCCGCCTGGCTGAGGGCACTGGTGGAGGGCGTCCACGACGGCGACGGCGGCGACCTGCCGGCCGGCCTGCAGCGGCTGGTCAGGGACAAGGCGCGGACCGGGCTGCGGGTCGATCTCAACAGCGCCTCCGTACGCGACGTGGACACGTGGCCGGACCTGCTGCCGCCGGACCGGGCGGCCGCGCTCGTCGACGCGGCGAACGAGGCGCTGACCAACGTGGCCAAGCACTCCGGGGTCTCCGCCGCCACCATGCGCGTCCACCTCCACGGCGCCGAGGTCGTGGTCACCGTCCACGACCGGGGCCGCGGCTTCTCACCGGGCGAGGCGGCCGGGGGGATGGGCCTGCGGGAGTCCATCGGCCGCCGGATGCGCGAGGTGGGAGGGCACGCCCTCGTCGACAGCGCTCCGGGCGCCGGACGTTCGTCGAACTGCGGGCGCCGTGCGGCCGGGCCGGAGACCGGCCCGGCCGCACGGCGCCGGAATCCGCGGCGTCAGAAGTGTAGGTACCGGCTCGGGGCGCCGGCGGGGATCGTCCGGATGTTCAGCCGGTGCATCGGGCCCCAGTTGTACTCGTACACCTTGATGGTGCCGTCCGAGTTGACCGCCGCGACGTAGGCCACGTGGCCCTTGTCGCCGGCCCCGTTCACCTTGTCGTACCACTGGGCGATGTCACCGGCGTGGGGCGAGGTGTCCACGTACGCGCCGGTCCACATGTCGGCGTCGCCGAGCCAGTCGGGCGACTTGCTGTGCGGCATGCCGTCGGAGCGGATCGCCCAGGCGGCGAACGACACGCACTCGCCCTCGTAGTAGCCGTGCCCGTCGGCCACCCATCCGTCCACGGCGGGCCAGGGGTAGTTGTTCGGGTTGAGGCTGGAGGTGGAGCCTCCGCCGGAAGCGCAGTGCCGCACGCCGGGTGACCAGCCGTCGGTCCCCTGCGCGGGGGTGGTGATGAAGTGGTCGTACACCCAGCCGGTGCCGGCCGCGGTGGAGATGTAGTCCCAGGTGTGGCTGGTCATGTTGTCGTAGGGATCGGTGCCGCCGTTGTTGATCTGGCAGACGACGCCGACGCTGTCCCCCTCCTTCAGCCAGCGGACGACGTTGTCCACCTTCGGGGTCTTCTGCACGGCGAGGGTGCCGTCGGTCGAGAACACCTTGTAGGTGACCGGGCTCACGCAGACTCCGCTGTAGGGATCCGTGACGCACGCGGCCGACGCGGCGTGCGGCGCCAGGACGGGGACGATCGCGGCGGTCAGCACGCCGGCCGTCGTCGCGAGCAGACGTGTCCACCTGGTACGGGACATGGGGCAGCCTTTCTTCGGAGGGGGACCCCGCGACGGAGGGTCGCGGGGGATGCGCGGGCGCGGTGCGCGTCACCGGCGCCGGCGCCGCGGCGCGGAGCCGGGATGGGACGGCACAGCGCCGGTGGTGGGCCCGGCCGGCGCCGGCGGAGTCAGGACGGGCAGGCCGTCTGGAGGACGAAGCGCATGGCGTCGGCCGCGACGTAGTCGCCGGCCGGGCTCTGGTCGGTGAGGGTCACGCTGAGCCGGCCGTCGGGTCCGGCCTGGTAGACGCCCACCCGCGCCCACTGATCGGTGAAGGCGTTCTGGTCGACGTGGGCCGTCGCGGTGCCGGCCGCGCCGCTGACCAGGTACGTCGCCGCTGGGGCGTTGGAGTAGCTGTCGGGTATCAGCGCGTCGACGGCGTAGCACGCGCCGGCCCGGAGCGGCGGGCTCCACCTGGCGGTCGAGTCGGCCGCGCCCGCATGGGTGTTGGTCCACCTCATCTGGCCGATCTCGCCGTGCCCGGTGCGGGTGTACCAGCCGTGGTCGCTGCCCGGGTAGGCCGCCCCGGCCAGCGAGAAGCCGCTCCCGTCGCCCGGGCCGTACACGTTGCGGGGGTAGTGGAACGCCACCGCGGGGACCGGGGCGGGCGGCTGGACGGTCTGGAACGCGCCGTCGCCGATGTGGATGAACCCGGTGGGCCAGACCACGTGGAAGGCCGGCAGGTGGAAGCTCGTGTCGTCGGTTCCCCCCGGGCCGAGGTGGACGGTCGAGTACTGGCCGTTCTCCCGGAGGTTGTACGACTCGACGAGGATGGTGCCGTCCGGGTAGACGTCGGTGACGTAGCCGACGTGGCCCAGGGCCATTCCCGTGCCCTGGTCGCTCCACCAGGCGATCGAGCCCGGGCGCGGGGTTCCGTCCACGGCGTAGCCGTAGCCCGGCGCGACCCGCCCCCAGTCCCTCGCGTCGCCCCAGTTCGACCGTCCCGTCGGGCGGGCCGTGCCCCAGACGGGGCTGCGGTTCGCGTCGGGCGGCGTGAAGCCGGAGACGGGGATCCGGTCGGGGTTGGCCCTGGTGAGCCCGCCCAGGTTCTCGTACACCTTCCAGGCGGCGAACGAGTCGCACTGGCCGTAGAACTCGTTCCACGGGTCCGTGGGCCCCATCTGCTCGAACTGGCCCAAAGTGGCGTACGGGTAGTCGTCGCCGGCCAGCCGGGCGTGCCCGGTGACGGGGGTGGCCACGGCCCTCGCGGGGACGGCGCGGGCCGCGGCGGAGGACACCGATCCCGGATAGCCGGCGAGCAGCAGGAGCGTCGCGACGGCGAGCAGGATCACCCGCGTGGCGGCGGGTCCGGACGATCGCGGCATGGGCGACTCCAATCGATCACGTCGGTCACCGATGAGTCTTGGGCCGTCGATCAGCTCCCGTCATGTCAGGTGATGACGCGACATGTGGCGTAAAGCCAGGACATGTTTCGAGTGCCTTTGCCTGACATGACGCCGATCCGCGGGGCCGGGACACTCGGGGCGCCGGCCGCGTTCCCCCCGGCCCGCCAGGGCCGCACGGCCGGCAGGAAGAGGTGCTCCATGCTGCTGCTGAGGCTGGTCGCGCGCGTCGCCTGCGCGGCCGCGCTGGCCGCGGGAGGCCTGGTCGTCGCGGCCGGGACACCCGCACTGGCCTGCGTTCCCGACGACGTCACCGGCCAGTGCGTGCCTCCCACGCAGACCTACCACGTCGACGGCACGGACGGGACTCTGGCCGTCCAGCGCGACCCGAAGGTGGGCGACCCCGTCCGCTGGCTGCGCGAGGGCGACGCCGTGGCGGTGGTCTGCCAGATCAACAACGGCGGCGCCGACCCCGACGACGGTCTCGCCAGCCGCACCTGGGACCTGGTCGCGGGCGGCGGATGGGTGTACGACCACTTCGTCACCACCCCGCCCCAGGGCGCCGACGGATTCTCCCCCGGCGTGCGGCACTGCTCCCCCACGACCGGGAGCCCGGGCGGCGGGTACCACGTCCAGGGCACCGACGGCACGCTCACCGTCCAGGGCCGGCCGGCCGTCGACCACGTCGTCGGGTCCCTGCGGGAGGGCGACCCGGTGCAGGTCGTCTGCCAGGTCAACGACGGCGGCGCCGACCCGTACGACGGCCTCACCAGCAGGACCTGGGACAGGATCGGCGACAACCGGTGGGTCTACGACTGGTTCGTCTCCACGCCGCCCCAGGGCGCGGACGGATACTCGCCGGGCATCCCGCACTGCTCGGCCACCCAGACCCCGGGCCCTACGGGGTACCGGATCCAGGGCACGGACGGGAGCCTGTCGGTGCAGAGCCGGCCGGAGACCGGCCACGTCGTCGCCACCCTCCGCGAGGGTGCCGCGGTCAGCGTGATCTGCCAGGTCAACAACGGCGGCGCCGACCCGTACGACGGCCTCACCAGCAGGACGTGGGACAAGATCGGCGACAACCGGTGGGTCTACGACTGGTTCGTCTCCACGCCTCAGCAGGGCACGGACGGCTTCTCACCGGGTGTCCCGCACTGCGACTCGGCCCAGCCGCCCGCCGTCGACACCTCCGTGCCGTTCGTCGCGCTCGGCGACTCCTACGCCGCCGGCCTCGGCACCTACGACCACTCCGGCTTCTCCGGCGACAACTGCGACCGCTCGGACAAGACGTACTCGATGGTGGCCGCGAACAGCGGCCTGCCCACCTGGCTGGGCGGCGCCAAGCCGGTGATCCTCGCCTGTTCGGAGGCCAGGACCGGCGTCCTGACGCAGGTCTTCAAGGGCCACCCGCCGCAGATCGACCAGACGGGCGGTTCCAGCCCCCTCGGCGCGAAGACCCGGCTGGTCACCCTCACCCTCGGCGGCAACGACGTCGACTTCGCCGGCATCCTGAACCGCTGCATGGGCTCGCCCACCATCAACTCCTGTTTCGGCGCCGAGCTCGACAAGGCCGACGCGTTCATCGACGACTTCGAGTGGACGCTGGTCGCCACCTACGACGCGGTGCGAATCGCGGCCCCCAAGGCGCACGTCGTGGTGCTGACCTACCCGCAGATCTTCCCCGAGACCGGGCCGTTCTACTGCGGGCTGTCCCTCGGTGTCATCGACGTGATCAGCGACACCACGCTGAAGCGCATCCGGGGCACGTGGTCGCGTCTCAACGCCGTCATCAAGGCCGCGGCCGCCGTCGCGGGGGTCTCGGTCCTGGACGTCGAGGACGCGTTCAAGGGTCACGACTTCTGCGCCGGCAGCCCCTACGCCAACGGGCTCCCGCTGTCCTGGCCGCCGGACAAGGAGTCCTACCACCCCACGGTCGCGGGCTACGCCGAGGAGGGCCGCCGGCTGGCCGACCTCGTCAGGAGCACCTGGCCGTAGGCGATCGCACGACGCCGGGTGGTCCTCCGAGCCGCCCGGCGTCGCGCCGTCCCGGCGGGCGACCGTCGTACGGGGTCATCTGCCGGCGAGGGCCAGGTAGCGGTCGTCGCCGTCGTGGAACGCGAGCAGGGCCCAGCCCGCGGCCTCCAGCAGGGGGCGGAGGTTGGGCTCCGCGCGCACGTCGTCGGGGGTGAGCGTGCGGCCGCGCCGCGCCGCCAGGACGGCGCGGCCGACCGGGTGGAACAGCGCCAGCCTGCCCCCGGGGCGGGTCACCCGGGCGAGTTCGGCCAGCACCTCGGCCGGCTGCGGGACGTGCGAGATCAACCCCGACGCCAGCACGCCGTCGGCCACGCCGTCGCAGAGCGGGAGCCGTCCGACGTCGGCGATCAGCAGGGCCCCGTGGGCGCCCCGGCCGCGGTCGCGGGCCGACCAGATCATCTCCGGCGTGACGTCGACGCCCACGACGTGCCCGGACGGGCCGACGGCGGCGCGCAGCGGGAGGAAGGCGCGGCCGGTGCCGCACCCGGCGTCCAGGGCCACGCCGCCCGCCGGGAGGGCGAGGCCGGCGACGGCCGCGGCGAAGGCCGGGCCGTCGTCCGGGTACTTCTCCTCCCAGGTGGCCGCCTTGGCCGCGAAGAAGGCCCTGGTCTCGTCGAGGGATCGCTCGTTCATGCCGTGCCTCCTCGTGCGGCGAGTGGGGTGAAGGGCAGGGGGACGGGCGCGCTCACGGGAGGCCGACGACGAGGCGGAGGGATCCGCGGAACTCCGGCTGCCCGCGCAGGTGGCCGAACCGGCGGCGCTCGGCGGCGATCAGCTCGGGCACGTACTCGGCCAGCCAGATCAGGTCGAGCGCGTCGCCGTCGAAGGTGAGCACGACGACCGGGCCGCGGGTGACGCGGCGCAGCTCGCTCAGCCCCCTGTCCGGGTCCGCCCACTGGTGCACGGTGATCGAGGCCAGCGCCGCGTCGAACGCGCCGTCGTCGAACGGCAGGCGCTCGGCGGCGGCGTCGAGCGCGGGCACCCGGTGCGCCGGGCGCTGCGCCCGCATGACCGCCGAGGGCTCGACGGCCACGACGTAGCGGTCGTCGGGCTCGTACGACCCGGCGCCCGCGCCGACGTTGATCAGGCTGCGGCCCTCCCCGATCGCCGCGTGGACCCGGGCAGCGATCCGCGGATCGGTCCTGCGCTGGACGGCGTACCCGTGACCGTGGGCGTCATAGTCGACGTCACCGGCGCGGACGGTCGTCATGCGACGCTCCCTTCCGTCGTCCCGGGCGCGGCGTACGGCGCCCCGGGCAGGAGGCCGCGCCGCGCGCCGGCAGTGAGCGGCGCCGGCGAGACCGGATGGGCGGCCAGGTGAGTGGGCGTCACATGCCACACCCTAGTTCCACCTTCACAGGAGCCACGGCCCCGGTCACGCGTCGAGCACGGCGAGGTCCAGGCCGCGGAGCCGGTCCGGATCGGCGATGATGTCGATCGCCGTGATCCGGCCGTCCGCGATCGCGAAGCCCAGGGCCAGGGAGAGCCTTCCCCGCGGCGCCATCACGAGACCGACCGAGCCGTTCACCAGCGCCGGCTGGGTGAACCTGGCCCGCGTGGAGGCGAGGAACGCGCCCTTCGCGACCGACCGCGCGCCGCGGAGCACGACCGGCGCCGGGGTCGGCCCGACCGCCGCGTCGGCGTGCAGCGCCACCTCGGGGTGGAGCAGGGCCACGAGGGCCTCGAAGTCGCCGCCGCGGGACGCGGCCAGGAAGGCGTCCACGACCCGCCGCTGCCGGACGAGGTCGGCGTCGGGCACCGCCGGCTCCCCGCGGACCCGGCGGCGGGCTCGGCTCGCGAGCTGGCGCGCCGCGGCCGGGGACCGTTCGATCATCGGGCCGATCTCGTCGAACGGCACCGCGAACATGTCGTGCAGCACGAAGGCGATCCGCTCGGACGGCGTCAGCGTGTCGAGCACGACCAGCAGAGCCAGGCCCACCGAGTCGGCCAGGACGGCCTCCTGCTCCGGGTCGCCGCCGCCCGCCATCGGATCAGGCCGCCCGTCGAGCGGGTCCTCACGCCGGTGCGCGCGCGTGCGCAGCATGTTCAGGCACACGCGGGCCACCACCGTGGTCAGCCAGGCGCCGAGGTCGTCCACGCCGCCGTCTCCGGCGCGGCTGACGCGCAGCCAGGCGTCCTGCACGGCGTCGTCCGCCTCGCTCGACGAGCCCAGCATCCGGTAGGCCACCGCGCGCAGCCGCGCCCGGTGCTCCTCGAAACGCTCCGCCAGCCGATCGCGCTCGTCCACGTCGTCACATTCCTTTCCCGCGCGGTGTCCCAGCGGTAGACCCACCGAATCCGGCGGATGTGACCGAGGGCGCGGCTCCCGGTCCGAAGGAGGACATATGACATCGCTCGTTCTGGTCACCGGGGGCACGGGCACCCTCGGGCGTCTCGTCGTGCCGGCCCTGCGGGACGCCGGACACGCGGTCCGGGTGCTCAGCCGCCGGGCCCGCGATTCCGGGGACGGCGTGGACCACGTGACCGGCGACCTGCTCACGGGCGCGGGGGTCGAGCCGGCCGTGGACGGCGCGGAGGTGATCGTCCACCTGGCGGGCGGCCCGAAGGGCGACGACGAGGCCACCCGGAACCTCGTGCGGGCGGCGTCGCGGGCCGGCGTCCGGCACCTGGTGTACATCTCGGTCATCGGCGCGGACCGCGTCCCGCTGGGCTACTTCCGCGCCAAGCTGGGCGCGGAGCAGGCCGTGGCCGCGTCCGGCCTGCCGTGGACGACGCTGCGGGCCGCCCAGTTCCACGACCTGGTCCTGAAGGTGGTGCGGCAGATGGCCAGGCTGCCCGTGGTGCCCGTCCCCGGCGGCCTCCGCTTCCAGCCGGTCGACGCGCGCGACGTGGCCGACCGGCTCGTCGGCCTGACGCTCGGCGAGCCGTCCGGTCTCGTGCCCGACCTCGCCGGGCCCCGGGTGTACGGCCTGGGCGACCTGGTGCGCGGCTACCTCGCGGCCGCCGGCCGCCGGCGTCCCACGCTGCCGGTGCGGATGCCGGGGAAGGCCGGCCGCGTCTACCGGGCCGGGGGGAACCTGTCCCTCGAAGGCGCCGATCTGGGGGGGCGGACCTGGGAGGAGTTCCTGGCCGAGCGCCTCCGGTGACCGCTCCCGCGGCCGCCCCCGCGGCGAAGCCCCCTGCTCCCGCGGTGGCGGCGCGGCGTGGGCGCTCACGGCGCGGTTCGGCGGCCGTCCCCGTCCCGGGGGCCTGCGGCCGCCGTCTGGAACAGGGCGACGGTCCTCGTGCCGATTTTGAATGATCCGCGCGGGACCAGACCGTCGGCGCCGTCGGCGCGCGGCGGCCGGCGGCCCCTGACCGCCACCGCGATCACGGCGCCCTCGGGCAGCACCGCGCCCAGCGTGCGGAGCATGCCCGCGGCGCCGCTCTCGCCGTCCGGTCCGAGCCAGGACGTCTGCTCGCCGTACGGCACGTCGGTGACGACCACGCCGGGACGGCGTCCGCCGAGCACCTCCCGCAGCCCGCCGGCGTCGAACACGTCGGCGCGGCGCGCCTCGGCGGGCAGGT
>NZ_KI866528.1:147617-156160 GCF_000511135.2 Microbispora sp. ATCC PTA-5024 | reverse complement strand
GGACGAGATCGACCGGCGGTGCAGGAAGCCGATCACGGTCAGCAGGTAGCCGCTGCCGCAGCAGGGGTCCCAGACCATGCACGGCCCGCCGCCGCGCACGTGCAGGGCACGCTGGAACATCTCGCTGGCCAGCCGGACCGGGAAGGCGGGGAAGCCCGGCGCGGAATGCAGGACGGCCCCGCCCGCGAGGTCCTCGTAGTCGTCCCGTTCGGTGGCGTGACGGTAGGTCATGACAGGCGGCCGGCTCTCCGTCCCGTGGGAACGAGGCCGGCGCGCAACACGCCCTCCCCGCCGGGCCCGTCGATGTCGGCAATCCGCATGCGGGCACGCTACCAGCGCCGTCGCCGGGGCTCCCTTGGGCGCCCCGGGTCTCCCCGGGTCTCCCCGGCGCGACGACGACCCGGCACACGAGGAACGCCCCCCGCCCAAGGGGAGGCCGGGGGGCGTTGCGCCGCGCTCCGGGTCACACGGCGTGCCGTGCGGCCGGCCCTACCCTGTGGAGGGACGGGTGGGAACGGCCGAGGCAAGGGCACCGTATCCGCCGTCCGGCCGGTGGCGAAGAGTATCGAGAAAGAACCAGTCCGTTATCTGACTGGCTGCCCGACTTATGTCAAGGGGATGGTTCTCATGTCTCCGCAGCTCAGACGGCGAGGGCCGGACCCGCGGGTCACTGCGCGATCGGGAAGACGGCGCACGTCGTCGTGCCGTGGGCGTACAGCTTGCCGTCGGCCACGCCGGTGAGACGGGCCTCGGCGGTCGCCACGGTCCTGCCGACGTGCATGGCCGTGGCCTCGCACCGCAGCGTCCCCGTGTGGGAGAAGGCCGGGCGGACCATGTGCACGCCCAGCTGGGTCGTCGTGTAGGCGCGTCCGGCGGGGAGGCGGGTCATGACCGCGCAGCCGAGCGCCGAGTCGAGCAGGGTGGCGAAGTAGCCGCCGTGGATCGAGCCCATGGGGTTGTACTGGTGCTCGCCGGTCTCTCCCTCGAAGACGGCGACCCCCGGCTCGACGTGGACGAGAGTGAACCCCAGCGTGCCCGCGATCGGCGGCGGGGGGATCTTCCCGTCAAGCAGGGCCTGGAGGAAGTCCAGCCCGCTCATCTCCGGGCTGGGGAGGGTCTGCGGGGCCCAGCTGTGCGTGCGGGAGCTCACGGTCGTCGTCATGAGTCCAACTTTGGAACCCAGATGCCCCAAGACGCAAATCGGGCCACCGGTCACGCCCGTCGTCTCCTCCGACCGCGTTGTTGAGGATGATGGAGAAGGGATGGTCGTAGACCCAGGGACCCCGGGTCGTCTCCACCTCGGCCTTGTTCACGGTGAAGAACGCGGTGCCGTCACGTAGAACGTCATGTGCGACTGGTCCCAGTCCACGGCGTACGTGTGGAACCCGTCCTTGAAGTCCCCGCCGATCGTGTACGGCGACCCGATGCCGCCGCCGTTGCAGGCGGGGGGCGTGGATGGTCGAGTAGGCGGACGTACCGCCCGGTGCCGGACACCGCCAGGGTCGGTGCCGGCGCGCCGCCTCCCCCGGGCCGCGCGGCACCGAGCGTTCACGCGACCGACCGCGGACGCCCTCCTGCCCACGTCCTGGAATTCGCCTCGGCGCGCTGGACTTCCAGACCGTTCGCAACGGCGCCTCCGGGCGCATCCCCGAGTTGTAAGGAACCGGCATGAACCACGTCCCAGGCAGCGGTCGCGGCACCCGCACGCGGCCGGCGCTCCACCTGGCCACCGCGCTGGCCGTCACCCTGGCCCTCGCGGCGCCGGTGGCGGTCCCAGGCACGGCCGCGGCGGACGCGCCGGTCGCCGCCCCCGCGGCCGCCGGGACCACCGCGCAGTGGACGACGGTGACCGTCGCGCCGGGAGTGGAGGTGCGCACCGGCACGATCACCGACCCCTCGGCCGCACCCCGCTGGACCGTGACCGTGCAGGCCCCCGTGACGGCGCGGTTCACCGGCGCCCAGGCCTGGGCCGCGGTGGGACCGGAGTCCTGGGCCTCGGACACCGCGGCGCGGCTGCGGGCGGCGGGCTTCGAGCCCGACGTGCGGCGGATCGGCTGGCCGGGCTACAGCGACACACCCTCGGGCCTCATGGGCGTGCGGGTGCGGGTCGGCTCCTACGACACGCAGGACGCGGCGAAGGCGAAGGCGTCCGCGGTCACGGCGGCGGGCTTCCACACGGCCGTGGAGTGGACCGGCTACGACGCCGACCAGCCGGCCGACGTGGAGAACATCCACGTCGCCGTCGTCGACCCCCACGTCTTCCGCGGGTCGGTCGAGGCCACGCACGACGGGAACGTCACCCAGCGGGAGACGACGTCGTCGGTCGCGGCCAAGCTGGGCTCCCTGGTCGGCGTGAACGGCGGCTTCTTCGTCACCTCCGACGCCGACGGCGTCCAGGGCATCCCGGCCGGCCTCAGCGTCCACCGCGGCGAGCTCGCGTCGATGGCGGTGGGGTCGCGCGCGGCGCTGATCCTCGCGGACGGCGGACGCCGCCCCCGCGTCGCCGACCTGACCACGACCGTCACCGTGCGCGCCGGCCGCTCGGCCCGCGCCGTCCGCGGTGTCAACCGCACGCCGGGACTCGTGCGGGACTGCGGCCAGCCCGGCGGCACCCCCACCGAGGAGCCGCGGCAGGACGTGACCTGCGCCGAGACCGACGACCTGGTGGCGTTCACCCCCGAGTACGTCCACGCCCTGCCCACGGGCGCCGGCGTCCAGGTCGTGCTGGACGGCCGGGACCGCGTGGTGTCGGTCGGCGGCCGGGGCGGCTCGGTCGCGCCCGGCCAGACCGTCCTCCAGGGCGTCGGCCCGGCCGCTGACTGGCTGGCCGCCCACGCCTCGACCGGCGGGAAGGTCGCGCTCACCGAGGTCGTGCGGGACGCCGACGGCCGCAGGGTCAGGTTCGGCGCGGACGACAGCGTCGTCAGCGCCGCCCCCACGCTCGTGCGGGACGGCCGGATCGACATCGACGCGGCCGCCGAGGGCACGGTCGACCCGGCCGACCTGTCCTTCGGGTACGCCTGGGCGAACAACCGCCAGCCCCGGACCATGGCCGGTGTCGACGGGCGCGGCCGCCTGCTGCTGGTCACTGTGGACGGCCGCCTCAGCGGCGGCAGCGAGGGCTTCACCATCGCCGAGGGCGCGGCGTTCATGCGGTCCCTCGGAGCCGTCCAGGCGCTGAACCTCGACGGCGGCGGCTCGACCGCCATGGCGGTGAACGGCGCCCTGGTCAACCACACCTCCGACGCGACCGGTGAGCGCCCGGTCGGCGACACCGTCCAGGTGCTGCCGCGGGCGCACTGACCCGCACCGCCGGCGCCGCGCCGTCCTGTCCGGGCTTCCGGACGGGACGGCGCGGTCGTATGGTCGGGGACGGCGATTCCGGAGGTGCGCGATGCCGCTGCCGTCGACCGTCCGGGAACGGTGCCGGCCGTTCCTGGACCCGGACGAGGTGCTCCACTACCTGTTCCCCGCGTACACGCAGGGGGCGAACTTCATCTTCGCGGTGACCGACAGGACCATCACGATCCTGCACTGCGGCGCGTTCAACCGCGACCGTCCGAAGGGCGTGTACGCGCGGCTGCCCCGGGCGACCCGGATCGGACCGGTGAACACCAACCTCGACCCCGTGTTCCGGTGCAACGGCATGGGCTACCGCGTCGACGACCAGTACGTATCGACGATCCTCGCCGCCGACGCGGAGATCGCGGGGGCGCCGGTGCTGCCACCGGACCCCGAGTGGGAGACATAGAACGCCCGACTATCCCCTTTTGTGGGCCTTTCGCGCCATATCGAACCGAGAAATCGAACGCGCGCCGTCTGATTCACGAAATCCCTCATGTTCCTTCATAGCCGAACAGGCGAATCGGGCCAGACCAGAGGCGGGAGATTCCGCTCATCCGCGAGCCGTACGCCGTTCAGACAGGGAGACCCGGCCCGTCACCGTGACGCAACCGAGATTCGGGTCGCCTTGACACGCCCGCGAGACGAGGATTTAACTCTGATCGGACTTGTTTAATTATGTTCGCTAAAGACTGATTCTGCGCCCATTCGGGAGGCGTCATGTCTCACTCCGTCACTCCCCGCCCGTCCGGTCTGCCGGGGTCCCCCACGAGCCGCCGTTCGGTGCTCAAGGGGCTCGCGTTCACCCTCGGCGCGACGGCGGTCCCGGCCGGTCTCCTCACGGCCTGCGGCAGCTCCTCCAGCCCGTCGGGCACGTCGTCGGGCGGCTCGGGCGGCGGCGCGACGACGGTCACGTTCGGGTCGAACTACTCCGACCCGGCGCCCAAGGCGGCGTTCGAGGCGCTCACGAAGACCGCCGGACAGAAGGCCGGGGCGACCATCACGCTCAACACCGTCGACCACAACACGTTCCAGAACAACATCAACTCCTACCTCCAGGGCACCCCCGACACCCTGTTCACCTGGTTCGCCGGCTACCGGATGCAGTTCTTCGCCCAGCAGGGGCTGATCGCGCCCATCGACGACGTGTGGCAGAAGATCGGCGGCAACTTCGGCCAGGCCGCGCAGTCGCTGTCGAAGGGCCTGGACGGGCACTACTACTTCGTCCCGATCTACAACTATCCGTGGGTCGTCTTCTACAACAAGAGCACCTTCCAGGAGAAGGGCTACGAGATCCCCAAGACCTGGGACGACTACGTGGCCCTGCTCAAGAAGATGAAGGGCGACGGCCTGACGCCGCTGGCCTTCGCCGACAAGGACGGCTGGCCCGCGCTCGGCACCTTCGACATCCTCAACCTGCGGATCAACGGGTACGACTTCCACATCCAGCTCATGAAGCACCAGGTGCCGTGGACCGACCCGCGGGTCACCCAGGTGTTCCAGCAGTGGGCCGAGATCCTGCCGTACTGCCAGCCCGGCGCCACCGGCCGCATCTGGCAGGACGCGGTCAAGACGCTGGAGAGCAAGCAGGCCGGCCTGATGTTCCAGGGCACCAACCAGGTCGCCGCCCAGTACGTCACCGACGGCAAGGACCTGGCCGACCTCGACTTCTTCGCCTTCCCCGAGATCAACCCGCAGTTCGGCCAGGACTACATGGACGCCCCGACCGACGGGTTCTGCCTGGCGAAGAACGCCAAGGAGGACACGGTCGCGGCGGGCAAGAAGGTCCTGGAGTACCTCGGGACCGGCGACGCCGAGGCCACCTTCCTCAAGACCGACCAGTGGGACGTGGCCCTCGCCCAGGGCGCCAGCATCCCGACCTACAACGCGATCCAGAAGAAGTCGGTCGAGATGATCGCCTCGTGCAAGGCGGTCTCCCAGTTCATGGACCGCGACACCGACCCCGGCTTCGCCAGCAACGTGATGATCCCCTCGATCCAGAAGTTCATCAACGACCCGAGCCCGTCGGGGATCAAATCGCTGCAGGACAGCATCGAGGCGCAGGCGAAGACGATCTTCACGAACTGATGGCCGTACAGTCACGACCCCGCGCGCGGGGGATGACCCCGCGCGACCGGGTGCTGGTCGGGCTCATGCTCGGCATCCCGGTGCTCGCCGACCTGGCGTTCGTCTGGTTCCCCGCGCTGTCGTCGGTGGTGCTGTCGTTCACCCGATGGAACGGCATCGGCGGCCTCGACCAGATCAAGCCGTACGGCGTGGAGAACTACCGCATCGCGGCCACGGTCGACCCGCAGTTCTGGCCGGCCGTGCAGCACAACGCGATCTGGCTGCTGGTCTTCGTCTGCCTCGCCACGCCGCTCGGCATGCTGTTCGCGGTGATCATCGACCGGAACATCCAGGGCAGCCGCGTCTACCAGAGCGTGCTGTTCCTGCCCGTGATGCTGTCCCTCGCCCTCATCGGGATCATCTGGGAGCTCATCTACTCGCCCAACTACGGCCTCATCAACTCGATCACCGGCCACAACCACGACGACAACCTCGTCAACTGGCTCGGCGACCCCCACCTGAACCTCTGGGCCGTCCTCGTGGAGGCCTGCTGGCGGCAGGCCGGGTACGTCATGATCCTCTACCTGGCCGGGCTCAAGGCCGTCGACCCCTCCCTGCGGGAGGCGGCCCTGATCGACGGGTCCAACGCCTGGCAGACCTTCTTCCGAGTGGTCTTCCCGGTGATGAAGCCGATCAACGTGGTCATCCTCGTCGTGACGCTGATCGAGTCGCTGCGCGCCTACGACCTGGTCTACATCAACAGCCACGGCCCGGTGCTCCCCGGCCTGGAACTGCTGTCGATCCTGGTCACCCAGAACATCCTCGGCGAACAGACCCGCATCGGGTACGGCTCGGCCCTCGGGGTCGTGCTGCTGGTCATCTCGCTCGTCCCGATCTCGGTGTTCCTGTACCAGACCTTCCGGCGGGAGGAGCGGCCGTGACGGCACAGGCCCGATCCACCACGGCCCCGGCGGTGGCCGCCGCGAGCCGCCGGCGCGCGCGCGGCACCCGCCGCCCCGCCCGGGTGGCGGCGCTCGTCTTCATGATCACGGCGACGGTGCTGTGGCTCGTCCCGATCCTGTTCGCGCTGTACGTGTCCCTGCGCCCGGTGGAGGACACCGCCCAGAGCGGCTACTTCTCGCTGCCGCGCCACCTCACGCTGGGCAACTTCACCGACGCGTGGACGCAGTCGGACATGCAGCGGTACTTCCTGAACTCGGTGATCGTCACCGTGCCCGCCGTGCTCGTCACGCTGCTGCTCGCCTCCAGCGTGGCGTTCGTGCTGTCCCGGGTGCGGATGCGGTACACCCTGACCCTGCTGATCCTGTTCACCGCGGGCAACCTGCTCCCCCAGCAGGTCATCATCACGCCGCTCTACCGGCTGTACCTGCTCATCCCCGTGCCCGAGTTCCTCAGCGAGAACGGCCTGCTCTACAACTCCTACGCCGGGCTCATCCTGATCAACGTCTGCTTCCAGCTCGGCTTCTGCGTGTTCGTGCTGAGCAACTACATGAAGTCGATCCCGCACGAGATCTACGAGGCGGCCGTCGTGGACGGCGCCTCCCTGTGGACGCGCTACTGGAAGCTGACCCTGCCGCTGTGCCGCCCGGCGCTCGCGGCGCTGGCGACGCTGCTGACCACCTGGATCTACAACGACTTCTTCTGGGCCATCGTGCTGATCCAGCGCGGCGACAAACGCCCCATCACCTCGGCCCTGGCCAACCTCCAGGGACAGTTCGTCAGCAACCAGAACATGATCGCGGCGGCCGCCCTCATCGCGGCGATCCCCACCCTGATCGTGTACGTGGTCCTGCAGAAGCAGTTCATCGCCGGTCTGGCCCTCGGCTCCACCAAGGGCTGACCGGCCCCGCCGGCCCCGCGATGTTGATTCGTTGTTCACGCAGCTCAGAGAGGTTGATGATCAAAAATCCGGGCCGTAGATCGGAGGAGGGCGACCGGTCGTGCCGACGACCGGCCCCGCCGATCCGATCAGGAGGAAGCGCACATGCACCGCACGCTCCGCATCACGGTCCAGGGATCCGCACGGCGCCGGCTCGCGACGGTGGCCGTCACGCTCGCCGCCGGCCTCGCGGCGGTCGCCGGGTGGACGGCCCCGGCCGCCGCCGCCTCCGGGCCCGGCCCGGTCATGCTCACCTGCCGTGACTTCAACGGCGCCGGATTCATCAACTGGGACCTGCTCGTCCAGCTCAACCCCGACGGCACCGCGCGGTCGGCCGAGCAGTTCGGCGACGCCTACCTGACCGGGCTGCAGGTGCTCTCCGTGGAACGGACGGGGCGGCCCTCCATCGCCATCCGCGACAACGGCCGCTCCCTCGACTTCCACGGCGACGCCATCCTGCAGGCCGGGATCCCCGGCACCTCGTTCAACGCCTCGGGCCCCGCCCAGAGCTGCAGCGCCCACTTCACGTTCCCCCACCCGGCCGGCACCTACACGAACCTCACCCCGACGTCCTGACGGTCCGCGGCGGCAGGGTGGGCGGTCTCCGGCCGTCCACCCACGGGGGTCACCCCCAGCACTGCCAGGAGTCCTTGTCGTAGAAGTCCTGGAACCGGCTGACGGGCGGGTCGGCGCCGTACTGCCATCGGCAGGCGGCCTGGGTGTCGATCCCGAGTGTCTTCTCCCCCGCGCAGTACCACCCGTAGGCCCCGCGCCCGGAGACGTAGCGGGCACCGGTGCGGCCCCGGGCCCGGCAGTAGGCGGAGAAGTCGAGGGCGCCGAGTCTGCGGGTGGCGTGCCAGCACTGCCACGAGCGCGGGTCGAAGAAGTCGGCGACCCTGTCGGCGACCTGGGCGCTGTGGTAGGTCCAGGCGCAGACGGCGGTCGCGCCGTTGCCGGTCGCGTTCTGGCCGGCGCACCGCCAGCCGTAGGCGTCGGCGCCGGTCAGCCGCGCCGTCCCCTGCCCGGTCGCCCGGCAGTACCCGTCCCAGTCGGGCGCACCCAGCAGCCGCGCGCCGCCGGCCACGGCCGCCGACGGTGTGGCGGCGGCGAGGGACGGTCGGTCGGGGGAACCGGAGCGGCCGGACGTCGTCCCCGTTCCGGACGCGACCAGCGCCGCGGCGGCCGACGCGGCCACGGCCAGCACGGCCGCCGCGGCCAGGATCCCCCGGCCACG
>NZ_KI866528.1:146601-147362 GCF_000511135.2 Microbispora sp. ATCC PTA-5024 | reverse complement strand
CGGCGGTCGCGCGGTCCGCCCCGACGTCCGCGCCGTCCCGCTGGCCGTCCACGTCCCCGCGTCGGCCGTCCGCGCTCCCGCGTGTGCCCTCGTGCGCCGCGGGCGCGCGTCCGGCGGCGAGCTCGGCGGCGAGCGCGGCGGACAGCTCGTGCCAGCGGGCCTCCCACACACCGGGGTCGCCGCCGCAGGCCCGCACGTAGGCCAGCGTGACCATGAGGCTCGGCAGCCGGTCGCCGGACGCGGCGATCGACAGGGCGCTGGCCGAGGTGTGCACCCTGGCCGCCATCTGACGGTACGTCGGCTCCCCCGCGTCCTCGCGCAACCGCCGCAGGTCGTGGGCGAACCTCTGGATCGGCCCCTGCCCGGGGTCGAGGGGTTTCGGCTTGCGCCCCATCAGCCCTCCGCGTCCTGATGCCGGCCCGTACGCGGTCGCCCGGCGCCTACCGGCTCTCCTCTCCCAGCAGCGCCGGGACGAGCCCAGCCAGCGTGGCCCGGTCCTCGTCGCGGCGCGGCGCGTACTCGGTGATCCCCAGGCCCGCCAGGGTGAACGCGGCCGTGAGCGCCCGCACGGCCGCGCGCAGCGTGGGGACGGCGAGGCCGCCGGCCTCGGGGTGGTTCAGGGACCCGAACTCTCCTGGGTCGAGCACGTCCAGGTCGATGTGGACGTACACGGCCGTGGCGCCGGTGGCGGACACCGCGGGGACCAGCGCGGCCGGGTCGGCCGTCAGCTCGGCCACGGTGCGGCGGGCGAGCCCCGCCTC
>NZ_KI866528.1:135389-146484 GCF_000511135.2 Microbispora sp. ATCC PTA-5024 | reverse complement strand
CGAGCCCCGCCTCGGCGGCGCGGGTCCCGGCCGCGACGGCGACGAGCGCGTCGAGGCCGCGCACGCCGTCCCGCTCGACGCCCTCGGCGTCGGGGACGGGCACACGCACGGTGCGCCGGGACGGCACGAACGAGGCCAGCACCTCGGCGCCACGCGACAGACGGCGGGCGTCGAGGGCGCCCGAGCCCTGCCACTGGGGAACCTGGATCAGCGTCGTCGGGGGCATGTCACGATCATCGCACGCGCGTCGCCGCCGGGATCATGCACCGGTCCCGCCCCGTCGGCACAGGTCGGCACACGGCGGCACACGGCGGCACACGGCGGCCCGGGGTCCGGGGGAACTCGCGCGGCGCGGGTCCCGGGAGCCCGGGGCGAGACCGCGGGACTCCGCCACGCTCGCGCGTCGGCGGGGCGACGCGGTCCCGTCCGGGCGCGGAGCGTCAGTCCCTGTTCGACTGCCGCCAGTCGCGGACGGCGTCGCGGACCTTGTCGAACACCGCGACGGGCGGCCCGACCAGCATGTTCGCGAGCGCGGACTCCCCGGCTCCGGGGTGCGGACGGGTGGGTGAGACCGCCTCGGCGGCCCGCACGGCCCCGGACATCCGGCGCAGCTGCTCGGGCGACGTCTCCTGGCGCAGCCGCGTGAACTCCTCCTGCTCCTCGTGGGTGGCGTGGTCGAGGACCGCCTGCGCCAGGGTGGCGAGCCCGGTGTCGAACTCGGGGTGGTCCACCCCGAGGTCGTACAGGTCGGACAGGGCGTGCTTCGCCTCGTCCTCCTCGTGCAGCCGCGCCTCGACGACCGCGTCGCCCGCCTTCGACCGGGCGGCCGGGTGGACGACCTGCTCCTCCGCGCTCTCGTGCACGGCCAGCAGCCGTACGAGGTCGTGGAACAGCTCAAGCCTGCGCTCGCCCTGGGCGGCGGCGACCTCCGCGAACAGGGTCTTGATCTGGTTGTGCTGCTCCAGCAGCAGGTCGACGACGTCGTGCTCTCCGGTGGTGGTCACTGCCGTCACCTTTCGACTAGGGGATTCCCAGCCGCTGCCCGGCGCGGTCAGGGCTACACCCGCGAATGGCCGCCGTCCGGCCTCAGTCCGCGTCCGGGCGAGCCGGGAAGCGGCCGGCGGCCTGGGCCCGCGTGTCGGCGACGGTGAACGGGGTGGGGCTGAGGCCGTCGAGCCGGTGCGCCAACTTCGGTGTGAGCCCGGAGAGGGCCATCATCCCCCCCGGCGTCTGGTCCAGCCGCTGCTGCGCGCTGATCAGCGCGGTGATGCCGGTGCTGTCCCAGAAGGCGACCCCGGACAGGTCCACCACCAGCCGCGGCGCGCTCGTGTCCGACACCAGCCCGCGGACGACGCGGGCGATCTCCGCGGCCGCCCGCTCGTCCAGGGCGCCCTCCAGCGCGAGGACGGCGTACGAGTCGCGACGGTCGAGCGTCCCGGCGGAGGGGTGATCGGGTGCAGGAAGGACGAAGTCGGCCGTGGCGACGGTCCCGTCCGTCCCGGATGCGATGGTGAACCTGTCGGTCAGGTAGCGGGCGAGCCACAGTCCGTGACCGTGCCGGACGGGCCATGCGGCGGCGTCCCGCCCCGCCGGGGCGGGACCTCCCGCGTCGCTGACCTCGCACCGCAGCGACCCCGCCGACCGCCAGATTCGCACCCGTCCCGTGCCCGAGCTGTGGAAGACCGCGTTCGTGGCCAGTTCGTGGACGATGAGCACCAGGTCCGTGGCCCGGCCGTGCGGCAGGCCCGCATGCGTGGCGTGCGCCTCCAACGTGGCCCGCAGAGCGTAGAGCGAGTCGCGGTCGAACGGCTGGTCGAGGATCGGCGCGGGCCCTCCGGCGTCCATCGGCCCTCCTCCCCCGTCGGAGGCCTCGGCCGTGCCGGGCGGGGTGTCCATCTGCCGGTCATCGGTCATCGGCGGTCACCAGATCGATGCCGTGCACCCCGTCGGCGCCCAGCAGGACGAACCTCGACACGATGCCCCGGTTGCAGCGCATCACCACTTTGCGGGACGGAACCAGGCTCCGCGCCGCGTCGATGATCATGCGGGTGCACGAGAGGTCGATGAAGGACAGCTCCGCCATGTTGATCGTGATGTGGCCGTCCACGCGGATGGCCTCGGCCAGGGCGAGGGCCAGGGCGTCCTCGGCCGAACGGTCGATCTGACCCGCGAGGCGGATGCCGGGCGGAGCATACTGGCGGCAGATGCGCAGCAGCGGGTCGTCGTGGTAGGTGGCGGCCGCGACCGCGCGGGTGTGGAAGGGCGACACCGACGCCAGGGTGACCGGGTCGAAGCGGTCACGGTCGTACTGGCACAGGACGGACACGCTGGTGTCCGACAGCGCCGCGGCGATCTCCTTCTCGAAGGCCGGCAGCTGCTCGACGCCGCTGACGGGCCGCAGCGCCCAGCCCATGTCGAGGGCCACCCTCAGCCCCGCGTAGCCCTCCCGCGACGTCAGCTCGATCTGGGAGCGCAGCCACGCCATCGCGTGCTCCACGCTGAAGGACTGCCCGGACAGCAGGCCCTCATGCGACGCGACGACGTCCATCCGCCCGGTCTGGGTCGCGGGCCGTACGGCGACGCCCCGGCGGCCCAGCTCGGTCAGGGCCGCCTGCGGCTCCTCGCACAGCCAGACGACGCGCAGCCCCCCGGACAACCCGTCCCGGACGAACGCCGCGGTCAGGTCGTGGAGCTCCTCGGGCTCGCCGAAGGTCAGGCAGGCGTGATCGTTGGCGGTCAGATCCGTGATCTGAACCTCCGCGCTGATCGTCACCCGCGCCACCACCTCACCGTGACCGCCGTCGCCACCGCACCGCGGAAAACTCATCGTAATGACATGTCCGAGGTGGGCGGACCGGCACCCGCCCCGTGAGGGCGGTCCTGCCCCGGGCGAGGCATGGAGACGGATCCTCCGGGTAGCGAGCGTCGGGTCGCCACGAAGCCGGAGGCGGGGGAACGCCGATGACCCGTGTGAGCGAGGACCGGACCGCCGGAGTCACCGAACCGGCCACCCGCCACCCGTCCGCGTCCATGGCGGTGGGAGCCCTGTTCGTGTCGGCCTCGGCCGTGCTCATCCACCTGTCGGGCGCCTCGCCGGGCACCGCGTCCTTCTACCGGTGCCTGCTGGCCCTGCCGCTGCTGATCCCGCTCGCGCTGGGCGAGCGGAGGCGGGAGGGCGGGATCCCGGGACGCCGCCGGCTCGTCACCGTCGTCGCGGGAGCCCTGTTCGCCGGCGACATGCTGCTGTGGACGGCGGCCATCGCCGAGGTCGGCGCCGGGCTCTCCACCGTGCTGGTCAACGTCCAGGTGGTGATCGTCCCGCTGCTCGCGCTGCTCGTGGACCGCGAGGCGCTCCCCCGCAGGTTCCTGGTGTCCGTGCCCTTCCTCCTGGTGGGCGTGGTCCTCGCGGGCGGCGTGTTCGAGAAGGGCGGCGGCGGGAACGACCCGCTCCTCGGCACCGTCCACGCGATCCTCGCGGCCCTGTGCTACTCGGCCTTCCTGTTCCTCCTCCGGCGTGAGGGGCAGGACGGGCGGCCGGTCCAGTCCTATTTGTGGGTGACGGCGTCCGCCGCGGTCGTCTCGCTGGTCGTGGGCGCGTTCTGGCAGGGCGTCGACCCGGCCCCCGGCTGGGCCGCCGTCGGCTGGCTGGCCCTGGTCGCGCTCTTCGGGCAGGTGCTCGGGTGGCTGCTCGTCGCCCTCGCCACCCCCCGTCTCGCGAGCCATGTGGGCGCCGTCCTCCTGCTCCTCACCCCCGTCGGAGCGGTCGTGCTCGGCGCCCTCGTCCTCGGCGAGCGTCCCTCCGCCCTCCAATTGGCCGGCTGCGTGCTGATCCTCGCCTCCGGCACCGTCGCCACGATCCGTTCGCGGCGGTGAAGGCCGATCGCGATGCCGGCGATCGGATCTGCGCAGCTCCCGGTCCTAGACTCGGGAGATGACCTTCGACCTCCACGGACGGACCAGGCGTCTGGAGCTGTCCGACCAAGAGCTGCGATCCTTCGAGGCCGTCGTGCTGGAGGCGACGCCGGACGGCATCGTCCTGGACCGCTCGGCCTTCTACCCCGGTGGCGGCGGCCAGCCTCCGGACCAGGGCGTCCTGCTGTGGCAGGGCGTGGAGACCCGGATCGAGGGCGTCCGAAAGGGAGACGACCTCCACCTCGTCCCGGCGCAGGACGACCCCATCCCCCCGGCCGGCACGGTCGTGCGGGCGGCGGTGGCCGACGAGCGGCGTTCGGCCCTCATGCGCACCCACTCCGGGCTGCACGTGCTGTGCGGGGTGGTGTTCCGCGACTACGGCGCGCTGGTGACCGGCGGGAACATGGAGCCGTTCACCGCGCGGATGGACTTCAACCTCCCCGAGGTGCCGCCCGGGTTCAAGGAGGCGGTCGAGGACGCCTGCAACGCCGAGATCGCGGCCGACCGGCGCATCGACGTGCGGGTGCTGCCGCGCGAGGAGGCCTTCGCGATCCCCGACATCATCCGCACCGCGACCAACCTCGTGCCGGAGGGCATCCCCGAGGTGCGGATCGTGGACATCGTCGGGCTGGACACGCAGGCCGACGGCGGGACGCACGTCGCGTCCACCAAGCAGATCGGCAGGATCAAGGTCGCCAAGATCGAGAGCAAGGGCCGCGGCTTCCGCCGCCTGCGCATCGCGATCTCCTGACCGGACCGCGCGCGTCCATGCTTCGACGGCCGTGGAGATGTCCGAATCCTAGGGTGCGTTCCGGGGCCGTCGCCGGTCTCCACCCGGTCGGGGCCGGTACGTGTGCCCCGTCCGATCACGTGACGCACTGCTGTGGAGGCCGAGGATGTCCCATGAGGTTCCGACCACCGATGACCGCGAACCCGCGCTGGTCGTGGTGTCGATGATCGACCACGTACTCGGCCTGGCGGCGACCTGGACGAGCTGGGACGGTCGCCTCATGCGTGTGGACGAGCGGGTCTACACCCCGCACAAGGCGATCCGCCGGGTCGCGGATCACCTTGTCGATCACCTCGCCGAGATGGAGGCACGGCTGGCCGGCGGCTCCCCGATCCCTGACCGCTGGCACGCGTCGGCGACCACGACCCCCGCCGATCTGGCGCCCTTCACCGATCAGGACCTGGACGAGGCCGGAAGCCGGCTCACCCGGCTCGGCCGGATCTGGGCCGCTCGGCTGACCGCGCTCAGTCCGGACCAGCTCGACCGGTCGCCCGGCGAGGGCTGGACGTTCCGGCAGATCGCGTTCCATCTGGCCGGCTCGGTCTACTACGCCGACGCCGTCGGGGACCTCTCAGCGGCCGGATCCGATCGCTGACCTCCTGTCCGCCTGGTCATGCCGGCCGGACGCCCTCGGCCGGGGGTGACGGCACCGGATCGGGCGCGGGCGCCCGCCCGGGCAGCAGGAGGGGGGTGCCGAGTAGGAGGACGCCGGAGACGGTGATCGCGGCGAGCGGGCCGATGAGTGTCGCCAGCACGCCCCAGACCACCATGAGGGTGGCCTGGGAGAGTCTGCTGCCGATGCTCCACGCGCTGAGGACCCGGGCGGCGTGATCGGCGGGAGCGCGCCGCAGGCGTTCCGTCGCGCTGATGGGGTTGAAGACGCCCATGCAGACGATCAGCAGGCCCTCCACGACGATCACGGTGAGAAGGCCGGGGACGCCGGGACGGGTGAAGGCGAGGCCGAGAGGGAAGATCGAGCGCAGCCAGCCGGTGACGATCATGACGCGGTGCCGGCCGTAGCGGGCCGCGAGGCGCGGGGACAGGCGGGCGCCGGCGAGGCCTCCGAGCGCCGGGACGCCGAAGGCGAGACCGTACTGCCAGGCCGGGAAGTGGTACCGGCCGAGAAGGAGGACGGCCAGGAGCGGGCCGGTGGCCATGATCAGGCCGTTGACGGTCATCTGGTTGAGGAACAGGCGCCGCATCACCCGGTCGTGGAGGATGAATCGCCAGCCGGCCAGGAAGTCGGTGGCACGCAACCTGGTCGCGGGGTCGCGCGCCGCCACGACGTCGGCTCCGCGGATGCGGAGGACCCCGAGCGCGGAGAGCAGGTAGCTGAGGGCGTCCGCAGCGACGGTGACGACCGGGCCGAGCAGCCCGATGAGCGCGCCGCCGAGCGGCGGTCCCGCCGCGGTGGCCACCCAGGTCGTGCCCTCGAACCTCGCGTTCGCCACAAGGAGGTGATCGCCGCGGACGAGGTGCTTCAGGTAGGCACCGGAGGCGGCGGTGAACGCGATGCCCGCGGTTCCCGAGACGACCGAGACGACGAGGAGCTGGCCGTAGGACAGCAGCCCGAGGAGGTACGCGATCGGGACGCTCGCCATGGCCAGGAAGCGGACGGTGTCCATCCCGATCATCACCGGGCGCTTGGCCCGGTGGTCGATCCACGGGCCGAGCGGGACCGCGACGACCGCCGCGACGGCGAGGCCGGCGGCCTCCAGGAGCGAGACCGCGAACGGCGGCGAGCGCAGCACCCGCACCGCGATCAGCGGGAACGCTCCGAACGCGATCCACGTGCCGTACGTGCTCACTGCGTAGGCCGACCACAGCCACCCGAAACCGCGTCCCAACCGCACGCGCATGCGACTCCTTGCGACGACCGACGTCCGGACCGGTGAATCACACCAGCCGCCCCGGAGCGGGATCAAACAACCGGCTCCCCGGTCGCCACAACCATCGGTTGTAGGCCCATAAGCTGCGTCGGTGGATACCGAGGCGGTGCGATCGTTCGTCCGCGCCGCCGAGCTCGGACAGCTGCAGCAGGCGGCGGACGAGCTCGGCGTGACGCAGCAGGCCGTCTCCAAGCGGATCGCCGCCCTCGAGCGCAAACTCGGCGTGCGCCTGTTCACCCGCACCGCCCGGGGGGTCGAGCTCACTCTCGACGGCCAGGCGTTCCTCCCGCACGCCCGGAGCATCGTCGCGGGTGTCGATCGCGCCGTCACCGCGATCAGGCCGGGGTCGCGGGCCCCGCGGATCGACGTTCTCGGCCTCCGGTCCGCGCAGGCCGTGATCCTGCACGACTATTGGCGGTCGCATCCCGGCGTCGAGCTCGACGTGGTGACCCTCAGGGTCGACGACCCGCGCGTGGCGGCGGCCGCCGTCCAGACGGGTGACGTCGACGCGACGTTCCGCACGATCACCGACCCCGCCGCGCTGCCGCGCGAGCTGGAGATGATCCGGGCGTTCGACTCTCCGCTGGAACTCCTCGTCGGCCCCCGCCATCCACTCGCCTCCGCACGGGCACTGACGCCGGCCCACCTGCGCCGGCACCGGATCTGGGTGCCGGGCATAGCGCCGCGGAGCGAATGGGCCGAGTTCTACGATCGGCTCACCGCCGAGTTCGATCTCCGCGTCGACGCCGCCGGCCCGCACTTCGGCGACGAGGTGCTCCTCGACACCCTCGCGGACTCCGCCGACGTGGCCACGCTCGTCGGCGCGCGCGACCGGTACGTCTGGCCTGCGGGCCACGACCTGCGCCGCATCCCGATCGTGGACCCGGTGATCGCCTACCCGATCTCGCTCATCCTGCCCCGGGCGAATCCGCACCCAGGACTACGGGCGATCATCGACCACTTCCGAAGCCTGGCCCCTCTCCCCGAGGCGACCTGGCTCCCATCCTGGGCGGCGAGCCCATGCCGCCCCGTCCCGTGACACCCGTGAGCGGCGGGCGCCCATGGCGGGCCCCGTCCCGACGAGGGCGATCGGCCGGAGGTCGCGGAGGGCCGCCACCCGGGCGCCGCCGCCGAGCTGCGCGCGCACGGTCCCCGTACGGAGGATGTCGAGGGACCGCCGACGGCGGCACGCCTGACCGAACCCGAGTAGCGGTCCTCCCGGCCGGCCGGCACGGCGATCCCCGCGTCCCGCGCCGACCGGATGTTTCGAAGTTTCTCCGAAACATTGCGAGCGCGCAAGCCCCAATCCACGATGCCCCTGGGCGCCCAGGAGCATAATGCCCGATCAACAACCTCGGACATCGAGAAGAAACTTTACGTCAGGTAGAGAAAGTTTCGACCAGGTCGCCGCCGGCAGAGAACGCGGCGTGCTGATACGGGCTGCGACGGCGCCGCCGGGCGCGGGCCCCAGCGGCGCCGTCGGCGGCTACTGGTTCCACACCTGGAACTCGGAGACCTGGCCGGCGGGCCAGCCGGTGTTGGCGGTGACGGTGACCCGCCAGTACCGCTGGGTGCTCGCCGGGAAGGTGATCGTGACGGTGTTGCCGGACGACGGCGAGAACGTGTAGGCGGCCGACGCCTTCACGGTGGTGAAGGTGGTGCCGTCGGTGGAGCCGAGCAGCGACAGCGTCTGGTCGCGGGCGCCCCACGACGCGGGCAGTTGCAGCACCACGCGGCTCGCCTGCTGCGCCGATCCGAGGTCCACCTGCACCCACTGCGGGAAGGCGTTGTTGGCGCTCTCCCAGTAGGTGTTCTGGTCGCCGTCCGTCGTCTTCGAGGACGGGTACACGTCGGTGTGCGACGACTCGGCGGTCGGCCTGCCCGCGGCGAGGTTCGCGGAGGCGGTTCCGCCGGTGCCCGACAGCGCGACGACGGTGGGGCTGTTGGACGCGGTGCTCGTGATCGTGAGCGATCCGGTGCGGCCGCCGGTCGCGGTGGGGCGGAAGGTGACGTTGACCGTGCACGACGCGTTCGCCGCGATCGAGCCGCCGCAGGTGTTCGTCTGGGCGAAGTCGCCCGACGCGGCGACGGAGCCGATGGACGCCGTCGCCGTGCCCGTGTTCCGCACCGTCACCGCCTGCGCCGCGCTCGTCGTGCCGACCGCCTGACCGCCGAACGTCAGCGACGACGGAGCGGCGGTGAGCATGGCGGTCCCGCCGCCGGCGGCGGTGAACTGCAGGCTGTTGATGTTCCAGCCGCCGTTGTCCTGGTAGACGGTGAGCGTCTGCCGCCCGGCCGGCAGGGTCAGCTGGGCCGTGACCGTGGTCCACGTCTGCCAGCCTCCGGTGGCCGGGACGGTCACGGCGCCGGTGAGGTTGCCGCCCGAGGCGCCGGCGACGTGCAACGCGCCCGTCACCGCGGCGGGCGCGGCCACCCGCAGGCCGAGCGTGTACGTACCGGCCGACGCCACGTCGACCGTGTAGTGGAACCACTGCCCTGCCGACGTCCAGCCGAGGTTGTAGCCGCCGCCGGTGTCCGGCGTGGTCTCCAGGTCGACGCCGTCGGAGCGGTAGCCGTTCGCCGTGCCGTTGACCGAGGAGACGCCGTACGCGACGCCCTGGCCGCCGGTGTCGTAGTTCTCCGCCTGAACGGTGCCCGGGACGGCCGCGGGCGTCCCGCCGTAGGGGCCTCCGGTCCCTCCCCCGCTCTGCCAGCTGTTGCCGGTGACCGTCGCGGTGAAGCCGCCGGAGTTGTTGACGTACGCCGTCGTCCCTGAGCGCAGGCCGGTGACGGTGGTGCCGGTGATCGTGGCCGACCCGCTCGGCGCGGGGTAGAACGGCGGGGCGACGACCACGCCGTTGCGCCACGGCGAGGTGACCGTGTTGCCCTGCAGGAGCGTGTTCGTCGAGGTGGAGAACCCGATGCCGTCGTACAGGGAGTCGCCGACCGTGTTGTTCGTGGCGGTGACGTGGTCGACGACGCCGGTGTTCTGCCCGTCGCCGCCGTTGCCGATGTGCAGCGCGGGCTGGCCCTGGTTGTAGGCGTTGCCGCCCGACCTGACGACGACGTTGCCGTTGACGGTGGCCGACAGCAGGTCGTCGCCGTTGACGCCGAACCGCCCGGCGCCGAGGCCGATGTAGCGGGCGGTGTCGGAGATGTAGTTGTACTCCACGTCCTGGGCGCTGCCGCCGTAGATGCCGATGCCCTTGCCGCCCCACGGCGCGACGATCGTGTTGTTCGTCAGCGTGATGTGCGACATCGGCGTGTAGTAGGTCCTGTTGCCGGCGGAGTCGGTGTTGTAGTGGACCGAGTTGATGGCCATGCCGTCGTCGCCGGTGCCGCGGACGAAGTTGTTCGTCGCGGTCAGGCCCGACCCGACGGAGCTGGTCAGCGACACGTTGTTGAGGTTGACGCCGTCCGCCCAGATCGAGGTGAGGCGGCTGTTGCGGACGGTGCCGCCGGTGCCGGAGGCCCAGAACCCGGACAGGACGTGCTGGCTCCAGATGCCGTCGGCGACCCAGTCGGTGCCGGTGGTGTCCATGGCGCCGCCGGCGCCGTCCACGCTCGCGCGGCTCGTGGCGCTCGAGTCCAGGTGGAGGTTCTGGACCGTGCACGAGGTGAGGTTGAACAGGGCGGGCAGCGGGACGCTGTTCGGCAGCGGGACGTCGCGGTAGATCGTGCTGTACCACATGCCGGCGCCGGCGATGGTGATGCCCCTGGCGTCCAGGCCCCGGGTGCCCTTCAGGTAGAACGTCCCCGGCGGGATCCACAGGACCTTGTTCTGCGACTGCGCCTGGTTGATGCAGTTCTGGATGGCGGCCGTGCTGTCGACGGCGCCGCCGTCCGCGGCGCCGTTCGTCGGGGTGTCGTCAGAGACGGCGCCGCAGCCGGTGATGGAGATGGAGCCGGCCGGCTGGCTCAGCGGCCCGGGCGGGTTCTCCACGTCGACGACGTCGACGTAGTAGAAGGCCGCGGTGTTGGACCCGTCCTTCTTCAGCGCGAACGTGCTGCCGGGCGCGATCGCCGTGCCGGTGACGAACGTCCGCGCCTCGTCGAAGAAGACCCGTGGGTTGCCGTTGGCCGGGTTCTGGCTGTTGCCGTTGTAGTTGTCGTTGCCCTCATAGAGCCAGCTCTGCCTGGAGTTGAGGTTCAGCGTCTGCCGGAAGGTGTTGTCGACGTACAGGTCGAGCGTGGCGGTCTGCCCGCCGCCTCCGGCGGAGTCGGGGATGCTCACCCGCACGGTGATCGCGCTGATCGGCCGGCCCGTGCCGTTCGTCCACTGGACGCTCTGCCCGGTGCCGTTGAGCTGGACGTACGAGTGCCCGGACGCCTCCAGGGCGGCGCTGGAGTACTGGGTCGTCGGCGGCGCAGTCAGGGCGACGGTCGTCGCTCCGCCGCCGGGCGTCCCGGCCTCGGCCTCGTAACTGGTGAACGGCAGCGAGGCGCCGGCCGTGGTCGCTGCCGCGGCGGCGGCCGTGGTGGCGGCCCCGGCCGGAGCGGTCAT
>NZ_KI866528.1:99140-135121 GCF_000511135.2 Microbispora sp. ATCC PTA-5024 | reverse complement strand
GGTCATGACCGCGGCCAGCGCGGCGCCGGCCGCGACGGCCGCGGCGGCCGCGCCCGTCAGGCGGCGTAAGACGGCACGGGGATGGTGGCGCATGCGTTTCCTCCTCAGACCGCGGTACGGAGCGGTCCCCCCGCCGCCGCGTCGATGAGGGGGAGCCCGGCATGCGGACCCGGCGGTACGGCTCGTGCGCGGACAGCGCGTGTGGGTATGGCGGCTCAGAGCGTGTCGGAGATTTCCAGAGTCTGGCAAGCAATTCGCGGCCGTTTATCAGGAAGATGAAACGCCTCTGTAATGCGTCCGTCAAGAGGACGTCTCCAGGCGGCCCGGCACGGCCACGCAGGCATGGACGACCCGGCTCGCCCACCCGGCACCACCGGGCTCTCCACGTCGCTTGCGCCTGCCGTTGTCAAGGGTGACGAAAATTTGCAGCAAAAATTGAGCTGCAATCACGGAGCAGTTCGGTTATTGCGGAGAGATGTCCTTGAGGTTACGGTCCCAGGTACATCGATCCCATCGCTCTCCGGGCCTGTTCCCCCCGCAGCGCTGAAAGTGAGCAGCAGATGTCCATCCCCCGTCCACCGCGCGGGCCGCTAGCCCGCGTTCTCGTGGCGAGCGCCGCGCTGGCCGCGGCCGGTGTCGCCGCCGTCGTCCAGGCCGGTCCCGCCTCCGCGGCCGCGACCGGCGGCGTCGGCGCCTCCCTCCCGTACGTGGAGGTGCAGGCGGAGAACTCGACCACCAACGGCACCGTCATCGGCCCGAGCGCCGTCTACGGGACGCTGCCCGCCGAGGCGTCCTACCGCAAGGCGGTGACGCTGCAGGGAGGCGGCAAGTACGTCGAGTTCATCACGCCCACGGCGACCAACTCGATCGTCTTCCGGTACAGCATCCCGGACAGCTCCGGCGGATCCGTCTACACGACCCAGCTGTCGCTGTACGTCAACGGGACCAAGCAGAGCAACTTCACCCTCACCAACGCCTACAGCTGGTACTACGGCGGCTACCCGTTCACCAACTCGCCGGGCGGGAACCCGCACCACTTCTACGACGAGGCGCACCGGCTGTTCTCCACGACCTACCCGGCGGGGACGAAGTTCCGGCTGCAGGTCGACCCCGAGGACACCGCCTCGTCGTACACCATCGACCTCGCCGACTTCGAGAACGTCGGCGGCGCGCTGTCACAGCCGGCCGGCTCGGTGTCCATCGCCAACTACGGCGCCGACGCGTCCGGCTCGGCCGACTCGACCGCCGCGTTCACCTCGGCCATCAGCGCCGCCGGCGCGGGCGGCACAGTGTGGATCCCGCCGGGGACGTACCGGGTGCCCGGCCACATCATGGTCAACAACGTGACCATCCGGGGCGCCGGCATGTGGCGCTCCACGGTCACCGGCGCCGCCCCCGGCTTCTACGGCAACAACGCGCCGAACGGCAGCGGCGGCGTCCACCTGGCCGACTTCGCCATCTTCGGCGACGTCCAGGAGCGCAACGACGGCGCGCAGGTCAACGGCATCGGCGGCGCCATGAGCAACTCGACCGTCGACCGCCTGTGGATCGAGCACGAGAAGGTCGGCGCCTGGATGGACGGGCCGTTCGACAACCTCGTGTTCAGCGGCATGCGGATCCGCAACACCACCGCGGACGGCGTCAACTTCCACGGCGGCGTCACGAACTCGAAGGTGACCAACAGCGACCTGCGCAACCTCGGCGACGACGGGCTCGCCACCTGGTCGGACCAGGCGATCGGCGCGGACGCCGGCAACTCGTTCGACCACAACACCGTGCAGTACCCGATCCTCGCCAACGGCATCGCCATCTACGGCGGCCACGACAACGTCGTCGCCGACAACCGGGTCATCGACTCGGGCCTGACCCAGGGCGGCGGCATCCACGTCGCGCAGCGTTTCGCCTCCACCCCGCTGGGCCGCACCGACGTGCTGCGCAACACGCTGATCCGCGACGGCAGCCTCGACCCCAACTGGAACTTCGGGGTCGGCGCGCTCTGGTTCGACGCACGCGACGCGGCGATGAGCGGCCTGACCAACGTGGACAACATCCTGATCCAGCAGAGCCCGTTCGAGGCCGTCCAGTTCGTCTCGGGCTCCGGCATCACCAACGTGAAGATCAACAACGCGACCATCCAGAACACCGGCACCTGGGTCGTCCAGGAGCAGGTCGGCGGGTCGGCCACCATCTCCAACAGCACGGCGACCGGCACCCAGGCCCCGGCGCCGGTCTACAACTGCGGCGTCGGCTTCACGCTGACCGACGGCGGCGGCAACTCCGGCATGACCGGCCCCACGGCCTGCCAGAACATCACCACCCCCGCGTTCCCGCCGTACCTGCCGGACAACGGCTCGCAGCTGTCGATCAGCCCGAGCACGCTCGGCTTCGGCACTGTGGCCACCGGCTCGTCGAGCGCTGCCCAGGCGGTCACGGTGACCAACACCGGCAGCTCCGCGGCGCCGGTCGCCTCGATCACCGCCTCCGGCGACTTCGGCCAGACCAACACCTGCGGCGGCAGCATCGCCGCCGGCGCCTCGTGCACGGTCAACGTCACGTTCACGCCGACCGCGTCCGGATCCCGGTCCGGCACGCTCACCATCACCGCGTCCGGCGTCACGAGCACGGTCGCGCTGTCGGGCACGGGAGTGGCTCCCGGGCCGATCCTCACCCCGAACCCGACGAGCCTGTCCTTCCCCGGGACCGTCGTCGGCAGCTCCTCCGCCACCCAGACCGTGACCGTGACGAACACCGGGACGACCGGGGCGACCGTCTCCGAGGTCTCGGCGAGCGGCGACTTCAGCCAGACCAACACCTGCGGCACCTTGGCGGTGAACGCGTCGTGCACGGTGACGGTACGGTTCACCCCGACCGCCTCGGGCACGCGCACCGGCGCGGTCACGATCACCGGCAACGCCAACAACAGCCCGGCCACGATCTCCCTGTCGGGCAGCGGCGTCGGCAGCACCACCAACATCGCGCGTGGCCGACCGGCCACGGCGAGCAGCCAGGTGAACGGGACGCAGAGTGCGGCCACGGCCACCGACGGCGACGCGAACACCTACTGGGAGAGCGCCAACAACGCCTTCCCGCAGTGGCTCCAGGTCGACCTGGGCGCGCAGTACGGCATCGGCAAGGTGACGCTGAAGCTGCCGCCGTCCTCGGCCTGGGGCACCCGCACCCAGACCCTGTCGGTGCAGACGTCGACGGACGGCACCACCTTCAGCACGGCCGTCGGCTCGGCGAACTACACGTTCACCTCGCCGTCCAACGTCGTCTCCATCACGGTCCCGGGGACGAACGCCCGGTACGTCCGGCTCAACATCACCGCCAACACCGGCTGGCCGGCGGGCCAGGTGTCGGAGTTCGAGGTGTACCCGAGCGGCGGCTCGTCCGGCTCGGCCACCCTGAGCGCCAACCCCACCTTGCTGACCTTCGCGAGCCAGGCGCTCACCACCACGAGCGCGGCCAAGACGGTCACGGTCACCAACACGGGTGACGCCTCCGGCTCGATCTCGGGCGTCACGGTCTCGGGCGACTTCGCCCAGACCAACACCTGCGGCACTCTCACGGCCGGCGCGTCCTGCACCGTCAGCGTCACCTTCCGGCCGACCGCCTCCGGCACCCGCACCGGCACGCTGACCGTCACCGGCAACGCGTCGAACAGCCCGGTGACGGTCGCCCTGACCGGGACCGGCGCCGGCGGGACGAGCACCAACCTGGCGGCGGGCAAGCCCACCGGCGAGTCGAGCCACACGCAGACCTACGGGTCGGGCAACGTGACGGACTCCGACCAGAACACCTACTGGGAGAGCGCCAACAACGCCTTCCCGCAGTGGGTCCAGGTCGACCTCGGCTCGGCCCAGAGCGCCGGCAGGATCGTCCTGCAGCTCCCCGCGTCCTGGGAGGCGCGCAAGGAGACGCTGACGGTCCAGGGGAGCACGGACGGGACGAGCTTCACCACAATCGTGGGCTCCACCGCCTACTCCTTCGACCCGGCCGGCGGCAACACGGTGACCATCACGTTCCCCGCGACGACCCAGCGGTACTTCCGGCTCACCGTCACGGCGAACACCGGCTGGCCCGCCGGGCAGATCTCGGGCTTCCAGGTCTGGAACAGCTAGCGATCGACCGGTGACCGGTCCGGGCGGCCGGGCGCGTCTCGCGCCCGGCCGCCCGCGTCGTTCTCCTCGCGGGCGGCCGCCCGACGCCAGGTCATGGTGCCCAAGCGCGGACGGGCGACCGGCCGCGGTCGCGGGTGCGGCCGCGGGTGCGGCCGCGGGTGAGGGCGGGGGTGAGGCGGGGGTGAGGGCGGGGTCCTAGGGGCCGCTCACGCCGAGGGCCTCGGCCTCCTCCTCCTCGATCCGCTGGTTCCACTCCCGCTTGGAGGACTGCCAGCCGTCCTCGTCCCGGCCGCGCCGCCAGTAGCCGGAGATCGACAGCCGCTCCATCGGCAGGCCGCGCTCCACGCGCAGATACCGCCGCAGCTCCTTGACGAAGGTCGCCTCCCCGTGGACGAAGGCGTGCACGACGCCCTCGGGGAAGTCGAGCCCCCGCACCGCCCGGACGAGCGCCTCGCCCACCTGCCCGCCGCCGCGGTGCAGCCACACGATCTCCGCACTGCCCGCGGTCGGCAGCTTCTGCTCCTCCTCGGGGCCCTCCACCTCCACGAAGACGTGGGCCGGCGCCCCGGCCGGGAGCCGTTCCAGCGCCGCGCCGATCGCGGGCAGCGCGCTCTCGTCCCCGGCGAGCAGGTGCCAGTCCGCCTCGGCGCTCGGCGCGTAGGCGCCCCCCGGCCCCATGAAGCGGATCACGTCGCCCGGCCGCGCCCGCAGCGCCCACGGCCCGGCCAGCCCCTCGTCGCCGTGGTAGACGAAGTCGACGGCCAGTTCCAGCGCCGCCGGGTCCCAGGACCGCACGGTGTAGGTCCGCGTCCTCGGCCACTGGTCGCGCGGCAGCTCGGCGCGGATCACCCCCATGTCGAACGGCTCGGGGTAGTCCACCCCCGGCACCGGGAACAGCAGCTTCACGTAGTGGTCGGTGAACTCCCCCGCGCCGAACCCGGCGAGCCCCTCACCGCCCAGCACCACGCGGATCATGTGCGGGGTCAGCCGCTCGGTGCGCAGCACCACGCCGGTCGTCGTGGGGCGCGTGCGCCGTACCGGTTCGGTCGTCGCCATACGGTTTCCCTTCATCGTCTTGTTAGGTAAGCCTAACTAATTCGGGCAACCGGCGGACGCGGACCATTCCGAGCGCTTGCGGCCCGGATTGTTACATCTGCTCCAAATGTTCCCCTTGTACCATCTGAAGCGCGGGGCCGGCGGCCCCGCCGTGCGGACCCGCTCCCACCCCCGGGAGCGGGCACCCGTCACCCGTCCGTCGGGAACCATCATGAACGAGACCACCCCGTCGCCGGACCTGCCGCAGCGGGACACCGCCAGGCGATGCGCGACGCTCGAGTCCGGCCGGCGTTGCGTCCTGCCGTCAGGCCACGACTGCCCGCACGTCTACGCCCCGGTGCCGCCTCCGCGACGCGACGAGCCGCCGGGCCCGCCCGGAAGCCGGGAGATCACCTGAAGCGGCGCAGGCGCAGGCTGTTGCTGACGACGAAGACGCTGGAGAACGCCATGGCCGCCCCGGCGATCATGGGGTTGAGCAGCCCGAGCGCCGCCAGCGGCAGCGCCGCCACGTTGTAGGCGAACGCCCAGAACAGATTGCCCTTGATGGTGCGCAGAGTCCGGCGCGACAGCCGGATCGCGTCGGCGGCCACCCGAAGGTCGCCCCGGACCAGGGTCAGGTCGGCCGCCTCGATCGCCACGTCGGCGCCGGTGCCCATCGCGAGCCCGAGGTCGGCCTGGGCCAGCGCCGCGGCGTCGTTCACACCGTCGCCCACCATGGCGACCGTCCTGCCCTCGGCCTGAAGGCGCTTGACCTCCTCGACCTTGTCGCCGGGCAGCACCTCGGCGATCACGGTCGCGATGCCCACCTCGGCGGCGACCGCCCGCGCGACGGCCTCGTTGTCCCCGGTGAGCAGGACCGGCGTCAGGCCGAGCCCGCGGAACCGGTCGACGGCCTCGGCGCTGGTCGGCTTGACGGTGTCGGCCACCGTCAGGACCGCGCGGGCGGCGCCGTCCCACCCCACCGCCACCGCCGTGCGACCGGCCGCCTGCGCCTCGTCAACGGCCTGTTCGAGGTCCCCAGGCAGCCGCTGCGACCACTCGGCGAGCAGCGCCGGCCGTCCCACGAGGACGGCGTGGCCGTCCACGACGCCCCGCACGCCCCGGCCCTCGACGTTCGCGAAGTCCTCCGGCGTGGGCAGCATGCCCACGCGCTCGGCGGCGCCGCGGGCGATCGCCTGCGCGATCGGGTGCTCGGAGGCGTGCTCCAGGCCGCCGGCCAGGCGGAGGGCCTCCTCCTCGGCCGTGCCCTCGGCGACGCGCACCTCGACCAGGCTCATCTCCCCCCGGGTCACCGTGCCGGTCTTGTCGAGCACGATCGTGTCGACGCGGCGGGTCGACTCCAGGACCTCCGGACCCCTGATCAGGATGCCGAGCTGGGCGCCGCGGCCTGTGCCGACCAGCAGCGCGGTCGGCGTGGCCAGCCCCAGCGCGCAGGGGCAGGCGATGATCAGCACCGCCACCGCGGCCGTGAAGGCGGCGCCGGCGCCTTCACCCGTGCCCAGCCAGAACCCCAGCGTCGCCGCCGACAGCGCGATGACGATCGGGACGAAGACTCCCGAGATGCGGTCGGCCAGCCGCTGCACCTGGGCCTTGCCGGTCTGGGCCTCCTCCACCAGCCGCGCCATCTGGGCGAGCTGGGTGTCGGCCCCTACACGGGTCGCCCGCACCACCAGCCGGCCGCCGGCGTTCACGGTGGCTCCGGTCACCGCGTCGCCGGGCCGCACCTCGACCGGGACCGACTCCCCCGTGAGCATCGAGGCGTCGACCGCCGAGCCGCCCTCCTCGATCACGCCGTCCGTGGCGATCTTCTCCCCGGGCCGTACGACGAAGCGGTCGCCCACCTTCAGCTCGCCGGCGGGCACGCGAACCTGCCGGCCGTCGCGGAGCACCGTGACGTCCTTGGCGCCCAGCTCCAGCAGGGCGCGCAGGGCGGCGCCCGCCCGGCGCTTGGACCGGGCCTCGAAGTAGCGTCCGGCCAGGATGAACGCGGTCACCCCGGCGGCCGCCTCCAGGTAGATGTTCCCGGAGCCGTCGCCCCGCGACATGGTCAGGTCGAACCCGTGGGTCATGCCGGGCATGCCCGCGGTGCCGAAGAACAGCGCCCACACCGACCAGCCGAGGGCCGCGATCGTGCCGAGCGACACCAGGGTGTCCATGGTCGCCGCGCCGTGGCGCAGGTTGGTCCAGGCGGCCCGGTGGAAGGGCAGGCCGCCGTACACCACGACCGGGGCGGCGAGGGTGAGCGACAGCCACTGCCAGTAGGTGAACTGCAGGACGGGGATCATCGCCATCGCCACGACCGGAACGGCGAGCGCGACGGAGACGTATAAGCGAGTGCGCAGGGAGCCGAGCTCGTCGTCCGCGTCCCGCGGCCCCGTGCCGGGCTCGGGCGCGGGAGGCTCGGGAAGCCTCGCCCCGTACCCGGCCTTCTCCACCTCGGCGACGAGGACGTGCGGGTCCAGCCCCTCGGGGAAGGTCACCTTCGCCTTCTCCGTGGCGTAGTTGACCGTGGCGGACACGCCCTCCAGCCTGTTGAGCTTGCGCTCGATCCGGTTGGCGCAGGACGCGCAGGTCATTCCACTGATCGAGAGCTCGACGCCGGCGGTCGCGGTGGGCCGCCTGTCATCGGTGACGGAGGTCATCGCCTCTCCTCTCGGCAAGCTGCTCGTCCCCGGCGGGGGACGCTCTCGCGGGCGTCGCGGCCGGCGAGACCGCCGACGTCCACCGAGGGTACGCGGCGTGGCCGCCCTCTTTCCCCCGTGACGGACGTCACGGGGCCGCCGCGGTTCCCCCAGGTCATATCGTCGACTATACCCCTCCACCGTATTGGCGGCCGCCGGGGGCCCCAGACTGGGGGCCGGATTCACCCCTGCCCGGTCCGGACCAGCTCGGCGTGGTGATGGACGATGAGCCAGCCCTGCGCCGAGCGCCGCAGCACGTCGGTGACCCGGGTCTCCTCGGGGGCGCCCCCGACGGCCGGGACCGCGACCAGCACGTAGCGGGCCACGGCGGTGTCGTCCCACACGTCCACCCGCATGTCGCGGGCCGCGAGCGACGCCAGGGCGGGCCGGGCCCCGGCCGCGTCGCGCTGCGCCCGGTAGGCGTCGAGGTCGGCGCGGTCGCGCAGCGGGCCCGGCAGGTGCGTCTCCCACGTGGTCACCTCGGGGTGCAGGTGGGCGTCGAAACGGCGGCGGTCGCCGGCGAGGAAGGCGTCGTACATGTCCTCGATGCCCGCCGCGACCGCGCCGGCCGCGTCCTGTCCCGTCATGCCGCCTCGATTCCGGCCCGGTCGTCGCGGACGATCCGGCCGCCCGCCATCACCCAGCGCACGCCCCGGAACGCCGAGGTGTCCGCGAGGGGGTCGCCGTCCATCGCGATCAGGTCGGCGAACTTGCCGGGTTCGACGCTGCCGAGATCGGCCTCCGCGCCGAGCCACCGGATCGGGCCGAGCGTGCCGGCGTACAGGGCGCGCGCCGGGCCGAGGCCGGCCCCGGACATGTGCTCCAGCTCCCGCACCGAGGCGTTGGTGCCCTCGAACCCCCAGAACGGGGGCATGTCGCTGCCGAGCAGCACCTCCACGCCGGCGGCGAGGGCCATGGCGTAGCTCTCCAGGTGCCGGGGGCCCGCCCCGAGTGAGCGCCGCTGCATCCACTCCGGCACGCCGAGCTCGTCGAAGAACTCCTTGCAGCGGGTGACGAGCAGGGTCGGCACCAGGGCGGTCCCCCGTTCCGCCATCAGCGCCGCGACCTCCGGGGTGAGCTGGTAGCCGTGCTCGACGCAGTCCAGCCCCAGCCCGACCGCCTCGGCGATCACCGGCGCGGGCCCGGCGTGCGCGGTGACCTTGCGGCCCCAGGCGTGCGCCGTCTCGATCACGGCGGCCAGCTCGTCGCCGAAGAGCTGCCGCGTGTGGATCGCCTCGTGCTCGCCGGCGATGCCCCCGGAGATCATCACCTTGATCAGGTCGGCTCCGGCCCTGACCTGGCTGCGCACTCCGCGGCGGAAGCCGTCGACGCCGTCGCACTCCAGGGTGTCCGTGCCCTCGTGCCCGTGGCCGCCGGTGCAGACGAGGGCCCGGCCGGCGGTGAAGATCCGCGGGCCGGTCACCCGTCCCGACGTGATCGCGCGGCGCAGCGCGAAGTCGGCGTGGTCCTTCTCCGCGACGCACCGGACGGTGGTCACCCCGCACAGCAGCGTGCGCCGGGCGCCGTCGGCCATGTAGAGGGCGAGCTCGTGCGCGCCCATCCCCTTGACGGCGTCGCCGCCCTGGCCCGGCAGTGACAGGGACAGGTGGGTGTGCATGTTCACCAGCCCCGGGGTCACGTACGCGCCGGCCAGGTCGACCCGCCGGAACTCGCCGGCCGCTCCCGCCGCCGCTAGCACCTCGGCGGCGGGCCCGACCGCGGCGATGCGCTCCCCGCGCACCCACACGGCGGCGCCGGGCATGGGGCCGACGCCGTCCAGGACCCGGCCGTCGACCACCGTGCAGCCGGTCAGCACGATCCCGGGCGGTTCCGCGTGAGCCGCGGCGTTCATGAGATCCACTCCTGTCCGTAGAGTTCCCGGGCCGCCCCGGCCCGGGCGCGGCCCTCGGCGAGGCCGCGCCGCACCGCGGTCGCGACCCCGGGGTCGCCGTGCCCGCCGGTCATCCCGGCACCGCGGCCAGGGCCGGCAGGACCTCCGTGCCGAGCACGTCGACCGCCTGCCGCACGTCCGGGCCGAGGGGCGGCCCGAACGACAGGTGGGTGGCGCCCATCTCGCGCAGCGACCGGCACCGCTCGACCACCTGCGCCACGCTGCCCGTGACGCCCAGCGCCAGCATCCTGTCGTCGACCAGCCTGGCGGCGGCGTCCAGGCCCTCGCCCTCCAGCGCCGCCGTCACCGGGGCGAAGTCCTCGATCGCGAGCCCGGCCCTGGTCAGCAGGTACGGCGCGAAGGACGGCCCGTAGTAGGCGATCTTCGCCGCCAGGGCGAGCCGCGCCTCCTCGGCGTCGTCGGCCACCGACACCCAGAAGCAGGCGGGGATGTCGATCTCGTCCGGCGACCGCCCGGCGTCCTCGGCTCCCCGGAGGACCTGCGCCCTGGCGTCCGCGAAGTGCTCCGGCGGGTAGAGCAGCGGCAGCGCGCCGTCCGCCAGCCTCCCCGCCATCTCCAGCATCTTCGGGCTCATGCCCCCGACGTACACGGGCACCGGCGCGGCCGGCGGGACGCGCAGCTCCGCCGACGGCCCGAACCACTCCGGCAGCTCCCCCCGCACGTCGCGGGCGCCCAGCAAGGCCCGGGCCGCCGTCACCGCCTCCGCCGTCCTCGTGAGGGGGCGCGGCCGTTCGATCCCCGCCCACGCGAGGAACTCGGCGGAGCCGGCCGCGAGGCCGAGCAGGAACCGGCCGCCGGTCGCCTCCTGCATGGTCGCCGCCATCATGGCGATCTCGGCGACGTGGACCGAGTACGGGTTCATGATCCCGACGCCGAGCCTGATCCGCTCCGTCTTCGCCGCGAGCACCCCGAGGAGCACCGGGGCCGACCGCAGGAACAGGTCGTTGGACACCCAGAGCTGGTCGAAGCCGTGCCGCTCCGCCCGCTGGGCCAGATCGACGAGGGTCGCGACGTCGAGATCGTTGTTCACCCGCAGGGAGTACGTCATCGGCGGACCGCCTGCGCGTCGACCTCGACCTCGACGAGGAAGTCGGGACCGATCAGCGAGCCGACCACGTACGTGCTGTTGGCCGGCGCCACGTCGCCGAACACCTCGGCGTGGGCGCGCGACGCCTCCCGCCAGTCGGCCGCCGGCGCCAGCAGCAGGCGGGTGCGCACCACCGACGTGCGGGCGCCGCCCAGCTCCTCGACGGCCGCCACGGCCCTGCGCAGGCACTCGAGGGTCTGCGCGTAGGTGTCGCCCGGGTGCAGCGCCGAGCCGTCCGGCCCGTGCGCCGTCGTCCCGCTCACCGCGATGCCGTCGCCCTGCCGGGCCGCGCGGGAGTACCCCGCCTGCTCCTCCCACCCCGTCCCGTCGCGGAACCGCGGACCGGGCGGGGGCGTGTCCGCGTCGCCCGGAGAGCCGCCGGCCTCCGGGACGGAGCCCTGCGCCGGGTCGGTGTACTCCTCGATCCGCACGACCCGGCCGTCCCGGACCTCGACGCGCATCATCGCGTCGACCGCGAGCTCCGCGCCCGTGGCCCGCTCGCGGCCGCGGTACACGCACCGCTGCACGTAGCCGTCCGGCAGGGGGTCGACGCGCAGATCGGTGGCGTGGAAGCCGTCGTAGTGCGCGGCGATGCGTCGGACGGCGTCGAGGCTCTCCGCCTTGTCCCGCGCCACGCCGTCGTGGTTGTGCCACACCCGGATGTCCTCCGCGTACAGCCGGTCGAGCCGCGCCACGTCGCCGGAGGCGATGGCGTCGACGAGGTCGTCCGCGAACCGGCGCATGTCGACGGAGGCGTCCGCGAGGGCGTCGGCCCGCCGCAGGTCGCCCGCGTCGTCCAGGAGCTGAAGCCGCTGCACGGCCAGCGGCACGTTGCCGTCGGACCACAGGGCGTCGTGGAAGGCCCGCAGGTCGAAACCGTCGCCCGCGCGCCGGGCGGCGTCGGCGAGCAGCCGCATCACCTGGACCTTTCCCACCTGGTACGAAAGGCCCTGCCCGGGGGTCGCCGCGAAGAAGGCGGCCTCCTCCCTGGCGGTGTCGAGGTCGAGCGGCACGAGGTCGCGGAGCATGCGGGCGGCGCCGTCGATGTCGATCTCGCCGAGCGCGAGCCTGACGTCCACCTCCACCCGGATCGCCCGCAGCCGCATGAAGTTGTAGACGATGGCGCGGGTGAGCGGCGCGTCGTCGAAGAGCCCCGCCTGCAGCACCATCTCCTCGTTGTAGAAGGCGATCCCCTCGTTCGGCACGGAGTCGTAGAACCGCCGGTGCGCCGGGTCGGGGTGCCGCCAGGTGAGCGCGAGCTGCTGGTAGTGCACCCCCTCGTGGATGATGCCGGCCCTCGGGTCGGCCGCGTTCGCGCGGTAGAAGTACGGCAGGCCGGGGCCCGGTGCCGGGACGTAGCTGACGCCGTCCTCGGCCAGCCGGTCCTCGTCGGTGAGGTCGTCGCTCACCCCGAGCCAGCGCAGCGGCTCCAGGTAGGCGGGCCGCGGCAGGTTGCGGTAGTGCCGCAGCGAGGCCGGCTGCGAGAGCAGCCCGCGCTCCTCGTAGAACGCGCGGACGTCGAGCTCGGCGGCCCGCTCCGTCGCGCACTGCTCCTCGGCCGTGGCGGGAGGGGGCGGCCACTCGGGGGGGCCGGACCTCGCCCGTTCGAACAGCTCGAACGCCTCGGCCCGGTCGCGCTCCTGCGCGGCGAGGTTGAGGATCTCCGCGGCCGACCAGGGCAGCAGGGCGACGCGATGCAGGAAGAACCCGAACGCCTCCCGGCCCACGGGACGGTGCGGGGCGAACGTGGGAACGCGGCCGGCAAGCCAGGACCGCCATGCCGCGAGCGCCTGCGAGGCGTCGTCGGCGGCGCTCAGGGCGGCCTCCCGCCAGTCGCCGTCGAGCAGCGGGGCGAGCATCCCGATGGAGGCGCGGAGCTGCTCGGGCGCCTCGGCGCTGTCGCGCAGCGCGAGCTCGGCGAACTCGCGGGTCGCCGTCGCCTCGAGGTTGTCCCGCGCGGTGCCGAGGGTGGCGGGGATCCAGCGCAGCCGCTCGACGACGTCCGCGCTGCGCGCCGCGTCGAAGGGGGCCGGCGACAGCAGGGCGTCGAAGACGTGGCCGACGGTCTGGTCGAGGTAGAACCAGGGGTCGCGCCGCCAGCTCCGCACGATCTCGAGCTCCCAGCGCACCCGGGCCGTCGCCGAGCCGAGCAGCCGCCGGGGCACCTCGACGGCGGGGTCCTCCGACGGCGCCACGGCCGCCAGCCCGCTCTCGACGCCGGCCAGAAAGCGCAGGCCCTCGTTCACGGTGGCGGCGTCCCACGCCGGGCGCCACCCGGCCGGCCGGGTCACGCGCGGGATGTCGTCACGGGTGCGCGGGGTGGTGGCGAGCCGCCAGGTCCAGAACCGCTCGGTCAGATCGGTGAGAACCGACCTGGGATCGGTCATGTCGCGTCCTTCCATAGGGGCCGTGCCGTGGGGATGTGGGTCAGTCGGCCGCAGGCGCCGCCTCCCGCGGCTCCGGCAGCGGGCGCGGCGGCTCGCCGGGGCTCTGCAGGACGCACGCGGCCGACCGGCCGTCCCGCAGGACGGCGAGCGGCGGGTCCTGCCGGGAGCACTCCGGCAGCGCCAGGGGGCAGCGCGGGTGGAACCGGCAGCCGCCGGGCGGCCGCGCCGGGTCGGGGACGTCGCCCGGGAGCTCGACCGGCAGGACGCCGGCCCCGTCGGCCCGCGGGACGGCCGAGATCAGCGCCCGCGTGTAGGGGTGGGCGGGCGAGGACCAGATCTCCCGTGTCGGGCCCACCTCGACGACGCGCCCCAGGTACATGACCGCGGTGCGGTCGGCGATCTGCCGGACGACCGACAGGTCGTGGGAGATGAACACCATGCCCATGTCGAGCTCGCGCACGAGCGCGACGAGCAGGTTGGCGACGGACGCCTGCGCCGAGGCGTCGAGCGCGCTGATGGGCTCGTCGGCGACGATGCAGCGCGGGTCGGTGGCCAGCGTCCTGGCGATCGCGACGCGCTGGCGCTGCCCGCCGCTGAACTCGTGCGGGTACCGCCTCGCGGCGTCCGCCGGCAGCCCGACGCGTTCGAGCAGCTCCCCCGCCCGGCGCGCGGCCTCCGCACGGCCGGTCCCGCCGAGGACGTACCCGTCGCCGACCTGGTCGCCGATCCGCCGCCGCGGGTTGAGCGACGCGTACGGATCCTGGAAGACCATCTGCAGGCCGCGCAGCCCCGGCTCGCGCCGCCGCCTGCCCAGGGGCGTGACGTCGCGGCCGTCGAAACGGACCGCGCCGGCGGCGGCCGGCTGCAGCCCGACGAGCGCGCGCCCGAGCGTCGACTTGCCGCAGCCCGACTCGCCGACGAGCCCGAGGATCTCACCCCGTCCGAGGCTCAGGTCGACCCCGTCGACCGCGCGCAGCGCGGACGCCCCGCGCCTGTGGTACTCGACGGCGACTCCCGTCGCCTCCAGCAGCGTGCTCACGCGGCGCCTCCCAATGGGTCGGGCGGGCAGGCCGACTCGTGCGCCGGTCCGACGAGGGCCGGCACGGGGCGTTCTGTCCGGCACTCCGGTACGGCGAACCCGCAGCGGGGGTGGAAGGGACATCCCTCGGGCACCTCGCCGAGGGGCGGCGGACCGCCCGGGATCGGCCGGAGCGCCGCGGCTCCGCCCTCCGGGTGCGGCAGCGCGTCGAGCAGGCCCTTGGTGTAGGGGTGGCGGGGCCGGGTCAGCACGTCCCGCCTCAAGCCGACCTCCGCCACCCGGCCGCCGTACATCACGCAGATCCGGTCGGCCACGGCCGACATCACGCCGAGATCGTGCGTGATCACGACGACGGCGAGGTCCTGTTCGCGGCGCAGCCTGTCGAGCAGCCGCAGGATGCCCGCCTGGACGGTGACGTCCAGCGCGGTCGTGGGCTCGTCGGCCAGGAGCAGGCGCGGCTCGCAGGCGAGCGCCACGGCGATGGCGATCCGTTGCCGCATGCCGCCGGAGAACTGGGCCGGGTGCGCGCCAAGCGCCCGCTCGGGGTCGGGGATGCGCACCGTGGCGAGCAGCTCGACGGCCCGCTCGCGCGCCTGCGACCTGCTCAGCCCGAGGTGGTGACGCATGTGCTCGGTCAGCTGCGTCTCGATGCTGAGCATCGGGTGCAGGCTCGTCGACGGGTCCTGGGACACCATCGCGATCCGGCGTCCGCGCACCGCCCGCAGCTCCCCGGGGGACATCGCGAGCAGGTCGCGTCCCTCGAACACCGCTCTGCCGCTGGTCCGCGCGGCGTGCGGGAGCAGGCCGAGCAGCGCCATCGCGGTCATCGTCTTGCCGCTGCCGCTCTCTCCGGCGATGCCGAAGATCTCCCCGCTGTCGACCCGGAACGACAGGTCGTCGACGGCCTTGCGCGGGCCCCGCCGGGTGGCGAGCCACACGGTGAGGTTCTCGACTTCCAGGAGCACTCCCATGATCACTCCCTGATGGCGCGCGCGGTGCGCGGGTCGAGGGCGTCCCGCAGGGTGTCGCCCACGAAGTTGAAGGCGAGCACGACCGTGAGGATGGCCAGCCCGGGGAACAGGCCGACCCACCAGCGGTCGAAGTTCGCCGCGCCGGCCGCGACCATGGCGCCCCACTCCGCGGTCGGCGGCTGTGCGCCGAGCCCGAGGAACGACAGGCCGGACAGCAGGAGGACGGCGTTGCCGACGTCGAGCGCGGCCATCACCAGCACCGGCCCGGCGATGTTGGGCCGCAGGTCCACGACCATCGTCCGGAAGGCGGACGACCCGAGCAGGCGGCTCGCCGCGACGTACTCCGAGTTCCTGGCGGACAGCACGAGGCCGCGCACCAGCCGCGCGTACGAGGGCCACGACACCACGACCACCGCGAGGACGGCGTTGCGGAGCTGGGGTCCGAGCGCCGCGGCCACGGCCATCGCCAGGATGATGCCGGGGAAGGCGAACACCAGGTCGGCCAGCCGCATCAGCGCGCCGTCGACCCAGCCGCCGAAGAAGCCCGCGACCGTCCCGACGACGGATCCGAGCACGGCGGCGAGCGCCACCAGCAGGAACGCCAGCGGCAGCGAGACGCGCGAGCCGTAGATCACCCGGCTCAGCACGTCCCGGCCGAGCTCGTCGGTGCCGAACAGGTGCTGCCCGGACGGCTCCAGCAGCTTCGGCGAGAGCTGGTCGAGCGGCCCCTGGGGGGCCAGCAGCGGCGCCAGGACGGCGATCAGCACCCACAGGACGACGAGCGCGCCGCCCACGAGCGCGAGCGGCTGCCGCCACGGCGATCGGGCGGCCCGGTCGCGGCGGGCGGCTCCGGCGGGGGCCGCCGGCACGGATTCGGTCACTGTCACGTCAGTCTGATCCTCGGGTCGATGACCCCGTAGAGGAGGTCGACGAGCAGGTTCATGACGATGTAGACGGCCGCGACGACGACGCTGACGCCCATGATGGCGGGCAGGTCGAGGTTGACGGCGCTGTGGTAGGCGTACTGCCCCAGGCCCGGCCAGGAGAAGATGTTCTCCACGAGGACCGCGCCCGACAGCAGGCTGCCGAAGGCGACGCCGGCCACGGTGATGATGGCCACCATCGCGGGGCGCAGGACGTGCCGCAGGATGACGACCCGCTCGGGCAGGCCCTTGGCCCGGGCCGCGCGGACGTAGTCGTTGCCGAGGATCTCCAGCACGGACGCGCGGGTGAAGCGCATCAGCATGCCCACGGTGTAGACGGCCAGCACGAGCGACGGCAGCACGAGGTGCCGCACCGCCGACCACCAGACGTCCCACTGGCCGCCGAGCGCCGCGTCCACCGTGTAGAAGCCCGTCAGGTGCGGCGGGGCGTTCATGCCGGGGTCGAGGCGGCCGCCGCCCGGCAGCAGCCCGAACTTGAAGAACAGCAGGTAGAAGGCGACGAGCGCGACCCAGAACGTCGGCATCGACACGCCGCCGAGGCTCACCACGCGCAGGACCTGGTCGGGCCAGCGGTCCCGGTTGACGGCGGCGACGACGCCGAGGGCCACGCCGACGAGCAGGGAGAGCACGATCGCGAACAGCGCGAGCTCGATCGTGGCCGGCACGTACTCCGCGAGGTCCTGCGCCACGGCCCGGTGGCTCTGCTGGGACATCCCGAGGTTGCCCTGCAGCAGGTTGCCGAGGTAGGTCAGGTACTGCAGCGGGACCGGCCGGTCGAGGCCGTACTTGGCCCGGAACGCCGCGACGGCGGCGGGGTCGCCGATGGCGCGCTGCCCGAGGTTCGCGGTGGCGGGGTCGCCCGGCACCAGCTGGGTCAGGACGAACGCGACCAGCGTGATCCCTGCGCACAGCAGCACGGCGGCCGCGAGGCGCCGGGCGAGGAACCGCAGCAGCCCCCTTCCGGAGCGGGCCCTCTGGCCCGCTCCGGAGGCGGCGGCGGTCGGGTTAGCCGAGCTCACGGACGTTGACCTGCCACAGAGCGTTGGACTGCAGGTTCTTCAGCGACTTCGCGCCGACGAGGATCTGGGCCGGCTGGATCAGCGGCATGATCGGCCCCGACTCGTTCATCGACTGCTGGATCTGCTTGTACAGCGCGGCCCGCTGCTGGTCGTCGATGGTCGACGCGGCCTGCTCGCCGAGCTTCTCCAGCGCGGCGTCCGCGCCCTTCGCCCAGCCCGCGCGCAGGCCGACGAGCTGGCCCGGCAGGAAGTTGAGGTAGTCGCTCGGGTCGGGGTAGTCGGGACCCCACTCCCACAGGCCGAGCTCCTCCTTGCCGCCGCGGTAGGTGTCCAGCGCGGTCTGCACCGACGCCGGCGCCAGGTTCACCGTGATGCCGACCTCCTTGAGGTTGGCCTGCACCCGCGCCGCGAGGTCGCCGAAGTTGAGCCCGTTGACCTGGATGTCGCTCGGGTAGCTCAGCTTCACGGTGGGGTTCTGCACACCGGACGCGGCCAGCGCCGCCTTGGCCCTGGCGACGTCGCGCACCACCGCGTCGGTGTCCGCGAGCGCGCCGAGGAAGATCGACGGGACGATCCCCGGGGCCTGGACGGCGCCCTGCCCGGCGAGGTCGAGCAGGCCCTTGTAGTCGATCCCGTAGCGGACGGCCTCCTGGAACTTCGCGTTCGAGGAGGTCTTCGAGATGTCCGGGTTGTTGTTCGTGAACAGGAAGAACACGTTCGGCGAGGCGCCGTTCACGACCTGGAGCTGGTCGAGGCCCTTGGCCTGGTCGGGCGACAGGTCCACCGCGATCTGCGACTCGCCCTTGAGGACGTTGAGCCGCTGCACGTTGGCCTGCACGTTGCGCACGACGACCTTGGAGTACGCCGGCTTCGTGCCCCAGTACTTCTCGTTCGCGGTCAGCACGACCTGGGTGGTGGTGCTGAAGCTGCTGAGGGTGTACGGGCCGCTGCCGAGGGACTGCGAGTTGAGGAAGCTCTCCGCGGTGTCGGACTTGTCGGCGCCTTCCGCGTCGGTGGCGCCGTGCTGCTTGGCCACGGCCGAGTTGAGGATCCCGAGCGCGGGGTTGGGCAGGATGAACGGGACGGCGGCGTTCGCCTTCTCGCTGGTGATGACCACGGTGCCCGGGTCCGGGGCGGCGACCGTCAGCCCGTCCATGAGGAACGACGGGTTGCCCTTCAGGTTCTTCACCCGGTTGAGCGAGAAGACGACGTCGGCCGAGGTGACGGGCGAGCCGTCGGAGAACGTGGCGCCGGTGCGGAGCTTGAACGTGAAGGTCTTGCCGTCCGGGGCCGCGGTGTAGGACTCCGCGAGCGCCGGGACCGGCTTCGTCACGTCGCTGCCCTTGAACGTGAGCAGCGTGTCGTAGATGGGCTCGTCGACCATCAGCCCGGTCGGCTCGAACATGCGGCCGGGGTCGGCGGTCTTCAGCTGGAACGCGGTGTCGATTACGAGGGTGCCGCCGCCCGCCTGCGAACTCGTCGAGGTGGGGGTCGAGCCGCCGCCGCACGCGGCGAGCAGGCTCGACAGCGCGATGGCCGCTGTGAGCAAACCGGCAGACCGGATCTTCATGCGGGTCTCCAAGGCCGGACTACGGAGGGAGTTGCAGGGCGGTCGTCCGGGCCGCCGTGAGCAAACGTTTCCACAACTTCCTGCACCGGCCGATGCGGTGTCAAGGGTGTTCCGGCCGGTCGAAAGGTCACGATTCGGCTATGACGCATGACTGGCGGATCACCAGTTGCGCGCCGACGCGGTACTCGGTCGGCGTCTGCCCCGTCGAGCCGGGGTTCGCGGCGATGCGGTCGAGGAGCAGGCTCACCGCCAGGTCGCCCATCCTGGCCGCGTTGTTGTCCATCACCGTGATGGCCGGGTCCCACCACCGCAGCATGTCGGCGTCCTCGTAGCAGAGCACGCTGAGCTCGCCGGGGATGCGCACGCCGCGCTCGCGCAGCGCGGGCAGCAACCCGAAGGCCGCCTCGTGGTTGGTGACCAGCACCGCGGTCGGCCGCCTCCCCTCGGGGAGCGCGAGCATGCGCGCGGCCGCCTCCGCGCCCCAGGCGGGCTCCAGAGGCCCCTGGAAGACCAGGTCGTCGCGGTAGGGGACGCCCGCCTCGTCCAGCGCCAGGCGGTGCCCCGCGAGCCGCTCGTAGCCGGACGTCACCGCCGGCGGCCCGGCCACCACCGCGATCCGCTGATGCGACAGCCCCAGTAGGTAGCGGGTGGCCTCCCGGGCCCCCTCGATGTCGGCGCCCAGCACGCAGTCGCCCGCCGGGCGGCGCGGCCGCCGGGCGAGGTGGATCGCGGGGATGTCCGTCTCCCGCAGCGACTGGACCGCCTCGTCGTCGGACCCGACGACGAGGACCCCGTCCACGTTGTGGTCGCGCAGGGTCTCCACGTACGCGCGCTCCTCGCCGGCGTCGTCGCCGGTGATGCACAGCACGAGGTGGTAGCCGGACGCCTTGAGCCGGTCGTGCACGACCTCCGCGATCACGTGGAGGGACGCGTTGACGAGGTTCGTGATGACCAGCCCGATCAGCCGGGAGTGGTTCGTGCGCAGGCCGCGGGCGAGCGCGTTGGGCCGGTAGCCCAGCTCCTCCGCCACCTGGCGGACCCGTTCCCGGGTGGCCGCGCTCACCCGCCCGGAGCCCGACAGCGCGCGGGAGGCCGTGCTGAGGGAGACCCCGCTCGCCGCGGCGACCTTGCGAAGGTCCACGACCACGCTGCGTCCTCCCAGTTGCGTCGCTGACCCGAGCCGAAGATGCGCAAACGTTCTCACAATTCGCGCCTCCCCGCCAGTTAGCGAAGCGACGGGTGCCCGGAGTGTAGATCCGCACGGGGGACGCCGGGAAGATCGGCGGGGTGTCAGGCGCGGCCGGCGACCACCTCCGGCGGTCCCCCTGCGACGACGTCGTCGGCGCCGAGCGCCAGCCCCACCGCGACGGCGCGCTCGCCGGGTCGCGGCGTCACCAGGCTCACCACGACGACGACCACCAGGTTGACGGCCATGGCGAGCAGTCCCGGCTCCCAGTCGGGCAGGTGGGCGGCCCAGAAGTCCTTCGCGAAGGGGGCGAGCAGGGCGGTGAAACCGGCCACGATGCCGGCCAGCACGCCGATTGCCGTGGTGCGCCGCCACAGGAACGCGAGGAACACCGCGGGCGCGAGCATCCCGATCGCGGAGTACGCGTAGAGCAGGATCGAGACCAGCGACTCGCTGCGGCCGAGCGTCAGCCACACCGCGACCGCGGCGAAGCCGATCATCGACACCTTCGACAGCAGCAGCGCCCGCCGGTCGTCGAGGTCCTTCCGCAGCGGCGCCACGACGTTGCGGGTGAAGAGCGAGCCGCAGGTCAGCAGCAGGACCGACCCGGGGGCGAGGGCGAGCAGGAAGCCGGTACCGGCGACCAGTCCCACGGTCCACGCCGGGTACCGGTCGGTGACGAACTGCAGCAGCGCCGCGTTCGGGTTGCCGCCGCCGGGGGCGGTGCCGGCCGTCAGCGCGGCGAAGCCGAGCAGGATGACGAAGAAGTACGCGAGCGAGTACAGCGGCTGCCAGACGGCGTTGCGCCGGATCGCCCGCCCGCTCCGCGCCGCGTACGAGACCTGGAACAGATGCGGGAACACCCAGTTCCCCAGGGCCACGTTGAGGGCCGAGGTCATGAGCCACACCGGCCCGGTCGGCGACGCGGGGTCGAGCCCTGGCAGCCTGCCTATGCCGGGATGCGCCCGCTCGGCGAGGCGGAACACGTCGGACAGCGACGCGGCCCCCACCTTCGCGGCCACCGTCGCCGACAGCAGGACCACCACCACGACCATGAGGACGTCCTTGACGGCGGCGGCGAACGCCGCCGAGCGGAGACCGGCCAGGTAGACGAAGGCGAGCATGACGAGCGCCGCGACGACGACGGCCGCCGTCGCCGACAGGGTCCCGCCGAGGGCGAGCTGCACGATCAGGCTCAGGCTCACGAGCTGGATCTGCACGTAGACGACCAGGGCGGCGATGCCGACCAGGCCGGCGACCACGCCGAGCCACGGCGCGCCGAAGCGAGCGGTGAAGAAGTCGGCCTGGGTGATCAGGCCGTGCGCGCGGCCGGCGCGCCAGATCTTGGGCATCAGCCAGTAGCCCAGCGCGTAGCTCAGCGAGACCGAGCAGAAGGCCAGGTAGGCGGGGGCGCCGAGGGCCCAGGCGTAGCCGGAGATGCCGAGGACGGCGAACGTCGTGTAGACCTCGCCGGCGTTCATGAACCAGAAGATCAGGGTGCCGAGGCGCCGGCCGCCGACCGCCCATTCGCTGACGCTGGCCGTCCCGCTGGCGCGGCGGCCGTACCCGACGGCCCCGGCCACGGTGCCCAGCACGATCACCAGCACGATGGCGAGTTTCATGCCGGCCCGCCCGCGGTCGTCTCGGTGGCCTCCTCGAACCGGCGCTCCTCGTCGTCGACGCCCGCCGCCCGGTCCAGCCGGACCACGGTCGCGATGACGACGGAGGTGGCGACGATGCCGAGCATCTGCCAGAGCATGGGGAACGGGATCTCCAGTGGCGTCGCCCGCACGTCGTTGACGACCGGCACGAGCGCGACCTGCCAGACGAACGGGATCACGAGCAGCCATCGATGGGCGGTGGACCGGCGTGCCGGGGCTCGCTCGGGGGGAGGGAGCGATGTCATGACTCTCCTGAAGGTGCGAGCGGCGGCGTGGCCGCCGACCCCGAATCGTGCAGCATCACTGCACGCTGAGCGGGCACGCTAGGGTCTCCGTCGCAGCCCCGTCAAGGCCTTAAATGTGACAAACCGCCAGAAAGCCCGCCCGACATGCCGTTGACGTGCGCCCCGGCCTCCCCTACGGTGCGTGCCACGCGTGCAGTTAACCTGCACGTGACACGACGATGGTAGGAAAGGGCGGCGTGGGTGATCGGAGACCGCTTGCGCGAGCTGCGCACGGCGCGGGGCATGAGCCTTCGCGTCCTCGCCGAGCAGGCGGGGGTGTCCGCGACGCTGCTCAGCCAGGTGGAGCGGGGAGTCACCGAGCCCAGCCTGACGACGCTCCGCCGGCTCGCCGGCGTCTTCGGCGAGTCCATCGCCTCGCTGTTCGAGGACCCCGCCGCCCCGTCGGTGTGGATCAGCAGGCCCGGCGAGCGGACGACCCTCGGCGCGCCCAACGGCCAGATCCGGTACGAACGGCTCACCCCCGGCAACGGTCAGCTCGAGGTGCTGCGCGCGGTCCTCGCCCCCGGCGAGGTCTCCAGTGAGGACCTCTGGAGCCACCCGTCGCTGGAGTGCGCGTACGTGGTCGCGGGGACGCTGACCGTCGAGTTCGAGCGGGTGACGCACAGCGTCGCCGCGGGCGAGAGCATCACGTTCGACTCCAGCCAGCCGCACCGCTACCGCAACACGTCCGACGCGCCCGCCGAGATCGTGCTCGCCATCAACCCGCCGACGCCCTGAGCGCCGGTCGCTGACGGAAGGAACCGGCATGGCCGACCAGGACGGCGCCGAGGGCGCCGGCGACATGGAGCTCTACGACCTGCGGGTCAGCGTCGACCGCATCGAGGGACGGTCGGTCTGCGGCATGGCGCCGGGCGACTATTTCGAGCTGACCGACAGCGCCCACCTGCGACTTCCCGAGGGCCGCCACTTCTGCGTGTACGCGCTGGCCTCGGTGCTGCCGTTCCTGGCCGCCAAGCAGCGCGACCTCGCCTCGGGAGACTGGCTGGCCCAGGACGCGCTGTTCGCCTGCCCCGACCCCGAGGAGCGCCTGGTCATGCGGGTGGAGCGCACCTGCCGGCGCCGGCTGAACTCCGCCGACCTGACCTGACCGTACCAACCTGACGAGGAGAACCCGTGGCGAACGCCGTCGAGATCGGGCTCGGGCTGCAGAGCGACAAACGGGCCGGCGACTACGCTCGGCTGGCACGTGGCGCCGAGGAGCACGGCTTCGACGTCCTGACCGTGTTCGGCGACCTGATGTACCAGCCGCCGATCTTCCCCCTGCTGGAGATGGCCGCCGCCACCGCACGCGTGCGCCTGGGGGCGGCCTGCCTCAACCCCTTCTCCATGGCGCCGTACGAGATCGCCGGGCAGGTCGCCGCGCTCGACCTCGCCTCGGACGGCCGCGCGTACCTGGGCCTGGCCAGGGGGACCTGGCTGGGCGCGGTCGGCCTCGGCCAGCCACGGCCGCTGACCGCCATCGAGGAGGCCGCCGAGGTCGTCTACCGCCTGCTGCGGGGCGACGCCGGCGGCTACGAGGGCAGGGTGTTCCGGCTGCTCCCCGGCACCGCCCTGCGGTACCCCGTGCGCCGGCCCGACCCGCCGCTGCTGATCGGCGCGTGGGGGCCGAAGGGGGCGGCGCTCGCCGGCCGGATCGCCGACGAGATCAAGGTGGGCGGCAGCGCCAACCCGGCCATGGTGGCGGTGATCCGGGACCGCGTGCGGGACGGGGCGCGGGCCGCCGGCCGCGCCGGCGACGAGGTCGGGATCGTGTTCGGAGCGGTCACCGTGGTGGACGCCGACGGGGCGGCGGCGCGGGACCGGGCACGCGCCGAGGTCGCCATGTACCTCGCCGTGGTGGCCGAGCTGGATCCGACCGTCGAGATCCCCGCGGACCTGCTCGCCCGGGTCCGGGAACTGGTCGGCGCGGGCCGGCACCGGGACGCCGGCCGGCTCGTCCCCGACGACCTGCTCGACCTGTTCGCCTTCTCGGGCACCCCGGAACAGGTCGCCGCGCAGGCGCAGGCCCTCATCGACGCCGGGGTGCGCCGCGTGGAGTTCGGCACGCCGCACGGGCTCGCCGACATGCGCGGCGTCGACCTGCTCGGCTCCGCGGTGCTGCCGCTGCTGCGCCGGGAGCCGGCGCCGGCGTCAGTCGCCCCGTGACTGCCGCAGCGGGTCGTCGGCCCGCGGCGCCGGAGGGGTGACCGGATGCCACGAGAGCGGAGTGGACAGGACCATCGTGCTCGACGGCTGCCCGTAGGGCGCGAGCCGGTCGATGACCCGCTCGAAGGCGTCCATCGACTGGGCGGCGACCTTCAGGATGCAGCAGGCGTCGCCGGTGATCCGGTGGATCTCCAGGATCTCCGGCCACTCCCCCACGGCCGGATCGCGCAGCATGCAGCGGGAGCCGTAGCAGGACATCCGGATGATGGCCATCACCGGCCAGCCGGTCCTCGTCAGGTCCACCCGGGCGTGGTAGCCGGAGATGACGCCCGACTCCTCCAGCCGCCGGACCCGCTCGGCCACCGCGGGCGGCGACAGGTGCACCCGTCGCGACAGCTCGCTGAAGGAGAGCCGGGCGTCGACCTGCAACTCGCGCAGGAGCGCCCAGTCCATATCGTCCATGACCACCTTCGGTTCGTTAAGCGTCGCGGCATTTTGGCCGTACATCTGTAGGTTTGTCGCGCATCGTACCGTTAACTGCTCCTTCCGGGTGTCTGCCCCGTTGAGGGACCATTGGGTCACTCAGGGCGCATAAATCACGCCTGTTGAGGGGAGCCGACACGTGGAGAGCACCGATAGGGGCGCGCGGGCGGGCACCGCGACGCTGCGCCCGTCAAGCGCCGAGGATCGCACGACGAGGGCGGCAGGCAACGCGGGCGAACCCACTCTGGAGTTCGCCGACGGCCTGCCGTACGACATGTACGTGCGCGCGAGCACGCTGCACTCCCTGCAGCGGACCGTGAGCGACGACACGGGCGAGATGTCCTTCCTCATGATCAGCCAGATCATGGAGCTGTACTTCGGCCTGACCTGTTTCGAGCTGCGCGAGGCGCAGAAGCTGTTACGCGAGGACGACGTGTGGGGGGCGCTCACCCCGCTGCGGCGGGCCGCGCTCCACGTGGAAGGGCTCAACGCCGCCTGGCGTGGACTGCGCTGGATGACGCCGGCCGACTTCAACCGCTTCCGGGACCTGCTCGGGGAGGCCTCGGGGTTCCAGTCCGCGATGTACCGGCAGCTGGAGTTCCTCCTCGGCCTCAGGAACGCCGCGCTGCTGCGCCCGTTCCACCGGCAGCCGGAGGTCCACGCGGCGCTCGCCGAGACCCTGCGCGCGCCGAGCCTGTGGGACGACGTCGTCGCGCTGCTGGCGCGGCGGGGCTTCGACATCCCGCGCGCCCTGCTGACACGCGACGTCGCCGAGGAGCACGAGGCGCATCCCGCGGTGGAGGCGGCCTGGGTGGAGATCTACCGGACCGACACCCCCGGCGACCACCTCAGGATGCTCGCGGAGGCGCTGACCGAGCTCGCGGAGCAGTTCGGCGACTGGCGCTACCAGCACGTGAAGGCGGTGCAGCGGACCATGGGCGAGAAGCCGGGCAGCGGGGGCTCGGCGGGCCTCACCTGGCTGCGGCGCAGCATGGCCCGGGTGGTCTTCCCGGAAATCTGGTCCGCCAGGACCGTCATCTGAGGGAGGCGGAGTCGATGACGTTCACCGAGGACGACGCGCGACGGCGCGACGCGGCCGACCCCGGCCACCGCGATCTCTTCCACGTCCCTCCCGCGGAGGGCGGCCGGTACGGCGAGGTCGCCTACCTGGCCGGGAACTCCCTGGGCCTGCAGCCCCGGGCCACCCGCGACGACCTGCTCGACGACCTGGACGCCTGGGCGAGGCTCGGCGTCGAGGGACATCTGGAGGCGGAGCGTCCCTGGCTCCCCTACCACGAGCTGCTGACGGACGCCACGGCCCGGCTGGTCGGGGCGCTGCCCGCGGAGACCGTCGTGATGAACTCGCTGACGGTCAACCTGCACCTGCTCATGGTGTCGTTCTACCGGCCCGCCGGCGCGCGCACCCGCATCGTCGTCGAGGACACCGCCTTCCCCTCGGACAGCTACGCGGTGCGCAGCCAGGCCCGCTTCCACGGGCTCGACCCGGACGAGACGGTGGTGCGCCTCCGCCCGCGGCCGGGTGAGGACACCCTGCGGACCGAGGACGTCGTGGACCTCGTCCGCCGGGAGGGGGACCGGATCGCCCTCCTCCTGCTCGGCGGGGTCAACTACCTCACCGGCGAGCTCATGGACATCCCGGCGATCACCGACGCGGGCCGGGCCGCCGGCGCCCTCGTCGGCTGGGACCTCGCCCACGCCGCCGGCAACGTCCCGCTCCGGCTGCACGAGTGGGGGGTCGACTTCGCGGCCTGGTGCTCGTACAAGTACCTGAACGCGGGACCGGGGGCGCTCGCGGGCGCGTTCGTCCACGAGCGCCACCTCGGCGACCCCGCCGTCCAGCGGTTCGAGGGCTGGTGGAGCACCGAGCCGGCCACCCGCTTCGAGATGGCCCCGGTCTCCCGTCCCCCGGCCCGGGCCGACGCGTGGCAGGTCTCCAACCCGCCGATCTACGCGATGGGCCCGGTCCGCACCTCCCTCGAGATCTTCGACAGGGTCGGCATGGCCGCGCTGCGGGCCCGCAGCGAACGGCTCACCGGCTACCTGGAGGGACTGCTGGACGAGGTCGCGCCCACCCGGCCGATCACACTGATCACGCCGCGCGACCCGGCCCGGCGGGGCAGCCAGCTGTCGCTGCGGCTCGGCGCCGGCAGCGCGGGCGAGCTGGCCAAGCGGCTGCGCCACGAGCACGGGGTGATCGCCGACGCGCGGGAGCCGAACATCCTGCGGGCCGCGCCGGCGCCGCTGTACTCGACCTACCACGACTGCTGGCGTTTCGCCGACGCGCTCGCGCGAACGGTGGAGGAGGCCCGATGAGTGACACGGACGAGGTGGCCGTCGTCGGCGCCGGCCTGGCCGGCTGCCTGCTCGCCTGCTTCCTGGCCCGGCGCGGGCTCCGGGTCGCCCTGTACGAGCGCCGTCCCGACCCCCGCGCGGGGACGGCGGAGCGCGGCCGGTCGATCAACCTGGCCCTGTCCGAGCGCGGGCTCGACGCGCTGCGCCGGATCGGCCTGGACAAGCAGGTCATGGCCCAGGCGCTGCCGATGCGCGGACGGGTGATCCACCCGGTGCACGGGAACCCCGACTTCCAGCCGTACAGCTTCGACGGCGAGCGGGCGATCAACTCGATCAGCCGGTCGGCCCTCAACGCCGCGCTGCTCGACGCCGCGGAGGGGCTCCCCGGCGTGCGGGTCGCCTTCGGCCACCGGCTGACCGGCCTCGACCCGGACACCGGCGACATGACCTTCGAGACGCCGGAGGGCGAGGTGCGGGCCCGGGCGGCGGTCGTGCTCGGCGCGGACGGCGCCGGGTCCGCCGTGCGCGGCCGGCTGCTCGCGTACGGGTCGCTGACCGAGAGCCTCGACTTCCTCGACTACGGCTACAAGGAGCTGAGCATCCCGCCGCGCGACGGGGAGTTCGCCCTCGACCCGGGCGCCCTGCACATCTGGCCGCGCGGCACGTCCATGATGATCGCGCTGCCCAACCCGGACCGCTCGTTCACCTGCACGCTGTTCTGGCCGACGGGCGGCACCGCCAGCTTCGCGTCGCTCAGCAGCCCGGCCGCGATCGAGCGCCACTTCGCCGCGCACTACCCCGATCTGCTGTCGCTGTCCCCCACCCTGGTGGACGACTACCTCCGCAACCCGGTCGGGATGCTCGGGACCGTGCGCTGCGGGCCCTGGCAGGTCGACGGCCGGGTGGGGCTGGTCGGCGACGCCGCGCACGCGATCGTGCCCTTCTACGGGCAGGGCGCCAACTGCGCCTTCGAGGACGTGGTGGAGCTGGACCGGTGCCTCGACGAGACCGGCGGCGACTGGGCGGCGGCGCTGCCGCTGTTCGAGTCGCGGCGGCGCGAGAACACCGAGGCCATCGCGCGGATGGCGCTGGCGAACTTCGTGGAGATGCGCGACAAGGTCGCATCCCCGCTGTTCCAGATCGGCAGGAAGGTCGAGCACGCGCTGGAACGGCTCCTGCCCGGCCGGTACGTCTCCCGCTACGAGCTGGTGTCGTTCTCGACCGTGCCGTACGCGGAGGTGCAGCGCCGGGTGCGCCGCCAGCACAGGATGCTCGGCGCCGCGGCCGCCGGGTCGGCGCTGCTGCTCGGCGCGCTCGGCGCCGCCCTCGTCAACGGAAGGAGGAACCCGTGAGCCCCACGCTGTGGACGCCGGAGCTGATGGCCGGCCGCCCGGCCGGCGCTCCGGGCCTGCTGCGCAACTATGTCGACGGCGCGTTCGTCGCCCCGGGGACGACGTTCCCCAAGGTCAGCCCGGTCACCGGGGAGACGCTCTTCGAGGTGGCCGAGGCCGACGCGGGCACGGTGGACGCGGCGGTCGGCGCCGCCCGCCGGGCGCTGCGCGGCCCCTGGGGCCGGATGGGCGAGCAGGAGCGCGCCGGGATGCTCCGCGCGATCGCGGCGGAGCTCGACCGGCGCTTCGACGACCTGGTGGCCGCCGAGGTCGCCGACACGGGCAAGCCGGTCTCGCAGGCGAGGACGCTGGACATCCCCCGAGGGGCCGCGAACTTCCGGGCCTTCGCGGAGATCGCCGCCGCCCCCACGGAGTCGTTCACCACGGTCACCGCGAACGGCGGCAGGGCGCTCAACTACGCCGTGCGCAAGCCCGTCGGCGTCGTCGCGATCGTCGTCCCCTGGAACCTGCCGCTGCTGCTGCTGACGTGGAAGGTCGCCCCCGCGCTCGCGTGCGGGAACGCGGTCGTCGCCAAGCCGTCCGAGGAGACCCCCTCGTCGGCCACCCTGCTCGCCGAGGTGATGGCGGCGGCCGGCGTGCCCGACGGGGTGTTCAACCTCGTGCACGGCTTCGGCCCCGGCTCGGCGGGAGAGTTCCTCACCCGTCACCCGGGGGTCGACGCGATCACCTTCACCGGGGAGTCCGCGACCGGCGGCGCGATCATGCGCGCCGCCGCGGACGGCGTGAAGGCCGTGTCGTTCGAGCTCGGCGGCAAGAACGCCGGCCTGGTGTTCGCCGACGCCGACCTCGACGCGGCGGTGGAGGGCTCGGTCCGGTCGAGCTTCGCCAACGGCGGCCAGGTCTGCCTGTGCACCGAGCGCCTCTACGTGCAGCGGCCGGTGTTCGACGAGTTCGCCGAACGGCTGGCCAAGCGCGCCGGCGAGCTCGCCTTCGGCTGGCCGTCCGACGAGGCGACCGCCACCATGCCGCTGATCTCCGCGCAGCACCGCGCCAAGGTGCTCGGCCACTACGACCTGGCCCGCGCGGAGGGCGCCACGGTGCTCGCCGGCGGGGGCGTGCCGGTCTTCGGCGACGCGCGCGACGGCGGGGCGTACGTGGAGCCGACCGTGCTCACGGGCCTCGGGCAGGACGCGCGAACCAACCGGGAGGAGATCTTCGGCCCGGTCTGCCACATCGCGCCGTTCGACGACGAGGACGAGGCGTTCGCGCTCGCCAACGACAGCGCGTACGGGCTCGCGGCGGCGGTCTGGACGCGGGACGTCGGCCGGGCGCACCGGGCGGGCGCCGGGCTGGACACGGGCGTCGTCTGGGTCAACACCTGGTTCCTCCGCGACCTGCGCACCCCGTTCGGCGGCGTCAAGGCGTCGGGCGTCGGCCGGGAGGGCGGCGCCCACTCGCTGGGCTTCTACTCGGAGCTCACCAACGTCTGCGTGGACCTGTCATGACCGTCGACATCGAACAGGCGGCGAGCGTCCTGCGCGAGGCGTACGACACGGCGACGCCGTGCCCGCCGCTGCGCGGCGGCCTGCTTCCCGAGGGGGACGTCGACACGGCGTACGCCGTGCAGCAGGCGCAGGTGCGGCACTGGACGAGGGAGGGCCGGCGGCCGGTCGGCGCGAAGATCGGCCTGACCAACCCCGCCGTGCAGGCGTCGCTGGGCGTCTACCAGCCCGACTTCGGCGTGCTCTTCGCGGACATGGCCGTGGACGACGGCGCGGAGGCGGACCTCGGACGGCTGCTGCAGCCGCGGGTGGAGGCGGAGATCGCGTTCGTGCTCGGTGCGGACCTGCCGTACGAGCAGGTGACGGTGGCCGACGTGATCCGCGCGACCGACCACCTGCTGCCCGCGATCGAGATCGTCGACTCGCGGGTCGCGGACTGGGACATCTCCATCGTGGACACGGTCGCCGACAACGCCTCCAGCGGCCTGTTCGTGCTCGGCACGACACCCCGCCGGATCGCGGACGTCGACCTGCGGCTGTGCGGGGCGGTCCTCGAACACGCCGGCGAGCCCGTCTCGGTCGGCGCCGGCGCCGCCTGCCTCGGCAACCCGGCGCACGCCGTGGCGTGGCTGGCCGCGACCCTGGCCGCGGCCGGGCGTCCGCTGCGCGCCGGCGACGTCGTGCTGTCCGGGGCGCTCGGACCGATGGTGCCGGTGACGCCGGGCGCCGCCTACGAGGCACGGATATCCGGCCTCGGGTCGGTCCGGACCCGCTTCGGCGATCGGGAGGAGACGTCATGAGCACCGGTGTGGCCGTCATCGGGTCGGGCAACATCGGCACCGACCTGATGATCAAGATCATGCGGTTGTCGGCGTCGCTGCGGATGGTCGCCATGGCCGGAATCGACCCCGCCTCGGACGGCCTGGCCCGCGCCCGCAGGCTGGGGGTGGCCACCACCGACAAGGGCGTCGAGGGGCTGATCGCGATGCCGGAGTTCGCCGACGTCCGCCTCGTGTTCGACGCCACCTCGGCCGGCGCCCACCGGGACAACGACGCGGCGCTGCGCGCCCACGGGAGGACCGTCGTCGATCTCACGCCGGCCGCCGTCGGCCCGTACGTCGTGCCGCCGGTCAACCTCGACCGGCATCTCGCCGAGCCGAACGTCAACATGGTCACGTGCGGCGGCCAGGCGACCGTGCCCATCGTCGCCGCCGTCGGCCGGGTCACCCCGGTCGCGTACGGCGAGATCGTCGCCTCGATCGCGTCGAGGTCGGCCGGGCCGGGCACCCGGGCGAACATCGACGAGTTCACCGAGACCACGGCGCGGGCGATCGAGGTGGTCGGCGGCGCCGGACGGGGCAAGGCGATCATCGTGCTCAACCCCGCGGACCCTCCGCCGCTCATGCGGGACACCGTCTACTGCCTGTGCCCCGACGCCGGCGCGGACCGGGCGGCCGTCGCGCGGTCGGTGGCCGCCATGGTGGACGCGGTACGCGAGTACGTGCCCGGCTACCGCCTCAAGCAGGAGGTGCAGTTCGACCCGGTCGAGGCGTACGTGCCGGCGCTGGGCCGGACGTTCTCCGGGCTCCAGGTGTCCGTCTTCCTGGAGGTCTCCGGCGCCGGGCACCACCTGCCCGAGTACGCCGGCAACCTCGACATCATGACCTCGGCCGCGCTGCGGACGGCCGAGCGGCTCGTGGAGGTGCGACGCGGATGAGGAAGCTCTACGTCCAGGACGTGACGCTCCGCGACGGGATGCACGCGATCGCCCACAGGTACACGGTGGACCAGGTCCGCGAGATCGCCGCCGTCCTCGACGCCGCCGGGGTCGACGCCATCGAGGTGGCCCACGGCGACGGGCTCGCGGGGTCGAGCGTCACCTACGGCCACGGCGCCGCCGCGGACGCGGAGTGGATCGCCGCCGCCGCGTCCGTCGTGCGGAACGCGCGGCTCACCACGCTGCTGCTGCCCGGCATCGGCACGATCGCCGACCTGAGGGCCGCCCGCGACCTCGGCGTGACGAGCGTGCGGATCGCCACCCACTGCACCGAGGCCGACATCTCCGCCCAGCACATCTCGTGGGCGCGGGAGAACGGCATGGACGTGTCCGGCTTCCTGATGATGGCGCACATGAACGACCCGGCCGGCCTCGCCGGGCAGGCCAAGCTGATGGAGTCGTACGGCGCGCACTGCGTCTACGTCACCGACTCGGGCGGCCGGCTGCTGATGCGCGACGTCGCCGAGCGGGTCGACGCCTACCGTCAGGTGCTCGACGACGCCACCGAGGTGGGCGTCCACGCGCACCACAACCTGTCGCTGGGCGTGGCCAACAGCGTGGTCGCCGTCGAGCACGGCGCCACCCGGGTCGACGCCTCGCTGGCCGGGCAGGGCGCGGGGGCGGGCAACGCGCCGCTGGAGGTCTTCGCCGCCGTCGCCGACCTGTACGGCTGGCGCCACGGCTGCGACGTCTTCGCGCTGATGGACGCCGCCGACGACATCGTGCGGCCGCTGCAGGACCGGCCCGTGCGCGTCGACAGGGAGACGCTGTCCCTCGGCTACGCGGGCGTCTACTCCAGTTTCCTGCGCCACGCCGAGCGCGCCTCGGAGCGGTACGGCGTGGACGTCCGGGAGATCCTGGTCGAGCTGGGCCGGCGCCGGATGGTCGGCGGCCAGGAGGACATGATCGTCGACGTCGCGCTCGACCTCGCACGGGGAGGATCCCGATGACCCGACAGACGCGACCCGGCGTCGAGGAGCTCGCCGACCGGCTCGACGAGGCGGCGGCGAAGGCCGCGCCGATCCCCAGGCTCGCCGCTGCGGCCGGCGTCGGCCCCGCCGCCGCGTACGCGGTGCAGGAGGCGCTCGTCGAGCGGCGGCTCGCCCGCGGCGAGCGGCTCGTCGGCCTGAAGATGGGGCTGACGAGCCGCGCCAAGATGGCGCAGGTCGGCGTCGACGAGGTCATCTGGGGCCGGCTCACCGACGGGATGCGGGTCGACGACGGCGGCCTGGTGGACCTGGGCCGCTACATCCATCCGCGGGTGGAGCCCGAGGTGGCCTTCCTCATGTCGCGCAGCCCGGAGCCGGGGGAGCCGGTCGGCGACCTCGCCTCGGCGGTGCGGGCGGTCGCCCCGGCGATCGAACTGATCGACTCGCGCTACGACGGCTTCTCCTTCTCGCTGCCGGACGTGATCGCCGACAACACGTCGGCGGCGGGCTTCGTCGTCGGCCCCTGGCGGCCGGTGCCGGACGGGCTGGACAACCTCGGCGTGCTGCTGGAGGTCGGCGGCCGGGTCGTGCAGACCGGCTCGACGGCGGCGATCCTCGGCGATCCGCGCCGCGCCCTCGACGCCGCGGTCCGGCTGGCCGGCCGGCGGGGCGTCCGGCTGCGGGAGGGGTGGGTCGTCCTCGCCGGGGCGGCGACCGCCGCGGTCCCGCTGCGGGCCGGGGACCACGTGCGGGCCGTGGTCGAGCGGCTGGGCACCGCCTCGCTGAGGGCGGCGTCGTGAGCGGGGCGCGGACGGTGGCGGGCAAGGCCGCTCCGCGCGGCCGCTTCCCGCACGTCAAGGTCGCCGGCGGGTTCGCCTTCGTCTCCGGGACGTCGAGCCGCCGGCCCGACAACACGATCGCGGGCGCCGAGGCCGACCCGATGGGCACCACCTCGCTCGACATACGCGTGCAGACCCGCGCCGTGATCGAGAACATCCGGGACATCCTGCGGGCCGTCGGGGCCGACCTGCCCGATCTGGTGCAGGTCACCGCCTACCTGGTGAACATGAACGACTTCGGCGGCTACAACGAGGTCTACGCGGAGTACTTCGACGAGACCGGGCCGGCCCGCACCACGGTGGCGGTGCACCAGCTCCCCCACCCCCATCTGCTGATCGAGATACAGGCCGTGGCGCTACTGCCGGAAGGAGTCAGGAAATGAGCGACATCGCGGAGCCGGTGAGCTTTCCGGGCTGGATCGAGGAGAACCGGCACCTGCTGAAGCCGCCCGTCGGCAACAAGGAGATGTTCCCGGGCGGGGCGGACTTCATCGTGCAGGTGGTGGGCGGCCCCAACCAGCGCACCGACTACCACGTCGACCCGTACGAGGAGTTCTTCTACCAGATCAAGGGCGACATGCACGTCAACCTGATGACGCCCGGCGGACCGCGCACGGTGCACATCCGCGAGGGCCAGATGTGGATGCTGCCGGGGAACGTGCCCCACTCGCCGCAGCGGCCGGAGGCGGGCTCGATCGGCATGGTGGTCGAGCGGGTCCGCGAGGAGGGCACGCTGGAGAGGTTCCAGTGGTACTGCCCTGCCTGCGGCGGCCTCGTGCACGAGGTGGAGTTGCAGGTGCGCGACATCGTCACCGACCTGCCGCCGGTGTTCCAGGAGTTCTACGGCGACGAGGCCGCCCGCACCTGCGCCGCGTGCGGGGCGCTGCACCCGGGCAGGGGCTGATGCCGGGGCCGGTCGTCGACGTGCACACGCACGTCGTGCCGAAGGGGTGGCCGGATCTGTCCGCCCGGTGCGGCGGCTCCGGCTGGCCCTGGCTGCGCGTCGACTCCGAGCGAGCCGCCATGATCATGGTCGGCGACGCCGAGTTCCGGCCCGTCGGCGCCGAATGCTGGGACCCGGAGACGCGCCTGGCCGACATGGACGCCGACGGCGTGGACGTGCAGGTGGTGTCCCCCACGCCGGTGTTCTTCTCCTACGAGCGCTCACCGGACCAGGCCGTCAAGGTGTCGAGGATCTTCAACGACCTGACGCTGGAGGTCACCGCGGGCGGCGGGGATCGGCTGGTGCCGTTCTGCCAGGTGCCGCTGCAGGACCCCGACGCGGCCTGCGCGGAGCTGGACCGCTGCCTCGCCGCCGGCCACGCGGGCGTCGAGATCGGCAACCACGTCGGCGACAAAGACCTCGACGACGCGGGCGTCGAGGCGTTCCTGCGGCACTGCGCCGAGGTGGGCGCGCCCGTCTTCGTGCACCCGTGGGACATGCCCGGCGGGCCGCGGCTCGACCGCTGGATGGCCCGCTGGCTGACCGGCATGCCGGCGGAGACGCACCTGTCCGTCCTGGCACTCATCCTCGGCGGCGTGCTGGACCGGGTGCCGCCCTCGCTGCGCATCTGCTTCGCCCATGGCGGCGGCAGCTTCCCCTTCTGGCTGGGGCGGGCGGACAACGCCTGGCACCGCCGCGGCGACCTGGTCCGCGGCCGGTCGTCCTTTCCCCCGAGCCACTACGTCGACCGCTTCCACGTCGACAGCGTGGTGTTCGACCCCGCCGCGTTGCGCCTGCTCGTGGACACGATGGGCGAGGACCGTATCCTCCTCGGCAGCGACTACCCCTACCCGCTGGGAGAGCGCCCGGCCGGGCGGGTGGTCCGCGCGGCGGACTTCCTCGACGAGGGGCAGCGCGCGAAGCTGCTGGGCGGCAACGCGCTGCGGTTCCTCGGGAGGGACGGGACGGGCGACGCGGGGACGGCGCCCCGATGAGCAAGCCGAGGCGGGCGACCGGAAGGGAACCGATGTGACGGGTGGCGACAGGGCGGCGGTGCGCGTCCTCGTGGTGGCGGGCCCCGGGCTGGTGGCGGACCCCGCGCTGGTCCGGCGGGTCGCCGAGACCGAATGGGAACGGCTGGGCGTCCCGGGCTCGCTGGTGAACGTCGCGGGCGTGGAGGGGCTGCGGGACGTGCTCGGCGAGGCGGCCCGGGACGAGTCGTGCGCGGTCGTGGTCCTGCCCGGCCCCGACGCCGGCGTCCGCCGGCTGATCTCCGATCCCCTCCCCGGGCCGCGGACCGTGTGGTACGACATGGCCGTCACCGGGCCGGTCGAGCCCGCGGGCGGCGCCGCGCATCTCCACGGCCGCGGCCTCGGGGGCCTCGCGTGGGCCGTCCGGCACGCCGTGCACCGGCTGCGGCACCCGGCGCGCCGCGTCCCGTACGGCCCGGGCGACGAGCAGTGGGGCGAGCTGCGCCTGCCGCCGGACCACGACGGCCGCCCGCTGCCCGTGGCGGTGCTCGTCCACGGGGGCTACTGGCGGTCGATCTGGGCCGCCGACCTGATGGACGCGCTCGCCGTCGACCTGGCCGGCCGCGGGTACGCCGCATGGAACCTCGAATACCGCCGCGCGGACCGGCACGGCTGGGACGCCACCACCGCGGACGTCGCGGCGGGGATCTCCGGCCTGGCGGCCGTGGCCGGCGACCTCCCGCTCGACCTCGCCCGTGTCGCGGTCGCCGGCCACTCGGCGGGCGGCC
>NZ_KI866528.1:57618-99120 GCF_000511135.2 Microbispora sp. ATCC PTA-5024 | reverse complement strand
CGCCCTGCGCGCGGCGGCCGACGGCGCCGGGGTCGCGCTCGCGGTCTCGCTGGCCGGCGTGGTCGACCTCGCCGAGGGGGAAGGGCGACGGGTCGGGACGGGCGCCGTCCCCCACGCCCTCGGCGGCCCGCGGGCCGAGGTCCCCGAGGTGTACGCGGCCGCCGATCCGATGAGCCGCCTCCCGATCGGCGTCCCGCAGCTCGTCGTCCAGGGGCTCGGCGACGATCTCGACCTGGTCGACTTCAACCGCCGCTACGTCGCCCGGGCGCGCGGGGCCGGCGACGACGTGACCTACATCGAGCAGGCGGGAGACCACTTCGCGGTCATCGATCCCGATTCGGACATCTGGGCGGCCACGGTCGCCGAGATGGACCGGCGGCTGCGGCCCCGGGAGACCACGCCCGCGGCGTCCGGGTGAGCCTCCGGGCCTGACGGAGGAGCCCCGGACCCGCGCCGCGGATCCGGGTCTCCAGTCCCACGAGAGCTCACGCCCCGGTCTCCCGGAGGTACCGCGCGTGCGCGGCTGCCAGCCGGCCGCCCACCTCGGCCGTGCTGACGAGCACGGACATGTTGGCCCGGGAGGACCGGCCCTCGGTGGCGGCGTCGACCGCGCGCATCAGGTACTTCGTGATCGCGTTGCCGCGCACGCCGTCCCGTTCCGCCGCCGCCGTCGCCCCGGCGATGGCCGCGTCCACGTCGGCGGCGTCGATCGCGTCCTCCTCCCGCACGGGAGTGGTGATCAGGAACGCGCTCCTGTTGCCGAGCGCCCAGTGGCTCTCCACCGCCCGGGCGATCACCCGCTCGTCGTCCAGCCGCTGGGGGCTACGGATCCCGCTGGACACGCAGTAGAACGCGGGGAAGTCGTCCGACCGGTAGGACACCACCGGGACGCAGTGGGTCTCCAGATACTCCAGGGTCAGGGCCAGGTCGAGGATGCTCTTGGCCCCGGCGCAGACGACCGCCACCTTCGACCGGGTGAACTGGATCAGGTCGGAGGAGATGTCCATCGTCTTCTCGGCGCCCCGGTGCACCCCGCCGATGCCGGCCGAGGCGAAGAACGGGATGCCGGCCAGCTCGGCCGCCACGACCGAGCTGGCGACCGTCAGCGCGCCGGGCCCGCCCTGGGCCAGGACCACCGGCATGTCCCGGCTGCTGACCTTGGGGATGCCGCCCGCCGAGGCGAACCGGTCGACGTCCCGGTCGGTCATGCCGACCTTGATCCGGCCGTCCTCCAGGCAGGTCGTGGCCGGGACGGCGCCGCCCGCGCGGACCGCCTCCTCGACCTTCCTGGCCGTCGCGGCGTTGTCCGGGTACGGCAGGCCGTGGGTGATGACGTTCGACTCCAGCGCCACCACGGGCCGGCCCTCGGCGAGGGCGTCCGCGACCTCCTCGGCGTACACCAGCGGGATGCCCCCGTGCCTATCTCCAGTCATCGTCGCCCCCTCAGTTCGAGGCCGCGGGGCCGTAGTTCGGCAGCTTGCCCAGTTCGTGCCTCCGGTTGACGATCTCGGGGATGTAGACCTGCTGGTCCCACAGCTCCTTCGCGACCGGCTCCAGGATGATCGACACCGCGCCCTCGTCGCAGCCGAAGGCGCTCGTCATCGCCGCGGTCACGGCCGCGACGAGGTCGGAGTGCTGCTGTTCGGTGAGGGACACCGGGAAGTGCTTGATGCTGACGTGCGGCATGATGATCTCCTTGTCGGCGCCGAGACGGTCCCGGATGGCGGCGGTCAGCTCGCCGATCCCCTGCTCCCTGAGCAGGGCGTAGTGGTCGGCCTCCAGATCGACCACGACCGGGGGCGTGGCCGAGTAACCGCTGCTGTTCTCCAGGAACGAGTAGTCGTCGCCCCTGGCCTTGAACACCGTCATCGGCGCCTGGATGCGCCGCCGGGTCAGCTCGCGGAAGGTGTACTTGAACTCGAAGGTCTGGCCCACCACCCGCATGATGCGGCGCACCAGGTCGACGTCCAGGTCGGGGAGGTGGCGGTGGATGAAGGCGGCGAAGCCGTCCTCGTCCCGGACCTCGGCCAGGCACCGCTCCAGCAGGGGCCCGCTGATCGTGCCCGCGAAGACCGAGAAGAGGATCGTCAGGTACGCCCTGTTGTGGTAGCCGGCCTCGTGCGCGTGCGCGGGGTCCCCGGCGTCGACCTTGGGCGAGCCCGGCGCGATCAGGAACAGGTGGTCGACCTGTTCCCCGGCCCGCTCCAACTGGTAGGCGGCCTCGAACGCGACGCGCGCGCCGAACGAGTACCCCCACAGCGTGTACGGACCGGCCGGCTGGCGCCGCCTGATCATCCGGATGTCCTCGGCCGCCATCTCCACGATGGTCGCGTACGGGACCTCGCCGGCGTTGATGCCGTACGCCTGCACGCCGTAGAAGGGCCTTTCGGCGCCCATCTCGCCGGCCAGCAGGCGCAGGTTGAGGGGGTAGCCGCCGAGACCGGGCCAGCAGTAGACGGGGCTGTCCGTCCCCTCCCGCTGCAACGGCACCAGTCGCGTGCACTCCTCCTGCTCGCGCCCGTCGACCAGCCGGGCGAGCTTCTCCACCGTGGGGCACTCGAACAGCGCCTGCAGCGGCACGGAGGCGCAGAACTCCCGGTTGATCCTGTTGATCAGGCCGACCGCGATCAGCGAGTTGCCGCCGGAGGCGAAGAAGTCGTCCCGGACCGAGACCGTCTCCCGCTTCATCGCCTTCTTCCACAGCTCGGCGATCCGGCGCTCGGTGACGGTCCTCGGCGCGACGAACGGCTGGTCGGAGGTGTCGGCGTTCGTCTTGTCGGACGCGGCCAGGGCCTTGACGTCGATCTTGCCGTTGGCCGTGAACGGCAGCCGGTCCAGCACGACGACCTTGTTGGGGATCATGTAGTCCGGCAGGAAGTTGATCAGGTCGTCCCTGATCATCTCCGCCGGGCCCCTCATGTGGACCGCGTCCTCCTTCATCCCCTCGCTCAGCCGCTGCGCTTCGCTCACGCGGCCGCCGACGAAGAAGTACGACGGCCCGGTGGGCCGGCCGCAGCTGCGCAGGATGGCGTCGATCCGGCGCGCCGAGGGCAGGTCGTCGCCGGTCTTCGAGCTGTAGCCGGACGACATGAACCCGAAGTTGAGGTCGTTCATCGACAGGTGCTGCAGCGTGCGGCCCAGGTCGATGTAGCGCAGCCAGTCCTCGCCGTTCCTGCTGACCACCGAGACGCCGATGCCGGCCCGGTCGTAGACCTGCTGGTTGATGGCGATGACGTGCTTTTTGAGGATGAGCTCCTCGGAGATCAGCCGCAGCCGCCCGTTCTCGTAGGCGTACTGGCCGGCCTGCAGGTCGGGGACCTTGCCGGGATGCGCCTGGACGTAGACGTCGACCTCGTCCGTGCGGGGTCCCGCGTACGGGACCAGCTCGAACGTGCCGATGTAGTCGTCCTCTTCGGCGCAGCCCAGGCGGTCCTTCGTGGCCGGCGCGTACTCCAGGGGCCTGATGTCCAGGCCGTACTCGGGCAGCACCTCCTCGAACAGGCCGACCATGTGCCCGGTCTCGATCTCGAGGACCTCGCGGATGTTGTTCTTGTAGACCGGTTCGATCGCCCGCCTCTTGCCGACGAAGTGCAGCCTCACCCGCGGCCGCGGCCCCTCGGCCGCCGGCTTGATCAGCACGAGCCGGTGGTGCACCGGGTGGTGGTAGTAGAGGCCGGGGGCGAGGCCGCCGACCCGGTCGACCTCGAGGTACAGCTGGGTCGCGTACAGCGCGCCGGGCGAGGCGTACGCGTACTTCGGCAGCAGCCGCTCCTCGCTGAGGTGCTGCCCGAAGTGCCGCAGGATCTCGCCGAGCTCGTCCGGGCCCAGGGTGCCGAGCTCGCGGGAGGGCGCGCCCGTCACCTGCCTGGCCAGCAGTTTCAGGATGTCGCCCCGGCTGATCTGCCCGCCCTCGTAGAACCGGTAGGTCTTGCGGGCGAACGCCAGCGCGCGCTGCCTCGCGGTCGCCTCCCTGCCGGGCAGGTCGATCACCGGCCTGCCGGCGAGGTCCTCCTCGTCCCGGACCCCGGCGTTCGACAGCTGCGCCCTGACCTGGAGCCTGCTCTCCTTGGACTGGTGGTGCGCGCCGTGGCTGCCCTGGTCCATCAGGGCCGCTTCCTTGGGGTTCAGCTCGACGCAGGCGATGAGGTTCTGGAACCCGGTGCGCGGGTCGTTCTTCACGATGACCGCGGCGTGCTTGACCCAGTCGTGGGTCTCGATCGCCAGCTTGATCTCGTCGAGCTCGACCCGGAAGCCGCGCAGCTTGACCTGGTTGTCCGCCCGGCCGACGAACTGCACCGTCCCGTCGGCGTTCCAGTACGCGAGGTCGCCGGTCTTGAACAGCCTGCCCTCGCCGAACCGGTTCGGCACGAACCGCTCCGCGGTCAGCTCCGGACGGTGCAGGTAGCCGCGGGCGATCTGGACGCCTCCGATGTACAGCTCGCCGATCTCGCCGACCGCCGCCGGCGCCCCGCCGACGTCGAGGATGTGGTAGCCGGTGTGGTCGACCGGGGCGCCGATCGAGATCGCGTTCGGGCCCTCCCCGACGGTGGCGCGGTCCACGGTGTACGCCGACGAGTTGATCGTGCACTCGGTCGGCCCGTACAGGTTGATCAGCTCACACCGGGGCAGGGTCTCGAGGAAGCTCGTCGCGAGCGTCTTGGACAGGACCTCGCCGCCGGTGAAGACCTGCGTCAGCGACCGGCAGGTCTGCAGCTCGTCGGTGTCCAGCAGCGCCGTCAGCAGCGTCGGGACGCACTGCAGCGTGGTGACCTCGTGCGTCCTGATGACGTCGATCAGCCGCTCGGCGTCCCGGTACACGCCGGGCGGTCCCACGGCGACCACCGAGCCGCACGCCGGCGCGAGGATCTCCCACTGCGCCGCGTCGAAGCTCATCGGCGTCTTCTGCACGACGGTCTTCTCGTGGTCGATCCCGTAGGCGGCCTTCAGCCACCGCATCTGGCTGACGATGCTGCGGTGCTCGATCATCACCCCCTTCGGCTTCCCGGTGCTGCCGGAGGTGTAGATGACGTAGGCCAGGTGTCCGGGGCGCAGGTCCGGGTGGGTTCCCGGCGGCCCGGTGAGCCGGTCGGCGTCCTTCAGCGTGACGATCCTCGTCCCGGCGGGCGCCAGCTCGGCCAGCCTGGACACGAGCTCGTCCTGGGTGACGACGACCCGGACGCGGGCGTCCTCCAGCATGTACCGCAGCCGCTCCTCGGGATACTCCGGGGACAGCGGCAGGTACGCCCCGCCGGCGTACAGGATTCCCCACACGCCGACCATCAGGTCGAGCGAGGGCTCCACGAAGAGCCCCACCCGGTCGTCGGGGGCGACGCCGAGCTCTCGCAGGTACCCGCCGAGCGCCGCGCTGGCGTCCGCGAGCTCCCGGTACGTCAGCCGGTCGTCTCCGCAGACGACCGCCGTGTCCTGTGGGCGCATGCGGACCTGCGCGTCGAGCAGATCGGGAAGGCAGGTGTTCTCTGGTGCTTTCCGCCGCGCTTCAGTGCGTGGAGTGTTCATTTACTCCCCCTGCATGGGACGGATAAGGAGGGTTACGGGGAGACCGTCCTCCCCGGCGCCGGAGCTCCGCCGTGCCCGGCCGCGGATACGGCCGGCCCGGTCCGGGCGAGCACGACGGCTGCGACGACGACCAGGGCGCCGGTGGGTGGAACGCGTCGCCTCATCGCACGACGTCGGTGCCGAAGTAGCGGTCGCCGAAGTCGCCGATTCCGGGGATCATGTACGCGTTCTCGTTGAGCCGTTCCTCGACGGCCGACGTGACGATCCGTACGCGCGGGTGGCGCGCGTGGACCGCCTTGATGCCCTCAGGAGAGGACAGCAGGGTGACGAACACGATGGCGTCCTCCTCGACGCCCTGGCCGAGCAGGACCTCGACGGCGGCCAGCGCGGTCCCGCCGGTGGCCAGCATCGGGTCCAGCAGCAGCACGTGCCGCCGGTCGATGTCCGCGGGCAGCGCCGCGTAGTACAGGTGGGGAAGTTTCGTGACCGTGTCCCGCTGGATGAGGATCTTGCCGATCCGCACCCCCGGGGCGATCGCCCGCAGCTCGGACTCCATGCTGTCCCCGGCCCGCAGGACGGACACGCCGCAGATGTGCGGCGTCATCCGCAGCCCGTGGTAGGTGCGCCCCACCGGCGTGCAGACCTCGCGCGGCTCGAACGGGAGGAGGTCGAGCGCCGTCTCGATCAGCTGCCGGATGACGCGGCCCGACGAGGTGACGAACTCCTCGCGGCCGGCGTGCCGGTCGCGCATGACCGTGTGCAGCGCCCGCAGGGCCCGGGTCTGCGGCAGCAGGCGGACGGTGCCGACCCCCGCCGCCGTCGCGGTGGTCATACGACCACACCCGTCCCCAGCTCGGCGAAGGCCCTGCGGGCCTCGGCCACGAACGTGCGCACCTTCGCGCGGTCCTTCCGGCGGGTGACCGGGTCCTCCAAGCCGGTGTGCGCGTCGACGGCGGCCGGGCGTACCTCTGCGATCGCCGCCGCCACGTTGCCCGGGTTCAGCCCGCCGGCCAGCATCAGCGGCCGCGGCGAGATCCGCACCAGCTCGGCGCTGATCGACCAGTCGTGCAGGAGCCCGGTGGCGCCCTTGGCGCCGGTGGCCGGGTTGAAGCTGTCGGTGATGAACATGTCGACCCACTCGGCCGCCTCGTCCACGATCCCGGCCAGCTCGCCGATGTTGTCCTGCTTGACCACGAGGCTCTTGAGCACGTACAGGTCGGGGGCGATGCGCCGGAGGGTCCGCAGCTCGCCGGGCGTCACGTCGCCGTGCAGCTGGACGGCGGTGACGCCCAGCTCCCCGCAGAACGCCTTGATCTCCTCGGCCTCCGTCAGGTAGGTGATCACGACGCCCCGGTGCTCCGGCTGGATCTCCTTGATGATCGCTGCGGCGTCCGCCTCGGACAGGTCCTCGTTCTTCGCGGGGAGCCGCAGCGCAAAGCCCAGCCAGTCGGCGCCCTCCTCGACGATCAGGTCCGCCTCGGCCTGGTCGATGACACCGGCCACTTGAATCAGTCCATGCATGGTGACCCGCCTTTCCCGCCGGCGTCGGCCGGCATCGGTTGGGAGCGAATTGCACCCGGCCGGGGAACGAATACCGTGAACAGCCCGTGACAGCACGGTCCCGGTGCCAGGGAATTCACCCTCTCGGCCAGCCGGACATATTCAGAATTCGCGGCGGGCGCACTTTTCCACAACCCCTAACGGCCCCCACTGCAGAGCAGGACGATATAGGGCATAACCGTACTTCTCCGGCACAAATGGCCACGCCCCGACGGCAACCCCGCTTTCCCCCTGAAAGAAAAGAGCTCGTCCCCGATTCACGGGAATACGCGTTGACCGCGCACGGAATTCGCATCTAACGTCCGTTGCCGAGGCGTCCGCGGCGCGTGCGCGGGAAACGGCGGTGAGAAATGCAATTCCGAGGCCCGAGAGCAGAGGAGCGATCCCCATGACGCAGGTCGAGTCCGTCCCCGCCCCGGCGCTCACGCCGGAGCGGGTGCCCCTCAGGAACTGGATCGCGGTGGTCGCCGTCGCGCTGGGGACCTTCCTGGTGGTCACCGTCGAGAACCTGCCGATGGGACTTCTCACCGCGATCGGCGGGGGCCTGCACGTCTCCGACGGCGAGGTGGGCCTCATGGTCACCGTGTCCGGCCTGGTCGCCGCGGTCACCGCGCCGCTGCTCCCGGTGGCCATCCGGGGGCTGGACCGGCGGGTGGTCCTGCTCGGGCTGATCCTCCTGGCGATGGCGGCCAACGTGGTCTCGGCGCTGACGCCGGGCTACGCCCTGCTGATGGCGGCTCGCCTGTTCGTGGGCGTCAGCATCGGCGGCTTCTGGTCGCTCGCCGCGGGCCTCGGCGTACGGCTGGTCCCCCCGTCGCACGTGGCCCGGGCGACATCACTGATCTTCTTCGGGGCCATGGCGGCCAACGTCCTCGGCGTCCCCGCGGGCACGGTCCTCGGCGAGTTCGCGGGCTGGCGCCTCGCGTTCGCCGCGGTCGCCGCGGTCGCGCTCCTGCTGGTCGCCGCGCTGTCCGTGCTGCTCCCCCGGATGCCCGCCACCGAGCCGGTCCGGCTGCGCACGCTGGCCGACCAGCTCCGCACACCGGCCGTACGGGTCGGGGTCGTCGCCACCTTCCTGCTCGTGGCCGGGCACTACGGCGCGTTCACGTTCGTCAGCCCGGTCCTGCAGGACGTCTCCGGCGTGGACGCCACGTTCGTCGGCCCGCTGCTGCTCGCGTACGGCGTGGCCGGCATGGCCGGCAACCTCGTCGCCGGATCGTGGGCGGGCCGCGACGTCCGCGCTGCCATCGTCGCGGTGAGCCTGACGCTCGCGGCGGTCCTGGCGCTGTTCCCGTTCGTCGGCGGCAGCCCCGTGACCGGGTCGATCCTGCTGATCCTGTGGGGTCTCGCGTTCGGCGGCCTGCCGGTGAGCGTGCAGACCTGGATCATCAAGGCGGCGCCCCGGGGCGTCGAGGCCGCCACCGGGCTCAACACCTGCATGTTCAACCTGGCCATCGCGCTGGGGGCCCTGTTCGGCAGCCTCATCGTGGGCGCGGTCACCGTGACCGGCGTGCTGTGGGCCGCGGGGGGGCTCGTGGTCCTCACGTCGGTCGTCGTGTCGGCCGCCAGGCGCGTCTAGATCTCGCCGGAGCGGCCCGGCCCGTCCTGGATCATGGGCCCGGCAGGGGTCACGCGGCGATCGCCCCGGCGCCGAGCAGGGCGAGCAGGAGCGCCGCGACGCCGATCCGGTAGACCACGAAGACGGTGAACGAGTGGCTCGCGACGTACCGCAGCAGCCAGGCGATCGAGGCGTACGCGACGACGAAGGACACCGCCGTCCCAGCCACCAGCGGTGCGACGCCGGTCCCCGCGCCGGCGGCGTCCTTGAGCTCGTACAGGCCGGCCCCCGTCAGGGCGGGGATGCCGAGGAGGAACGACAGCCGGGTGGCAGCGACCCGGTCCAGGTCGAGCAGCAGGGCGGTGGACATGGTGGCGCCGGAGCGGGAGAAGCCGGGGAACAGCAGGGCGGCGATCTGGGAGGTGCCCACCAGCATGGCGTCCCTGAACGTGGTGTCGTCCTCGCCGCGCTTGTGCCTGCCCACCCGGTCGGCGGCCCACATGACGGCGCTGCCGGCGAGCAGCGAGGCGGCCACCACCCACAAGGAGGCGAGGGGACCCTGGATGAGCGGCTTGGCGGCCAGGCCCACGACCACGATCGGGATCGTGGCGAAGACCACCCACCAGGCGAAGGCGTAGTCGTGGCCGTGCCGCTCCTCCGGCCGGACCAGGCCGCGGAACCAGGCGGAGACGATCCGGACGATGTCGCCCGAGAAGTACACCAGCGCCGCGGCGATCGCCCCGACCTGGATCACCGCGGTGAAGCCGACCACCGCCGCGTCGCTCACCCGGATGCCCATGAGGCCCTCGGCGATCTTCAGGTGGCCTGTGGAGGAGACCGGGAGGAACTCCGTCACCCCCTCCACCACGCCGAGCACCACGGCCTGCGCCAGACTGATGTCGCTCATTAAAGATCCTCTCGTCTGCCAAGGAGGGCGTCAGGTCGCCGCGGCGGCCCGGTGGACCGCGCGCCCGCGACACCGTGGTTTTTCCCTCCCGGCGCCCCTGTCACAGCAGCGACACACGGCGCACCCCGGGGAACGTCGGCGCAGGAGCCCGGGGTCTACTCGGGACGGGCCGCGACCGCAGGCCGCGCGAGGGAGCGCAGCACGTCGACCGCCCGTTCGGAGCCGGTGCCCGGCGCCGCCTCGAAGACGATGAGCTGCTGGCCCGGAGCGCTGTTGACGGTCAGGGACTCGTACCGCAGGGCCATCTCCCCGGCTCTGGGGTGCCGGAACCGTCTCACCTCGGTCGTCCTCGGCCTGACCTCGTGGCGCGCCCACATGCGCCGGAACTCCGCGCTGCGCACGGAGAGCTCCTCCACGAGCTGGGGCAGGAACGGGTCGTCCGGAACCGCGCCCGCCGCCGCCCGCAGGAGCGCCACCTGCGAACGGGCGGTCTCCTCCCAGTCGGCGTAGAACTCGGTCGCGAGAGGGTTGAGGAACAGCAGCCGCAGCAGGTTGTCCCGGTGCTCCAGGCCCTCGTACAGGACGTTCGCGACGGCGTTGACCGCGAGCACGTCCAGCCAGCGGCCGTGGACGAACGCTGGGCCCTCGTGCCAGCCGTGCAGCAGCCGCTGCAGGGCGGGGCTGACCGGCTCCCGCCGGCACGGCGGCCGAGGCCCCGCCTGCGGACGCGGATGGACGAGTTCGTGCAGGTGCCGGGCCGCGTCCTCGTCCAGGCCCAGCACCTGGGCCAGGGCGCTCAGCACGTGATCCGAGGGACGGCGCTCGCGGCCCTGCTCCAGACGGATGTAGTAGTCGGTGCTGATCCCGGCCAGCCGGGCCACCTCCACCCTGCGCAGCCCCGGCGTGCGGCGGCGGCCCGTCTCGGCCACACCGACGTCCTCCGGGCTCATGGCCTGGCGGCGAGCACGGAGAAAGTCCCCGAGACGTCGGTCTGTGTCCACTTAGCCACACTATGTCCGATTCGCTGAGCGCGACGGCACCCGGCGGCCCGCGATGAGGCGAACCTCACAGGAATCGTCAAGCATCACCCCGCTCTCTGGTCAGCCAGAACTCGTAATCTCCCAGGTATGCCTAAGCGGGGGATGATTCGGATAGAAGGCAGCAAAGGCGTCGCGCTTCTCCTGGCGCTCGCGGTCGTCGCGGGCGTCCTGGTGGCCGGGATATCGCTTCCGGCCGTCGGCGGCGTGGGCGTCGGCATCGTGACCGCGTCGAACGACCTGGACGTCAAGCCGGAGGACCTCCAGGAACCCCCGCTCTCCGAGAAGTCCGTCGTGCTGGACGCGGACGGCCACCAGATCGCCCAGTTCTACGAGCAGTACCGGGAGATCGTGCCGCTCGACCGGGTGGCCGCCGTGATGAAGACGGCGATCATCTCCATCGAGGACTACCGGTTCTACCAGCACGGGCCGATCGACATCCAGGGGACGCTGCGCGCCCTGGCCAAGAACGTCACGACGGGCGGCGTGGCGCAGGGCGGCTCCTCCATCACCCAGCAGTACGTCAAGCAGGTGATGCTCAACAAGGCCAGGACGAAGAAGGAGCAGGAGGAGGCGCTGGCGCCGAGCTACGGGCGCAAGCTCAACGAGCTCCGGTACGCGATGGGCCTGGAGCAGAAGTACACCAAGGACCAGATCCTGGAGAAGTACCTGAACATCGCCTACTTCGGGGCGGGGGCGTACGGGGTGGAGGCGGCGGCCAAGAGGTTCTTCGGCGTGTCCGCGGCCGACCTGTCCCTCGTCCAGGCGGCGACGCTGGCGGGGGCCGTGCAGAAGCCCAACGAGACCGACCCCGCGGCGGGGAAGAAGAGCCGGGGGCTCCTGCTCGCGCGGCGCGACGTGGTGCTCGACCGCATGGCGCAGCTCAAGAAGATCACGCCGGGGCAGGCGGCGGAGGCCAAGGCCGAGCCGCTGGGGTACAAGGGCACTCCCCTGCCCGGCGGGTGCGAGTCCAGCCCCTATCCGTACTTCTGCATGTACGTGCGGGCAGACATCCTCACCAACCCCGTGTTCGCCGCCTTCGGCAGGACGCGGCAGGACCGCGACCAGTTCCTCAAGCGCGGCGGCCTGGTCATCAGGACCACGCTCGACCCGAAGCTGCAGGCTGCGGCCGACGCGGCGATCAAGGACCGGGTCGACGCCACCGACGACCCCGTGGCCTCCGAAGCCCTGGTCGAGCCGGGGACCGGCCGGATCAGGGCGATGGCGGCCAGCCGGAGGTACGGGACCGACGCCCGCAAGAAGCAGATCTCCTACAACGTGGTGGCCGACCGCGCCCACGGCGGCGGCACCGGCTTCCAGGCGGGCTCGACGTTCAAGGTGTTCACGCTGCTCACGGCCCTCAAGCAGGGCTGGAGGGTGGACGACGGTCTCGACAGCCCGGCCGGGTACACCGCGCCCGGCTACTCGTCGTTCACCGACTGCAAGGGCCGCAACGTCGGCGACCCCGCCCACACCGTCGCCAACGACGAGGGGTCCGGCGGGTTCAAGACGCTGAAGACGGGCACCTGGCAGTCGGTCAACACCTTCTTCCTGAAGCTGGAGCAGAAGGTGGGCCTGTGCGACGTCGTCAGGACCGCCGAGTCGCTGGGCGTCAAGCGGGCCGACGGCGGGCCGCTGCAGCAGTACGAGACCTTCACGCTCGGCGTCAACGAGATGGACCCGGTGACGGTCGCCACGGCGTACGCCGCCATCGCCGCCCGCGGCTCCTACTGCCCGCCCCAGGCCGTCAGCGCCATCACCGACAGGAACGGCAAGACCACGCGGTACCAGCCGAAGTGCCGCCAGGCCCTCGACCCCGAGGTGGCCGACGCCGCCGCGGACGTCATGCGGGGCGTGTTCGGCCCCCAGGGCACCATGAGCGCCGTGGGAGGCATCGGCCGGGACGCGGCGGGCAAGACCGGCACCAGTGACGACTACTCGACGGCGTGGTTCGCCGGGTTCACCCCCGACCTCGCCGGCGCGGTCAGCCTCGGCGACCCCCGTGGGGCGAGCACGCACCGGCTGAGCGGCGTGACCATCGGCGGCAGGTACTACAGCGTGGTCTTCGGGGCGGACATCTCCGGCCGCATCTGGAAGAAGACGATGATCAGCGCGCTGAAGGGCGTTCCGAAATCGTCCTTCCCGCCCATCGACTCCGCGCGCTTCGGCGGCTGCGGCGACCGGTGCGCGCCCCGGGACGACGTCCCTCCCGTCGACAACGGCTGGGATCCCGGCTTCGGCCCCGGGCCTGACCGCACCTTCGGCGGCCCGCCCCCCATGTGACCCCGCCACGGCGCCTACTGTTGGAGAAGGGCGCCCGGCGGTCATCGGGACTTCACCACCGCCGCATCCTCCGCACGAGGACGACGAGATGACGCGTTCCGGCGTCACCTGGCCGGTGACGCCGGCGCGACCGACACGGGGGTGGCCATGAACGTCGGACTCGGCCTGCCCGTCGGCGGCCTCGACGCGCTGCCGGAATGGGCGCGCCGCGCCGAGGACGGGCCCTTCTCCAGCCTCGGCCTGGTCGACCGCCTCGTGTACGACAACCCGGAGCCGCTGGTGACGCTGGCGGCCCTCGCGGGGGCCACCTCCCGGATCCGGGTCATGACCGAGGTCCTGATCGCGCCCATGCGCCCGACGGCCCTGATGGCCAAGGAGCTCGCCACGCTCGACCGGCTCAGTGGCGGCCGCCTCACCGTCGGGATCGGCGTCGGCGCGCGGGAGGACGACTTCCTGGCCATGGGCGCCGAGCACCGGCGCCGCGGCCGCCGCCTCGACGAGCAGATGGCGGCGCTGCGGCGCGTCTGGGCCGGCCGCCCGTACGGCGAGGGGATCGGCCCGATCGGCCCGGCGCCCTCCCGTCCCGGGGGTCCCGAGGTGCTGTTCGGCGGCTTCGTCCAGGCCACGGCCGAGCGGGTGGCCCGCTGGGGGGACGGCCTCATGGCCTCGACGCTCCCGCCGGAGGAGATGGACCGGCTCTTCCGGATGGTCGAGGAGTCGTGGGAGAGGGCCGGGCGGCCGGGCCGTCCGCGGCTCGTCGCCCAGGCAAACGCGGCGCTCGGCCCCGAAGCCGTCCTGGACGAGGCCCGCCGCGCGGCCGGCGGCTACTACGCGTTCCTCGACTCGGGTGAGACGAGGGTGGAGGGGATGCTGACCTCGCGGGAGGCGATCCGGGGGGCCGTGCGGGCCTTCGGCGACGTGGGCGCCGACGAGCTGATGCTGTACTGCTGGTCGGCCGACCCCGCTCAGGTCGACCGCATCGCCGCCGCCCTGCCCTGACGTTGCGGGAGGCGCCGGTCGGGGCACGGCCGGGCGAGACATTCAGCCATAACCGTCGCAGAATGGCTCATATGGGGCGCACTATGGCAGGCGTCGCGCTCCGCCGGCGTGGCGTACTGGTCGATCTTCTGATGGCGACCGCGGTGGTCGCGTTCACGATCCCGACGACCGCCATCGGCCGCTCCTTCTCACTGTGGGGACCGGTTCCGGACTGGATCGAGTTCCTCGTGGGCTCGGTCACGGCCGCGACCATGTTCGTACGGCGCCGGACGGCCTGGCCGGCGATCGCCGCGTCCGTCGCGTGCGCCTGCGTGACCGGCCAGACCGTGCCCATGGTCCTCGCCGCGTTCTCCATGACGTCCGAGTGCCGGATGCGCTCGTGGTCGGGGGTCGCGCTGGCGCTCACGGGGGTGTACGCCGCCGTCGACTACGTGAACCCGTACACCGACCAGCTCCTCTACCTCTGCGTCGTGCGCGCGGTGACGCTCATCTACCTGCCCGCCCTGGTGGGGACGTGGGTGTGCGCGTACCGGCGGATGATCGGCGAGCTGCGGGCCGGGGTCCGCGAGCGCGAGGAACGGGCGGCCTCCGAGGAGCGACGCAAGATCGCCCGGGAGCTGCACGACACGGTGACGCACGCCGTGACCGTCATGGTCCTCAACGCCGGCGTGATCCGGGACTGCAGGGACTCCCTCGAGGTCTCCCGGCTCGCCACGGGCATCGAGGACAAGGGCGTGCAGGCCCTCGGCGAGCTGCGCCAGCTCCTCACCGTGCTCCGCCGGGAGGACCAGCCGGCGGTCAAGGGGCCGGAGGGGATCACCCGCCTCGTGGAGGAGTCCCAGCACATGGGCATGCGGATCAGCCTCCACCTCGACGTCCCGCCGCAGGCGCTGCCTCGGCAGGTCGCGCACGCCTGCTACCGCCTGGTGCAGGAGGGGCTGAGCAACGTGCGCAAGCACGCTCCGGACTCCGAGGTGCGGGTCACCTGCACCCTGATGGGCGACGACGTGAACGTCTCCGTGGTCAACACCGCCGGCCGGGGCGACGAGCCGGCCGGCGACGTGTGCGACGACCGGAGAACGGCCAGGGCCGCGCCCTCCCTGGGCGGAGGCTTCGGGCTCCCAGGCCTCGGGGAGCGCGTCGCGCTCGCGGGCGGGCGCCTCACCGCGGAGCCCACCCCCGAGGGCGGCTTCGTCCTCGCGGCGCGGTTCAGCGTCCGCCCCGGCAAGAGGAGCGCAGTCCTGCGCCCTAGGTGGAGCACCGGCGACTGACCCGGAGCGCCGCGGCCGAGGGAACAGGGGGCTCGCGGGATGGACCCGCTCGCCGGGGACGCCGCCGGGACGGCAGGTCCCGGTGTCTCTCGCCGATGAGAGACGGCGGCTCCGGCCGATGACAGACGGCGGCCGGACGTCTAAGATCGCCGCCCAGACCCGTTCATCCGCGGATCGCCCGCATCGTCCTGTAAGGCGCAGGAGCCGGAAAGGCAGGCCCGCAGTTGTGATCCGCGATAGCCGGTCCGCGTCGGCCGCGACCCCTCTGTCCTCGTCGCCGCTGGAACCCCTGCTCACGGCGGAGTACGACGCCGACCCCGGGCTCGTCCACGAACGCCTGCGCGGCAGGTACGGCCCGGTGGCCCCCGTCGACCTCCTCGGCGTGCCGGTCTGGTTCGTGCTCGGCTACGACGAGGTGCTGCAGGTCATGCAGAACCCCCGCGAGCTGTGGAGCAAGCGCGTGGACACCTGGCGGGCGTACGCCGAGGGACGCGTCCCGCCCGACTGGCCGCTGCTCGCCCTCCTCAAGGCCGACAACATGGGTTTCCACGACGGGGAGCGGCACCACGCGCTCCGCGGCTCCTGGAACGCGGCCCTCCGGCCGTTCCAGGACCCCGGCCACGAGCAGGCCAGGGTGCTGGAGCGGGCCGTCGTGCGCTACTGCGACGACCTGATCGGCGTGATGACGGAGGAGGCGCCCGCCGGGCGGGCCGACCTGGCCGCGCAGTACGGTCGGCCGCTGCCGCTGATGGTCGCCAACCACCTCCTCGGCGTCACGCTCGAGCGCGGCGACGACGTGGTGACGGACCTGTGGCGCCTGATCGACGGCCCCGACTCCGGCGGCGCCTACCAGCGCCTGTACGCCGCCCTCCTGGAGCTGGCGACGGACAAGCGGCACCGCCGCGGCGACGACCTGCCCTCGTACATGCTGGCGGCCGACCCTGGCCTGACCGACGAGGAGCTGGCCAGGGAGCTGCTCATGCTGCCCGGCTTCCTCGACTTCACCGGCGGCCTGATCTGCAACGTCATCGTCGAAGTGATCACCAATCCGGAGCTGCGGCAGGCCCTGTCGGTCGGCGCGATCGAGGAGGTCGTCAACCGCGTCGCCCTGTCCAACCCGGCGCTGGCCAACCTCAGCTTCCGCTACGCCCGGGCCGACGTGAAGCTGGGGCGGTTCACCGTCGCGGCCGGAGACCCGGTGATGCTGTCGATCGCGGGCGCGCACGCCGATCCGGTGTTCGCCGCCGCCCTCCCGAGGGACACCGTGCGCAGCACCCGCGCCCACCTCGCCTGGGGCGCCGGCCCGCACGGCTGCCCGAGCCGCCGGCTCGCCACCATGATGACCACGATCGCCGTCCGCCGCCTGCTCGACCGGTTCTCCACGCTCACGCCGGCGCTCCCGCCCGGCCGCCTGCCGTGGCGCCCGTCCCCCTTCGTCCGCGCGCTCCGCTCCCTGCCCGTACGCTACGAGCTCGACGGCCGCCACTCCCCCGGGACCGGTTCCGTTCCGGGCGATTCGGCGTCGTCACCCTCTGGTGAGGACGCCGCGGGACAGCCGCCACCGTCCGGCCTGCGGGCGTTCCTGCGCAGGCTGCGCGGGGGGCGGTGACGACGGTTCGCACCCCCCGACGCCGGTGAGGCGACGGCTCTCCCGCCCGGCGATCGAAACGTACGATCTGACTATGACGTGGGACGCCGTCGGAGCGCTCGCAAGCGTTGTCGCCCTCCCCATCACGCTCGCGATCTTCTGGTGGGAGCAGCGTCGTCATCGGACCACCACCTCCGTCCAGGAGGAAGGCGCGGCTCCCGCGGCCGGCGCGAACCGGGAGACGCCCGTCGCCCGGCGAAGCCGTCATCCCGTCGGGCGCGGTGGGGGTGGAGACGAGTGGTTCGAGCCGGCCACGGTCCTGACGGGACATGACGGGGTGGTCTCCGACGCGGCCTTCAGCCCCGACAGCCGGGTGGTGACGACCGTCAGCGGCGACATGACCGTCCGTATGTGGGACCCGGCGACCGGGGAGCCCGTCGGCCGCCCCCTCCGAGGCCACTCCGGTCCCGTCTGGGCGGTCGCCTTCAGTCCGGACGGACGGCTCGTGGCGACCGGCGGAGCCGACACCACCGTGCGCCTGTGGGAGGCCTCGACCGGTGCGGCCGTCCCACCCGCCCTCGCCGGCCACCGCGGGTTCGTCGTCGGCATGGCGTTCAGCCACGACGGCAGGCTCCTTGCCACCGGCAGCGGGGACACGACCGTACGCGTGTGGGACGTGGCGCGGGGAGAACCCGCCGGCCCTCCTCTGACCGGTCACACCGACACGGTCTCCGGCATCGCCTTCAGCCCTCGGGGCCGTCTGGCCACGGGAAGCGCCGACGGCACGGTCCGGCTGTGGAAGCCGCTGACCGGGGAGCACATCGGCGAGCCCATCGGCGGGGACGGCGGCGCCGTGGAGAACCTGGCCTTCAGCCGGGACGGACGCCTGATCGCCACGGGCGGCGACGACGGGACGGTCCGCCTCTGGGATCCGTCCACGGGCTCGCCCGCCGGCCCGCCGCTGACCGGTCACACGGCGGCCGTCTGGGGAGTGGCGTTCACCCCTGACGGGCTCCTCGTCACCGGTGGCCGGGACGGGACCGTACGGGTGTGGGATCCGGCGTCGGGCCGGCCACTCGGACAGCCCCTGCTCGGTCACACGGACGGGGTCAACAACGTGGCGGTGAGCCCTGACGGCCGGTTCCTCGTCAGCTGCAGCGACGACCAGACGGCACGGCTGTGGCGGAGGAAGGCACCGCCGGCGGAAGACTGACGCCCGCCGGTCGCGCGGCCTCCCCCCGGCGGCGGCCGGTCCGGCCGCCGGTAGTCTTCCGGAGAGCGGTTCCGCCGACGGCGCGGACGCGCCGGCGAGCCGAGCGGACGTCGAGAGAAGGGCTTCGCGGCATGGCCGTCATCCACCGCACCACGCTGACCCCCACCAAGCTCGAACTTCTCGCCTCCTGGCTCCCCCGCCAGGCCTGGTACGCGGGGACGGGGCGCGCGCCGGAGCTGGAGAAGGCCGGCGGTTTCCGGCTGGACGACCCGCGGGGCGAGGTCGGCATCGAGTTCATGGTGGCCGTCGACACGTCGGACGGCGGGCCGGTCTCCTACCACGTCCCCCTCACCTACCGCGGCGCGCCGTTGGAGGGCGCCGACCACGCCCTCATCGGCACGGCCGAGCACGGCGTGCTGGGGCGTCGGTGGATCTATGACGGGACCCGCGACCCCGTTCTCGTGGCGCAGCTTCTCGCGCTCCTCCTGGGCCGGGCCGAGCCGCAGGCGCAGAGCGTGAGCGACACCCCCGATCCGTCGGTCGTCAGCTCGTACACGGGAGCGGTCGTCTCCCCCTCCGTCACCTCCGCCGACGTCGCCGACGGACCGCACGGCACCGACGTCGTCGTGGAGACGGAGGGCGGAAGCGTGGCCATCCGGGTGATCCGCGTCCTCGACCCGGGCCGGGACGACTCCGGCGCCCACCTCGGACACGTCACCGCCGGATGGCGCCTGCCGGACGACGGCGACGTCCGCGGCCGGTTCGTCGTCGTCGGCGACCAGTAGTCCGCGCCGCCGGCGAACGCGGGGTGAACCGCCACCCCGCGACGCCGGCGCAGGCGCGGACGGCTGACGTGCTCAGGCCGCGGCCCGGCCGGCCTCCGTCAGGCACATGCCGAGCTGGGTGTAGAGCTCCAACTGGTCGTAGTACTCCCGATGCGTCTTGATCCTGCCGTCCTCGACGAACGACGCGCAGGTCCCCCGGATGGTGATCGGGCGGCCGGTTGCCTGCAGTTCGCGCCCGTCGGGCAGCAGGAGAGGCCCGAGGTGCGTGCCCGTGGCCGTCCACTCGACCATCATCGGCGCCTGGCAGCCGACGGCCTCGAACCATGTCGTGAGGTGATAGTCGGGGAAGCTCTTGAAGGTCTGCTCGTACAACCAGGCGATCTGCTCACGCCCCTCCGCCACCCCGGACGGCGAGACCACGACGGCGTCCGGGCTGAAGGCCTCGAGCACCCGGTGCAGATCGTGGTTGTTGATCGCTTCGGCCAGCCTGCGTTTGATGCTCCAATAGTCAGACATGACGACAGTCCCTCGACGGTCGGAAACGTGACGACCATTGGCTTCACATTAGCCAGAGGTCGGGCAGGAACCGTCCACGACGGTGTCGCCGGAGCACCAGGAAGGGGTGCCGGTCTCCCCTTCCGCCCATGACGCCGCCAAGAGCGCCTATGGCGCGACGGCGGCGGGCGTGCCGGTCCGGACGCCGAGCAGGGCCACGCAGTTCGCCCACAGGGCGTCGAGGAGCCCGGTGTCGTTGTAGAGCTTGGCGAAGAGCACCTGGCCCTCGAGCTGGGCGACGACGGACCGGGCGGCCTCGCGGGTGTCGGCGACGGTCGCCTCTCCCCGCTCCCTCGCCTCGGCGATGACCGCCTCCACCAGGTCGACCTGGGCGTCGAAGATCTGCTGCAGCCGTTCGCGGATGACCTCGGTCTGGTTGCTCATCTCCAGTGTCAGGTTGCCGAACATGCAGCCCGAGACCGTCCCGCAGCTCTGCTGCCCGGCACGCTGCTCGGCCGCGGTCTCCTCGAACAGCTGCCGCAGCCGCTGGAGCGGCTCTGCGTCCCCGCCCAGGATGCGGGTCCAGTCGCTCAGCTCGGCGGCCCAGTGCTCGTCGATGACGGCCAGGGCGAGCGACTCCTTCGACTCGAAGAAATAGTAGAAGCTGCCCTTCGGCACCCCCGCCGCCTTGCAGATCTCGGCCACGCCCAGCGCCGAGTAGCCGCGCAGCTCGACGAGCGACCGGGCGGCGGTAAGGATCTTCTCCCTGGCGTCACTGCTTCGTCCCATGTTGCAAGTGTACGACCGGTCGACTACCTTCTAGCCGACCGGTCGTCTAAATAAGGACACGATGATGAGCGACCCGATGCGCGAGGTTCTGGACCGCTGGAAGGCCGCGTTCGACGGCCACCGGACGGACGCGATGGCCGACCTGTTCACCACCGACGCCCTGTTCCAGGGCTTCGGCCCCACGGTGACCGCCGGGCGGGACGCGGTGCGCGCCTACTACGAGGCGGTGCCGGACGACCGCACCGCCGACGTCACCGTGCTCCACACCTACACCATCGGCGACCAGGTGGCCGGCGGATTCGCCGACGTCACCTTCCGCGACCCCGCGGGCTGGGAGGCCGCCGTGCACCTGTCGCTGGTCCTCCGCCGTGACGAGGGATCGTGGCGGATCCGGCAATACCACGTGTCCCGGGTGATCACCGACCACTGACCCCCGGCGGGACGGGAGCGGGACGTGGGCCGCCCCGCGGATCACGGCTCCGCGGCCGGGTGTTCCGGCCCGGGCATGTCGTGCGGGAATCCGGCCCGGAGGACGACGGCCGCGACGGCGGCGCCCAGGACGACGACCGCCGCCAGGATCAGGGCCTGCCGGTAGTCGTGGTGAAGCAGGGGGGCGGCGGCCGGCGGGCCGAGGATCTGTCCCACGGAGTAGCCGGCGGTGAGCAGCGCGACCGAGCGCGGGAACCGCAGGTGGGCGCCCACCGCGAGCGCGACGGTGGCCACGCCGAGGAACGTGGCGCCGAAGAGGAGAGCCGACGCCAGCGCCGCGGCCAGCCCGCGGGACACACCGGGCAGCGCGATGCCCACGGCCTGCACGACCAGCGCGGCGAGCAGGAGGCCGGGACGCGACAGGCGACGGCCCAGCCACAGCCACAGCGCCGACGAGGGGACGGCCGCCAGGCCGACGAGCACCCAGGCGCCGCTTCCGGCCCAGCCGGGCGAGCTCTGCTCGATGGCGGCCACGAGGAAGGTGCCGGCGATGATGTAGCCGACGCCCTCCAGCGTGTACGACGCGAACAGGGCGGCGAACCAGCGGTGGGTCCGGCGCCCCTCGTCCCGTGTCCGTGCCGGAGGGGGCGGGGTCGCGGTCCTCAGGTTCCACGACGCGGCGGCCAGCAGTGCGGCCAGGACGGCGGAGGCCCACCACGCGGCGCGCCAGTCGGCCGCGGCGCGCAGGACCATCACCAGGAGGCCGGACAGGGCGATTCCGGCGCCGACGCCCCCGAAGGCCCAGCCGTGCAGATGGGCGGGGTGGTCCCGCAGATTGCTCTGCAGGGAGCTGACGGCGATCACGAAGACCAGTGCGCTGGCCGCGCCCGCGATCACTCGAAGGCACAGCCACGCCGCGGTCGCGTGCGTCTCCGGCATCGCGGCCAGGGTGGCGGTCAGCACGAGCAGGGAGCCCCTCAGGACGGCCGGGGAGCGCACCGCGCGCGGAAGGAGGATGCCGAGCAGGGCCCCGGCCAGGTAACCCGCGTAGTTGCCGGTGGCCAGGTCGGCCCCGGCCCCGGCCGAGAGGCCGGCCTGGGCGTGCATCAGGGGAAGGATCGGGGTGTAGACGAAACGGCCGACGCCCATGCCCGCCGCCAGCGCGGCCGCCACCTGGGTGACGTGGGCCCAGGGCGAGCGGAGCGCGCCGCCGGACGCGGCGGTGCCGGGATGCACAGTTACTGGATTCACGACGCCTTCCTCGACGGCACGGGTACCGCGGCACGACACGGCCGCGCCTCGCCACGACACGACACGGCCGGGCCTTGCTGGACACGGCCCGCTGTGTCCGGCCGGTCCCCCGTGACTCAACCTGCCTTCGAGGCCGGCTCCGGCGCCACGACCGGCTCCCTCCCTGCTGGGAGGCGCAGCCTCCCACCGCACGTAGCATCGCGGAGGTGGAGCTGCGTCACCTGCGCTATTTCGTCGCGGTCGCCGAAGAGCTGAACTTCGGCCGGGCCGCCCGGCGCCTGCTGATCGCCGGCCCCTCCCTCTCGCAGCAGATCAAGGCGCTCGAACGCGACCTCGGGGTGCGGCTGTTCGACCGCGACCGCCGTTCCGTGGCTCTCACCCCCGCCGGCGCGGCCCTGCTCCCGCACATCCGCGACCTGCTGGAACGGGCCGACGACCTCCGGAGCCGCGCCGCCCGGCTGTCGGGCTCCGAGCCGCTCCGGCTGGGTTATGTCAACTGGCTGCCCCCGGACCTGGCTGCCCGCACCCCCGCGTCGGCCCAGGTGCACGTCGACGCATGGATCGCGCCCTCCCACCTCCAGGCGGCCAGGGTCGCGGACGGCAGCCTGGACCTGGCGGTGTGCTGGGTGCGCACGGCGGACCTCGATCGGCTCGGCCTGGACGCCCGGCTCGTCGGCGCGGAGCGCCTCTACGCGGTCGCAACCGGGCACGACACCGGGGGCGTCCGGGCCCGGGACGCCGTCGTCCTCATCGACGACGACGCCGCGGCCTGGTCGTCCTGGAACGCCTACGCCGAGGAGCTCGCCCGCGCTACCGGCGCCCGTCCCGTGCGGATCAGTGACGGCGGCGTCACCGGGGCCGCCTTCTTCGACCACGTCCGCCGGGCCGGCCGTCCCGTCGTCAACTCCCCGAAGGGGCAGAGGGCCCCGCTGCCGCCCGACCTGGTCCGGCGCCCGCTGATCGCGCCGCAGATCTGCTGGACCTGGTCGCTGGTCCGGCGCCGCGCGGACGCCCGCGCCGCCGTCCTGGCCGTGGCCGACGCCCTCACCGACGGCGTCAGCGACCTCGGGACCCACGCGCCGGACGTCTGGCTGCCCGACGGGGATCCGTACAAGCGGTAGACGTCCGCGCACGTCGAGAGGCCGTCGAGGTTTTGACAGATACTCGACCGGTCGTCTACGTTCCTAATAGTCGACCGGTCGGCTAGTACCGGTCGCGGAGATTCCATCCCCTTGAGAGAAGAGCACTTGTGATGAGCACGCAGGGTCAGAAGGTCGCGGTCGTCACCGGGGCGTCGCAGGGCATCGGAGCCGGCCTGGTCGCCGCCTACCGCAAGCTCGGCTACGCCGTGGTCGCCACCTCCCGCACCATCGCGGAGTCGCTGGACCGGGACGTCCTCAGCGTCCGGGGCGACATCGCCGACCCCACCACCGCCGACCGTGTCATCGAGGCCGGCGTCGAGCGGTTCGGCCGCATCGACACCCTGGTCAACAACGCCGGGTTCTTCGTCGCCAAGCCGTTCACCGACTACACCCCGGAGGAGTTCTCCTCACTGGTGGCGGTGAACCTGGGCGGGTTCTTCCACATCACCCAGCGGGCCCTGCCGCACCTGCTCGCCCAGGGCGGCGGGCACATCGTCCAGATCACCACCAGCCTGGTCGACCACCCCAACTCCAGCCTGCCCTCCGCGCTGGCCTCCCTCACCAAGGGCGGCCTGCAGGCCGCCACCAAGGCCCTGGCCATCGAGTACGCCACCCGCGGCGTCCGCGTCAACGCCGTCTCGCCGGGCGTCATCAAGACCCCCATGCACGCTCCGGAGACCCATGAGTTCCTCGGCGGACTCCACCCGGTGGGCCACATGGGCGAGGTGAGCGACATCGTCGACGCCGTGCTCTACCTGGAGAACGCGCCGTTCGTCACCGGCGAGATCCTCCACGTCGACGGCGGCCAGAACGCCGGTCACTGAGCGAGGCCACCGGCGCCGGGCCTCACCTCCACCGGCCTCCACAGCCGGATCAGCCACCCGGGAACGGGCCGCGCCTCCACCGGCCGCCGCGCCCGGATCAGCCGCCCGGGGGCGGGCCGGGCCGGGCGGACGACGAGCGCCAGGCCGAGGGGCTGACGCCGCGGGCGCGCTTGAAGGCCACGCTGAAGGCGAAGGGGTCGCCGTACCCGACCTGGCGGGCCACGGCGGCGACGGTCGCGTCGGTGTCGCGGAGCAGGTCCGCCGCCAGGGTCATCCGCCAGCCGGTGAGGTAGGTGAGCGGAGGCTCGCCGACCAGGCCGGTGAAGCGCGCGGCGAAGGCGGCGCGGGACACGCCGGCCGCGGCGGCCAGCGCGGCGACCGTCCACCGGCGGGCGGGATCCCCGTGCAGGAGGCGCAGCGCGCCGCCGACGGCGGGGTCGGCCAGCGCCCGGTACCAGGCGGGACGCGCCGGACCCGGCTCCGCGCACCACGCCCGCAGGGCCAGCACGAGCACGAGATCCAGCAGCCGGTCGAGCACGGCGTCCTGGCCGGGCTCGTCGCGGGCGACCTCGGCGGCGAGCAGGTCCAGCGCGGGCCGGGTCCGGGGCCCGGCCGGCACGACCGCCAGCGGCGGGAGCATCCCCAGCAGGCGGTCGCCCACGTCGCCGCGGAGCTCGTAGGCGCCCCTGAGCATGGTCGTCGCCCCGGGCGGTCCGTCGTCACCGTACGTGCGGGCGGCGAGGCGCCGGTGGGCGGCCGCCGCCTCCGCGCTCGGGTTCACGACCTGCTTGCGCCGCCCGCTGATCACGACCTGCGGCGGGGTGGAGGGATCGTCGGCGATCGTGTACGGGCCGCCGCCGGCGACGAGCGCGATGTCGCCCGCGGCGAGACGTGCCGTCGCCGCGCGGGCGTCGTCGCCGAGCCTGATCGACGCGTGGCCGCCGAGCGTCGCCACGACCGTGAGCGGCGGGGCCTCGGCGAAGGTGAGCGACCACGGCGGACGCTGGATCAGCTGCCGGACCACCGCGTTCCTCGCGCGGGCCCGGTGCAGCAGGTCGCCCAGGACGTCCACGTCCCTCAGGGTAGACGATCGCAAAGGAATGTCCGACGTTCTCCCATGGATCGTCCCGGCCCTCGTGCGGTTGGCTTGCCTGCCATGACGGACATCCTCATTCTCGGCGGCACCGGCACCACCGGCCGCCGCGTCGCCGCCCGCCTCCGGGCCGCCGGCCGGACGGCGCGCACGGCGGCCAGGACCGGCGGCGACGTCCCCTTCGACCTCGGCGATCCGGAGACCTGGGCGCCCGCGCTCGACGGCGTCACCGCCGCCTACCTGATGGAGCCCGACCTGCGGACGAGCATCGACCGGCGGGCGCGCGTCCCCGCGTTCGCGGCCGAGGCGACGGCGGCGGGCGTGCGGCGTCTGGTGCTCCTGTCCGCCCCGGCCGCCGACGAGGACGGCCATCCCCTGAAGATCGTCGAGGAGGCCGTGCGCGGCTCGGGCGCCGACTGGACCGTGCTGCGGCCGACCTGGTTCTCGCAGAACTTCAGCGAGAAGTTCTGGCGGCCCGGGATCCTCGCCGGGACCCTGTCCCTGCCGGCCGGCGACGGCCGCGCGCCGTTCGTCGACGCCGAGGACATCGCCGAGGTCGCCGTGTCGGCGCTGACCGAGGACCGCCACGCCGGCGAGGTCTACGAACTGACCGGGCCGCGGGCGATCGGGTTCGGCGAGGCGGCCGGCCTCATCGGCGCGGCCGTCGGGCGGGTGATCCGCTACGACGACGCCGACCCCGCGGCCCACGTTGAGCGCCAGGTCGCCCACGGCGTACCCCCCGAGGTCGCGCGGCTGCTCACCGGCCTCCTCGCCGGCCTCCGCGACGGGGTGGGCGGGGCGGTCCTCGACGGCGTCGACCGCGCCCTCGGCCGGCCGCCCCGGCCGTTCGAGGAGTACGTCGCCGAGACGGCCGCCTCCGGTCTCTGGACCTGACGTCCCATATCGGAAATGGAGGACGCATTGACCCCTATTTGACAAGAAGTTACATTACGTCGGCAGATCGGGGGCCCGGCGCGCCTGTAAGGGAGAAACGTCCTCATGGTCCGACGAGTCCTGGTCTCGGCCACCGCGGTGGTGCTCTTCCTCGTCTGGGGCGTCCCGCCGGCCGCCCACGCGGCGGACGGCACGCGCACCCCGTCGTCGCCCTCCTACACGGTCACCCTGTCCAGCAACACGTCGGGCAGCACCTGGACGGGACACGAGAGCGTCACGTTCTCCAACGCGTCCGCGGACCCCCTGACCGAGGTCTACCTGCGGCTGTGGGACAACTACCACGGGGCGTGCCCCTCCACCCCGGTCACCGTGACCAACGTGACCGGGGGCACGCCGTCGCCGTTGTCGGTCGGCTGCACCGCGATGAAGATCGCGCTGCCCGCTCCGCTCGGCCAGGGCCAGAGCGGCACCGTCGGGTTCGACCTGAGCATCGTGGTGCCGTCCGGCGCCGACCGGTTCGGCCGCGACGGCTCGTTCACCTTCGTCGGCAACGCGCTGCCGGTCCTGGCCGTCCGCGACGGGAGCGGCTGGCACCTCGACCCGTACTCGAACAACGGCGAGTCGTTCTACTCGCTGATCAGCGACTACTCGGTCACGCTCGACCATCCGTCCTCGCTGCTGGTGCCCGCCACCGGCACGTCGTCCGACACGCCGGGGACGTCCGGCCGTACTGTCACCAAGGCCACCGCGAAGAGCGTCCGCGAGTTCGCGTGGGCGGCCGGGCCGTTCGTCAAGACGACCGGCACGACCACCACGGGCGTCACGGTCAACGTCTACCGGGTGAGCTCGATCAGCTCGGGCAGCGCGAGCTCCATGATGACCACGGCCAGGAACGCGCTCGTCGCCCACGCCGGGCGGTTCGGCGCCTACCCGTACGGCGAGGTGGACGTGGTGCTCGACAACAACTTCTGGTTCGGCGGGATGGAGTACCCGGGTTTCGTGCTCGACGTGATCAGCTCGACCGCCCTGGCCCACGAGCTGGCCCACCAGTGGTGGTACGGGATCGTGGGGGACGACGAGTACACCAGCCCCTGGCTGGACGAGTCGTTCGCCGACTACGCCACCGACCTCTACAACGGCGTCTCGGGCACCAACTGCTGGAACGGCGTGTCCTGGCAGTCGTCGGCCGAGAAGATCACCAACTCGATGGCGTACTGGGACGCCCATCCGAGCCGGTACGGCACGGTGGTCTACACGTACGGCAAGTGCGCGCTGCACGACCTGCGGCGGGCCATCGGCACGACGGCGATGCAGAACCTGCTGAAGAACTACGCCGCCGCGCACTGGTACGGGGTGTCGACCACCGCCGAGTTCAAGGCCGCCGCGCAGGCCGCCACCTCGGTCGACCTGTCGTCGTTCTGGACCGCCCACCGCATCGACGGCTGATCCCGTGACCGGCCGGGCATGAACGCCGGCCGCAAGCCCGGCTCCACCGCGTGCGCCCGTGTGGAGCCGGCCGGAGAGGACCACCGCCGTACCGCGCGTCAGTCGCGTACGGCGGCGAGGTCCTCGTCCGGTGCGGCGGTGAGATCGCGCGGCGGCACGGCGCAGACGCCCGTCTCGGGATCACAGGCTCCGTCGGCCGGGATCGGGAGGATGTCGAGGGGCATCGGGAACCTCTTTCCGGGAGATCGGGGAACCGGGTGATCAGGAGCCGAGGGTGCCCAGGGCCGTCGCGATCGCCTCGCGGTAGCCCTCCACCGGCACGGCGCCGGGGATGCCGTAGCGTCCGTCGAGCACGGTGAACGGGACGCCGGTCGCGCCGAGTTCGAGGGCCGCCCGGTGCTCGGCGCGCACCTCGTCGGCGAAGCGGTCGCCGTCGAGGACGTCGCGCGCCTCATCGGTCGGGACACCCACACGCTCGGCCGCCGAGATCAGGAACTCCGGCTCGTAGACGTCGGCCGCGCCGCTGAACAGGCGTTCCTGCACCACGCCCATGAACGCGTTCGCCAGGCCGTACGTCCTGGCCAGAAGCGTCAGCCGCAGCACATCGAGGCTGTTGCCGTGCGCGCGGTCGATCTCGTACGGAAGGCCCTCCTGCGCGGCGAGCTGCTTCATCTGCTCCTCCAGCGCGCGGGCCCGGGCGGGCGGCATCCGCAGATGCCGCGCGAGGTACTCGAGGTTCGGTTCGACCGTCCGGGACGCCCCCGGGTCGAGCTCGAAGGCGTGCAGCACCACGTCGACGCGACCGGCGGCGTCCGACTGCGCGATCGCCGTCTCCAGCCGCTTCTTGCCCAGGTAACACCAGGGGCAGGCGAGGTCGGCCCACACGTCGATGCGCAGCCGGGTCTCGCCGGCGCCCGCGGGGGCGATGACGTCCATGATCGTTCCCTCCTGGGTTCCGAGCGGAGATTTACGGCGGGCGATGCCGGGAGACCGGGGTGGGGAGACGACCGATCAGTTGTCAGCGTAGCCTAGCCTTACTGATCTGATCGTGTTCCGTCCGGAACGGCGAGGTGAGGCGTGGATGACCACCGTTGACGACTTGGTCGAGCCGGGTGATCGGCTGTCCGCGGTGCGGAGCGACGGCGAACGGCCCCTCGCCGACCTGGCGCCCGGCGCCAGGGCCACCGTGACGCGGGTGACGACCGCGGGATCGCCCGCCACGGCCCGCCGGTTGCGGGACCTCGGGTTCACCCCGGGCACGGTGGTCCAGGTGGTGCGCCGGGCCCCGCTGCGCGATCCGGTCGTCTACCTTGTGAAGGACTACGAGGTGTGCCTGCGCAGGGCGCAGGCCGCGTGCGTGTACACGGTCAGGGCGGACGGGTGAGCGCCGACTGCCACGACACCGGTGATCCGGGCACGGGCGCGGTCCTCACGGACATGCCCCGGGTCGCCCTCGTCGGCAGCCCCAACGCGGGCAAGACGAGCGTCTTCAACAGCCTGACGGGTCTCAAGGCGAAGACCGGCAACTATCCCGGGGTGACGGTCTCCCGGTTCGTCGGCACCTTCCGCGTGGGCGGGCGCAGCTATGCGGTCGAGGACCTGCCGGGGACGTACAGCCTGGAGCCGATCAGCCCCGACGAGCAGATCACGGTCGACGTGCTCGACGGCCGCCTGGAGAACGTGCCGCGGCCCGACGCCCTGCTGGTCGTGGTGGACGCCACCACGTTGCGGCGGTCGCTGGGGTTCGTGGCGCAGGTCCTCGCGCGGGGTCTGCCGACCTGCGTGGTGGTCACCTTCACCGACGAGCTGACCCGCCGGCAGGGCCACCTGGACGTCGAGGCGCTCGGGCAGGCCCTCGGCGTGCCGGTCCTGCCGGTGGTCGGCCACCGCGGGCACGGCATCGGTGAGCTGCGCGAGCGGCTGGCGGAGTGGCGGTCCTGGCCGCGCCCGGTGATGCCGCCCCCGGCGGACCCGGACGAGGCCGACGCCTGGGCGGAGTCGGTCCTGGCCTTCGCCGGGTACCGGTCCGCCGAGCGTCACCGGGTCACCCAGCGCGTCGACGCGGTCCTGCTCCACCCCGTTCTGGGGACGGCCGTGTTCTTCGTCGTCATGCTGCTCTTCTTCCAGACCGTCTTCACCCTGGCCGCCCCGCTCCAGGGGTACGTGGAGGCGTTCTTCGGGTGGCTGTCCGGCCTGGTCGCCGCGCACGTCCACGTCGCGTGGCTGTCGGGGCTGCTCGGCGACGCCGTCATCGGCGGCGTCGGAGGGGTGCTGGTCTTCGTCCCCCAGATCGTCCTGCTGTTCCTGCTGATCGCCCTTCTCGAGGGCGTCGGCTACATGTCCCGCGCGGCGTTCCTCATGGACCGGGTGATGGCGCGGGCCGGGCTGGAGGGGCGGGCGTTCGTCGCGCTGCTGTCGTCGTTCGCCTGCGCGATCCCCGGCATCATGGCGACCCGCACGCTGCCCTCCGCCAAGGACCGCGTCGCCACGATGATGGCCGCGCCGCTCATGACCTGCTCGGCCCGGCTGCCGGTGTACGTGCTGCTCATCGGCCTGCTCGTCGACCCCTCGGTCAAGGTCGGGCCGTTCGGGGCGCAGGGGCTCGTCATGTTCGGCATGTACCTGCTCGGCGCGGTGTCGGCCATGGTGGCGGCCTGGGCCTTCAAGAGGCTCGGCGACCGCCGCGGCCTCGTCATGCCGTTCTACATGGAGATGCCGCCGTACCGGCTGCCGGCCCCGCGGTCGGTGCTGGTGGCCATGTGGGACTCGTCCAGGTCGTTCATCCGCAAGTGCTCGACCATCATCATGGTCACCACGGTCGGGCTGTGGCTGCTGCTGAACCTGCCGCTGCACTCGGCCGCGCAGATGCGGGCGGCCGGGGTCGACCCCGGCGACGCGACCGCCGTCTCCTCCTACGTCGTCGACCACAGCTACGCCGCGGACCTCGGCCGCCTGGTGGCCCCGGTCTTCGACCCGCTGGGCTTCGACTGGCGCGTCAACGTCGGCGTGCTGTCGGCGCAGTCGGCCAGGGAGACCTTCGTCGCGACCCTCGGCCAGGTCGCCGCCGCCGAGGACCCGGAGCACCCGGCGCAGGTCCTGCGCACCATGACCTACCCGGACGGCCCGCGCGCGGGGCAGCGGGTGTTCACCGCGCCGACCATCGCCGCGCTGCTGGTCTACTTCGCCTACGCCCTCCAGTGCATGGCCACCGTGGGCATCATGCGGCGGGAGACGGGCACCTGGAAGTGGCCGGCGGTCGCGTTCACCTACCTGACCGCGACCGCCTGGGTGATGGCGTACCTGGCGAGGACGATCACGACGATGCTGGGCGGGTGAGCGCCGATGGTCCCGACCCATCCCCAGCCGGTGCCCGGGCGGCCCGACGAGCTGCGCTGGGTCGTCCCCGCGGACGTGCTGCCGTTCATCGGGCGGCCGGCCGCCGTCCCGGCGCCGCTGGCCGCGTTGCTGACCGACGGCACCCTCGCCGAGGTCCGGGTGGAGCCGGCCGCCGTCGTCACCCGCCTCCGGCCGGGCCGCGGCTGGCCGGCCGACGGCCCGCGCGTCCGCACCGCGCTCCACGCCGCTTTGGACGACCCCGCCGGCTGGGCGTCCGCGGACGACGCCGGTGAGTCGCCGGAGGACCTGCTGCTGTACACCGCCGCCCGGGACCTCATCGACGGGCAGGTGGGGCGGTTCGCCCGCTCTCACGGAGGCGGCATCGACCTGGTCGCCGCCCACGAAGGCGTCGTCACCGTGCGCCTGAACGGCGCCTGCAACGGATGCCCGGCGGCGCGCGTCACGATGAAGCGGCGGCTGGAGGACACGCTGCGCCGGCGTTTCCCGGCCCTTCGCGAGGTCACCGACGCCGGCGCCCCGCCGTCCTGACCCGGCCGCACGACGGGCCGGGGGGCGGCCGGTCGGCGCGCCCCCCGGGTTGTCAGCGGGTCGCTAGCACTTGCCGCTCACCCGCTTGCATCCCGTCCTCTTGCAGCACTTGAACCGGCGGTGGTTCGTGCACCGGTAGCTGCATTTGTCGCTCGGGTTCCCCGCCGAGAGGCCGAGCGTGGGGGACCCCTGGCAGGACGACGGGGCCGCGGCGAGGCTCGGCTGCGCCGACGCCGACGACACGCCGAACGAGCAGGGCGCGAAGGCCATGAACAGCGTGGCCCCGAAGACCGTGAACAGTCGCTTTCCCCGCATGGATCGCTCCTCTCCGATCGAGCCGCAGGTCGCGATCGCGGACTTCGATTGTCGGCGGCGGCCTCGAAGCGCGTCCAGGCCGCTGACCCTCTCTGGAGGCATTCGCCGGTCATTTCATCCCGTCGCATTGGCACGGCATTGGCCCGGCATTGGCACGGCATTGCCGCGGCGGCCTGAGCATGATCCAATCTCCCGGAGGAGCCGGGGGTACGCGTGCGCCCCCGCGGCCGCGACGCGGCCGATCGGCGGACACGGGAGCGGTGGATGGGTGACGTCGTCATCGTGGGAGGCGGCCCCACCGGGCTGTGGCTCGCGGCGGAGCTGCGGCTCGCCGGCGCCGGCGTCACGGTCCTCGAGAGGCGGACCGAGCGCGACACGCACTCGAAGGGCTTCACCGTCCATCCCCGCACGATGGAGCTGTGGGCCTCGCGCGGCGTCGACAAGCTGTTCGTGCCCAGGGGCACACAGGTGCCCAGCTCGCACTTCGGCCTCTTCGACACCCGGATGGACTACGGCGTCCTCGACACCCCCTTCCCGTACGTCCTCCTGCTCGCGCAGCCCACGGTCGAGGAACTGACCGAGGGGTACGCCCGCGACCTGGGGGTGACCGTCCGCCGCGGGCACGCCTTCACCGGCCTGACCCAGACGGCGGACGGGGTCGTGGTGCGGGCCGAGGCGCCGGACGGCCCGTACAGCCTGGAGACGGGATTCGTGGTCGGATGCGACGGCGTGGGCAGCGCGGTCCGGGCGGCGGCGGGGATCGGCTTCCCCGGCACCGAGTCGACCGCCTACACGTGGATCGCCGACGTGACCCTCGACGACCCTCCGCCGGTGGCGTACTTCCAGGCCACCAACGAGGCCGGTCAGGTGCTGGTCGTGCCCATGGGGGCCGGCGTCCACCGGGTGGGCGGCATCGACGGCGACGCCGGCGCGGACGCGGCCCTCCCCGGCGAGAAGGAGATCAGGGCGCGGCTCGTGTCGGTGGCCGGCACCGACTTCGGCCTGCGCGACGTGGTCTGGGTGTCCGGCACCGGGACCGCCTCGCACCTCGCCGACCGCTATCGCGACGGCCGGGTGCTGCTGGCAGGGGACGCCGCCCACCGCCTCTTCCCCGCCGGCGGGATGGGCCTGAACGTCGGCCTGCAGGACGCGGGGAACCTCGGATGGAAGCTGGGCGCCACCGTTCGGGGGTGGGCTCCCGGCGGCCTGCTGGACACCTACCACCAGGAGAGGCACCCGGTCGGCGCCGCCACGCTGCGCCTGACCCGGGGACAGACCGCGCTCATGACCACGTTCACGCCCGAGAGCCTCGCCCTGCGCGCGGTGCTGAACGACGCCGTCGGGCAGGTGCCGCAGTTCTCCCACCACCTGGCGCGGCAGGTCTCCGGCATCGGCGTCTCCTACGGGCGAGGTCCCGGCGACCACCCGCTGGTGGGCACGCGGGCCCCGGACCTGCGGCTGTCCGACGGGACGGGGCTGTTCGGGCTGCTCGTCCCGGGCGGGTACGTGCTGCTCGACTTCGCGGGGGCGGCCTCCGCCGTCGCCGGCCGGGCGGCCGCGCCCCCCGGGCTGACCGTCCGGCGGGACCGGCCGGTCGAGTCGCGGGCCGATTGGCGGCCGGTCCGCGCGGCGCTGATCCGTCCGGACGGGCACGTCGCCTGGGCCTCGGAGACGGACGGCGACGCCCTGCGGTCCGAGGCCGCCACCGCCCTGGCCGCCGCCGCCGGCGGCGGTCCCGGCCTGCCCTAAAGGGATCATTTCGACGGCTTCACGCCGGCAGCCGCCGAGCACCCGTAATGCCCACACAGGGCAAGCGGTGACCAAAAATGCAGGTCATCAGCCTTGTGAGAGGATCGCGGCCTTCCTAACGTGAGGGCATGTCCGACTCATGTCCTCGCCGCTCGTCCATGGGAGGGACGCCGGACACCCGCCGTCCCCCGAGCCGGCCTGGACGTTCGCCGGTGTGACCGGCCGCAGGGGCCGCCACGCCCCGCCCCGAACGGCCTGAACCGAACCGGCGCGAGATACGGGGGTGCTCGCGGTGACACATCGACCGGACCACAGCGAGGACGGGACCGGCCGCCCTCAGGAGATCCCGCCGGAGACGGGATACTCGCGGCGATCGTTCCTGGCGTGCTCGGCGGCGGGGGCCGCGGCGCCGTTCCTCGCCCGCGGAGCGTCCCCCACCCCCGGCGAGGCGGCGGACTTCGTCGTCCAGCCCACGCCGTCGCGCTACTTCGTCCACCGGGAGAACGGCTCGGAGGAGATGAAGTGGGGCCCGGTCGGGCGGGCTGTCCTGGACGGCCGGCACGCCGAGTACGGGGACGCGATCCCCAACGACCGCCTCTACATCCACAACAGGGCGCGCCCGCCGCGGATCGACCGCCGCGCCTGGCGGCTCAGGCTCACCGGTGACGCGCTGACCCGTCCCCGGTCGTTCACGTACGACGACCTGCTGGCGATGCCGGCGGTGACGCTGAGGCGCACGATCGACTGCGGGGCCAACTGCTCGGCGTTCTTCCCGAAGCTGCCGCCGGGCGGGGCCGACGAGCGCTGGCTTCCCGTCGGCTACACCCAGTGGCACTTCGGCGCGGTGGGAGCCGCCGAGTGGACGGGGGTGCGGGCCGGCGACGTCCTCGCCGCCGCCGGGGCCCGGTCGCCTGTGGACGTGAAGTTCATGGGCCTGGACCTCATCGTCAACCGGAGCTTCCCGGGCGGAACGGTGCGCTACTCCCAGGTCGTCCCGATCGAGAAGGTCCTCAAGGACGACACGCTGCTGGTGTACCGCATGAACGGGCGGGACCTGCCCGTCGACCACGGCTACCCGCTCCGCCTGCTCCTGTCGGGGTGGAGCGCCGTGACCTTCGTCAAGTGGCTCGGCGAGGTCGAGGTGTCCACCCGTCGCATCCCTCCCACCGGGCTGCAGACGAGGCACGTCCTCACCGGTCCGGCCTATCCCGAGCCGGTCCCGCTGAGCGTCAGCCCCATCCGCAGCGCCATCGAGCACGACCCGGAGGTCACGCTGCACCCGGGCGACGTCGTCCTGCGCGGCCGGGCGTGGTCGGGACACGGCGCGATCGACCGCGTCGACGTCTCCGTCGAGAGGCTCGCCGCGCCCGGGCGCTGGGTCACCGAGGTGCCGTGGCGGAGGGCGACGCTGCTGAACACTCCCGAGCCCTTCATGTGGGTCCGTTTCGAGGTGCCGTGGCGGGCCCGGCCCGGGCAGTACCGCGTGATGTCCCGCGCGAGGGACAGGGCCGGCAACGTCCAGCCCCGCCCGCAGGACGTCGTGTGGAACCAGCACGGCCTCGGCTACAACGGGCACTACCCGCTGGAGCTCATCGTGGTCCCGCCCAGCGACATGCCGTGACCCCCGGGCTCAGGAGCTCGCGGACGTCTCCATCGCCGCCGCGTCCGCGACCGGCTGGGGAGCGGCCGGGGCGGGCCGGCGCAGGACGGCGAGCGCCACGGCGAACGCCGCGCCCAGCAGGCCCGCGGAGACGGCGAACGCCAGCCGGTAGCCGCCGGTCAGCGCGGCCGCCTCCCCGGCTCCGGCCGCCAGCAGCTCGTCGGTGCGCGAGGCGGCCAGCGTGGACAGCACCGCGACGCCGACGGCCATGCCGACCTGCTGGGTGGTGCCGAACAGCCCGGAGGCCAGACCGGCGTCGCTCTCCCCCGCTCCGGACATGCCGAGTGTGGCCAGTGCCGGGAGCACCAGCCCGCCGCCCGCGAGGAGCAGCATCACCGGCAGCAGGTGGGTGACGTAGACGGCGTCCACCGGGATCCGGGTGAGCAGGAGCATCGCCCCGACGAGCAGTGCCAGACCGGCGACCAGGACGGCGCGGGCGCCGAAGCGGGCGCTGAGCCGGGCGGACACGAACAGGGAGACCGATCCGATGAGCAGCGCGGCCGGGAGCATCGCCAGACCCGTGTCCAGCGCCCCGTAGCCCAGCACCCGCTGCATGTAGAGGGCGACGAGGACCTGGAAGGCGAACATCCCCGACAGGCTCAGCATCTGGGCGAGGTTCGCGCCGGCCACGTTGCGCGACCGCAGGACGCGCAGCGGCATCAGCGGGGCCCGGGCCGTGGCCTGCCGCACGACGAACCCGGCGAGCAGGGCCACCGACACCGCGCCGAGGGCGAGCGTGTGGACGGCGAGCCAGCCGTACTTCTCGACCTCGACGACCGTGTAGATGCCCAGCATGAGACCGGCGGTCACCAGCGCGGCGCCGGCGACGTCGGCCCCGGCGGCCAGGCCGATGCCCCGGTCGGCGGGCAGCGCCGGCAGCGCGAGCGCGACCGTGGCCACCCCGATGGGCACGTTCACGAGGAAGATCCACGGCCAGCTCAGGGCGTCCGTGAGCACCCCGCCCAGTACTTGCCCGATCGACGCGCCGGCCGCTCCGGTGAAGCTGAAGACCGCGATGGCCCTCCCCCGCTCCCGGGGGTCGGTGAACAGCGTCACCAGGATGCCCAGGACCACGGCGGAGGCGAGCGCGCTGCCCACCCCCTGCAGGAACCGCGCGGCGATCAGGAGCCCCGGACCGGTGGACGCGCCGGCCAGCAGCGAGGCGGCGGTGAAGATCGCGTTGCCGGCCAGGAACATCGTGCGGCGCCCGACCAGGTCGCCCAGCCTTCCCGCCAGCAGCAGCAGGCCGCCGAAGGGGATCAGGTAGGCGTTGACGATCCAGCTCAGCCCGGCCGGCGAGAACCCCAGATCCCTCTGGATGGCGGGCATCGCCACCGTCACGATGCTCCCGTCGAGGACCGTCATCAGCCCCGTCGCGGACAGCACGCCCAGCGCGGTCCAGCGCGAGTTTTGCATGTACGACATGTCTCTCCCGTCTCGTATCGACGAGAAAGACCGTAGCAGATAGTTTTGTTGTAGACGATCCTCTTCGCATCTACTTTCGCTCGCGGGCTCGCCGGGCCTGCTGGGCGCCGTCCGCTGGGGTGGCGAGGTGGCCGGCGGCCAGGCGGTTCAGGGCGCGCACGAGGACCTCGCGCTCGTCCTCCGGCAGCGAGCCGAGCGCCGCCCGGTGCACGCCGTCCACGATCTCCTGGCTGCGCCGGGCGATCTCCGCTCCGGCGTCGGTGACCGCGATGATCCGCGCCCGCCGGTCCACGCTGGACGGGCGGCGCTCGGCGTACCCCGCCTTCTCCAGCGCGTCCACGGTCACGACCATGGTGGTCTTGTCCATGTCGCCCAGCTCGGCGAGCTGGATCTGCGTGCGTTCCTCCTCGATGGCGTGGACGAGCACGCAGTGCATGCGCGTCGTCAGCCCGATCTCGGCGAGCGCCGCCGCCAGCCGGGTCCGCAGCACGTGACCCGTGTGGTCGAGCAGGAAGGACAGGTCCGTCTCGGTGCGCGCGGGAGCCATCGCCGTCATGCCACCAGCGTACCCACGTCGTCCCGCTGCGGATTATCCGCGAACGGACGATACGGCGGCGCCCGCAGGCGCCCGGCCGAGGGCCGGGGCCGGCGGGCGTTCCGGCCGGTCTCAGGCGGCCGCGCACCCGACGGCGGACGGCACCCGGTTGGAGCCCGACCAACTGGCGAGGAATCCGGCGGTCGTCGAGGCGGCGGGCGCCAGGGCGCCGTTCCACGTCTCGTTGCGGACCGTCACGCCGCTTCCCGACTGGGTGTAGCGGCCGCCCCAGATCTGGGTGACGCGCTGGCCGTCGGGGAAGGTGAAGGTGACGCTCCACCCCGTCAGGGCCGCCGTCCCGGTGTTGCGCACCGCGAGCTCGCCCTGGAACCCGCCCTGCCACTGGCTGACGACCCGGTACGTCGCGGAGCAGCCGAGCGGGCCGCCGGTCGGCGACGGGCTGGGCGAGGGGCTGGGTGACGGCGACGGACTCGGCGAGGGAGAGGGACTGGGCGAGGGAGAGGGACTGGGCGAGGGAGAGGGACTGGGCGAGGGCGACGGGTTGCCGGCCGGAGGGACGCGGATGATCCGGTCGTCGTCGGCGGCCGGAGTGCCGCGGCCGTCGCGGTTGCTCGTCGTCACCCAGAGCCACCCGTCCGGTCCGACCGCAACCGTGCGCAGGCGCCCGTACGTCCCCTGGAGCTCGGCCACCGGGGTGCCGGCCGTGGCGCCGTTCACCGGCACCGTCCACAGCCGCGTCCCGTGCAGCGCCCCCGCGAAGAGCGTGCCGTTGGCGTACGCCATGCCGCTGGGCGAGGCCTCCGCGGTGCTCCACGTCACCAGGGGGTTGCGGAAGCGCGGGTCGTTGCACATCCCCTCGCAGGTGGGCCAGCCGTAGTTCGCGCCGCCGACGATGAGGTTGATCTCGTCCCAGGTGTTCTGGCCGAACTCGCTGGCGTACAGCCGTCCCTGCCCGTCCCATGCGAGCCCCTGCACATTGCGGTGGCCGTAGCTGTACACCCGCGACCCCGCGATCGGGTTGTCCGAAGGGACGCCGCCGTCCGGCAGCAGGCGAAGGATCTTGCCGCCCAGGCTGTTCAGATCCTGGGCGTTTGCCGTGTTCCCGCCGTCGCCCGCGGAGACGTACAGCATGCCGTCGGGTCCGAACGCGAGGCGTCCGCCGTTGTGGAAGGAGTTGCGGGGGATGCCCGACAGGATGACCTGCTGGGTGGCCGGCGCATTCAGGCGGAAGCGGACCACCCGGTTGTCCGAGGACGTGGTGTAGTAGGCGTAGATCCACTGGTCCTGCGCGTACGCGGGCGAGACCGCGATGCCGAGGAGACCGCCCTCGCCCGAGGGCGTGACGTTCGGGACCGTCGCCACCGGCGTGGGCGCGGACCCGGGACGCACCTGCACGATGCGCGCCGTGTCCCGTTCGGACACGAGGGCGCTGCCGTCCGGGAGGAACGCCAATCCCCACGGCACCTGGAGTCCCGTCGCGGAGACCTGCGCGCGGCCGAAGTCGAACCCGCCGGTCGCGGCTCCGGCGGCGGGTGGACGGGTCACGATGAGCGCCGCCACGACGGCCAGGACGGTGAGGGCCGCGGCGAGGGCCGAGGCGAGACGGTGCGGCATCACGTGCCCCCCGAGGGATGAGACGTCGGCTGTCGGCTCCGGGTGTGTCCGGGAACGTAGCCGCGGTCCGCGGCGGGGGCAACGACCGGCCTCCGCCCGCTCCCCCTCGGCCTCGATGACCTGGTCCTCCCCTCACCGGCCGCCGGCCGGTTCAGGAAACTTTCAGGTAAACCAGGAAACCTTTCGCTTCTTACCTATATTTCCTACTTTTATTATCGATAATTAATCTGGAATGCCCCAGAGAAGGACGAATGACAGGAGGTCGGATGCCGAAGGCGTTCGTGCGGACGTTCCCCCGGAACGAGGCGCCGTGTGCGGCGGAGGACGGCCACGCCCCCGGCACGATCGAGGCGGGCGCGTGAGCGTCGGCGCGCCGGGCGGCGGGGCCGCGGACCGTCACCTCCTGGACAACCCCACCTGGGCCTCGCTCACCGGCCCGCACGCGCACTTCGCGGAGCGGCACGGCAACGCGGTGCGCTACCCGGACGACGTCTCGCCGTTCTACGCGCTGCCCGACGACCCCGGCCCCGCGGACTGGAACGACCTCGCCGTGCTCGCGGGACCCGGCGCGACGGTCCCCGTCGCCGGCGCCTTCCCGCCGCCGGACGGGTGGGAGGTGGTGGCGCAGGGCGTGGGCGTCCAGATGGTGGGCGACGACGTGGCGCCGGCGCCGGACGGCGAGGCGGTCCGCCTCGCGGCGGCGGACGTCCCGGAGATGCTCGACCTCGTCGAGCGCACCCAGCCGGGCCCGTTCCTGCCGCGGACCGTCGACATGGGCACCTATCTCGGCCTCCGCCACGACGGCGCCCTGATCGCCATGGCCGGCGAGCGCCTGCACCCGCCCGGCTGGACGGAGATCAGCGCCGTCTGCGTCGACCCGGCCTTCCGCCGCCGGGGTCTGGCGTCCCGGCTGGTCCTGGCCGTCGCGGCCGGCGTCCGCGCCCGTGGCGAGATTCCGTTCCTGCACGCCGTCGCGAGCAACACCGGCGCGATCCGCGTCTACGAGGCGCTCGGCTTCCGTCTCCGCCGCATGACGACGTTCGCCGCCGTCCGCGTTCCCGCCGGCGTGCTGTCCGACGCGCGCGGGTGACCGCCTTTACGTCGTAGATCTGTACGCGACGCGGGTCAGGAGACGAGAGGGAGGCGCAGGACGAAGCGCGCCCCGCCATAGGCGGCGTCCTCCACGTGCAGGGTGCCGCGGTGGGCCGAGGCGATGGCGCGGGCGACGGCCAGGCCCAGGCCGGGGCCGCCGCGGTCGCGGCTGCGGGAGGCGTCCAGGCGGACGAAGCGCTGGAAGATGCGGTCGCGGTCATCCGGGCGGACGCCGTGCCCGTCGTCGGCCACGGCGAGTTCCGCGTGACCGCCGGCCCGGCGCAGGTCCACCTTGAGGCGCCGCGCGGCGTGCCGCCGGGCGTTGTCGAACAGGTTGGCGAGCAGCCGGGTGAGCTGCCAGGAGGCGGCGTCCACGGTCACCGCCGGCTCCAGGTCGAGCCGCACGTCACAGCTTCCGGCCCAGCGGGCGGCCACCGTCTCTACCAGGCTCGTCAGGTTCACCTCCTCCAGCTCTTCGTCGGCGTCGACCTCGATCGTGGCCAGCAGGAGCAGGTCGTCGACGATGGCCGCGAGCCGGTCGAGGTCGCCGGTCAGGTGGCCGAGCAGATCACGCAGGTCGACGTGGTCGGGGTGGAGCTGCGCCTCCTCCACCTGCAGGCGCAGCGCGGCGAGCGGCGTGCGCAGCTCGTGTGAGGCGTCGGCGGCGAACTGGCGCTGCCGGTCGAGCAATCGCTCAGCGTACGTCGCCGCCTCCCTCACCTGCTCGTTCAGGTCGTGCGTCTCCGTGGCGTACGGGCTCGTTGGCGAGCGGCTCCCCCGGCACTGCTGGAGGAACGCCGACACGTCCTCCGTACGGTGGACGAACAGCACCACCGCGCCGTTGGAGCCGAAGACCGGCGAGTTGACCGTGCTCCAGTACCGCCCCTCGGGCAGACCCCCGCTGCCCGAGACGGGCATGGCGCACCTCTGCGGCGCCATCACGTCCGGCTTGCCGGTGGCCCGGGCCCGGCGCAGCGAGGCCTCGAGGTTCCGCAGCGCGCGCCGCCTGCCAGGGTCGGCGTGGTCGTGGGCGCAGGAGTCGAGCACGTGCCGGCCCAGCAGTTCCTCCCGCCGCCGGCCGCAGGCGTCGAGGTATGCCTGGTTGACGGCCACGATGGTCATGTCCGGCGTCATCACCAGGCACGGGCTCGGGACGGCCGCGAACAGGGCCGCGTAGTCGAGGTGCTGTCTCATCGGGTTCCCTTCGGCGCGCGCTCGGCGGAGCTCACGTCTCCATCGCTTCGTGCAGGTGCCGCTCCGGCTCCGGTCCGGCGGAAGCGGCCGGGCCCGCCAGGGGAAGGCGCAGGACGAAGGCCGCCCCACCCGTCTCGGACTCCTCCGCGTGCAGGCTGCCGACGTGGGAACGGGCGATGTCGCGGGCGATCGCCAGACCCAGGCCGGTGCCGGTGCGGTCGAGGCGGCGGGCGGCCGCCAGGCGGGTGAAGCGCTGGAAGATCCGTTCCCGCTCGCACTCCGCGATCCCCTCTCCGTCGTCGGTCACCGTGAGCTCGGCGTGGCCGTTCTCGCGGCTCACCCGGACCTCGACCAGGTGCCTGGCGTGCCGCTGGGCGTTGTCCAGCAGGTTGGTGAGCAGCCGGCCGATCCGGATCGGGACGACCTGCACGATCACTCCGCTGTGCAGCCGGAGCCGTACGTCGATGGGGTCGGACCTGCGGGCGACCTCCGCACGGACGATCTCGGCGAGGTCGGCGCACCGCGGCTGGACGCCGGAACCGGTCTCCAGCTCGGCGAGGACGCGCAGGTCCGTGAGGATCGCGTCCAGCCGGTCGAGATCGCGCAACGCCCGGGCGACCAGGTCGCCGAGGGCCGTCTGGTCGGGATGCAGGCGGGCCTCCTCCAGCTCCGCGCGCAGCCCCGCGACGGCCGCGCGCAGCTCGTGCGAGGCGTCGGAGGCGAACCGCCGTTCCTTCTGCAGCTCGCGTTTCAGTTCGCGCATCGTGTCGAGGGACGTCTGAATCGCCGCCGCGGTCCTGCCCTGACGGGATGGGTGCGGCTCACAGTCGTACGGGGGCGTGGGGAGTGCCGTCACAGCACGTGCTCCTTCCATTGCGTGGCGTGTGGGCGCGACGCGGCGGACGGTCGCGCGGGAGGTTCGCGCGGCCCG
>NZ_KI866528.1:27936-57598 GCF_000511135.2 Microbispora sp. ATCC PTA-5024 | reverse complement strand
GGCGCGGTGCCGGGCAGGGCCGGTCCGCCGGGCCGGCGCGATCTCCGCGCCGGCCGCCGCTTCGGGGGGAGCCGCTGTCATGCGGTCACCAGCTAGGACAGGACAGCCCCGCGGCCTGTGACAGCGTCGGGGAGAGTACCTGTCAGGTCACGGCCCGAACCGCGGTGATCTTGGCGGGGTTCATCATCCACAGCACCTGGTCGACGCCCTGCTCGGAGACGTGGACGGTGACGACCGCGAACACCTGCCCGTCCCGGCTCAGCAGCGCGGAGGTCTGGCCGTTCGTGCTCGCCCACGTCACGTCGACGCCGGTCCAGAAACGGCTGGCGAACGCCCTGACATACTTGGCCACCCGCGACGCGCCCACCACGGGGATGCGCGAGGCGCGCACCGCGCCGCCGCCGTCGGAGTAGCTGACCACGTCCGCGGCGAAGATCTCCTCCAGCGTGGCCAGGTCGCCGGCCCGGGCGGCGGCGACGAAGGCCGTCAGCAGCCTGCGCTGCTCGGCCTTCGTCACGGGCGCCCGGCGCTCGGCCCGCACGTGCCGGCGGGCCCTGCTGACCAGCTGGCGCACCGCCGCCTCGCGGAGCCCGACGATGTCGGCGATCTGCCGGTAGGGGTAGTCGAACGCCTCCCGCAGCACGTACGCCGCCCGTTCGGTGGGCGACAGCCGCTCCAGGAGCAGCAGGACGGCGAGCTCCAGCGCCTCGCCGCGCTCGGCGCCGAGGTGCGGGTCCGCGCTGGTGTCGACCGGCTCCGGCAGCCACGGGCCGACGTACGTCTCGCGGCGGACGCGTGCGGACTGGGCGGCGTTGATGGCCAGCCGCGTCGTCACCGTCGCGAGGAACGCGGCGGGGTTGTCCACCGCGGCGCGGTCGCAGCCCTGCCAGCGCAGCCACACCTCCTGCACCAGGTCCTCGGCTTCGGTGGCGCTGCCCAGCATCCGGTACGCGATCCCGAACAGGCGCGGCCGGACATTCATGAAGACCTCCGCGGCCCGGTCGATCCCGCCCGGACCGCTCGACCCGGCGTCCGCCACCGCCATCGCCCCCCTGCCTCGTCCGTTCCACGGCTCGGCCCCCGCGTTCCGCCCGCACCCGTCCGCGGCCGGAGCGAGTACGGGACGGGCCCGCGGGCCGGGAGCGCGCCAGTTCCTCCGGTGTACGCGGGACGGCGCCGGCCACGTGATCGCGTGGTGCCCGCGATGAACACGGATCATCGCCACCGGGCGGGCGGCGAGCTCCACGGGCCCGGCCGGCCTCGCGGCGGCGAGGCGCCCTGCGAGCGGCAGGATGCCCGGGACGGGTGCGTACCCCCGGCGTCGCGCCCAGGTCCGGTGGCGGCGTTCCCACCACCGTAACCCCGCGGCCCGGCAGGGGATGGACGACCCGGACGATGCCGGGGGACCGCCGGCCTCCGGGGGTCAGGCGCGCGCGAGCCAGTCGGCGTACCGGGTGGGGGCCGTCACGGCGCCGGCGGGGGCGATGATGGCGTCGCCCGAGACCGCGGCGAACATGCCCGCCACGTCGTCGGCGACGACGACCCGGCTGTCGCCCTTGGCCGCGAGCGTGATCCTGCCGAGCTCGTCGAGGGTGAAGACCTCGGGACCGGCGACGTCGCGGACGCCGTTCAGGGGTGCGCCCACGGCGACCTCCGAGACCGCGGCGGCGACGTCCGCGGCGGCGATCGGCTGGATCGGCGTGCGCGGCAGGCGCACCGTCTTCTCGTCGCCGGTCCAGGACATGATCGCGTCGACGAACTCCATGAACTGGGTGGCGCGCACGATCGAGAACGGGACCTCGCCGGCCCGCAGCACGTCCTCCTGGAGGACCTTCGCGCGGTAGTAGACGAGGCCGGGCACCTGGTCGACGCCGACGATGGAGAGGATGACGAAGTGCCCGACGCCCGCCTTCGTGCTCGCGGCGACGAGGTTGTCCATCGAGGTCTGGAAGAACGCGGGCGAGGCGTCGTCGAACGTCGGGGAATTGGTGAGGTTGACGACGACGTCCGCGCCCGCCACGGCGTCGTCCACGCCGGCGCCGGTGATGACGTCCACGCCCGTGGACCGGGAGTGGGGCACGGCCTCGTGACCGGCCGCCGTGAGGTTCGCGACGACCTGCGAGCCGATCAGGCCGGTTCCGCCGAAAACTGCGATCTTCATGATGAGCCTCCCACACAGGTTCGAACGAGGTGTTCGCCGCCGACTATACCCGGACAAGAATTGTCCGAGATCGGGGGGCCGATAGGGTGGCAGGGTGAAGATGTCTGCGGGGGTGGAGTGGGCGCTCCACTGCTGCGTCGTACTCACGTCCGTCGCGGAGCCGGTGCCGGCCGCCCGGCTGGCGGAGCTGCACGATGTGTCGCCGACCTACCTGGCCAAGCAGCTCCAGGCGCTCGCGCGAGCCGGCCTCGTCCAGTCGGTTCAGGGGAAGTCGGGCGGCTACGTGCTGACCCGCTCCCCGGCGGCCATCACCCTGCTCGACGTCGTCGAGGCCATCGACGGACCCGACCCGGCCTTCGTCTGCACGGAGATCCGCCAGCGCGGCCCCCTGGCGGCGCCGCCCGAGCGCTGCGCCACGCCCTGCGCGATCGCCCGCGCGATGGCCGCGGCCGAGTCGGCCCGGCGGGCCGCGCTGAGCTCCGTGACCATCGCCGACCTCGCCGGACAGGTCGAGATCGACAGCGGCGCGGGCACCTTGAAGACCGTCGGCACCTGGCTCGGGAACGACCTCCCGTAACAGCCGCACCCGGCCGCGCGACGCCGTTGCGGCCCGCACTCCCCCTCCGTTCCGGCCCCTTCCCCCCGCCGTGCCGGCCGCACTCCCCGCCACTCCGGCCGCACTCCCCGCCACTCCGGTCGCGCGACCGCACGCGGTCGCTATCGCTATAGCGCTTCGTATAGCGCTATATTGTTACCTATAGCGTAACGAGAGGAGAGCTCATGAGCGCGACCGTTCCCGCTGTGGTGGACAGGTACTTCGAGGCGGACGCACGCCGCGACATCGACGCCATCGTCGGGCTGTTCACCGGCGACGCCGTCGTCGTCGACGAAGGTGAGACCCGGCGCGGCACCGCGGAGATCCGGGCCTGGCAGGAGGGCCCGGCGTCCCGCTACCGGTACACGACCGAGGTGCTCGGCGCCGAGGTCCTCGACGCCGGCGACGTCCTGGTCACCGGACGCCTGACGGGCGACTTCCCCGGCGGCTCGGCGGAGCTGACGTGGCGCTTCACCGTGGCGGGAGACCGCGTCAGCCGGCTGAGGATCACGCCGTGACCGCGGCGGGAACGCCGGCGAGGACCTGGTTCGTCACCGGGGGAACCCCCGGCGGTTTCGGCATGGCCTACGCGGACGCCGCGCTGGCCGCCGGCGACCGCGTCGCGCTCACCGCGCGCCGCCCCGGCGAGCTGCGCGAATGGGCGGCGCCCCACGGCGACAGGGTGCTCGTCCTCCCTCTGGACGTCACCGACGGCGAGCAGGTCCGGCGGGCCGTGGCCGAGGCGGAGGGTCGCTTCGGCGGCATCGACGTCCTGGTCAACAACGCGGGCCGCGGATGGTACGGCTCGGTCGAGGGCATGGACGAAGAGGCCGTCCGCAGGATGTTCGAGCTGAACTTCTTCTCGGTCCTGGCCGTGACCCGAGCCGTGCTGCCGGGCATGCGGTCGCGCCGCCGCGGCTGGATCGTCACCATGTCCTCGGTCGCCGGCCTCGTCGGCACGGCCGGCTTCGGCTTCTACACGGCGGCGAAGTACGCCGTCGAGGGACTGACGGAGGTGCTGCGCCGGGAGGTGGCCCCGCTGGGCATCAAGGTGCTCACGGTGGAGCCGGGCGCGTTCCGTACGCGGGCCTACGCCGGCTTCGCCGGCGAGCCCATCGAGGAGGACATACCGGACTACCGCCCCATGCTGGAGTCCGTACGCGCCGCCATGATCGGCCAGGACGGCAGGCAGGCCGGTGACCCCGTGCGCGGGGCGCGTGCCGTGGTCGCGGCCGTCGGCCGGGACGACCCGCCCAGGCGGATCGTGCTGGGAGGAGCGGGGTACGACGCGGTGACCGCCCACCTGGAGGCCGTGCTCGCCGAGCTCCGGGCGCAGGAGGCCGTCGCCCGCGGCGCGGACTTCCCGGAGCCGAGAGCCGGAGGCGACGCGCCGGCCTGACATTCCGGGCCGTAGTCTCGTCGATCCCGTGACGGCTGACGCGACGAGGAAGGCGGCACGATGACCGACGAGCCCGATCCGAGCCTGAGCGCGATCATGAGCGAGCGGCGCGGGCTGATCAACCTCGCGTACCGCCTCCTCGGCTCCCTGGCCGACGCGGAGGACGTGGTCCAGGAGACGTACGCCCGCTGGTACGCCATGTCCGGACCACAGCGGGACGGCATCGGCTCCCCCGGCGCCTGGCTGACCACGGTCGCCAGTCGCATCTGCCTCGACCTGCTCGGCTCGGCGCGGGCCCGGCGCGAGAGGTACGTGGGCGAATGGATCCCCGAGCCGCTGCCCGACCCCGCGGAGTGGGCCACCGGGCCGGCGGGCGGCGGCGCCGACCCGGCCGACCGGGTCACCCTCGACGAGTCGGTCACCATGGCCTTCCTGGTCGTGCTCGACTCGATGACCCCGGCCGAACGTGTCGCGTTCGTCCTGCACGACGTCTTCCGCTACTCCTTCGCCGAGGTGGCCGAGATCGTCGGCCGTACGCCGGCGGCCTGCCGTCAGCTCGCGTCCTCGGCCCGCCGCCGCCTGGGCCCGTCGCAGGCTTCCGCGACCTCGCCGGCCCGGCGGGCGGGGGTCGTGCGGGACTTCAAGCAGGCGTGGGAGGCCATGGACATCGAGACCCTCATCGGCCTCCTCGACCCCGACGCCACGGCGACGGGCGACGGCGGCGGCCTCGTCAGCGCCGTGCTCCGTCCCATCGAAGGCGCCGAGCAGGTCGCCCGCCACATCCTCGCCATCGCCGGCAGGGCACCCGGCCTGACGATCCTGGAGCGTACGGTCAACGGGCAGCCCGGCCTGGTCGCCCAGCAGGACGGCGTCACCGTGACGGTGGCGGCGTTCGAGGTCGCAGGCGACCGGATCACGCACATCTGGGCGGTACGCAACCCGGAGAAGCTCCGGCCGTGGACGTCGGAGTCGTCCTTCTAGGTGCGTCCACCGGCGGAGTCCGGCACCGCCCTCCACGCGCCGACGCTCGCCCCCGTACGACCCCTGGACGCTCAGAAAATCGGACATTCAGGGATATATCAGTCATAAATGGCATACCGGTGCTCTTACATGAACAATAAGGCATCAAACAGCGTAGATCGCCGTTTATCGCTCATTCGATCCGGTAATTATTGGATCGCGGGCGATGGCCGCTTAACGGTCATCGAGCGACATTCTTCGCTAATCAGGCACTTGATCCTCTAGAGGGGACACCTAATGCCCAAGCTCACGAAGGTCATCGCCGGACTCGCCGTCAGCACCGCGCTCGCCGGTGGCGCCCTCGCCGCGACCGCCACCGCGGCCGCCGCGACCACCGCTCCCACGGAATGGGGTGGGGTCGGCGGCTTCAACTCCTTCGGGGACAACTGCTCCGACTGGGACGACATCACCTGGAACCTTTTCGTCGCCGGAAACGCCTGTCCGGACTTCGACGACTCGGTCTTCTAAGAAACCGGCCCGATTCGCCGCTCGGACCGCTCGCTGAGCATCCTCCTCGCCGGCCCTCGCCGGCGAGGGGAACGGCGGGACGAGCCGCGCACGGTGCTCCTGGAGAACCCCGGCGGCCTCGCCCCTTCGCATGGAGGGGCGAGGCCGCCGCTTCGCGTGTCCGGCCTTCGCCGCAGGCGGGTGTGGGCCGGGCGGGGGGGCGCCGCGTTACCGTGGTGTCGTATGAGCCAGTGATACGCGCGTCGGGGGAGCGAAGATGATGGTCACCGCTCGAGAAGTGAAAGATCGCGTGATCGGCGCTCTGAACGATCACGATCTCGAAGCAGTCAAGCGATGCTTCGCCCGGGACGCCGTCTACGTCGGACCGGTGGGCACGGCCGAGGGGCACGAACAGATCGGATGGTACTTCGAGCATCTGCTCCAGGCCTTTCCCGATCTGCGTCTCACCCCCTGGTGCAAGGTCCCCGTCTGTGATCCGGCCGTCTCGGCCGTCTCCGAGTACGTCATGACCGGCACACATCTCGGGCCGTTCCTGCTGCCCGGCGGGTCGGCGCTGGAGGCCACCGGGAACCGCATCGCGGTTCGCGCCGCCGGGCTGTGCACCATCGAGAACGGGCTGATCGTCAGCGACCGGGACTATTACGATCAGCTCGAGCTGCTCAGCCAGCTCGGCCTCTGCCTGCCGGAGCCCGTCGCCTGACGGCCCTCACCCCGGCCGGCCGGACGGGCAGGCCGCGGCTGAACGGGGTGGCGCGGCGGTGCACACGGCGGTGCGGCGGCTGGCGGCGGACGCGAGGGGCGGGCGCCGTGCGGAAGCGCCGCTTGGCGACCTCCACGAGCGCCAGGTAGACGACCAGGACGACGGCGATCACGGCGAGGATCGCCGGCGGGACGGGCGCGAGCCCCAGCTCGGACGCGAACGGCGTGTACGGCAGGGCGACTCCGGCCGCCACCACGGCCCCCACGGCGATCACGAGGGCCGTGGCCGGGCGGCTTCGCCAGAACGGCGTGCGCCGCGTCCTGACGATGAAGATCACCAGGGTCTGGGTGGCGAGGGACTCCACGAACCAGGACGCGCGAAACAGCGGCGGCGCGGCGTGGAAGGCCCGCAGGAGCAGCGCGAACATGGCGAGGTCGAACATCGAGCTGAGCGGCCCGAACACCAGCATGAAACGGCGGATGAGCCCGAGGTCGAAGCGCGCGGGCCGGGCGATCTGCTCGGGGTCGACGGCGTCGGCCGGGATGGCGAGCTGGCCGGCGTCGTACAGCAGGTTGTTGAGCAGGACCTGGCTCGGCAGCATCGGCAGGAAGGGCAGCACCGCCGAGGCGGCCGCGGCGGAGAACATGTTGCCGACGTTGCTGGCCGTCCCCATGAGGAGGTACTTGACGGTGTTGGCGAAGATCCGGCGGCCTTCCACGATGCCGTCGGCGAGCACGCCCAGGTCCTTCTCCAGCAGGACGACGTCGGCAGCGTCCCTGGCGACGTCGGCCCCGGTGTCGACGGAGATGCCGACGTCCGCGCGGTGCAGGGCGAGCGCGTCGTTGACGCCGTCGCCCAGGTAGGCGACGTCGAGGCCGCCGTTTCGCTGGACGCCCACGATCCTGGCCTTCTGCTCGGGGCTCACCCGCGCGAACACCGTGGTCGCCGGCAGGGCGTCCGTCAGGGCGGCGTCGTCCAGCCGCTCGACCTCCTCGCCGGTCAGCACCCCGGCGACGGGCAGGCCGATCTTCCCGCACAGGCCGGTCGCGACGGCGGGGTGGTCGCCGGTGAGGATCTTCACGGTGATCCCGAGCGCGGCCAGGCGCCGGAGCGCCTCCCCCACTCCGGGTTTGGGCGGGTCGCTGAACACCAGGAACCCGGCCAGGTCGAGGTCGGACTCCACCAGTTCGCGGGCCCCCGGACGCGTCGCGACCGCGACGAGGCGGGCGCCCTCGGCGAACAGCCGCTCGGCGAGGGCCCTCGACTCCTCCGGCACCTCCCTGCAGCGGGCCAGCACCGCTTCCGGGGCGCCCTTGACGATGGTCAGCGACTCACCCGCGGGGTCCTCGACCAGCACCGACGCCATGCGCCGCCCGTGGTCGAACGGCTTGGCGTCGAGCCGCCGCCAGCTCTCCGGCCTCCACTCCCCCATGGCCGCGCCCGCACCGCGCGGGCCTGCGTTCAGGGTGCGGTCGAGGGCGTCGTGGAGGGCGTCGTCGAGCGCCCCGGAGCCGGGCGGGTCCGCGCACAGCACCCCGAGGCGGAACGGGCCGCGGGGGTCCCCGGGGTCGGGGGTCCCGTCGGGGCGGACGGCCTGGCGCAGGGCGATCCCTGCCTGGGTCAGCGTGCCGGTCTTGTCGGTGAACAGCACCTCGACGTCCCCGAGGTCCTCGATGGCGACCAGGCGTTTCACGAGCACCTTCCGCCGGGTGAGGCGGCGGGATCCGGTGGCGAGGCCGGTGGTGACGACGGCGGGCAGCAGTTGCGGGGTGACGCCGACCGCGATGGCGAGCGAGAACAGCATGGCGTCGAGCAGAGGACGGCCCATGACCAGGTTCGTGGCGAACACCCCGGCCGTCAGCGCCGCGGCGACCGACACCAGCAGTCCGGAGAACCGGCGCAGCCCGATCTGGAAGGCCGTCTCCGCGTGCCGTTCGCCGAGGCCGGCGGCGATCGCGCCGAAGGCCGTACGGGCCCCGGTCCCGGACACGGTCCCCGTGCCGGTTCCCGCCGTGACGACCGTGCCCATCAGCGCCGTGTCGCCCGCCTTCCTGCGTACCGGCAGCGACTCCCCGGTCAGCACCGACTCGTCGCATTCGAGGTCGCGGGCCTCGGCCAGCTCCACGTCGGCGGGGACGACGGCGCCCAGCCTCAGCTCGACCACGTCGCCCGGGACCAGCTCGGTGACGTCGCGCTCGACCAGTGCGCCGCCGCGCAGCACGCGCGCCCGGCTGCGCAGGTGCTCGTGCAGCGCCTCCACCGCCCGCTCGGCGCGGTACTCGTTGGCGAAGCCCAGCCCGACGCTCAGGGCGACGATCACGCCGATCACCACCGCGTCGGTCCGCTCCCCGACGAAGAACGACACGGTGGCCGCGACCAGCAGCAGCATCAGCAGCGGGCTGCGGAGCTGCCGGAGCAGCACGGCGACCGGGCGCGCCCGGTGGCTGCGCACCGCGTTGGGGCCGGCCTCGGCCCGGACCGCCGCGGCCTGCTCGTCGGTGAGCCCCGTCATGGCCGGCGTCTTGGCCGGTGTCACGGCCGGTGTCACGGCCGGCCCAGATCGCAGGCGATCGCGGACAGGACGGCGGCGCCCAGCGCCATCGCCCAGCCGGCGGGCGGCAGGGGCACCAGGGCGAGCGGCGCGCCCAGCGCCGGGATCGCCGTCACGAGCGCCTGCAGCCCCGCGGTGGCGGTCACCGCGACGAACACGGAACGGCCCCGCCACCAGCCGCGCTCGAAGGTCCGGCGGCGGGCCCTGACGACATAGGCGAGCGTCAGCCGGGCGAGGACGAGGGCGAGCACGGCCTGGGTGCGGACCTGCTCCTCGCTCCAGCCGAGGCGGCGGGCGGCCTCGACGGCCGCGAAGACGAGCGCGCCGACGGCCGCCGCGCGCAGCGCGACGCGGGTCAGGACCGGCCAGGAGAGCAGGCCGCCTGCGGGCGGGCGCAGAGCCAGCGGGTCGCCGGCGGGCCGGTCGACGCCGAGCGCGATCGCGGGGATGCCGTCCAGCACCAGGTTGATCCACAGCAGCTGCACGGGGAGCAGCGGCACGACCAGGTCCGGCCAGGCGACCAGGCCGGTGAGGACGATCAGGATCTCCGCGAGGTTGCCGGTGAGCAGGTATCCGATCATGGAGGCCACGTTGTGGCGCAGCCGGCGTCCTTCGCGCACCCCGGCGACGACGGTGCCGAGATCGCCGGTGGTGACGACGACCGCGGCCGCCTCCCGGGCCACGTCGGTCCCCTCCTCCCCGGCCATGGCCACCCCGACGTCGGCGTTGCGCAGGGCGGGGGCGTCGTTCACGCCGTCTCCGGTCATCGCGACGACCTGGCCGTCCGCGCGCAGGGCGCGCACCAGGTCGAGCTTGGTGACGGGGTCGACGCGGGCCAGCACGGCCGCCTCCCGCAGCAGGGCGAACCGTCCGGGACGGTCGCCGCCGCGGAGAGCCTGGAGGTCGGCGCCCGTCACCACGGGGTCGGCGTCGATGCCGACCTCCTCGGCGATGGCGCGGGCCGTGTCGGCGTGGTCGCCGGTCACCATCACCACGCGGATGCCGGCGGCGCGGCAGTCCGCCACCGCACGCGACGCCGAGGGGCGTATCTCGTCGCGCAGCGCGACCAGGCCGAGCGGCCGCAGGTCCACGGCGTCCAGGTCGGCGGTGTGGCTCTCGGCGAGCGCGAGCACCCGAAGTCCCCGGTCCGCCAGGCCTGGTACCGCGCGTGCCAGCCGCTCGGTCCCCGGGCCGGGGACGCACCGGGCGAGCACCGTCTCCGGGGCGCCCTTGACGGTCAGCAGGGGTCCTTCCGCGCCGGTCTCCACCGCGGTGACCACGGCCATCGACCTCGTCCCGGCGTCGAACGGCCGGGCGGCCAGGCGTTCCTCGCCGGGCGGCGGCCGCACCCCGTGCCACTCGGCGGCCGCGGCGAGGGCGACGTCGACGGCGTCCCCCAGCCCGTCCCTGGCGTCGTTGCAGCGCAGAGCGGCCTGCCAAAGGTCGCTTCCCGAGGCCGCGACGTGGTCGGCCACGGTCAGGTGGCCGGTGGTCAGCGTGCCCGTCTTGTCCGTGGCGATGACGGTGGTCGCGCCCAGCGCCTCGATGGCGGGCAGCCGCCGGACGATCACACCGAGCCCCGCCATGCGCTGCGAGCCGAGCGCGAGCGCGGTGGTGACGGCGGCGGCCAGGCTCTCCGGCACGGCGGCGATGGCCAGCGCCACCCCGGCCAGGATGATGTCGAGAAGCGCCGCCTCGCCCCGCCGGACCCGGGACAGCCCGATCAGGATCATCACGACGCCCGCGACGACCGCGACCAGGCCGATCCGCCGCGACACCTGGGCGAGCTCCGCCTCCAGCGGGCCTTTGACGCCGCCCAGCGCGGAGGCGATGCGCCCCATCTCGGTGCGGGCGCCGGTGCGGGTCACCTCGGCCACGCCCGAGCCGCGGACGACGAGCGTCCCGGCGAACAGCTCGTCATGGCGATCGGCGAGCATGCCGCCCGGTGCGCCGGCTCCAGAGGCCCGCTTGACGGACGACAGCGACTCCCCCGTGAGCATGGACTCGTCCACGCCCAGCGCGTCGGCCCTCAGCAGCCGCGCGTCGGCGGGGACGCGGTCTCCGGCCGCGACCCGCACGACGTCGCCCGGCACGACCTCGGCGGCGGGGACCCTCCGCACGACGCCGTCGCGGACCACCGAGGCCATGGGCGCGGTGAGGGTCCGCAACGCCCGCACGGCGTGGTCGGCCCTCGTCTCCTGGCTCACGCCGATGACGACGTTGACGAGGAGGATGGTCAGGATGGCCGCCCCCTCGGGGACCTCGCCGAGGACGGCCAGGGTGACCAGTCCGGCGACCAGCAGCAGGATCGACATCGGATCGGCGAGCTGGCGGGCGGCCCGGACGGGCACACGCGGCGGTCTCGGCTGGGGGAGCTCGTTCGGCCCGCACTCGGCCAGCCGCTCCGACGCCGTCTTCTCGCTCAGCCCGGCCGGCTCCCGCACGGTGACGTCCATGGCGCAAGCAGATCACCCGGACGTGCCCGCGCGCCGCGGGCCAAAGGCACCCGGCCGGGGGACCTTCGGCCCACGCCGCCGCGCGGGCGGGGGCGAGCTGTGCGCGCGTCCCCGGAAACCCTCCGGCCGTCACCCGGCCATGCGGGCGGCCATCTCGACGAGCCGGTTGGCGTAGCCCCACTCGTTGTCGTACCAGCCGAAGACCTTCGTCAGCTCGCCGTCCGCCTGGGTCAGCGCGGAGTCGAACACGCAGGACGCGGGGTCGCCCACGATGTCGCGGGACACGAGCGGGTCGGTGCTGTAACGCAGGACGCCCTTCAGCTCCCCGTCCGCGGCGTCGGCGAAGGCCCGGTTGACCTCCTCCACCCCGGCCGGGCGGGCCAGGACCACGGCGAGGTCGGTGAGCGAGCCGTCCTCCACGGGGACGCGCAGCGCGACGCCGTCCAGCCGGCCGGCGAGCTCGGGCAGCACCTCGCCGACCATCCGGGCGGCCCCGGTCGTGGTCGGGACGATGTTGACGGCCGCCGAACGGGCCCGGCGCGGGTCCTTGTGCGGGGCGTCCAGCAGCCGCTGGTCCGCGGTGTACGCGTGCACGGTCGTCATGAAGCCGTGGACGACGCCGAAGTTCTCGTGCAGCACCTTCACCATCGGCGCGACGCAGTTGGTGGTGCAGGAGGCCATGGAGACGATCCGGTGGAGGCGGGGGTCGTAGGCCGCGTCGTTGACACCGGGGACGATCGTCACGTCCACGCTCCTGCCGGGGGCGGAGATCAGCACGCGGCGGGCGCCGGCCTTGATATGGCGGGCCGCGTCCTCCCCCGTACGGAACCTGCCCGTGGCCTCGACGACGACATCGGCGCCGTATCCGGCCCAGTCGATGTGGGCCGGGTCGCTGTGCGCGGTGACCGGGATGACGCGGCCGTCCACCTCGATGGAGGAGGCCGCCGACGTCACCGGCACGTTCAGAGGGCCGTGCGTGGAGTCGAATCTGAGCAGGTGGGCGAGCGTCGCCGCGTCCGCGAGGTCGTTGACGGCCACGACCTCGATGCCCATCGGCAGCGCGCGCCGCAGCACCGCCCTGCCGATCCTGCCGAACCCGTTGATGCCGATCTTCATGGTGGTCCTCCCGGAGAGTTGGCGGTGCCGCCATCGTCCGCCGCCGCGATCAGGCGGCCGTAGAGGCGTAGGTGCCGGGAGGACGGGAGTAACAGCCCACCGCGACAGGGCCTTCCGCCCGGCCTCGGCCGGCGAGCGTCCCGGCACCGGCCCCCGGTCAGGCTCGGCCGGCCCATGCCGCGGGCGTTCCGCCGCCAGCGTGGTGAGACCTTCGGTCAGGCTCGGCCGGCCCAGGCGGCGAGCGTCGCGCCACCGGCGTGGTGGCGCATGCGGGCCAGCGACTCGCGCTCCAGCCGGGACATCCACGCGCTCGGCACCCCCACCGTCGCGGCAGTCTCTTGCCGGGTGTGCTCGGTCGCTCCGTCGAGGCCGAACCGCAGCCGTACGATCAGCGCCTGGCGGGGCGCGAGGGCGGCCGTGGCCGAGCGGAGCGCGCCCGCCAGCGCGGCCTGCTCCAGCGCCGCCTCCGGGCAGGCCCAGACCGCGTGCTCGACGGCTTCGCTCCCGGAGGACGGCCCGGAGAACGGAGGGCCGCCGGCCGGCCGGGCGTCGAGGGCGACGCAGTCCCGCGCCAGCAGCCGCCAGGCCAGCACGCGGTCCACCGGCCGTCCCAGCTCCTCGGCCAGGCGCTGCGCGGACGGGACGTGACCCGTCTCGCCGGTGAGTCTCTCCTCGGCGCGGGCCAGCCGGTGCATCTCGTCCCGCACGTGCCCGGGGATGCGGATGAGCCCGCTCGTCTCCCGCCCCTTCTGGATGGCCTTGCGGATCCACCAGGCGGCGCAGGTGGAGAAGCGGAAGCCGCGGCTGTGGTCGAAGCGGTCCACCGCCTCGATGAGGCCGAGGTTGCCGTCCTGGATCAGGTCCGGAAGCGACGCCCCTCTGTGGTGGTGCCGCTTGGCGATCGACACGACCAGGCGGAGGTTGGCCCGGATCAGATGGTCGCGTGCCCGCAGGCCGTCGGCGGCCACGGCCTCCAGGTCGTCCGCGTCCGGCCGGCCGGGGTCCTCGCCGAGCAGATGGCGGGCGTACACGCCCGCCTCGATCCGCCGGGCCAGCTCGACCTCCTCCCCCGCGGTCAGCAGCGGGGTCTCGCCGATGCGGGCCAGGTAGGTGTCCGGCGGACCGGGCGGGAACGACCCCCGGCCCTGTCCCTGCTCGTCCACGCCTCACCCCTCCGTCCGTGACTCGTGCCCGCAGTCATGAGACCGCCCGGCCCGGCGCGATGTGCAGCGGCGAAGGTCCCGTCGCGCCGGGGCCTACGTCCCGCGGGCGGCGGCCGATCCGAGGTCCTTCGGCGGTACGTCCCGCCCTGCCGCACCGGAGTTCCCGGGTGTGGGCTTGACACGTCGGCATCGAGACAAGGAGGTCACGATGAACCTCGTGGAGCGGAGCCAGGGCCGGTTCCTCTTCCCGGAGCTGCTGGAGCTGCTGGAGAGCCCCGTCTTCGGGTTCCGGCCGTTCGGCCAGGTCATCAGGGTGGAGGACTTCGTCGCGGACGGCAGGTACGTGCTGCGGGCGGAGCTGCCCGGCATCGACCCCGACAAGGACCTCGAGGTGACCGTGGGGCACGGAGTGCTCCACATCCGGGCCGAGAAGGCCAGGGAGGTCAAGGACGCCAAGGAGCCGCGCCGCTCCGAGATCGCCTACGGGGCGTTCTCGCGCTCGGTCACGCTCCCCCCGACGGCCGAGACCGAGGACGTCACGGCCGCCTACAAGGACGGCGTCCTGGAGATCACGGTCGGGCTGAAGGAGGAGCACGCGGCCGAGGGCCGCAGGGTTCTCGTTCGGCACTGACCGAGGGACGGGCCCCCAAGGCCACCGGGGGTCCGTACGGGACGGGCGCGGGCCGGGCGGGCCCCCGCCCGTCCCCGTGCCGCACGCGTCCGGGATGACTTTGGTCCCCGTGATCGGTGACCTCCGCTCGGAGAAGGCGGGCGGAGGCAGGGCCGACAGTGGAGACGAACCGACGAAGGAGACAGCGATGACGGTCACACAGGCACGGGAACAGGCGACCGCGCACGTGGCATGGCGGGGCTTCCGCGGTGCGGCCTGGCGCGGCCGGGTGGACGTGCGGGACTTCGTCCAGGCCAACTACACCCCGTACGAGGGCGACGAGTCGTTCCTGGCCGGGCCGACCGAGCGGACCCGCGCGGTGTGGGCGGAGGTGTCGGACCTGTTCGGCGAGGAGCGGCGGCGCGGCGTCTACGACGTGGACGCGGCCACGCCCTCCTCGATCACCTCGCACCGGCCCGGCTACATCGACTCGGACAAGGAGCTGATCGTCGGCCTGCAGACCGACGCCCCGCTCAAGCGGGCCATCATGCCCAACGGCGGGCTGCGGACGGTGGAGAACGGGCTGGCCGCCTACGGGTACAGGCTCGACCCGGCGGTCCGGGAGATCTTCACCCGGTACCGCAAGACCCACAACGACGGCGTCTTCGACGCCTACACCCCGCAGATCCGGGCGGCCCGCCGCGCCGGGATCATCACCGGGCTGCCCGACGCCTACGGCCGCGGCCGCATCATCGGCGACTACCGCCGCGTCGCCCTGTACGGGGTCGACCGGCTGATCGAGGCCAAACGCGCCGAGCAGCGCTCCCTGGACGACCGCTTCTCCACCCCCGACGTGATCCGCGACCGGGAGGAGCTGGCCGAGCAGATCTACGCCCTGCACGAGCTGAAGCGGATGGCCGCCTCCTACGGCCACGACATCTCCGCCCCCGCCGGCACGGCGCGCGAGGCCGTCCAGTGGCTGTACTTCGGCTACCTCGCCGCGGTGAAGGAGCAGAACGGCGCCGCGATGTCGCTGGGCCGGACCTCCACCTTCCTCGACGTCTACCTGGAGCGCGACCTCGCCGAGGGCCTCATCACCGAGCGGCAGGCCCAGGAGCTGGTCGACGACTTCGTGATCAAGCTGCGCATCGTCCGCTTCCTGCGCACCCCCGAGTACGACCAGCTGTTCTCCGGCGACCCCACCTGGGTGACGGAGTCGATCGGCGGCATCGGCGCGGACGGCAGGCCGCTGGTCACCCGCACCGGCTACCGCTACCTCAACACCCTGCGCACCCTCGGCCCGGCCCCCGAACCCAACCTGACCGTGCTGTGGTCGCCCCGGCTGCCCGAGCCGTTCAAGCGGTTCTGCGCGGCCCTGTCCATCGAGACCAGCTCGATCCAGTACGAGAGCGACGAGCTGATCCGCCCCCGGTATGGCGACGACGCCGCCATCGCCTGCTGCGTGTCCGCCGCCCCCGTCGGCACGCAGATGCAGTTCTTCGGCGCCCGGGTCAACCTCGCCAAGGCCCTGCTGTACGCGGTCAACGGCGGCCGCGACGAGATGACCGGCCGGCAGATCGGCCCGGCCTACCCGGCGCTGACCGGCGACGTGCTCGACTACGACCAGCTGGTCGCCGCCTACGACCGGATGCTCGACTGGCTCGCCGCCACCTACGTCAACGCCCTCAACGTCATCCACTACATGCACGACAAGTACGCCTACGAACGCCTCCAGATGGCACTGCACGACTACCCGGTCAAACGCACCCTCGCCTGCGGCATCGCTGGCCTGTCGGTCGCCGCCGACAGCCTGTCGGCCGTCAAGCACGCGACCGTCCGGGTGATCCGCGACCAGACCGGCCTCGCCGTGGACTACGAGGTCGAGGGCGACTACCCCGCCTACGGCAACAACGACGACCGCGCCGACGCCATCGCGGTGGACCTGGTGCGGTCGTTCATGGACAAGATCCGCCGCCACCCGTCTTACCGGGGCGCCGAGCACACCCAGTCGGTGCTCACCATCACCTCCAACGTGGTGTACGGCAAGCACACGGGCAACACCCCGGACGGGCGCAGGGCCGGCACGCCGTTCGCCCCCGGCGCCAACCCGATGAACGGACGTGACCGGCACGGCCTGGTCGCCTCGGCGCTGTCGGTCGCCAAGCTCCCGTACGACCAGGCGCAGGACGGCATCTCGCTGACCAGCACCGTCACCCCTGAAGGGCTGGGCCGTACGGCCGAGGACAGGGTCGCCGACCTGGTGGGCGTGCTCGACGGCTACGTGGACGCGGGCGGCTTCCACATGAACGTCAACGTGCTCGACCGCGCCACGCTCGTCGACGCGATGGAGCACCCCGAGAAGTACCCCCAGCTCACCATCCGGGTCTCCGGCTACGCCGTGAACTTCGTCCGGCTGACCCGCGAACAGCAGCAGGACGTGATCGACCGCACCTTCCACGGCGCGCTGTGATGCGGGACAGGCCGCTGGACGACTCCACCATCCGGCTCCGCCAGGACGCCGCCGCCGAGCTCCGCCAGGCGGAGCCGGCGGCCGGCGGCGGCGTCATCGAGTCGTGGGACCTGTCGGTCGGCGTGGACGGCCCCGGCACCCGCTTCGTGGTGTTCACCTGCGGCTGCCCGCTGCGCTGCCTGTACTGCCACAACCCGGAGACCTGGCGGATGCGCGACGGCCGCCGGGTCACGGTGGACGAGGTCATGGCCGAGGTGGACCGCTACCGGCGGTTCATCTCGGTCGCCGGCGGCGGGGTGACGGTCAGCGGCGGGGAGCCGCTGCTGCAGCCCCGGTTCACCGGCGAGGTGCTGCGCCGCTGCCACGACAGCGGCCTGCACACCGCGCTGGACACCTCCGGCTTCCTCGGCGAGCGCGCGAGCGACGCCCTGCTGGCCGACACCGACCTCGTGCTGCTCGACGTCAAGTCGTCCGACCCGGAGGGCTACCGGCGGCTGACCGGGGGAAGCCTGGAGCCGACCCTGCGCTTCGCCCGCCGGTTGGCCGGCCTCGGCCGCCCGGTCTGGGTGCGGTTCGTCCTGGTCCCCGGGTACACCGACGCCGAGGAGAACGTGGACGGCCTGGCCCGGTTCGTCGCGACGCTCGGCAACGTCGAGCGCGTCGACGTGCTGCCCTTCCACCGCATGGCCGCCGGCAAGTACGCCCGGCTCGGGCTCGTGTACCCCCTGGCCCACGTGAGGCCGCCGGACGGCGCCCTGCTGCGGCGCGTGCACGCCCAGTTCGCCGCGCACGGCGTCACCAGCGTCTGAGCCGGGGTCTGAGCCCGGTCCGCGCCGGGGTTTCAGCCCTGCGTACGGCCCGGGCCATGCGGTCTCGGCGTGGAGGCGGGCGGCGCGGCAGGACCGTGACGCCGTAGGGGCCGTCATGACACCCGGCGGCCTGCCGGGCCCCTCCGGCCACCCGCTCACCCGCCGCTCCTCAGCCCTGCGCCCGGTTCGCGGCCACCTGCTCGGCGACCTGCCGCGCCCAGGCACGCACCCGGTCCGGATCCCGGTAGTCGCCGCCGGTTCTCTCGGCGACCGCGGAGGCGAGGAAGCCCGTGGCGTCGCGGGCGAGCCGCCCGCCGAACGTCCGGTGCTCACGTGCGCCGAGAGCGGCCGACGCCCGGGCCGCCTGGGAGACCGGCGGGATCTCGGTCTCCTGCGCCGACCGGTCGAGCGGACCGCTGCTGAACAGCCACACCGGCCGTCCGGACAGCGCCGCGGCGTGCCTGCGGGCGAAGCGCCGGGCGTCCTTGTGCCAGCGTCCCGCGTACAGCGCGCCGCCCAGCACCACGGCGTCGTAGGCGGTCACGTCGCGAACCTCCGCGGCGTCCGCCACATCGGTCTCGAGCCCCTGGCCGCGCAGGGTGTCGCCGATCCAGCCCGCGATCTCCGCGGTCGAGCCTCGCTTGGATCCGTAGGCGACCAGCACCCGTGTCATGGCCGGACCTCCTTTCTGGGAAGACGTGTCGGCTGCAGCCTCCCGCCCCGGTCACCGGGCGGACAGAGGCTCAAGGCCCGTCCCCGTTCCTCTCGCCGTGGACCGAAAGTCCCACGATCACGGGACTTCGGGACGGCCGCGCCGTGCCGTACGGCTCCTGCGGCACGGGCCCCGCTCACGGTTTCTTTGAGGTGTCGAAGAAGAGAAGTCGTAAGAACCGAAAGGGGCCGGACATGGCCGTCACCGAAGGACGCAACCAGAGGAACCACCGCCTCCGCGACGCCGCCCCCGTCGTCGTCCCCGCCCCCCGCGTGAGCGGCGAGACGATCCCCGCCCCCGCCACGCGCCCGATCCGCTACGTGTGGGCCCTCGCCCGGCTCGCCCTCGGCTGGGTCTTCCTGTGGGCCTTCCTGGACAAGCTGTTCGGCTGGGGCCTCGCCACGCCCGCCGCCAAGGCGTGGGTCAACGGCGGCAGCCCGACCACCGGCTTCCTCAAGGGCACCGCGGACACGACCTTCGGCGGGCTGTTCACCGCCCTGGCCGGGCAGGCGTGGGTGGACTGGCTGTTCATGGCGGGCCTGCTGGGCGTCGGCGCCGCTCTCATCCTGGGGGTGGGCCTTCGCGTCACCGCCGTGGCGGGCGGGCTGCTCCTGCTGCTGATGTGGGCGGCCGAGCTGCCGCTCGACACCAACCCCTTCGTCGACGAGCACATCGTCTACGCCCTCGTCCTGGCCGGTCTGGCCCTGACCGGCGCCGGCGAGACCCTCGGCCTCAGCAGGTGGTGGGCCGCCACTCCCCTGGTCCGCCGGTTCCCCATCCTCAAGTAGGCCCCCGTCCGGCCTCACGGCCCCTCGGCTCCGGTGCCCGCCCCCCGCCCCCGGGGGCGGGCACCGGCGTGCGCGCGCACCTGCCCGCCGGCCGGCGGGCGGCGAACGGCCGGATCGTGGTCCACGGCGACATCGACGCCGCCCATGACTGATCACCAGGGCACGGGCGTTCCGTCCCAGGAGAAGAAGCCACCGGTGGGGCCGTCGTCCGGCAGTAGGGCCAGGCGGAGGGCACCCTGCGCGGCCTCGGCCGGGTCGCCGCCGGCAGCGGCGGCCCGGGGGTTGAGATCGGTGGCCCGCAGGCCGGGGGCGAGCGCGTTGACCTTGAAGCCGTCCTCGGCCAGCGTCTGGGCGTAGAGGACGGTGATGGCGTTGAGGGCGGCCTTGGACGACCGGTAGGCGGCGGCGCCGCTTCCCGGGGTGAACTGGGGGTTGGGGGTGGTGCTCCAGGTCAGCGACGCGGTGCCACTGGAGACGTTGACTATGCGCGGGCGCGGGGACCGGCGCAGGGCGGGCAGGAAGGCATCGGTCACCGCCACCACCCCGAACACATTGGTCTCGTATGTGCGCCGGTACTCCTCGACGCCGGTGTCGGTCGGCGGGGCGAGTGACGGCGAGATGCCGGCGTTGTTGACCAGCACGTCCAAGCGGTCCACCTGAGCCGCCGCCTGTGCGACGCCGTCGGGGTCTGTCACGTCGAGGACCAGCAGACGGGCCCCGGCTCCGATCTCCTCGACGGCCCGCTGCCCGCGCCCGGGGTCACGAGAGCCCACGTACACGGTGAGGCCCTCGGCGGCGAGCAGCCGGGCGATATGCTTGCCGATGCCTTTGTTGGCACCGGTGACCAGAGCTGTGCGTTCGTTCATGGCAACCACGCTTCCCTGGTCGTAAGTGCTCTGCCAGGGACAGCCTGTACCAGGCAGCGGGAGGAGGCGACGTGGCGCGGCAGGAGCTGGCCCACTACCTGCGGGACCGCCGGGCGGCCCTGCGTCCGCACGAGATCGGCCTGGCGGCGACGGGCACCGGCCGCCGCACACCGGGTCTGCGCCGCGAAGAGGTGGCGGAGCTCGCCCACATGTCGGTCGACTACTACACACGGCTGGAGCAGGCCCGGGGGCCGCGGCCATCGGCCCGGATCCTGGACGCGCTGGCCCGCGCGCTGCGGCTCACGCCGGCCGAGCGCAGCCATCTGTTCCGCCTGGCGGGTTCGAGCGCGCCGCCCGGCATCAGCGCCGTGCGGCGGGTGCGCCCGCACGTGGCCCGGATGCTGGAGCGGCTGCCGGAGACCGGTGCCATCGTCACTGACGCGGCGTACGACGTCGTCGCCTGGAACCCCCTGGCCCGGGCACTGCTCGGTGCCGGCCTTGGAGGCGGGACGACGAACCTGGCCCGACGCCGCTTCCTGGGCCAGGGGCGGATGTACGAGAGCTCCAGCGCCGAGGAATTCGGGCACATCGTGGTGGCGCGGCTGCGCCGGGCCGCGGACCGTTACCCGCATGACCCGCAGTTGGCCGCGCTGCTGGCCGAACTGCACGCCGGCAGTGAGGAGTTCCGGCAGATCTGGGAGGCGCGTCCGGTCCACGCTCCCGGGCACCGCACCAAGACCCTGGACCATCCGGAGGCCGGTGCGCTGCTGTTGAACTGCGACGTCCTGCTCGTGCCCGAGGATGACCAGGAGGTCGTCCTGATGACGGCCGACCCCGGATCACCTGCCGTGCGGGCCCTGCGCAGGCTGGCCACGCAGGCGACCTGAAACCACGCCTATCCGCGCTGGCTCGTAGCGGCGGGCATGTGCGGCTGAGGCCACGAAGACCTCCGGGGTGATGGAGACGGAATCTCCAACTTCCCGGAGGTCTTCTCGCTGGCGGGCTACTGCGGGGAGCGCCCGTAGTAGGCGGCCCGCATCAGCGCCTGCATGTCGTCCAGCATCGGCATGCGGGGATTCGCCGGCGCGCACTGGTCCTCGTACGCGTTGAGCGCCTGCTGCGGGAGCGCGTCGAGGAACGCCTGCTCGTCGACGCCGGCGCCGCGGAAGGAGGGCTCGATCCCGACCGCGTCGCGCAGGCGCTCGACGGCCGCGGCGAGGGACTCGACCCCCTCGGCCGGCGTGGCCGCCGGCAGGCCCAGCGTCTGGGCGATCTCCTGGAAGCGCTCGGGGGCCCGGTAGTCCTCGTACTTGGGCCAGCCCGACAGCTTCGACGGGACGGTGCCGTTGTAGCGGATGACGTGCGGCAGCAGGATGGCGTTCGTGCGTCCGTGGGCCACGTGGAAGGTGGCGCCGAGCGTGTGCGACATGGCGTGCACGATGCCGAGGAAGGCGTTGCCGAAGGCCATGCCGGCGATGGTGCCGGCGTTGTGCATCTTCTCCCTGGCCTCCGGGTCGGCGCCGCCGCGGGTGACCGCGCGCTCCAGGTAGCGGAAGATGATCCTGATGGCGTGGAGGGCCGGGCCGTCGGTGAAGTCGCTCGCGTAGACCGACACGTACGACTCGATGGCGTGGGTGAGGGCGTCGAAGCCGCTGTCGGCGGTGACCACCGCGGGCAGGTCGGCGGCGAGGACCGGGTCCACGATCGCGACGCTCGGGGTGAGCGCGTAGTCGGCCAGCGGGTACTTCTTGCCCGTCACGGTGTCGGTGATGACGGCGAACGGGGTGACCTCCGCGCCCGTGCCCGACGTGGTCGGCACGCACACCAGGCGGGCGAGCCCGCCCAGCGTCGGGAAGCGGAAGGCGCGCTTGCGGATGTCGAAGAACTTCTCCTTCATGTCCGCGAAGACGACCTCGGGATGCTCGTACCGCAGCCACATGACCTTGGCCGCGTCCATCACCGAGCCGCCGCCGAGGGCGACGATGGTGTCGGGCCGGAACGCGCGCATGAGTTCGGCGCCCTTGTCGACGGTCGCCACGCTGGGCTCGGGCTCCACGTCGTCGATGATCTGCAGGGCCACCCGCCCGGCCCGCCGCCGCAGCACGCCGGTGACGCGGTCGACGTACCCCAGCCGGGTCATCACGGCGTCGGTCACGATCGTGACGCGGTGCACGTCCCGCATGTCCGCCAGGTAGCGGATCGCGTTCGGCTCGAAGTAGATCTTCGCGGGGACCTTGAACCACTGCATGTTGTTGGTGCGCCGCCCGATCCGCTTGATGTTGAGCAGGTTGACGGCCGAGACGTTGTTCGACACCGAGTTGTGCCCGTAGCTGCCGCAGCCGAGGGTCAGCGAGGGCAGGAACGCGTTGTAGATGTCGCCGATGCCGCCCTGTGAGGCGGGGGCGTTCCAGATCACCCGCACCGCCTTGACCCTGACGCCGTACCTCTCGGCGAGCTCGGCGTCCTCGGTGTGGATGACGGCGCTGTGCCCGAGGCCGTCGAACTCGACCATGCGCTCGGCGAGGCTCAGCCCCTCCTCGTGGCCGCGGGCCCGCAGGACGGCGAGCACCGGGCACAGCTTCTCCCTGGTCAGCGGCTCGCGTGGGCCGACCTCGTCCACGGGGACGAGGATCAGGGAGGTGTCCGGCGGCACGGCGAACCCGGCCTGCCCGGCGATCCAATGGGGAGTGCGCCCGACGACGTCCGGGTTGAGCCTGGCCTCGGAGCAGGAGGCGCCGTGCGCCGTCACCCCGAACACGAACTCCTCCAGCTTCGCCTTCTCCTCCGGCGTCGCGACGTACGCGTGCAGCCGGGCGAACTCGGCCAGCGCCGCGTCGTAGATCTCCTCGTCGAGGATGACGGCCTGCTCCGAGGCGCAGATCATGCCGTTGTCGAACGTCTTGGACAGCACGACGTCGTGCACCGCCCGGCGCAGTTTGGCCGTCCGCTCGATGTACGCGGGGACGTTGCCCGCGCCCACTCCCAGGGCCGGCTTGCCGGCCGAGTACGCGGCCCTGACCATGGCGTTCCCGCCGGTGGCGAGGATGACCGACACGCCCTCGTGCCGCATGAGCGCGCCGGTCGCCTCCAGTGAGGGCTCCTCGATCCACTGGACGCAGTGCTCGGGAGCGCCGGCGGCGACGGCGGCGTCGCGGACGATCCTGGCGGCCTCGGCGCTGCAGCGCTGGGCCGCGGGGTGGAACGCGAAGACGACGGGGTTTCGCGTCTTCAAGGCCAGCAGGGCCTTGAAGATCGTGGTCGAGGTGGGATTGGTGACGGGGGTGACGCCGCAGACCACCCCGACCGGATCGGCGATCTCGACGATGCCGTCGATCTCGTCGCGTGACACGACGCCGACCGTCCTGAGCCCGGCCATGCTGTGGGTCACGTGCTCGCAGGCGAAGATGTTCTTGACCGCCTTGTCCTCGAACAGCCCGCGGCCCGTCTCCTCGACGGCGAGGCGGGCGAGCGCGGCGTGCCGGTCCAGCGCGGCGACGGACGCCTTCTTCACGATGTGGTCGACCTGCTCCTGCGTGAAGGACTCGTACTCCGTCAGCGCCTTCTGCGCGCCGGCCACCAGTGTGTCGATCGCGGCGTGCACGTCGGCGGGCAGGGCGGCTCCGCCCGGGGAGTCGGTCATCTGGATCACCTCGTGGGCTCGGACGGCAGGGTTGTCACCTCCATCGTCCTGAGGCCTGCGCGCCCGGGCCGCTGCGCAACGGCCTCTCTCCGGGGGACCAAGGTCATCGGTTTCCGGCGGCCGACGAGCGCACGCGGCGGCGGACCGGGCAAGGGCGGTCGGTCCCTCGATCCGGCGACGTAGGTCATCACCCGCCTGCCCCACCGGCCCTGTCGCGGACCGGCATGACCGAAAACACTGGCACCGTGAACACGACATCCGACTCTCACGCGGGTGTGGTGGAAACGAGAGGAAGGTGCGCCGTGAACTCTCCGTTCGCCACCCACGTCGCCTTCACCCGGCTGCTCTGCGCCGCCGGGCAGGCGCCCTCGGTGCTGAACACGCAGCCCTGGCGGATCAAGGCGGTCCGGGGGGAGTTCGCCGAGCTGCTGGCCGACCCCGACCGGCGGCTGCGGGTCGGCGACCCCCGCGGGCGGTCGCTGCACGTCAGCTGCGGCGCCGCCCTGTTCGACCTCCGGCTCGCCGTACGGACGGCCGGTCACCGGCCGCTGGTCTGGCTGCTGCCGAACGGCGCCGAGGAGCCCCGGCTCCTGGCCGCCGTCCGCGTGTCGGCGTCCGGACCGGCCTCCTGGCGGACCCGGGACCTCTACGAAGCCATCGCCCTGCGCCGCACCAACCGTGAGCCGTTCAGCGAGTGGCGGATCCCCGAGCACGTGCTCACCGACCTGCGGGACGCCGCCGCCCGCGAGGGGGCCCGCCTGGTCGTGCTCGGCCGCCGCGCCTCGGCCGGCCTGCTGGAGTGCGTCGCCGTCGCCGACGACGAGCTGGCCGGGGACGCCGCCTATCAGGCCGAGTTGCGGGCCTGGACGATGGGCGGAAGCCGGGGCGAGGGCCTGCCGACCTACGTCCAGGGACCGGCCTGTGCCGACGACCCGGCTCCGGTCCGGGACTTCGGGACGCACGGGGGGCGCGGGCCGGTCCGCTTCGAGCCCCGTCCGCAACTGGCGGTGCTCACGACCGCCGGCGACGGCCCCGCCGACTGGCTGCGCGCGGGCCAGGCGTTGCAACGCGTGCTGCTGACCGCGACCCTCCACGGGGTCTCGGCGTCGTTCCTCAACCAGCCTCTCGACCTTCGCGACATGCGCGGCCGCAGGGACCCCCACCACCGGGACGGCCACCTTCAGATGATCGTCCGGCTGGGGTACGGCCCCGTGGTCCCCCGCGCGCCCCGCCGTCCCCCTGCGGAGCTGCAGGAGACCGCCCCGGCCTGAGGGGTCTTCCGCGTCTAGGACGGGAGCGCCGGGGCGGACGGCGCCTCGGGTGCGCCCGGCAGGCGCGACCCGGTGGGCAGCAGCGGCCCGCACGCCGTGACCGCCGCCCCGTACGTCGCGGACAGCGCGTCGACGCGCTCGCCCTTGATGTCCAGGTTCACCAGGCCGTCCGAGGAGACCGCGACGTCGGGGAAGCCGGGCAGGCCGTGCGAGCGCATGCAGGCGCTGAACCGCCCGGCGCCCCCGGCGGGCTCCCGGGACGGGGCGGCGGTCGACTGCCGGACGCCCGCCGCGACGAGCGCGGCGAGGACGGTGGCGGCGAGGACCGCCGTTCTGATCGTCGATCCGGACATGGGGGTTGTCTCCGTTCTGCCGTTCGGGTGCGTTCACGGGTCAAGACAAGCCGCGGACCGGTTACCGGGCGGGAACGACGGCGGTTACCGCGATGTAACCGGCGGCCGTGCATGCTGGGGATCATGAGGGTGCTCTTGGTCGAGGACCACGAGGAGCTGGCGCACACGGTGGCCGCCGGGCTGCGCCGGGAGGGCATGGCCGTCGACGTGGCCCTCGACGGCGACGCGGCGCTCGTGCGCGCCTCGGTCAACCGGTACGACGTCGTCGTCCTCGACCGCGACCTGCCCGGCCGCCACGGCGACGACGTGTGCAGGTCGCTGGTCGCCTCAGGGCATCCGGCACGGGTCCTGATGCTCACCGCCGCCGCGACGGTCGACGACAAGGTCACCGGGCTGGGCATCGGAGCCGACGACTACCTGCCCAAGCCGTTCAGCTTCGCCGAGCTGGTCGCCAGGGTGCGGGCGCTGGCCAGGCGGACCACCCCCGCCCTCCCGCCGGTGCTCGTCCACGGAGACCTGCGCGTGGACCCGGCCACCCGCGTCGCCACCCGCGGCGGGCGCCGGCTGGGGCTGAGCCCCAAGGAGTTCGCCGTGCTGGAGCTCCTGCTGGCGGCGGGAGGCGCGGTCGTCTCCGCGGAAGACCTGCTGGAGCGCGGATGGGACGAGTTCGCCGACCCGTTCACGCAGACCGTCAAGGTGACGATCAGCCGGCTGCGCCGCAAGCTCGGCGACCCGCCGCTGATCGAGACCGTGCCCCAGGCCGGATACCGGATATGAGGCCGGCGGTACGGCTGCGCCTGACCCTGCTCTACGGTGGACTGTTCCTGGGAGCCGGTGCGCTGCTGATCGCCCTCGTCTACATCCTGGTCGAGTTCTCGCCCTTCCCCGTGGCCCCGGCCGCCCCTGGACCACCCGGCGGGATCGGCCCGTCCGTCCAGGCAGCGCCGACTGGACGGCCGGACAGCATGCGGCTGCTGGTCAACTCCGCGATCGCGCTGGCGGTCATGGCGGTCGCCGCGGTCCTGCTGGGGCGGCTCATGGCCGAACGGGTGCTGCGCCCGCTGGGCGAGATGACCGCCGCCGTGCGGCGCATCACCGCGGACCGCCTCGACAGGCGGCTGGCCGCCTCCGGCCCGGACGACGAGCTCAAGGAACTGGCCGACACCTTCGACGAGCTGCTGGACCGGCTGGAGGCCGCGTTCACCGCGCAGCGCCGGTTCGTCGCCAACGCCTCACATGAGCTGCGCACCCCCCTGACGCTGCAGCGGGCCATGGCCGAGGTCGCGCTCGCCGATCCGGAGGCGGACGCCTCGTCGCTGCGGGCCGTGCTGACGCGGATGCTGGCCGCGGGCGAGCACCAGGAACGGCTCATCGAGGCTCTGCTCACCCTGGCACGCAGCCGGCAGGGCCTGCACCACCAGGAGCCCCTCGACCTGGCGGCGATCACTGCGATCGCCCTCGATCGCCTCGGGAACCCGGAGCCCCGTGTGGAGTCCGCACTGCACCCGGCGCCCGCGTCCGGCGACGGCGCCCTCATCGAGCGTCTCGTCGCGAACCTGCTGGACAACGCCGTCCGGTACAACGTGCCCGGCGGGTGGATCAGGGTGGAGACCGCCGTGGTGTCCGGACGCCCCACCCTGACGATCACCAACAGCGGGCCGGTGATCCCGCCCGACCGGGTCGACCTGCTCCTTGAACCCTTCCAGCGGCTCGAGACCGCGAGGAAGGCCCGCGGCGACGGCCTGGGGCTGGGGCTGTCGATCGTGGCCGCCATCGCCGAGGCGCACCACGGCACGCTTGTGGCGCGTCCCCTCCCGGCGGGCGGACTCGAGGTGACCGTCGCCCTGCCCGGCCGGCTCACCCCGGCCGGTGCGGATTCCGCGTCCCGGGCGCCGGCCACGCGATCGTGACACTGCGGCGGTGATCAGGAGCACGCACGTCCCGCACCGCGTGTACGCCAGGCGGCCGGCGCCGGGACGACCCTCTCGGGCCCGCGTCAGGCGTCCCGCCAGCGGTGGAAGGCGGCGGCCTGGCCGACGAGGGCGCCGTCCGCGCCGAGGAGGTTCCACATGGTGAGGTCCTCCACCCAGAACCGGCGGCCCGATTTCGCGACGCGCAGGCCGCGGTAGCCGGTCGCGTACCCGTCCCGGGCGACCGCGTCCAGGAGTTCCTGCCGGCTCTCCCGGCCGCCGGGGAGGGCGGACAGCCGCGACGGCATGCCTACGAACTCCTCCCAGCCGTACTCGAAACACCGCTGGGCGATCCTGTTGGCGTAGGTGAAGAGCGGGTCGGGGCTCGCGTCGTGGGCCAGCAGCCCGAACGGGGCGTCCTCGTACAGCCATTCTCCCGTGGCCTCCGGGCGGCCGAGGGGCGTCCCGACGAGGCGCAGGTGGCACGAGGTCAGCAGGGCGTGGAATCCGGGGTCGATCACTGGGGTACCTGACGTGCCTTCCGGGTGGTGCCGTTCTCGCAGGCCAGTGTAGGAACCCCAGGTCAGGAGGGTGCGCGCGGGCCCGCCGGTCAGTCCGGCGGCGTCGCGGGCCCCTCCCCCGATCCCGCCGGTACGGCCGGGGAGGCCGTCCGCGCCTTCGGGCCCGGGCCGGCCATCAGCGCCGTGACGTCGTAGACGACGGTGGCGGCGGCGAGCGAGGTGACCTCCGCGTGGTCGTACGCGGGGCTCACCTCGACGACGTCGGCCCCGACGAGGGAGTCGCCGGGCAGGCCCCGCAGCAGGCGGAGCAGTTCGCGGGAGGTGAAGCCGCCCATCTCGGGGGTTCCGGTGCCGGGCGCGAACGCGGGGTCGAGGACGTCGATGTCGACCGACAGGTACACGGGCGCGTCGCCGACGCGCGTGCGGACGCGGTCCAGCACGCCCTCGACGCCGAGGAGGTCGAGGTCCCCCGCGCGGATCACCTGGAAGCCGAAGGCCGCGTCGTCGGTAAGGTCCTGCTCGTCGTAGAGCGGGCCGCGGATCCCGACGTGGATGGAGTGGTCCTCCACCAGGAGCCCCTCCTCGAAGGCCCGCCGGAAGACCGTGCCGTGCGTCCGCGACGCGCCGAAGTAGGTGTCCCAGGTGTCGAGGTGGGCGTCGAAGTGGACCAGGGCCACCGGGCCGTGCACCCGGTTGACGGCCCGCAGCAGCGGGAGGGCGACCGTGTGGTCGCCGCCGACCGTGATCAACCGGTGGCGGTCGGAGACCAAACCGGCGGCGTGCCGGTCGATCTGCTCCAGTGCCTCGTCGATGGAGAAGGGGTTGCAGGGCACGTCGCCCGCGTCGACCACCTGGACCCGCCGGTAGGGCGCCACGTCCAGGTCGGGATGGTAGGCGGGCCGCAGGTTGCGGGACGCCTGCCGCACCGCGGCCGGCCCGAACCGGGCGCCGGGACGGAACGACGTGCCGCCGTCGAACGGCGCGCCGAGCACGGCGACCGAGTAGTCCCGAACCTCGTCGACCCGGGGAAGACGGGCGAACGTCGGGCTGCCCGCGAACCGCGGCACCTCCGTCCCCGACACCGGACCCCGGATGCCGTCCCGCCCGTCCGCCGTGCCCATGGCGCCGCCCTCCGTCATGTCTCCTCGCTTCCGCCGCTCCGGCTCCCCGATCCCACTCCGTGTCACTCCACTCCGCGTCACTCCACCCCGCTTCACTCCACCACGGGCGGCGGGAAGGACCGCGGCGCCGGGTTCAGCGCGCGGACGTGCCGGGCGACCTCCCCCGCCGTGGCGATCCAGAGGGTGGGCAGGGACGTCATCATCTCGATGAGCTGGTCGAGCGCCCGCAGACGAGCCGACCGGCCGGACAGGAAGGGGTGGTTCGTCAGGGAGAAGCAGCCCCCGTCCTCGTGGATCGCGCGCAGTTCGAGCGACCACATCTCGAGCACCTTCGCCGGGCTCTCGATGATCCCCGACCCGAACACCTCGGGCACGTAGGCGTACTGCTCCCAGTCGTCCAGCGCCCAGTGCACCGGGATCTCGACCAGGGACCGCGCGCCCGGGCCGCCGTGCTCGGCCAGGAGGTACGGCACGTCGGAGTCCATCAGGCTGCTGTCGTACTCGAACCCGCGGTCCAGGAGGAGGCCCGGGGTGGCGTACGTGGTCTCCCACATCGGCGCGCGATACCCGGCGGGCCGCAGCCCCGCGACCCTCTTCAGCGCGGCCAGGCCCCGGTCGAGCATCGCCCCCTCCTCCTCGGCCGACATGCCGCGCACCGACTCGTGCAGGTAGCCGTGATGGGCGATCTCGTGCCCGGCGTCGGCGATCCTGCCGATCAGCTCGGGGTAGCGCTCGGCCGTGTAGCCCGGCACGTAGAACGTGGCGCGCAGGTCGTGCCGCCGCAGCAGCCGCAGGATCCTCGGCACCCCGGTCAGCGGGCCGTACGCCTGGTGGGACATCACCGACAGGCGCGTCGCGCTGCCGGGGTCGGCGGTCAGGACGACGGCCTCGGCGTCCAGGTCGAAGCTGAGCACGGCCGCGGCGGTCGCGTCCCCGGGCCAGGCGACCGGGTCGGCGGGGCG
>NZ_KI866528.1:1009-27675 GCF_000511135.2 Microbispora sp. ATCC PTA-5024 | reverse complement strand
CGCCGCCCGCGCCCGGCTCGGACACGGACAGCCCGACCCTGCCCGGCTCGGGCTCCCGATGGGCCGACGGCGGCTCCTGCACGGACAGGCGCACCCTGTTCCCGTCGGGCTCGGGGAGGACCTCCGGCGGCTCCGGCACGGACAGCCGGACCCGGGTGGAGGCCGTCTCCGGCCGGTCGGCGTCGCGGACGAAGTCGACCGGCCCGGGCTCCTCGCCGGGCCAGCGGAGCACGGCGTCGGCCTTCGGCGTCTCGGCCACCACGCGGCCCCTCGCGACGACGAAGCGCGGCCGCACCTGGCGGCGCAGGACGTCGACGCCGTCCTGCGCGGGCAGCACCAGGAACGACGCCGGCCTCCCCTCGGCCAGGCCGTACCCGTCGTCCAGGCCGAGGACCGCCGCCGCCCGCTCGGTCACCATGCCGTGGCACTCGGCGATCTCCGCGGGCGCGGTCATCTGGGTGGCGAGCGCTCCGACGAGTGCGACCTGCGCCGGGTTCGCCGTGCCCAGCGGGAACCAGGGGTCCATGATGTCGTCGTGGCCGAACGCCACGTTGACGCCCGCGGCCAGCATCTCCTTGACCCTGGTCAGGCCGCGGCGCTTGGGGTAGTCGTCGAAGCGGCCCTGCAGGTGCAGGTTGACCATGGGGTTGCACACGAGGTTCACGCCGGAGCGCAGCAGCAGGCGCTGCAGCTTGTAGGCGTAGGCGGCGTTGTAGGAGCCCATGGCCGTCGTGTGGCTCGCCGTGACGCGGTCCCGCAGGCCGGTCCGCAGCGCCTGGGTCGCGAGCACCTCGACGAACCGCGACTGCTCGTCGTCGATCTCGTCGCAGTGCACGTCGACCCGCAGGCCGTGCTCGGCGGCGAGGGCGACGGCGATCTCCAGGGACCGCACGCCGTCCTCGCGGGTGTCCTCGTAGTGCGGGATCGCCCCGACCACGTCCACGCCGAGACGCACCGCCTCCCCGAGCAGCCGCTCACCGTCGGGGAAGGAGCACACGCCCTCCTGGGGGAAGGCGACGATCTGCAGGTTCACCACGTCACGGACCGACTCGCGCACCTCCAGCAGGGCCCGCAGCGCGACCAGCGACGGGTCGGTGACGTCGACGTGGCTGCGGATGTGCAGCACGCCGTTCGCGACGTACCAGCGCAGCACCTGCCGCACCCTGCCGGCCACGTCGTCGCGGCTCAGCAGGGGCTTGCGCTCGGCCCAGCGGGCGATCCCCTCCCACAGCGTGCCGCTCTCGTTCCACCGCGGCTCCCCGGCGGTCAGCACCGAGTCGAGGTGGACGTGCGGTTCGACGTACGGCGGGGTGAGCAGCCCGCCCTCGGCGTCCAGCACAATGACCCGCCCGCCGGCCGGGACGGAGCCGGCCGGGCGGATCGCCGCGAACCTGCCGTCGCGGACGAGCACGTCGACCGGCTCGGACCGGCCCGGCATCCGGCCGTCGCGCACCAGAAGATCTGTCACCTGTTCCCCCGATCAAGCGGTCCCGAATGGATGCGAACGATCAGGCGGTGTGCCGCACGCCCGTCTCCCCCACCATGCCCGGGACGGCGGCCGACCGCCTCCCGGCGACGTAGTAGACGAGCGCGGAGACGACCGCCCCCGCCAGCCACGACAGGTCGACGCCGCCCAGCGCGCGGGCGCCGGGCCCCTGCAGGAACGCGGGCACGCCGTACGAGAAGGCCCAGGTGGCGAAAGCGCCGGCGAGGAACGCGACGACGGCGGACCAGCGGACGTCGGCGAGGCGGCCCGCGCCCGCCGGCTCGAACAGCGCGTCCACGTCGACGCGCTCCCGGGCGAAGAGCCAGTAGTGGATGAGGACCACCGCCGCCCACGGCGCCACCCAGGTGACCATGCCGGCCAGCCAGGCGTCCAGCGTGTTCGCGAAGTCCTGCTGGTAGATGAGGAAGATCGTGAACACCGTGGCCAGCACGCCGACGCCGTACGTGAGCCTGCGGCGGTCGACGTTCCAGTCGAGGGTCTGCGCGCACAGGGCGCAGGAGTACATGTTGAGGATGTTGGTGGCGATCGGCCCGTGGACGACGAGCAGGATCAGCGGCACCGCGAGCGCGCCGAACGCGCCCACCACGAGCTCGCCGGGGTCGACCTTCTGGCTCACCGTCGCCAGCGTGGCGCCCAGCACGCCCAGCCAGACGACCGGGACGAACTGGCCGAGCACCGAGGCCCAGAACAGTCTCCCCCGGGGCATCTCACGTGGGACGAAGCGGGAGTAGTCGGAGGCGTACGCGAACCAGGTGATGCCCCACCCGATCCCGATGGCGGTCATGACGGTGCTCATCGCCGACAGCCGCCCGCCCCCGGTGAGGTGCTGCCCCGCCCAGTCCCAGTGCACGCCGGTCCGCGTCCACGCTATGACCGACATGGCCAGGACGACGAGGAGGGTGACCGGGACCGTCCAGCGTTCGAAGGTGGCGATCGCCCGGAACCCGAACGCGGCGATCAGCACCTGGGCCGCCATGACGAACAGGGCGACGACGATCTTCACGCCGGTGCCGCCGGAGATGCCGACCTTGGCGAACAGGGCCATGACCAGGTCGAGGATGATCCACGTGTTGACGGCGCACCAGCCGATGGCGATCACACCCTGGATCGCGGCCGGCAGGTAGGCGCCGCGCCGGCCGAACGCCGCGCGGGAGAGCACCATCTGGCTGACGCCCGTCCGCTGCCCCATCAGGACGAAGAAGCCGAAGACGGCCATGCCGACGACGTTGCCAAGCACGAGGACGACGACCGTGTCGGCCAGGCTCAGGCCGAGGCCGATGCCGAGCGCGCCGAGGACCCAGTTGATCGGCGCCAGGTTCGCGCCCGCCCAGATCCAGAACTGATGGCCCGCCGTGGACGTCCTGGCCTCGTCGGGCACGGGGAGCAACCGGTGCTCGACCGCCTCCCTGGCGTCGGCCGTCCGCGCCGCCGGATTCCCCGCTGAACTCTGCATGTGCCGCTCCCTTTGCCGGAGCCCCGATATAAGTGGAAAGTCTCGTCTTCGGCCGGGTCGGACGACAATGGACGATCCGTCAACAGACGCCGCGGTCGTGATAGACAACCTGACATGGCGATCTGCCTGTCGGACCTGATCAGGCACCCCGTCGTGCAGCGGGGCGACCCGGTCGTGCTCTCCGGCGCCGACCTTCTCGACAGGCCGATCCGCTGGCTGCACTCCAGCGACATCTACGAGATCGCCCCGCTGCTCCGCGACGGCGACATGCTGCTGACGACCGGCCTCGGACTGGAGGGACGGGGCGAGGCGGAGCGACGGGCGTACGTCCGGCACCTCGCCACACGAGGGGTGGCCGGCGTCGCCCTGGAGCTGTGCCGGTTCTTCACGACCGCCCCCGTGGACATGGTGGAGGAGGCCGAGCGCCTGGGACTGCCGCTGCTGGGCTTCCGCGCCCTCGTGCCGTTCGTCGAGGTGACCGAGGCGGTGAACAGCACCATCGTCGACGTCACCGTGCACCGGCTGCGCCGGATGGACGAGGTCTCGCGCGGCCTGTCGGAGGTGCTCGCCAACGGCGGCTCCGTCGGGGAACTGGTGGCCCGGCTCGCCGCCGTCCTCGACCGTCCCGTGTCCCTGACCGGACCGCTCGGCGAGATGACGGCCGGCGACCGGGCCCGTCCCCGCCGCGGGGAGCGGGAGCCGGATCGCGCGCCCGTCGTCCTCAACGGCGCCGTGTGGGGGTGGCTGCTCACCCGCCACGGGGACGGCGAACGCCTCGTCGAACAGGCGGCCCTGGAACGCGCGGCCGAGATCGTGGCGCTCGGCCTGCTGCGCGGCGAACGCGAGGCGGTCTCCCACAGCTCGGAGCGCCGCCGGCTTGTCGCGGCCCTGCTCTCCGGCCGGGGCGACCGCGAGGGTCTGCGGGCCCGGGCGCAGGCGGCCGGGCTGCCGCTGTCCGCGGACGGCTACGTGGTGGCGCTGGCGCGCGACGACGACCCTGGCCTGGCACTCGCGGCGCTCGACCGGGCCGCCCGAGCGGCGTCGGCGCCACCGGGCGCGCGGTCGCTGCCGTCGCCCGCTCTCGTGACGGCGGAGGCGGACGGCCTGTGCTGCACCGTTCTCACCGTGCCCACCGGCCCGGGGTCGCCGCGCCGGCTCGCGGCCCGCCTGTCCGCGGAGCTCGCCGACGCCCTCCCGGTGACCGGGGCGGGCGCGGTGGGGCCGCCCGCCCGGGCGGTCGAGGACCTGGTCCACAGTGTGACGGAGGCGCGGCTCGTGCTGCCGTTCGCACGTCAGGTGGCGCCGCGCACGCACGTCGCCGACGCCGCCGCGCTCGGGGCGGAGCGGGCGCTGCTGCGGGCCTACGACGTGGACGGACTGGCCCGCTACGTCCGTGAGCAGCTCGGCCCGCTGATCGACTACGACGAGCGCCGCGGCACCCGGCTGCTCGACACGCTGGAGACCCTGCTGACCTCCGCCGAGGGCAAGGCCGAGGCGGCCCGCCGGCTGCACCTGCGCCGTCAGACGCTCTACCAGCGGCTGCGGCGGATCGGCGAGCTGCTCGACGCCGACGTGGAGGCTCCCTGGACCCGGGCCGGCCTGCTGCTGGCGCTGCGCGCCCGCCACCTGCTCGGCGACGCCTCCCCGACAGGGTGAGGGCGCCCGCGGCGCCTCACCCCACGTCGCCGGCCCGGTTGGTCCGGATGAGCGTCTCCACCGCCGCCGCGTCGGGGAGCGAGGGACTCGCCCCGGTCCTGGTGGTGGCGAGCGCGCCGGCGGCCATCCCGCGCTGGATGGCGGTGCCGTCGTCCAGCCCGGCGGCGAGGGCGGCGGCGAAGAAGCCGGTGAAGGCGTCCCCGGCGGCCGTCGTGTCCACGGGTTTCACCTGGTAGGCGGGGAAATAGCGGGTCCGGGCCGCGGTCACCGACAGGGCACCGGCCGAGCCGAGGGTGATGAGGGCGTGCCCCACGCCGCGGTCGAGGAACCAGGACGCGGCCCGCTCGGCGGACGTCACGTCGGTGACCCGCACCCCGGTCAGTTCGCTCGCCTCGTTCTCGTTGGGCGTCGCGATGTCGACGTGCTGCCACACGTCGTCCGGAAGCTCCTGCGCGGGGGCCGGGTCGAGCACGACCGTCAGCCCGGCGGCAGCGCCCGCCTTCGCCGCGTGGCAGGAGACCGGCACGGGGACCTCCAGCTGGAGGAGAAGCAGGCTGACCTCGCCCTCGACGGCACGGATGCTCTCGTCGACCGCGTCCGTGCCGAGAGAGGCGTTGGCCAGCGGGGTGATGACGATGTCGTTCTCGCCGGAGGCGTCGACCCGGATGTGCGCGATGCCCGTGCGGCCCTCGACCGTGCGGACCTGCGACAGCGCGACGCCGTACGCCTGGAGCTCGGCCAGGACGATGTCGCGGAACGGGTCCCGTCCCACGCACCCCGCGAGCCAGGTCGGCGATCCGGCGCGGGCGGCGGCCACGGCCTGGTTGGCGCCCTTGCCGCCGAGGACGAGGCTGCAGTCGTAGCCGAGCACGGTCTCGCCGGGGCGTGGCAGTCGCCTGCTGTACGCGGTGACGTCCGCGGTGATGCTCCCGACGACGAGCACGCCATCCGGTCTCATGCGATCCTCTCCAAACCGAGCAGTGGTGTCGCGCCTGAGCGGGCGCATGCTCCCCGGCGGCCGAGCCGGCTCATCGCGCCCGGGTCCTTCCGGCCGGGGAGGGCGCGGCGGTCCCGGCGGGCGACGTCCTCGGCGGCGCGGTCGACGCCCGGTCGACCAGCTTGGTGCCGAGGACGACGCGGCGCGGTATGTCGTCGACGTGCCGCGGGTCCAGCCGGCGCAGGAGCAGCCGCATCGCGAGGACGCCCTGCTCCACCATCGGCCGGTCGATGACGGTGAGCGGCGGCCGGAGCAGCGGCCCGGTGTCCAGGTCGTCGAACCCGATGAGGCTGATCTCGTCGGGAACGCCGACGCGCATGTCATGCAGGGCCTTGAGGGCGCCGAGCGTCATGAGGTTGTTCGCGGTGAAGACCGCGGTGGGGGGATCGGGGAGCGAGAGCAGGGACAGGGTGAGCTGGTAGCCGCTCTGCTCGCGGAAGTCGCCGATCAGATCGTGCTCCGGCGCGATCGCTATGCCCGCGGCGGCGAGCGTCTCCAGGAAGCCTTCGCGACGGCGGCGGCCGGGTGTGGTGTCGACGGGTCCGCTGATCGCCGCGATCCGGGTGTGCCCGAGGCCCAGGAGATGCTCGGCCGCCTGCCGGGCCCCGCCCGCGTTGTCGACCAGGATCGCGTCGAAGTCCTCACCGTCGGCCAGGTCCCGGTCGACGAACACCAGCGGCACGCCGGCGTCCCTGACGTTCAGCGGGGTCCTGTCCTGCTCGGTGGCGGGAGCCAGGACGATGCCGTCCACCCGCCGCACCATGTCGGCGATCACGTCGTCCTCGCGCTCGCCGCTCTCGTCGCTGTTGCCCAGCAGGATCCGGTACGGCTCCGTCCGCGTGACCGACTCCATCCCCTTCACGACAGCGGCGAAGTAGGGATTGGTGATGTCCGGGACCACGACGCCGATGGTGTACGTGCGCCCCGATTTCAGCGACTGGGCCGCGGCGCTCGGCGAGTAGCCGAGCTCGTCCACGGCCGTCTGGATCGCCGCGGACGCGCGCACCCGCCGGCCACGCAGGAAACGCGAAACGGTCGCGGGGGACACGCCTGCACGAGCCGCTACCTCATGGATGGTGACCACTCTGCTCCTGGTGAAACCGTTGTCAGAGAATGGTTGCACCTTTGCACCCGCGCCGGTCAACAGCACGGGTGCCCCCTGTTGCGGAGTTGTTATCCGCCCCGGTCCGGGAGGCCTCCGCGACGCTCGCGACGGAACTCGGGTCCGTCCGCCCGTTGCACTGGCGGCAATCAAGTGAAATCGTTGTCAGTACCCTGGCATCGGCAGATGCCTCCGCTCCCGTGTCCCCACCGGCGGTGGAAGGAGATGTCACGAATATGTGTCGCCGTGTTACTTCTGCCGTCGGCCACTTGACAGGCGATCGAGATCAGAGCAATCGTCCCTACCAGCAGTTATGCGCACCACCGTGCCGCTTTCCCAGCGGCGCACCTGTCCGAGGAGTGTCCGTGATCGGTCCCTGAAGGACGGCGCGGACTCCGGCGCCTGTCCCGCGTTCGAGGGAAACCGTTTGCAGTTCGAGCGCACGACGGGACCGGTCCCGCCCGCCCACCGGGCAGGCGGGCCTCGCTCCCCCGTCTCGTCGTCCCGTTCTCCGGATGTCCGGGAACGGCACTCCGTCCCACGGCCCCGACCAGGCCGGCGGTTTCCACCGGCCGGCGTGAGTCCCCGTCCTCCGCCGGGCCGTCTGCTCAACCCCCCAGAAAGGTTCTTCCATGCCTGCGTCCCTTTCTCGTCGCGCCTTCATGTCCGGTGTCGGAGGCATGTCCCTGCTCGCCGCCGGCACGGCCCTGAGCGCCTGCTCGTCGTCCTCCACCTCCGCGTCCGGCCCGTCGAAGGTGAACTTCCAGCTCGGGTGGGTGGCCAATGTCGAGAACATGGGCCTGTTCATGGCGGACCACGCCGGCTACTTCCGGGACGAGAAGCTCGACGTGACGCTGACGCCGGGCGGCCCGTCCGTCGTCGTCGAGCCGCTCGTGGTCAGCGGCAAGGCGCTGGTCGGGCTCGACTCCGTCGACACCATCGCCAAGGCGCGCAACCAGGGCGCCGGCCTGAAGATCGTCGCCGCGACCATGCAGACCAACCCGACCGCGATCATGTCGCTCGCCTCGGCTCCGGTCAGGACGCTGAAGGACCTGGTCGGCAAGCGGCTCGGCGTCCAGCAGAGCGGTGTCGAGATCATGAACACCGTCTTCAAGGCGAACGGCATCGACCCGGCGAGCGTCACCATCGTGCCGGTGCAGTTCGACCCGTCGCCCCTGGTGGCCGGGGACTGCGACGCGTTCATGTCGCTGCTGGTCAACCAGCCGATCCAGCTGGACCTCCAGGGCGTGAAGACCACGGCGTTCACGCTGGGCGACTACGGCTACAACGTCTGGGCCGACGTGCTGCTGGTGCGCGAGCAGACGCTCGCCGACAAGGACAAGCGCGACCTGGTCGTCAAGATCGTCCGAGCGGCGGTCCGCGGGTGGCAGGACGCGCTCAAGGACACCGACGCCGCGGCCAAGCTCGTGGTCGAGAAGTACGGCAAGAGTCTCAACCTCGACCTGGAGGCCCAGCGGAAGACCGCGGCGGCGTTCCGGTCGGTCATCGAGACCGGGGACGCCAAGACGAACGGCCTCCTCACGATGAGCGCCGACGGGATCGCGGCCAACATCGCCACGCTGACCTCGCTCGGCATCAAGGCGACCGCCGAGGACCTGTTCGACACGACCGTCCTCCGCGACGTCTACGCGGGCAAGACCCGCCTCTGACGTCCCTTCCGGTTACCGTCCACACCCAACAGGAGCGCACCGCAGTGCCTGTCCCGCACACCGAAGACCCCTGGACGCGCGTCACCAGCCTGCGCGGATTCCCCGCCGACGAACTGATCTCCACCCTGCAGAAGTCCGTACGCCGCGGCCTCCTGGAGAACGCGCTGCTCGTCGCGCGCGAGATGTACGAGAGCAGCGGCGAGCTGGAGGAGGTGATGTGGTCGCGTCTCCTGGTGATGTCGTGCGAGGACGTCGGGAGCGGCGCTTTCACCGAGCCCGTGGTGGTCGACTCCCTGTACCGCATGCACGAGCGCCTCCCCCGGGGCAACGGCGACAGGTGGTTGTTCGCGGTGCACGCCGTGCGGTTCCTGGCCGGCCGCACGAAGGACCGCACGACCGACGAGCTGGCGCAGTGGACCGTCCACGTGCTCGGCAGCGGGGAGCGGCTCCCCGAGATCCCCGACTACGCCCTCGACATGCACACCCGCCGCGGGCAGGAGATGGGCCGCGACATCACGCACTTCCTCACGGAGGGGTCGAAGGTGGACAACGAGCTCCCCGGCCGCGACACCTCCTACCGCGAGCGGCTGCTCGCCATCCTGGGAGCGGGATGATGGGACGGGTGACAGCGGGCCGGCAGGAGTCCCCCGCGCCTGACGGCGGCGCGCCGGCGACCGTGGGCCTGACCGCGGCGGCGCTCAGCAGGACCTTCACGGTGGGGGCCGCCGAGGTCCCCGCGCTGCGCGACGTCGACCTCAACACGGGACGCGGCGAGTTCACCGCCCTGCTCGGCCCGTCCGGATGCGGGAAGTCGACCCTGCTGCGGATCTTCGCCGGTCTCGAACGGCCGTCGTCCGGCACGGCGCACGTGCACGGCCGCTCCCCCGACGACCTGCGGCGTGAGCACCGGATCGGGGTGGCGTTCCAGGACGCCGCGCTCCTGCCCTGGCGCAGCGTCGAGGCCAACATCGCGCTGCCCTTCGAGGTCGCGGGCCGGCCCGTCAGCCGTACGGCGGTGGCCGACCTGGTGCGCCTGACCGGGCTCACCGGCTTCGAGAAGGCCCGTCCCGCCCAGTTGTCCGGCGGCATGCGCCAGCGGGTGGCGCTCGCCCGGACCCTCGCCGGCGAGCCGGAGGTGATGTTGCTGGACGAGCCGTTCGGCGCGCTGGACGAGATGACCCGCCAGCGGCTCAACCTGGAGATGCAGCGCATCTGGCTGGAGCGGACGACGACGACCCTGCTCGTCACCCACTCCATCAGCGAGGCGGTGTTCCTCGCCGACACCGTGGTGGTGATGGGCGCCCGGCCGGGACGGATCATCGACGTGGTGCGGATCGACCTGCCGCGACCGCGGGACGTCGCGCTCACGCGGTCTCCCGAGTTCCACGCGCTCTGCGACAGCCTCAGCGAGCTGCTCTTCGGGCAGGGCGGCGGAGGTGAGGGCGACCCCGGCCCGCTCGGCTCCCCCGGGGACGTCAGGTGACCCCCGGCACGGCGGCCCGGCGCGGCGGCGTCCGGTCCTGGGCGGCCGCGGCGGCCGGCGCGGCCGGACTGCTCCTGGTCTGGGTGGTCCTCGCGCGGATCTTCGCCGGCACGCGGGTGGTCCCTCAGCCGTGGGCGGTGCTGCAGGCGTTGTGGGACGACCGGAACATCTACTCCGAGAACATGGCCACCACGCTGTCCGAGGCGGGCATCGGCTTCTTCTGGGGCAACGTCCTCGCGGTCGCGCTCGCCGGCGTCTTCGTCCAGGTCCCGGCCGTCGAGCGGCTGCTGCTGCGCATCGCCGTCGCGAGCTACTGCGTGCCGCTCGTCGCCATCGCGCCCATCCTCGTCGTCGTGCTGCCCGGAGACGTGCCCAAGGAGGCGCTCGCCGGGCTGTCGGTCTTCTTCACCACCCTGACGGCCTCCGTCCTGGGGCTGCGGTCCGCCGACAGGAACGCGCTCGACCTGGTCCGCTCCCTCGGCGGCGGCTCATTCCTCATCCTGCGCACGCTCCGCCTGCGTTACGCGCTGCCCAGCCTGTTCGCGGGCCTCAAGATCGCCGCACCCTCGGCTCTGCTCGGCGCGATCATCGGCGAGTACCTGGGGTCGAGCAGCGGGCTCGGCGTGATGCTGGTGCAGGCGCAGTCGTCGTTCCAGGTGGCCCGCACCTGGGCGGTGGCGCTCGTGATCTCGGCGCTCGCGGGCCTGGGCTACGCGGTGGTCGCGATCATCGCCCGCCGTCTCACCCCGTGGGCGGGCCGGGACGTGAGCGTGGGAGCGGGCGCCGTGGGCGCCGAGGTGTCCGGCGGCCGGGTGCGGTCCCTCCTCACGGGGACGCTGGGACTGGCCGGGTCGATCCTCCTGGTCGTGGCCGTCTGGTACGCCGTCATCCGGGGGTTCGCCCTCGACCCGTACTTCGCGAAGACGCCGGCGGACGTGGCGGCCTACCTGTTCGCCGGAGAGGACGCGGCCGGCAACCGCGGGCGCCTGCTGTCCGCGCTGGGAACCACGCTGGTCGACGCGGGCGTGGGCTACGCCGTGGGGATGGTCGCCGCGTCGCTCGTCGCCGCGGTCCTGGTCGCGTTCCGCCGCGTCGAGCAGATCGTCCTGCCGCTCGGCATCGTGCTGCGGTCGATCCCCCTGGTGGCCCTCACGCCGCTGCTCGCCCTCGTCTTCGGGCGCGGACTGCTGGGCGTCACGGTCGTCGTCTCCGTGGTCACCTTCTTCGCCACGCTCGTGACGGTGAGCCAGGGACTGCGCGCGGCCCCCGCGCTCGCCTGTGAGGTCGTCACCTCGCTCGGCGGCGGACGGCTCACGGTCACCAGGAAGGTACGGCTGCTGTACGCCCTTCCGTCCCTGTTCGCGTCGGCGCGCGTCGCGATCCCCGGCGCGGTCGCCGGCGCCACCCTCGCGGAGTGGCTCGCCAGCGGCAAGGGGCTGGGCAGCCTGCTGGTCGCGGACTACACCGCCTCCCGCTTCGGGGCGCTCTGGTCGGGATCGGTGATCATCGTCGTGGTCTCCGTCGCCCTGTACGCGCTCGTCGCCGCCCTGGAACGTCCGGTGATCGCTCGGTACGCGCCGCAACGCGTGGAGTGAGGGGGCTTCGGGCCGGCACGACCGATTCCGATTCATCCGCTGTTCTCCTTCGGCCGCGACGGTAACGTCAGCGCCAGGCCGGCGTCCGAAGGAGGATGATCGCGTGTCCCAGCCCGGTACGGCGTCCGCCCCCATGAGGACGCCCGCGTGGCGCTACGCCATCGGGATGTTCGGCACCTCGATCCCGATCAACATGATCAAAGGATCGATGATCCTTTTCTACGTCGACATCCTTGGGCTCGACGTCCGCGCGTACGGCGCGGTCATGGCGATCTACGCGATCATCGACGCGCTCGACAACCCGCTGCTCGGTCACCTCTCCGACCGCACCCGGAGCCGGTTCGGCCGGCGGCGGCCGTGGCTGCTCGTCGGCGCGCCCATGCTCACGGCCTGCATGATCGCGTTCTTCTCCGCGCCGGCCTCTCTGCGGGGCGCGGGCCTCCTGCTCTGGTTCGCGGTGTTCGCGATCCTGTGCGAGGCCTTCGACTCGATGCTCAACGCGAACTACGGCGCGCTGCTCCCCGAGCTGTACCCGCGGGAGCGCGACCGCGCCGTCGCCAACGGACTGCGCCAGGGCTTCCAGCTCGTGGCGCTCGTGATCTCGCTCGCCGTCACCCCGTTGCTCACGACCCGCGTGTTCGGCACCGAGAGATCCACCGAGGGGTTCCAGATCACCGCGATCGTCTACGGCGCGGTCGCGCTCGTCGTGATCGTGTTCATGGCGCTCGGCGCCCGCGAGAACCCCCGCTACTCCACGCGGGAGCAGGCGCCGCTGCTGCCCAGCGTGTGGTCGATCGTGCGCAACCCGATGTTCTGGACGGTCGGGCTCACCGGCGCCTGTTACGGGATCGCCATGGCACTCGTCCTGTCGGGCATCCAGCTGTACGTGCGCTACTCGCTCGGGCTCCCGGTCGGGACCGCGCTCTACCTCCAGGGCGTCGTCATCCTCGTCTCGGCGGGCGGCCTCGCGGTGTGGACGCGGGTCGTCGCGCGCCGCGGCGCGCTGTGGGCCTGGCGGCTCGCCTTCGCCGTGCTCGCGGCCGGCTTCGCCGCCCTGTTCTTCGCCACGGGCCTCGTCACGGCCGTCGCCGCGGGGGTGCTCGTCGGCGCCGGGTGGTCGGGCATGCTCGCGACGAACGACCTCATCGTCGCGCGCGTGCTGGACGCGGACGCCGCGCGCAACGGGGAGCACAGGGAAGGGCTCTTCCTGTCCGCGTTCGGCTTCTTCACCCGGCTCAACGGGATCGTGACCGGGCTCGCGCTCACGTCGCTCGGCGTGTTCTTCGGCTACAACTCCGGCGACGACCCCGGCACCCGCACCGGGCTCGCGTTCCGGTTCTACCTGTGCGTGTACCCGTTCGCGCTGACGGCGATCGGCGCGGTCGCGGCGCGGCTCGTCTCGGTCCCGATCGAGACGCCGCCCGCGGCGGCCGAGCCGGCCGAGCAGCGCGCGCCCCGGCTCTGAGCGGCACGGCCTCCGTCCCATCCGTTCCGCGAACGTTCACGGCCCCCTCAGGCCACGGCAGCACCCGCCGGGCGTGACGCGATCTAGGGTCGTCCGGCTTGGAGCGAACCGATGGAGCGGAGCCTCTTCATGTTCTTTCGCCATGTCCTGGCGAGCCTCGCCGTCGTCCCGGCGCTCGTCGCGCCCGCGGCCGCGGCCCACGCGTCGGCGGCCGGCGGCCCCGGCGTGCTGCCCCAGAAGACCCACTTCGACCTGCAGGTGGCGACCCGATGTACCCGTACGTCGGGAAGTGCATCAAGGACCTGACCCTGGCCCAGATCAAGACCATGGACTGCGGGTACCGGCAGCTGCCCGGCTTCCCCGAGCAGGAGGTGATCCACGGCTTCCGGATGGCCGAGCTGAAGGACGTGCTCGACCTCGTCAAGAGCTACCACGCCAAGCAGGTCACGCTGAACATCGAGACCAAGGTCGAGGCCGGCGCACCGGAGCAGACCGCGCCGCGCGAGCTGTTCGTCCGCCGGGTGTACGAGGAGATCCACGCCTCGGGGATCGAGGACCAGGTCACCATCCAGTCCTTCGACTGGGGCGCGCTGATGGAGATGCACCGGCTCGCGCCGGCGTGGCCGCTGGTGGCGCTGACCAACTACGACTTCCTGCAGGTGGGCAAGCCGGGCGCCTCGCCGTGGCTCGGCGGCCTGGACGCCGACGACTTCGGCGGCGACTTCGTGGCGGCCGCCGCGGCCGTCCCCGGCGTCCGGGCGGTGTCCCCGGTGTACGGCTTCCCGCAGAACGGGACCGTCGCCGACCCGAACTTCGGCTTCTACGTCGACACCGCCATGGTGTCGGACGCGCACGACCGCGGCCTGCGGGTCATCCCGTGGACATGCGACGACCCCGCCACCATCGAGGCCCTCATGGACATGGGGATCGACGGCCTCATCACCGACTACCCGAACCGGGTGCGGGACATCATGGCCCGGCGCGGCATGCGCCTGCCGAAGGCCTACGAGCCCCGCTGACACCGTCGTGACGGGAGCCGCCGTCCCGGCCGGGGCGGCGGCGTCTGCCTTCTGGGCCCTCCGGTCAGCGCACCGAGCAGACGGCGGACGCGATCACCGCGGTCACCGCGCCGGGATGCGAGATCAGGCTGAGGTGGGATCCGCCCTCGAACCGGGTGACCTTCGAGCGCGCCCGGTGGGCCATCGAGAGCTTGGAACTCGGCGTGATGATCCGGTCGCCGGTGCTGACGAAGGCCCACGACGGGATCCTCTGCCACGCCGCCGCCCTCGACGGCGTCGTGAAGGCGGTGGTCGAGGCGGCCCGCTGGGTGGCCCACAGGCGTTCGGCGGTGTCCTTCGGGAGATCCGACGCGAAGTCGCGGGTGAAGACGTCCCTCTTGAGATAGAGGTCGGCCGCCCCCCGCGGCGCCCCGGCGTACGGCGCCCTGTCGTAGAGCGTGCCCGGGTTCGCCCCGAGCGCGGAGCCGCGGCCGCTGAGGGCCCCGGTGGTCTCGCCGACGGCGGGTGCCGCCGCGTCGACGTACACGAGGGCCTTGACGTTGGGGATTCCGGCGGCGGCGTTCGTGATGACCGAGCCGCCGTACGAGTGCCCCACGAGCACGATCGGCCCGGTCACCGTCTTGAGGAAACCCGCGACGGTGGCGGCGTCGCCGTTCAGGTCGCGGAGCGGGTTGCCGACGGCCCGCGCGTCGTAGCCGGCGCGCCGTAACGCGTCCACCTCGCCGTTCCAGCTGGACGTGTCGGCCCAGGCCCCGTGGACCAGGACGACCGTGGGCCTGGACCGGGCCGGTGACGGGCAGGGCAGTGGCCCGGACCCGGTGGCGGCCGGCGCCGGGGCGGCGGACGATGCGACCACCGCCGCGCCGAGCATCCCCGCGAACGCGACCGTCGTGCCGTGTGAGCGTCTCATCGTTCCCCCCGGGTCCGCCTGGGGCGCGCCGACCTGGGTCTGATGCCTCAGGCGATGCGGCGCTAACCCCACGTCCGGCCAAGAAAGGGTCCGGACGGAACCCTTGCGACGCCGCCGGCCCCGGCTGGGATTCCCGCCCGCCGCGGACGCGCGCTCAGCCGGTGGCCGCGCCGAACCATCGGGGCAGCGCCCCGAGCAGCTCCTGCTGATCGTCGCCGGCCCACGCCACGTGGCCGTCCGGCCGCAGCAGCACGGCGGGGACGTCCAGGTCCTCGCCCGCGTCGACGACGTGGTCGACCCGATCCGCCCAGCCCGCCACCGAGAGCCGGCCGGTCCGGTCGAGCAGGAGCCCGCGTCCGCCGCGCATCAGCTCGTAGAGGCGCCCCCGCTTCAGCACCACGTCCCGCATCCGGCGGCCGAGCAGCTCGTGTCCCTCGCCGAAGTCGTACCGGATTCCAATTGCGGTGATCTTCTCGATCAGGCGCCGGGTCACCTCCTCGATGTCCATGAGTTCCGCCACTAGCCGGCGCACGGCCCGGGGGCCCGGCTCGAGGGACATCAGCTCGGACTGCACACGGGTGATGTTCAGCACGTCGTCGGCCACCGGGCGGCGTTCGGCCTGGTAGCTGTCCAGCAGCCCCTCGGGCGCCCATCCGGCGATCTCGGCGGCCAGTTTCCAGCCGAGGTTGAACGCGTCCTGGACGCCGAGGTTGAGCCCCTGCCCGCCCAGCGGCGGGTGGACGTGCACCGCGTCGCCGGCCATCAGCACCCGGCCGACGCGGTAGCGCTCGGCCAGCCGGGTCGCGTCGCCGAACCGGGACAGCCAGCGCGGTGACCGCACCCCGAAATCGGTGCCGGCGAACACCCGCAGCCGCTGCGCGAGCTCCTCGATGGTCGGCGGGACCGTGCGGTCCTCGGCCACCGCCGCGGCGGGCACGACGACCCGGTAGACCCCGTCGCCGACGGGCCCGGCGCCGAACCCGCGATGGGTCGTGCGGACCTCCGCGACGACGGCGGCCACCGTCGCCGGATCCTCGGTCACCTCCATCTCGCCCACCAGCCACTCGTTACTCGCGGGCTCGCCGGGGAAGCCGACCCCGAGCAGCCTGCGCACGGTGCTGCGGCCGCCGTCGCAGCCGACGAGGTAGCGCGAGCTCAGCCGCGTGCCGTCGGCCAGCTCGGCGGTCACCCCGTGGTCGTCCTGGCTCAGCCCCACCAGCTCGCAGCCGCGCCGGATCTCGGCGCCGAGCTCGGTGGCGCGCTCGGCCAGCAGGCGGTCGGTGACGGGCTGCGGGATGCCCAGGATGTACGGATGCGCGGTGTCCAGCCTGTCAGGGCGCGGCTTGTCGATCCCGGCGAAGTGCCCGCCGAGCGGGTACGTCCGGCCGTGCGCGAGGAATCGCTCCAGCAGGCCGCGCTGGTCCATCACCTCGATGCTGCGCACGTGCAGGCCGAGCGAGCGGACGATGACGGTCGGTTCCGCGTCCTTCTCCAGCACGAGCACGCGCACGTCGTGCAGCCGCAGCTCGCCGGCCAGCATCAAGCCGGTCGGCCCGGCGCCGACAATGATCACGTCGAACATGAACCACCCATTCATCGAGATCGGATTTCCGGGCCGGCCACTCCGCACGGTCAGGCGGCGCACGCGCGATCGCCGCGAATCCCTGATTTCCGCGGGTTCCGGCTCCGGCCCGGAGATTCTGCTGCATGACCCCGGTCTTGCCGCAAGCCCCCCGGTGGGCTATAGATTGAGAGTGGCAGGGAGCGGGTAGCGCCCCTGCCTTTTTCTTTGGACAGGGCTCCTCGCTCCTCCGCCCCGAGGACCACCCGCGCGCCGCCCACCCGCGCGCCGCCCGCCCGTGCGCCCTCCGGGCCCCCGTGCGTCCTCCGGGCTAGCGGGGCGTTTCACACCACCCGGGATGAAAGCGGACCATACCTCTGGCGCGCGCGGGGCGCATTACCGCGCCTTCCGCCCCTCACGGAATTGTCGGTCGCTCCGGCTAATGTCTTTCACAGGGAAACGGGCTGATCCGTTATTCCTGCCGTGGATCGCCAGAGAGGAATACTGTGGGGTTAATACGGAGGACGGCGCGCCGAATCGGATGGCTGGTGGCCATTGTCGCGCTCGCGTACGGCACCTTTGTCCCGGCGGCGTATGCAGCACCGAATTCAGTCGCGTTCGGTCCGGCGTCGGCCTCGCCGAAGACGTACAGCGGTGAGTGCCCGGCGGTCGTGACGTTGTCCACCACCGTCCAGGTCCAGGCGCCGGCGGCGCTGCGGTACCGGTGGGTCTTCAGCGACGGGGACAGGACCAGGCGGAAGACGTACCGGGTCGGCGGCACAGGCCTGAAGACCGTGCGACTGTCCGCGCAGGTCGAGGTCACCGGCGATGCGCGGGGCTGGGGCGAGGCGCGCCTGTCCACGCCCGTGAGGAGCGTCTCCAAGCGGGCCGTGTTCGCCGTCGACTGTCCCGGAGAGCCCACGGGCGGCGACGTGTGGAACGCCGTCTCCGTCTCCGCCGCGGAAGTCGCGACTCCGCCGCCCGGAAATGACGACCCGGCGCAGAACCCGGTGCGGAAGGCGACCATATTCTTCGAACGGACCACCGCGTCGAAGTGCCCGTTGACGTTCACGATTCACGGCTCCTTCGAGGGGCTTCCCGCCGGAGCGCAAATCGTCCAGTATCGCCTCGTCGGCACCGGCGAGTGGAAGAGCGTCGACGTGCCGGCCGACCACGGCGCCGTTTTCACCACGGCGCTGGAGACGCTCGACTGGGATTGGGACACGGGCAAGAACTCGGTGCAGATCGAGGTCAAGCAGCCGAACGGTCTCACATCCAACACGCTCTACTACTTCAAGTGCAGCCCGCCGAGTGGGGAGGAGGTCTTCGGCGCCACCGCCGAGCCCATCGGACTGACCGCCGGCGGCGGCCCCCTGGCCGAACTGGTCGCGGACGCCTACCTCGACGCGGTCCAGGCCGCTTCCGGCGCGGAGGTCGCCCTCGTCAGCAGGTACGGCTTCACCACGGGCCTGGACGGCGGTCCGGTGACCGGCGACGAGCTGTTCGCCACCCAGCCGGCGGGGCTCGCCGTCGACGTGCAATCGCTGACCGGCGCGCAGCTCAAGAAGCTGCTCGCCTATCAGAACCCCTCGGGCTGGGTGCTCACCCCCTCCGCCTCGCTTCGCTACACGGTGGAGGGCGGAGTGGTCACCGAGATCACGCTCAACGGTGTTCCCGTGACCGACACCCAGGTCATCAAGATCGCGGCCAACTACACCCTGGTGGGCGGCTGGCAGGGCTTCCCGCAATGGGAGGGAAGCATCAGCGTCTTCCACGGCGGTCCGGACGACATGGGAGCGCTGGCGTCGTACCTCGCGAAGAACTCGCCGGTCCAGGCACCCAAGGGGGACCGCGTCACCATCCGATGAGTGGAATCGGACCGGTCCGGCGAGCGTGACGCCGGAACGGCCGTGCCGATCGCCGGGCGGAACGCGGTCCGCCCGGCGATCCGCTGTCGGCGGCCACATCTAAGCCCCCCAAGTTCGGATTGGCCTTCCTCGCTCGACGCTGAAGCTCCGCCCACTCCTCGTCGTTGATCGTGCCCTTCGTGCCGGTAGTACGTGTTCCGTAACAACCCCAACGGCTGTTGCGGCATGGGGCGGCACCGGCCTTCTCAGTCGCCGGGGAGGATCAACTCCTCACCGAGCGGCGATGGAACCTGTGCTCGCTTCGAGTAGATGGTCGTCGATCGCGGCGAAGGTGGCTGCCGGCTGTTCGATGTGCGGCAGGTGGCCGGCCTCTGGGATCACCTCCAGTCGGCCGTTGCCGAAGGCGTCGGCGTAGACGGCGCCGTAGGCGGGGGTGACGATCCGGTCGCTTTCTCCCCACAGCAGCAGCGTGGGCACGTCGACGTGTCTCAGCCGGCGAAGGAGTTTGGGGTCATGCATGTAAGGGTCTCCGGCCAGCGCGCGCATGGTGGCCATGTCGGCCTGCCGACGCGCGAGCTGGTCGGCGGGAATCCCGGCGGGGTCGACGTAGAAGCGCTGCGAGTCGTGCCAGGCGTACTCGGCGACGCCGCGTGCGTCGAGGGCGAAGAAGTCGCGGATCGGCTCGCCGGGGACATGCACGCCGACGGCGTCGATCAGCACCAACCCGGTGATGATCCCTGCGGTGTCACGGACGGCCATCTCGGCGGCGGTCCAGCCGCCGAGGGACGAGCCGACGACCAGGACGTCGCGCAGCCGCAGGTGATGCAGGTAGTGCAGGTAGGCCAAGGCGAGGTCGTCCATGCCGGTGAGCCATGGGGGGCGGTGGGTGCCGTCCCAGCCGGGGTGCACAGGCGTGATGGTGCGTGTCGTGCGGCGAAGATGCTGGACGAGTCCGGCGACCGTGGTGGGCCCGCCCCCGCCGTGCAGGATCAGGGCCGGTCTACCGGCTCCGGCCTCCGACAGAGTGAGGGACAGGTCGTCATACAGGGGGTGCTCTGTAATCATGGACGCAGCATAACTAAAGATGTTTATTTAAACTAGCTTAGTTCCGTACTAGGCTCATGCTGTGCATGGCGATCTGCAAGTGCTCGGACGAGCGGTCAAGCAGGCTCAGTACCGGCAGCACCGGGCTCTGGAGAGTGGGCTGTCGGCGATCGGTGCGACGCTGGCCCAATGGGATGCCCTTCGGGCGATCAGCCGCTCCCCAGGGGCGTCGGCCCGGGCGCTGGCCGCGGAGACCTTCCAGACCGAGCAGGCCTTCGGAACCCTCGCCGGTCGACTGGTGGCCCAGGGATGGGTCGAGCGCCGGCCCGGGCACGGCCGGCGCATCGAGCACCATCTCACCCCCTCCGGCGAGCAGGTCCTGAAAGCCGGGCACAAGGTCGCCGACGAGGTGCTCGCCAGGTGCTACAGGGCCTTGTCCGACGCGGACCGCAGGACCCTGCTGGCCCTGCTCCAGCGCCTCATCGCGGAGGACGCGTAGTCCGGGCTCCGCCGGCTCAGTTCTGGGTGACGCCATGCCCGGTGGCTGACGTTCCACCCCGCGCTCAAGGTGGCTCTCGCCGCAACGGAACCGCCTTTACGCTTCGGTGAGAAAGCCGACGAGGTGAGTGTTGATTTCGGGGCCTGTGCCAGGGCATCGCGTGATGCGAGAGGCCGGGTGGCACCGCCGTTTCCGCCGCCCGCCACACCCGGGATGCTGGGGGCGCACCTTCGCCCCATAACGGCGGCGGTGGCCTCGCCCAGACCGCCCGGCGACCGCCGCCGGCGGCCCCGCCAGACTGTGTCCGGTGCGGCCGGGAAGGGTCCTCACCTCGCCCGGCAGTCAGGACGGCTGGACCTCGTCGAAGAGGGCGAGGGCTTCGGCGGGGTCCGGGCTCACGAGGCGTTCCAGACCGGCCATCGTGATCTCCGCCCACCTGCCGGCCCGGGGCCACATCTGCTCCTCGAAGGCGCGGACGGCCTCCTCCAGGTCGCCAGGCCCGGAGGCTGCGGCGACAGACTCGGCCAGTTCGGCGCCTTCCAGCATCGCGAGGTTCGCGCCCTCCCCCAAGGGGGGCATCAGGTGGGCGGCGTCGCCCAGGAGCGTCACCCCGGGGACGTGGGTCCAGGTGTGGGGCGCGGGCAGGACGTAGAGGGGGCGGTGGACGAAGGCGGCGCCGTGGCGGAGGAGGTCGAGGACGGGATCGGCCCAGCCGTCGAACAGGGCCAGCAGACCTGACCGCACGGCCTCGGCGTCGGCCAGGTCCAGGCCCGGGTCCAGGCCCGGGTCCAGGCCCGGGTCCAGGCCCGCGCGTAGGCCCGCGTCCAGGGCCACGTCCGCCCCTGCGTCCAGCCCTGCGCGCCGGTTCAGGCCCAGATGCCGGTCCGGGTCCGTGTGCCAGTCGAGCGGCGCGCGGAACTGGGCGTACACCTTGACGTGGCCGCCACTGTTGCGCTGGGCGACGAGGCCGCGGTTCACGCCGTACACGGCCATGGAACCGTCGCCGATCAGCCGGGCGAGGCCGGGGTGGCGGGTGTCGACGTCGTCCAGGGAGGTCTCGACCAAGGTGACGCCGGTGTAGTGCGGCGTCGCGGACGAGACCGCCGTCCGGACCCGGGACCAGGCGCCGTCCGCGCCGACCACGAGGTCGAACGTCTCCTGCCGCCCGTCCGCGAAACGGACCAGCGCGCCATCCGGGGTCCCCGGCACCACCTCCGTCACGCCCCGGCCCCACTGGACGTCCAGAGGTCCGAGCAGCAGGTCACGGAGTTGCCCACGGTCGATCTCGGGATGGGCTCGGTCACCAGGACGGGGTGGCCAGTCACGGAGGACGGCCCCGTCCGTGTCCAAGATGCGCATGGCCTGTCCCTCGGGACGGGACAGCGCCTGGAACTCCCCCAGCAGCCCCGCCTTGTCCAGCGCGAGCTGCCCCATCCGTTCGTGCAGGTCCAGCGTGCCGCCCGGCGGACGGGCGTCGGGGGCGGGGTCGCGTTCGAAGACGGTGACGGGGTGACCGTGGCGGTGCAGGACGCGGGCGAAGGTCAGGCCGGCGGGGCCACCGCCGATCACGGCGATACGATGTCTCATATTGATACACTGTATTTTGGTGAGACAATGTATCGCAACAGTACGATGTCCCCATGACTGTGTGGGACCGGCCGGATCCGCCGACTCGCCCCGCGCCGCTCGACCGGGAGCGAATCGTCGCCGCCGCCGTCGCGCTGGCCGACGAGGGCGGGCTGGAGGCGGTGTCGTTGCGCAAGGTCGCCGCCCGGCTGGACGTCGGCCCGATGCGGCTTTACGGATACATCTCCACCAAGGAGGAGCTGTTCGACCTCATGGTGGACGAGATCTACGCCGAGATCCTCCCGGAGGAGCAGCCCGGCGACTGGCGGGAGGCCCTGGGCATCCTCGCCCACCGCACGAGGCAGGCCGCCCGTCGTCACGAGTGGCTGGCCGACCTGCTCGGCGGCCGTCCGGCCCTGGGCCCGAACGCCCTCGCCGTCACGGAGGCCTCGCTGGCCGCCTTCGACGGCCTCGCCGACCTCCCGACCGTCACGCGCGCCGTGGAGACCGTCAGCGCCTACTTCACCGGCGCGATCAGGCGCGAGATCGCGAGCCTGCGGGCCGAGCGCGCCACGGGCCTGTCCGACCGCGACTGGCAGCGCGCCTCCGGCCCGCATGTGATGAGAATGCTGGCCACCGGCCGCTTCCCGGCGCTGGCGAAGTTCGTGCACGACGGCACGGAGGTGGACGCTGAGACGTCCTTCGCGACCGGCCTGGAATGGGTCCTCGACGCCGTGGCCGCCAAACTCGCCCGGCCGCCGGCGTGACGCTCAGGATCTCCCGCCGACATGCCCGATCTGCGGGAGGCACGATGTGCTGCTGATGGTCGTCCCGGACGACGACATCACCTACCGGAGACGAGCTCGGCCAGGTGGTGCAACGAGTTGATGAGATGCTCAGGACCGAACGGCGGGAACCGGATCCCTCGCTCCCGGACGAACTGCGGCACCGCCGACCAGTCGTAGGTGAGCGTGACCTCGGTCTCGGACGGACCGAGCGGCGCCAGGTCGTAACGCCAGATCCAGCCGCCGAACTCCAGCCGGCCGTCGCCCTTCTCATACCCCGTCAGCCAGCCGATCGCGCGCGGCGGATCGAGCACCTCGACCTTGTTGACCACCCGGTAGTCACCGTCCGGATGGCCGGCGTGATACATGTCCATCCGGAAGATCTGCCCCACCTCGGTCAGCTGCGCCCGATCCACGGCTTCCTGAACCCAGCCGGTGCCGTCGATCGCGGAATGGGTCGTCGGGTCCGCCAGCACCGCGAACACCCGTGCGACGGGCACGGCGAAGGTCAGGGTGGCGCTCACGTTCTCCTCGTCCACGGTGGGCACGCTCCTTGTCAGCTCGGTCACAGGGGCGACCGGCCCGTTGCCGGCCTCTCACTGTGTCTACGAACGCGCTCGACGCCGTCCGACACCTCGACGCGAAGAAGACGCAAAGAATCGGAAGACACCTCGATGGCCGTCGTCGCCGGCGGCCTCCCAGGCGCTGAACGTGTCCCGCGCCTGCTCGGGCATGCGAGACTTCCCGCCATGAGAAGGGCGACCCGGGCATTGGCCGTGCTGGTCGCGGCGGTCGCCGGTTGCGCCTCTGGTCCCGGCGCGCCTGATCGCGCACCCACGGCCGGCGGCGGGGGCATGCCGTCGTCCGGCCGCACCGGCGTGGAGCCGGCAGCCGTGATCTCGCCACGCCCGGCCGGCACGGCGGAGCTCCAGCCGTTGCCGGCCCGGCCGGCGAGGTGCCCGCTGCCGCCGGACAGTCACGACGACCTGCGGGCGTCCGACGTCACCACGGCGTGGCGCACACTCTGGGTCGACCGCGCCCGCGGAGCCATGTACCTGCTCGCCGCGGCCCCCGACGGCACGCTCTGGACCACTTTCTCCGAGGAGTGGGAGCACGGAGGCGCGCTGTGGGTCAGGGAGGGCGGGGTGCGACGCCGGGACGGCGGCGGCGCATGGCAGACCTTCCGGATTCCGCCCCTCCCCCGGCGCGGTCCGCAGAGCTACGTCGCGCTCGCCGCCGCCTCGGCGGATCACGCCTGGCTGTTCGGCAACGCCGGCGACGGGAAGGGAGCGGACACGATCGGCGTCGTCAGCACCTACGCGGGCGGCCGGTGGCGTTCGGAAACACTGGCGAAACCGGTGGGCGGCACGATCGGGTGGGGCGACACCGCCGCGCGCTCCGTCGGCGCGGGCCGAGCGTGGGCCGTGAACGGGCGGGTGGGGCTCCTGTGGACGGGACAGGAATGGCAGTACCACCCGCTGCCCATCGAGGCGGGGGCGCTGAGCTCCGAGGGCGAGCACGTCTGGGCCGTGAGCGGGGAGCAGAGCCGGCAGCCCGCGGCGGCGCGCTGGGAGCAGGCCGGCTGGCGCCTGATCGGGGTGCCCGTCCTGGAGACGCCGCGCCACGACGTGTCGCGCGCGGTGCTCCGGGATGTCGGCGTGATCGGCCCTGATGACGTGTGGGTCGTGGGCGGGGTCTCGTGGCTGATGGAGCACGAGTACGACGACGACGGCGAGCCTCTGATGAGGGGCCGCCCGGTGGCCCTGCACTGGAACGGGAGCTCGTGGACCTGCAACTGGGGTCCGCCGGGGTCGAGCCTTCCGCGCCCCGCGTGGGGCACCACCACCTTCGGCCAGGCGGAGCCCGACGGCGGGGGCGGCCTCTGGGCGCTCGGCCGCGGCGACCTGCTCTGGCATCTGTCCGGCGGGCGCTGGACCCGCCACCGCATTCCCGCGCCGTCCGGATACACGGCGAGGGTCACCTCCCTGGCCCGGCGGCCCGGCACGAGCCAGGTCTACGCGGTGGGCGCGGTGGTCGCGGAGAAGGAGAACGGCTTCGAGGTCTCCCACGCCGCCCTCTGGCGTACCGGCTAGGCGACGCGGCGGCCGCGCGGTCACCGGCGGCAGCGGAGCCTGAAACTTACATCCCGGCCGGTCGGCGCCGGCGTCCCGCTTCCGTGTGACGGCCACGGCGCAGGCGTGGGGCGGTCCGCCGGGAGAGCAGGAGACATCGGCGGCCGGCGACTGACGCGTTCAGCAGGATCGATGTCCGATCGACGCGACGAGTGGGGACGGGTGGGGACGGAACCCGGCCGGGCGCGACGGCGACACGGAGCCGGAGATGGCCGCACACTATCCGGAGCCCGCTTGTGCTGAGTCTGAAACTCGGGTCTTGACCGGCCGTGGTCTTCGGAAGCTAATTGGTACTCATACCTCCCCGAGGTGATCTTCGCCTCGCGTTCGGGATCGCCCGTACAGGCACTGAGCGGCTTCGCCGGCTTCGCGAGCCGGTAGATCGCGTCGCGGGAATGTTAGCGCTAACACATCAGGAGGTCGTGTGTCGCCGGCGCGGCGGTCCGAGAGGGAGGCGGGAGCGCACCGCCGCGGCGCGGGGGCCTGCGGCAGCGCCTCCCCCGGCCACGGACGGCATGCGCCGGCCGCCACCCGGCACCGGCCGCGGTCGCCTCGGCGGCACCCCTCTCGTCCGGCCCGTCGACTGGCCGACGTCGTCTCCCTCGAACCCCCAGCCCACAGGAGCGTGCTGTGCCAGACGAAGTCTCCGGGACGGCTCCGCGCCGAGCCTCCGGCACCCACCGACCGGGAACGGGATCGTCACGATGGTCGCCCCAGGCGATCCTCGCGGGTCTCGTGACCCTTCTCCTGGTGTTCGCCGGCGCGGCGGCGCTGTCCCCCACGGCGTCCGCCGACGTCAACCCCTTCCAGCGGGGACCGGACCCCACCGCGGCCGGCGTCGCCGCCGCCCGCGGGCCGTTCGCCACCGCCCAGGTGACGGTTCCCGCGGGCAACGGCTTCGGCGGCGGGGTCGTCTACTACCCGACCGACACCAGCCAGGGAACGTTCGGGGCCATCGCGATCGCCCCCGGCTACGGCACCGCGTGGAGCTACTACGCCTGGCAGGGGCCGCGGCTCGCCTCGTTCGGATTCGTCGTCATCGGGATCGAGACCAACACCCTCAACGACTACGCCGACGCCCGGGCCGCCCAGTTGCTCGCCGCCCTTGACTGGCTGGTCACCAGCAGCCCGGTACGCGACCGGGTCGACCGCAACCGGCTGGCCGTGGGCGGGCACTCGATGGGCGGCGGCGGCGCCCTCCTCGCCGCCATCCAGCGTCCCTCTCTGATGACCGCGATCGGGATGGCGCCGTACGTGCCCGGCGGCGACCTGTCCGGCATCAGGATCCCGACGGTCCTGTTCGCGGGCCAGACCGACGGCACGGTGACTCCGTCGTACGCCCTGAGCGCGTACACCACGATTCCCGGGAGCGTCGAGCGGGCGTACGTGGAGATCGCGAACGAGGGCCACGGCTTCCCCGCCGGCGGAGGCGGCGGCAACTCGGGCGCCTTCGCCCGCACCGAGATGATCTGGATGAAGCTGTTCATCGACAAGGACACCCGCTACGCGCCGTTCCTGTGCCCCTCCCTTTCCAACATGAACGGCATCTCCAGGTATCAGGCCAGCTGCCCGCTCGACCCGCCCGGCGGCACCACGCCCACACCGTCGGCGACTCCCACCTCCAGTCCGACGAGCACCCCGACGAGCACTCCGTCCGCGACGTCGGCGCTCCGGGGTGCGGGGTCGAGCCGGTGCCTGGACGTCCCCGGCGCCTCCCAGACCAACGGCACGCAGCTGCAGATCTGGGACTGCAACGGGCAGGCCAACCAGCGCTGGACCTCCACCAGCGCCGGTGAGCTGCGGGTCTACGGCGGCAAGTGCCTGGACGTCAACGGCGCGGGAACCGCGGACGGAACCAGCGTGATCATCTGGGACTGCAACGGGCAGAACAACCAGAAGTGGCGCCTCAACTCCGACGGTTCCATCACCGCCGTCGGGGCCAACAAGTGCCTGGACGTCAGCGGCGCCGGCACCGCCAACGGCACCAAGGTCCAGATCTGGACCTGCAACGGGCAGGCCAACCAGCGCTGGACCAGGACCTGATCTCCCGACGGCCCGCCGGCCGTCGGTGCCCTTGTGCCGGGTGCGCGTGACCACTCACGCCACCCGGCACACGCACACCCGTCATCCGCCGGCCATCCCGGCCGGCCATACGCGTCGCACCCACCCGGCCCGCACTCCGCGTACGAGCGAGCGCCGTAAGGCGACGCGGCCGGGAGGCGAGACCCCGCCTCTGCTGTTCCGCACGACGAAAGGAAAGACCGTGAAACGAAGGTTCATCGCCCTGGCGACGGCCGTCGCCTTACCCCTGCTCGCCGTATGCGTCGTCCTGGGGATCCGGCCGGCCGCGGCCG
>NZ_KI866528.1:0-843 GCF_000511135.2 Microbispora sp. ATCC PTA-5024 | reverse complement strand
CGTCGCTGACCCGGGTGACGAACTTCGGCACCAACCCGACGAACCTGAACATGTACATCTACGTCCCGGACAGGGTCGCCGCACACCCCGCACTGCTGGTCCTGGTCCACTACTGCAGCGGCTCGGCCAGCGGCATCTTCAACGGCAACGGCCACGACTACGTCACCGCCGCCGACCGCTACGGCTACATCATCGTGCTCCCCGAAGCCACCCGCAGCGGATCCTGCTTCGACGTGTCCACCCCCGCCGCCCTCAAACGCAACGGCGGCAGCGACTCCACCGGCATCATGTCGATGGTCGCCTACGCCCGCCAGCACTACCCCATCGACCCCGCCCGCATCGTCGTCAGCGGCTTCTCCTCCGGCGCCATGATGACCAACGTCCTGGCCGCCGAATACCCCGACGTGTTCTCCGCCGCCTCCGCCTTCTCCGGCGTCCCCGCCGGCTGCTTCGCCACCACCGACGGCTCCCTGTGGAACAGCCAGTGCTCCAGCGGCCAACTCATCAAAACCGCCCAGCAATGGGGCGACCAGGCCCGCGCCATGTACCCCGGCTACACCGGCACCTACCCCCGCATCCAGCTGTGGCACGGCACCACCGACACCACCCTCGCCTACCCCAACTACGGCGAGGAGATCAAACAATGGACCAACCTGCACAACCTGACCACCACCCCCGGCTACACCGACCACCCGCAATCCACCTGGACCCGCACCCGCTACGGCGGCACCGGCCCCCAGGCCACCATCGAAGGCATCAGCATCAGCGGCGTCGGCCACCAACTCCCCATGACCGGCCAACTCGCCTACGCCATCACCTTCCTCGGCCTCGACACCACCGGCA
>NZ_KI866527.1:536129-543746 GCF_000511135.2 Microbispora sp. ATCC PTA-5024 | reverse complement strand
GTGTTTCTGGGGGACGGGGGTGGGCGCCGCAGGTGGGGTGCGGCCGCGACTGGATTCGAACGTGGTGCCAGCTGAGCGGTAGGACTGCCAGCGGCGCCAGAGCGGGGCAGGCCAGAGCGGGCCGGGGTGACCGCGGCCCGGCGTCCAGTGCCCAGGGCTGGGCGAGGACCCGACCGCCGCGCAAGCCCGAGAAGGCACGGGTGGGATGCTGCCCACCACCACTGCGTGAACGGAGCGCCGGCAGGACGACTATGGGCCGCGGTTGGGCCCCTCACATGGCTCGCATGACTCGACCTGTGGCGGCGTCGGGCGATGACGGCAGGCCTGGGCGTCAGCAGGTGGCCGGCTGCCCGGTTGGTTGAGCGTGAGCGGCCGGCTGCTGGTCGGGGTTAGGCGGGAGCGGCTGGCAGGCTCGGGGGGGTTGGGCGGTGCGGGTTGTGGGAGCGGAGTCCGGCTGGGAGCGAGGACCGCAGGCTTCCGAGCCGAGCGCAGCGTCACGAAACCCACCACCCCGCACAAGCCACCATCCCCTCCCGCCACCCAGAAGCGACGCATTCCGGCCGCCCACCCCCCTACAGCCACGAACCCCTACCCGGACAAGAGACGCTGACAGTCGCGGCGATCGCCGTCGTCCAAGTCGTCCGCGCCCATGCACACCAAGCACCCAAAGCCCCGCGCTCCCGACCAGCAGATTTCATCGGGATCGCCGGGCGCACGCGATGGTCTGGGCGAAACGGCTCTGACCTGCGGATTCGCTCCAAACACCCCGGCGTCAAGTGCGACAAATGTTTAAAAAAACACCTAGTGGGTAGTCGGCGGTCAGAGTTACCCTGGAAGGGCTTAGGTAATCCGCGATGAAGACGCACGTACTCGGCCACCACATTAACGCGCCAAAAACAATTAAATGGCCGGGCGTGTCGGCGGGGTCTAGCTAGATCGTGGATTACGGTCCCTCGTGTCGGGACGGGCCCGGAGAAGGACAAGCCGGTAAAGGACGAGCCGATGGGGGCAGTGCGCAAGGTGGCGAGCTACCTTGGCCTGGGTGGGGCCGAGCAGTACGACGAGGACTACGGCGATGAGGAGTACGCGGAGGACTGGATGCCCGCGGCCGAGCGTGCGGCCAAGCGGTGGCAGCCGTCGATGGAGCCCGCGAAGATCGTCATGGTGCGGCCTCGGAAGTACGACGACGCCCTGACCATAGGCAGGCATTTCCGTGAGGGCCACACGGTCGTCATGGATGTCGCCGGCATGTCGACGAGTGAGGCCACGCGCATGGTGGATTTCGCGGCCGGCCTCGCCTATGGCTGTGAGGGCCGTATCGAGCGGATCGCCGACAAGGTCTTCCTGATCACGCCCGCCACCGTCGAGGTCTCCCAGGCCTGACAACCCCGGGCCTGATCAACCCCCAGGCCTGATCAACCCCCAGGCCTGATCAACCCCCAGGCCCGGGCACACGCTTCCAGGTCCGACCCCTGATACCTGTACGCCCGAGACCTCGCTCAGCCCCGGCCGCCGGTTCCCCAGCCCGCGCCGAGAGTCCCGTACCGGAGGTCGTCAGGCGGCGCGGGGGCCGCGGCGGAGGAGACGGGTGAGTTCGGCGACGTCCTCTGCGGCGGCCTCGGCGACCGTCTGGAATTCGCGGGCGTACTCGTGGAGCGCCCAGACGGCCTTCTCCGCCTGCTCGGACAGCTCGCCGGCCCGTGCCTGCACGGTCCGGACGTCGGCGTGCTCCTGCGTCCGCTGCCGCCACAGCAGGAAGCCGCCCCAGGCGCCCAGGACCAGTCCGGCCAGCGCGATGGGGAGCGACAGCACGAATCCCGCTCCGAACACGACGACGGCCACCGCCAGGACCGCGTACGCGAGCCAGGGACGCGTACGCCGAGGCACGTACTCGGTGACGATCCGCTGTTCGGCGGCGGCCATCGATTCCTGGTCCGGCCCGTCGGGGCGGAGGTTGATCGGGTAGCCGAGGATCGGGACCGTCATGCTCTCCGGCGGCTCCTCCCGGACCCGTTCGAGGAGCGACTCGGCCGACGCCCTTACTGCGGGGGCGGCCACGTGGAGCGCGAGGGCGGCGAGGTGGGGGTCGGCGTCCTGCCGCACATCGTGGAGGAGGTGCCCGTCGAGCGAGCTCAGCGGGCCCTCGGGGCCGCCCTGGCCGATCAGCGACCGGAGGACGGCCAGGGGTTCGGCCTCGGGCCAGGTCGTCCCGGTCTCGACCTCGGACACCTGGGCGGGGGTGGGCGCCGAGGTGATCGCGGCGCACCGTTCGCGCAGGCGGCGGAGGCGGGCCGCGGCCCGGGCGGCGCGCTCGATCTCCGGGACCGTGGCCAGTTCGGGGAAGGCCGCGAGCGAGGCGGGGACCTCGGCCTGGGTCTCCTCGGGCGCGAGGGCGGCCAGCCACCGGTCGTCCTCGGCCGGTACGGCGACCGCGTCGAGCTTGCGGAGCACGAAGATCTTGCCGACCGGTCCGTACGCGCCGCGGGCGGCGGCGAGCCACAGGGCGCGCTGCCCTGGGGTCACCGGCCGGTCGTCGGCCAGTTCGCCGAAGGCCGTGCCGAGCCAGGAGGCGTGGATGCGGTCGCCGTGGCCGCAGACGGCGAGGGCGAGGCAGAGGAACAGCGCGGTGCGCCGCTCGTCGAGGTGGGCGGCGAGGGCGAGCGGTTCGAGGGCGTCCTTCCCGGACAGGATGAGGACGAGGGCCTCGACCGCGGGCGCGAGCCAGTAACCCGGCACGTCGGTGACGCCGGACGGGAGGCTCGGCGCGCTCCCGTCCGCCGCCAGGTGGACGAGCAGCGCCTCGGCGTACCGGTGCAGCTCCGTCGCGTCGGCCAGGTCTCCAGGTTCCGAACTCGTGGTCAGATCCATGCTCACGCGGAACGCTCCCCGAGGGATCGGCTGGCACTCGCTTGACCGCGCCAGACTAGAGGGTCGGGAGGCCACCGGGGGCGCAGGCGCGCCGGACGGTCTCGGTCGCCTCCCGCCAAACGGTGCAGGCGCGACCCACGGCCTCCGTTCCCTTCCGCCGGGTGGCAGGTGGCGGATCGGCCGGTCACATCCGCTCGGGGACCTCGATGCCCAGCAGGTCGAGCCCCTGGAGCAGGACGCGGAGCGTCAGCGCCGACAGGGCCAGCCGCGACCGGCGCACCTCGTCGTCCTCGGCCTTGAGGACCGGGCAGCCCTCGTAGAACGTGGTGAACGCCTGGGCGAGGTCGAACAGGTAGGCGCACAGCCGGTGCGGCTCGGACAGGGCGGCCACGGCGTCGACGGCCGCGCCGAAGCCGAGGAGCTGCAGCGCGAGCGCCCGCTCCGCCGGGTGCCCGAGGACGATCGGCCCGGTGACGGACGCCGGGTCGATCGAGCCGGTGCGGAAGATCGACCGGATGCGGGCGGTGGCGTACTGCAGGTACGGACCGGTGTTGCCGGTCAGCGCCAGCATGCGGTCGAAGTCGAAGACGTACTCGCTGTCGTGGCTGACCGACAGGTCGGCGTACTTGACGGCGCCCATGCCGACCTGGCGGGCGATCTGCCTGCGGACTGAGGGGTCGTAGCCGCGGTCGGCGATGACGGCCTCGGCGCGGACGACGGCCTCCTCGAGCAGCTCGGTGAGCTTGATCGAGGCGCCGCTCCTGGTCTTGAACATCTTGCCGTCGCTGCCGAGCACGCTGCCGATCTGGACGTGCTCGGCCCGGATGTCGTCGTGCAGCCAGCCGGCCATCCGGGCGCCCGCGAAGACCATCTGGAAGTGGAGCGCCTGGGTGGCGCCCACGACGTAGAGGATGCGGTCGGCCTTGAGGTCGCGCACGCGGTAGCGGATCGCGGCGAGGTCGGTCGTGGCGTAGCCGTACCCGCCGTCGCTCTTGCGGATGATGAGTGGCAGCGGCTGGTCGTCCCGGCCGGTGAAACCGGGCGGGAACACGCACAGCGCGCCCTCGCTGAGCTGCGCCACGCCGGCGTGCTCCAGCTCCTCGCACACGTCGGCGAGCATGGGGTTGTACATGCTCTCGCCGGCGATGTCGTCGTCGGTGAGCGTCACCCCCAGCATGGCGTACACGTGGTTGAAGTAGCGCTTGGTGTACTCGATGAACTCGTGCCACAGGCGCAGGGTGTCCGGGTCGCCGCCCTGGAGCAGCGGGACGCGGCGGCGCGCCCGCTCCTCGAAGCCGGGGTCGGTGTCGAACTTGTGGCGCGCCTCCTGGTAGAAGGCGTTGCCGTCACCCGCGGCGAGCCTGCCGAGCGCCTCCTCCTCGCCGGTGTCGAGGAGGTGCTCGATGAGCATGCCGAACGGCGTGCCCCAGTCGCCGAGGTGGTTCTGGCGGATGACCCTGTTGCCGACGCGCTCGTGGGCGCGGGCGAGGGTGTCGCCGACGATGGTCGTGCGCAGGTGACCGACGTGCATCTCCTTGGCGGCGTTGGGCGCCGAGTAGTCGATCACGACGGTGTGCGTCCCGTGCTGCGGCAGCCCGAGGTGCTCGTCCTCCAGCCGGAGCTGGGCCTGACGGGCGATCCAGGTGTCGCCGAACGTCAGGTTGAGGAAACCGGGGCCGCTGACCTCGACGGTGAGGTCGGTGGTGTCGAGAGCCCCGGCGACGGCCTGGGCGACCTCCCGCGGAGCACGTCGGAGCCGCTTGGCCAGGCTGAGCGCGACGTTCGCCTGGTAGTCGGCGAACTGGGAGGGCCTGATCAGCGGATCCTCGGTGGCGTACTCCTGGCCGAATGCGGCGGCCAGCGCCTGCTGGACGCGCTCGGCGAGCACGAGCTGCGGGTCGGTCATGCACCAAGCTTATCGGCGGCGTGGTCGCACTCGCCGTTTCGTTACCGGCCCCCTACCGGGTCCCACCCCAGGTCATCAGAGGGCGGTGCGACTTGGGCGCGATCCGCTCGCCGATCCGGGAGACGATGCCCTGGGACGACAGGCGGGCGGCGAGCTCGCAGGCGCCCGAGACGCCGCGGGCGTGCGACGAGCCATGGGCGATCACCACGGTGCCGTTGAGGCCGAGCAGGACCGCCCCGCCGTGCGCCTCCGGGTCGAGGCGGTCCGACAGGGCCCGGAGCCGGCCGCGCTGGAGCAGCCCTCCGAAGCGGGCCACCGGGCTCTCCTCGATCGTCTCCCTGAGCTGGCCGAAGGCGTAGCGGACGCTGCCCTCCAGCGTCTTCAGCGCGACGTTGCCGGTGAAGCCGTCGGTGACGACGACGTCGACCTTCCGCGTGAGCAGGTCGTGGCCCTCGACGTTGCCGGCGAAGTCGATGCCCGGGGTGGCGGCGAGCAGCTCGTGGGCCCGCTTGGCGATCTTGTTGCCCTTCTCCGGCTCGGCGCCGATCGTGAGCAGCCCCACCCGGGGACGGCGCAGGCCGAAGGCGACCTCCGCGTACGCCACCCCGAGATGGGCGAACTGCACCAGCATCTCCGGCTTGGCGTCGGCCGTGGCGCCCGCGTCGAGCAGGATCGTGGGGTGCGGCCGCGTGGGCAGGGTCACCGCGATGGCCGGCCGGACGACGCCCTGCTGGGCCCGCAGGCGCAGCCGTCCGGTGGCGACGACGCCGGCGGTGGAGCCGGCGGACACGACGGCCGAGGCGTCGCCGCGCCGGACGAGGTGGCAGGCGATCGCGATGCTCGACCGGGGACGGCGCAGGCTGGCCAGCGCGCCCTCGTCCATCTCCAGCGCCTCCTCGGCCCGGACGATGGGGATCTCCGCCAGCGCGCCGTGCTCGGCCAGGGCGGGGGAGAGCACGCGGGGCTGGCCGACGAGCACCACCGGCACGCCGCGCTCCCGTACGGCCTGGACGGCTCCCGCGACGATCTCGCCGGGCGCGTTGTCTCCGCCCATGGCGTCCAGCGCCACGGGCAGCGCACGGCCTGCGGGCTGCATGGCCCGAATACTAGGTCCTGCCGGGGAGCGCTCATCCCGCCGCCCGTCCCCATGGGGTGGCGGGGACGAGGCGGACGGCCTCGTCACCGCCCTACGTGCCCCGGTAGACCACGATCTTGCCGAAGCGGGCGCTGCCCGTGACCCGGATGAGCGGGCCGTCCCCGGCGCTGCCGCCGCTCACCGAGCGTTTGGAGAACAGCGCGCTGCCCTCGTCCACGACCCGGGAGTTGTGCGGCACGGTCACGATGAGCTTCCCGCAGAACGAGTTCAGCTCCAGCGTGACCTCGCGGCCCGGAAGGACCGCGTCGCTGAGGTCGACGATGAGCGCTCCGAAGACGGAGCTCAGCTCGGTGTGCCGCCCGGCGACCCAGCGGCCGCGCCGTATGATCTTGCTGAACACCGCGGCCACGCGGTGCCTCTCCGTGGCCGGCGTCGGCGCCGGGCCCGTGTTCTGCGGCAGGTCCCTGGTCAGGGGGACGAGGTCGCCGATCGTCACCGCGGTGTAGGCGGCGTCGAGCCGGTCGGCGTGCTCGGCGCTGGTGAGCCGGCCGGTGGCCAGGCCCTCGCCGAGGATGGCCGCGATCCGGTCGCGGTCCGCGTCCGAGGCCCGCTGGGAGGGGTCTTCGCCGGCGTAGGGGGTGAGGGAAGTCACCCCGACAGCGTAGCGCGTGACGCGATATGTCGCGAGAGACGCGGCTCGGGCACGGGAGGGGCGACCGGCGGAAGCAGCCGGAGGCGCGCGTCGCTAAAAGCGAGCGGAAAAATCTCCTGCCCCACATTGACGCATTTTTGCCGTGCCTTTCTCCGGGAGGGGGAGTGCCCTGACCGCGGGGTGGTCGTACGCCGGGGGATGTCCGGACTTTCCCGATCTTCGCCGGGCCCGGACGCCCTGGTGGGACGGGGATCCGGCCGCGTGGAGCGGTGATAGAAATGCCGTCGTCTTTGTCGGCGCTCGCCGACGCACGGGGGTTCTTGGGTTCGTCATTCCCACTCTCGTGAAAAGGAATATGAACCGGGGGCAAGTCAAATGAAACGAGTGGTCAGGACAGCCGTCGTCCTCGTAGCGGTCGGCATCGCCGGCATGCTCGCCGCGCCCGCGCAGGCCCGGGTGTGCGCGCAGACGTGCACCGACGGTCAGATCGCCGCGGTGGCCAGGCTTCTGGTCGACCTGCAGAACGACACGGCCGGCGGCGCCGCGGCCGGCGCGGCAGCCCAGGCCGACGCGACCGCGGGTCTGGTGGTGGACGTGACCGCCGCCCTCCGCGCCGACCTCGTCGCCGTCGCCCAGATCGCCGGCACCACCAGCGCCACCCTCACGGCCGACGCCAACGCCCAGATCAACGCGGCCGCCGACCTCGCGGCGTCGATCGTGGCCGACGCCAGCGCCACCATCAGCGCCCACGTCGTCGCCACGCTCCAGGCTCAGCTCTGCGCGGCCCTCGACGCGGTGGCCAACGTCGACGCCAGTCTCAACGCCACCGTCAACGCGAAGCTGGACGCGGCCGTGAACGCCGTGGCCCAGGTCGGCCGCCCGGCCGCCGCCGTCGCGAGCCAGGGCGCCGGTACCGTCCAGGCTGTCGCCCCGGTCGTCACCACCGCCGGCGCGGCCGTGCGCGCGGGACTGAACCTCGGGCTGGCGGCGGACGTCCGGGCGCTGCTCGACCTCGACGCGGCCGTCGCCGTGACCGCCGGCAGCGCCGGCGGGCTGCTCGCGCTCGTCCCGTGCGACGCCCCGGGTGCCGCGGCC
>NZ_KI866527.1:491067-535947 GCF_000511135.2 Microbispora sp. ATCC PTA-5024 | reverse complement strand
ACCTGAACGCCGACGCGGACGCCGCCGTGACCACGGCCGGGAACGACGCCTCCGGCGCGGGCGACACGACCGCGCAGGCCGCGGACCAGGCCGCGAGCGCGGCCTCCTCGGCGAGCGCCACGGCCGCCGCCACCGCCTCCACCCTGCCGGCGACGCTCTCGCGCGCGCCGCGCATCGGGCAGTAGCAGCGCCAGAACGGCGACCCACCCCGCCGTACGCGACATGAGGAACGGCCGGCGCCCGCGAGGGGCGCCGGCCGTTCTCAGTTGGCCTGGCTGGTCGCCGAGGCGCGCAGATGGGTGCGCCGGGCGATCTGGGCCTGCAGGCGGGCCATCTGCCAGTGAAGGTCGAGGAGCTGCTCGGTGATCGTCCCGACCGGTAGCTCCGAGGGATCTTCGGCGGCCAGGTTGTCGATCGCCGTCGCCAGGTCGCTCATCCCGCCCCTCCCCTACGTCGAATCTCTGTTCGAATCATAGTGGAACGGGCGGCCCTGAGGTATCAGGTTTCGTACACAGGTGCGATGAATCCGCGGGCGAGCGTGTTGGCGGTGACGTTGAACCCGACCACCGCGGGCGGCGTGTCGCCGTCGACGCCGAGCTTCTCCACGCTCAGCGCGTGGACGGCGAACAGATAGCGGTGCGGGTGCCCGGGCGGCGGGGCGGCGCCGCCGTACGACTTCTCGTTGTAGTCGTTGCGGGCGTGCTGGGCGCCCTCGGGCAGGCCCTTGAAGTCGGGCGCGGTGCCCGCCCCGGTGGGCAGCTCGGTCACGCTCGCCGGGATGTCGAACAGCACCCAGTGCCAGAACCCGCTGCCCGTCGGGGCGTCGGGGTCGAAGCAGGTCACCGCGTAGCTCTTCGTGCCCTCGGGGGCGCCGGACCAGCGCAGGTGCGGGGAGAGGTTCTGCCCGCTCACGCCCCAGCCGTTGTACACGTGCGCCTCGGGCTTGGGCTCGCCGTCGCGCACGTCGTCGCTCTCGACGGTGAGCGCGGGCACCTCGGGAAGGTGGTCATAGGGAATCGGTGGCGGCGTCGGCACGGTTCACCCCTCCTGTCGATCTGTCAGGCCTTGTTGTAGGCGTCCAGGACCTCCTGAGGGTCGCCCTCCATCTTGATCTTTCCCTTGTGCAGCCAGATGACCCGGTTGCACGTCTCCTCGATGACGTCGAGGTTGTGGGCGACCAGGAAGACGGTCCCGGCGGCTTCGCGCATCTGCATGATGCGCTCCTGGCTCTTGCGCTTGAAGTCGCGGTCGCCGGTGGCCAGCGCCTCGTCGATCAGCAGCACGTCGTGGGTCTTCGCCGAGGAGATCGCGAAGCGCAGCCGCGCTCCCATGCCGGACGAGTAGGTCGACATGGGGAACTGGACGAACTCCCCGATGCCGGAGAAGTCGACGATCTCGTCGTACCGCTCGCGCACCTCGGCCGGCGACATGCCCATCGCGTAGCAGCCGAGCACGATGTTGCGCTCGCCGGTGAGCTCCTTCATGAGGGCCGCGTTGACGCCGAGGAGGGAGGGCTGGCCGTTGGTGTACACGGCGCCCTTGTGCGGCGGCAGCAGCCCGGCGATGGCCCGAAGCAGCGTCGACTTGCCGGAGCCGTTGCGCCCGATGATGCCGATGGCCTCGCCGTGGTGTGCGACGAAGGTCACGCCCTTGACGGCGTGGACCTCCTTCATCTCGGGGCGTCCCTGCCGCCGTACGAGGCGCATGAGGGCGTTGGCCGCGCTGCCCTTCTGGGACTCGCTGGTCGAGCCGTACACCTTGTAGACGATGTGGAGGTCGTCGACGATCACGGTCGGCGTACCGACCGTCTGGTCTTCGAGGGCCACCTGGGACAGCTCCTTGGTCAGCTCAGCCACGGCCGTACCTCTCCTCGGCCCGCCAGAAGTACCAGAAGCCGACGATCAGTGCGAACACTGCCCAGAATATGCACGTCGTCCACGCCCATCGCTCGGGGAACCTCTCGTAGATGAGCAGGTCGCGCATGAACTCGATGTAGGCGGCGGCCGGGTTGAACTCCAGCGCCCACCGCAGGACGCTGTGCAGGTCCTTGGTCCTGTCGCTGATGGCGTAGAAGACGCCGGAGGCGTAGAGCCAGGTGCGCAGGATGAACGGCAGCAGTTGGTTGATGTCCCGGGCGAAGGCCCCGACGCGGGCCATGAACAGCGCCATGCCCATGTTGAACAAGAACTGCATGAGCAGCGCGACCGGCACCAGCAGCCACAGCATGGTGACCGGCAGCCCCATGACCAGGATGAGGACGACGAGGACGGCCATCGACCAGCCGAGGAGCTGAAGCTCCTGGATGGTGTACGCCAGGGGCAGCGCCGCCCGGGGGAAGTGCAGCGCCCGGATGAGCGACAGGTTCGAGGAGATCGACTTGGCCCCGCCGGTCACCGTGCGCTGCGTGAAGGTGAAGACCATCACACCGGTGACGAGGAACGCCGGGTAGTGCGCGATGTGCTTGGCCTGGGCCAGGATGACGCCGAACATCAGCCAGTAGACGGCGGCGTTGAGCAGGGGCGTCAGCACCTGCCACAGCTGGCCGAGCGCCGACTCCGAGTATTTGGAGACGTTCCTCGACGTGGCGTAGGTCAGGATGAAGTGCCGCCGGTCCCACAGTTGGCGCAGGTAGGCGGGCATGCTGGGGCGTGCGATGGCGCGTCGCAACCCGTGACGCGCGGCGAGCGCGGCCAGTGACTCCGGGGCTCGGCCGCCCGCCTGGGCGTCCGCGAGCGCGGATTCCGGCTGGCTCATGGCATGGACTCTATTGGATGGAGGTCGGTGGACGGCTGTCGCACCGGGAGCGGCTTCCGACTTGGTCAAAGGTAGCCCACGACATCGTGATAAGGGGACAACGGCACGGGACTCGTAGTGACCGGACACTCAAGGTGACGGGAAAGGGTGATATATGTACGATATGGGGGCTTTGCGGCCCTGCTAGGCATTTGGTGTCCGCGCACTAGATATGGTGTGACGCCCCACTGACGCACGTGTGACCGAACTGCAACGCGCCAGATACTGCTCTGGTGTGTCGGGTGAGGGATGCTCGCGGACGACTGGCAGGACGTCAGCTGGCTTGACCGCGCCCGGCAAACCGGGGGTCTCACCAGCCCGAACGCCCAACCTTAGAGGGAGGACCTATCCACTATGCGCGTGACTAAGGGCGCGAAGATCGCCACCGGCACCGCGCTGCTTGCGCTCGGCGTCGCCGCGTGCGGCGGAGGCAGCGGCGGCTCGGGTGGCGGCGGCGACAACCCCCGCGCGGCCAACGGCACCGTGTACATCCGCGGTTGTGAGCCCCAGACCGGTTTCGTCCCCGGCAACATCAACGAGACCTGCGGCGGCACGATCAACGACTTCGTGTACAGCAAGCTCGTGAAGTACAACACCGACACGGCCGCCCCCGAGCTCGACGAGGCCGCGTCCATCGACACGACCGACAACACGGTCTGGACGATCAAGCTCAAGCCGGGCCTCAAGTGGACCGACGGCACTCCCGTGACGGCGAAGAACTACGTCGACGCGTGGAACTACACGGCGTACTCCCCGAACGCGCAGCTCGGCAGCTTCTGGTTCGGCGACATCAAGGGCTTCGACAAGGTCAACACCCAGGACCCCGACGGCCCCGACGGCCCGAAGCAGGCGCCGAAGCCGGAGACCGACAAGATGTCGGGCCTCGAGGTGGTCGACGACCTCACGTTCAAGGTGACCCTGACCTCGCCCGTGGCCGTCTTCCGCACCAAGCTGGGCTACTCCACGTTCGCGCCGCTCCCGGACGCCTTCTTCAAGGACCCCAAGGGCTTCGCCTCCAACCCGATCACGAACGGCCCCTTCAAGTTCGTGAAGTGGGACCACAACTCGCAGATCGTGGTCGCCGCCAACCCCGACTACGCGGGCGCGGAGAAGCCGAAGGTCAAGCAGATCGTCTACAAGATGTACAAGGACGACGACGCGGCCTACGCGGACCTGGTCTCCAACAACCTCGACTTCACCGAGCTGATCCCGCCGTCGGCGCTCGCCGGCGACAAGTGGAAGAGCGACCTGGGCGACCGCGCGATCGAGGGCCAGCAGGGCACGATCCAGACGGTGACCTTCCCGCTGTACGACAAGGAGTTCGGCGGCAACGCCGACTTCCGCAAGGCGATCTCCATGGCGATCGACCGGAAGACGATCACCGACAAGATCTTCAACAAGGGTCGTGTGCCGATCGACAGCTGGGTCTCCCCGATCGTCGAGGGCTACAAGGCCGGCTCCTGCGGCGAGCTGTGCACCTACGACCCGGCCAAGGCCAAGGAGTACCTGGCGAAGGCCAAGGCCGCGGGCTACACCCCGCCCAAGGAGTTCCCGATCTGGTACAACGGCGACTCCGCGCACAAGGAGTGGGTGGACGCCACCGCCAACAGCATCAACCAGGCGCTCGGCAGCGACGCCGGGTTCACCGTGGTGGGCAAGGCGATGCCGACCTTCGCCGAGTTCCGCGACACCATCACGCAGCACAAGATCAAGGGCATGTTCCGTACCGGGTGGCAGATGGACTACCCGCACATCGAGGACTTCCTGAACCCGCTGTACAAGACCGGCGCCTCCAGCAACGACGGCCTCTACAGCAACAAGGCGCTCGACGAGAAGCTGCACGAGGCTGACACCTCGACCGACCCGGCCCAGGCCACCGCCCACTACCAGGAGGCGGAGGCTATGCTTGCGCAGGACCTGCCCGCGATTCCGCTGTGGTCGTACGGTCTGCAGGCCGGCACCTCGAAGTGGGTGACGGGTGTGAAGGTGACGCCGTTCGGCGAGCTCGACCCGCTGTCCATCGCGATCAAGGAAGCCTAGCCTCCGGCTCGCACGTCCTCCGAGGCCGGTTCCGGACCGGGACCGGCCTCGGCGGCTGTCCGATCACGCCTTCCCCGTGCCGATCCTCGGGGACGCACGTAGACCTCGCGAACGACTGGAGGTGCGCATGGGCCGATATGCGATCCGGCGCCTGCTGCAACTCATACCCGTGGTGCTCGGCACGACGTTCTTGATCAACTACATGGTCTGGCAGCTGCCGGGCGACCCGTTCGCCGGGCGTTGCGGCCAGCGTCCATGTCCCGACAGCTACGTCAGTGCCATGAGGGCCCAGTTCGGCCTCGACCAGCCGATGCTGGTGCAGTACGGGCACTTCCTGAAGAACATGCTGACGGGCGACCTCGGCGTCGACTTCAACCAGGTCCCCGTCCTCGACCAGCTCGGGGCGGCCTGGCCCATCACGATCCGGCTGGCCCTGCTCGCGGTCGCCATCGAGGCCGTCATCGGCATCGGCGCCGGCGTCCTGTCGGGCCTCAAGCGCGGCGGCTTCCTCGACAACCTGGTGACGATCTCCACGCTGTTCCTGCTGTCGCTGCCGGTCTTCGTCACCGGCTACCTGCTGCAGTGGCTGCTCGGCGTGCAGCTGCACATCATCAACCCCACGGTGTCGGACGAGGCGACGGTGAGCGAGCTCATCGTCCCGGCGTTCGTGCTGGCCAGCATCAACATGGCGTTCACCGCCCGGCTGACCCGGACCAGCATCGTGGAGAACCTGCGGTCCGACTACGTGCGCACCGCGGTGGCCAAGGGCCTGACGAACCGCCGGGTGGTGGGGATCCACCTGCTGCGCAACTCGCTGGTCCCCGTGCTGACGTTCCTCGGCACCGAGATCGGCTCGCTCATGTCGGGCGCGATCATCACCGAGGGCATCTTCAACATCCACGGCATCGGCGGCATGCTCTACCGGGCCATCACCGGGCAGGACTACACGATCGTGGTCCCGGTGGCGACCCTGCTCGTGCTGGTGTACCTGATCTCCAACCTGCTCGTCGACCTCCTCTACGGCGTGCTCGACCCGAGGATCCGCTATGAGTGAACCGACCGCGATGCAAGACCTCCTGAACGCGGAAGGCCCCGCGGCGGTTCCCGGCCTCGGCCGTCCCGACCGGGCGCGGAGCCTCTGGCGCGACACGTGGGACATCCTGCGCCACCGCAAGATCTTCTGGGTCTCGCTGGTGATGCTGGTCGCGTTCCTCCTCATGGCGGCGTTCCCGACGCTGTTCACGCACAAGAACCCCGAGTACGCCACGCTCGCGAAGAGCATGGAGGGACCGAGCGCCGAGGCCTGGTTCGGGTACGACCTGCAGGGCCGCGACGTCTTCGCCCGGACGATCTACGGGGCCCGCACCTCGATCATCGTCGGCGTTCTGGCCACGCTCCTGACGGTCCTGCTCGGCGGCGTCGCCGGCGTCCTGGCCGCCTACTACTCCCGCTGGCTCGACTCCGTGCTGTCCCGCGTGGGCGAGATGTTCCTCGGAGTGCCGTACGTGCTGGGCGCCATCATCATCCTGGGCACCATCGCCCCGGCGCAGTCCAGCCCGGACAAGGTCACGATCATGGCGGTGGTCATCGTCGTCCTGGCCGTGCTCGGCTGGCCGATCCTGATGCGCATCGCGCGCTCGGCCGTGATCCAGGCCAAGCACCAGGACTACGTGCAAGCCGCCCGCGCGCTGGGGGCGGGTCCCGCCCGGATCATCTTCCGGCACATCCTGCCGAACTCGCTCGCGCCGATCCTCGTGTACTCCACGATCACGATCGGCAGCTACATCGGCGCCGAGGCGACGCTCTCGCTGCTCGGCATCGGCCTGCGGGCGCCGGTCATCTCGTGGGGCATCGCGATCGCCGACCACACGTCGTACATCAGGACCGGCGCGCACGCCCTGTTCTTCCCGGCGGCGTTCCTGTCCCTGTGCGTGCTGACCTTCGTCATGCTCGGCGAGGCCGTGCGCGACGCCCTCGACCCCAAGCTTCGCTGAGGAGGCACAGCGAGTGACAGAAGTGCTTTCCGAACACGTGGGCAGCGGATCCGCCGGCGGCGCCCTGCTCGAGGTGGAGGACCTCCACGTCGAGTTCCGGACGCGGGCGGGCGTCGCCAAGGCCGTCAACGGCGTCACCTACAGCGTGGACGCGGGGCGGACGCTGGCCGTGCTGGGCGAGTCGGGCTCCGGCAAGAGCGTGACCGCCCAGACCATCATGGGCATCCTCGACATGCCGCCGGGACGCATCACCGGCGGCCAGATCCGTTTCCGCGGCGTCGACCTGCTCAAGCTTCCCGAAGACCAGCGCAGGAAGATCCGCGGCGAGGGCATCTCGATGGTCTTCCAGGACGCGCTGTCGGCGCTGAACCCGGTGTTCCCGGTGGGCTGGCAGATCGCCGAGATGTTCCGCATGCACCGCGGCACGTCCCGGTCGGACGCCAGGAAGAAGGCCGTCGAGCTCATGGACCGGGTGCGCATCCCGGCCGCCAAGGAGCGGGTCAACGACTTCCCCCACCAGTTCTCCGGCGGCATGCGCCAGCGCATCATGATCGCCATGGCGATCGCGCTCGACCCCGAGGTCCTGATCGCCGACGAGCCCACGACCGCGCTCGACGTGACCGTCCAGGCGCAGATCATGGGGCTGCTCGCGGAACTCCAGCGCGACAGCAACATGGGCCTGATCCTGATCACCCACGACCTCGGCGTGGTCGCCGACGTGGCCGACGAGATCGCCGTGATGTACGGCGGCCGTATCGTGGAGAAGGCGCCGGTGCACGACCTGTACCGGAACCCCGCCCACCCCTACTCGAAGGGGCTGCTGGAGTCGATCCCGCGGGTCGACCTCAAGGGCCAGGAGCTGTACGCCATCAAGGGCATGCCGCCCAACCTGCTCGAGATGCCGACGGGCTGCGCCTTCCACCCGCGCTGCCCGTACCGCCAGGACAACTGCGTGACCGACGTGCCCCCGCTGTACACGATCAGTGGCACCCGCGGCAGCGCCTGCCACTACTGGAGGGAGGTCATCGATGACGGCTCCCGCTGAGTCGATCCTCGAAGTACGGGACCTGGTCAAGCACTTCCCGCTGACCCAGGGCATCGTCTTCAAGCGGCAGATCGGCGCCATCAAGGCCGTCGACGGGGTCTCCTTCGACCTGCACCGGGGTGAGACGCTGGGCCTCGTGGGCGAGTCGGGCTGCGGCAAGTCGACCCTGGCCAAGCTGCTGATGGCGCTGGAGCGGCCCACCTCGGGGTCGGTGCGGGTCAACGGCAGGGACATCACCCAGGCCAAGGGCGGCGAGCTCAAGCGCATGCGCCGCAACATCCAGATGGTCATGCAGGACCCGTACACCTCGCTGAACCCGCGGATGACGGTCGGCGACATCGTGGGCGAGCCGTTCGAGATCCACTCGGACGTCGTGCCCAAGGGCGGGCGGCGCCGCAAGGTCCAGGAGCTGCTGGAGGTCGTGGGCCTCAACCCCGACCACATCAACCGCTACCCCCACCAGTTCTCCGGCGGCCAGCGGCAGCGCATCGGCATCGCCCGCGGGCTCGCGCTGCAGCCCGAGATCATCATCTGCGACGAGCCGGTCTCGGCCCTCGACGTGTCGATCCAGGCCCAGGTCATGAACCTGCTGGAGCGCCTGCAGAACGAGTTCAACCTGGCGTACATCTTCATCGCCCACGACCTGTCGGTGGTCCGCCACATCTCCGACCGGGTGGCCGTGATGTACCTCGGCAAGATCGTCGAGCTCGGCCGGGACAGGGAGATCTACGAGCGCCCGACCCACCCGTACACGCAGGCGCTGCTGTCGGCGGTGCCGGTGCCCAACCCGGAGGGACGCGAGCAGCGGCAGCGGATCATCCTGCAGGGCGACCCGCCGTCGCCGGCGAACCCGCCGTCCGGCTGCCACTTCCGCACCCGGTGCTGGAAGGCGCAGGACATCTGCGCCCAGCAGGAGCCCCTGCTGCAGCTCCGCCAGGGGAGCGACCACCCGAGCGCGTGCCACTTCGCCGAGGCCAAGGACGTCGTCAACGCCCAGTGACCGCCGGCGCTCGCCGTGAGCGCGGTCAGCGTCCGGGTGACAGCCGCACGTGGGCGCCGGGGGGCAGCCCCAGGCGCTCCGCGGCGTCCCCGGCGTTGATCGCCAGGGCGACCAGCCCCGCCGAGTCGGTGAAGGCCACCAGGTCGCCGGGCGGCACCGCGCTGAACGTCTCCCGGTACGGGACCAGGAGCTGACGCCGCCCGAGCCACACGGCGAGGTTCTCCCCGACGTGGGCGCCCAGCTTGCCGAGGTCCCCACAGGTGATCGACAGTTGGACGTTGCCGTGGCGGTCGACCGAGAGCACCTCCCCCTCGGCGGTGCCGTCCCTGAGCCGGCAGGTCGGCGCGGGCAGCGCCACCAGCCGGTCGAGCGGCAGCGGCGGCCCGACGTCGGCGACCGGCCGCCCGGTCGACAGGTGGGCGGCCACCGGCGCGAAGACGTCCCGTCCGTGGAACGTGGGCGAGACGTTGTCCAGGAACAGGTCCTGGTTGGTGATCTCGTACGCGGCTTGCGGCCCGCCCGCCGCGTGGACGGCCCACGACAGCACGCCGTTGTCGGGCCCCACGAAGATCCGGCCGCCCGCCTCCACGGCGACCCCGCGCCGCGTGCCGCCCACCGCCGGGTCGACGACGGCGAGGTGCACGCCGGCCGGGAGGTACGGCAGGGTCTGCGCGAGGATCGCGGCCCCCCGCCGCACGTCCCCGGCGGGGACCAGGTGGCCCACGTCGATGATCCGGGCCTGCGGGGCTATGCCGACGATCACACCGTGGCAGGCGGCGACGAAGCCGTCTTCCAGCCCGTAGTCGGTCAGAAGCGTGATTACACAGGTCACACCTGGTGACATTACGTCTGCCGATCCGGCCTGAACACCCCGGGTTCGCCTACTACGATGAGGGCGGGTTTGCGAGCCCTCGAGGAGGAACGGAATGGACACCGAACCGGCCGGCGACGAAGGGCTCGTCCTCTCCGACCGCGATCGCGAGATCCTCGCGTTCGAGCGGCAGTGGTGGCGCTACGCGGGGGCCAAGGAGCAGGCGATCCGGGAGGCGTTCGGGATCTCCGCCACCCGGTACTACCAGTTACTCGGGGAGCTCATCGACCGACCGGAGGCCCTGGAGCACGACCCCATGCTGGTCAAGCGGCTGCGCCGGATGCGCGCCACCCGTCAGCGCGACCGGGCCGCGCGCCGGTTCGGGATGAGGCCCTGAGGCCATGACCCTCCCCCGCCACGAGGGGCTCGACGCCATCCTGGCCGACCCCGCCGGCGCGGTGATCGGGCTCGACTTCGACGGCACCCTGTCCCCGATCGTCCCCGACCCCGCCGCGGCCCACGTGCACCCCGAGGCCCCCGGCGTGCTCGCCGACCTGGCCGGCCGCCTGGGCGCCGTCGCGATCGTCACCGGGCGCCCGCCGCTCACGGCCCTCGCGCTGGGCGCCACCGCGGGAGGCCCGTCCCTGGAGGACGTCCCCGGGCTGGTGATCCTCGGCCACTACGGCCTCGAACGCTGGGAGGACGGCCGAATCAGCGCGCCGCCCCCGCCGCCCGGGCTCGACCTCGTCCGCGCCCGGCTGCAGGAGATCGCCCGCTCCCTGGACGGCGTCGTCGTCGAGGACAAGGGCCGCGCGGTGGCCGTCCACACCCGGCGCGCCCCCGATCCCGCGGCGGCCCTGGAGGCGCTGCGCGAGCCCGTGGCCGCGCTGGCGGCCGAGGCGGGGCTGGCCGTCGAGCCGGGCCGGATGGTCCTGGAGCTCAGGCCGCCGGGGATGGACAAGGGCAAGGCGCTGTCGTCGTTCCTCGCCGAGCGTGAGGCGCGGTCGGTGATGTTCGTCGGCGACGACCTGGGCGACCTCGCGGCCTTCGACGCGGTGGACCGGGCCGGGATCCCGGGCGTCCGGGTGTGCAGCGGCTCGGCCGAGGTGACGGCGCTCGCGGAGCGGGCGGACGTCGTCGTGGACGGCCCGGACGGGGTGGTGGCCTTCCTCCGCGAGGTCCGCGCCGCCCTGGACTGACGCCCGGGAAGCCGAGCGGCCCTGGGCCGGGGTCGGAGAGGCGCGCGGAGGGGTGCAGCGGCCGTCAAGCGTTCTGCAAGCGGCGGCTTCTAGCCTTCGAGCCATGATGAAGAAGACGATCACGGCCGCCGTGGCCGGCCTCGCCGTCCTGGCCGCGCCCGCGGCCGCGTTCGCGAGCGACACCGCCGCCACGAGCGGCACCAAGCAGCTGCACCTGCGCAAGGGCCTCACGCTCACGATCCCGAAGTCCTGGAAGGTGTACGAGCAGGACAAGGACTGGCTGCGGGTCGTCACCGGCCCCTGCCCCACGGTCGGCACCGACATGTTCGGCTTCCGCGACTCCGGATGCCACAGCTTCTGGGTCATGGGCCCGAAGGCCATCAAGGTGGGCCACGAGCTCTTCAACCCCTACACCCCGGACGGCGCGTTCTACCCCGCCACCGACGTCGGGCCGTGCCCGTACGACAAGAAGCTCTACATCGGCCACATGACGCTCGCCGCGAAGAGCCTGCGGCAGATCGGCCCGGGGCACAAGGCGTACTACCGCAAGTGGGCCGGCACCTGCGTGACCACGACGACCTTCAAGGTCAAGGGGCACTACAACCAGCGCGAGTGGTACCTGCCGACGTCGAAGATCCTGGTCATCGACCAGTGGGACGACCCGCGGCTCAGCGGGATCCTGAAGAACGCGACCTGGAGCTGACGATCCCCACGGCCGCCAGCCCGATCAGGCCGGGGGCGAGCAGGAACGCCGTATGCGTGCCGAAGCCGTCGCCCAGCGCCCCCAGGACGAACGGGCCGCCGCCCGAGCCCGCGCCCGCCCAGATGGAGGCCGCGCCCGACGCCTGGTCGGGGCGGCCGCCCGACACCTCGATCAGGCGGGCCAGCCCCATCGGGTACTGGACCGAGATGCCGAGCCCGCTCAGGGCGAGTCCGGCGTAGCAGACTAGGACGGAGGCCCCGGCCCAGAAAAGCGTCCAGCCCGCCAGGGCCACGCCGAGAGCGCCCAGCAGGATCGACGTCGGCGGGAGCCGCAGGACCAGCCACGCGCCGCCGAACCGGCCCGCGGCCATGCCCGCGAGCATCGCGGTCAGCCCGGTCGCCGCCGCGCCCGCCGACAGTCCCGTCCGCTGGGCGAAAAGCTCAGCTGCCCACAGGTTGAAGGCGAACTCCAGGGCGACGCAGCACAGCAGCACGAAGCCGACGACGTGGAAGCGCCAGCCGTACGGGACCCTGGGGCCGGCGACGGCGGGCGGCGGCGGGACAGGCGCCGGCGGCACCCAGACCCGGCCCATGAGCAGGGCCAGCAGGGCGGTGGCCGCCACCGGCACGAACAGCGCGGACCGCCAGCCGGCGGGAGACTGCGCCAGCACGCTGAACGCGAAGGTGATGGCGATGCCGGCGGTCACGGCGACGGCGTTGGCCTCGCTGATGGCGGCCGCCCCGGCCGGGCCGTGGTGGTCGCTGAGGGCCGCCGTGATCGCGTACAGCGCGACCGAGCCGCTGCCTCCGGCGAGGGTGAAGCCGGAGAGCGTGAAGGGCAGAGCATGACCGAACGCGATGAGGAGCACGCCGGCGTTCATCCCCGCCATCCCGGCCCAGGCGACGGCCCGGCGCCCGAAGCGCCTGGTCAGCGTGGGCAGGGCCAGCCCGCCGGCGACGCCGCTCAGCGCCATCCCGGTGCCGTGCAGCCCGGCGACGGCCTGGGAGACGCCGAGCTCGGCGCGCAGGAGGGGCGTCGCGGCCGACAGGCCGTACAGGTACGTGGCGAACGTGGCGAGCTGGAGGTAGATCAACCAGGTGGGGCGATCCCTGATGAGCCTCGTGTTGCGGTCCAAAGCCAGGCAAGGCTAACGCACGCCGCATCGCGGGCCCACGACTCCCGGCGGGGGACCCTCGTCAGCCCAGGGCGGCGAGCTGGTCCTCGAACCAGCGCAGCGGCGGCAGGGCCGTGGCCGCCTCCCGCAGCCGGGCCCCGCGCTTGAGCCGCTCCTCCTCGGGCATCGTCAGCGCCTCGTGCAGGGCGCCCGCCGTCCCCGTGACGTCGAACGGGTTGACCAGCAGCGCGTCCGCCCCCAGCTCGGCCGCCGCGCCCGCCTCGCGGGACAGCACCAGCGCGCACCGCGGCGACAGGATCGGGCCCTCCTTGGCGACGAGGTTCATGCCGTCGCGGATGGGGTTGACCAGCAGCACGTCGGCCATCCGGTAGGCGGCCAGCGACCGCGGATAGTCGTCGTGCACGTTGAGGATCAGGGGGTCCCAGTCCTCGGTGGCGTACTCGTCCTCGATCTCCTTCGCGCACCGCTGCACGGCGGCGGTGTACTCGCGGTACTCGGGCAGGTCGTGCCGGGACGGGTAGGCGAAGGCCAGGTGGACCACCCTGCCGTGCCACTCGGGATGCCGGGCCAGGAACTCCCGGTAGGCGGTGAGCCCGCGCACGATGTTCTTGGACAGCTCGGTCCGGTCGATCCGGACGATCAGCTTGCGGTCGCCGACCAGATCGCGGATGGCCGCCATGTGCGACTCCACGTCGGGCTCGGCCGCGCGCCGCCGCAGCGCCTCGCCGTTCACGCCCAGCGGGTGCACGCCGATCTGGGTCGTGCGGTCGTCGTACGAGACGACCCCGGCGGCGTGGTCGACGTGGGCGCCGAGGAAGGTCTCGCAGCAGTCCATGAACGCGCGGGCCCATCGCGCGGTGAGGAACCCGGCGTGGTCGGCCCCGAGGATGCCGGTGAGGACCTCCGCCACGACGTCGTCCGGCAGCAGCGAGAAGTACTCCGGGGGCGCCCACGGCGTGTGGCTGAAGTGGGCGATCCGCAGGTCGGGCCGCTCGACGCGGAGCATGGCCGGGGTGAGGGTCAGGTGGTAGTCCTGCACCATGACGCGGGCCCCGTGGCCGGCCTCCTCGGCCAGCGCGAAGGCGAACGCGCCGTTGTAGTCGCGGTACGACTCCCACTCGCGGCGGAAGCGCGTGCCGAACTCCGGCGTCAGGGGCGTGTTGTACAGCAGGTGGTTGACGAACCAGAGCGTCGAGTTGGCCACCGCGTTGTAGGCCCGGTGGAAGACGGCCGGCGGGATGTCGAGCATCCGCACCGGCCCGGTGTCGAAGGCCTGGTCGAGCCGGCCGCCCGGCGCGAGCCGCACCGCGCCGCGGTCGCCGTCGGACAGGGCCGCGCAGACCCACAGGACGTCGCCGTCCCTGACCACCTCGGAGAGCCCGGAGACCAGTCCGCCCCCGCCTCGCCGCATGGTGAGCGCGCCGTCGTCGGAGAGCGTGAACGACACCGGCCCTCTGTTGGAGGCGATCAGGGTAGTGCTCATGTTCGGCTCCCCCGGGACTGAACGGTCGGGCATGCCGGAAGATTAATAAAAGCCGACCTTCGTCAATAGGATGTCAAGCGATCGAGGAAGGGCTGGATTCGGCATGGCACTGGACGAGACGACCGAGGACCTCGCCCGATCGGCCGCCCAGGGTGACCACCGGGCGCTGGGCGAGCTGCTGCGCCGCATCGAGCCCGACGTGTTGCGGCACTGCGAGCGTCTTCTACCGTACCGGCAGGACGCCGAGGAGGCGTCACAGGACACGCTGCTGGCCGTGGCGCGCAACATCGGCAGGTTCGAGGGCCGGGCCAAGTTCAGCACGTGGCTGCACATCGTGACCGTGAACTGCGCGCGGACCACCTATCGCAGCCTCAAGCGGCGGGCGTCGGAGCAGGCGGAGGAGCTGCCCGACCAGCGTCCCGACCCGCGCAGGGTCAGCGTCATCGCCGGCTCGCGGCTCGACCTGCTGGACGCCATGGAGGCGCTGGAGGCCGCGCGACCCGACCTGGCCCAGGCGCTCGTGCTGCGGGACATCTGCCAGCTCGACTACAACGAGGTCGCCGACCAGCTCGGCATCCCCCTCGGGACGGTCAAGTCCCGTATCCACCAGGCGCGCAAGTACGTCCAGACCGCGCTCGGCGAAGCGTACGGCTGACTTCCGCGGTGTCTCTGGGTGATACGGAACGTCTCGCCATTTGAGACGTTGGAACGGACACCGGGGACGGCGGGGTACAGTGCTAGGGACCCTTCGCGGGTCGACAACTGAATATTGCTCATCCAGAGGGGTGGAGGGACCGGCCCTGCGAAGCCCCGGCAACCCTCCCGGTGACCGAACTCGTGCCTCACGAGGCCGGCCGGGACAGGTGCCAATTCCGGCTCGTGACCAGGGTGGTCACCGAGCGAAGATGAGGGAAAGGCCTCGCTTCATGGCGCACACGAACGCTTCCGACTTCGGCCCCGCCACCGGTCTGTCCTGCCGCGAGTGCGGCGCGATCTACGACCTCGGCCCGATCTTCGCCTGTGCCGAGTGTTTCGGCCCTCTCGAAGTGGCCTACGACTTCGGCGAGGTCCGCCGGGAGGACATCGAGTCCGGCCCCACGAACATCTGGCGCTACCGTTCGCTGCTCCCCGTCCCGCCGGACGTCGCGGCCAAGCCCAACCTGCAGCCCGGCTGGACCAAGCTCGTCAGGGCCGACCGCCTGGCCGCCGAGCTCGGCCTGCGGTCGCTGCACGTCAAGGACGACTCCGGCAACCCCACCCACTCCTTCAAGGACCGGGTGGTCGCGATCGCGCTGGAGGCAGCCCGCACGTTCGGCTTCCACACGCTGTCGTGCTCGTCCACCGGCAACCTCGCGGGCGCCGTGGGGGCCGCCGCCGCCCGCGCCGGGCTCGACTCCTGCGTGTTCATCCCCTCCGACCTCGAAGAGGCCAAGATCACCATGGCCTCGGTGTACGGCGGCCGGCTCGTCGGCATCGAGGGCACCTACGACGAGGTGAACCGCTTCTGCTCCGAGCTGATCGGCGACGAGCTGGGCGAGAAGTGGGGCTTCGTCAACGTCAACCTCCGGCCCTACTACGCCGAGGGCTCCAAGACGCTGGCGTACGAGATCGCCGAACAGCTCGGCTGGCGGCTGCCCGAGCAGATCGTCATCCCGGTGGCGTCCGGCTCCCAGCTCACCAAGGTCGACAAGGGCTTCCGCGAGCTGATCAGGCTCGGGCTGGTCGAGGACCGGCCGTACAAGATCTTCGGCGCGCAGGCCGAGGGGTGCTCGCCGGTCTCCCAGGCGTACAAGGCCGGGCAGGACGTCGTCCAGCCGGTCAAGCCGGACACCATCGCCAAGTCCCTCGCCATCGGCAACCCGGCCGACGGGCCGTACGTGCTGGACATCGCCCGGCGGACGGGCGGCGCCGTCGAGGACGTGACCGACCGCGAGGTGGTCGACGCGATCCGCCTGCTGGCCAGGACCGAGGGGATCTTCGCCGAGACCGCGGGCGGCGTGACCGTCGGCGTGCTGGCGAAGCTCGTCCGCGAGGGCCGCCTCGACCCCGAGGCCGAGACCGTGGTCCTCAACACCGGCGACGGGCTCAAGACGCTCGACGCGGTCGCCGAGCACGCCCGCCCGTCGGCCGTCATCCGGCCCTCGCTCGCGGCATTCCGTGCGGCTTTCGCCAACTGAATACGTTTCCTCAGACCCACCCGAAGCTAGAAAGCGAGCCAAAAATGAGCGTTTCCGTACGGATTCCGACGATTCTGCGTACGTACACCAACGGAGCCGCGGAGGTATCCGGGGACGGTGGAACGCTCCGGGAGGTCCTGCAGAAGCTCGACGCGGACTATCCGGGCATCGGCGGGCGCATCCTCGACGAGACGGGCAAGATCCGGCGTTTTGTCAACGTCTATGTCGGTGAAGAGGATGTCCGATTCGCCGAGGGCCTGGACACCCCCACACCTGACGGAGTGCACATCTCCATCATCCCCGCTGTCGCCGGCGGGTGAGCCTGGAGGTGCCCGGTGAGCACCTGACATGCGCTTCTATCGTTGTAGAAGTCAAACGGCCCTAAGCGAAATGGTGCAATTCTCAACTATCGAGCAGTAAAGTTAATATTCTCCGATCCTGCTATGAGCGAACGCCGCGTAGTAGTTTGCGGATTGACTCTGTTGTCCTACGCCTTGACACGGGTATGGTCGAAGACGATCGACGAAACCGGGGGCTTCTTGTGTGTGGTCCCCAGCCCAGCAAGAGGAGTCGGAAAGTGGCGCAGGGCACCGTCAAATGGTTTAACGCGGACAAGGGCTACGGCTTCATCGCGGTAGACGGTGGGAAGGATGTGTTCGTCCATTACTCGGCAATCATGATGGACGGCTACAAGGCCCTCGAGCAGGGCCAGCGGGTTGAGTTCGACATCACGCAGGGTCAGAAGGGCCCGCAGGCGGAGGCGGTCCGGGCCGTCTGATCCCGTCGAGGACTACACAGAAGGCCTGGCCCGCCCGTGCGGGCCGGGCCTTCGGCGTGTTTCCCGAGGTGGCGGACGTACCCGTCCAAGCTGGTCAGCAGGGCTTCCGCTTGCACTCGCAGGGGTAGAGTGCTAAATACATGTTTGGCACTCTGAGGTCGAGAGTGACAACAACCGGGATCGGGGCGATGGGGTCCGCGCAGGAGCGGGCCCATGCCGTCGCGGGCGTCGGCTCGGTCCGCTGCAAGCCACCCTGCTACTGGGAGGTCTAGCCTTATGGCAGCCAAGATGATCGCGTTTGACGAGGACGCCCGGCGCGGTCTCGAGCGCGGTATGAACCAGCTCGCCGACGCCGTCAAGGTGACCCTCGGCCCCAAGGGCCGCAACGTCGTGCTGGAGAAGAAGTGGGGCGCCCCCACGATCACCAACGACGGTGTCTCCATCGCGAAGGAGATCGAGCTCGAGGACCCGTGGGAGAAGATCGGGGCCGAGCTGGTCAAGGAGGTCGCGAAGAAGACCGACGACGTCGCCGGTGACGGCACCACCACGGCCACCGTGCTCGCCCAGGCGCTGGTGCGGGAGGGTCTGCGCAACGTGGCCGCCGGCGCCAACCCGATGGCCCTGAAGAAGGGCATCGAGGCCGCCGTCGAGCGCGTCAGCGAGGAGCTCTCCAAGCTCGCCAAGGACGTGGAGACCAAGGAGCAGATCGCCTCCACCGCCTCCATCTCCGCCGCCGACACCGAGATCGGCTCGCTCATCGCCGAGGCGATGGACAAGGTCGGCAAGGAAGGCGTCATCACCGTCGAGGAGAGCAACACCTTCGGCCTGGAGCTTGAGCTCACCGAGGGCATGCGCTTCGACAAGGGCTACGTCTCGGGCTACTTCGTCACCGACCCCGAGCGCATGGAGGCGGTCTTCGAGGACCCCTACATCCTCATCGTCAACTCGAAGGTCTCCGCGAACAAGGACCTGCTGCCGCTGCTCGACAAGGTCGTGCAGTCCGGCAAGCCGCTGGTCATCATCGCGGAGGACGTCGAGGGCGAGGCCCTGGCCACCCTGGTCGTCAACAAGATCCGCGGCCTGTTCAAGTCCGTGGCCGTCAAGGCCCCCGGCTTCGGCGACCGCCGCAAGGCCATGCTGGGCGACATCGCCACCCTGACCGGTGGCCAGGTCATCTCCGAGGAGGTCGGTCTCAAGCTCGAGAACGCCACCCTCGACCTGCTCGGCCGCGCCCGCAAGGTCGTCATCACCAAGGACGAGACCACGATCGTCGACGGCGCCGGTGACGCCGAGCAGATCGCCGGTCGCGTGAACGAGATCCGCGCCGAGATCGAGCGCACCGACTCCGACTACGACCGCGAGAAGCTCCAGGAGCGCCTCGCCAAGCTGGCCGGCGGCGTCGCCGTCATCAAGGCCGGCGCGGCGACCGAGGTCGAGCTGAAGGAGCGCAAGCACCGCATCGAGGACGCCGTCCGCAACGCGAAGGCCGCGGTCGAGGAGGGCATCGTCCCCGGCGGTGGCGTGGCCCTGCTGCAGGCGGGCGCCAACGCGTTCGACAAGCTCGAGGTGAACGGCGACGAGGCGACCGGTGCGGCGATCGTCCGCAAGGCGCTCGAGGAGCCGCTGAAGCAGATCGCCGTCAACGCCGGCCTCGAGGGCGGCGTCGTGGTGGAGAAGGTCCGCAACCTGCCCGCGGGCGAAGGCCTCAACGCCGCCACCGGCGAGTACGTCAACATGTTCGAGTCGGGCATCATCGACCCGGCCAAGGTGACCCGCTCGGCGCTGCAGAACGCGGCGTCCATCGCGGCGCTGTTCCTCACCACCGAGGCCGTCATCGCCGAGAAGCCCGAGAAGGAGAAGGCCCCCGCCATGCCCGGCGGCGGCGACATGGACTTCTAGTCCGCGCGCCGTAGGCCCTCCGCGCCGCGAGGCGCACAGGCGAACAGGTGGAAGGGGTCGCTCCGGTCGTCCGGGGCGGCCCCTTCTCCGTTCCTGGGTGAGCGCTACCGGGGGACGGGGCCGTTGAGCTTGCCGCCGTGGCCCTCGACCACCATGCAGGTGACCGAACGGCTGCGGGCCCAGGCCGACTGGCTCGGCGGGTAGAGCACGAAGCTCCTCAGCCGGTCGAGCATCGGGCTGTCGGCGAGCATGCGGTTGAGGCGCTTCTCGCACTGCTCGGACGCCTGGTTGCCCGCGGCCTCCCTGCCGGGCCACGCCTTCACCGGGAGGTCGAACTGGGTGATCACCTCGGCGTCGTGGGCCTGGGTGCACGGCACCCCGGTCACGCTGGTGACCACGACGCCGTCGGCCACGCCGTTCACGCAGTCGCCGGGGCGCAGGGCGGTGCTGGCGACGGAGCCTCCGCCGGTGATCGTGCCGTTCGCGTCCAGCTGGGCCGACGTGAGCACCGCGACCAGGGCGACCGCGACGATCAGCGCCACCCAGACGCCCGACAGGACCAGGCCCGCGACGGCGAGGCCTCGACCGCGCTCCCCGCGCCTGCGGATCTGCCTGAGCGCGATCACGCCGAAGACGACCGACAGCAGGACGCCGCCGATGATCCCGAACACGAGCGACGTGACGGCGAACCCGTTCATCCGGGGTCGCGGCGGGACCTGTCCGTACGGCGGATAGGGCATGCCGTACGGCGCGCCGTAGGGATCGGCGGGCGGCCCGGCGTAGGGTCCCGCGGGCGGCGTGCCGTACGGCCCGGCGGGCGGCGCCGCGTACGGCCCGGCGGGCGGGGTGCCGTAGGGGCCTGCCGGAGGTCCGGGATAGGCGCCGGCGTACGGCCCCGCGGTCGGCGCGCCGTAGGGATCGGCGGGCGGTCCGGCGTACGGCCCTGCCGGCGGCGCGGCGTAGGGGTTGGGCGGCGCGGACGGATCGCCGTAGGGGCCGGCTCCCGGGTGGGGAGCGCCGTACGGCCCCGGTGGGGGAGGAGAGGCGTCGGGGGTCACGTGACCACATAGTGGCCCTTGTGGTGTTTCGTCCGCAACGCGACTATTCCCGCTCGGGTACCCGCCTCACAGGCTGCCGCCGCGCACGGCGATGCGGGCGAGCAGGGACGGCGCGACGCGTCCGGTGGCGTCCGTCAGGGAACGGCCAGCTCCGCGGGCAGGTCGCGGGCGTGGAGGACGGTGAGCGAGGTGACGGCCCGGGTGAGGACCACGTAGAGGCGGGCCGGCCCGCGGTCCTCGGCGGCGACGATGTCGGCGGGCTCGGCGACGATCACGTGGTCGTACTCCAGGCCCTTGGCGAGCGTGGCGGGCACGACGAGCACCCGGTCCTCACCGGTCGAGTCGGGGCCGAGGACCGTGTGCGGGACGCCCTCCAGCGCCGCCGAGACGGCCGGCACCGCCGCGTCCGCCACGATGACGCCGATCGACCCCTCGCGCCCGATAGCCTGCCGTACGGCCTCGGGGACGGCGGCGACGGCGTCCGGGACCGGCCGTACGGACAGGGACCCGGCGCCGGGACGCAGCGACCGCGGGGCGGCGAGGTCGGGCGCGACCGAGGGGAGCAGTCGCGCCGCGAAGTCGAGGACCTCCCGTGGCACGCGGAAGCCCAGCGTCAGCTCGGTCACCTCGCCGGACGGCTGGCCGAGGTGGTCGAGCACGGTCTTCCACGAGCGGGCCGACCAAGGCGTGGTGCCCTGGGCCAGGTCCCCCAGCACGGTGGCCGAGCCGTTGCGGCAGCGGCGGCCGAGCGCCCGCAACTGCATGGCCGACAGGTCCTGGGCCTCGTCGACGACCAGGTGCCCGTGGGAGGGCGTGCGCTCGATGAGGTCGGCGATCTCGTCGAGCAGGGCGGCGTCCGCGGCCGTCCACTTCGCCGTGCGGTGCGATTTGTACGGCTTGCGCCACAGGATCAGCTCCTGCTCCTCGGCCGACAGGTCCGAGCGGGCGGCCCGGGCGAGGAAGCCGGCGTCCGACAGCAGGCGGAACAGGACCTGCTCGGGCGTGAGCCTCGGCCAGACCGCGTCGAGGAGGGCCTTCACCGGCTTCGACCGGGCCACCGCGTCCTGCACGCGGTCGTCGGGCGACTCGCCGCGCCGCTCCATCTGGACGAGCACGGCGTGGGCGAGGCGCTGGGCCAGGGTGGCGCGCCCCGGGCCGTACCTGGTCGTGCCCCGCAGCCCGGCGACGATCTCGCGGACCTCGTGGTCGGCCACCCGGTAGCGGTTGATGCCCTTGGTGAACAGCACGCCCTCCTCGGGCTTGGTCACGTGGAGCCACAGGGCGCGCCTGACCACCTCGGCCATCCGGGCGTCGCCCTTGACCGCCGCCACCGCCGGGTCCTCGGGGTGGGCGTGCTCGCCGAGGATGCCGGTGACCGTCGTCTGGTCGACCCTGACCTCGCCGAGCGCGGGCAGAACCGAGGAGATGTAGGCGAGGAAGGCCCGGTTGGGCCCGACGATCATCACACCGGCCCGGGAGAGCCTCTCCCGGTGGGTGAACAGCAGGTAGGCGGCGCGGTGGAGGCCGACGGCCGTCTTCCCGGTGCCGGGGGCGCCCTGCACGCAGACCGTGACGCCGAGGTCGGCCCGGACGATCTCGTCCTGGTCGGGCTGGATGGTCGCGACGATGTCGCGCATCGGCCCGGTGCGCGGCCGTTCGATCTCCTCGGTGAGCAGCCGGCTCGGCCCGAGCCGCCGCCCGTCGAGCGGCTCGTCCTCGTACGCCGTGAGCTCGCCGCCCTTGTAGCCGAACCGGCGGCGCAGCGCCACGCCCATGGGGTCGGCCGGGCCGGCCTGGTAGAACGCGCGGGAGACGGGCGCCCGCCAGTCGATGACGAGCGGCCGGCTGCTCTCGTCGTGCACGTGGCGGCGGCCGACGTAGATCGTGTCGGGCAGGTCGTCGGCGGCCGAGCGGTCGAGCCGGCCGAAGAACAGCGGGGTGTCGGGGTGGTCGGCCAGGGCGGCGACCCGCTGGTCGAGCAGGGACTGGAGGATCTGCTGGGAGACCCAGTCGCCGGCGGCGTCCGCGGACAGCGAGCGGGCGTGCTCGCGCATGGCTTTCAGCGCGGCGCGGGAGGCCGCGAGGTGGGCGCGCTCGGCGTCGAGCACATGTCCAGGCATGCGGAAACTCCTCCGGAGGGCAGCGGGAAAGACAAGAGCTTAGCGACGGCCACCGGATGCCGAAACGGATTTTCCGTGCGTGTCGCCGTCCGGCGGCGCGGGTATCTGTACCCGGGTGACGCGCACCTGGGTTCCGCCCGTGATCCCGGCCGTGGCCTGTCTTCTGCTGGCCGCCCTGTGGGGCATGTCGGTGTTCGACGGGTGGGGCCAGGAGGCGTTCTGCCCGGGTGCGCCCTCCTCGTGGGAGTGCGCCGACCGCCTGACCATGGTGATCATGGTGTCGGGGCTGGTCGCGCTGGCCGCCGTGGCCGTGACGGCGACCGCCTGGCTGGCCCGGAGGGAGTCCCTGTTCGGCACGGCCGTGCTGTTATGGCTGGCCGCGGTGGGCGTCCTGTTCGTCGGCGGCGTCGTCGCCCAGTAGGTCGTACGGCTCCACGTGGATGATCCATGCCCAATAAGATGGGCAAATTTGGTGAAATTTCGGGACATTGGGGTATAGCCGCCATCACGGCTCTGTGATGCGGGGGTAATGCTCCGAGGGGGTGGTGCGGGTGAACCGGCCCAACGGCATCTCCTGGGTCTAGGGGAGTGTCCACAGGACACGTCCATGGCCAGGACCTGTACAGGACCGCCCGGCGAGGCTCATCTCGCCGGGTTCTCCTCGCCGACGTCGTCGGCGTCGATGATGTGGTAGGCGTACCCCTGCTCCGCCAGGAACCGCTGCCGGTGCGCGGCGAACTCCTGGTCGACCGTGTCGCGGCTGACCAGGGAGTAGAACCGCGCGCCGCCGCCGTCGGCCTTCGGCCGCAGCACGCGGCCGAGCCGCTGCGCCTCCTCCTGCCGTGACCCGAAGGTGCCCGACACCTGGATGGCCACGGCGGCCTCGGGGAGGTCGATGGAGAAGTTGGCCACCTTCGACACCACGAGGACCTGGATCTCCCGGTCGCGGAACGCCTGGAACAGCCGTTCCCGCTCGCGCACCCGGGTCTCGCCCTTGATCACCGGCGCGTTCAGATGCTCGCCGATCTCGTCGAGCTGGTCGATGTACTGGCCGATGACCAGCACCTGCTCGCCGGCGTGCCGCCGTACGAGGGCCTCGGCGACGCGGACCTTCGACGGCGTGGTGGAGCAGAACCGGTAGCGCTCGTCGGGCTCGGCCATGGCGTAGGCGAGCCGCTCGTCCTCGCTGAGCGTGACCCGGACCTCAACACAGTCGGCGGGGGCGATCCAGCCCTGGTTCTCCATCTCCTTCCACGGCGCGTCGTACCGCTTGGGGCCGATGAGGGAGAACACGTCGCCCTCGCGGCCGTCCTCGCGGACCAGCGTCGCGGTGAGGCCGACGCGGCGGCGCGCCTGCAGGTCGGCCGTCATGCGGAAGATCGGCGCGGGCAGCAGGTGGACCTCGTCGTAGACGACGAGCCCCCAGTCGCGGGCGTCGAACAGCTCCAGGTGGCGGTAGACGCCCTGCCGCCGGGTCGTCATCACCTGGTAGGTGGCGATGGTGACCGGCCGGATCTCCTTCTTGGTGCCCGTGTACTCGCCGATCTCGTCCTCGGTCAGGGACGTGCGGCGGAGCAGCTCCTGCTTCCACTGATGGGCCGAGACCGTGTTGGTCACCAGGATGAGCGTGGTGGCCTGGGCGTGCGCCATGGCCGCCGCCCCGACGATCGTCTTGCCCGCCCCGCAGGGCAGCACGACCACGCCCGACCCGCCGTGCCAGAACGCGTCGGCCGCGTCCTTCTGGTACGGCCGCAGGGCCCAGCCGTCCTCGCGCAGCTCGATCGGGTGGTGCTCGCCGTCGACGTAGCCCGCGAGGTCCTCGGCGGGCCAGCCCAGCTTGAGCAGCGTCTGCTTGATGTTGCCGCGCTCGGAGGGGTGGACGGCGACGGCGTCGGCGGAGAAGCGCTCGCCGAGCAGCGGCTGCACCTTCTTGGAGCGCAGCACCTCCTCCAGCACCGCGCGGTCGGTGGTGGTGAGGATCAGCCCCTGGATGGGGTGCTTCTCCAGCCGCAGCCGCCCGTAGCGGGACATCGTCTCGGCGATGTCCACCAGCAGCGCGTGCGGCACCGGATAGCGGCTGAAGCCGATCAGCGCGTCGATGACCTGCTCGGCGTCGTGCCCGGCCGCGCGGGCGTTCCACAGCGCGAGCGGGGTGACCCGGTAGGTGTGGACGTGCTCCGGGGCGCGCTCGAGCTCGGCGAAGGGCGCGATGGCCTTGCGGCACGCGCCGGCCTTCTCGTGGTCGACCTCCAGCAGCAGCGTCTTGTCCGACTGAACGATCAGCGGCCCGTCATTCAATGCCCACTCCCTCGTACGGCTATCGCTAATCAAACAAGAGATCGAGCCGAATCAGTCCCCGTTTCACCGAGCCGGGTCAGCCGGTGTACTGCGCGACGCCGGTGATGCGGTGCAGCGCGAAGCGGTGGACGGTGGCCCGGGTCTCGTCGTACGCCGTAAGGTAGCCGCCCTCCATCCGGGCCGGTTCGAGGATGCGGCTGGTGGCGTGGCCCTGGGAGTCGAGATAGCCGATCCAGACCCGCGCCCCCTCGCGGATCGCCTCCTGCAGGGCCTGGATGGTGGCGGTCGCCGGGGAGCGGGGGACCTGCCCGTCCGGGGCGTCCGACGGCCGGCGGCGGGTCCGGTGGGCCTCGTCGCCCGCCCTGATCGCCCGTACGGCGGCGGCCACGACCTCCGGGTCGGGACCGCTCACATTGTGCGCCCGAGGGAGGATCTGGCCCTCGGTTCGCCGGGCGTCGGCCCGCGCGACGACGACGTCCCCCTCCAGCGACTCGGCGACCGGGGCGTAGCCCATCGCGCGCAGCGAGTCGACGAGGGCCGCGCGGGACGTCTTCGACGCCAGGACGGTGGGCGCGAGCCGCCGCAGCCGCAGCAGCCCGGCCCGCTTGTCCGCGAGCACCTCGTCGAGCAGCGCCGGGTCGTCGCAGCGCACGTACGCCGAGGCCGTGCCGACGCGGATGCGGCCGTGCCGGCGGGCCACGTCGGTCACCAGGTAGCTCAGCGGCTGGGGGACCGGGGTGGCCGAGTGCTTCTCCAGCATGGCGAGCACCTCGTCGGCCGACTGCCCGGCGTCGAGCGCGCGCCGGATCGACTGCTCGCCGAACCGGTAGACGGTCGCCCCGCCCTTCGACTCGACGTCGGCGGCGAGGGCCAGCCAGCGGCCGAGGTCGCCGGTGAGCGGGCCCGGCGCGACGGCCGTGAGGTCGGCCTGGAGCAGCACGTGGTCGACGGGCTCGGGCAGCAGCGGCGCCAGCAGCGCGGCGGCGACACCGGCGGCGTGTCCGGAGGCGTCAGCGGCGGCGGTCCCGGCGCCGATCACGGCCCTGCCATGGCCGGCGAGCACGCCGAGACCGGTGACGCCGATGTGCTCGGCCTCCCGCAGCGCGAACTCGGCGAGCCGGTCGCGCATCGCGGCCCGCCGCCGGGGCTGCTCCCAGGCGAGCCGGGCAAGCACGGACTCCGGCGTCGGCGCCACCCCGGGGCCCGCCGCGGCGAGCACGGCCATCGTCCTGGTCCTGACCTGGGCGGCGCCCGGCCTGCGAAGGTCGGGGTGGAGGGCGTTCAGCGGGCGGTCGCGCTCGTCGCGCCCCCCGATCAGGCCGGGCACGCGGTCCATCCCGGCCCAGGCGGAGGCGAGCAGGGCCCAGCGGTCCTCGGCGGCCTTGACCCGCCAGCCGTCGTACCCGCCGGTCGGCAGCCACTCCCCGTCGCCCGCCGCGACCAGCCCGGCCGCCAGGCACACCTCGGCGACCAGCCCCGCCGCCCACTCGGGCAGGTCGAGCAGCTGCGCCGTCCGCTTGAGGTCCCGTACGGCGAGGCCGCCGGCGCGCAGCACGCCCGGCGGGTCGACGCTCCACAGCTCGCACAGCTCCTCGACGGTGCGGACGAACGCGAACGCCTGCCCGGCCGCGGTGCGGTCGGCCCGGTCCTGGTCGCGGACGGGGCCCTCGAGATCGGGCGGGCGGGGGGACAGGTCGCGGTGGACACGGCCGCCGCGCAGGAACAGGCCGACCTCGCGGGGGAGGGCGACCGTCTCCTCGCCGGTGGCGCCCAGCAGCGCCCGGGCGAGGAGCTGCTCGACCGGCGACTGGGCGGCCGCGGCGGGGACCTCCCTGCGGGCGTTCGGCAGGCGGCCGCTCGGCGGCCCCCAGGCCAGCTCCTCCAGCGCCGCCCGCGCCTGCGGCGACACCTCGCCCACCAGGCGGCCCACGGCGTCGTGGTCGGCCAGCAGCGCGGCCAGCCGCTCGCGGGGGGCGCGGTCGCCGGCCGGGCCGGAGCCGTCGGCGTGGACGTCGGCGAGGATCGCTTCCAGGTGCTCGGGCGGGTGGTGGCGGAACACCTCGGCCGCCGGGGGCCCGAGCGCGGCTGGAGGTTCGAGGGCCTCGGCGACCCCGGGCGCGGGCAGCAGGGCGTCGTCGCCGCGCTCGTCCGGGTGGTCGTACACGAGGCCGCGGGTGCGGAGCCGGTCGAGGGCCTCGTCGAGGGCGGCGTCGAGCGCCTCCGCGCCGGGCGCGTCCGCGCAGGCCCGGGCCAGCGGCGACCGCAGCGCCTCGCGGGTGGCCGGGCCCGGCTGCAGCGCCAGCGTCTCCAGCACGGCAAGGGTGAACCGGTCAAGCCGGTCGAGGGCGCGGCCGACGGCCGACGGGCTGCCCGCGCGGGCCGCGAGCCCCTCGATGTGGGCGGGGACGGGCGTGACGAGCTCGGGCCGCGCCGCCACGAGCGCCCGCAGTCGCTCGTCAGAGCGGCCGCGCAGCCACTCGCTGAACTCCGTGCCCATCATCGTTTCCATCGTATGGCCCGGTTCGCCCCGGCCACCCGGAGCGCGGCGGAGATGTCGACGGCGGGCGGGCGAATGGATCGCCGTATGCGAAGGGGCTTACTCCCTACGGATGGGTCCACGGGGCCCCTCTGTGGGCATAACCTACATCCATCACCTTCACGACAGTCTGAACGAGGTCACCCCTGTGCCGAGTGGCAAGGTCAAGTGGTACGACGCCGACAAGGGTTTCGGCTTCCTCACCCGCGACGACGGCGGTGAGGTGTTCGTGCATTCCTCGGCGCTGCCGAAGGGCGCGGAGGCGCTCAAGCCCGGGCAGAAGGTCGAGTTCGGTGTGGCCGAGGGACGCCGCGGTCAGCAGGCCCTGTCGGTCCGGATCCTCGAGCAGCCGCCCACGCTGGCCAAGGCGGCCAGGCCCAAGGCCAAGCGGAAGAAGCCGGACGAGATGGTCGTCATCGTCGAGGATCTGATCAAGCTGCTGGACGACATCTCCACCTCGTACCAGAAGGGCAAGCACCCGGACGTGGCGCACGCCAAGAAGATCGCCACCGTGCTCCGGGCCGTCGCCGACGACCTCGACGGCTGACGCCGCCCGGGCCCCGGCGGGACGCCCTCAGGAGGGCGCCGCCTCCAGCCGGCGGCGGCGCAGGGCGAGCAGCCAGCCGAAGGAGACCGCGAGCCCGGCCGACACCACGGCGAACGCGGCCGGGCCGCCGACGTACAGGGACATGACGAGGCCGAGCAGGCCGCCGAGCACCCAGGCGATCTGCAGGAGGGTCTCCACGACCCCGAACGTGGACGAGCGGACCTCCTCGCCGATCTCGCGCTGCACGATCGCGTCGAGCGCGAGCTTGCCGAGCCCCTGGGCGAACGCGCCGACGAGGGACACGACCGCGGCCGTCCAGATGTCGAACAGGAACGCGGCGGCGATCGTGGTCACCGTCGCCACGGCGAGCGTCGCCAGGACCGTCAGGTGGGGCGAGCGCGAGCGGGTCCAGGAGCCGACGGCGGCGCCCCCGAGGCCGCCCACGCCGGCCGCGGCCGCCAGCAGCCCCAGCGACAGCTTCTGGTCCATGCCCCGCAGGTGGCCGTCCTGGACGAGGAACAGCAGGAAGAACACGAGGAAGCCGCTCTGGACGCGTACGGCGGCGTTGGCGGTCATCGCCTCGGTCACCACCCGGCCCATCGTGACCATGGTGCGCCACCGGGACGCCGGCTCCTCGTCCTCGTCCGCGGCCTCCAGATCGGGCGCGTCCACGTGCCGCGGCAGCCGTACGGCGAAGACCCCGGCGAGGAGGAACAGCGGCATGGTGAGGCGCAGCACCCAGTCAGGGCCGATCAGAGCGGTGAGCCCGGAGGAGGCGCCCGCCCCGGCCCCGGCGGCGACCAGGGCGAACAGCGCGACCCGGGAGTTGGCCGTGACCAGCGGGATGTCGGCCGGCAGCACGCTCGGCATGATCGCCGCGCGGGAGACGTTGTAGGCCTTCGACAGCACGAGCACGGCCAGGGCGGACGGGAACAGCGTGACGGCGTCCGAGGAGTGCACGGCCCCGGCCATCCCCCAGCACAGCAGCCCCCGGGCCAGCAGCGTTCCGGCCATGATGTAGCGGCGGCCCGAGCGCAGGTGGTCGAGCACCGGCCCCACGAACGGCGCCACCACGGCGAACGGCACCATGGTGATCAACAGGTAGAGGGCCACCTGGCCGCGCGCCTGCCCCACCGGAAGGCGGAACAGCAGCGCCCCGGCGAGCGCGACCGTGATGAGCGCGTCACCGGCCGAGTGTGCGGCCGTCAGCTCGATCAGCCGGCCGAGCCCGGTGCGACCCGCTCCATGCGCGTGCGTCAGACGGCGGGTCGCCCGCCCGGGCGCCGCCACGGCATGGATAACGCTCGTCCAAATATTCGCCATAGGAGCCGACAGTCCTTCCAGCATTCCCCATCGAGCCGGTGCGGTCCGCTCGCGGCGTGGGTGAAAATGGAGTGTGAGTCGTACCCGAATCCGTAGCACTCCAGTCGACCCGGCCTGTGCGGCGGCGGTCGACCTTGCCCGGCAGGCCGCCGAGGAGATCGCTCGCCCCGGCGAGGTGGGGGAGCACCTCGGCTTCGACAACGAGGGCGACCGGGTCGTGACCCACTACTTCGAGTGCCTGGACCGGGCCTACCGGGGCTGGCGCTGGGCCGTCACCGTCACCCGCGCCTCCCGCGCCCGCAACGTCACGGTGAGCGAGACGGTGCTGCTGCCGGGCTCCGGCGCGCTGCTCGCCCCCCGCTGGGTGCCCTGGAACGAGCGCCTGCGCCCCGGCGACCTCGGAGTGGGCGACCTGCTGCCCGCGGAGGCCGACGACGACCGGCTCGTGCCCGGATACGCCGCGACGGACGAGGAGGTCGACCGCCAGATGGTCGTCGAGCTCGGGCTCGGCCGGGCCCGCGTGCTGTCGGCCTTCGGCCGCGACCTCGCCGTGCGCCGCTGGCACTCCGGCGACTCCGGCCCGCACACCCCGATCGCGAACGCCGCGCCGGCGCAGTGCTCCACCTGCGGCTTCTACTGGCCGCTCGCGGGGGCGCTCGGGCTCGGCTTCGGGGTCTGCACCAACGAGTACGCCCCCGACGACGGCAGGGTCGTCGCCGCCGACCACGGCTGCGGCGCGCACTCCGAGGCGACCACGGTCCCCTCGATGGTCGTGGACGCCCCTCCGCCGATCCTCGACGACCTGGGCTACGACCTGTTCGAGGCCGGCTCGGCCGACGAGGCCGGGTCCGAGCCTCTCGGCCAGTCCTGACGGAGACGAGGTCGATGTTCGACACCGATCGCCTGCGCGAGACGGTCCTCACGGCGTGGACGGCTTCGCCCGCCCGTTTCCGCGAGGACGCGAACGCGGAGGAGGACTTCGCGCTCGGCGGCTACCGCGACCGGCTGGTCGTGGAGCTCGCCCAGAACGCGGCGGACGCCGCCCTGCGCGCCGGCGTGCCCGGGCGGCTGCGCCTGACGCTCGCCGGCGGCGTGCTGCTCGCGGCCAACACCGGCGCCCCTCTCGACGCGGCCGGCGTCGAAGGGCTGAGCACGCTGCGCGTCTCGGGCAAGAAGGGCGAGACGGGCGCGGCGGGCCGGTTCGGCGTCGGGTTCGCCGCCGTGGTGTCGGTCTCCGACGCGCCGGCGATCGCGTCCCGGGAGACCGGCGGCGTGCGCTGGTCCCGTGAGGAGACCGCCGCCCTGGTGGCCGCCCGTCCGGAGCTGGCCGCCGAGCTGGCGGGCCGCGAGGGCCACGTCCCGCTCCTGCGCCTGCCGTTCGACGACGACGCGCTCCACGTGCCCGACGGCTTCGACACGCTCGTCCGGCTCCCACTGCGCGACGACGCGGCCGAGCGGGCCGTACGGCGGATGCTGGAGGAGGCGGGCCCGGCGCTGCCGCTGGCGATGCCCGCCCTGGAGGTCGTCGAGATCGAGGTCGGCGGAGAAATCCGCGCGATCTCGGCCGAGGGCTGGCACGTCGTCGCCGAGTCGGGCACGTTCGGCCCGGACCAGGTGGCCGAGCTGTTCGCCGACCGGCCGACCGAGGAGCGGGCCCGGCCGTACTGGGAGGTCCGCTGGGCCGCCGGCGGGGCCGGAGCCGTGCCCCGGGTCGTGCACGCCCCCACCCCGAGCGACGAGCCGCTCGACCTGCCCGCGGTGCTGATCGCCACGTTCCCCATGACCACCGACCGGCGGCACGTGGCGCCGGGCCCGCTCACCGGCTTCCTCGTCGCGCGCGCCGCCGAGGCGTACGTCCGGCTGCTGGGGGAGCTGCCGGCCACCCCGGCCCTGCTCGACCTCGTGCCCGGCCTGATGGGCAAGGGCCCGCTCGACGCCGCGATCAGGGGCGAGATCATCCGGATGCTGCCGCGGACCCCGCTGCTGCCCACGGTCTCCGGCGACGTGGTGCCGGGGGCCGAGGCGCGCGCCGTGGCCGGGCCGGCCGAGTTCCTGGCGCTCGTCGCCGACATGGTGCCCGGGCTGCTGCCGGCCGGCTGGGCGTCCCGCCACCCGGGCCTCGCCACGCTGGGCGTCCGGCGCGTGGAGCTCGCCGACGTCGTCGACATGCTGTCCGGCGAGGCCGTGGAGGACAAGGGCCCGTCGTGGTGGCGGTCGCTCTACGAGGCGCTGCCCGCCGACGACCTGGAGGCTCTGGGGGCCCTGCCGGTGCCGCTCGCGGACGGCCGCCTGGTGCGCGGACCGCGCGGCACGCTCGTGCTGTCGCAGGAGTCCGGCTCCCTGGACCCCTCCCTGCTGGCGCCGCTCGGGCTGCGCATCGTCCATCCGGACGCCGTGCACCCGCTGCTGCTGCGGCTGGGCGCGGCCGAGGCGACCCCCAGGGCCGTCCTCGAGGACCCGCTCACCCACGCCGCCGTGGCCGAGTCGCTCGACAGCGCCGACCCCGAGCCGGTGGCCCAGGCCGTGCTGGCCCTGGTGCAGGCGGCCGGGCTGACGGCGGGCGAGGCCCCCTGGCTCGCCGAGCTGGCCCTGCGGGGCGCCGACGGCGAGCTCTACCCCGCGGGCGAGCTCCTGCTGTCCGGCGGCTCGCTGGCCGGGCTCATCGACCCTGAGGTGCCGTTCGGCGTCGCCGCGCCCGACCTCGTGGAGAAGTACGGCGCGAACGTGCTGGCCGCCACCGGCGTGCTCGACGGGTTCGCGGTCGTCAACGACGAGGACGTGCTGCTCGACCCGGCGGAGTGCGACCACGAGCTCGACCTCGAGGACGAGTGGCTGGAGGCCGTGCTCGACCTGCTGCCGGAGCTCGACGTGCCCCCGGTGGCGCGGGAGTTCACGGCCGTCCGCGACCTGGAGTACGTCGCCGACTGGGCGTCCGCGCTCCCGCTGCTGGCCCGGCCGCCCCTGCGGGCCGCCCTGCGCCCGCTCCGGCTGCTGGTCGCGGGCGAGACGGTCGAGGTCCCCTCGTACACCGCCTGGTGGCTGTCGCGGCACCCGGTGCTCGGCGGCAGCCGCCCCGCCGCGCTGCGGCTCCCCACCGGCGACCCGCTGCTGTTCGGCCTGTACGGCGACGCCCCCGCCGTGGTGGACGACGAGGCGCTGACGATGATCGGCGTGCGGTCGTCCCTCGACGCGCTGCTCGCCGCGCACGGCGGGCCGGAGGAGCTGCTCGACCTGCTGGCCGACCCCGCGATCGAGGTCGACCGGGCCCAGCTCCGCGCGCTGTGGATCGCGCTCGCGGCCGTCGACCCGGGCCGGGTGAGCCCGCCCGAGGCGGTCCGCGCCGTGCTGAAGGGCCAGGTCACCGTGGCGGACGTCGAGGACGGCCCGGTCGTGGTGGAGGCGCCCGACCTGCTGGCCCTGGTGGAGGACCGGCCGCTCGTGCTGGCGCCGTTCGACCTGGCCGAGGCGTTGTCGGAGGTGCTCGACCTGCCGCTCGCGGGCGAGGCCGTGACCGGCGCGGTGACCTCCTCCGGGACGGAGCGGCCCGTCGCGCCCGAGGTCCGCTCGCTGCTGCCGGCCGCCCCCGCGACGTACGTCGAGCACGACGAGCTCCTGGTCGACGGGCGGCCGGTGCCCTGGCGCTTCTTCGAGGGCCGGGTGCACGCGTCGGGCGTCGAGGGGCTGGCGCGCGGCCTCGCCTGGGCCGCCGGGCAGTGGGGCGACCGGCTCGCGGTGGCCGCGCTGCTGCGCGATCCCGCGCGGGTGCCGCTCCTGCTCGCCGAGGCCGACCTGGACCCGGTGGCGTCCCTGTAGCCGTCCGCCCCCGGTCCGGCGGGAGACGAGTGGCGGGAGGTCAGCGGCGGGAGTCGCGGCGGCGGACGTAGAGGAGGCCGAACAGGCCGAGTCCGATGCCGGCGACGCACGTCCAGACGGGCCGGGTGTCGGCGGGGCGGACGACCAGCGCGACCACGACGAGGGCGACGGCCCATAAGGCCGTGCCGGTCAGGATCGTGAGCGTGTCCTTCGTCTTGAGGGGCTCGGGATCCGGGCGCCGCTGCTCAGTCACGGAATCAAGCTTAATGCCCGCCCCTTTATGACAAATCGGTCACAAATGGACAACGCTGGTCGCAGGACTCTTTCCGCTGGTGGTAAGGCCCTGCCACTCTGCGCGCGTGACTGAGAACCGACCTGAAACCCCCAGTTTCCTCGATCGCTACTTCTTCATATCGGCGCGCGGATCCAGCGTGGGCCAGGAGGTCCGCGGCGGCTTCGCCACGTTCTTCACCATGGCCTACATCGTCGTGCTCAACCCGATCATCATCGGCACCGTGGCCGACAAGACGGGCCAGTTCCTCGGCGACGGGGCCGCCCCCAACCTCCCGCTCGTCGCGGCGGCCACGGCATTCGTCGCGGGCGTGCTCACGATCGCGATGGGCGTGTTCGGCCGGGTGCCGTTCGCGCTGGCGACAGGGCTGGGCCTGAACGCGTTCGTCGCCTTCGGCATCGCGAGCCAGGTGTCGTGGGAGGACGCCATGGGCCTGGTGGTCCTGGAGGGCATCGTCATCGCGATCCTGGTGGCGACCGGCTTCCGGGTCGCGGTCTTCCACGCCATCCCGGCCGAGTTGAAGACCGCCATCAGCGTCGGCATCGGCCTGTTCATCGCGCTGATCGGGTTCGTGGACGCCGGGTTCGTGCGGCGGATGCCCGACGCGAGCGGCACCACCGTTCCCGTGAAGCTGGGCGTCCTCGGCAACGGCTCGCTGACGGGCTGGCCGACCCTCGTCTTCGTCGTCGGCCTGCTGGTCACCGCGTTCCTCGTGGCCCGCAAGGTCAAGGGCGCGATCCTGCTCGGCATCGTCGGCACCACCGTCCTCGCGATCGTCGTGGAGGCGATCGCGAAGCTCGGCCCGCAGGTCGTGAACGGCAAGGCGGTCAACCCGGACGCCTGGAGCCTCACGGTCCCGGCCTGGCCGTCCACGGTGTTCGGGACGCCCGACCTGTCGCTGCTCGGGCAGTTCAGCCTCTTCGGGAGCTTCGGCAAGATCGGCGGCCTGGCGGCCGTGATGTTCGTCTTCACGCTCATGCTGGCCGACTTCTTCGACACGATGGGCACGATCGTCGGCGTCGGCCGGCAGGCCGGGCTGGTCCGGGAGGACGGCACGGTCGAGCGCACCCGGGAGATCCTGCTGGTCGACTCGCTCGCCGCGGCGGCCGGCGGCGCCGCGAGCGTCTCGTCCAACACGACGTACATCGAGTCGGCGGCCGGCGTCGGCGAGGGCGCCAGGACGGGCCTCGCGAGCGTGGTCACCGGCCTGCTGTTCCTGGTGGCCATGTTCTTCGCGCCGCTGACCGAGATCGTGCCGTTCGAGGCGGCGACCCCGGCGCTGGTGATCGTCGGCTTCCTCATGATGACGCAGGTCAAGGAGATCGACTTCAGCGACTTCGAGACCGCGATCCCGGCGTTCCTGACCATCGTGCTCATGCCGTTCACCTACTCGATCACCGCCGGCATCGGCGCGGGCTTCGTGAGCTACGTCGCGATCAAGGCGTTCCGGGGCAAGGCGTCGCAGGTCCACCCGCTGCTGTGGCTGGTGGCCGTGCTGTTCGTCGTCTACTTCGCGCTCGAGCCCATCAAGAGCCTGCTCGGCCTGGGCTGAACGGCGGGGAGGCCGGTGCGGACGGGGCCGCGACCCCGTTCCGCCCGGCCTTCCGCCGTCTCACGGGGTGAACGGACCACAATGTACGGTTTGCCGGAATAGGACCCACACCTATATAGTTAGCGAAGGTAATGACTTATGCTAACGAACGCCCAGAACCTTCGCAGCGACGCCGGCCTCGCCTCCGCGTTGCGCGTCTCGCTCGCGCGCTTGACGCGGCGAATGCGCAAGCAGGCCGCCCACCACTCGCTGACGCCCACCCAGCTCGCGACGCTGGCCGCCGTCGAGCGTCAGCCCGCCATGACCCCAAGCGAGCTCGCGGAGCACGAGAAGGTGCAGCCGCCCTCGATGACCCGTGTGATCGCCAAGCTGGAGGAGCGGGGGCTGCTGGCCCGCAGCCCGCACCCGAGCGACCGGCGGCAGGTGACGGTCAGCGTGACGGCGACGGGGGCGGCGCTGCTCAAGGAGGAACGCCGCACCAAGGAGGCGTGGCTGGCCCAGCGGCTCAAGGATCTGACGGCCGAGGAGCGGGCGACGCTCCGGGCCGCGGCGCCGATCCTGGAGAAGCTCTCGAAGATGTAGGCGGCATGTTCCGCTCGCTGCGGAACCACAACTACCGGCTGTTCGCGGGCGGCGGCGTCGTCTCCAACATCGGGACCTGGATGCAGCGCACCGCCCAGGACTGGCTGGTGCTCGACCTCACCCACGGCAGCGGCTCGGCCCTCGGCGTGACGGTCGCCCTGCAGTTCCTGCCGGTGATGCTGTTCGGCCTGTTCGGCGGCATGCTCGCCGACCGCTACCCGAAGCGCCGGGTCCTCGTCGTGGCCCAGTCGCTCATGGGCCTGCTCGCGCTGACCATGGGCGTGCTGGTCACCACCGGGAACGCCCAGGTCTGGCACGTGTACGCCATGGCGTTCACGCTGGGCCTGATCTCCTGCGTCGAGGTGCCCACGCGGCAGTCGTTCGTCGTCGAGATGGTCGGCCGCCGGGACCTGCCGAACGCCATCGCGCTGAACAGCTCGACGTTCAACCTGGCCAGGGTCGTCGGCCCGGCCCTCGCCGGCGTGCTCATCTACTGGATGGGCACCGGCCCGATCTTCCTGCTGAACGCGGCGTCGTTCGCGGCCGTCATCGCTGGGCTCGTCCTCATGCGGGCGTCCGAGCTGCGCAGCCCCGAGCCCGTCCCCCGGGCCAAGGGCCAGCTCCGCGAGGGCCTGCGCTACGTCGGGGGCCGTCCCGACCTGATGCTGCCGCTGCTGATCGTGGCGTTCATGGCGATCTTCGCGCAGAGCTTCTCGACGAGCATCGCGCTGATGGCCCGTCAGGTGTACGGCGCGGGGGCGTCGTCGTTCGGCATCGCCTCCAGCGCGTTCGCCGTGGGGGCCTTCGGCGGCGCCCTGCTGGCCGCGCGCCGCGTCAAGCCGAGCCGCCGGTTCCTGCTCGCCGGGGCGCTGTGCTTCGGCCTGTTCCAGGTGGCCGCCGGGCTCGCGCCGGTCTACCCGGCGTTCCTCCTGCTGCTCGTGCCCGCGGGCATGGCCATGATCACGGTCAACACGACGGCCAACACGATCGTGCAACTGGGCGCGTCCCCGGCCATGCGCGGCCGCGTCATGGGGATCTACGTGCTCGTCTTCACCGGCGGCGCGCCCATCGGGGCGCCCCTGGTCGGATGGCTGAGCGAGCTCGCCGGGCCGCGCGTCGCGGTCGTCGCCGCAGGCACGCTGAGCATGGCTGGTGTCGGCCTCGCCGTCCTGGTGACGCGGGCCGTCGCTGCGAGGATCGCCGCCGGGGCACAATCGCCGCGTGAGCAGACTCTTCGTGGCACTGCTGCCGCCGCCTGAGGTCCTGGAGGAGGTCGCCGCCTCGCTCGACCCCGTACGGCCCCGGTGGCCGGGCCTGCGCTGGATCGATCCGGCGCTGTGGCACGTGACGCTCGCCTTCCTGGGCGAGGTGCCCGACCGCGTGCTGCCCGGCCTGAGCACGAGGCTCACCCGGGCCGCCGCCCGGCACGCGGCCGTCACGCTGGCGTTCGCCGGGGCGGGCGCCTTCCCCTCCGCCGGGCGGGGACGGATCTTCTGGCTCGGCCTGGAGGCCGAACCGCCCCTGACGCGGCTGGCGCAGTCGCTCGCGGCGGGCGCCGAGCGGGCCGGGGCCGGGGAGGCGGACCGCAAGCGGTTCCACCCCCACCTGACCCTGGCCCGCTCACGCGACGGCGACGACCTGCGGCCGCTCGTGGGCTCGCTGGACGCGTTCAGCGGCCGGCGCTGGACGGCGGACGCAGTCCACCTCGTCCGCAGCCACCTGGGTCCGCGGGTGCGCTATGAGCCGGTCGAGGCCTACCCATTGGGCTCCCCGGACTAGGCTCCAAGGCGTGGATCGTCCTCGTCGCTGGCTGCTGCCCACGGTGCTCACGCTGCTCGTGCTCATCGTCGTCGTCGGGGCCCTGCTCAACTCCTGAGCCGTCGCACGGCTACCAGGCGTACTCCTCCGGGGCCGTCCTGTAGCCCGGGAAGATCTCGTCGAGCCGCGCCAGCGCCTTGTCCGACAGCGTGAGGTCCGGCACCGCCAGCGCCCCGTCGAGCTGCTCGATCGTCCGGGGGCCGATGATCGGGGCGGTAACCGCGGGCTGCGCGAGCAGCCAGGCGAGCGCCACGTTGGCCGGCTCCTCGCCGATCTCGTCGCAGAACGCCTCGTACCGCTCGATCTTGTCCCGGTGCTTGGCCAGCTCGTTGACCACGCGATCCGCGGCGGAACGGCCCTTGTCGATCTTCCGCAGGATGCCGCCGAGCAGCCCGCCGGCCAGCGGGCTCCACGGGATCAGGCCCACGCCGTAGTCGAGGCAGGCCGGGATGACCTCGAGCTCGGGCGCCCGTACGAGCAGGTTGTAGTGGGTCTGCTCGCTCACCAGGCCGAGGGTGCCGCGGCGGGCCGCCGACTCCTGGGCCTTCGCGATGTGCCAGCCCGCGAAGTTGGACGACCCGACGTACAGGATCTTGCCCTGCTGCTTCAGGATGTCCATGGCCTCCCAGAACTCCTCGAAGGGCGTGTTCCGGTCGACGTGGTGGGCCTGGTAGACGTCGATGTAGTCGGTCTGCAGCCGCCTGAGCGACGCCTCGCAGGCGCGGCGGATGTTCAGGGCGGACAGCAGGTTCTCGTTCGGCCAGTCGCCCATCGCGCCGTACAGCTTGGTGGCGATGACCGTCTTCTCCCGGCGTCCGCCGCCCTGGGCGAACCACCGTCCGATGATCTGCTCGGTGACCCCCTCTCCCTGCTTCCAGCCGTACACGTTGGCGGTGTCGAAGAAGTTGATCCCCACCTCGTGGGCGCGATCCATGATCGCGTAGGAGTCCTCTTCGGCGGTCACCGGGCCGAAGTTCATCGTGCCCAGGCAGAGCGGGCTGACCTTGAGGCCGGTCCGGCCGAGTTGTCGGTAATCCATGTGCTCCACCCTATGAACCTGGAGTGGACTCCAGTCGAGGGACACGGCCGTCATCGCCTTCGGACGTCCTTGACGGGAGTCGGTCCGGGGTTTGTGGTGTTCGGGATCCGGGCGCGACGCGGGGAGGCGGCGGATCGGGAATGATGACCGCATGGGGAGCACGCCGGCGGGGGCCGTACGGATCAGCCGGCGGGCGATCGGCGTCCTCGTCCTGGCCGGGGCGGCGCTCCTGCCCGCGGCTCCGGCGGCCGGGGCGGGCGACGACCGGCCGCTGTTCCGGTTCAAGGACGCCCGGATCACCGAGTCGAGCGGGCTGGCGGTCTCGCCGACGCACGACGGCATCGTCTACACGCACAACGACAGCGGCGACGGGCCGAGGATCTTCGCGGTGGGCGAGGACGGGCGCACCAGGGCCACGTTCACGATCGGCGGCGCCACGGCCCGCGACTGGGAGGGCATGGCGGCCTCGGTGGACCCGGCGACCGGCCGGGGCGTGCTGTGGATCGCCGACATCGGCGACAACCTCGACGGCGCGTGGCCGTACGTCACGGTCTACAAGGTGACCGAGCCGCGCGCGATGCGGGACGCGACGCTTCCGGCCACGGCGTACCGCCTGCGCTACGAGGGCGGCGGCCGCAACGCCGAGGGCGTGATGGTGAACCCGCGCACGGGCCGGCTCTACGTCGTCAGCAAGGAGATGAGCGGCTCGGTCTACGAGGCCCCGGCCCGGCTCAGCACCAACCGGGTCAACGTGCTGCGCAAGGTCGGACCGGCCCCGATCATGGCGACGGACGCCGCGTACGCGCCGGACGGGTCGGGCTTCGTCATCCGCACGTACTTCTCGGCGTCCGTGTACAGCGCCCCGGGGAAGCTGATCGCGCACGTCACCATGCCGCCGCTGCAGCAGGCCGAGTCGATCTCCTACACCCGTGACGGCACGGCCCTGCTGACCGGCTCCGAGGGAGCGGACAGCCCGGTCTACCGCGTGCCGCTCCCGCCGGAGGCGCGCGGACGGCCCGCGTCTCCCTCGGCCCGCCCCCAGGCGGCCAAACCGTCCGGCCGCCCGTCGCCGCACGCCTCCCGGGCGGAGGGCGCGCCGGGCGGCGTGCCGCTCTCGATGACCCTGTTATGGCTCGGCGTCGCCGTGGGCGCCATCGGCGTCATCGCCGCCGTGGCCTATCGCACGGGCCGCTGACCCGCGTCGCACCGGACACGGGCCGGCGGCCCGTCGCCGGGATCCTCCGGATTCCTCCGGCTCACCGGGTACGCGAAGCCTTCACGCCCCGGGGCCGGAGATCCGTCAGGCTCCCGAGTAGACGCGGTGGACGAACTCGGCGAGCTTGCTGTCCGGCAGCTCCTTCGCCAGGTCGGCCTCGCTGATCATGCCGACGATGCGGTGGTTCTCGATCACCGGCATCCGCTTGATCTTGTGCTCCTCCATCGTGACCAGCGCGTCCTCCACGCTGCACTCGGCGTCGCACCACACGAGCCCGTGGGCGAGTTCGCGCGCGGTCATCTGGTCGACGTCGCCGCCTTCGGCGATGCACTTGATCACGATGTCGCGGTCCGTGATGATCCCCTTGAGGCGGTCGTCGTCGCCGCAGATGGGCAGCGCGCCGACGTCCATGTCGCGCATCATCTGCGCTGCGGCCCGTAGGCTGTCGTGCTCGCCGACGCACTGGGCGCCCGCGTGCATGACGTCACGGGCCCTCTTCCCGGCTCCTTGGGTGGTCATGGTCGCCCCCAATCGTTGCGCTTTTGGGGTTTATGCCCGATTTGTCGAGAAGTCACTGGAGTCGCGGGACGAAATGCTCCCCCCGGAGCACCCGCTCCACCAGCGCGATCGACTCGGCCAGCCGTACGAGCCGGGGACCCTCCTGACGGTAGGCGTCGAGCACGGCCTCGACCGCGTGCGGCGGCAGGTGGTCCTTCAGGTCGACGGCGGCGCCGCGGTAGCCCTCCCTGGCGGCCTCGATCGACGCCCGGACGTGCTGGCGGGCCATCCGGGCGAGCGCCAGGGGATGGCGGCGCAGCACGCCGTACCCGCGGTAGTCCGGCGGGACGGCGTCGAGCAGCCACGACACGGCCGAGACCTCCCAGTCCGGCGTGTCGGGCGGCCGGACCTCGGGCGGCCAGCCCGGTGGCACGTACACGCCGCGACTATACCGAACAGAAGTTCGATCACCGAGGATCGGGGCGGCTGCGTCACAATGTCGGGCATGGGACACCACCGGCCGCGGGCGGTACCCGCATGAGGATCGGGATCGTCGGCGCGGGGATCCTCGGCCTGGCCGTCGCCCGGGAGATGGCGCGTGCGGGCGCCGAGGTCACCGTGCTCGACAAGGAGGACCGCGTCGCGGCCCACCAGACCGGGCACAACAGCGGCGTCGTCCACGCCGGGATCTACTACGCCCCCGGGTCGCTGAAGGCCACGCTGTGCCGGGACGGCGTCGCGATGCTGCGCGAGTACTGCGCCGAGCACGGCCTGCCGTACGACGAGGTCGGCAAGCTCGTCGTGGCCTCGTCGCGCGCCGAGCTGCCCGGGCTGCGCCGGATCGCCGGGCGGGCCAGGGAGAACGGCGTGCCCGGCATCGCCGAGCTCGACGGGCTCGGCCTGCGCGAGATCGAGCCGGACGCGGTCGGCGTCGGCGCCGTCCACTCGCCGCGCACCGCGATCACCGACTTCCCCGCCGTCGCGCGCCGTCTCGCCGCCGACGTGGCCGCCTCCGGCGGGTCCGTACGGCTCTCGCATCCGGTGCGCGGGATCAGGGAGCGAGCCGGGGCCGTCGAGGTGGCGGCGGGCGGCACGGTGTTCCGCTTCGACACCCTGATCTCCTGTGCCGGGCTGGGCACCGACCGGGTGGCGGCGCTGGCCGGGAGCCCCGGCGAGGTGCGGATCGTGCCCTTCCGCGGGGAGTACCACCGGCTCGCCGGCTCGGCCAAGAGCCTGGTCCGCGGGCTCATCTATCCCGTTCCCGACCCCCGTTACCCGTTCCTGGGCGTCCACCTCACGCGCCGGATCGACGGCGAGGTCCTCGTCGGCCCCAACGCGGTGCTCGCCCTGGCGTTCGAGGGGTACACGTGGCGTGACGTCTCGCCCCGCGACCTGGGCCGGATCCTCGGCTGGCCGGGGACGCGGCGGATGGCGGCCGCCCACTGGCGGACCGGCGTGCGGGAGGTGTACGGCTCGCTGGCGGGGAGCGCGTTCCTGTCGGCCGCGCGGCGCTACGTCCCGGCCCTGACCGCGGCGGACCTGGAGAGGACCGGAGGCGGCGTGCGGGCCCAGGCCGTGGCGCGCGACGGACGGCTGCTCGACGACTTCGCGATCGACGTGCACGGAAGGATCGTCCTCGTCCGGAACGCCCCGTCCCCGGCGGCCACCTCAAGTCTGGCCATAGCCCGTCATATCGCCTTAACAGTTCCCTTACCGAAAAGCATCTAGAGTGCTTCCGCCATGGTCGTTGAATCTCCCGAAGCCCGGCTGCTGATCGTCGAGGACGAGCCGAACATCCTCGAGCTCCTCGCGGCCAGTCTCCGCTACGCCGGTTTCGAGGTCACCACCGCGTCGAACGGGACCGAGGCGGTGGCGGCGGCGCAGCGCCACCGGCCCGACCTCATCGTGCTCGACGTCATGCTGCCCGACATGGACGGGTTCGATATCGTCCGCCGCCTGCGCGGCGGTGGCACGCACACGCCCGTCGTCTTCCTCACCGCCAGGGACGCCACCGAGGACAAGATCCGCGGGCTCACCCTCGGCGGCGACGACTACGTCACCAAGCCGTTCAGCCTGGAGGAGGTCGTCGCGCGCATCCGCGCCGTCCTGCGCCGTACGGCGGGGGACCCGCTGGGCGCGCCGCCGCGCCTCACGTTCGCGGACATCGAGCTGGACGAGGAGTCGCACGAGGTCTGGCGGTCGGGCAACGCGGTCCCGCTGTCGCCCACCGAGTTCAAGCTGCTGCGCTACTTCATGGCGAACGCCGGGCGGGTGCTGTCCAAGGCCCAGATCCTCGACCATGTGTGGGACTACGACTTCCGGGGCGACGCCGGGATCGTCGAGTCGTACGTGTCGGTGCTGCGCCGCAAGCTCGACAACACCCACCCCCGGCTCATCCACACGCTGCGCGGCGTCGGATACGTCATGCGGGTGCCCCCGGCCGGCGTGTAGGCCGTGTCCGGACGCACGCCGCTGCGGATCCGTCTCAGCGCGGCGATGCTCGCGCTGGTCGCGGTGGCCCTCGCGGTCATCGGGGTCGGCAGCGTGTCGGTGCTGCGGGACTACCTGGTCACCCGGGTGGACATGCAGGTCGGCATGGTGGCGCGCGAGGCCGCCATGAGGCTCGAGCGCGGACCGGCGTTCCTCGGCAGGCTGCGGGTGCCGCCCGACGGCCGCGTGGAGGTGCGCGACACCTCCGGCAGGACGCTGCTCGCCCAGGCAGGGATGGCCGTCGAGGGCCGCCCCGGGCCGGGGGCGGTGACCTCCACCGATCCCCGGACCGTCGCCGCCACGTCGGGAGACGGGCTGTGGCGGGCCCGGGTCGTGCCGATCGACGGGTTCGGCTCGGTGGTCGTCGCCGTCGACATGGCCTCGGTCCGGGAGATCACCACCCGGCTCGCGCTCATCGAACTGCTCGGCGGCGGCCTGGTCATGGCCGGGCTCGCCGTCGTCGGCGTCGTGATCGTACGGCGGAGCCTGCGGCCGCTCGCGGAGATCGAGGCGACCGCGGAGGCCATCGCCCAGGGGCATCTCGGCAGCCGCATCCCCGACCGCGACCCGCGTACGGAGGTCGGGCGGCTCGCCCGGTCGCTCAACGGGATGCTCGCCCAGATCGAGGCGGCGTTCGCGGCCCGGGCCGCCTCCGAGGCCGCCGCCCGGGAGTCCGAGGCCAGGATGCGCCGGTTCGTCGCCGACGCCTCGCACGAGCTGCGGACCCCGCTCACGTCGATCCGGGGGTTCGCCGAGTTCCACCGGCAGGTGCCGGACGCGGACACCACCCGGCTGATGTCCCGCATCGAGAGCGAGGCCGCCCGCATGGGCCTGCTCGTCGAGGACCTGCTGCTGCTCGCGCGGCTCGACCAGCAGCGCCCGCTGGCCCGGCAGCCCGTGGACCTGCTGGCCCTCGCGGCCGACGCCGTCCACGACGCCCGGACGCTCCGCCCCGACCGGGACGTCTCCCTCACCATCGAGGGGGATACCGCCCTGATCGTCTCGGGCGACGAGGTGCGGCTGCGCCAGGTGGTCGGCAACCTGATGAGCAACGCCACCACCCACACCCCCGAGGGCACCCCGGTCACCGTACGGGTGGGCAGTGAGGGGGACAAGGCCTTCCTGGAGGTCGCCGACAAGGGGCCGGGGCTCACGGCCGAGCAGGCCGCCCGGGTGTTCGAACGGTTCTACCGCGCCGACCCGTCGCGGACCCGCCCCTCGGGCGGCGCCGGTCTGGGCCTCGCCATCGTCGACTCGCTCGTAAGGGCCCACGGCGGGACGGTGAGCGTGCGGTCCGAGCCGGGGGCGGGCGCGGCCTTCCGCGTCGTCCTCCCCCTCAGCCCCGAAGCCCTGCCCTGAGCCACTCTCCTCCCGGCGGCCGCGTCCCGCCGGAGGGGCAGCGCGGGGTCCTGTCCCCGGGAGGGCCGTCCGGCGCGGGCCCTGCCGCGGGAGGGCCGTCAGGCGCCCGGGAAGCCCTCCTGGGGGAAGCCGCCGCCGGCGGCGTCCGCGGGGAGGACGACCTGGTCGCCGTCGGAGAGCCCGCTGAGGATCTCCACGTACCGGTCGCCGCGGACGCCCACCTTCACCGTCCGCCGGACCTGACCGCCGCCGCTGCGCACGGTCACCGTGGTCGTGCCGTCGCCCGCCGTCCGCACCGCCTGCGCCGGCACGTACAGCGCGTCGGACGCCTCGCCCGTCAGCACGGAGACGCTCGCGCTCTGTCCGAGGAGCAGCCGGGCCGGCCGGTTGCCGAGGCTGATCGTCACGCCGTACCGGACGAGCCGGCTGCTCGTGGTCGCCGTCGGGTCGATGTGGGCGACCTCGCCGGCGTACGTCTGGCCCGGCTGGGTGGCGAACGTGATCGTGGCCTTCTGGCCCAGCTTGAGCACGCCGACGTCCGACTCGGTGAACATGGCCTGGACCTCCAGGTCGGAGAGGTCTCCGAGGGTGATGAACGTCCCGGACGTGTAGTGGGTGCCGACGGTGCCCGCGACGGTCAGCACGGTGCCGTCCGAGGGCGCCTTGATCTTCACGCCCGCGAGCGCGTCCTTCGCGTCGCCCAGGTCGGTCGTGGCCTTGCTGACCTGCGCCTCGGCCTCCGCCTCCGTGAGCTGCCGGCCGCCGCCCTGACCCCCTTGGCCCCCCTGGCCGCCGCGTCCGCCGAAGCCCTGGCCCGCTCCGCCGCCCCGCCCTCCCTGGCCCTGCGAACCCTGTGAACCCTGTGAGTTCTGTGAGCCCTGGGGGCCGCAGGCGGTGGACGACGGGCGAGGGGTCGGCGTGGGGGAGGCGGTGGGCGTGGGAGCGGCCGGCGGGATCGACACGCTGACCGTGACGGTCGGGGTGGACGCCGGGTGGTGCGGCGTGCCGTGCCCGTGCCCGTGGCCGTGCGACCCGCCGGGAGCCGGGGGCGGCTCCGGGCTGGGGGACGAGGTCGGATGGGGGGTCGGCCGGGGGGTGGCCGTCTGTGTCGGCTCGGCTGTCGGCCGGGGCGTCGTGGGCGGTGTCGCGGGCGTCGTCCCGGTCACCGTGGTCGCGTACGCGACGAGCGCCACGTTCGCCGAGGTCCCTCCGGTCGTGAGCGGAGGACCGGCGAGGGCCGCGGTCGTCGCGCCGGCCCCGGACGGCGTCGCCGCCGGGAGCG
>NZ_KI866527.1:472147-490607 GCF_000511135.2 Microbispora sp. ATCC PTA-5024 | reverse complement strand
TGAGCCGCCCGTGCCGGTCCCGCCTGTCCCCGAGCCGCCTGCCCCAGAACGGCCCGTCCCGGAGCCGCCTGTCCCCGAGCCGCCTGCCGCGGACGAGCCCCCGGCACCCCCGTTTCCTCCGGAGTAGCCGCCCGAACCGCCCCGGGCGCCGGTCCCGCCGCCCGAACCGCCGGTCCCGCCGCCCGCGGAGGAACCGCCGGAACCGCCTGCGCCGGCCGTGCCCCCGGAGCCGGCCGGGACGGCGACGCCGTTCCGTACGTTGTCGAGGGTCTCCTGGGCGGCGGCGAGGGCGGCCTTGGCGGCGTCGTAGTCCTCGCGGGCGACGGTGTCGTCGACGCGGGCGAGGACCTGGCCCTTCTCGACCTTGTCCCCGGGCTTGACGTAGACCTTCTCGACCGTGCCCTCCGCGCCGAACGCGAGGTCCCGCACGCCGTCGTCGACCGTGTTGCCGGCGGCCGAGACGTACGACGTGACCGTGCCGCGCGCGGCGGCCGCGAGGGACACGGGGGCGACCGCCGGCGAGCCGCCCGCGGTCGTGACCGCGACCACGCTCGCGACGACGACCGCGGCCAGCGCCAGTCCCCCCACGCGGACGGGAGTGATCGAGCTCATGGCGGACATCCTGCTGACGCCACGTCACCGCCGCCTTGGCCGAACCTGAGAGTTGACTGTGGATACGACGACTGCCAGCAAACCCTCAGCAACGGCCGAGGTTGCCCGAAGCGCTGTTTGCCAGGGTTCGTCGTCGTGAAGCTGTCGACGAAGCGCAGGGCGCTGTTGATCAACGGCGTTCTGCTGGTGCTCCTGCTCGGCGGGATCGCGGCGGCCTGGGCGTCCCTCGGGGGCGACTCCTCGGCCGACGCGTCGCCGCTGACGTCCCGCGTCACCCGGGGAACCGTCCTGGCCTCGGTCTCGGCCTCCGGCTCGGTGGAGAGCGCCCGCACCCGCGCGCTCGACTTCGGGACGAGCGGAACGGTCGAGTCCATCAAGGTGAAGGCCGGGGACAAGGTCAAGAAGGGCCAGGTGCTCGCCCGTCTCGACGACACGACGGCGCAGGAGAACCTCGACGCCGCGAAGGCGAGCTTCGACGCCGCCTCCGACGCGGACACCTCGACCGCCTCGGGCTACTCGCAGTACATCAGCGCGCGCAACTCCTACCGCGCCGCCGAGCGGGCCGTGACCGGCACCGTGATCAAGGCGCCGTTCGCCGGGGTCGTCACCGCGGTGAACGGCTCGGAGGGCGGCTCCTCGAACGGCTCCGGCGCGTCGGGCGGCGGGTCGGGCAGCGGCGGCTCCCAGGGCGGCGGGTCGTCCCAGAGCGGCTCGCAGAGCACGGCGTCCGGCGGCTTCATCCAGCTCGCCGACCCGTCCCGGCTGCAGATCGTCGGCGACTTCACCGAGGCCGACGTCACCCGGCTCAAGGTGGGCCAGGCGGCGACCGTGACGTTCGACGCCCTCACCGGCGTCAGCGCGGCCGGCAAGGTCACCGTGATCGACCCCCAGCCCCAGACGAACAACAACGTCGTCCAGTACGCGGTCACGATCTCGCTGACCGGCGTCCCGCCGACCGTGCGGCTCGGGCAGACGGCGAGCGTCCAGGTGACGGTCGACCGGGCCGACGACGTGCTGACCGTGCCGACCTCGACGGTCACGACCGCGGGCGGCCAGAGCACGGTGACCGTGCTGGAGAACGGCAGGCAGGTCGTGCGCAGGGTGCAGGTCGGCGTCAAGGGCGACACCACCACCGAGATCACGTCGGGCCTCGACGAGGGCGACCAGGTGGTGCGCCCGCTCCCCACGACGACCGGCGGCGCGGGCGGGTTCCCGTTCCCCGGAGGAGGCGGGGGCGGGCTGGGCCGCAACTTCGGCGGCGGTGGCGGCGGTGGCGGCGGTGGCGGCGGCAGGGGCGCGAGATGAGCGCCCGGCGGACCCCGGTCCTCGACCTCCGGCAGGTCGCGAAGGTGTACGGCGAGGGGGAGACGGCCGTCCGCGCGCTGCGCGGGGTCTCGCTGACCGTCGAGACCGGGGACTACGTGGCCATCATGGGCGCCTCCGGCTCCGGCAAGTCGACGCTGATGAACATCATCGGCTGCCTCGACGTGCCGTCGTCGGGCCGCTACCTGCTCGACGGCACCGACGTCGGCGCGCTCGACGAGTTCCAACTGGCGATCCTGCGCAACCGCAAGGTCGGGTTCGTCTTCCAGTCGTTCAACCTGATCCCCCGGATGAGCGCGCTCGCCAACGTCGAGCTCCCCCTGGCGTACGGCGGTGTGAAGGCGGCCGAGCGGCGCAGGCGGGCGCTGGCCGCGCTCGACCGGGTGGGGCTGGCTGAGCGGGTCGGCCACCAGCCCAACGAGCTGTCCGGCGGCCAGCAGCAGCGGGTCGCCGTGGCCCGGGCGCTCGTCACGGCGCCGACCCTGCTGCTCGCCGACGAGCCCACGGGCGCCCTCGACAGCAAGTCCAGCGAGGACATCATGACCATCTTCGACCGGCTCAGCGCGAGCGGCCGGACCCTCGTCGTCATCACCCACGAGGAGGAGGTCGCGGCGCACGCCAAGCGGGTCGTCCGCCTCATGGACGGCCAGGTGGTCGAGGACGCCCGCACGGCGCCCGTGACCGGGCTGCCGCCGCGGCTCGCCGGGGTGGCGTCGTGAACGCCGCCGAGGTCCTGCGGTTCGCCCTGCGGGGCCTGGCCGCCAACAAGATGCGCAGCGCGCTGACCATGCTCGGCATCCTGATCGGGGTCGCCGCGGTGATCCTCCTGGTCGCCGTGGGCCAGGGCTCCTCGCAGCAGATCCAGCAGAACATCCAGCGGCTCGGCGCCAACTCCTTGACCGTCATGCCGTCCACCGCGGGCGGCGGCGGCGGAGGCGGCGGGGGAGGGTTCGCCCGGCTGTTCGGCGGGGGCGGCGGCGGGCAGGGCGGCCAGGGCGGCCAGGGGTCGGGTCCCCGGACCCAGGCCAAGGACCTGACCGTGGAGGACGCCCGGGCGCTCGCCGACCCGGCGGAGGCTCCCTCTGTCAAGAGCGTCTCCCCGGTCGTAACCGCCCAGGCCCAGACCGCGACGTACGAGGGCGCGAGCCATTCGATCCAGCAGCTCGTCGGCACCTACCCCAGCTACTTCGAGGCGTCGAACAAGCCCGTCGCCGCCGGGACGTACTTCTTCAACGATGATGTCCTGGCCGCCAGGAAGGTCGTGGTCATCGGGCACACCGTGGCCCAGGACCTGTTCGGCACGGTGAACCCGGTCGGCAAGCAGATCAACGTGTCGGGCGTGCCGTTCACGGTCGTGGGGGTGCTCAAGGAGGCCGGGTCGTCGGGGTTCCAGGACGCCGACGACGTGGCGATCGCGCCGCTGCCGGCCGTGCAGCAGAGCCTGACCGGGTTCGGCCCGCTGGGCCAGATCCTCGTCCAGGCCAAGAGCGCCGACACCGTCGACACCGCCCAGGCCGAGGTGACGCAGGTGCTCGACCAGCGGCACGGCGTCACCGGGACGGCCGCCGCCGACTTCCGCATCCTCAACCAGGCCACCCTGCAGGAGACGGTGAGCGCGGCGACCGGCACGTTCACCGTGCTGCTCGGGGCCGTGGCCGCGATCAGCCTCCTGGTGGGCGGCATCGGGATCACCAACATCATGCTGGTCACGGTGACCGAGCGGACCCGGGAGATCGGCATCCGCAAGGCCATCGGGGCGCCGCGGGGCGCCATCCTCGGGCAGTTCCTCGCCGAGGCCACGATGCTCAGCCTCGTCGGCGGCCTGCTCGGCGTGCTCATCGCGGTGATCGGCGCCCAGTTCACGATCGCGGGCGTCCAGCCGGTGATCGTCCCGGCCTCGATCGCCCTGGCGCTCGGCGTCTCGGTGGCGATCGGCCTGTTCTTCGGGAGTTATCCGGCCAACCGCGCCGCCAAGCTGCGGCCGATCGAAGCCCTCCGCTTCGAGTGACGACGGGGAGCGAGACATGGCGATGTGGAGATCCCCGGGAGGCGGCGGCCACCGCCGTTCGGCGGACGACGGGCAGGCGCCCTCCACGGACAGCAGGGAGATGGATGTGAGCAGGCACAGCACCGAGGACGTGCTGGAGTCCTCGCCGTTCGACGACGACCTGGCCGACGTGCTGGCGGCGCGGCCGGGAGGCGCCGGCGCGTCGAAGCTCACGCTGGCCCTCGCCGGAGCCGTCCTGCTCGTCGCGGGCCTGCTGCTCGGCATCCAGGCGCACAAGGCCTTCGGCGGTACGGGCTCGGCCTCGGCGTTCCCCGGCCGGGCAGGCGGCGCGGCGGGAGCGGGGACGGGGGCCCGGGCCGGCGGCGGAGGCTTCGGCGGCTTCGGCAACGGCGGAGGCTTCGGCGGCGGAGGCGCTGGAGGCGGTTCCGGCGGCGGCTTCGGAGGAGGCGGCGTGACGTTCGGGACGGTCAAGCTCGTGGACGGCGGCAAGGTCTACGTGCAGACGGCGGGCGGCGGGGTCGTCACGGTGACGACCGGCAAGGACACGAAGATCCAGGTCTCGAAGGCCGGCAAGGTGAGCGACCTCAAGCCGGGCAACGTCGTCGTCGTCAACGGGACGAGGGACGCCCAGGGCAACGTGACCGCGACCACGGTGACCGAGAGCTCCCAGCTCGCGGGCCGGAGGGCGGGCTCGTGAGCGTCCCCGGGCAGCGCCGCGCGGCGCCGGAGGCGCGCCTGCTGGTCGTCGACGACGAGCCGAACATCAGGGAGCTGCTGTCGGCCAGCCTGCGGTACGCCGGCTTCGAGGTGATGACCGCCTCCGACGGCCGGGAGGCCGTGCAGGTCGCCGAGCGGGTGAGGCCTGACCTGATCGTGCTCGACGTGATGCTTCCGGACATGGACGGCTTCTCCGTGAGCGACCGGCTCCGGGCGTCCGGGCGGCGCGTCCCCGTGCTGTTCCTCACCGCGCGGGACGCCACCGAGGACAAGGTCAGCGGGCTCGGCCGGGGCGACGACTACGTCACCAAGCCGTTCAGCCTGGAGGAGGTGCTGGCGCGGATCCGGGCCGTGCTCCGCCGTACGCGCTCGGGCGAGGGCGAACCGGCCCGCCTGCGGGTCGCGGACCTGGAGCTGGACGAGGACTCCCGGCAGGTGTGGCGGGCGGGCCGGCCGGTGCGGCTGTCGCCGACCGAGTTCAAGCTGCTGCACTACTTCCTGATCAACCAGGGCCGGGTGCTGTCCAAGGCGCAGATCCTCGACCACGTGTGGCACTACGACTTCGGCGGCGACCGCAACGTGGTCGAGTCGTACGTCTCCTACCTGCGGCGCAAGGTCGACACGGCCGAGCCGAAGCTCATCCACACGCTCCGCGGCGTGGGCTATGTCCTCCGTGCTCCGCGTCAGTGAGCTGAAACGGCGTCTGGCCAGGACCCCGCTCTGGCTGCGGCTCGTCGGCGGGACGCTGCTGATGGTCGCCCTGGCGATCGCCCTCACCGGCGGCTTCGCCGTGCAGCTCCTGCGCGGCTACCTGGTCGACCGGGTGGACAACCAGCTCATGGCCGTCGGGCGGCGGATGCCCGAGCCGCCCGGCGCCCCGCCCCTGCTGCCACGCGGCGCCGACCCGGGGCGCCCGCAGCGGCTGTTCGGATCCTTCTACGTGGTGGAGCTCGACGGGAACGGCGCCGTCGTCCGCACCATCCAGGAGCCGCCGAACGCCGACCCGCCGACCCTGTCGGCGCCCTCCGCGGGACGCGACCCGTGGCTGTTCACCGCCGTGTCGCCGTCCGGAACCCTGTGGCGGGTGATCGCCACCAGGGACGGCCGGGGCGGCTTCCGTGCCGCCGCCATCAGCCTGAACGACATCGACGGCACGGTCTCCCGGCTCGTGATCATCGTGTCCGGGGTCGGCTGTGCCGTGCTGGTCGCGCTCGGCCTCGCCGGCTACTGGCTCGTACGGCGCAGCCTGCGCCCCCTGGGGGAGATCGAGCGGACGGCCGAGGCGATCGCGGCCGGCGACCTGTCCCGCCGGGTGCCGCTGCGGCATCCCCGCACCGAGATGGGCAGGCTCGGCCGGGCCATCAACGGCATGCTGTCGCAGATCGAGGCCGCGTTCCGCGACCGGGAGGCCTCGCAGGAGCGGATGCGGCGGTTCATGGCCGACGCCTCCCACGAGCTGCGCACGCCACTGACGTCCATCAGGGGCTTCGCCGAGCTGTTCCGCCAGCAGCGGTCGCAGGACCCCGCCCTGCTGCTGCGCCGCATCGAGGACGAGGCCGTCCGGATGGGCCTGCTCGTCGACGACCTGCTGCTGCTCGCCCGCCTCGACCAGCAGCGGCCGCTCGACCGCCGTCCGGTCGACCTGCTGAGCCTGGCGGCCGGCGCCGTGCTCGACGCCCAGGTGCTCGCGCCCGACAGGGAGATTGACCTGCTCAGGCTCGACGACTCCGACCGGCCGGTCCGGGTGGTGGGCGACGAGACCCGGCTGCGCCAGGTCATCGGCAACCTCGTCGGCAACGCCCTCCGGCACACGCCGCCCGGGACCCCCTTCCGCGTCGGGGTGGGTGTGCTGACCGGCCCCCTCGCGGTGATCGAGGTCGCCGACGAGGGCCCCGGGCTGCCTCCGGGCGACGCCCAGCGGGTCTTCGAACGGTTCTACCGCGCCGACCCCGCCCGCAGCCGCGACTCCGGCGGCACCGGGCTGGGGCTGTCCATCGCCGCCGCGCTCGTCCAGGCGCACGGCGGCACGATCACGGCCGAGAGCGAGCCCGGTCACGGCGCGGTCTTCCGCGTCCACCTGCCGGCGTGCCCGCCCGTCACGAAAGGTTAGGTCGATCCCTATGCGACCCCTGCGTTTCCTGTCCGCGGCCGCCTGCGCCGCGCTGGCCGTCTCGGTGGCCGGCTGCGGGGGAGGCGGAGACGACACGGCGGGCGCGCCCGCCGCCGCGCCCAGCGGGGCGTCCGGCGCCGCCGCCTCCCGGGCGGCGTTCGCCGAATGCCTGCGCAAGAACGGCGTGACCCTCCCCAGCGGCCGTCCCACCGCACGTCCCTCCGGCCGTCCCTCGGCCTGGCCCTCGGGACGGCCGAGCGGCGGCTTCCGGACCATGTCCCCCGAGATGGAGAAGGCGTTCCAGGCGTGCCGGTCGCTGATGCCGCAGGGCGGCTTCGGCGGCGGCGGCTTCGGCCGGAACGGCGGGGACCCGGCGGCCATGCAGGCGTTCCGCGGCTGCATGAAGGACAACGGGGTGACGCTCGGCGACCAGAACGGCCTGCGCGGGCTCGACCGCAGCGACCCCAAGGTGGCCAAGGCGTTCGAGAAGTGCCGGGTGCTGCTGCCAACGGCGGCCCCCTCGCCCAGCGCGTGATTCGAGGCCCGTCCACCGGGAAGGTCGGGGGGTATGGCGGGCAACGAGGGGCTTCTGACGGCCCTGCAGAGCCTGCGGCGGCACCTCGGCCACGAGCTGTTCCCTCTGGCGATCGGTGACGTCGCGGCCGACCGCCGCGCGCTGCGCGAGCTGAGCGGCCAGCTCGACGACTACCTGCTGCCGCGGCTGGCGGCCATCGACGCCCCGCTGCTGGCCGTCGTCGGGGGCTCGACGGGGGCCGGGAAGTCGACCCTGGTCAACTCCCTGGTCGGCGAGACCGTCGCCGAGCCCGGCGTGCTGCGCCCGACCACCCTCGCCCCGACCCTGGTGGCGAACCCGGCCGACCGGGAGTGGTTCACCTCGCCGAAGGTCCTGCCCGGGCTGCCGCGGGTCACCGGCGGCGGCCGGGGCGAGCCGGGCACGCTGAGGATCGCCACGGCCGGGAGCCTGCCCGCCGGGCTGGCGCTGCTCGACGCCCCCGACATCGACTCCGTGGTGGCCGCCAACCGGGAGCTCGCGGCGCAGCTCCTCGCCGCCGCCGACCTGTGGCTGTTCGTCACCACCGCCGCCCGGTACGCCGACGAGGTGCCGTGGAGCTTCCTGCGGCAGGCGCGGGAGCGGAGCACGGCCCTCGCGGTCGTCCTCCAGCGGGTGCCGGCCGAGGCGCGCGAGCCGGTCGTGGCCGACCTGGTGCGCCTGCTGCGGGCCAACGGCCTCGCCGGGACCCCGCTGTTCACCGTCCCCGAGCTGGAGCTGCCCTCCGAGCGCGCCCGGCTCCCCGCGGCCGCCGTCCAGCCGATCGCCACCTGGCTCGCCGAGCTTTCGGTGGACGCCCGCTCCCGCGCCGCCGTCGTGCGGCGGACCCTCACCGGCGCCCTCGACAGCCTCGCCACCCGCGTGCCCGACCTCGCCGACCGGGTGGACCGTCAGCGCGCCGGCATCGCCGAGCTCCGTGCGGTCGTGGAGAAGGCGTACGACACCGGTATGTCGGCCTTCGACGACGGCATGCGGGACGGCCTGCTGCTGCGCGGCGAGGTCCTCGCCCGGTGGCAGGACTTCGTCGGGACCGGTGACCTGATGCGGGCGCTGGAGTCCCGCATCGGATGGCTCCGCGACCGCATCACGGCCGTCTTCCGTGGCCGTCCGGCCCCCGACAGGGAGCTGCGCGTCGCGCTGGAGAGCGGCGTCGAGTCGCTGATCCGGTCCACGGCCGACGCGTCGGCCGAGCGGGCGGTCGAGTCGTGGCTGGCGATGCCCGCCGGGCGCGACCTGCTGGAGCGGTCGGGCGTCACGGTCACCGGACGGCTCGGCCGCGCCTCCGCCGACCTGCCGGGCCGGGCCGCGGACGCGGTGCGGGGCTGGCAGGGGTACGTGCTCGACCTGGTCAGGTCGCAGGGCGCCGACCGGAGGACGCTCGCCCGCGCCGCCTCCTTCGGTGTGAACAGCCTGGGTGTGCTGCTCATGCTGGCCGTGTTCTCCTCCACCGGCGGCATCACCGGCATCGAGATCGGCATCGCGGGCGGCACGAGCGTGCTCAGCCAGAAGCTGCTGGAGGCCGTCTTCGGCGACCAGGCCGTCCGCGCGCTGACCCAGGACGCCCGCGAGGACCTGCGCCGCCGGGTCCGCGAGCTGCTCGACCTGGAACGGGCGCGCTTCACGTCCCTGCTCGACGGCCTGGGCCCCGCCGACGACACGGCGGCGCGCCTGCGGGAGGCCGCCAAGGCCGTACAGGAGAGGGGCGACCTGTGAAGCTCCTGCGCAGGAGGACCGCGGTGCCGCTGGACGACCGGCTCGCGGCGCTGGCCGAGGCCGCCGACCTCGCCGAGGGCCGCCTCGACGGCGCCGCCGTCGACCGCGCCCGCGCCGTCGTCGAACGGGCTGGGGTGCGGCGCGGACTGTCGGCCGACCACACGGCCGTCGCCCTGGCCGGGGCCACCGGAAGCGGGAAGTCGTCGCTGTTCAACGCGCTCGCGGGAGCCGAGCTCGCGGCCGTCGGAGTGACCCGGCCGACGACCTCCAAGGCCCAGGCCGCCGTGTGGGGGCCGGACGGCTCGAGCCCGCTGCTCGACTGGCTCGACGTGCCCCTCCGCCACACGATCGGCGCCGGGCCCGAGGGCGCCCCGGCCGGCCCGCAGCCGCAGGGGAGCGCCGGGCTGATCTTGCTCGACCTGCCGGACCACGACTCGATCGAGCTGTCCCACCGGCTGGAGGTGGACCGGCTCGTCGGCGTGGTCGACCTGCTCGTGTGGGTGCTCGACCCGCAGAAGTACGCGGACGCGGCGGTGCACGAGCGGTACCTGCGGCCCCTCGCCCGCCACCGCGACGTCACCGTGGTCGTGCTCAACCAGATCGACCGGCTGCCCGCCCGGGCCGTGGCCCGCTGCCTCGACGACCTGAAGGGCCTGCTCGCCGCCGACGGCCTGGACGACGTCCCCGTCATCGGCGCCTCGGCCCGTACCGGCCAGGGGGTGGGCGAGCTGCGCGCCCTGCTCGACCGGCGGGTGGCCCAGCGGCGGGCGTGGGCGTCCCGGCTCGCCGCCGACGCCGCCACGGCCGCCACTGCCCTGTGGAAGGAGGAGGAGCTCCTCGACGAGGGCGCGGCGGGGCCGTCGCCGGTCACGCTCGACCGGTCGCTCACGCGGGCGCTGGAGGAGGCCGCGGCCGTGCCGGTCGTCGTCCGGGCCGTGGCCAAGGCCCACGTGCACCGCTCGATCGTCGCCACGGGATGGCCGGTCACCCGGTGGCTGCGCCGTCTGCGTCCCGACCCGCTGCGCCGCCTCCACCTGACCCGCGGAGGCGTCCGCACGTCCCTGCCGCCGGCCACCGCCGTCCAGGTCTCCGCCGTGGACACGGCCCTGCGCGACGTGGGGGCCGCCGCCGCCCGGGACGTTCCTGAGCCCTGGGCGTCCTCCATACGGCACGCCGCCCGGTCGAGGGCCGGCGAGCTGACCGACGCCCTCGACCGCACCGTGGCCGTCACCTCGCTCGACGCCTCCCGGGCGCCTCGCTGGTGGCGCGCGGTCGGGGCGCTGCAGTGGATCATGGTGGTCGCGACGGCAGCCGGGGCGCTGTGGCTGCTCGCGCTGTTCGCGGTCGACTACCTCCTGCTGACCCGGCCGCCCACGCCGAGGCTCGGCAGGGTGCCGTGGCCCACGGTCCTGCTGGCCGGCGGCGTGCTCGGCGGCGTGTTCGTCGCGCTGCTCTCCCGCGCCGCCGCCTGGCTCGGCGGCCGCAGGCGCGCGCGGAGGACTGCGAAGGCCCTGCGGGCGGGCGTCGAGCGGGTCGCCCACGACCTCGTCGTCACACCGGCGAACGACGAGCTGTCCCGCTACACCCGCTTCGTCCGAGCCCTCGCCACCGCCGCCGCCGAACCCGGTTGACGGGCCAGGAGGCCACCCGGCCGGCGGTCCCGCCCAGGCCGGTCAGCCGGTGGGGTGGGCGCCGTTGGCCGGGTCGTGGACGACGCTCTCCCGCGCGCACTCCTCATGAACGGCCGGGCTCCTCACGCCCTGCCGGGCTCCTCTTGAACGGCCGGGCTCGGTACGCCCTCCCCGGTGATCGGTCCGTCCTGGACCTCGTCGCGCCCGGCCCCCGAGCCGCCCATCGACGTGAGCGGGTCGAACGCGGGCCGGCCGGAGGCGATCTGGCGCGGGCCGAGCTCGCTGTCCTCCGCGGCGGCCCTCGCCTCAGCGGCCGCCCGCTCGGCCTCGGCGACGGCCTCGCTCTCGCCGTGGTCCTCACGCTCTCGCAGGGCCGGCGAGACGGGCAGCGCCTCCGTGAACGCCTTCGACACCCCCTGCAGCGCCGAGGTGACCTCGCTCGGGATCACCCAGAACGTGTTGCCCTGGCCCTGCGCGAGCTGGGGGAGCACCTGGAGGTACTGGTAGGCCAGCAGCTTCGGGTCGGGGTCGTTGCGGTGCACGGCCTGGAACACCTCGTCGATGGCCCGCGACTGGCCCTCGGCCTTGAGGATCTGCGCGGTCCGCTCGCCTTCCGCCCGCAGGATGGCGCTCTGCTTCTCGCCCTCGGCCGTGAGGATCTGGGACTGCCGCTGGCCCTCGGCGGTGAGGATGGCGGCGCGCTTGTCCCGCTCGGCGCGCATCTGCTTCTCCATCGCCTCCTTGATGGTCTTCGGCGGGTCGATCGCCTTGATCTCGACCCGGTTGACCCGGATGCCCCACTTGCCGGTGGCCTCGTCGAGCACGCCGCGCAACTGGCTGTTGATCGTGTCGCGGGAGGTGAGCGTCTTCTCCAGGTCCATGCCGCCGACGACGTTGCGCAGCGTCGTCACGGTGAGCTGCTCGACGCCCTGGATGAAGTTGGCGATCTCGTACGCGGCCGCCCTCGGGTCGGTGACCTGGAAGTACAGCACGGTGTCGATGTCGACGACGAGGTTGTCCTCGGTGATGACGGGCTGCGGCTTGAACGAGACCACCTGCTCGCGCAGGTCGATGAGCGGACGCACCCGGTCGATGAACGGGATCACGAAGTTCAGCCCGGGGCCGAGCGTGCGGTAGTAGCGGCCCAGACGCTCGACGTTCCCGGCTCTCGCCTGCGGGACGATGCGGACCGAGCGCAGCACCGTGAAGACGGCGACCAGAGCGACGATCAGTCCGGCGATGAGGGCTGCGTCCATGCTCACTCCCGTGGATAGACGAGGGCGGTCGCGCCCTCGATCTCGATGACGTCGACCTTCGCGCCGGCGGGGATGACCAGGCTGTCGTCGTAGGCGCGGGCCGACCACTCCTCGCCGCCGATCTGGACCCTGCCGTCGCGGCCGGTCACCTCCCGGGTGACGTACGCCGGCCTGCCGATGAGCGCGGAGACGCCGAAGCGCCGGGGCGGCGGCTGCCTGATGTGCCGCAGGGCGAACGGCCGGACTCCCGCGAGGCCGGCGGCCGAGGCGATGACGAAGACGGCCAGCTGGAGGCCGGGCGGCAGGCCGACCAGGGCGACGCCCGCGGTGAGCAGGGCGGCGATCGACAGGAGCCCGAGCGCGGCGGTCAGCGTGAAGATCTCCGCGACGCCGAGGGCAGCCGCCAGGATGAGCCAGACGATCCAGGGGTCCATTGCCGCCTCCATAGCAATGAACGGATCCCGCTTTCAGGGGGTTCCTTCCCTTAACGCTAACTCTTCCTGCCCCCGTCATCCCGCGCATCCAGGCCTGTTTTAGCCCCCTTCCGAGGGCCGGTTCCGGAAGGCGTCAGGTGCCGGCGGCGCCCCTGACGAACTCGGGCACGCGGCGCAGGGCGCTGCCCCTGAGCCAGTCGGGCCAGGAGATCTGCCAGTAGCCCCAGCCGTTGTTCCACTCGAGCCTCCGCGAGGTGCCCGTCACGATCACCGGGTCGCCGCGCAGGGCGTGCTCGTAGAACCAGCGCGCCTGGTCCGGGCTCGCGTTCACGCAGCCGTGGCTCATGTTGATCCGCCCCTGGGCCCACACGTTGCCCATCGCGTGGACGTACTCCCCGCTGTTGGAGATCCGGACGGCGTAGTCGATGAGGTTGTCGTAGTACTCCGGGTCGCCCTTCCGCCGGCCGGGAGACACCATGCGGACCGGGTTGCCCTTCTCCATCGTCAGGTGGATGCCGCTCGTGGTGGTGTACTCCCGGGTCGTGGCCATGCCGGCGCTGATCGGCATGCGCTGGGCCACCACGCCGTCCTGCCGGACGACCATCCGGTGGACGCGGGTGTCGACCGTGCTGACCATCGCGCGGCCCACCGTGAACGAGACCGACCGGTCGGCGGCGCCGTACGTGCCGGGGCCGGCCCGCACCCCGGCCAGGTGGGCGGTGAACGCGATCCTGCTCCTGGCCGGCCACATCCGCATGGGCCGGTAGACGACCTGGGACGGGCCGAACCAGTGCCACGCCCCCTCGACCGGCCCGGTCACGGCCAGCGCCCGCTCGACCGCCGCCCGGTTCTCCACGGGCCGGGTGAACGTCACGATGATCGGCATGCCGACGCCCACGGTCTCCCCGTCGTCCGGCACGACCGAGGCGAGGGCCACCTCGTGGTGGGGCCGGAGGGTGCGGAACCGGCCGGTGAGCCGCCCGGCGACGCCCTGCGGCCCGACGGCCAGCGCGTTCACCACGTAGTCGGTGCCGGGACGCAGGGGCCAGGAGGAGCGCCAGACCGTGCGGGAGCGGTCGAACGCGCCCGGCACGAGGTCGCGCCCGGCGAACGCGACCACGTTGGTCAGCCGGCCGCCGTCGGCCCGGACCACGAGACCGCCGTCCGGCGGCGCGCCCACGGCGTCCGGCGCGGGGGTCATCGTGATGCGCGGCGCGGGCGGCACCCGGACGGCGCAGCCGGCGACGGCGAGGAGGAGGGCCGCCGCCCAGGCGATCACACGCATGCGTTCCTGCCTTCGCTACTCGGGGCTCCCCAGGGTAGCGAGGGGTGACGGCAGGAACACGCTAAGTCGCGGGAACGACCGTGCCGGACACCTCGCCGAGGCAGATCCCGTCCCGGGTGGTGGCGGTCAGAGTGACGGTGTCGCCGTCCTCCAGGAACGTCCGGGTCGCACCGTCCGCCAGCTTGAACGGCTCGGCGCCGTTGCGGGTCAGCTCGATCAGCGACCCGGGGTCGCGGGGCCCGGAGACGGTTCCGCTCGCGAACAGGTCCCCCGTGCGCACCGAGGCGCCGTTCACGGTCAGGTGGGCGAGCATCTGGTCCGGCGTCCAGTACATGTCCCGGTACGGCGGCTCGGCGACCGTCTCACCGTTGATCTGGACGCGCAGCGCGAGGTCGAGCCCCCAGGGGGCGGCCCTGCGCAGGTAGGCGGGCGGCTCGGGTTCCTGCGGCGGGCCCTCGACGCGCGCGCCCTCCAGGGCGTCGAGCGGGGTGATCCACGGCGAGACCGAGGTCGCGAACGACTTGCCCAGGAACGGGCCGAGCGGGACGTACTCCCAGGCCTGGATGTCCCTGGCGCTCCAGTCGTTGACCAGGGTGACGCCGAAGACGTGGTCCTCGAAGGCCCCCGCGCGCTCGCCGAGCCGCGTGGGCGTCCCCACGACGAAGCCGACCTCCGCCTCCAGGTCGAGGCGGAGGGATGGCCCGAAGGACGGCCGCCCCCCAGGGGTGGACGGCGGGCGCTGGCCGCACGGCCGCCTGATGGGCGTGCCCGACACCACGACGGTCCCGGACCGCCCGTGGTAGCCGACCGGCAGGTGCCGCCAGTTGGGCTTGAGCGGCTCCTCGCCGGGGCGCAGGATCCGGCCGAGGTTGGTCGCGTGCTCCAGCGAGGCGTAGAAGTCGACGTAGTCGGCCACCTCGATCGGCAGGTGGAGGGTCACCGCGCCGAGCGGGAGCAGGTGGTCGCCCGCCCGCGCCGCCTCCGCCGCCCGCTCGCGCGCCTCCCGCCAGGCCGCGCGGCCCAGGGCCATGAACGGGTTCAGGACCGGGGCCGCGAACACCTCGTCGCCCAGGGCGGCCGCGAGGTCGAGGACGTGGTCCCCGACCCGCACCCCCACCCGCCGCGGCTCGCCGGGGCGGGAGAACACGCCGTAGGGGAGGCCGTGCCGCGCCGGCGTCACCCGCGGCCCGCCCACGTCCAGGCGTACCCGGGGTCCTCGCAGGCCAGGGCCGCGGGGCCGAGGTCGAGCGGACGGAACGTGTCGAGCATGACCGCGAGCTCGCTGGTCCGCGTGACGCCCTGCCGCACGGCCTCGACGGCGGCCTCCACCGCGCCCGGCTGCGGCCCGTGCGTGAAGCCGGCCGGGTGCAGCGAGACGGATCCGACGTCGATGCCCGAGCCCCTCCTGGCCGTGTAGTCGCCGCCCGCGTAGAACATGAACTCGTCGGAGTCCACGTTGTGGTGGTTGTACGGGATCGGCACGGCCTCGGGGTCGAAGTCGAGCGGCCGGGGGCAGAACGAGCAGATCACGAAGCCCGGCCCCTCGAACGTCTGGTGGACCGGCGGCGGCGCGTGGGTCCGCTTCACGATCGGCTCGAAGTCCTGGATGTTGAAGGCGTACGGGTACAGGCAGCCGTCCCAGCCGACCACGTCGAACGGGTGGTTCGCGTAGGTGAGCCGGGTCAGCCCGCCGCGCGTGCGGACCAGGACCGGGACCTCCTCGCCGTCCACGAGCAGCGGCTCGCCCGGGGCGCGCAGGTCGCGCTCGCAGTACGGCGCGTGCTCCAGGAACTGGCCGTACTGGGACAGGTAGCGCTTCGGCGGACGGATGTGCCCGGCGGCCTCGACGACGAGCGCGGTGACCGGCCCTTCGGGCACCCAGCGGTGGACGGCGCCGGTGGGGACGAGCACGTAGTCGCCCTCGCCCACGTCGAGCGCCCCGTACGCGGACTCGAAGCGCGCCCGGCCGCTCGCGAGGTAGACGCACTCGTCGCCCATCGAGTTGCGGTACAGCTCGCTCGGGCTCCCGGTGGCGGCGTACGAGATGCGGACGTCGCCGTTGCCGGCCAGCAGCATCCGGCCCGTGACGAGGTCGCCGCCCGGCGACAGGTCCCCGGTGCGGAAGTGGCGCGGGGACAGCGGCAGGTTCGGCGTGAGCGCCGCTCCCCCCGTCTCGACCGCCTCCGCCTTCACGATCGCCGTGGGCGCGTGGCGGTGGTAGAGGAGCGAGGAGTCGGAGGAGAAGCCCTCCTCGCCCATCAGCTCCTCCTTGTACAGGCCGCCGTCGGGCCTGTGGAACTGAACGTGGCGCTTGCGGGGCACCTCGCCGACGACACGGTAGTGCGGCATGACGACCTCCAGCAGAGCGTGTCCGTTAAGCGGACATCAATGTCCCCTATACGTACGACCTTCCGTCATGCGTGCCGTCCGTGTCAAACCCCGTCCTTCAGCGCCTCGGCCAGCCGTTCCGCGGTGGCCAGGACGAGCGGGCCCACCTTGTCGAGGTCGAGGTCGGTGAAGCTGACCACCCCCACGGACGCCTCCAGCCAGGGCAGTCCCCGTACGGGCGCGGCGACGCCCTGGGCGCCCTCCTGGAGCTGGCCGCGGCTGCTGTGCAGCGCCCGCTCGTCGCCCGAGCGCAGGGCCAGCACGGCGAGACCGGCCGCGCCCCGCGTCAGCGGATGTCGGGAGCCCTCGCGGTAGGCCACGTGGAAGTCGGTCCAGGACGGCTCGACGACGGCCACGGCGAGCCCCTCGTCGCCCTCGGCGACCGTCAGGTGCGCGGTCGCCCCCGCCTGCTCGGCGAGCGCGCGGAGCGCGGGCATCGCCGCCGCCCGCAGCAACGGCTGGACGGCCCGGGCCAGCACGAGCACGCCGAACCCGAGGTGCACCCGGCCGGCCGCGTCCCTGCGGGCGAAGCCCTCGGCCTGGAGGGTGGTGAGCAGCCGGTACACCACCGGGCGGCTCAGCCCCAGCTCCTGGGCCAGCTCGGTGGGCGTGCGGCCCCGGTTGCCGTCCGCGAGCAGCCGCAACAGCCGCAATCCCCGCTCCAGCGTCTGCGCCGACTCGGCCGCCATCATGATTCGATTATCCCGGCCGCCGGCGCGGGACGCGGAGGCCGGACGTCCGGAGGAGGGCTGCGATGAGGTCGGTCGTCGTGGTGGGCGCGGGGATCTGGGGGTCCTCACTGGCGTTGCGCCTGGCGGAAACCGGCTGGCGGGTGACGCTGGTCGAGCAGCACGCGCCGGGGCACGTGCGCCAGTCGAGCGCGGGGGAGACGCGGCTGCTGCGGTGCGGCCACGGCTCGGACGACTGGTACGCCGGGATGGCGTGGCGGGCCCGCGAGGGCTGGCGGCGCCTGGAGGAGCGGACCGGCGAGGAGCTGTTCTGCGAGGCCGGCCTGATGTGGTTCGCCCACCGCGAGGACGGCCCGGAGCGCCGGAGCGCGCGGGTCCTCGACGCGCTCGGCGTCCCGCACGCCCTGCTCGACCCCGACGAGGCCGCGCGCCGCTTCCCCGGGCTCGGGACGGACGACCTCGCGTTCGCCCTGTGGGAGCCGCACGCCGGGGTGCTGCGGGCCCGGCGCGCCACGCAGGTGACGGCCCGGCTCGCCCTCGACGCCGGCGTCCGCCTGGTCCGCGCGCGGGCCGTGCCGTACGGCGGGGGCACGGGCGTCGTCGCGGACGGGGAGGTGCTGACGGCCGACCGGGTGGTGTGGGCATGCGGCGCGTGGCTGCCCGAGGTGTTCGGCGCCGAGTTCGGGGTGGAGGTGGAGGTCACCCGGCAGGACACCTTCCACTTCGGCGTGCCGTCCGCGTGGGCGACCCCGCCCGTGCCCGCGTTCTGCGACTACGAGATGGCGGCGTACGGCCACGGCGACCTCGACGGCGCCGGGATGAAGGTGACCGACGACGCCGAGGGCGAGCCGTACGACCCGGAGTCCGGCGACCGGCGGGTCACGGAGGGCGCCGAGCGGGCGGCGCGGGCCCACCTCGCCCGCAGGTTCCCGTCCCTGGTGGGCGCGCCCGTCGTCTTCACCCAGGTCTGCCAGTACACGCTGACCAGGGACTCCGAGTGGATCGTCGCGGAGGTCGCCGACGGCGTGTGGCTGCTCGGCGGCGACTCGGGGCACGGCTTCAAGCACGCGCCGGCCCTGGCCGATTACGTGGCCGGGATCCTCGACGGCCGGTGGGCGCCGGAGGCGCGGTTCGGCCTGCACGAGCGGCGGCCCGCCCACGGGCTCAGGACGAGCGGCCGCTCCGCCGCCTTCTGACCGGCGGCGCCGAGCGCGCGGCGGTGGGACGCGGCGGATCACTCCGGACGGCCGGACCTGGCCTGGCGGGCCCGCAGGACGATCTCCAGCTCGAACCGGACGTCGGGGTCGGCCAGTTGGCCGCCGTACAGCTCCTCCAGCTGACGCAGCCGGTAGCGGACGGTCTGGGGGTGGACGTGGAGCCCGGCCGCGACCTCGGCCACCCCGCGGCCGTGCTGCAGCCACGCCAGCAGGGTCTCCGCGAGTCGGTCCTGCTGGGCCGGGCGCAGGTGTGCGAGCGGCGCGAGCCGTACCTCGGCCAGCGCGGCCACCAGGTCCTCGTCCTTGAACACCACGAGCGTGGCCATGTGGTCGGCGCAGTGCAGCAGGCCCTCCTGCGGGAGGACGCCGCGCCGGGCCAGGTCGAGCGCCTCGCCGGCCCAGCGGAGCGAGGTCGCGGCGGCGGCCACCGGGACCGGCGGGCCGATGGCGGCGTGCCAGCCGCGCAGGGCCCGCTCCAGCGCCTGCGCCCGGCCGGGGCCGGTGGG
>NZ_KI866527.1:447990-472011 GCF_000511135.2 Microbispora sp. ATCC PTA-5024 | reverse complement strand
TCCAGCGCCTGCGCCCGGCCGGGGCCGGTGGGGTCGGGCACGACGAGGCACGGGCTGCGCCGGTCGAGCCCGGCCAGCACGTCGGGCGGGAGCAGGGACGACGGCGAGCCGTTGTCGCGCTCCTCCAGCGCCACGCCGGCCACCGTCCTGGGCAGCCGCCAGCCCGCGGCCCGCGCCATGTCGGCGACGGCCTCGGGCGACGCGGGGGGCCGGCTCAGCAGCAGGTCGAGCAGGCGGCGCCGGCGCCGCTCCATCTCGCCCGCGGCGTGGGCGCGCGCCTCGCCAAACCCCTCGGCGGCGGCGTCGGCGAGCTGGTCAAGGTAGATGAAGATGGCCTCGCCCAGGTCGTACAGCGTCTGGGGGTCGAGGCCGAGCTCGCCCGCCTGCTCGGTGACCTGCCGCCAGGCCACCCGCGCCCCGAGCCGCATCGCGGTCTGGAACGGCTCGAGGTCGCGGCCCTCGGCGGCCTCGCCGCGCCCGATGGTGCGGAAGACCTCGGGGTCCCAGGGCGCGCGGGGGTTCTCGATGCGCTCCAGGAACCCCTGCAACGCCTCGTTGACCGACAGCCGCAGGACCTTCAGGTAGATCTCGTCCGCCGGGCGCGCGTACTCGGGCACCCGGCGCTGGATCTCCGTGATCATCTGGTCCGCGACGTCGCCAATCCGGGGACGCAGGAGCCTCGCGACACCCGCGGGCACCGCGCCCCAGAGTTCGTCGTCGGCTTTCAGCGCCCGCCCAGCCAGGCGCCGAACTCGTCCAGGTCGATCAGGCCGTCGCCGTCGGCGTCGACCTTGGAGATCGCCCCCTGGGCGCCGTCGATGGTCAGCGGCTCCCCGAGCACCTCCATCAGCCGCACCAGCTCCTCGGCGGAGATCCGCCCGTCCTTGTCGGCGTCGATGAGGTTGAAAGTCACCGCATATTCACTCATGCCGTCCTCCTCCGGGATCGCGGTCAGCACCTTAGCCGATCAGACGCGCTACCCCCAGGCCGTAACCTGGAACCATGGGGGAGGCGGCGGGGACGGGGTTCCGTCCCCCCGCGGGGGAGGCGCGATGACCCGCATCCTGGTCGTGGACGACGAGCCTCAGCTCCTGCGTGCGCTGCGCATCAACCTGGCGGCGCGGCACTACGAGGTGGCCGTGGCGGCCGACGGCGCGGGCGCGCTGCGCCAGGCGGCCGACTGGCATCCCGACCTGATCGTCCTCGACCTCGGGCTGCCCGACCTGGACGGGGTGGAGGTCATCCAGGGCCTGCGGGGCTGGACGAGCGTGCCCATCATCGTGCTGTCCGGGCGGACCGGCGGCGCCGACAAGGTGGACGCCCTGGACGCCGGGGCCGACGACTACGTGACCAAGCCGTTCGGCGTCGACGAGCTGCTCGCGCGGATCCGCGCCGTCACCCGGCGGGTGGGCGGCCAGGAGACCGGCGAGGCCCGCGTCCGGCTGGGGGACGTCGAGGTGGACCTGGCCGGCAAGACCGTCTCCAACGGCGTCCGGCTCACCCCCACCGAGTGGCACCTGCTGGAGATCCTGCTGCGCAACCCCGGCAAGCTGATCAGCCAGCGGCAGCTCCTGACCGAGGTGTGGGGCCCGGCCTACCTGCGCGAGACCCACTACCTGCGGCAGTACCTGGCCCAGCTGCGCCGCAAGCTGGAGCCCGATCCCGGGCGGCCGGTGCATCTGCTGACCGAGCCCGGGATGGGCTACCGCTTCCAGCCCTAGGGAGCCGTCCGGCTCACGACGCGACGCAGCCGGGGACGATGGGCTGGTTGGCGCCGTTCCAGCTCGCCAGGAAGCCGAAGGACGCGGTGGCGCCGCCGGCGAGCGCGCCGTTCCAGCTCACGTTCCGCGCCGTCGCGGTGTCCCCCGACTGGGTGAGCGTGGCGTTCCACGCCTGGCTCACCTGCTGCCCGTTGAGGAAGCGCAGGGTCACGGTCCATCCGTTGACGGGCGTGGACCGGGTGTTCCGCACGGTCACGTCGGCCTGGAAGCCGCCGGGCCACTGACTGGTGATCGTGTACGTCGCCGTGCATCCCGAGGGGGTCGGCTGCGGTGACGGCGTGGGCGTCGGAGTGGGAGTCCGGGTGGGCGTGGGCGACGGCGTGGGGCTTGGCGTCGGCGTGGGCGTGCGGGTCGGTGTGGGGCTGGGGCTGGGCGTGGCGCCCGACAGCAGGGCGGCCAGCGCCGGGTACCACCGGTCCGACATCTTCTGGTCGCCGCTCGCGTTGGGGTGGACGCCGTCGTAGGTGTCGGCCGCCGTGCTGAACCCGGTCCACTGGTCCACCACCACGATCGGGGAGGCCGCCGTGCTCTTGGACGCGGCCCAGGCGGGGATCGCGTCGTTCAGCGCCACCACCCGCCGGCCGCAGTCGGCGCAGTTGCCCGGATTCATCGGGAGGATCTTGGCGACCAGGATCTTCATGTTCGGGTTGTCGGCCCTCATCTGGTCGACGAGCTTGCCGAACGCGGCCGTGATCGTGGCCGGCGACTTGTTGTTCCACACGTCGTTGGTGCCGAAGTGCATCATCACGATGTCGGGGTGGGTGGCCGCCAGCCAGCCGGGGAGCAGGTTCTGGTCCGCGACGTCGGTGGCCAGGTAGCCGCCGTGGCCCTCGTTGTCGCCGTCGTACGGCACCGAGCAGCCCTGCGGGGGCAGCGTGCCGACCATGTCGATCGCCGTGTAGCCGCTGCTCTGCAGCCTGTTCCACAGCAGGGCCCGCCAGCAGCCCGGCGAACCGGTGATCGAGTCGCCGAGCGGCATGATCCGTACCGTGGCCGCCTCGGCCGGCCGGGCGACCAGGAGCCCGAGGACCATGACCAGCGCCGCCAGCACCGCACTTCTCTTCGACATCGCGCCCTCCGTCGTCGGCGGCGATGCTAGGAGCGGGCGGCCCGCCGGCCCAGCGACAGGCCGTCGCGGTGGCGCTGACCTGCGAGGACGCGTGTAACGTTCAGGGCAGCAGCCGCTCCAGCGCCGCCACGTCGAGCGACCCAGGCCGGCCTCCCTCGCGGGCGAGCCGGGTGGCCTCCCGCTGCAGGACGAGGTTCACCGGAGTGGGCACCCCGTGCAGCCGCCCGAGGAGGACGATCTCGCCGTTCAGGTAGTCGACCTCGATCGAGCCGCTGCCCTTCGCCAGGCTCTGCCAGGACGACCCGCCCGGCCGCTCGACCCCGCCGAGCGGCGTCATCTCGACCAGGTCGCCGCGCCGCTCCCGCTCCTCCTCATCGGACAGGAACGGGATGCCGGCGGCGGCGAGGACCGTCTCCCCCTCCTGCCTGGCCCGGCGGCTCACGGCCTCGGTCCCCTCGGCGTGGCCGCACAGCGCCTCGACCGCGTTCCCGAGGTTGCCGAGCAGCTTGCCGTACTTCCAGCGCATCACGTCGGGGACGGCGAAGGCGGCGAAGCGGCTCTTGCCGAGGTCGTCCGCCATCTCCTGGACCAGGTCGTCCACACCCTGTGGATAACGTCCGACGGGGAGCATGCCCGATAACGGCGCGCCGTACGACGCCACGACCCCGGGCTCCAGGTGGAGGGCCGGCATCCACAGGCACATGCCGTACACGCGGGAGAACCGGCGCAGGGCCATGCGCTCGTTCTGCACCGCGTTCTGGGCGCAGACCACCGGGGCGTCGTCCCAGCCCCGCAGGGCCGCCACGGTGTCCTGGGTCTTGGTGGCGACGACCAGCACGTCGCCGTCGCGGACGGGGACGGGCCCGTCCGCCACCGGGATGGGGAGGACCTCCTCGCCGTCAGGGGCGACCAGGCGCAGGCCCCCCGCGCGCAGCTCCTCGTGGTGCGCGCCGCGCGCCACGAGGAGGACGTCGTGTCCGCTCTGGAACAGCCGGCCGCCGATGGTCCCGCCGATGGCGCCGGCGCCGATGACGATGTACCGCATTGCTCGATCCTGGCACGTGGTTCCACCTGCGCGCGCGAGCGAATATGCTGCGTGCGGTTCATTTTCCGCACGTCCCCGAGAGGATCGGCCCCATGTACAAGGAGTTCCTCGGCGAGGTCGTGGTGTGGCTGATCCCCGTCGTCATTCTCGTGGGCATCGCGCTGCTGGTGACCAGTCACGCCTGACGTCATGTCGCGAGGGGGCCGGGCCGATCTGGTCCGGCCCCTTCCGTTTGCCCTGGTCACGGCCGTACCCCTCCCATCAAGACCGGCAAACCCCGCAAAAGGGACAAAACTGTCACTCCCCTGCAATGTTGATCAACACGAATTGATCATGCGATACTTCGCGAATGGCGTGATCGTCATGTGGGGAGCAAGCCGCCATGTCCGTGGATGTTGGTGCCGAACCGGCGCGAAGAGCGCGAACTCTACCCTTTCGCCGCGTGATCCCCGCGATCCTCCGTGATCCCGTGCGGGCCCTGCTCGACATGGGACGGGAGGCCGCCGGCGAGATCGTCAGGGTCAACCTCGGCCCCTTCCGGCCGTACCTGGTCACGCACCCCGACCACCTGCAGCACGTCCTGCGCGGCAACGCCGCCAACTACACGCGCGACGGCGTCTTCTGGCGGCCCCTGCACCGCCTGTTCGGCGACGGCATCATGTCGGACGGCCCCGAGTGGGAGCTGAGCCGCAAGGTCCTTCAGCCGGTGTTCACCGCCAAGCACGTCGAGGCCCTGGCCGGACGGATGGCGGACGCCGTCGCCGAGGGAGTCGACGAGCTGTCGGGCCCGGCGGAGTCGGGCCGGGAGATCGACGTCCCCGAGTCCATGGCGAGGATCGTCAACCGGACGGTCGTGCGGGTCTTCTTCGGCGGCAAGATCGACATGGCGGACGCGGAGCGGCTGGCCCCCGCCTTCGACTCGATCGGCGCCTCGGTCGTGGTCCGCTACCTGCTGCCGTCCGTGCCGTACTCGGTGCGGGTCCCCGGCGACCGGGCCTTCCTGCGGGCCGTCGCCGCGATCGACGACGTCGTGGTGCCGCTGGTGGAACGGCACCGGGGGCGGCCGGACGACGGCGACGACATCTTCTCGGCCCTGTGCCGGGCCCGCGGCCCGGAGGGCGGCGAGGTGAGCGCCCGGTGGATCCGGGACAACCTGGTCGCCATGCTCGCCACCGCGACCGAGACCACGGCCGGCGCGCTGACCTGGCTCTGGCCCCTCCTGGCGGCGCATCCCGAGGTGGCCGGGCGGCTGTACGAGGAGGTCGACCGGGTGGTGGGCCGCGACCGCGTACGGCCGGGACACCTGGCGAGCCTGCCGTACACGGGGCAGGTCGTGCAGGAACTGCTGCGCCTGTACCCGGTGGGCTGGCTGTTCCCCCGGATGGTCGTCGAGCCCGAGGTCGTGGGCGGGGTGCGGCTGGAGGCGGGCGAGACCGTCGTCGTGAGCCCGTACGTCACCCATCGGATGGAGGCGTTCTGGGACCGTCCGGAGGTCTTCGACCCCGGCCGCTTCTCCCGGCGGCGCTCCGAGGGCCGGCACCGGTACGCGTACTTCCCCTTCGGGGGCGGCCCCCACCAGTGCATCGGGATGCACGTCTTCGCGATCGAGGCGCGGCTGATCGTCGCCGGCGTCCTCGCCCGGTTCCGGCCGGTCGCCTGCAGCCCGGAGGTCGCCACGCCCCGGATGGGCGCGTCCCTGCGGCCGCGCCAGCACGTGCGGCTGACCCTGCGCCCGGCCGCGGCGGCGGCGTAGGCCGTGCACGTGACCCACGCGCCCCTGGACGAGGTCGGGGCGGCACTGACGGCCGGGACGGCGGCGGCCGAGGCGGCCCGCGCGCACCGCGACCTGCGGGAGTGCGTCCTGCGCCACCCCGCTCTGTTCCCCGCGCGGCCGTTCGACGCGACGCTGCTGTCCGCGGTCGCGCTCGCGAACGCCTTCGGCTCGCCCGGCGAGACGGCCGAGCGGCTCCGCGTCGCCAACAGGACCGCCCTGTGGATATTCGCGGCCGACTGGCTGCTCGACCACGTGGCCGCCTCGCGCGAGGAGGTGGACGGCCTGGTCGCCGGGTGCCTGCGGGTGGCCGACGGCGGCGAGCCCACGGCGGACCATCCCCTCGGCGGCTTCCTGGCCGAGATCCTGGCCGAGCTGTCCGACGCGCCGGCCTTCGGCCGCCTGCGCCCGGTCTGGCGCGAGGAGCTCGAACGGATGCTCGCCGCGATGGCCCGGGAGTGGGGCTGGAAGACGGCCGCCCGGGAGGGCGCCGCGCTGCCGGGCCTGGACGAGTACCTGGACAACGCCGACAACTTCGGGTCGTCCCTCGTCAACGTCTCGCACTGGATCAGCGGGGGCGTGCCCGCGACGCTGGACCGGCTCGACGACCTGCGGGCCGCGAGCCGCCGCGTGCAGCGGGTGCTCCGGCTGGTCAACGATCTCGCCACCCACCGACGGGACGTGGAGTGGGGCGACCTCAACGCGGTGATGCTCGGCGCCGGCCGGGACGAGATCGCCGAGCTGATCCGGCTGCTCGTCGCCGGCTGCCGGGACCTGCTCGGCCCCCTGAGGGACGCCTGCCCCGGCGACGTGGTCTATCTGGAACGGCAGATCGGGTACAGCATGGGCTTCTACGGCAGCACCGACTACTGGGGCGCGCTGTGAGCCTCGGCGGCCTCGTCTTCCCCAAGGCCGTCGACGCCGCGGCGGCGGCCGACGAGCTGGTGTCCGGGCTCATGTCCCGTCCCTGGGGCACGGTCTCCCCCTCGGTCTACGAGACGGGACGGCTCGTCAGCCTCGCACCCTGGCTGGTCGGCCACGGCGAGCGGCTGGGCTACCTGCTGGCGTCCCAGACGTCCGACGGCCACTGGGGACGGCGCGACGGCTACGGGCTGGTGCCCACGCTGAGCGCGACCGAGGCCCTCCTCCGGGCGGCGGGCCGGGGCGACCCCGGGGCGGAGACGCTGGCGCGGGCGGCCGAGCGCGGGCTCGCCTGGCTGCTGGAGTGGCCGCCGGTGGGCGCCGACCCGTGGCTGCCCGACACCCCGGCCATCGAGCTGATCGTGCCCTCGCTCGTCGACCTGGTGAACGCGCGGCTCGACGGGTTCCGCGAGCCGCCGCTGTCCCACGTCTCCGCCCGGGGACGGCTGCGGCCGCCCGCCGGCCTCGACCCGGGTCCGCTGGCCCGCGTCCGGGCGGGGGTGGCGGCCGGCGCCGAGCTTCCCGAGAAGATGCTGCACGCGCTCGAGGTCGCGGGCGACGCCGCCCGGGGAGCGCGGTCCGTACGGCCCACCCCGATCGGCACGGTCGGGGCCTCGCCCGCGGCCACCGCCGCCTGGCTGGGCGACCGGGCGCTGACGGACCCCGGCGACATGGCCCGCCGGCACCTGGAGGCCGTGGCGCGCCGGCACGGCGGACCGGTGCCCGTAGGGTTCCCCATCACCGTGTTCGAACGCGGCTGGGTGCTGAGCACGCTCGCCCGCGCCGGCATCCCCTTCGACGCCCCGCCCGAGATGGTGGCCGACCTCAGGGCCGCCATCGCCCCGGGCGGCACGGCGGCGGGCGCCGGGCTGCCGCCGGACGCCGACACCACGTCCGTCGCGCTGTACGCCCTCGCTCTGCTGGGCGTGCCGTACGAGCCGGAGAGCCTGTGGGCGTTCGAGACGCCCACGCACTTCTGCACGTGGCAGGGGGAGGAGGGCTCGTCGGTCAGCGTGAACGCCCACGTGCTCGACGCGTTCGGCCAGTATGCCGCCGCCCGCCCGGCCGCCGCCCCGCGCTACGCCGCGGCGGTGGGCGGGCTGGGCGCCTGGCTGTGCGAGCGGCAGCACGCCGAGGGCCGGTGGGACGACCGCTGGCACGCCTCGCCCTACTACGCGACCGCGTCGTGCGCGCTCGCACTGGACGCCTTCGGAGGCCCGGCCGCGCGCGAGGCCGTCCGGAGGGCCGTGCGGTGGACTCTGGAGACCCAGCGTGAGGACGGCTCGTGGGGCCGGTGGGACGGCACCCGGGAGGAGACGGCGTACGCCGTGCAGACGCTGCTGCTCACCCGTACGGGCGAGCGGGTCGAGGAGGCGGCCGCCCGCGGGTACGGCTACCTGCTGCGGGCGGGCGGCGAGGCCGGCGACCCGCCCCTGTGGCACGACAAGGACCTCTACCTGCCAGTGTCGGTCGTCCGCGCCGCCGTGCTGGCCGCCCTCCACCTCGCACAGTCCAACCGACTTGTTGTGGAGCGCTACCGTCAAGTATGATCTCGGCACAGTTTTACTGCTCAATATCAGTATATATTTGAACTTTCAGCTCTGAGGCCCTCCTTTAGCGCCCTTGAGCGTATTTCCGTGCGTTTGCTAGGGTGTCCGAGGCATGGCGCGGCGACAAATGTTGGGCGCCGTCCGCCGCCCCTAGCGATGAGCATTTGTTAATCGCCGGGAAACGCGCCGTGTGGGCTCTCTGTATGTCGCTTGGTGGGTGTTATGCGCTTCCGCAACTCGCGCGTGCGGACCAAAGTCACGGCCTTGATCGTGTCGCTCGCGGCCCTGTGGGCCTTCGCGGCATGGGTGACCCTGCGGGACGGCATCAACCTGGCCTGGGTGGCGGTGTACAACAAGGGCGTCGCGCAGCCGAGCGAGACGCTCCTTCTGGAGCTCCAGCAGGAGCGGCGGATGTCCGTCACGCGGCTCGCCGATCCCGGCCGCGTCAGCCGGAGCGCCCTGGAGGCGCAGCGGGCCCGGACCGACGCCGCGGCGGCGAACTTCCGCCGGCTCGCCGACGGCGGGGACGTGCGGCTGGCCGCGGGGGACGACCTGCGGCAGCGGATCGACCAGGCGTTCCAGCGGCTGAACCAGCTGGGTCCCGGCCGGGACGCGATCGACGCCGGGCACACCGACCGGGCCCAGGCGGTGGCTGCGTACACGGATGTCGCCGACGCGCTTTTCCAGACCTACTACGCGCTCGCGACGCTTCATGACGACGAGATCGCGAAAGACACGAGAACCCTTATCGGTCTTAACTGGGCACGAGAGCTGATATCGCGCGAAGACGCCCTTCTCGCCGGCATCATCGCGGAGGGCCGGTTCACCGGCAGCGAGGCCGCCCAGTTCACGCAGCTCGTGGGCGCCGAGCGCTATTTCATGGCGCAGTCGCAGACGGACCTGGAACAGGCGGACCCGGCCGCGTACGCGCGGCTCAGCAAGAGCGCCGACCTCGCCCGCCTGCACTCGCTGGAGGACCTGGTCTCCCAGCAGGGCCGGCCCGGCGGGTTCGTCCCGGTCACGGGGGAGCAGTGGCAGCAGGCCAGCTCCCGCGCGCTCACCCAGCTCCACGACATCGTCGCCACGGCGGGTGACACCCTGGTCGGCCGGTCGACCCCGGTCGCCGCGGGCGTCATCCTCCGGCTCGTGCTGGCCGGCGTGCTCGGCCTGGTCGCCGTCGTCGCGTCGGTCGTCCTGGCGGTCACGACGGCCCGCACGCTGGTGCGCCAGCTGGAGAAGCTCCGCGCCGCGGCCCTGGAACTTGCCAACGAGCGTCTGCCGGGCGTCGTGGAGCGGCTCGCCCAGGGCGAGAAGGTCGACGTGGCCGCCGAGGCGCCGCCGCTGGAGTTCGGCGGCGACCTGATCGGCCAGGTGGGCGCCGCGTTCAACACCGTCCAGGAGACCGCGATCCGGACGGCCGTCGAGGAGGCCCAGCTCCGGCAGAGCATCCGCGACATCCTGCTCAGCCTGGCCCGGCGCACGCAGTCGCTGGTGCACCGCCAGCTCACGCTCCTCGACGTGATGGAGCGGCGCGAGGCCGACCCGGCGGAGCTGAAGGACCTGTTCCGCATCGACCACCTCGCCACCCGCATGCGGCGCAACGCCGAGAACCTCATCGTCCTGTCGGGCGCCTCGCCCGCCCGGGCCTGGCGCCGTTCGGTGCCGATGGTCGACGTCGTGCGCGGCGCGCTCGCCGAGGTCGAGGACTACACCCGGGTCACCGTCCTGCCCATGGGCCAGGTCGGGTTGACCGGCCGGGCGGTCGGCGACGTGATCCACCTGCTCGCCGAGCTGATCGAGAACGCGGTGTCGTTCTCCCCGCCGTACACGACCGTGCAGGTGGGCGGGCAGTCCGTGGCGAGCGGCTACGCTATCGAGATCGAGGACCGCGGCCTGGGCATGACCCAGGAGGACCTCGACGCGACCAACGAGCGGATCGCGAACCCGCCGGAGTTCAACCTGTCCAGCACCGCGCGGCTCGGCCTCTACGTGGTCAGCCGCCTCGCGGAGCGGCACGGCATCCGCGTCTCGCTCAAGGCGTCCGCGTACGGCGGCACCACGGCGGTGGTCCTGCTGCCGCGCGACCTGGTGATCGAGGCGGGTGAGGAGCTGTCCGGCGAGGACACCGGGCCGCTGCCCGAGCAGGAGAGGGGCGCGCGCAGGATCGCACTCGTCGGCGCGCCCGAGGTGGTCCCCGAGCCCGCCCAGGAGGTGGTGGTTCCCGTGCCCAGTGCCCCAGAGCCGCCGAGGCCCGCGCCTCCGGCCGCCTTCACCCCCGGAGGCCTGCCGCTGCGGGTGCCGCAGGCCAGCCTGGTCCCGGAACTGGCCGACCAGCCGCCGTCCAGGCTCGACGACGAGGACGACCGCCGGTCCCCGGACGACATCCGCAAGATCATGGGATCATTCCAGTCCGGAACCCGCCGGGGCCGGTCGGAAGCCGCCAAGCTGGCGCGCGAAGGGCGTGAAGGGGAGGACGACCAGTGACGAAGACCGGCGCCACGGCGGACCTGGCCTGGCTGCTCGACGATCTGGTGGAGCGGGTGCGCGAGGCCGAGCACGGCATCGTGCTGTCGACCGACGGGCTCCTGCTGGCCGCGTCGGCCGGGCTGCGCCGAGAGGACGCGGAGCACCTGTCCGCCGTCGCCTCGGGCCTGCAGAGCCTGGCCCGCGGCGTCGGGGACCGCTTCCAGGGCGGCCCGGTACGGCAGACGATCATCGAGATGAAGTCGGCCTACCTGCTGGTGACCGTCGCCGGCCAGGGGGCCTGCCTGGCCGTGCTGTGCAGCGGCGACGCCGACGTGGGCCTGGTGGCCTACGAGATGGCCATGCTCGTGGCCCGCGTCGGGCAGTACCTGACCTCTCCCGCCCGGACGACGGGGAACGAGGCCCACCGATGAGCAATGAGGTCAACCCGGACGGGGAGCGTCTCCTCGACGCGCCCACCGTCCGGCCGTACGTGATCGCACGCGGCCGGACCGAGGCGCAGGACAGGTTCGACCTCATCTCGCTCGCGGTGACGGTCCGCCCCACGACGGGCACCGAGATCGGCCTCGACCCCGAGCACCAGGCCATCGTGCGGCTGTGCCGCCGGCCGCTCTCGGTGGCGGAGATCGCGGCGCACCTGGACCTTCCGGCCGGGATCGTCCGGGTCCTCCTCGGCGACCTGTTCGACCGGGGCTTCGTGGCCGTGCAGCAGCCCCAACCGGAGATGGACGTGCTCGACGAGCGGATGTACAAGGCGGTGCTCGATGGCCTTCGGGCGCTCTGACGGCCCCAGGATGCCCACGGCGATCAAGCTGTTGATCGCCGGCGGGTTCGGGGTCGGCAAGACCACGATGGTGGGGGCGGTGTCGGAGATCCGGCCGCTGCGCACCGAGGAGACGCTGACCGACCGCAGCGTGGGCGTCGACGACCTGTCCGGCGTCGAGGAGAAGACCACGACCACCGTGGCGATGGACTTCGGCCGGATCAGCATCGGCGACGACTTCATGCTGTACCTGTTCGGCACCCCCGGGCAGGAGCGGTTCTGGTTCGTGTGGGACGAGCTGGCCCGCGGGGCGCTCGGCGCGGTCGTGCTGGCCGACACCCGGCGGCTCGCCGACTGCTTCCCCTCGGTCGACTACTTCGAGCGGCGCGGCACGCCGTTCGTCGTGGCCGTCAACTGCTTCGAGGGCGCCCCGGTCTTCGAGCTGGACGAGGTCAAGATGGCCCTCAACCTCGGTCCCGACGTCCCCGTCATGCTGTGCGACGCGCGCAGCCGGGAATCGGGCAAGAACGTGCTGATCGCGCTGGTCAAGCACGCCTACGGCCGGCGCCCCTCGGCGGCCGTCGGCTAGGCGGCCCCGTCCGGGACCCGTGACATCCGTCGTGGGCACGTCGTGACGGACGACAGGGGAGCGCGGGCCCCCGGCGGCGCAGGCTTGCCGCATGACGACAAGACACACGGCGGACCCGGAGGACGCGACCGGCCCGGAGTGGGCGGTGGCCGCGCGGGGGCTGCGGAAGAGGTACGGCGCCGTGCGCGCCGTCGACGGGGTGGACCTGCTGATCCCGCGTGGCGAGGTGGTGGCCCTCCTCGGCCCGAACGGCGCGGGCAAGTCGACCCTGGTCGAGATGCTGACCGGCCTGGTCCGGCCGGACGAGGGCGACATCGAGGTCTTCGGCGCCGACCCCGGTGCGGCCGTCAGGTCGGGGTCGGTGGGCGTGATGCTCCAGGAGGCCGGCCTGCTCGACGACGTGACGGTCGGCGAGGTCCTCCGGCTGATCGCGTCCCTGCACCGGGCGCCCCTGCCCGCCGTCGAGGCGATGCGCCGGGCGGGGATCGAGTCGCTGGCGGGCCGCCGGTCGGCCCGGCTGTCCGGCGGCCAGCGGCAGCGTGTCCGCTTCGCCGCGGCGCTCGTGCCCGACCCGGACCTGCTGGTGCTCGACGAGCCGACCGCGGCCATGGACGTGGACGGCCGGCGCGAGTTCTGGGCCGCGATGCGGAGTCTGAGCGAGGCGGGCCGCACCGTCCTGTTCGCTACCCACTACCTGGAGGAGGCCGAGGCGTACGCCGACCGGGTCGTCCTCATGAACGCGGGCAGGGTGGCCGCGGACGGGCCGGTCGCGGAGGTGGCCAGGGGCGGGCTCGACGAGGCGTTCGTCCGGCTGACCTCGGGGGAGGCGACCCGATGAACCCCGCATATCTGGTCTTCGAGATCCGCCGTGTGCTGCGTGACCCGAAGTTCCTGCTGTTCGAGCTCAGCCTGCCGGTGGCGCTGTTCCTGCTGGAGTCCCATCTGTTCGGACGGGACGACGTCGGCCCCGCGTACCTGATGGGCAGTCTCGCGGCCTTCGGCGCCTTCCGCGCGGCGTTCGACACGGGCGCCAGGACGGCGGTCGAGCGCGGCGCCGGCTGGCAGCGGCAGCTGCGCCTGACCCCCCTCACGCGTGGCGGCTACCTGGCGGCGAAGGGAGCGGTCGGGATGCTGACGGCGCTCCCGCCGATCGCCGGCGTGGCCGCGGCCGCCGCGGTCCTGTCCGGCGTCCGCCTGCCCGCGGGCGCCTGGGCGGCGGCCGTGCTCGGCCTGTGGGCGGGCGCCGTGCCGTTCGCATTGCTCGGCCTCCTCATCGGCCAGCTCGCCACGTCCCAGAACGTGCAGGCCTACCAGGGCGGGCTGCTGCTCGTGCTCGCGTTCGCGGGCGGCCTGTTCATCCCGCCCGCCGCGTTCCCCGCCGCCCTGGCGACGGTGGCGAAGGCGCTGCCGACGTACTGGCTGGCGGAGATCGCCCACGGGGCCGCGGGAGGGGACGTGCGCACCGGGACGGCGGTCCTCGTGCTCGGGCTCTACAGCCTCGTCCTGGCCGCGGCCGTGGCCGTCCGGTTCCGGCGCGACGCCGGCCGCCCATGAGCCCGTACTGCGCGACAATTCGTACCAGGGGGTGACCGCATGAGGGAGGGGATCTTCCGGCCGGGGGCGTGGCCGGTCTGGTCCGTGTCCCGTCCCGGGGGAGGCCGCGCGACATGGGTGCGCGGCCTCCTCGCGCTCGCGCTCTTCCTGGCCTGGCCGGTGTGGTCGGCCGTCAAGGCCGCCACCCGTCCCCACGCCGGCCCGCTCCCCGCGGCCGCCGTCGCCGTCCTCCTGCTGTACGGCGCGAGCTGGATCGCCGTCATGGCGTACGGCGCCACCCGGCGGCCCCGGGAGCGGGTGCTGCTGGTCGGCTGGCTGTTCGCGCTCGGCGTCTGCCTGGCCCTGCTCCGGCACGGGGCGCCCGCGTTCGGCCTCCTGGCGTACGCGCTGTCGGCGGCGGTGTGGCTGCTGCCCGCCGTCTGGGCGCTCGCCCTCGCGGCTGCCACGGCGGCGGCGCGGCTGGCCGTGCTGTGGGCGACGGCGGGGGCGGTGCGGTGGAGCGACGCCGTGGCGATCTTCCCGGAGCTCGTGACCCCGGTCGGGGTGGTCCTGCTGGTGCGGCTGGTCGTCCAGCTCGGCCAGGCGCGGGAGGAGATCGAGACGCTGGCGGCGGCGGCGGAGCGGGCTCGCCTGGCCAGGGACCTGCACGACGTCCTCGGCCACACGCTGACCGCGATCACCGTCAAGACCGGCCTCACCCGGCGGCTGCTGGAGAGCGGCGCCGGCCCGCAGGACGCGCTGGCCGAGCTGCGCGACGTCGAACGGCTCTCCCGGGAGGCCCACGCGGAGATCCGCGCCACGATCTCCGGCCACCGCAGGCCCTCGCTCGCCGTGGAGCTCGTGGGGGCGCGGGCGGCCCTGCGCGCCGCCGGGATCGCGGCCGCCCTGCCGTCGTCCGCCGGCCAGGTGTCCCCCGACCTCGACGAACCGTTCTCGTACGTCCTGCGCGAGGCCGTGACGAACGTGATCCGGCACAGCGGCGCCACCCGCTGCGAGGTGCGCGTCGGCGGCTCGTCCCTGGAGGTCAGCGACGACGGCGGGTCGCCGGCGCGGTTCAGCGGACCCGGGAACGGGCTGGCCGGACTGGCCGAGCGGCTGCGGCCGGTCGGCGCCCGGCTCGAGGCCGGACCGCTGCCGGGCGGCGGGTACCGGCTGAGCGCGAGCCGCCCATGATCAGGGTCATGCTCGCCGACGACCAGGCGCTCGTGCGCGGCGCGCTGGCGGCGATGCTCGCGCTGGAGCCCGACATCGAGGTCGTCGCCCAGGTCGCCTCGGGCGACGAGGTCGTCGCGGCCGCCCGGCTGCACCGTCCCGACGTGGCGCTCATCGACGTGCAGATGCCCGGAAAGGACGGCCTGGAGGCGACGGCGGAGCTGCGGGCCGCCGTCCCGGCGTGCCGGGTGGTGATCTGCACGACGTTCGGCCGGCCCGGCTACTTCGCGCGGGCTATGGAGAACGGCGCGGCCGGGTTCGTCGTCAAGGACTCGCCTCCCGAGCACCTGGCCGACACGGTCCGAAGGGTGCACGCCGGACTCCGCGTGGTCGATCCGGCCCTGGCCGCGGAGTCCCTGGCCAGCGGCGTGAGCCCGCTCACCCCGCGCGAACGCGACGTGCTGCGGCAGGCCCGCCGGGGCGGCACCGTCGCTGAGATCGCCCGGGCCCTGCACCTGTCGGGCGGCACGGTCCGCAACCACCTGTCGTCGGCCATGGGCAAGACCGGCGCGAGCACCCGCGCCGAGGCGGCCCTCATCGCCGACGAGCGCGGCTGGCTCTGACCCCGCCGGTGGGCCGGCGCACGTCTCCTCCGCGCCGCCGCGCGGCTCTCCGGGACGTCCGGATCCCGGTCTCAGCGGCCCTCCGCGCCTACGCGTAACAGCTCAACAACAGCCGTTGATCTGACGGAAAGCCCACTGTAACGTCTGCGGCATCGCAGAAACTATCGGACATGTGCCGAAAGTTTCGACATCCAGGAGGGAACGACCGTGAAGGTGTGTCGGCGAAGTGCGGCGCTGGTGGCGGCGTCGGCACTGATCCTCGGGGGCTGTGGCAGTACAGGGGGCAACAACTCCGGCGGGAGCGGCAGCTCGGCCGGATCAAAGGTGACGGTCGAGTTCTGGAACATCTGGACCACCGAGCCCATGAAGACGTATGGCGCCAATGCGATCAAGGAGTTCGAGGCTCAGCACCCGAACATCACGATCAAGAACGTCGCGACGGAGAACGAGGCGTTCAAGTCCAAGATCACGACATTGACGCAGTCGGGCAAGGCCCCGGACGTGTACCAGACCTGGGGCGGCGGCGTGCTGAAGCAGCAGGTCGACGCCGGCCTGGTGAAGGACCTGTCGGGGGACGCGGGCTCCTGGCTCGGGACCTTCACCGACGCCGCGATGGCGGCCTACCAGGTCGACGGCAAGCCCTACGCGGTCCCGGAAGACATCGGCATGGTCGGCTTCTGGTACAACAAGGCGCTGTTCAAGAAGGCGGGCATCGCCGACGCTCCCGGCACGTGGAGCCAGCTCATCGACGACGTCAAGAAGCTGAAGGCGGCCGGCATCACCCCGATGGCCCTGGCGGGCAAGGACAAGTGGCCCGGCCACTACTACTGGGCCTACCTGGCCATGCGGATCGGCGGCCTCGACGCCCTCAAGCAGGCGGGTGAGACCAAGGACTTCACCGGTCAGCCGTTCGTGGAGGCGGGGCAGAAGCTCAAGGAGCTGGCCGACCTCCAGCCGTTCCAGAAGGGCTACCTCGGCGCCGCGTACGACAAGCCGGACGGCCAGGCGGCGACCATGGGCAACGGCAAGGCCGCGATGGAGCTGATGGGCCAGTGGGCGCCCTCCGTCGAGAAGTCCTCTGGCAAGGGCATCGGCGACGACCTGGGCTTCTTCCCCTTCCCTGCGGTCGACGGCGGCAAGGGCTCGGTGACCGACGCGTTCGGCGGCGGCGGCGGCTTCGCGATCGGCGCGGACGCGCCGGCGGAGGCGCTGGAGTTCCTGAAGTTCCTCACCGAGAGCAACGAGCACCGCAAGGCCGTCCAGACCGGCGGCGTGCTCCCCGTGCTCAAGGGTGAGGAGGACGCGGTGACCGACCCGAACCTCTCGGTGGTCGCCAAGAACCTCGCGTCGGCGACGGGCTTCCAGCTCTACCTCGACCAGGCGTACCCCCCGGCCGTCGGCCAGGAGGTCAACGACAGCGTGGCCGAGCTGATCGCGGGGACCAAGACGCCGGAGCAGGTGGCGCAGGCCATCACCGAGACGGCGAAGTCGGAGTAACCGCGGAGTGGAGATGACGCGACCCCGGAGCCGTGGCAGGCTCCGGGGGTTCACCACTGTCCTGCTGTTCCTGCTCCCGGCTCTGGTGCTGTTCCTGCTGCTGGTGGTGGCGCCGATCGCGGTGGCCATGTACACCAGCTTCTTCAAGTGGAACGGCCTGCGGGGGCTGCCCACGGACTTCCTTGGGCTGGACAACTACACCCGGGCCTTCTCTGATCCGGTGTTCCTCGGGGACCTGTGGCACGGCGGGGTCCTGATCGTGCTGTCGCTGCTCGTGCAGCTGCCGATGTCGCTCGGCCTGGCCCTGCTGCTCAACCAGCGGCTACGCGGCCGGGCGTTCTACCGGCTGCTGTTCTTCGCCCCGTACGTCCTGTCGGAGGCGATCACGGCCGTCCTCTTCACGATGATCCTTTCGCCGGACGAGGGCCTGGCCAACCAGATCTTGGAGAGCATCGGGCTCGGCGGCCTGGAGTGGTTCGCCGAACCGTCGACCGTCCTGCTGTCGATCTTCGTGGTCATGACCTGGAAGTACTTCGGCTTCCACATGATCCTTTACCTTGCCGGGCGCCAGGGCATCCCGGAGGAGCTGATCGAGGCCGCCAAGATCGACGGCGCGGCCGGCTGGAAGGTGTTCCGCCACGTCACGCTGCCGCTGCTCGGGCCCACGATCCGGATCAGTGTGTTCCTGTCCGTCATCGGCGCCATCCAGCTCTTCGACCTGGTGTGGATCATCACGGACGGCGGGCCGTCCCACGCGTCCGAGACCATGGCCGTGACGATGTTCCAGTTCGGCTTCAAGCGCTTCCAGGTGGGCTACGCCAGCGCGATCAGCGTGGTGATCTTCCTCATCAGCCTCGTGTTCGCCCTCCTCTACCAGAGATACGTCATGCGCCGCGACCTCGAAGGAGCGACGACCGTGCTGCGAGACCAGCGATGACCGGGCAGACCCAGGTGCGACGGGGGGCCGACCGGGGGCCGGCCCGGCGGCCGCCCGAGGCCGGTCCGCGCGCCCACGCGCGCCCCAACCCGCGCAACCGGACGCGGTCGATCTCGCTGCACGCCATCGTGGTGGTGGTCGGCGCGTTCGTCCTCGTCCCGCTGCTGTACGGCGTGATCGGCGGGTTCAAGAACACCCAGCAGCTGTCGACGAACCCGTTCGGACTGCCCTCGCCCTGGGTGCCGGGGAACTACACGAGCGTCCTGTCCTCGGGCTCGTTCTGGCGGGAGCTGTGGAACAGCACGTTCATCGCCGTCGCGACGACCGTGCTGGTCGTGGCCGTGTCGGCGATGGCGGCCTTCATCTTCGCCCGCTTCTCCTTCCGGGGGCGGGAGTTGCTGTTCACGCTGTTCGCGGCCGGGCTGATGTTCCCGTTCGCGGTGGCGATCCTGCCGCTGTTCGTGCTGCTGCGGATGTTCGGGCTGCTCGACAACCCCCTCGGCGTGATCCTGCCGCAGGCGGCGTTCGGGCTGCCGATGACGATCATCATCCTGCGCGGCTTCTTCCGGGCCATCCCCGGGGAGATCGAGGAGGCGGCGACGCTCGACGGATGCACGGCGTTCGGCTTCTTCTGGCGGATCCTGCTGCCGATGGCGAGACCCGCGCTCGCGACGGTGTCGGTGCTCGCGATCGTCGCCAGCTGGAACAACTTCATGCTCCCGCTGGTCGTCTTCAACGACCCCAACTGGTGGACGATCCCCCTGGGCGTCCAGCAGTTCCAGGGCCAGTACGCCTCGGACACCGCGCGCATCCTCGCGTACATCGTGATCGCCATGATCCCGGCCCTCGGCTTCTACGCCGTGGCCGAGCGCCAGCTCATCGGCGGGCTGACGGCGGGGGCGATGAAGGGCTGACGGCCGTCCCCTTCCGGACGTAGAGCCGGACGGCGTAGCCGAGGACGCGGACGAACATCCGCCGGTTGTAGTGCTCGCGGAGCAGCAGCCGCTTGGCGGTGTCGGGGCCGGAGGACAGGTCGGCGTCGCGCGGGTGCGACCGGCTGACGACCCACACCCGGGGCGCGTCCGCCAGGGACGCCTCGATCCGCTCCGGCGGCAGCTCACGGCCGGCCAGGGTCCCGGACGCGGCGCCGGACACCCGCAGCGCGGCGTCCCGGGTCCGCCGGAAGGCGTCCGGGTACGCCTCCGCGACCAGGCGGCGGACCGACGGCAGGAACAGCACGGCGTCCCCCGGGCGCGCTCCCGCCGCGACGATCCGGGCCGCGGCCGCCGGGTCGTCCGTACGGCTGTCCACCCTCCTGACCTGCTGCTGCACGGGCAGCGCCGGCACGACCAGGAGGGCCAGGAGCGCGGCCGCGATCCCGAGCCGCGCGGCGAGGGGACGGGCGAGCCGGGCCGCGGCGACGACGCCCGCCCCGGCGAGCGGCGCGAGTCCGGCGACGGCGTACAGGACGTACCGCTCCTGGTAGAAGGGGTGAACCTGGGAGACCGCCAGCAGCACGGCGGGCGGCAGCAGGGCGAGAGGCGCCGCGACGAGCGGCAGCGTCAGGGCCGGCCCCCGCTCCGCGTCCTCCGCCTCCCGGGTTGCCGGACGCCGGGCGGTGAAGACGGTGAGGACGGCGAGCACGGACAGCAGGGCCGTCACCGCCAGCGGGAGGCCGGTGCCCGTGAAGCGGGTGACCAGGGCCTCCACCTCGGGCCACCCGGGCCGCTCCAGCCAGGCGACCTGGGCCCGCTGCCCGAAGCTCACCCGGGCCACCGGCAGGACCGCGAGCAGCGCCGCCGCGCAGGCGCAGGCCCACCGCGCGAGGGTCCGCGCGCCCACCCGGCCCGCGACGAGCGTCACGCCGTGGGCCGCGAGGGCCAGGGCGGCGAAGAGGTTGAGCAGGCAGGCCAGGGCGACGGCCGCCGCGTACGCGGCCCACCGGCCCGCACGGTCAGGCCGGTCCGCGGCCCTGACCAGCAGGAACGTGGCGAGCACCACGGCCGCCGTCACCAGCGCGTACGACCGGCCCTCCTGGGCGTAGTAGCCGACGACCGGGGCGGTCGCGTAGACCAGCCCGGCGGCGAGGCCGGTCGCGGGCGAGCCGAGCCGCCTGCCGAGGGCGGCGACGCCGCAGGCCGCCGCGGCCGTTCCCGCGACGGACGGCAGCCGGATCAGCACCTCGGCCGGGATCGAGCCCCCGCCGAGCCCCAGAAGGGGGTGGACGAGCAGGTAGTAGAGGCCGTGCACCGCGTCCACGTGCCCAAGGGTCCGCCACAGCTCGGGCAGCGAGCGCCCGGCGATGGCGAACGTCGTCGCCTCGTCCTGCCACATCGACCCGCGGTCGATTCCCCAGGCGCCCGCGACGAGCGCCACCAGGGCCGGTACGGCGAGCACCGCCCAGCCCGCCCACCACCGGGCCGCCCTGGCCGCCGCCCGCCGCCGGTGAGGCGGCGTCCGGGGCGCGGGCGTGCCGGAGGACACGGCGCCGGGGCCGGTCGTTCGCGAGGCCGTGCCGGTGGGATCCGCGGCCGGAACCGTCGAGGTCGTGGCGGTGGGATCCGTGGCGGGGACGGCCGAGGTCGTGCTGCTGGAATCCGTTGCGGGCGATCCGCCCCTCACGCCGACGACGTCCATGGCCCCCCGCTCGTCCCGCTGGTACGCCCGATCCGCTACCCCTCGCGACTCATCGAATCCCCCGGCGGGACAAGAGCCGGTTAACGGGTCCTAGTGTTGGCCGAACGGTACGCAAACAGCCAGGTGAGGAGTCCAGGTGGGGGAGTCGGTCGTACGCGTCGCGCGGGACGGGGACATGGCGGCCGTCCGGGAGGTGGCCTCGGCCTTCGCGCTCCTGGACGACTGGACCGGCACGACGGACTTCCTCGACGCCGAGCGCGCCTTCGGGACCCTGCTCGTCGGGGAGGCGGACGGCCGGATCGCCGGCTTCGGCGGGGCGCTGCGCAGGGGAGGGCTGACGCACCTGGGCGACCTGTTCGTGCTGCCCGCCCACCAGTCGTCCGGCGTGGGGCGGGAGATCCTTCGCCGGCTGCTGCCGGTGGACGCGCCGCGGGTGACGTTCGCGTCGTCGGACCCGCGGGCCCTGGCGCTGTACGTCCGGCAGGGCATGCGCCCAGTGTGCCCGCTGCTCTACCTGACCGGCCCGTCCGCGGACGGGCCGCGCGACGACCTGCACGAGGCGGCCGGGGACGTGGAGGAGGCGTCGTCGCTGGACGCCCGGGTGTCCGGAGGGGACCGGTCCGAGCCGCTGGCGTGGTACGCCGGAGTGCCGGGGGTCTCGCTGCACACCACGGCGGGCGGCTACGCGTTCGCGCGCAGGGCGGCCGGCAGCCTGGAGGTGGGACCGGCCGGCGGCGAGACCCCGCACGACTGTGTGGAGGCGGTGCGCGCGGCCGTCGCCGCGCATCCGGGGGCCGGTCGGGTCCGGGTCGCGGTGCCGGGGGTCCACCCGCTGCTTCCCCTCCTCCTGGAGGACGGCTGGCGGATCGGGGACATGGACACGTTCATGGCGACCGATCCCGGGCTCGTGCGGCTCGACCGCTACGTGCCCCACCCCGACCTCGGGTAGTGCCCGCGGCCGGTTCCGGGGATCCCCGCCCCCGGCGGGAGGACGCCGGAGGCGGGGACCGGGGGAGGATGGCCGCACTCGCCACCAGGGGGTAACGGCGAGGGCCGCCGGTGGCTCAGGAGAGCTTGCGCAGATAGTGGGCGGAGGCCCAGCCGGGCCTGCCGCCGGACGAGTCGACCGCCACCCAGCCGTTGAACGGGTCGCAGCCGCCGGCCACCCGGCCGTCCGACGCCCGCAGCGTGCCGATGGGGTGGTAGGGCAGCCCCGGTCCCCTGCGGACGTTGAGGAAGCTCCCCGCGCCCACCCCGGCGACCCGGTAGGCGCACGACAGGCTCGGCCGGATGAACACGCTCGGCTGGGCGAGCGCCAGCCTGTGCAGGTAGCGGGCCGCGGCCCAGCCGTCCGTGCCGCCCGACGCCCGGACCGGCACCCAGCCGCCGGAGGCCGAGCACGCGCCCGCGAAGCGGCCGTCGGACACCCGGAGCGTGCCGACGGGGTGGTAGCGCAGCCCTGGGCCGTGCCGCACGTGGAGATAGCTGGAGGGCTGGACGCCGTGCACGCGGTAGGTGCACGAGAGCGTCTGCGCCTCGACGTCCGGCTCCGGGCGGGCCCGGCTCGCGCCCTGTGCCGCGGGTGGGACGGCGACGACGAGCGATCCCGCGGCGGCGCAGGCCGCCATCGCGGGGACGATCCGGTGGGCGAGTGTCACGATGTCTCCTTCCGGTCCTGATCGCTTGCTTGGCGGGACCCGGCCTGTGATGCTCACCCTAAGTTTTGCTCTGATTACCCTTCGTTTACACCCGGTCCGGCGGACAGCGCGATTCTTTACTTGGCGCCGGACCGAAATGGCGTGTCGTATTCGGAAATCTCTCTGCCGAGCCTGCGCTTCCCGGGCTTCGCGCCCGCCGCGTCATCCGCCGTGCGCGCCGTGGAAGGGCGTGCCGACCCCCTCGTACGCCAGGTGGAGGACCATGCCCTGGTCCGCGTGCCCCAGGTTGTGGCAGTGGTTCATCCACAGGCCGGGGTTGTCGGCCCGGAAGGCCACCTCCCACACCTCGCCCGGCCGTACGTCGAACGTGTCGAGCCAGAGCGGGCTGCCGGTGGGGGCGTGCCCGTTCCTGGAGAGCACGAGCACCCGGTGGCCGTGCAGGTGCCACGGATGGGTGTCGCTGCCGCGGTTGACCACCGTGAACCTCACCAGGTCGCCCTCCGCCACGGTCTGCGGCGGGATGTCGGGGAAGGCGTCCCCGTTGACCGTGTACGCGTACAGCGGCCTGCCGCCCGCGAGGGACAGCCCCCTGTCGAGCACGAGCGTGAACCGCCGGTCGGCCGGGGTCCGGGCCGTGAAGGGGGTGGGGGCCGGCGTGCCGTACCGGGTCAGGTCGAGCTCGGGCCAGGACGCCCCGTCGGCGCCGGGGCTCGGGCCCGTGGCCGCGGCCCCGCTGGAGAGGGTGAGGGCCACCGTGCGGTCGTCGACCCGCAGCACCACGGGCCCGGCGGCCGGCATGGTGAAGGCGAGGTCGTACCGTCCGCCCGCGGCCAGCCGGAGGGCCGACCGGGTGAGGACGCCCGGCTCGTGCAGGTCCGCGCCGTCCACCGCCACCAGCCGGTACGGCGTGCCCGCGAGCGTGAACCGGTGCGGGTCGTTGTCGGTGTCGATCAGGCGCAGCCGTACGGCGGTGCCGGGGGCCACCGTCTGCTCGATCGGCCGGTCGTGGTCGCCGGTGACGGTCGCGCCCGCGAACGTGTGCACGGGCAGCGTGAGGTCGAGCCCGGCAGGGGCCGCCGCGCGCGGGGTGACCACGAGCGTCCCGTAAAGGCCCATGCGGACGCCCAGGTCGGACACCTCGTGGGTGTGGTACCAGAACGTGCCGGCCTGCTCGGCGCGGAACCGGTACACGAACTCCTGCCCCGGCATGACGGCCTCCTGGGTCAGGCCGGGGACGCCGTCCTCGCCGGACGGCACGTCGTAGCCGTGCCAGTGCAGGGTCACGCCGGCGGAGATGTCGGCGTTGCGCAGCCGCACCTCGACCAGGTCGCCCTGGACGGCCGTGATCGGCGGGCCGGGGACGCGGCCGTCGAAGGTCCAGGCGGAGACGCGCCGTCCCGACGACAGCGTCACGGTCGCGGTTCGGGCGGTGAGGGTGAACCGGCGCACCGCGCCCCCCTGGTCGGGGGTGTCCGGCCCGCGCAGCTCGGTGACCGACCGCGTCGGGCCCTGGTGACCGGCATGGCCCATCGCGCTCATGTCCCCCATGGCGCTCATACCGCTCATGCCGCCCGTATCGCCCGGGTCGTGGCCGCTCACGGCCGCCGCCCCGGTGCCGAGAGGGAGGACGCCGAGGACCACCCCGGCGACGCCGGCCAGCGCGACCGCGGCCGAGGCCGTACGCAGCCCGGGGACCCGGCCGGAGACGGCCCGCCAGGTCACCAGGACGGCGCCGGCGACCACGGCCGCCAGGACGAGGCCGGTGCTCCACGTGGCCGGGTACCCGAGCAGGAAGGTCTGGACGGGCCCGGCCGCCGCCGCGTATCCCGTTCCCAGAAGGGGCACGACGACGGCCGGCGCCCCGGCGGCCTCCGCCGGGCCCCCGCGGACGGCGGCGAGCAGCCGGGGCGCGGCGAGGACGCCCGCGACGAGCGCCCCCGCGACCAGCAGGGGAAGGCCGAAGACGACCTTCTCCTGGACGAACCACCAC
>NZ_KI866527.1:425176-447941 GCF_000511135.2 Microbispora sp. ATCC PTA-5024 | reverse complement strand
CGCCACGCGCGGACGCCGGGCGGCCGCCGCCGCCCCCGCGCCCGTCCAGGCCGCCGCCGTGAGGACCGCGACGAGCAGGTCGAGCGCCATGAGCCGGTCCGTGGTCACGAGGCCCGCACCGCCGACCCCTCGGGGGCGCCCGCGGCCGTGCCGGCCGTGCCGGCTGCGAGCCGCCGGGCCTGCCGGAAGACCGCCGCGGACACACCCATGACGGCCATGCCGTTGAGCGCGTGGAGGCCCAGGATGGCGAGGGCAACCGGGGTCGAGTTCCCCGCGCCGTCGTCGAACGCGCGGCCGAGGACGACGATCAGCACCTGGACGACGATCAGGCCGAGCGGGAGCACGCTCAGCCCGATCAGCCGGCCGGGCGCGCGGGCCGCCGCGGCGGCGGCCGTGACCAGCAGCGTCAGGACCGGGATGACCAGCATGCCGGTCATGCTGTGCAGGGCGAACGAGCCGTCGTCCTGCGGTTTGTCGAACGCGCCGACGGCCGCGAAGTACATCTGCGCCACGGTGGCGGCCAACAGGACGCCCGCGAGAACGGCGTACAGCTTGCGCACGGCGGGACTCCCTTCGATGGGGATCGGATACGGAGGGACGAGGACGGCCGCAGACGCGCCGGGACCCGGCGACCGTGACCCGGCCCCCGCGAGGGCCCACTGGCGCTGTGCGGTGACCTGCCACGGCGATGGTCTCCGACCGACGGGGCCGTCGTCGTCCGCCGCCCAGCGACACGTCGCCTACCACCGGGGGAGTACGGAGGACGCCTCGGCCGTGCGCCCGCCGGTGTTCCGGCGACGCCTCGATCGTGCCCGTGGAGGGCCTCCCGCGTCGTCGCGCGGGGGAAGGCCATCCGATCTACCACCCCGGGCGCACGCGCCCGCCGCCCTCCACCTCAGGGAGTAGTGCGCCCGCCCGTGCGGCTCCGCCCGCCCGCGCGTTACGTGGCTCGTTCGTGTGTTCCGCCGTCTCGCCTGGACGGCTCCGCCCGCCCGTGCGCCCACCTCAGACGGCGGGGCTGCGCCGCTCCATGAGGACGACGTCGCGCCACACCCCGTGGTGGCGGCCGATGCGCTCGCGCGTCCCGACGACCCGGAAGCCGAGGGACTCGTGCAGGCGCAGGCTGGGGACGTTCTCCGGGAAGATCCCGCTCTGGATGGTCCAGATCCCGGCGGCCTCGCTGGCCGCGATGAACGCCTCCAGCAGGGCGCGGGCGACGCCGCGGCGCCGGTACGCCGGGTCGGTGTAGACGCTGTGCTCGACCACGCCCTCATACACCACGCGTGAGGACACGCGGGAGGCGGCGATCCAGCCGGCGATGCGGCCGGTGGCCCCGTCCACGGCGACGAAGCGGAGACCGGGCAGCTTGCCGGCCGCGAACGTCGCCCAGTCGGGCGCTGCCGTCTCGAAGCTGGCGTCACCCGAGTCGAGGCCGGCCTGGTAGATGGCCAGAACGACGTCGGCGTCCGCGTCGCGCATGGGACGGACCTCGACGTACGGCTCGCTCCTCACGCGGATCATGCTATCGCGGGGGTTCAGCCCAGGGTCTTGCGGTAGCTCTCGTAGAGCGCGGCCAGGTTGTCCGTGTAGAGCTCGGTGTAGCCGCAGGAGGCGCAGATCCAGGCGCGCACCACGCCGTCCGACCCGCCCTGGAACCAGATGAAGCCGTGCTTGGCCGGTTCAGGCTCGGTGACGTGCACCCGCAGGGGCTGGGGGTTGTGCTCGCCCCGGTCGCGCACCTCCACGCCCTGCATGATGGCCGTCGAAGAGCACTTCGGGCAGACGCCGTCTCTCACATGCCGTCCTCTCGCCGTCGTCCGGCGGACGCGGGTCGCCCCCGCCGACGGACAGGAGTGTGCCGCCGCCAGGTCACGGCGGGGCCACGCCGCGACCCCCACGGCCCGTACGGCTCAACGGCACTGGGCGAGCAGGTCCTCGGCCTGCTCGGCGGCCTCGTCCACGGTGACCCCGGCCACCCAGGAGGCGTCGTGCGGGCACCGTTCGAGGGTGAGGTCGAGGCCGCTCGTCCCGCACACCGGGCAGGCCTGCGTCCAGGACACCAGCGGCCGGTGCCTGGACCTGGTCAGCGGCCCGGCGTTGATCAGGTTGCCGCACCAGTAGATCCCGATGGTCGGGGCGCCGACGGCGGCGGCGAGGTGCCGGGGCCCGGTGTCGTTGGAGACGACCAGGGAGCACCGCTCGTACAGGGCGGCGAGACCGCCCAGGGTGAGGGTGTCCACGGCCAGGACGGCGGGCCGGCTCATGGCCGCCGCCACCTCCTCGACCAGGTCGCGCTCCCGCTCGACACCGGTGATCACCACGGGCCGCCCCAGGCGATCGGCGAGGGCCGCGAAGTCCTTGGCGGGCCACCGCCGCCGGGGGTCGCTCGCGCCCGGGTGGAGCGCGACGAGGCCGGGTGGCGGCTCGCCGAACGCACGGCTCAGCTCCGCCCGGTCGGCCGGCGTGACCGCGACGCGCGGCTCGACGTCCTCGGTGAACCCCCCGACCAGGGCGGCCACCTCCAGGTAGCGCAGCGTCTCGTGGTGGTAGTACACGTACGGCACCCACAGGTCGAGCGTGGCGGCGTCCGGCGTGCGAAGCCCGGCCGTCATCCGGGCGCCGAGCCCGAGGAGGAAGGGGTTCGAGTAGCGCCCGCCGCCGTGGATCTGCACCGCGAGGTCGAAGCGGCGCGCGCGCAGCTCGTCGAACAGGCTCTCCGGGGCCGCGTGCCCGCTCTCCGCTGTGGACACGCCCGTGATCGGCGGCAGCGCGACCACGTCGTCCACCGGGCCCGGCCGGCCGTCCAGGAAGCGGGCGTGCCAGTCGAGGCCGAGCAGCGTGATCCGCGCCTCCGGGTACGCGTGGTGGATCGCGTCCAGCGCGGGCATCGCGAGCACCAGGTCGCCCAGCGCGTTCGCGCGCAGCACGGCGATGCGCCGCACCCCGTCGAGGGTCGGGCCCACTCCGCCGCTCATGACGCGTCGATCACATAGTCGTAGCACTCGGCCCGGCGGTCCGCGACGGTCGTGGGGAGTTCGAGGTGGTAGGCCCGGCTCGGCAGCAGCCCGGCCCCGCCGTACCTCTCCATGACCCGCAGTTGCGCGACCACGTCCTCGCCCGCGTGGTGCGGCGGCACGCCGGTCCAGAAGTCGAAGCCGCCGCACTCCACGAGCCGCGGCCGGTCGTAGAGCACGCATCCGCCGATCCAGGCCACCTTGTACGGCCGCCAGGGCGGTTTGGCGCCCCCGCCGTGCGTCGCCGGGCTCGTCCGCTCGTCGAGATGCAGGAGGTTCGAGGCGTTGTGCAGGGTGTGACGGCGCCACGCCGCGGTCCCGCGCCGCACGCGCTCGGGCCGCACCCCGTCCGTCCACTCCTCGTACGGCGTGAGCTCGTGGGGACGGACGTCGTCGCGGTACGACAGGCCGTGCAGGCCGAAGCCGACGAACCCGCAGCGGAGCCGGCCGATGGCGGCCAGCAGGACCTCGATCGCCTCGGGCTCCAGCCACACGTCGTCGTCGAGGTAGAGGACCAGGCGCCGCTCGGCGTGCCGGAGCAGGAACGCCCGCTGCTCGGCCATCCCGCGCGGCGGCACGTGATGGACCAGGGTGACCGGGCACCCCCGGTGTTCGAGGATGCGGGCGGCGGCCGTGACCAGGCCGTCCCCGCTCACCGCGGCCGGCGACTGGTCGGACACGACCACGCGGAACCCGGACGCCGTCTGGGCCGCCAGGCCTGAGAGCGTGACGGCCAGCGCGCCGGACCGGTCCCGGGTCGGGACCAGGACATCCAGGTCTGACGGCACGAACATGGCCGCCTGATACCCGTGAGGTCAGGGGGCAAACGAGCGGTGGGAGCGGCGGCGCAATATACGGGCGGGGGGTATATAGTCGGACCGAGGAGGCGATGATGTCGGATTTCAGGCGACCCGGTCACGACGCCCGGGCCACTCACGATCAGGACGGTCACGACGAGCACCCGGCCCCCGGTGGCGCCGACCACGCCCGCCGGGCCGGGCATGCCGAGCACGCGGCCCACGCCCCCGGCGGGCACGGCACGGCCGGGCACGACGGGCACGGCGCCGGGGGACACGGCGAGCACGGCCCAGGCGTCCATGGTGGGCATGGCGTCCATGGTGGGTATGGTCCCGGCGGGCACGGTGGGCACGGCCTGGGCGGGCATGCTGGGCACGATGGGCACTCGGCGACGTGGGGGGTCGCGGCGGCGGCGACGCTGCACTGCCTGACGGGCTGTGCGATCGGCGAGGTCCTCGGCATGGTGATCGCGACGACCCTGGGCTGGGGGAACGCCCCGTCCGTGGTGCTCGCCATCGTGCTGGCGTTCTTCTTCGGCTACGCGCTCACGCTGCGCGGCCTGCGCCGGGCGGGGGTCGACTGGCGCACGGCGGTCCGCCTGGCGGTGGCCGCCGACACGCTGTCGATCCTCGTCATGGAGATCGTGGACAACACGGTCGTCGTCGCCATCCCCGGCGCGATGAACGCGGGCCTGGCCGACTGGCTGTTCTGGGGTTCGCTCGCCGTGTCGCTGGCGGTGGCGTTCCTCGTCACCACGCCCGTCAACAAGTGGGTCATCGGCAGGGGCAGGGGACACGCGGTCGTCCACGCCTACCACTGACCGTCACCGGAACTCCGCCGCCGGCGCTGGCATCCGCCGGTGCTGGTGGCAGTACGAGCCGCGCACGCTGTACCGGGCCCGCTCGCGACATCGGCTAGGGGGTGGCCGGCCCCATCGAGCGCCGGCCGGTGTGCACAGCCTGGTTGTACGGCAACTCACTGGAGGGCTGGGCCGGCCCCGGCGCGCGTATCGCCGGACCCCAAGTACTGGTGACGCGTGAATCAGGGCAAGGAGATTGCCATGCGTGCCCTCGCTTGCCTCATCCTGCCGATCGCCCTGGCCGCGGTCATGAGCTCCGGATGCGCGGGTGAGGGCCCGCGCCTGTATCTCAACAACAGTCCCGACGCGGACGAGGACGTCTCGATCGGTGTCGTGCTGCCCCACACGGTCGCCCGCCGGCCCTATTCTCTCGCGGGCTGGGTCATGTGCCTTGATCGGCCCGGCTCGGTCACCATCGATCGAATCGCCTTGATCAGGCCGAGTGGCGGCATCGTCTTGCAGGCGTTCTCGTCCCGGCTGCAGAGCCGTACCCGCTCCATGCTCGGCAACGCCACGCAGCCCCTGACCGAACTCGGCTTCCCGGCCCACAGTCCCACGATCACCACGGTTTGCAGTAATGCTGAGGACGACGTCCTCCACACCGAGCTCGGCCTGCAGTACGGGAAGACCGGCGACACCACCGCACGAGCCGAGGGTGTCCGCGTCTACTACACCTCGGAGGGCCGGCGGCACACCGTCGATTTCGCCCTGGACGTGCTGCTGTGCGCTCCCGGCGACCTGGATACGAAGCAGTGCGGGGGAGATGTACAAGGAGCTTCGGCCCCCGAACAAGGGCGACACATAGCCGCCCTGGTGCCGTCGCCGCCGTGGAGCTCGGGGCTGTCAGCGCCGGGAGAACCGGATCCGGCGGCGCTCCGGGCAGAGGGAGGTGTCCCGTTCGCCGTCCATCGGCTGCTCGGGACCGCCCGCCGCGCTGCCGGCGCGCGCGCCGTTCACCCGCTCGGGAGACGTGTGGGCGGGGCCGTGGGCGTCGGCGCAGTGGGGCGCCGGCTCGCCGATGGCCAGCAGTTCGGGCGGCGCGTGGTCCACCTGGAGCGTGGTGTGGTCGATCCCGTACTCGTCGTGCACCAGCCGCTGCGCCGCCTGCCGTACGGCGTGGCAGTCCGCCCCGGGGGCGACGAGGATGTGCGCGGACATCGCGGGATAGCCCGACGTGACCTCCCAGATGTGCAGGTCGTGCACCTCGACCACGTGCTCCAGCCCCGCCGTCTTGCGGCCGATCTCCGCCGGGCTCATCCCCGCCGGGGCGGCCTCCATGAAGACGCGGCCGGAGTCGCGGACCAGCCCCCACCCCGCTTTGAGCATGAGCGCCGAGACGACCAGTGCCGCGACGGCGTCGGCGCGGGCCCAGCCGGTCGCCCAGACGACCGCGCCGGCCGCGGTGGTGGCGATGAAGGCGTACAGGTCGTTCAAAATGTGCTGGAAGGCGCCCTCGACGTTGAGACTGCCCCGGTTGGCCCGGCTGAGCAGCCACGTCGCGGCGAGGTTGACGACGATCCCCGCCAGGCCGGTGGCCACGACGTACACGCCCTCGACCTCCGGCGGTGAGATCAGCCGCCGGACGCCCTCGTAGACGAAGTACGCGCTGAGCAGCAACAGCGTTATGCCGTTGATCTGGGCCGACACGATCTCGGCCCGCTTCAGCCCGTATGTGAAGCCGCCCTGCGGCGGACGGGCCGCGATCCGCATGGCGACGAGCGCGAAGGCGATGGCGATGGCGTCCGTCAGCATGTGGCCCGCGTCGGAGACGAGGGCAAGGGAACGGGCGATCAGACCCATGACGACCTCGGCCGCCATGAAGGCGACGATCAGCGCGAGGGCGCCCGTCAGGAGCCGCCGGTCGGTGTCCGCGCCGATCGCGTGCCCATGACCATGCCCGTGACCCTGACCCTTGCCGTGCCCATGGCCGTGGCCGTCAGCCCGGCCCTCATCCGGCTCGTGATCCGGGTCGTGGTCCCGGTCCTGCTCCGGATCGTGCTCCCGGTGGTGGCCCCGGCCCTGCTCCGGATCGTGCTCCCGGTCGTGGTCCCGGTCCTGATCCGGGTTGTGGCCTCGCTCAGGGCCTCGCTCGGTGTCGCCCCGGCCCTCCGCGGGCGCCTGCGCGGGCAGCGCGCCGGCCTCCTCGCCGTCCCGGGGGTCGGGCTCCGGGCCGCGCTCGGGGTCCTGGACATGCGCGTGGTCACTCATCGTCCCGCTCCCTCCCGTCGTGCCCGATGTGGGTGATCGCCAGGTCGAACAGCATCCGTACGTGCGAGTCCGCGAGCCGGTAGTAGGCCTGCCGGCCCGACCTGCGGACCTTCACGACATTGTGAACCCGCAGCAGGCGAAGCGCGTGCGACGCGGCCGACATGCTGTGGCCCGTCGCGGCCGCCAGGTCGCAGACGCACATCTCACCACCCTCCAGCAGCGCCGAGATCAGCCGCAGCCGGCCGGGGTCGGCGAGCAGGCCGAAGATCTGGGCGAGCTCCTCGGTCGTCTCGCGGGACGGCAGCGTCCGGCGGACGGTCTCGACCCGGGCGGCGTCGACCACGGGCAGGGCGCACGCGTCGGCGCTCCCGTCCATGACACTTGCACGGTTATTCACATGTGAAAGTTTATGCGGGCCGGTCGGCCTGTCAACGGAGTCGCTCATCGGCTGGGGGGACCTCGGGCTCGGAATGGCAAAGAATGCATGACCGCTTGAGCAGGTGTGTAAACGAAGAGTAATCGAGGAACTACTTTTCGTGAGCATCGCATCCCGCAGGATCGCGCGGCGCCCGCCGTGCCGGGACGATGCGGCACCGAAGGGAGACGCCCGTGACACGCATGTCGGCCACGGCCCGGCACCTACCCGCTTCGAGCGCTCGCGACCCCCGGCATGCCTTACTCCTTCACGTCGCCCGGGCCGGCCTCCTCGACCGGTGAGCGCCCTGCCGTGGCGCCTCTCTGTGGTCTCGGTGATGTCCCTGACGCTGGTCGGACACGCCCAGGGCCTGGACGGCGCCCTCGCCCGGCACGCCGCGAGGACGTGTGCGCCCCCGGGCGTCGTCGCCCATCGCGGCGACCGGACCGGGGGCACGGAGAACACCCTCGACGCCTTCCGGGCCGCCATGGAGGCGGGGGCCGACACGGTCGAGCTCGACGTGCACTTCACCAGGGACCACGAGCCGGTCCTGATGCACGATGCGACCGTCGACCGTACGACCACGGGCAGCGGCAGGGTCTCCGGCATGAGCCTGGCGCGCTTCCGCACGCTCAGGACGTACGAGGGGCAGCGTCCGCCGACCCTGGCCGCGGTCATGGCGCTGGTGCGGGACGGCGGCGCCCGGATGCTCGTCGAGCTCAAGGAGGTCCCCGACCACCGGGACCTCGCGGCGCTCGAGGGCGACTACCGGCGGTACGGCGCGTACCGCTGGGCGCCCCTGATGTCGTTCTCGGCGGCGGCGCTGCGGGCCGTGCGATCCATCCCGGCGCCGCAGGGGCTGCTCGCGACGGCGCCGCCGCCGGTCGCGACGGCCCGGGGGTACGCCTTCGTGAGCGTCCGGCACGACACCCTTTCGGCCGCCCGCGTGCGGGCCTATCGGGCCGCCGGGGTCCCGGTCTACGCCTGGACCCCCGACGATCCCGCCTCCTGGCGCCGGCTGGCCGGGTACGGCGTGACCCGCGTCGTGACCGACCGGACGTCCGCCTACCTGGACTGGGCGGGGGCCGCCTGCGGCCTCTGACCTCCGCCGCGGGCCCCCGCCCGCGTGAAGCGACGAAGTGAGAACGGTGAGGTACGGCATGTGCGACGGACATGACGGACATGAGCATGGTCACGGCTCCGCGGTGTTGTACGCGGACTCCCCCGACACGCTGAGGGATCCGGAGGAGGCCGACTCCGCCCACCTGCGGCTGGGACTGCTGAGCCCGGCCGCCGTGCGCAACCAGGTGTTCAGCGTGGTCCGCCTGCGCGAGGGATACGACCTGGCGGAGGTCGACACGTTCCTCGGGCTGGTGGAGATCACCTTGACCACGCTGGTGCACGACAACGAAGACCTGCGGGGCCGCCTCCGGGCCGCCGTCCAGGCCGGTCGGCAGGCTCGGACGGAGAGCGCGACCGCCGGCCGGGTCGTGGAGATCGCCCACGAGGCGGCGGAACGGGTGGTCACGCTGGCACGCCAGGAGGCCGAGGCGATCCTGGCCGAGGCCCGGCGGCAGGCCGAGGGACTGGAACGGGAGTCGCTGGAACGGGCGGTCGCCCTGCAGCGGGAGGTCCGGCAATCCCAGCGCGAGGCCCTGGACCGGCGCATCGACGACCTGCAGGAGTTCATCGACGACTTCGGCGGCCGGTTGCGCGAGAGCCTCAACGGCGAGCCCGACCACCTGGAGGCCCTGCTGGAGGAGCTTCGCGCGTCCGGCGCCCGTGACGCGCCCCCGCCCGACGGCGCGTCCTCGCCGCCTCCGCCCGGTGACGCGGGCGAGGGGAACGTGGGTATCGCGATCTTCGACAGCACCCGGGCGAACGGGAAGGCGGACGGATGAGGGCTCCAGATCGGGGCGTCTCCGGCGTCCCGCGGGTCCCGGGCATCGCCGCGGCGGCCCGGACGCACCGGATCGGAACGGCGGGAGGCACTGGCACATGGTGTCGCTGACGGCGTGCGCGGGTCTCCTCGCGCCGGTGCCCGAGGGGCGGACCGGAGAGCTGCGCGGGCTCGCGGACGGGCCGTTCCGTTCGGTCCTCGACGGCCGGCCCGGGGGTGCGGTGCTCCACCGGTTCGCGGACGGCCTGGCCTCTGCTGGAGCGGTCCTCGACGGCCGGGCCGGGGGTGCGCTGCTCCACCGGTTCGCGGACGGCTTGGCCTCAGCCGGGCCGGTGCCCGGCGGGCGGGCCGGGGGCGCGGTGCTGACAGGGCTCGCGGGCGGGCCGCTCCCCGGGCCCGTGCTCGACGGCCTGCCGGGACGGCAGGGGGCGTGGGCCGCCGTGCTGCTGATCTGCTGCGCGACGCTGGCCGGGGCCTGGCTCGCCCGCCGCTACTCGGCGCGGGTGACCGTGTGGCTGGCGGTCGCGTCCGCGATGATGCTGGTCACGGCCCTGGTCGACCTGCTGCCCGACGCGCTGGACGACGCGGCCGAGGCCGGGGTGCCCACCTGGGCGCTCGGCGTCGCCGCGTCCACCGGGTTCCTCGTGGTCGCCTACTTCACCCGAAAGGGGTGCGCCTGCCCCGACGAGCACGAACGGCCACGGGGACCGCAGCACGCGCCCGGACGCCACCGGCGGCTGAGACGGGCGGTCGACGCCGCGCTGTTCGGCGGCATGGGCACGGCCGCCGCGCTGACCCTGCACCGGGCCGTCGAGGGCGCCACGCTGGCCCTGACGGCGTCCGTCGTGGTCGTCCTCGCGCTGGCCGTGCACTCGGCCAGCGAGGGCCTGGCGCTCGCCGCCCTGCTCGACCTGGCCGACCAGCGTCTCGCGCCGTGGCTGGCGGCCTCCTGCGCCGGGCCGGTGATCGGCGTCCTGACCGCCACGTTCCGGCCGCTGCCCGCCCAGGTGGTGCCGATCCTGCTGGGCGTGGTGATGGGGGTGCTGCTGCGCACGGCGATCGTGGGCATCCGGCTCGCCGCCGGCGGCCAGCGGTCCGGACGGCTGTCGCGCCGCCAGGTCGTGCTCGCCGTCACCGCCGCCGCCGGGGCCGGCCTCCTCATCGGGTCCGCGCACCGCCTCGAGCAGGGGCACGAGGGGACGCAGACCGCCGAGAGCCGCGCCTTCGGCTCGCCGTACCAGCCGGAGCAGACGGGCGTGAGCCTGACCGGCGCGGACGAGACGACCGAGGGCTCCCCGGCCCGCGCGCTCATCCGCCGGGCCGACGAGCGGGCGGCGCCCGCCTCCCCCCGCCTCGGCGGGGCGGTCGCCCCCACGGACCGGCCGGCGTCCCTCATGGCGGAACGGAGCATCCTGGCGGAGCTCCTGGCGCGCGGCGACGCGTCGGTGCGGCGGACGCCGGTCGGCCAGGCCCTCCACGCGCTGCCCGGGTACGGGCGAGGGCGCGTGGCGACGCTCCTGTCGGAGGCGGGCATCGGCGCGGGCCGTCCGCTCGGCACGCTCACCGGTGACGAGCGGCGGCGCCTCCTGCATGTCCTCGGGAGCGGCGTCCGGTGAGGGAGGGGCGGATGACCGATCGGGATGATTCGCGGCGACGGAATCGGGGGAGTGCCGGTTAGGCTGACTGAACGATCATCGCAATGCGGGCCGTACGGGGAGGATGTCATGATCCTGGTGACCGGAGCCACCGGCAATGTGGGCGGCGACGTCCTCGCAGAGCTCGTCGAGGCCGGGCACGACGTGCGGGCTCTGACCCGGCACCCCGAGCGTGCGAAGCTCCCGCCCGGCGCAGAGGTCGTCCGCGGCGACCTGTCCGCCCCGGAGACCCTTCCCGCCGCGCTGGCCGGTGTCGAGGCCGTCTTCCTGTACGCCGTGCCCGGGTCGGCGTCCGCGTTCGTCCGGGCCGCTCTGGACGCGGGCGTCCGCCGGGTCGTCATGCTGTCCTCGATCGCGGTGCGGGACGACGTCGAGGTCCAGTCGAACCCGATCGGCGCCTACCACGCCGAGATCGAGAACGCCGTCGCGGCGTCGGGGCTGGAGTGGACCTTCCTGCGGCCCGGGGCGTTCGCGACGAACGTCCACCAGTGGGCCGCGCAGGTCAAGGCGGGAGACGTGGTCCGGCTGGCGTTCCCTGACGCGGCGACCGCGCCGATCCACGAGGCCGACATCGCCGCCGTCGGCGTCCGGGCACTGACGGAGGACGGGCACGCGGGCGCGAAGTACCCGATGACCGGGCCCGAGTCGCTGACCCACCGCGACCAGGTGCGCATCGTGGGCGAGGCCATCGGCCGGCCCCTTCGTGTGGAGGAGCTTCCGCCGGACCTGGCCAGGGAGCAGATGCTCACGCGCGTGCCCGCCCCGGTCGTGGACTCGCTGTTCGCGATGATGAGGGCCTCCGTCGGGCAGGAGGCGTACGTGATCGACACGGTCGAGAAGGTGCTCGGCCGTCCCGCGCGCACGTTCGCCCAGTGGGCGGCCGACCACGCCGACGACCTCCGCTGACACCCCGGTAGAGCCCTCTCCGGCGAATCGACCTGAATTCGTCGGTAACACTTGGGCGTCCCGGACCACTTCCTCCTGTCGGAAACAACACCCGGGATGAAGGGGGCGGGCGGTGACGGACGATTCTCATCGGTTCACCACCATGTACGACGAATGCCGCCAGCGCGTATGGGCGTACGTGGTCAGTCGCGCGGGCCGGCAGGTCGCCGACGAAGTGGTGAGCGAGACGTTCGCGATCGCCTGGCGGCGGTTCGACGACGTGCCTGAGCCGGCCCTGCCGTGGCTGCTCGGAGTGGCCCGCAACGTGCTGCGGGACAACATCCGCGCGGAGATCAAGCAGGAGTCCCTGTCGAGGGAGCTGCGGGCCTGGGCCGAGGGCGACCACGCCGACCGCGTGGCCGAGCACCTGGCGGTGGTCCGGGCGCTCGCGACGCTGTCGGAGGAGGAGCGCGAGATCCTCATCCTCGTCGCGTGGCAGGGGCTCGCCCCGCGCGACGCGGCCCGCGTCGTCGGCTGCTCGCAGGCCGCCTTCCGCGTACGGCTGCACCGCGCGCGCAAGCGCCTGGCGCAGGCGATGGAGGCCGCGCCGGCCGCACGGCCCCGCCCCCGGGTGCGGAGCCTCAACGAGGAGTGGTCATGAACCCCATGGACGAGCTGCGGGCGGCCCGCCCCGCGTACTACGACGCCCAGGTCGACCAGCACACCAGGGCCGGCGAGCTGGCGCACGCCATGGCGCAGCCCCGGACCGCGCCGCGGCGGCGCACGTCGGTCCGGCCCGTGTGGGGGCTGAGCCTCGCGGGGGCGGCGGCCGCGACGGCGGTGGCCGTGACGGTGTCGGTCACCGGAACCGGCGGCACGACCCCCCGCGCCCCCTCGGCGGCGGCCCCGTCGACGAGCACCGCCACCCCCGTGGCCCACCTGTCCGCCAGGCAGCTCCTGCTGGTCGCGGCGGAGTCGTCGCGCAAGGCGTCGCCGGCCGGCGGGGCGTACTGGCACACCGAGACGTCGTCGGGTTACGCCTACCAGGTGGGCACCAAGGTCAAGTACGTCGTGAACAGCCTGGGCCGCTCCCAGTTCTGGGTGGCGAGCACCCCCGACCGGCCGAGCTACTGGATCTCCCAGGACATGGGCACCAAGCCCGCCAAGGGGCAGGAGGACGCCTGGCGGCAGGACGGCTCGCCCACGAGCTGGACGACCCAGGCCGACAAGGGCAGTAAGCGGATGAGCCTGTCGATCGAGGCGCGCCCGGGCAAGCCGTCGAGGGACCGGATCGACTACAAGGGCGACGTCTTCGACCTGGCCGGGCACAACGTCTCGGTGGCCGAGCTGCGCGCCCTCCCCACGACCCCCGACGGCCTGAAGACGTACCTGCTCAAGGGCTACCAGGGCCACGGCACCGAGGCGGACACGCCGATGGACGCCGACTCGTGGCTCTTCCAGGTCACCGCCGGGCTGATCGCGGACATGCCGGTGAAGCCCGCCACCCGCGCCGCCGCGTACAAGGTGCTCGCCGGGATCGGCGGGGTCCGCAACCTCGGCCAGGTGACGGACGCCCTCGGCCGTACGGCGACCGGTGTCGGGCGGACCGAGACCTGGCCCACCGGCCGGTTCGAGCGTCAGCTCCTGATCGACCCGGACACCGGCACCCTGCTGACCGACCAGTTCGTCGCGGTCGAACCGCGCGGCCAGTACGCGTGGGCCGAGCCCGGCACGCCGATCATCTGGCAGGCCACCACCGAGGCCTCATGGACGGACCAGACCCCGCCCAAGGCCTGACCTCCCCGCCGCCCCGCCGTACCTCCGCACCCGGGTACGGCGGGGCGGCGTCGTCTCAGGCGTGCGGCGCCGGAACGGGCGCGCCTCGGGGCGGGCGGCGCCGGAACAGGCGGCATCCAGGCGCGGCGAGCGGGAGCCCGAGGACCAGGCGGGCACCGCGGGGGCTGCCCTCCACCCTCAGGCTGCCGCCGTGGACGTCCGGACCCAGGATCAGGCATCCGGCCACGCGGGAACCGTCCGCGGAGGAAATCGCGGGCACCGGCAGGAGGCGCGCCGCTAGGCTGCCGCCGTACCCATCGGGCACCTGCCCCATCGGTCAGGAGGAGGTCGGCATGCGCCACGGCATGGTCGAGGTCGCCGCTTCGGCACGAGGACGCACCCAGCGCTGACCGGGCACTGATCCCGCTCACGCGACGTGCCCGCGCGAGCCTGATCCCGCGTGTGCCTGCTTGATCGCGGGCCGCGCACGGGCGGTCCGCGCGCATCGCCGAACACCGCCACCCACCGTCACCCACCGTCACCCGCGCCGACGCCGGGTGGGGCCTCGGCATGCCTACGGGAATCTGCGGCATGCGCGCGTCAGCGGGTGGCGTGACGGTCGTGGGCGGAAGGCGTGCGGGCCGCGGCAGCGGCGCGTCGCGAGGGTGCGGGCTCCTCGTCTCGAAGCGGTCGCCGATTCATGGCCGACTTCTTCCTGAGGAGCTCCTGTGCGTGCCCGCACCTCCGCGCGTCTCGGCGCGGACTTCAGCAAGCTCTGGATCGCGTCCGCGATCTCCAACGTGGGCGACGGCGTGACGATGGCGGCCGGGCCGCTGCTCGTCGCCTCGCTCACCGGCGACCCCGCCCACGTGGCCGGCGCCGCCTTCGCCCAGCAACTTCCCTGGCTGCTGTTCGCCCTGTTCAGCGGCGTTTACGTGGACCGGCTCGACCGCCGCCGGCTGCTCGTCGCCGTCAACCTGCTGCGCGCCGTTCCCCTCGGCGTGCTGGCCCTGGCCGTCGCCTCGGGCACGGCCGGCGTGTGGCTTGTCTACGCCGCCTTCTTCCTGCTCGGAGTGGGGGAGACGCTCGCCGACACGGCGTACGGCGCGCTCCTGCCCGCCGTCGTGCCGCCCGGCCGTCTGGCGGCGGCCAACGCCCGGCTGATGGCCACGTTCACGCTGGCCAACCAGTTCGCCGCCAAGCCACTCGGCGCGTGGCTGTTCGTGGTCGCCCCGGCGCTGCCGTTCGCGGTCGACGCGCTGTCGTTCGTCGCGGCGGCCGCGCTGGTCGTGGCCGTCCGTCCCGCGCCGCCCCGGCCTCCCGATCCGTCCGGTGACAAGCCGCGGGCGGACGGCGTGGCCGCCGAGATCGCCGACGGGCTGCGGACGCTGTGGCACGACGGCCTGCTCCGGGCCCTGGCCCTGAGCATGGGTGTCGCGAACATCGCGTTCTGCGCCGCCTTCTCGGTCTTCGTCCTGTACGCCCGTCAGCGGCTGGGGCTGTCGGACATCGGGTACGGCCTGCTGCTGACCACGTTCGGCGTGGGCGGCCTGGCCGGAACGGGGATCGCCGCCCGCCTCCAGGCGCGTTTCGGCGCGGCGGCCCTGCTGCGCGCCGGGCTCCTCCTGGAGGCCGCGACCCACGCCACCCTCGCGCTGACCACGGTGCCCCTCGTGGCCGCCGCCATCCTCGTCGTCTTCGGCGTCCACACGATGGTCTGGGGTGTCGTGGCGACGACCGCCTGCCAGCGGGCCGTGCCCGACCGCCTGCGCGGACGGGTCGGCAGCGTGTACTCCCTGCTGCAGGTCGGCGGGGCGGCCGTCGGATCCCTGGTCGGCGGGTCGGTGGCGCGGTCGCTCACCGTCGTCGCGCCGTTCGGGGCGGCGGCGGCCGTGACGCTCGTGATCGCCGCGGTCGCCTGGCGCCCGCTCGGCCGGGCGTCGGCGGTTCCGGGGGGAGGAGGCGCATGATCTCCCTTCCCGGCGACCTGAACGACGCCCTCGACTCCCTGCTCGCCGGGTTCTCCCAGCGGGAGCTGACCCGGGCCGTGGAGCGGCTCGTCGGACGCTACCGCGGCGGCGTACCGGGCCCCGTCATGCGTTCACCGGTGGACGTGGCCGCCTACGCGGCGTACCGGATGCCCGCCACGTACGCCGCCGCCTCGGCGGCGATGCGGCAGGCGGCCCTGGCGGCGCCCGGGTTCCTCCCGCGGACCCTGGCCGACGCCGGCGGCGGCACGGGTGCGGCGGCCTGGGCGGCGACGGGGATCTGGCCGGGCATCGAGGCGATCGAGATCACAGAGCGCGATCCGGCCGTGATCGCGGCGGGAAGGCGGCTCGCGGCGGGCGCCGCCTCCGCCGCCCTCCGCGGAGCGTCCTGGCACCGCGCCGACCTCGCCTCGGCTTCGGGCCGCTCGGAAATCGCGTCAGGATCACGTCGGTCCGACATCGCCTCGCCGTCGCGGCACACCGGCATCGGCTCGCCGTCGCGCCGTTCGGACATCGCCTCGGCGTCGCGTCGCGCGGAGGTCGCCGCATCCGGGCCGCGATCGGCCGCCGGAGCGTGTGCGGCGGACCTTGTCACGATGGCGTACGTGCTGGGGGAGCTTCCCCCTGACGCGCGTGATCGGGCCGTCCGGCGGTTCGCCGCCGGCGCGGGGACGGTGGTCGTCGTCGAGCCCGGGACGCCCGCCGGGCACGCCCGGATCACGGCTGCCCGGGACACGCTGCTCGCCCTCGGCATGACGACGCTCGCGCCGTGCCCGCACGACGCCGCCTGCCCGATCGTCCCGGGCGGGGACTGGTGCCACTTCGCCGTACGACTTCCGCGGACTCCGCTGCACCGGCGGATCAAGAGGGCGTCGCTCGGGTTCGAGGACGAGAAGTTCTCGTACGTCGTCGCCTCACGGGAGCGGCGGACTCCGGTGGGCGACCGGATCGTGCGGCACCCGGCCAAGCGCGACGGCATGGTCCGCCTGCGCCTGTGCGGTGGCGACGGGGACCTGCGCGAAGAGATCGTGTCCCGGCGCGACGGGGACGCCTACCGGGCCGCCCGCGACGCCGCCTGGGGCGATCCCTGGCCGTGACCGTCAGCGACCGGCGCGCATGAGCTCGAAGGCCGCCACCGTGGCCGCGCCGTACCCGAGGTGGGGGATCAGGTCGGAGACCCAGCCGCCGATCCCCCACGTCCGGGGGTCGGTGAGCCCGAGCGAGGTCATCGGGAGGTTGCTCGCCACGGCCGCCGCCAGCCCCACCCCGGCGGCCGCGGCCGGCCCGTTGACCCGTCGTACGGAGTGGCGGAACAGGCCGTACGCGAGACCGACGCCGATCCCGGTCAGGATGCCGAGCATGGGTCCGAGGCCCTGCTCGCGGTTGCGGGCGTCCTCATCCGGGCCCAGGCCGACGTGGAGACGCTCGGTCAGAGCGTCCACCGTCTTCTCGGGGAGTCCGCTCGCGGGCCGTCCCCGTACGGCCATGTCGAGATAGGTGATCGCGTTGAGGGCCGTCGTGCCGGTCGCCCCCGCCGCTACCCCTGCCGCCAGATCATGAAATATCCGTCCCTTGCCCATAAGGTGCGCCTACCCGGCCGGGCGGGCCCAAACGACGACGGGTCTCCTGCGGCCTTCGCGCGACGTCGCAAGCCGTCTGCCAGCATCCATCCCGTGACAGTGGCTCTGACAAGGCAGAATATGGGCCTTTACTGTTAAGAAACTTTCTTTTATATTCGGGCCACCCCCAGCAAAGGAGCACCACATGCGAAGGACGTTGACCTTCATCGCGTCAGCGGTACTCGCCATCGGCGCGGCGGTGTTCATCGCCTCGCCCGCTCAGGCGCACGGGTACATCAACTCGCCCCCGAGCCGCCAGGCCATGTGCGCGCAGGGCCGCGTCGCCAACTGCGGCGACATCGTCTACGAGCCGCAGAGCGTCGAGGGCCCGAAGGGCCTGCGCAGTTGCAGCGGCGGGAACGCCCGCTTCGCCCAGCTCGACGACGAGAGCAAGGCCTGGCCGGCCACGAGCGTCGGCAGCACGGTCACCTTCACCTGGGTCCTGACCGCCCGCCACGCCACCAGCACGTGGGAGTACTACATCGGCGGCACCCGGGTCGCGGTCTTCGACGACCACGGGGCGCAGCCCGGGGCCGCCGTGAGCCACACGGTGAGCCTGAGCGGCCACAGCGGACGGCAGAAGGTCCTCGCGATCTGGAACATCGCCGACACCGCCAACGCCTTCTACTCCTGCGTCGACCTCCAGGTGGGCGGCGGTGGCACCCCGACGCCCACCCCGACCCCGACTCCGACCCGGACGCCGACTCCGACGCCGACCCCCACCCGGACCCCCACTCCCACGCCGACCGTGACCGCGCCCGCGGGCACGTGGGCGCCCGGCACCGCCTACAAGGTGGGCGACCAGGTGACCTACAACGGCGCGAAGTACCAGTGCCTCCAGGCCCACACCGCTCTCGTGGGCTGGGAGCCGCCGAACACCCCGGCCCTGTGGAAGAAGCTGTGACATGACCGGCGGGCGGGCCCGCGCCTCATCCCGGCGCGGGCCCGTCCGCCGTGCACGGTTCGTGACCGGATGTGTCTACGCTCCCGGACCGTGCGCCTCCTCCTCCCTCTGGTCGCCGCCGGCGTCCTGCTGACCTCCTGCGCCGAGGACCCACCGCCCGACGCCTTGCCGCTCGGGATCCCCAGCTGGTCCGACACGGTCTACGTCACGCCTCGGCCGTGGGCGTCCCCCCAGGACAATCCGCTCTACGCCGCGCCCCGAGTGACCGTGTCGTGCCCGCTCTCCCGGACCCGGGACTCCACCTGGGCGTCCATCAAGAAGTATCTGAACGCCGTCTCCGCCTGCCTCGACCGCACATGGAAGGCCGAGTTCGACCGCATCGGCGTGTCCTTCTGGGCACCCAACCGGACGTTCGTCCGCGCCCCGCAGGTGGACCCGTTGTGCGGGCTCATGCCGCACGACGGCGCGTCCGGTACATACTGCGCCGCCGGTGGTCTCTTCTCCGTCGACGTAGGCCGGCTCGCCGACGATCCCGGGACCATCGCCTTCATGACCACCGTGGTGGCGCACGAGTACGGCCACCACATCCAGCGCCTGTCCCAGATAGACCGCTTCCCGGATCCGGTGACGGCGGGAACACCCGGGGTCGAGGGGGCGCACCTGAGCAGCAGGAGGTTCGAGCTTCAGGCGGAGTGCCTCGCGGGGGTGGCGCTGAACGCGATGAAGGACGACCTGCCGACCTGGCAGAGGTTCCGGGAGAACTACGGCGGCACCCTTTCGCAGCAGTGGGTTCTCGACCACGGGCACCTGGCCACGCAGCTGCGGTGGCTGGAGAAGGGGTTCAGGTCGGGGAAACCCGGCGCCTGCGACACCTGGTCGGCCACGGCCGGGGACGTCACCTGATTCGTTGTCGGGACAGTTCCCGCTATACGCGGATTCGTGATCAAAAACGCCTAGGCTCCGGCCGTGCGCCGCCGCCTGCTCCCGCTGCTCGTCCTCGCGCTGGTGACCTCGTGCTCCGTGGACCCGCCGCCCTCTCCCATCCTCCTGTCGATGTCGACGTGGCCCACCACGCCGTTCGTCTACCATCGCCCGAGCCCCACGCCGACCTCGACCGGCTCCGCCCATCGCGGGGCGCGCGACGTCGCCGTGCACAACCCGCTGTACGAGGCGCCCCGGCCGAAGGCGGACTGCCGCCTTCCCCGCATGACAGGAGGATGGGCGTCCACGAAGAAGTACCTGGGGGCGGTCTCGACCTGTCTCGACCGGGTGTGGGGCGCGGAGTTCCGCGGGATGGGCAGGCTCTACTCCCCGCCGAAAAGGCGCTTCATCCAGAAGCGGGTGAAGGACGACGAGTGCGGCCGTATGCCCGCCAAGGGCGCCACCGGCACCTACTGCGGCGCCGACCACGTCTACTACATCCTCCCGGAGAGCACCGAGGGCAGCCTCTGGAACACGGCGAGGGCCGCGGAGGTCGCCGCCCACGAGTACGCGCACCACGTCCAGACGGTCACGGACATCATGGAGTACGAGGACACGGCCAAGTCCCTGGCGAAGAGCCGGGCGGCCAAGGACCTGGTCTCCAGGCGTCTGGAACTCCAGGCGGAGTGCCTGGCCGGGGTCGCGCTGCACGCCATGCGGGACGAGATCCCGGCGTGGGGCAACTTCCGTTACAACTACCAGGGCACGCTCGCCGATCGGTGGGTGCGCGACCACGGGCGTCTGGCGACGCAGCTGCGGTGGCTGGAGAAGGGGTTCACGTCGGGGAGGCCCGGTGCCTGCGACACCTGGTCGCCCAAGGCCCGCGACGTCACCTGACCGCGCAGCAGCCCCCGTGCCGAGCCCGAAAGGAAAAGCCGACGCGGGTTGTCAGTTTTCGCTGCCAGCATGGCCGGCATGACGACATCGCTGGCAGGAAAGGTCGCGCTGGTGGCCGGGGGAACGCGTGGAGCGGGCCGCGGCATCGCCGTGGAGCTGGGCGCGGCGGGGGCCACGGTCTACGTGACCGGGCGCAGCACCCGGGAGCGGCGGTCGGAGATGGACCGCCCGGAGACGATCGAGGAGACGGCCGAGCTGGTCACGGCCGCAGGCGGCCGGGGAATCGCCGTACCCGCCGATCACCTCGACCCCGACCAGGTCCGCGCGCTGGTCGAGCGCGTCGACGCCGAGCAGGGACGGCTCGACGTGCTGGTCAACGACATCTGGGGCGGCGAGCTGCTGTTCAGCTGGAGCGACCGCCTGTGGGAGCACTCCCTCGACGACGGACTGCGGATCCTGCGGCTCGCCGTGGACACGCACATCATCACGAGCCACTTCGCGCTGCCGCTGCTCATCCGGCGGCCCGGCGGGCTCGTCGTGGAGGTGACCGACGGAACGGCCGAGTACAACGCGGCCAACTACCGCGTCTCCTTCTTCTACGACCTGGCCAAGGTCTCCGTGAACCGGATGGCGTTCAGTCAGGCCAAGGAGCTCGCGCCGTACGGGGCGACGGCCGTGTCGCTCACGCCCGGCTGGCTCCGCTCGGAGATCATGCTGGAGCACTTCGGCGTGACGGAGGCGAACTGGCGGGACGCCCTGGCCGCCCAGCCGCACTTCGCGATCTCCGAGACCCCCGCCTTCGTGGGCCGGGCCGTCGCGGCGCTGGCCGCCGACCCCGAGGTGGGCCGCTGGAACGGGCGGTCGCTGTCGAGTGGGCAGCTCGCCCAGGTGTACGGGTTCACCGACGTGGACGGCAGCCGGCCGGACGCCTGGCGCTACCTCGTCGAGGTGCAGGACGCCGGCAGGCCCGCCGACGTCACCGGCTACCGCTGACCCTCCGGGCCGTACATCACGGACAGGCGGCCGGCGGCCTCGGCCATCCGGGCGCGCAGCGACGGTGGGTCGAGCACCTCCACCTCGGGTCCGAGCCGCAGCACCTGGCCGAAGGCGACCTCCAGCGACTCGACCGGCAGGCGGGTCACGACCCAGCCGTCGCCGTCCGGCTCCCCGGCCGCCTCGCGGGCCCGCCGTACGGCCGGCGGCTCGGCGACGAACCGCAGCGCCCGCAGACCGGTGGGGCTCAGCCGCACCGTGACCGACTCCGCCAGCAGCGACTCCACGAACTCGGCCGCCGTCTCGGCCCAGAACGCGGGCAGGTCGAAGGCGTCGTCGCGGGCGAACGTCCCCCCGTCCGGGTCGGCGGCGACCACCCGGTCCACCCGGTAGGTGCGGTAGCCGCCCTCGACACGGCCGACGAGGTACCAGACCCCCGCCTTCAGGACCAGTCCGTACGGCTCGACCGTCCGGACGACCTCCTCGCGTCGGCGGTAGCGCAGCCGTACCGTACGATCCTCCCACGCGGCCCCGGCCAGGGCCGCGAGCAGGGGCGGCGGCTCGGCGTCGGCGAACCAGCCGGGCACGTCGAGGTGGAACCGGCGCCCGGTCCGCGCGGCGGCGTCGCGCAGGCCGGGAGGCAGGGCGGCGATCACCTTCAGCCGGGCCGAGGCGGCGACGTCGGCGAGGCCGAGCTGCCCGGCCGGCCCGTCCAGCCCGGCCAGGAACAGTGCCTCGGCCTCGGCCCGGCTCAGGCCGGTGAGCCGGGTCCGGTACCCGTCCATCAGGCGGTAGCCGCCCCGCCTGCCTCGGTCGGCGTACACCGGTATCCCCGCGGCCGACAGGGCGAGGACGTCGCGGTAGACGGTCCGGTCCGACACCTCCAGCTCGCGCGCGAGCTCCGCCGCGGTCATCGTCCCGCGCGACTGGAGCAGCAGAACCAAGGAGATCAGTCGAGAGGCGCGCATCCCTTCGATCCTGGTCCCGGGGGTCGCCGCCCGCGCACCCGGGTCCGGGATCGTTCCATCGGACGGCTCCGGGAGGCGGCCCTCACCCCTTGCGGGACGACGGGGGAAGGAGGGCGACCTGGTACCTGTCCCGGTAGGCGACCCGGGAGCCTGACGGGTTCTTGGCGCGGATCACCCGCACCGTGTGACCGGCCGCGCGCAGTTCGGCGCAGTGGGCCAGGCCGTACGCCCGCCACCCTTCCTCGGTGTACCAGAACCGGACGCGGCGGTTCGTCAGCGGCGGAAGAGGCAGCCCGTCGAGCGTGGCGCACGGGCCGCCCGACGCCCACGCGCCGCGGAGCCCCGTGCCCGAGGGCCGGTCGGCGTCCTCGCGCGGCGCGTCCGCCTCCACCCAGCCCGTGATCGTGTCGGCCAGGATCCGGTAGAGCATGCCGTCACCCCCGTCCCAAGGATGGGCCGGATCGCCGGCGATGACCAGAGCCGGTGGGTCACCCGACGCGGACGGCCACGTCGGCGCCCTCCTCGAAGGCCCGGGAGTACGGGCACTCCCGATGGGCCTGGCGCACCAGCCGCTGGGCCACCTCGGGCTTGACGTTCGGCAGCCGTACGACGACGTCCGCAGTGATCGCGTAGTCGTCGGCCACCCCCCGCTTGCGCAGGGTGACCGCGGCCTCGACGGTCGCCTCCGAGGTGTCGGCCCCCTGCCGCCCCGCCACTAGGGCCAGCGAGCTGCGGAAGCAGGCCGCGTACGCCGCGGCGAGCAGCTGCTCGGGGTTCGGCGCGCCGCCGGGGCCGCCGAGCTCCTCGGGGTCCCGCAGCCGCAGGTCGAGCAGGCCGTCGTCCGACACGACGCCCGCCTTCGTCGACACGGCCCGGCCCGTGTAGAGGTCGTCGTACACGCCCACCCGGCCCGCCGGCCCGCGGTCCGCCGCCGGTCGCTGCGCCGGCGGCCGCGCCTGCTCCCG
>NZ_KI866527.1:419951-424896 GCF_000511135.2 Microbispora sp. ATCC PTA-5024 | reverse complement strand
GGGCCGCGCCTGCTCCCGCGCCACCGGCTCCTGGGCCGGGGCGGCCCGGCCGCCGAAGGCCTCCTCGCGTTCGACCGGGGCCTCCCCCAGCTCGCCGCGCATCTCGGCGTCCACCCCCGGCCCCGAGTAGTCCGGCCCGGGCGCCCGTAACCGCCAGTTCGCCGTGTAGGACCCGCGCCCGCCCGTGTCACCGTCCATCGTCGCCCCCCGAATCGATGTCCCCGAGGCGGCCGTACCCCGCCAGAGCACGGGGACACGGCCCCGGGAACATCCACCGGACGAAAACGGTTATCACCGTCGCATTCGTCGGAAGGAACCCCAATGGCGAGGAACGAGCTCCGCCCGGTGGTCAGGCTGAAGTCGACCGCGGGCACCGGCTTCACCTATGTGACCAGCAAAAACCGGCGCAGCGACCCCGACAGGCTCACGCTGCGCAAGTACGACCCCGTCGTCCGCCGTCACGTGACGTTCCGAGAGGAGCGATGACCTTGAAGAAGACCATCCACCCCGACTACCGTCCCGTCGTCTTCCGCGACCCCGGTGCGGGCGTGGCGTTCCTGACCCGCTCCACCGCCTCCAGCCAGAAGACGATCGCGTGGGAGGACGGCAACGTCTACCCCGTCGTCGACGTGGACGTCTCCTCCGCGAGCCACCCCTTCTACACCGGCCGCGGCCGGGTGCTCGACACCGCCGGGCGCGTCGAGCGGTTCAACCAGCGGTACGGCAGGCGCTGACCGCCGCGCCGCCTCGAACGGGGACATAGGCTCGATCGGGTAACCGTCAGCGATCAAGAACCGGACGCCCGGGGAGACCGAATATGGACCGAGAGCTCACCGTCATGGCCGTGCACGCCCACCCGGACGACGAGGTCATCGCGACCGGCGGGATCCTCGCCCGGTACGCCGACGAGGGCGTCCGTACCGTCCTGGTGACGTGCACCAACGGCGAGCAGGGCGACGGGCCCGGTGGCGTGAAGCCGGGCGAGCCCGGCCACGACGAGGCGGCGGTCGCCGAGCGGCGGCTCGCGGAACTGCGCGAGTCCGCCGCCCACCTCCGGATCGCGCACCTGGAGACGCTGGGCTACCGCGACTCCGGCATGGTGGGCTGGCAGGGCAACGAGCACGCCCTGGCCTTCGCCAACGTCCCGGTCGAGACGGCCGCCGCCCGGCTGGGCGAGCTCATGGAGCGCTACCGCCCGCAGGTCGTCGTCACGTACGACGAGAACGGCGGCTACGGCCACCCCGACCACATCCAGGCCCACCGGATCGCGGTCGCGGCGGTCGAGGGAACCGGCATCCCGGACAAGCTCTACTACTCGGCCGTGTCGCGCGACAGGATCCGCCGGCTGGGCGAGCTGATGCGGGCCGGCGGCATGGCGAACGAGGAGTTCGACCTGCCCGACGACTTCGGCACCCCCGACGAGCTGATCACCACGGTCGTCGACGTGGCCGCGTACGCCGACGACAAGATGAAGGCCCTGCGGGCCCACGCGAGCCAGGGCGACACCATCTTCCTGCTGCGGCTGCCCGAGGAGGCCCAGCGGCAGGTGTTCGCCGAGGAGGCGTTCATCCGCCGGATGTCCCGCGTCGCGGCCCCCGACCGCGAGGACGACCTCTTCGCGGGTCTGCGCGCCTGACGTTCATTCGGGAGCGTCCCCCGGACATCCGTGGGCCACGGCCGAGACCGTGGGACGAGGGCTTGCGAAGCGATACTACGATTTCGTATATTCCGATATCGTGACTAGTGTCGCCGAACCGTCCGCGCTGCTCGCCCTGCAGCGCGCCACCCACGCCACCCTGCAGATCCTCACCGCGAAACTGGCCGACCTCGACCTGACCGCCTCCGAGATCAACGCGTTGGCCATCCTCGCCGACGGCCGGGGCCGGACCGTCTCCGAACTGGGCGCCGCCGCCGGGACCCGCCCCACGACCCTGACCAGCGTGCTGGACCGGCTGGAGCGACGCGGCCACGTCACCCGTGGCGCCCGCCCCGGCGACCGCCGGGTCGTGGTCGTCGAGCTGACCGCCGCCGGCCGCCAGGCCTCGGAGGCCATCCGGCGAACCCTGTCCGAGCTGGAGAACCGCGCCCTCGCCGACCTGCCGGCCGAGGCGATCGCCGGGTTCCACACCGTCCTGGGCGCGCTGGCGGAGGTGTCCGCATGACCACGCCACACCCCGAGACGCCCGAGCCCGCCGCGCTGTCCGACGGGCTGTCCGACGGGCTGTTCAACGAGCTGATGGCCGAGGCGACCGCGGACGGCGGACGCTTCGACCACCGCGCGCACCTGCACCTGACCTGGCTCGCGGTCCGCCGGGTCGGCATGCCGGCCGCCGTCGACCTGGTCAGCGCCGGAATCCGGCGCACCGCCCGATATGCCGGAGCGCCCCAGAAGTACCACGCCACCGTCAGCCGGGCGTGGGTGGAACTGGTGGCCCACCACGCCGCCCACCCCGCAGACTCCGTCGTGCACGTCGCCGGCCACTGTGCCGACCAGGTCGCTCAGCCCGCCGGCCCCTGCGCCGACCAGGCCGCTCAGGCCGCCGATCACGCCGCTGGTCGTGTCGGCGCCCGTGCCGCCGGCGATCCCGCCGCGTCGGGCTTCGCCGCCTTCGTCGAGCGGCATCCCGAGTTGCTGGACAAGCGGCTGCTCGGCCGCTTCTACCGCTCGGCGACGCTGGCCGCTCCGCAGGCCCGCACCGGGTGGGTCGAGCCCGACCTGGCGCCCTTCCCCTGGCAGGACCCCGGCCGGGAGCGGACCGGCGACGCAGGCCCGGCCACCGCTTGAGTGATGCCGTGGACCCCCGGACTCCCGCCCACAGCGGCTCCGGGGCGCCCGCCCGTGCCCGCCGTGCGGTCGCCTGCCTCCTCGGCCCCGGGGTCGCCGATTGACCGGCGGGATTCGCGGCGTCTCGCTCGGAAAATAGCGCGTTTATCCAGTGCAATACCGCATATTCACACGTGCGGGCATTTATCCAATTATTGGCCGTCGCTGTCCGGCTGATCCCCGGCAGAGTCGATCATTTTCTTCAACTCGTCCGCGAGGTGGCTGGACTGTTCCGGGGTGTACCCCTTCGGCACCCGGAAGATGAGGCGCTCGCCCCCGCCCACGGGAACGTCGACGACGTCCCAGCCGATCCACTGGGTGATGGCCATGGCCTTCACGCTGTCGGGATCCCGGCCGAGGCCGGCGGCGAGCGCCTCCAGACGCCACATGTCCGGCATGCGGGGGACCCGGCCGCTCAGCACGTCGGTGATCCACTGGGCGGTCAGCCGCTGGCCTGTGGTCGCGCTCTCGGACCTCAGGGCCAGCGTGCGGATGCTGATTCCCTGGTCCTCGATGTGCTCACGGATGCAGTCGCTCAGGGGAGTGGGGGAGGGGTCACCTGTCACGCGGCGCGGCGGCATTTGGTTGTCAGCTCCTCGACTGCTTTTTCTCGGTGATCGCCCCCATCATGCCCGTAGATCCTGACGGCGGGGAGAGAACCCCGGCGCGGTCGCCGATCAGTCGTGTCAACAAGATGCCTCACGAAACCATGACGTGCTGGAGACGCGTTTGAGGAACCTTTCGATTTCGCGTGCGCACGCCGACCCATTCCCATTACAGTGATGTCCGCAGTCGAGCTGTCAGCGAATTCTGATGACGTAGTCACCATCGGAGAGGTTGGCTATGGCGGGAAAGCCACAAATGCACCTGCGGAGTGTGGCGCTCTTGCGCGCCTTGATGCTCGGCCATGACGGAAGTGTGGCCGAGTTCGCTCGCCGCGCGGCCCTTACCCGGCAGTGCATCGACGCCCTGCTGAAGCGGGGGACGTGCCGCCGTACCACGGCGGAGGCCATCGCGTCTGCGGCGGGTGTGCGCTTGCTCGACCTCTTCAACCCCAATGTGTCATCAAAATCTCCTGACAGTCGGGATCTCTGATTCCGCCGTGCGTCTCGACCGAGGATGCGTGCTCCTGATCCTCCCGAGAGGCTCTTGTCCAATGTCCGATTCGCGCCGTTCTCGATTGGGATACGCATTCCGCCGGGCGGTTCGTAATTGACCGTTTTCTGAATGCGTGTTCGGTGCCCGTCAGCAGGAAGAGCATGGCATCTTCCGCCAACCTCACGAAAGGATCGTCTCTTGACGATGAAGAAAGCCCTCATCACCGGAGCCCTCGCCGCTTCAGCTCTTATCACCCCGGCGGCGATGGCGACGGAGTCCGCGAGCGCCGCGACCAGCGCCGCTCCTTTCTCGGCCACCAGCAGCTCCCACGTCGTCAAGGTGAGCAAGGCGGCCCGCAAACACACCTTCCCGCGTCATCTGCGTGACAGTTACTACTCGCACCGGTACATGTTCGGCGGTCGCACCTACGTCCTGCCGAGCTGCCAGTACGTGGTCAACGGGGGCGTCTACATCTCGCCGTCCTGCGGCTCGACGTACGCGCGTCCGATGTACATCCTCTCCGGCCGCACCTACGCCCTTCCGGGCCAGTGGTGCGACCAGGCCGTCGCCGGCCTGCCCGGCCGCCTGTACGGCCTCCCCAGCACCGTCGCGGTCGCCACGACGACCACGACGACCAGCATCCACGAGTACGTGGTGGCCGGCCGCACGTACACGCTGCCGAGCTGCCAGTACGCCATGAACGGCGGCGTGTACGTCTCGCCGTCGTGCGGCTCCGGGCTGACCGAGCCGGTCTACATCCTCAACGGCCGCACCTACGACCTTCCGGGTAGCTGGTGCGATGGGCGCGTCGGCCTGCCCGGCCGCTGGTACGGCCTGCCCGGCCGCGGCTTCGGCCGTGGCGGCTGGGAGCACGGCGGCTGGGGTCGTGGCGGCTGGGGCGGCCACGACGGCGGCTGGGGCAATGGCGGCCACGGCGGCAACGGCGGCTGGGGCGGCGGCAACGGCGGCGGCAACGGCGGCTGGGGCGGTCACGGTGGCAACGGCGGCGGCAACGGCGGCGGC
>NZ_KI866527.1:413271-419931 GCF_000511135.2 Microbispora sp. ATCC PTA-5024 | reverse complement strand
GGGCGGCACGGGCGGCACGGGCGGCCAGGGTGGCGGCACCGGCGGCCACAGCGGCGGCTGGGGCGGCGGCAACGGCGGCGGCCAGGGTGGCGGCAACGGCGGCGGCTGGAACGGCGGCGGCGGCCGTCACTGACAGGTGATGTCGCTGCCCGCGGTTCGGGTGCCCCCGGGACCGCGGCAGCGACACCACCGCACGATCCTCGGCGGGAGCGCGCCCCCGCCGAGGCGCACGAAGGCTCGGAGGCGCTGGTCGCGCCGGCAGGGGCCGTCCACCCCCACGACCGCGGGAACAGCCCGCGGGGGGTGGGACGAAGGCTCCGGCGGCACGACCTGAGGGGGGCGTCTCCGAACGGGTTCGCGGCGCGGGTCTTCCGGCATCCGCCTGACCGTTCCCGTCTCGCGCCCTGCGCAAGGGCATGAGCCGCGCGGACGGGAACCGCCGCGACAAGAGCGGCTGCGACGACATCGCAGCCGCTCTCCTGGCTGTCGGCCCTCGTCTCCTTCGCCTCCTCGCGCGGCGAGGGCGACGGGACATCGGCCGGCCGGGAGCCTTTCCTCCTCGTACGGGTCTCCCGTACCGCTTGTGACGAAGGTATGCGCCATGTCCCTGAACTGGTGGGTCGTCGGGGCCCTGCTCGGCCTGCTCGTTGCGTCGGCGTGGCCGCCCTGGCGGGCGGTCCTGGTCCGGCAGGAGCCGCGGATGCTCGGCAGCGCCGCGGACAACGGGGCCGAGGACCGGACGACGCTGTACACGCTCACCCGCGTGTGCGTGGAACGTTCCTTCACCACGCCGATCATCGCCACCTGGGAGCAGATCGCCGCGTACGCCGCGAAGCGCTCGCTGGACGTCGACACGGTCTACGTGTGCGTGCTCCAGGACCTGCGGCGCTGGTACTGGCAGTGCGGCCTCATGACGGACGGCCTGGGCTCCGGTCCCCGCGACGACGGCCGCCCCGCGCTGAGCTGGTGCGCCCCCCGGGAGCTGCACCGCCGCGCGCTCGCGGCGGCCTCCCGGTTCCGGGCCCTCCGGTCGCCCGCACGGCACGCCGCCCTCACGCGGCACCCGTCCCGTCCCGCCCCTCTCGCCGCGCTCCCGCCGGGCGATTCCACCGAGATCCCCGGGACGACGCCCGCGCCCGAGCCCGCCGGCGACAGCCTTGAGCCGACGGACCGCGACAGCCTTGAGGCTCCGACGGACCGCGACAGCATCGCGTCGCCGGCCGACCGCGACAGCATCGCGTCGTTGGCCGACCGAGCCGCCCTCGCCGTCCGGACCGGACAGGCCGGCGACGCCGCGGCCGCCCGCGACCTGTACGCCGAGCTCGTCCCCGCGATGGAGCAGGTGTCGGGCGCCGACGACCCCGACCTGCTGGGCGCCCGGGCCAACCTCGCCCACTTCACCGGACGGGCGGGAGACGCGGTGGCCGCCAGGGACCTGTACGCCGAGCTCGTGCCCCTCATGGAGCGCGTGCTGGGAGACGGCCACCCGGCGGCGTCCACGGCCCGCGGCAACCTGGCGTACTGGACCGGCCAGGCCGGCGACGCGTCCGCGGCGCGCGACCTGTTCGCCGTGCTCGTGCCGGAACGGGAGCGGAGCCTGGGCCCCGACGATCCCGAGACGCTCGTGGCCGGGGCGAACCTCGCGTACTGGACCGGCCAGGCCGGCGACGCGGCCACCGCCCGCGACCTGTTCGCGGCGCTGGTGCCGGTGCGGGAGCGGGTGCTGGGGGTCGACCATCCCGACACCCTCACCGCCCGGGCCAACCTCGCCTACTGGACGGGGGAGGCGGGGGACCCGGCGGCGGCCCGCGACCTGTACGCGGCGCTGGTGCCGGTGCGGGAGCGGGTGCTGGGCCCCGACCACCCCGACACCCTCACCGCCCGGGGCAACCACGCCACGTGGACCGGGGAGGCGGGGGACCCGGCCGGGGCGCGCGACCTCTACCTCGCCCTGGTGCCCGTACGCGAACGGGTCCTGGGCGACGACCACCCCGACACGCTGACCGCTCAGGCCAACCTCGCCTACTGGATCACCGAGGCCAACGACACCGCCTGAGCCCCGATCCGCGTGATCATAGGGGTCATGGACGACTTGGCCGTGGGAGCGCTCGCCGGACAGCTTGCGCGGATTCCCGGCGTGGTCGCGGTGGCGCTGGGCGGCAGCCGGGCCCGGGGCACCCACCGCCCCGACTCCGATGTGGATCTCGGGCTCTACTACCGGGGCGAGCTGGACGTGGCGGCGCTGCGCGAGCTCGCCGTACAGGTGGCGGGCGAAGGAAGCACGGTCACCGAGCCCGGCGGCTGGGGGCCGTGGGTCGACGGCGGCGCCTGGCTGACGGTCGGCGGCCTGCGCGTCGACTGGATCTACCGCGACCTGGACCGGGTGCGCCGGGTCTGGGCGGAGTGCCGCGAGGGCCGCTACGAGGTCGCCGTCCAGACCGGGCATCCGCTGGGGTTCTACTCCCACGCGTATGCCGGGGAGGCGGCGCTGTGCCGGGTGCTCGCCGACCCCACCGGGGAGCTCACCGCCCTGCGGGAGAGCGCTCAGGCCTACCCGCCGGCTCTCGGCGGCGCCCTCGTGCGGGGGCTGTGGGAGGCCGGCTTCTGCCTGGACCTGGCGAGGTACGGCGCGGCCGGAGCCGACCCCGTCTACGCCGCCGGATGTCTCTTCCGCGCCGTCGGCGTCGCCTGCCACGCCCTGCACGGCCGGGCCGGCCGGTGGCTGATCAACGAGAAGGGCATGGTGGCCTCGGCAGGCCGGCTGCCCCCGGCCCCTCCCGGCTTCGCCGTACGGGCACAGAGGCTGCTCGGTCGCGTCGGGGAGTCGCCGGAGCGGATCGAGGAGACCGTGGCCGCGGCGCAGGCCCTGCTCGCGGACGTGCGCGCCGCCGTGGCGGGCTGACGGAAACCCGCTCGCGGACCGCCTCCGTCTCGCGGAAGACTCCTGTACGTGGACGACGACAGCGAAGCGGGCGGCGGCCTGAGCGCGGACCGGATCGAGGCGGCCCGGCTCACGCTGACCCCCCTCACCGTGGAGGACGCCGACGACATGGTGGACGTCCTCGCCGGGGAGGACCTGTACGGCTTCATCGGGGGAGGGCCTCCCGACCTGGACGGCCTGCGGGCCCGGTACGCCAGGCTGGCCGCGGGACGCTCGCCCGACGGCCGGCAGGCCTGGCTCAACTGGATCGTGCGCCGCAGGCGGGACGGCCGGCCGGTCGGCACGGTGCAGGCGACGGTGACCGGCGCCGGGCGGCGGGCCGAGGTCGCGTGGGTGGTGGGAACGGCCTGGCAGGGGCGTGGGTACGCCTCGGAGGCCGCGGTGGCGCTGGCCGAGTGGCTGCGCGGCCGGGGCGTCGACCTCCTCCAGGCCCACATCCATCCCGATCATCAGGCGTCCATGAAGGTGGCGGCCGGGATCGGCCTGCGGCCGACGGACCAGATGGAGGACGGCGAACGCCTGTGGCGGTGGGAACGGGGCTGAGGCCGCCGCCCCGGAGCCGCCGCCCCGGAGCCGCCGCCCCGCAACGGCCCCGCCGCAACGGCCCCGCCGGCGGAACCGCCCCGCCATGTCCCGACGGCTCGCGGGGGCGGGCCGTGCGTCCGGCTAGCTGTACGTGGTCAGCCCGTGCCGTGCCGCCCACGCGGTGATCGCCGCGCCGATGGCCTCGGGCCGGTCCTCCGGCGCGTGGTGTCCCGCGGGTCCGCCGTACTCGACTTCCAGGGCGGAGATGTTCGCCCGGCACCATCGGGCCACCTCCGGGGTGACGAGCAGGGTCCCCGAGCCGTCGAAGGTGATCAGCAGCTTGGGGACGTCGTCGCTGCCGGCGAGCCACTCGCCGTACCGGCCGATCCGCTCGGCCACGTCCGCGGGCTCGCCGTCGAGCGGAAGCGAGCGCGCCCACTCGAGCAGCGGGCGGCGGCTCTCCCGGGTGGGGTACGGCGCCAGGTACGGCTCCATCTGCGCCGGGCTCAGAGGGGTCAGCACCCCGCCGGTGTACGCCGTCTCCACGAGGAAGTTCCGGTCGAGCACCAGCGACTCGCCCTCCGGGCCCCGGATGGCCTCGCTCCGGGATCGGGGGCCTTCGCCCAGTTCGCTCCACGACACCCCCCGGACGACGGCCTCAAAGAAGGCGACGCCGCGGACCCGGCCGGGATGGCGCGCGGCCCAGTCGAAGGCGAGCGCCCCGCCCCAGTCGTGCCCCACGAGCACCACGTCCTCCAGCCCGAGCCGTTCGAACCAGGCGTCGAGGTAGCGGGCGTGGTCGGCGAACCGGTACGGCACGTCGGGCTTGCCCGAGCGGCCCATGCCGATCAGGTCGGGGGCGAGAAGGCGGGCCCGCCCGCCGACCCGCGGCAGGACCTTGCGCCACAGGTGGGACGAGCCGGGGTTGCCGTGCAGGAAGACGAAGGGGACGCCGCTCCCGGTCTCCTCGTAGTACATCGTGGAGTCGAGCACGTCGATCACGGGCATGGAGGTTCTCCTCATTCGTTCGTCGCACTAACGTTAGTGCCACGAACGAATGTACATCGTTAGTCCCACTAACGCAACGAGATAGGATCATCGGCATGAGCAGCGGCGCGTCCGACATGACCCATCACGTGGACGGGAAGGGGACCCCCGCCAGGCTGCGCGGCGTGCCGACCCGGCTGCTGGCGATGGTCGCGGCGCACGCCGACCGGGTGGTCACCGAGGGGCTGGCGCGCGAGGACGCCCGCAAGTGGCACTACGCCGTGCTCGTGACGCTGGAGGAACTGGGCCCGGCGAGCCAGGCGGAGCTCAGCCGCCGTACCGGCATCTACCGCAGCGACGTGGTCGCCGTCATCAACGAGCTCGCCGGCCGTGGCCTGGTGGAGCGCGCGCCCGACCCCGCCGACCGCCGCCGCAACGTCATCACCCTGACCCCGGAGGGCCGTGCCCGGCTGCGCAGGCTCGACGCCCTGCTCGCGGAGCTCCAGGACGAGGTGCTCGCGCCTCTCACCGGGCCGGAGCGCGACCGGCTCATCGAGCTGCTCACGCTTCTCGCCGACCACCACGCGAGGTCCCGCGGCCGGAATGCCTGATCGGCGCCCGCGCCTCAGGTGAGGTGCGTAGACTCAAGATCACCGAGTCGTCGCGAACGGGGAACCGCAGTGAACGATCGTCTGGCGCGTGCCGCAGCCGCGTTGTCGCTGGTATCGGCCCTCGGCGCGTGCTCCGCGCCGGCAGTGAACCCGGTGCTGAAGGATCCGGCCCGCTGGCCGCTGGTCAAGCTGAGGGGGCTGACCGATCACCCCAAGCTTCCCGACGAGGGGGAGCGGGCACTGGCACAGATCATGGTCGGCTCCCAAAACCTGATCGCGTGGATCAACTCCTCCGGCCTGTGCGGGCTGTCCGGCTCCGGCTGGAGCATGCACGTCGACCTGACCGAGTCCGAGGGGCAGCCGGAGCGGGAGGAGGGGTTCTCCGGACCGGTGGAGCCGGCGGTGGTCACCTCCTCGGAGGACAAGGTCCGCCTGGCCTGCACCCCCACCAGGATGCTGATCAGGGTCGAGGGGGAGACGTCGCATCCCTTCGTCTCGGGCGACGCGGTCGCGCAGCCCGTGAACGGCGGGCTCAACGCCGTCGTCGGTTCGCCGGAAGCGCAGAAGGAGTCGCTGCCGGGCGCGACTGTGACGCGGGGCGGATAGCGAGTGCGGGACCCCGTCCTGGCGGGTGGGGAGGGCCGGGGAGGAGCGGAGCGCGGCGGAGGAAGGGCGCTCGTCCGCGCCGTTGCAAGGGCATCTGAAGCGAACCGTAAGCGCCGGTCGGCAGAGTTCTGGCCGTACCCGAAAGAGCCCACGCCTCCCAGGAGCAAACCATGCGCAAGGTCATCGCCTCGACCTACATCACCCTCGACGGCGTCATCGAGAACCCGGCCTGGACCACCCCGTTCTTCGACGACGAGGCGGTCGCGTTCGCCGGCGAGCAGCTGAGGGCCGCGGACGCCCTGCTGATGGGACGCCGCACGTACGAGGGGTTCGCCGCCGCGTGGCCGACCATGGAGGTCACGGAGGACAGCGGCGCCGCCGAGATGAACGCCATCCGCAAGTACGTCGCGTCGACCACCCTGACCGACCCGGAGTGGAACAACACCACGGTCCTGAAGGGCGACCTGGTGGAGGAGGTCGCCGCGCTCAAGGCGCAGGACGGCGGGGACATCCTGATGTACGGCTACGGCCCGGTCGCGCACACCCTGCTCAAGGCCGGGCTGCTGGACGAGGCCCGGTTCTGGATCCACCCCGTGTTCGTCGGCGGGGACACCGTGACCACGCCGCTCGCCGAGGCCGCGGCGACGCTGGCGCTGGCCGGCACCAAGGTGATGAAGAGCGGCGTGATCATCGCGTCGTACCGCCGGGCGGCGTGACCCTCCCGGGGCGGCGGCGGGGTCAGGCCGCGCCTGGAGGCGACGAGCCCGAAACGAGGGCCCGGCCCTCGTCGGGGCTCAGGCGGCCCCCGGAGGCGACCAGCGCGTCGAACCGCTCCCGGCCGAGCGCGGCGACCAGACGGCCGGTGATCCGGTCCAGCTCGTCCCGCTCGGCCGGCGCCGCGGCGAACTCGGCGGTCCGCCGGGCGGCCGTCGCGGCGCCGAGCACCCGGGCGGCGACCTCCGGCGCCGAGTGGGCGGCGGCCGACGCGAT
>NZ_KI866527.1:404713-413186 GCF_000511135.2 Microbispora sp. ATCC PTA-5024 | reverse complement strand
AGTGGGCGGCGGCCGACGCGATGCCCTCGAGGGCGCCGATCGCGTCCCGCGGCGCGCCCATCGCCCGCGCCGCGTCGAACGCCTCGGCATGCCGGGCCAGGCCGGTCGCCGGATCGCCGCCCTGTTCGGCCGCGTACCCCAGCTCGACCAGCGTCATCGGCAGGAACAGCGCCGGCTGCGCGTCGCGCCGGGCCCGCTCCACCAGCCGTTCGAGGTGGGCGACGGCGACGTCGAGCCTGCCCGCGCGCCGGGCGGCGAAGCCGAGGCCGAGCTCGGCGAACACCATCGCGGCCGGCCAGTCCTGCTCGGCCGCCAGGCGGTACGCCCGCCCCGCCAGCTCCCGGGCCCGCCCGTAGTCGCGGGTCTGCACGGCGAGCCAGGCCAGCCAGGACAGCGCGGTGCCCACCTCGGGCCACAGCGACAGCTCCTCGGCCCGGCTCAGCGCCTCGCGGAGCAGGGCCGCGGCCCGGTCGTGGTCGCCCGTGAGCTCGGCCAGGCCGGCCATCCACTGGCCGGCCTGCACCCCGCCCCAGCGGTCGCCCAGCTCCGCGAAGATCTCCGCGCTGCGGGCGCCGTCGCGCTCCAGGGCGGCGAGGTCGCCGCCCGCGTGGGCGAGCTTGGCCCGGCTGGCCAGCACGGCGGCCTCGGTCCACCGGTCGGCCGCCTTCCCCGCGGCGTCCTCGGCGGACGACAGCAGCTCCTCCGCCAGTGTCAGCTCGCCGCGCTCGATGAGCGCCGCGGCCACGAACCACGTGCCGCGGCCGTCGTCGTACGCGGAGACGCCCGCCGTGTCCGCCTCGTCGCCCTGGAGCAGGGCGAAGCCTGCCCGCCACGCCTCGGCCCCGGCCCGGTGGGACGCGTCGCCGTCGAGCGCCAGTGCGCGCCGGGCCTCGGTGAACCGGCCGCGCAGGAACCAATACCAGGTCAGCGCGTTGGCCAGGCGCAGCCCGCCGCCGTGCGCGAGCGCCGCCCGCAGGTTGCCGTCCTCGGCGTCGAGCCTCGACAGCCACTCGGCCTGAGCGGGCCCGCGCAACTCGGGGTCCGCGCGCTCGGCCAGCTCCGTGTAGTACGCCGCGTGCCGGGCGCGGGCCTCGGCGACGCCGCCCGGACGGACCGTCTCGAGCCGGTCGAGGCAGAACGCCGCCACCGACTCCAGCAGCCGGTGACGCGGCCCGGCCGCCGTGTCGTCGAGGACCACCAGCGACCGGTCGACCAGCCGGGCCAGCACGTCGAGGCCGGCGCCGCAGACGGCCTCGGCGGCGTCGGGGGCGCAGCCGCCGCCGAAGACGGCGAGCCGCGCCAGGACCTCGCGGTCGGCGTCGTCGAGCAGGTCCCAGCTCCAGCCGATCGCCGCGGCCAGGGTCCGCTGCCGCTCCGGCAGGTCGCGCTGTGTGGTGGCGAGCAGCGTGAAGCGGTCGTCGAGGCGCTCGGCCACGCCGGCCACGCCGAGCGCGCGGACCCTGGTCGCGGCCAGCTCCAGTGCCAGCGGCAGGCCGTCCAGGCGGCGGCAGATCCGCGCCACGGCCGGGGCGGTCCGCTCGTCCAGCCGGAAGCCGCGCTGCCGGGCGGCGGCGCGCGCGGCGAACAGCCGGGCCGCGGCCGAGCGGCGGACCGCGTCCAGATCGCGCTCCTCGTCCGGCAGGGCCAGCGGCGGCACCTCCCACACCAGCTCGCCGGTGAGGCCGAGCGGTTCCCGGCTGGTCGCCAGCACGGTCACGCCGGGAGCGTCCCGCAGCAGCCGGGCCACCAGGCCAGCCGCCGGTTCGACGACGTGCTCGCAGTTGTCCAGCACGAGCAGCAGCCGCCGCCGGCCGACGGCGGCGAGCAGCCGCTCGGCGGCCGGGACACCGGCGCCGGCCACCTCGCGGACGTCCAGAGCGGTGAGGACCCGTTCGGCCACGCCGGGATCGCCGGGCGGCAGCGCGGCGAGCTCCACGACGTGGACGCCGTCCGGGTACGCCTGCTCGCGGGCCGCCTCGGTGGCCAGCCGGGTCTTGCCGACGCCCCCCGGCCCGGTGAGCGTGACCAGCCGGTGCTCCGGGATCAGCGCCCGCAGCTCGGTGAGCGCCTCGGCCCGCCCGACCAGCTCGTCGAGCCGGGCCGGGAGGCTGTTGCGGATCAGGGCCGTGCGGGGCGGCCCGGTCAGCCCGGCGTCCTGGGCCAGGATCCGCCCGTGCAGGGCGACCAGGTCGGGGCCGGGATCGACGCCCATCTCCTCGGCGAGGCGTTCGCGCAGGCCGGCGTAGCTCTCGAGGGCCTCGGTCTGACGGCCGGCCGCATACAGGGCGCGCAGATGCAGGGCCCGCAGGCTCTCCCGGAGCGGATGGCGGGTGACGAGGTCGGCCAGGTCGGCCGCGGCCAGGTCGTGCTCCCCGCGGGCCAGGCGGAGCTCCGCGAGGCGTTCGAGCACGACGAGGCGCTGCTCGGCCAGCCGTACGGCCTCGGCACGAACGTACTCCTCGTCGGCGAAGTCCGCGTACGGCTCGCCGCGCCACAGCGCGAGCGCCTCGGTGAGGCGGTCCGCGTCCCCCGCCGCGGTCAGCTCGGCGAACCGGTCCGCGTCGGCGGTCGCCCGCAGGAGGTAGCCGGGCGGGCGCGACTCCACCAGGTCGCGGGCGCCGGGCTCGGCGTCGTTCAGCGCCTTGCGGAGCTGCGAGACCCGCACCTGCAGGGCGCCGGCGGGGTTCGCGGGAGGGGCGTCGCCCCACAGGTCCTCGATCAGCCGGTCGGCCGAGACCACCTGGTTGCGGTTGGCGAGCAGGTCGGCGAGGAGCGCGCGGACCTTGACGCCGGGAACGGTGACCGGCTCGCCGGCGTCGGTCGTGACGTCGACCGGACCCAGTACGCCGAACCGCATGCGGATCACCCTACAAGCCGTAAGCCCGCCGGAAGCCGGTCGTAAGCGAGCGGGCGCACCGTGGGTGCGTCGCCCAGTTCGAGAGGGGATCGCCACCATGAGCCACGCACCGGTGAACGGCCTGGAGATGTACTACGAGGAGCACGGCGCCGGCGCCGGCCGGCCGGTCGTCCTGATCCACGGCGCGCTGTCCGGGATCGGCACCTCGTTCGGCGCGATCCTGCCGCACCTGGCGAGGACCCGCCGCGTGCTCGCCGTGGAACTGCAGGCGCACGGCCGCACCGGGGACGTCGAGCGCGACCTCACGGTGGAGGACCTCGCGGCGGACGTGGTAGCGCTGCTCGACCACCTCGGGGTCGGGCGGGCGGACGTGTTCGGCTGGAGCATGGGGGCGGCGGTCGGGCTGCGGCTCGGCACGCACCACGCCGAGCGGGTCGGCCGGCTCGTGCTGGCGTCGGTGAGCTTCGACGAGAGCGGCCTGTACCCGGGCCTGCTCGACGGCATCCAGGACCTGCGGCCGGAGCACCTGCACGGTTCGGAGTTCCACGAGGAGTACCTGCGCACCGCGCCGTTCCCTGACCGGTTCGCGACCCTCGTGGCCAAAGTGAAGCGGCTCGACGGCGACCTGCCGCGGTGGCCGGCCGACCGCATCCGCGCGCTCGCCGCCCCCGTGATGATCGTCCTGGGCGACGCGGACATCGTCCGCCCGGAGCACGCCCTGGAGATGTTCCGGCTGCTCGGCGGCGGGGTGCCCGGCGACCTGACCCCGCTGCCGCGGTGCCGGCTGGCGATCCTGCCGGGCACCACGCACACCTCGATCCCGCAGCGGGCCGAGTGGCTGGCCCCGATGATCGACGAGTTCCTGGACGCCTGACCGCGACTCCGCCGATCTCTACGGCTGGGCCGCGGGCAGAGTGAGGACGAACCGGGCGCCGCCGATGGGGGAGTCCTCCACGTGGAGGGTGCCGCCGTGCACCTCGGTGATCGCCTGAATGAGGCTCAGGTCGAGGCTCGTGCCGCCCTCGTCCCGGCGGCGGACGTCGTCGACCCGGGTGAACCGCTCGATCAGGCGCCGCCGATCGGCGTTCGGGACGCCGTCGCCGTCGTCGTCCACGATCACGAAGACCGTCCCGTCGGCGTGGCGGACCTCGACCTCCACCGTGCGGCGGGCGTGGCGGTGGGCGTTGTCGAGCAGGTTGCGCAGCGCCTGGCGGATCTGCTCCCGCACCGCCCAGACGACGACGGGGTCGGAGGGACGCATGCGGGCGTGCAGCGAGGTCACCAGCACCTCGTTGCGCACCACGGCGGCCAGGTCGAACCGCTCCCGGGTCTGGTGGCTGGCGGCCTGCAACCGGCTCATCACGAGGATGCTGTCGATTACGCGGTCCATCCGGTCGGCGCTCACCAGAGCGTTCTCGATCATGCGGGTGGTGTCGGCCTGCCGGGGGTGCAGCCGGGCCTCCTCCAGCTCGGTACGCAGCGCGGTCAGGGGTGAGCGGAGCTCATGGCACAGGTCCTCGGCGTACCAGCGGATCCGCTCACACAGGTTGATCATGGCGTTGGCCGCCGCCAGGTGCTCGGCGATCTCGTCGGCCGTCGTCGTCGCCGGCTGGGCGGCGGGCGGCGGATGGGCCTCGACCGGCGCCGGCGTGATCGCGGAGGCCGGTCGCCGGACGCGCCACCGTCCGTAGGCGTAGCCGAGGACGGCCGCGGTGACGGCCCCGCCCAGCACCGGCACCAGCGGCAGAGGTTGGCTCGTCTTCATGGCCCGTCCCCCTTTCCTCCGAGAGTAGACAGGCCACGAGGAGACCCGAACGGGGCCCGGGGGGGTGCCGGAGCCGCTATCCGGCCATCGAGGCGCCGGGCTCCCGGTAGTGGACGGTGGCCAGCTCGGCGAGGCCGGAGATGGTCAGGAGGGACTCCAGCAAAGGGTTGGCGATGAGCGTGATGTGGTCGGCGTGGGCGAACAGGACGTTCAGGCCGGCGCTGTCGAGGTACTCCACGCCGGTCAGGTCGAGGACGAGCGGGCCCGCCGTGCCGCCGATGGCGTCGGCGAGGGCGGCGGTGTTGCTCATGTCGATCTCGCCGGCCACGGTCAGGAGCCGGGCGCCGTCCGGGCCCTGGCCGGGGGTGACGGTGAGGGGAGTGCTCATCGGGCGATCCTCGTGTGCATGTCGACGGTGGTGCCGTACGGACTGGGGGTGATGGTGACCTGCTGCATCAGGGCGCGCATGAGCGCGACGCCGCGGCCGCGGTGGGGGTTCGCCTCGGGCTGCGGCGACTTCCAGCGTCCGGTGTCGGCGACGGTGAGGCGCAGGACGTCGACGAAGGCCTCGGCCCGCAGGCGGACGGTCTCACCGGGGGAGTGGCGGTGACCGTGCTCGATGGCGTTGGCGCACGCCTCACCGGCCGCCACCAGGATGTTCTGGATCATCTGGGCCGGCAGGTCGCACTGCGCGAGCCAGGTCCGCAGGGCCTTCCGTACGGGCGCCAGCTGGGACGACTCGGCGGGGAAGGTCATCTCCAGCGGGGCGGGGTGCCGGTAGAGCAGCAGAGCGACGTCGTCGTCGAAGCCGTCGGCGGGCGCCAGGCGCGTCATCACCTGCGCGGCGAGATCGTTGACGGCGACCTCCCGGCCGTCCTGGACCACTTGGCTGGCCAGGCCGATGCCCACGTCGAGGGGCCGGCGGCGGCGTTCGACCAGGCCGTCGGTGTACAGCATGAGCGTGCCGCGGGCGGGGATGGTCGTCTCGCCTTCGGGCCGCGGCCTGGTCCTGCGGACCGCCAGGGGGACGGAACGCCCGTCCTCGAGCAGGTGGGTGGTGCCGTCGGGGTGGGTGAGGATGCCCGGCGGGTGACCGGCGCTGGAGTAGGTGAGGTGTCCGGTGTCCGGGTCGAGGACCCCGCAGAAGACGGTGGTGCAGACGGCGCCGGGGACGCCGGCCGCGAACTGGTCCAGGGCCATGAGGGTGCGCGCCGGGCTTTCGTCCTGCAGCAGCAGCGCCCGGCACGCGCTGCGCAGCTGGCCCATCACGGCGGCGGCCTGCACACCGCGCCCGACGCAGTCGCCGACCACGATGCCGATGCGGCCGCCGGGCAGGGCGACGGTGTCGTACCAGTCGCCGCCGACCTCCAGGGGGCGCGTGGCGGGCTCGTAGCGGACGGCGAACCCGTCGGGCAGCCGGGAGGGGCCGAGGATGGCGCGTTGCAGCGCGATCGCGGTCTCGCGCTGCTGGTCGATCTGGTGGGCGCGGGCCAGTCCCTGGGCGAGGTGCGAGGCCAGCAGTGACAGCAGGAGCTGGTCCTCGCCGGTGAAGGGCCGGTGGTCGCCGAGGTCCACGAACAGGGCCAGCGGCCCGTCGGGGTGCTCCAGCAGGACCCCGACGCCGGTGGGGCCGGCGACGGGAGTCAGCAGCGGCCGCTGACGCAGCTCGGTGAGCGACTCGCGGCGCTCGGCGGGCAGCCGCCGCCAGTCCAGCGCCGGGTCGGTGGCGGTCAGGGTGGGTTCGGCGCCGTGGCCGAAGACGGCGGCGACCACGGACCGGGCCCGCCACAGGTCACGCAGTTCCCGCAGCGCGCCGGCCAGCGCCTCGGGCAGGCTGGCCGCCCGCGACAGGCAGGTGCTGAGGGAGGCGAGGGCGCTTTCGCGCTGGATGGCGTAGTGCTCGGCGGTGACGTCGCGGAAGGTGCCGACGACGACGCGCCGCCCCGTGTCGGGGTCCTGCGCCCGGTTGACGGTGGCGCTGACCCACAGACGATGCCCGTCGCGGTGGGTGAGGGGGATCGTGCAGCTGCCCTGGCCGTCGCCGAGAAGGCCGGCGAAGGCGTCCGCGGCCTGCCGGTGGGCCTCGGGATCGGTGCCGGCGTCGGGCCACCAGGGATGGACCGGCAGGTACGGCAGGTTCTCCGGCCCGTAGCCGAGCATGTCGGTGAACCCGCTGTTGATGTCGACGACGGCGCCGTTCTCGTCGCAGACGAAGAACGCCTCCTGCAGGGAGTCCACCAGTGCGGTGCGCCAGCGGGCCTGGTGGTGTCGCAGGCGCGCCATCTCCATGTTGGCCCGCACCCGCGCGAGCAGTTCGGCGGCGGCGAAGGGCTTGACCAGGTAGTCGTCGGCGCCCGCCTGCAGGCCCTCGATGGACGCCTCCTGGCCCGCCCGGGCCGACAGCAGGAGCACCGGGACGGCGGCGGTGCGCGGCTCGGCCCGCAACGCCCCCACCAGGGACAGGCCGTCCAGGCGGGGCATCATCACGTCGCTGACGACCAGGTCGGGGACGTCGGCGCGGATGGCGTCCAGGGCCTGTCGCCCGTCGCTCGCCGTGTCGACCTGGTAGCCGGCGCCCTTGAGGAGGCGGACGAGGTACTCGCGCATGTCGGCGTTGTCGTCGGCCACCAGGACGCGCGCCGGGGCGGCGAGGGCGCCGTGGGACGGCATCTCCACGGCGTCCTCGGCGGGATCGGCGGCGGTGTCCGCGGGCAGCCAGCGCAGGGCCTCCTGGACGTAGGGGGCGGCGGTGGCGGACGCGGCGCCGGTGCCGGCGGCCGTCGTGATCGCCTCGGCGGGCAGGTGCGCGGAGCCGAACGGCAGCCGGATCGTGAAGCGGGTGCCTTCGCCCTCGGCGCTGTCGGCGGCGATGGCGCCGCCGTGCAGCGCGACCAGCTCCTGGACGAGGGCCAGGCCGATGCCGCTGCCCTCGTTGGAGCGCGAACGGGCGTTCTCGATGCGGTGGAACCGCTCGAACAGCCGCGGCACCTCCTCCGCCGGGATGCCCACGCCCGTGTCGGTGACCGTCACCGTCGCGTGGGCGCCCTCCCTGCGCACCGCCACGCCGATCGACCCCTCGAAGGTGAACTTCAGCGCGTTGCTGAGCAGGTTGAGGACCACCTTCTCCCACATGCCGCGGTCGATGTACACGCGCTCGTCGAGCGGGGGACAGTCGACGTGGAACTCCAGGCCCGCCTTGTCGATGGCGGAACGGAAGAGGCTGGCCAGCTCGGCGGTGACCGCGGCCAGGTCGACCGGCTCGTAGCGGGCCTGCATCCGGCCCGCCTCCAGCCGGGAGAAGTCGAGCAGCGTGTTAACCAGCTTGCCCAGCCGCAACCCGTTGCGGCGGATGGCCTCCAGCTCCTCGCGCACCTCGGCGTCGGCGTCCTGCAGACGGCCGCGCAGCTCCTCGACCGGACCCATGATCAGCGTCAGCGGGGTGCGGAACTCGTGGCTGATGTTGGAGAAGAAGACGGTCTTCGCGCGGTCGAGCTCGGCCAGCTCCTCGGCGCGCCGCTGCTGTGCCTGGTAGCTGCGGGCGCTGGCGATCCCCGCCGCGACGTGCCCGGCCGCCAGCTCGACGAACCCGCGGTAGCCGTCGTCCAGCGGCCGGTACCGGTTGAGCGCGGCCACCAGGAACCCGTACGGGGCGCTCGCCTGCTGCAGCAGCGGCACCACGAGCGCCTGCGCGGGCGGGTCCGGCCACTCGCCGGACGGCAGGTCCGCGAACGGGGCGCCCTCCAGCGGCACGAGCACGGACTCGCCGCGGGCCAGCGCCGCCGCCGGCCACACCCCGCCGGGGTCGCCGGGCGCGAGCGAGGCGGGGGCGGCCGGGTGTCCGGCGGAGATCC
>NZ_KI866527.1:381850-404553 GCF_000511135.2 Microbispora sp. ATCC PTA-5024 | reverse complement strand
GGAGATCCCGGTCGCCCCCGCCAGCCGCGCGCCGCCGCCGTCCTCGAACAGGTAGGTCAGCGTGAACGGGAGGTCGTGCGGGTTGCGGCCGAGCTGCCTGCAGGCGAAGGCCAGCATCTCCTGCTCGGTGCGGACCACGCTGGGATCGGAGCCGAGGTCGCGCAGCGTCGCCATCCGCCGCTCGCCGACGACCCGCTCGGTGTCCTCGCTGACCACGCATAACATGCCGACGACGGCGCCGGCGTCGTCGCGGAGGGGGCTGTAGGAGAACGTGTGGTAGGTCTCCTCCGGGTAGCCGGCCCGTTCGAGGAACAGCAGCAGGGCCTCGTCCCAGGTCGCCTTGGCCGTGGCCAGCACGGTGTCGATCCGCGGGCCGATGTCGTCCCAGATCTCCGCCCACACCTCGCCGGCCGGCCGGCCGAGCGCCCACGGGTACTTCCGGCCCAGGGTGTCGCGGCGGTAGGCGGCGTTGCAGAAGAAGGTCAGCTCCGGTCCCCACGCCATCCACATGGAGAAGCGGGACGACAGCAGGATGCTCACCGCGGTCTGCAGGCTCTGCGGCCACCCGGCCGGCGGCCCGAGCGGCGTTCCCGACCAGTCGACCGTCGCCAGATCCCGGCCGACCTCGTCGTCGGCGGCGAACACCTCGTGTCCGGCCGCCGTCCGCGGCTCGTGCTCAGCGCCGTCCCAGTGGGTCACGTGACACCCTTTCGTTGACGCCGGGCCCAGCCGTCCCACGCCGGACTCACCGCCGTGCCGTCGGCGCACGGCGGGCCGCGCTCAGCCTCCCGGAGACCGGCGGCCGATCGCAGGATAGTGAATGCCCCCGACACGCGGCGACTCACCTGCGCAGGGCGGCCTCCGCACCGGTGCGCACGGCGAGGCGGAGCAGCCGGAACGCGTCCTCCCCGAGCTCGCGCAGGACCGGGAGCGGCAGACAGCGGCGGAAGCCGCCCGGGAAGGCCGAGAGCAGGGCGGCACGGCAGACCGGGTCCTCGGCCCGGGCGGCGACGGCGTCCGGAGGCACCCCGGCGACGAGTCCGACGCCGACGCCGTACAGCCAGAACTCGAAGAGCACGATCTCGGTGAGGGCGGCGCGCAGCGCGTCCGCCCCCCGGACGCAGGCGGTGAACGTCCGGCGCAGCTCGTCCATGGTGACCTGCGCCGGCAGCCGGGCGGCGAAGGGCTGCCCGGTCCATCCCGGCTCGTCGTCCGGGCCGCACGGGAACCACTCGGCGACCAGGCGCATCCAGGACAGGTGCGGCACGTGGGCGAGGCCGGCCCCAGCCGCCTCGGCCTCCGGCACTCGGACCCGGGGCGCGGGAAGGTGACAGGCCGAGTGGCGCAACCCCTGGAACCCGTTGCCGGTGAGGCTCGGCCGGTCGTCGTGCTCGACCAGGTTGGGGACGGCGACGACCGGCGTGACCCCCGCCTCCCGGAGGTGGCGGCGGACGGCGATGTCGTCGGGCTCGATCTCCCGGAACGCGCGCCGGCCCAGCGCGCGAGCGTGCTCGGCGGGCAGGACGAGGGCCTGGGTCGGGACGTAGGGGTCGGCGACCGCCGCGAACGCGGCGCCGCGCAGGGCGGCGACCCTGATCATGGACGCGGTGCGCGAGCCCCATTCCGCGAAGAGACCGATCGCCGAGTCAGGACGGGCCCCGACCACCGCGGGCAGGAGCCGCGCGAAGCCGTCGCAGAAGATCACGTCGTCCTGGACGACCAGGTGGTGGGTGGCGCCGGGCTCCACGGCCGACCATGCGGCGAGGGCCGTGGCGAGGCTGTGCCCCCGGTCCGGCTCGGGGTCGAACACGACCGTGATGCCGAGCTCCGCGTGTGCATCGGCCATCGCCCGCACCGCGTCGGCGCGGGACGGGTGGGCCATGGCGGCGACCGAGATCGCGAGCTCTCCGGCGCGGATCATCCCCTCACCGCCCGTTCCACCGCCAGCGAGCCGGTCACGTACGACACCAACTGCCCGGCGCCGTCGGCGGCGACGAGGGCCTCGCGGAACCGGGCCGGCTGGGCGCCGCCCTTCAGCTTCACGGCGGCCAGGATCTTGTCCCGGACGACGACCGCGGCGTCGCCGGGCGCCAGCACGACGCCGAGGCCGAGCTCCTCGACGCGCGCGGCGTTGAGGAGCTGCTCGGGGGAGTGGGGCAGGAAGACCAGGGGCGTGCCCGCGGCCAGCCCCTCGGTGATCGACCCGTGGCCGCCGTGCGTCACCACGGCGTCCGCCGCCCTCGTGACGTCCACCGCGTCGTGCCGGAAGCCGGTGACGCGGACGGTGGCCCGGCGGGCGAGAGCGGCGAGCTCGCGTTCGGTCGAGCGCACCACCTCGGGGGTCGCCGCGACGCCCAGGGTGATCTGCACGTGCAGGTCGAGGTCTCCCACGGCGTCGACGACGCGCCGGATCTCGTGGTTCCCCGCGCCGCTCCCGCCGAGGGTGACGTGCAGGAGCCCGTCCTGCGGCGCCGGAACGGGGGCACGCGGCGGTCGGGCTATCTCGGGTGGGAGCAGCGGTCCGACATGACGGATCTCCCGGGTGAGCGAGCAGATCAGCGCGGAGGTCTCCGGCGGGACGCCGGCCAGGTCGTCCAGCACGGCCAGATCCGGGACCAGGACGGCGTCGCCGAGAACGCGCCGGGCGTGGCGGCCGGGCACGCCCAGCGAGGAGAGCGTGGCGATGATCTCGGGAAGCACCACGTGCATGGGATGCCGGAACAGCCGCAGGTTGTGGATGGAGTAACCGGGCACGCCCCGCATGGCGGCGGCCACGCCGGCCGTGTTGCGCATGTCGGAGATGACGACATCGGGACAGTGGCCGTCGATGAGCCGGAGCTCGTCCTCCAGGCACTCCGCGACGTAGGCGGGGCTCGCCAGCCTCCCGCGGCTGAACTCGCGCAGCCGCTCGGGGTCGTCCATGCCCCGCCAGGCGGGGGCCGGGCCGAGCTCTCTGACCGGATACCACGCGACGCCCGCCCGTTCCGGGATCCCGCGGCACTCCTCGTGGCAGGCGACGGCCACGGCGTGGCCCTCCCGGGCGAACCGGGCGGCCGCAGTCGTGGAGCGGACGATGTGGCCGAGGCTGCTGCGGGAGAAGGCGAAGAAGAGCACGCGCAGGGCTGTCACAGGGCCACCTCGTGCCGTCGGCCGACGAGCGCGAACCCGGTGAGGACCAGGCTCGCGACGGCGGGAAGCAGGAAGACCAGCAGCGCGCCGCGGATCCCGGTCGTCTCGGCGAGCAGTCCGCAGACCGCGGAGCCGAGCGGGACGCAGCCCCACACGAGCGTGCGCCCTGCCGCGTTGACCCTGCCCTGCATCTCGGACGGGGCGATCACCTGCCGGGCGGAGATGCTGAAGATCATCAGGGTGGTGTGCGCGAGGTTCCACAGGAAGATCGCGGCCAGGGCGGCGATCCAGCCGGTCGTCAGGGCGTAGCCCGCCATCAGCCCGGCCTCCAGCGTCAGCAGTGCCGCCACCACGCCGACGGGAGGCAGGCCCCGCAGCCGCGGCGCGGCCAGCGACGCGAGCAGGGCCCCCGCGCTGGACCCCGCGATGATCCAGGAGATCCGGTAGTCCTCGGTGCCGAGGGACAGCGCCCGGTCGGCGAAGACCACGATGAGCCCGTAGACGGCTCCGGCGCTGAGCCCCGAGCCGATCCCCACGAGGGTGAGCAGCCGCACGGTCGGCTGGCCCGCGATGAAGCGGAAGCCCTCGGCCATCTCGGCGACCGGCCGCCGCTCCGGACGCGAGCGCCCGCGCTCCGGCTCGGCGACCCGCACCGCCGAAAGGAGGCCGGCCGACAGCGCGGAGAACGCCGCCAGGACGGCGAACGTCCCGCCGACCCCCAGGTGCGCCAGCAGGAAGAAGCCACCCGGCCCGGCGACCGCGGTGACCAGGGTGGAGGCCGCCCACAGGTGCCCGTTCGCCTGGAACACCCGCGTCCTGCCCACCACCGCGGGGACGAAGGCGGCCGACGCGACGTCGAACCACACGAAGACCGTCGCCGTGGCGAACCCGAACGCGCACAGCGCGACCGCCGACAGGGCGTGCGCGCCGGCGAGCACCGGTACGGCCAGCAGGACGACGGCGTTGGCCGCCTCCATGGCCACCAGCAAGCGGCGCGGCGCGGCCCGGTCGACGACGACGCCGGCCACCACGCCGAAGAGGATGTACGGGATCACGTTCATCGCGCTCACCAGGCCCGCGAGCGCGGCGGAGTCCGTCACGGAGTACGCGTAGAGGGGCAGCACGACCCAGGTGCCCGCCGTGGCCGCGGCCGACGCCGTCCTGCTGGCGAACACCAGCATGAACGGCCGGTGGGCGAGCAGCGACCCGGCGCCCTCCCGGGTCTGCTCGGCGACCGTCATGACGGCCCTCCCGCGCCCCGTGCCCCGGGAGAGCCGGGCCGCGGACCGAGCCCGGACCACGGGCGAAACCGTGACGGATGTGTCGAGACGGCGCTTGTCAAAAGGTCCCCGTAGATTAGGCCGGAATATGGAAGCGCTCCCACATGTGCTCGCCCCCGGCATCACCTGCCGGATGCCGTGACGTTGGCACCCTATGATCGCGTCCCGATGTGGGCCTACTTCCAGCGTGCTCTCCTCCCGTCGCAGCCCTGCCGGACGGCTTCGCCGCCCTGCGCGATGAGCGCGGAGGCGGCGCGGGTGGAGCCGCACACGGGCGGGGGTGCGGCCTGGGCATCCGCGACGTGGGATGCCATGCGCGTCGGACATGTCTGTCCGGGGCGCTGACCTGGCCCTTTCTATGATCGTCAGAACGCGTTCACCCATGCGTACGCCGCCCTGAAGGAGACGTTCAGGGTGGCGGCATTGGATCTCATGGCCTGCCTGAAGCTCCCCGAAAGGTATGTCTGTGAGTTCCTCCTTCTCCCGCCGCGACCTCATGCGCTCGGCCGCCGCCGGCGGTCTCGGCATCGCCATCGCCGGCAGCATCGAGGCCATCGCCGGCCCCGCCGCCGCGCAGGCCGCCCAGGCCGGAGCCGGCAAGACGATCGGGTACGGCCCGGTGGTCCCCGACCCCAAGGGCCTGCTCGCCCTGCCCAAGGGCTTCTCGTACACGATCGTGGCCCAGGCCGGCACGACGCTTCTGGAGACGGGCGAGCCGACCCCCAGCGACGCCGACGGCACCGGATGCTTCGCCGGTCGCGACGGCTGGGTCCTGGTGAACAACCACGAGATCAGTGGCGACGAGCCCTACGGCGTGCCCGCCCTGCCCGGGCTGACCTACGACCCCGGCGCGAAGGGCGGCACCACCACCATCGAGGTCGACAGGAACGGCAACCGGATCCGCGAGTACGTCAGCGTGGCCGGAACGCACAACAACTGCGCGGGCGGCATCACGCCGTGGAACACCTGGCTGACCTGTGAGGAGACCGAGCAGCGGGCCGGCGGCGCGTTCCAGAAGGACCACGGTTACGTCTTCGAGGTCGACCCGTTCGACCGGGAGGCCAACGCGAACCCCGTCCCTTTGAAGTTCCTCGGCCGCTACTCCCACGAGGCCGTCGCGGTCAACCCGCGCACCTCCGAGATCTACCTGACGGAGGACGCGAGCGGCCCGAACGGGCTGTACTTCCGCTGGACCCCGCCCCGCGGCTTCCACGGCCGGAAGGGCGCGCTGCGGGCGCTGGCCCTCGGCCCCGGCGGCGATACGGCCGGGACGCTGCAGGCCATGCGGTGCCGCAAGGGAAGCAGGCACATCGCCGACCTGTCCGAGGCGACCCAGCCGGGCACCCGCTACAAGGTGGAATGGGTGGACGTGCCGGACCGGAACGCCACGACCACCTCGGTGCGCAAGCAGTTCACCGACGACCAGATCACCCGCAGCCGCAAGCTGGAGGGCGCCTGGTGGGGTGACGGCGGCGCCTACTTCGTCGCGAGCTACGCCCGTCACACCGACGGCAGCGTCAACGAGCACGACGGCCAGGTCTGGTTCTACGACCCCGAGTCGGAGACCGTCACGCTCACGACCATCTTCGGCGTCAACCCCGACCCCGAGGCGGACACCGACTACGACGGGCCGGACAACATCACCGTCTCGCCGTACGGCGGGGTCATCCTGGCCGAGGACGGCGAGGGACTGTCGCACCTGGTGGGCGTGACGGACAAGGGCACGCCGTACCCGATGGCCCGCAACGAGCTGAACGACAGCGAGTTCACCGGGCCGACGTTCAGCGGCGACGGCCGCATCCTGTTCGCCAACATCCAGACCCCCGGCTACGTCCTCGCCATCACCGGTCCCTGGACCCAGACGCACGGCGGCCCCGGGCACCACTGACCCGCTCCGCGGGCCGGCTGACGCGTGAGCCCGGCCGGTGAGCGGGAAACCGCGATGAGCCGCTCCACCGGCGCCGGTGGAGCGGCTTCGCGTCGCTCCGGCCGCCGCCGGCTGAGTTCGCCCGCGCGGCTCCCGGCGGACGCGCTCAGTCGCCGATCCGGGAGTCCAGCGGAAGGCGGACGACGAAGCGGGCGCCTCGATCGCTGTCCCTGATGGTCAGGGTGCCCTCGTGGCGTTCGGCGATCAGCCGGGCGATGGGGAGGCCGAGGCCGATTCCTCCGGCGTCCCTGCTGCGCGCGCTGTCCAGCCGCGTGAAGCGCTGGAACACCGTCTCGCGCTGGTCGGCGGCGATTCCCGCGCCGTCGTCGAGGACCTCCAGTTCCGCGACGTCCCTCCCGCAGCGCGTGCCGCCGTTCTCCCGCCGGAGCGTGACGGTGACGGTGGAGGACGCGTGCCGCTGGGCGTTCTGCAGCAGGTTGCAGACCAGCTGCCGCAGCTGCGCCCGGTCGCCGTTGACGGTCACCCCCGGTGTCAACTGGAGGAGGACCCTCCTGCTGACCTGGTGGCTCCTCAGCTCCAGGGCGATGAGCTCGGCCAGGTCGACCGGCTGTCGCTCACACGGACCGCCGGCGTCGAACCGGGTGAGCGTCAGCAGACCGCTCGTGATCGACTGGAGACGCTCCACGCTCGGAAGGACGTCGTCGCACAGCTTGCTCAGTTCGACGTCCTCGGCCGCCAGGAGGGCGTCCTCCAGCTGGACGCGGATGGCGGTGATCGGGGTGCGGAGCTCGTGGGACGCGTCGGCGCAGAAGCGCCGCTGCTGTTCGAGCATGTTCTCCAGCCGGTCCAGCGTCTCGTTCACGCTCCGGGCCAGCCGGTAGATCTCGTCCTTCACCTTGGGAACGGGGACCCGGCGGCCCAGGTTGGTGCTCCGGATGTGGTCGAGCTGGGCCCGGATGGCGTCCACGGGTTTGAGCGAGCTGGCGACCGTGTGCCGCGCCCCGTAGGCGACCGCGCCCGTGAAGACGACCGTTCCCGCCACCAGGAGGGCCGCCACACCCGGATAGACGAAGAACGGCAGCGTCGGTGCGGCGCTGTACACGGTCCAGTCGCCGTTGCGATACACCTGCTGCGCGACGACGATGTGGCAGCCGCCGGATGGGAACACGGAATTGCACACCACGTCGGTCGCCACCCGTCTGGGGCTTCTCGGCGTGAAATGCGCCATGAGCGGCCGGTGCTGCAGATCTTTGGTCGCGGCGACCACCCGTCCCTGCGGGTCGACCACCTGGACGGGACGGATCAGGTTCTGCGGGATCGGCGGCAGCGGGTTGACGACCTGCCCGTGGTCGACGTCGTACGCGGTCAATTCGCCGACCGCCGTCACCTCCTGGGTGAGGTTCTGGGTGGCCATCCTGTTGAGGGCGAACAACAGGGCGATGGAGAACGCGATGCAGAGCATGCTGACCGCGATGCTGATGAACAGCGCCAGGCGGGCGCGGATCGAACAGTTTTCAAGCCTCATGACGACCCCGTCTCAGTCGGCCGGACTCGGGGCAGCCGCAGGACGAAACGCGCCCCGCCGACTGTGCTTTCTTCGACGCTGAGAGTCCCCTGATGCGCCAAGGCGATGTCGCGGGCGATGGCCAGGCCGAGCCCGGTGCCGTGGCGGTCGAGCCGGCGGGCGTCGTCCAACCGGGTGAAGCGTTGGAACACCCGCTCGCGGTCGGCTTCGGCGATCCCCGGCCCGTCGTCGCTGACCGCGACCTCGACCGCGGTGGGCTCGGCCTGCACCTCGACGCACACCACACGCCGGGAGTGCCTCTGCGCGTTGTTCAGCAGGTTGGCGAGCAACCGGCTGATCTGGGACGGCACCGCGGTGACGGTGGCGCCGTGGGTGACGCGGAGCCGCACCGGGTGCCGATCCGTTCGTTGCGCGATCTCGGCCTTGACCAGGGCCGCGAGGTCGAGCTGCCGCCACTCGGCGGGTGGGCAGGTACGCACACGAGCGAGGCACAGGATGTCCTCGGTGATCGCCTGAAGCCGGTCCACCTGGGCCAGCGTCGTGTCGAGCAGCTCCGGCAGCGGCAGCCCGCCGGGATCCTGCTGTGCCGCTTCCAGCTGCACCCGCAGCCCGGTGATGGGAGTGCGCAGTTCGTGGGCGACGTCCGAGGCGAACTGCCGTTGACGGCGGGCGAGCTCCTCGAGTTCCTCCTTGGCCTTGTGCATACGCCCCAGAGCCTGGTTGATCGTGAGGCTCAACCGGGTGATCTCCTGCGCCCTCCTCGGCACCGAGACGCCGACGGCCAGGTGGCCGAAGTCGATCCGGGAGAGTTCGGCGCCCACCGTTTCCAGGGGGCGTAGCAGCCGTCCGCTCACCTTCCAGGTGACCCAGGCGTTCAGGGCGATCAGCTCGGCGGTCTCGAGCGACACGAGCAACGGGAGAGAGACGGGCCACGCGAGGCCCAGCAGCGACTGCCCCGTCTCGACGACCACCCGGGACCCGGCGGGGAAGACGGCGGTACACGCCGGCATGGGCTGCGAGGCGCCCGTGCGCCGCTCGAGGTTTCTCAAAGGGGGCCGGGGCGGCGTTCCCCGGGCGGCGGGCGGCGATGACCCGGCGGGGCCGGTCGCGACCAGAGGGGTGACCGGGCTGACGCCGCCGGCACCCCGTCGCACCTGGCCGTACGCCGCCAGGTGACCCACGGCGCCCGTCAGAGCGGTCCTGTACGGATCACACCGCCAGCGGACGGTCCCGGCCCTGGCCAGAAGGTACATCCCCCCTCCTGCCGGGAGAAGGGTGAGGATGGTCATGGCGGTGGCCAGCAGGGTCAGCTGCCCTCGGATCGAGCGCGGAGCCCATCGCCCCCGCAGCGGCCCCCGGCCACGGTCCGGAAGCCGGTGGCCGTTCTCATGGCTCACGGAGCCCGGCGACTGACTCACCGAGCCCGGCGACGACGCTCCGGCGGGGCCGGAGGTCCTGTGCGCGTGCTCGGAGAAGGCATGGCAGGCGGAGCCGGTCGCGGAGGGCCGGTGCTGCGGCCGGTCGGCTTTCGGGGGGCGGCGGGGGGCCCGCGGCCGGGATCCGTGTTCGCCGTTCTCCGCGCGAGAGGCCTTCGCGCTGTCCGTCCTGTCGCTCGTCCGAAGCGCGTGCCAGGCGACCGTCGGCGACCCGCCGGTCAGCACGCGTACGAGGCCCTTGGCGGCGGCCATCCACGTGAGCAGCGTGACCAGGGGCCACATGAGGATCAGCAATTTATCGGTCAGGTCCACCATCGCCATCCTTTCGAAATAGGAATTCGAGGGATGTCAGGCTCCTGAGAGGGCCGGGAAGGCGTGGCGCGTCGTCGGACGCACCCGTTCTCGGTACCGCTCAGTCGTGGGTCCTTTCGTGGCCAGCTCATAAGCAGGAAATGAGCTGACGAATACGATCCTGAACGGCGCAGACGCACGTCGTATCGCACATTTGTGTAGCTCTGCGCTCCTCCGCGCGGCCTGTGATCACCGGTCTGATCCGTGACGCGAGGCGACGGACGGGCCCGCCGCGCGGGCCTGTTGCGGGGCCGTGTGCGCCGGGTGTCTCATGGATTCATGGGGGACGTGTCCCGGAATGTCCTGGATGCGGCGGAGGGGCCTGATTCTCGGGAGACATCCTGGGCTGGTTGGCGCGGCCGTGCCCGGGAGTGGGAGCTCGTCGCCGGCATGCTCCGGGCGGCTCGCGTGGGCAGGGGCGGGGTCCTGCTGGTGGAGGGCCGGCCGGGCGTCGGCAAGAGCCGCATGCTCGACGTGGCGGCCGCCACCGCGGCCAGGTGGGGGTTCCGGGTGGTCCGCGGCGTCGCGGACGAGCTGACCCAGCTGATGCCGCTTGCCCCGCTGATCTCGGCGCTGGAGGAGTCGGGCTGCGCTCTGCGCGCCGGCGACAACGGCGGCGTGCCCGGCCCGGTCGATCGGCGGCTGCTGTTGCTGGAGCAGCTGCAGGGACCGCTGGAGACACTCGTGGCGCACGGGCCCGTGCTGCTCACCTTGGACGACCTGCAGTGGGCCGACCCCATGACTCTGCTGGCGCTGCGGTCGCTGACCGGTGACTTCGCCTCCTCCCCGCTCATCTGGATGCTGGCCCGTACGACCGGCGGAGGCGACGCCGACCGCCTCGACCGCGTGTTCAACACGCTGGAACGCGAGGGCGCGACGCGGATCCGGCTGAAGGCTCTGGACGGCGCGGCGGTGGCCGAGGTGGTCGCCGACGTCCTCGGGGCGGTGCCGGAGCCGGACGTGCTGGCCCTGGCCGCCATAGCGGACGCCAACCCCTTCCTGCTCGTCGACCTCATGGAGAAGCTCAAGCGGGAGGGCGGGTTCCGGATCGCCGACGGCCGCGCCTGGTTGGTGTCGACGCGGCTGCCGCCGGCTCAGGCGGTCACCCGTGAGCGCCTGGAGGAGCTGTCCGGACCGACCAGGCACATGCTCCAGGTCGCCGGGGTCCTGGGCCGTTCGTTCTCCGTGAAGGACCTGGCCGAGATGCTCGGCGAATCGACGGGCGATCTGCTGCCCATGCTGGAGGAGGCGATGTCGGCGGGCATCGTCGAATCGGCCGGGTACGAGCTGGCATTCCGGCACGACCTCCTGTGGGAGGCGGTGACGGAGACCCTGTCCACCGCCGTCCGGCGGGCCCTGCACCGCGAGGCAGGGGAGATGCTGCTCAAACGCGGCGGGTCGGCCGTTCCCGCCGCCGCGCACCTCATCCACAGCGCCGGCCACGGTGACGTGTGCGCCCTGCTCGCGCTGGACCGGGCGGCGCGGGAGGTGCTGCGGTCCTCGCCGCAGACCGCCGCCGATCTCGCCAAGCGGGCGCTGGAGCTGACCGACGCCGCCGACCCCGACTGGGTGGGCCGCGCCGCCATCGCGGTCGACGCCCTGACGGCCATCGGGCGGCTGTGCGAGGCCGCCGATCTCGCTCGTCCCGCGCTCAGCAGGGCTCCCCCCGCGTTGGCGCATCGCCTGCGATGCGCGCTGGCGTACATCCTGCTTCTGGGCGGCCGGCCGGCCGACGCGGTGTCCGAGGCCGAAAGCCTGCTCAGCCGGGAGGACATCTCCGATGACCTTCGCGGCGTCGCCGAGTGGACGGTGTTCTGGGGGCTCATCTCCCTGAGCGACCTGGGGGAGGGACAACGGCGGGCGGAGGCCGTCCTCGCCGATCGCGACGGGCGTTCCGACACGGCCGTGGTGGGCGCTCTGCTGATGCTCTCCCGGTGCGCCATGGTCGACGGACGGGTCGACGACTCGTTCGCGCACCTGAACGAGGCCCTGCGGATCGGGAACACCGGCGTCGTGGAGGCCGTCCAGCGGCCGTTCACACGACTGCTGCTGGGCCATCTTCACCGGTGCCTGTGCCAGCTCGACGCGGCCGACCTGGCCATCCGGGCGGCCGAGGAGGACATCGAGGCCCTCGGCGTCACCGTGCTGGCCGCGCAGCCCGCGCTCTTCCGCGCCCGCGTGAAGCTCGCCGCCGCCCGGCTCGACGACGCCGCCGCCGAGGCTCAGGCCGGAATGACGATCGCGGACGACATGGGCACGCGCGGGTTCATCCGCGTGGGGCTGTCGGTACTCGCGTACATCGCCGTGCGGCGCGGCGACATGGACGCCGCGGCGCGCAACATCAAGAGGTACGCGTGTGAACCCGGCGCCGCCGGAATGCTCTTCGGATCGGCGTGGGAGAGGTGGGTGGAGGCCGTGGTCGCCGAGGCCCAGGGCGATCGCGAACGGGCGATGGACATCCTCGGCCCCTTCTACACCGACGCGGACAAACGACGATGGACGCTCATCACGGTGCCCCTCGGGGCCGCCTGGATGACCCGGCTGGCGCTGGCCTCGGGAAACCAGGCCTACGCGCGGACCGTCGTCGACACGGCCGACGACCTCGAACGGAGGAACCCCGACTACCCGATCTTCGCCGCGGCGGCCGCACACGCTCGCGGCCTTCTCCACGCCGACCCCGCCGACCTCGCCTTCGCCGCCGCCAACCACCCGCAACTGTGGGAGCGCGCCTCGGCCGCCGAGGACCTCGGGGTCCTGCTCACCACGTCAGGCGCCTCCGGAGACCGCGAGCGGGCGATCGGCAGCCTCGACCAGGCGCACGACGGCTACCAGCAGATCGGCGCCCTCCGGGACGCGGCCCGCGCGCGGGCGCGCCTGCGCGCACTGGGCGTCCGGCGCCGCCACTGGGCCCAGTCACACCAGCGGGAATTCGGCTGGGACAGCCTCACCGACACGGAACGGGCGGTGGCGGAGCTGATCGCCCAGGGACTGACCAATCGTCAGGCCGCCGCACAGATGTTCCTGTCCCCGCACACGGTCTCGGCGCATCTTCGCCGGATCTTCGCCAAGCTCGACATCGCGTCCCGGGCCGAACTCGCCCGCATCTTCGCCGAAAAGGACCGGGACTCGTAGCTGGCTGTCAGCTTCCCACCAGCATGACGATGCCGACGATGACGAGATGGATCAGCACGGTGAACACGAGGACGGCGGCGAACAGCCATGCCGCCGGTTTGTGCTCGAAGTTCTTGCCCTCCTTCAGCGGCGGCCGCTTGGCGACGCGGTCGGCGATGCGCTCTTCGAGACTCTTACGTGCCATGAGCGTTCCTCACTGGGCGGCGGAGCGGAGGGCCCTAATGGTTAGTGCACTAAATGTTAGTGTACTAAGGCGGTAGGGTGAGGAGTAGCGGCAACGGAGGGGTGCATGAGTGACATTGGCGACACCGTCGAGATCGTCGACCCGCTGGCCCTGGAGAACCAGGTCTGCTTCGCCCTCGCGGTGGCCTCGCGCTCGGTGATCGGCCTCTACCGGCCGGTGCTGGAGCCGATGGGGCTGACCCACCCGCAGTACCTGGTGATGCTGGCGCTGTGGCAGCACGCCCCGCTGTCGGTCAAGGACCTCAGCAGGCTGCTGCAGCTGGAGCCGGCCACGCTGTCGCCGTTGCTCAAGCGCCTGGAAGCCGCGGGCCTCATCGAGCGCCGCCGTTCCAGCGACGACGAGCGCTCCCTCGCGGTGATGCTGACCCCGAAGGGACGCGACCTGCGCAGGCAGGCCGAGAAGGTCCCCGCGACGATCGTCGAGCGCCTGGGGATGGACCTGGCCGAGTTGCAGACCCTCCACCAGGCACTCACCCGGGTGATCGCCGCCGCGGGAGACGCCCACCTCGCCGTACCGCGCTGACCGGAGCGCCCGCCCATACCCTCTTTCAGGGACGGGCGGGCACCCGGCTGACGGGATCGCTCACCGGTTCATCAGACGGCCGGCTCGTCACGAAGGGGTGAGGCGGACGCGGCGGCGGCTGTCACGGCGTCGGCGAACCGGGCGGTGATGACGCCGGGGCGGGTGATGGCGGTGCCGACCACGACGCACCAGGCGCCGTTGCGGAGCGCGGCGACCGCCTCGTCGGGTGTCCAGATGCGGCCCTCGGCGACCACCGGGACGGTGAGCCGACCCGCCAGGTCGGCCACGAGGTCGAGGTCCGGGCCGTGGTCCTGCCGGGAATGGGGCGTGTAGCCGGACAACGTGGTGCCGACCAGGTCGCAGCCGATCTTCTCCGCCGCCAGGCCCTCCTCCAGGACGGACACGTCCGCCATGACGAGCGCGCCGGCGGCGTGCGCGGCCTCCACGCACTCCTCCAGGGTGGCGCCGCCCGGCCGCGGGCGTCCGGTCGCGTCCACGGCGACGATGTCGGCGCCCGCGTCGACCACGGCGGTGACATGACGCGGGGTGGGGGTGATGTAGACGCCCTCCGTCCCGTCCTTCCACAGCCCGATGATCGGTACGTCGACGCGGGAACGCACGGCGCGGACGTCCTCCGGGGAGTTGATCCGCACAGCCGCGGCACCCCCGGCGACGGCCGCCGCGGCGATGGCGGCGATGTGATCCGGGCTGCGCAGCGGGTCTCCGGGTGGGGCCTGGCAGCTGACCACGAGCTGTCCTCGCAGCTGCTTCAGGACCGTCGTGTCAGGCATGGGTTTCCTCTCCAAGGTATGAGGGGGCCTCATGTGCCGCCCGTCGCATCCGGTGGTCGCGGGCGAGCGCCGCCGCGCCGACCGCGACGGCGTCGGAGCCGAGCCGGGCCCGCACGATCGGCAGGTCACGTAGCGGCGGCAGCAGGTGTTCGGCGGCCGCCGCGCGCAGTGGGGCGAGCAGCAGATCGGCCGCGTCGAGGACGCCTCCGCCGAGCACGACCACGTCGGGGTCGAGCGCGTTGGCCAGCCCGGCCACCGCGCGGCCGAGCACCGCGGCGGCGTGGTCGAGCACCGCGGCGGCGTCCCGGTCGCCGGCGCGCGCCAGCGACGCCACCTCCGAGCCGGTCACGCTCACCCCGGTGAGCGCCGTGTACGCGCGGGCGAGAGCCGGGCCCGCCGCCACGGACTCCAGATGCCCTCGTCCTCCGCAGGGGCAGGCCGCGTCGCCGCCGACCGGTAGATGCCCGAACTCCCCGGCGGCGCCGTGACGGCCGTGGATCAGCCGGCCGTCGCTGAGCACCGCGCCGCCGACCCCGGTGCCGACCACCACGGCCAGTGCGTGTGAGGCGCCGGCCGCGGCTCCGATCTTCGCCTCCGCGTACAGGGCGGCGTTGCCGTCGTTGTCGACGATCGCCGGCACGCCCAGCAGTTCCTCGGTGATCGCCCTCAGGGGCTTGCCGGACCAGCCGCTGAACGTGGAGGTCGACGAGGCGACCGCGCCCGTCTCGGGATCGACGACGCCGGCGGCGCCCACACCCGCGGCGGCGACGGGGAGACCCAGCGTGGTGAGCAGCTCTTGTGTCAGTCGCGCGGCCTCCGCCAGGATCACGCGGGCGCCGGCCTCGACCGGGGTCGGGGCGCGGGTCGCGGCGAGGATGCGGAGCTCGTCGTCGCAGATGACGACGTGGGTCTTCGTGCCGCCGATGTCGATGCCCGCCCAGCTCATGAGCGCGCCTCCCGGGTGATGGTCACGTCGAAGGCGTACCGGTCGCCTCGATAGAGCGTGGTGCCGAGCTCGACGGCACGTCCGCGCGCGTCCACGGCGACGCGGCTGACGATCAGGGCGGGCGACCGCGGGGGTACCTCGAGCAGCTCCGCCTGGGCGTCGTCGACGACCGTGGACTGCACCACCTGCCGGGCCCGTACGGCCCGCACGCCGTAGGCCGCGTCCAGCACGTCGTACAGGCTGCCGCTGAGATCGTGGTCGAGCAGGCCGGGGACGAGCTCCGCGGGGAGGTACACCTCCTCCAGGGCCATCGGGGTCTGGTTGGCCAGGCGGAGCCGCCGCAGATGCGCGACCTGTGTGCCCGGCGAAAGCCTGAGGCGCTGCGCGACGTCCGCCGTCGCGGGCACCAGCTCGGCTTCGAGCAACCGTGTGCCCGGGCGGAGGCCGCGCTCGCGCATGTCCTCACTGAACGAGGTGAGCCGCAGCGTCTTGCTCACGAGGGCCGTCTCGCTGACGTAGGTGCCGCTGCCGTGGATCCGGTAGACGAGCCCCTCGGCCTCCAGCCCGGCCAGGGCCTTCCGCACGGTCATCCGGCTGATGCCGAACATCTCCATGAGCTCTCGCTCGCTGGGCAGAGCGTCCCCCGGGCGCAGGTCGGTCCTGATCCGCTCGGCGAGCCGAGCGCGGACCTGATCGTATTTGGGTCCCGCGTTCGTCGTGGAAGCCATCAGCCCTTCACCGCCCCCATGGACAGGCCGCTCACCAGGTACCGCTGGGCGGCGACGGCGAACACGATCGGCACCAGCGCCGACAGCAACGTCGCCGCGGACACGTCTCCCCATCGGATGCCGTAGCTGGTCACGAAGTTGGCCGCCCCGACGGTGACGGGGGTGGCCCTGGTCGTGGAGACGACCACCGCGAACAGGTAGTCGGCCCAGGTGAACAGGAACGTCAGAACCGAGACCGCCACCAGGCTGGGCGCCAGCATCGGAGTGACGATCGAGGTCAGGATCCGGTAGTCGTTCGCCCCGTCGACGGCCGCGGCCTCCTCCACCTGGATCGGGAGATCGCGCAGGCCGGCGGCCAGCAGCACCATGGCCAGCGGCAGGTTGAGGAACGTGTTGACCAGCATCAGACCGGCCACCGTGTCCAGCAGTCCCACGAAGGAGAACAGGAGATAGAAGGGCACGGCGAAGAAGATGGCCGGCAACAGCCGCAGCGCGGCGACCCCGCTGAGCACCCAGCGTCCGCCCCACCCGAGGCGGACCACGGCGTAGCTGGACGGCACCGCGACGAGCAGCACGAGGACGACGGTGCCGCAGGCGATCATCGTGCTGTTGGCGAAGAAGGCCGGGAAGTCGTACCCGGCGGCCCCCAGAGCGTTGGCGAAGTGCTCAAGCGTGGGATGCCCGGCCGGCGCGAGCGGACTGGTCGCTATCTCCCCGTCGGTCTTGAAGCTGACGTTGAGGGCGTTCAGCAGCGGCAGGTTGATCACAACCGCGATCAGGGCGACCACCGCGGTCATCACGAACCGCCGCAGCCGCCGGCCCGATGTGAATGACGTGCTCACCGGCGTCCCTCCCCTGGCTTTCCCACAATGCGCCGGACCACGACGGGCACAAGCCCGATGAGCAGCAGCAACAGCACCACCGAGGCCGCGGACGCGATACCGAAGTCACCGTCGGTGAACGCCGTCTTGTAGATGTAGATGCTCGCGGTCGTCGTCGAGGTGCCCGGACCGCCGCCCGTCAGGACGTAGACGACGTCGAAGGTGCGGAAGGCGTCGATGGCGCGCAGGAACGCCGCCGAGGCGAGGACCGGTCCCATGACGGGGGCCACGACCGATCGCAGCGTGCGCACGTAGGAGGCCCCGTCGACGGCGGCGGCCTCGTACAGGTCCGCCGGCACCCCTTGCAGGCCCGCGTAGAGGATGAGGAACGTGAACGGCGTCCACTGCAGCACGTCGAGCACGACCAGAAGCGGGACGACGCTGGACGGGTCGAACAGCGACACGCTCACGCCGAACCTGGCGAGCAGGGCGGGCAGGGCCCCGATGTCGCCGTTGAGCAGCAGGCGGAACATCACTCCCAGCAGCGACGGAGCCACCATGATCGGCAGCAGGAGCGCGGTGAACAGCACCCGATGCCCGGGGAGCCGCTGGTTGACCAGGAGCGCGAGACCGAAGCCCAGCGGGACCTCGAGAACGACGACGGCCGCGGTGAACGCCGCGGTGAACCCCAGGGAGTGCCAGAAGGCGCCGTCGCCGAGGACCGCGCCGTAGTTGGCCAGGCCAGCGAAGGGGGCGTCGGTTCCGCTCAGCGTCCGCCGTGTGAGGCTCGTCCACACGCCGTAGGCGATCGGAGCCGCCACGAGCAGCACCAGGAACGCCAGCAGCGGGGCGCCGAGGATCCAGCGGGTTCTTACCGACCGGGCCCTGACCTCATGGGGGTTGCTCTGGGGATGGCGGGTCCGGGCGCCCAGGGAGGGGCGCCCAGACCGAAGCCACGTGTGCGTACTCACGCGTTGATCATCCACTCAGCCGGTTCAGGGCGTCGTCGGCTTTGGCCAACGCGGCGTCCGCGGGCTCACGTCCCACCCAGGCGCCGCTGAGCGCGTCGGCGAGATCGCTGTACGCCTGGAAGCTGTTCTTCAGGGTGGGCTCGGCGAACCCGTACGTGCCGATGCTGTCGGTGATGGAGGAGAAGACCGGGTTGGTGGCCTGCTGCGCCTGGAGCACCGACGGCATGGCCGGGATGCCTCCCGCCTGCGCGTACGTGGTCATGGCCGTCGGCGTGGCCAGGTACGTGAGCCACTTCATCGCGTTGGTCTTGTTCTTCGAGTACTTGTTCAGCCCGACCGCCAGCGCGTGCACGTGTGTCTTGTGCTGCTCACCCGGGACCGGCGCGATGCCGATCTTTCCTGCCGTCTTCGGTGACTTCTCGGCGCTGTTGAGGTCGGCGTAGCCCGCCGACCACTGCAGCGCGAACGCCGCGTTGCCGGACTGCATCGCCGCCTGGGTCTCCGGGAACTCCGCCTGCGCCGAGTCGGGGGAGGTCAGCCCCTTGGTGTAGACGGTGGAGTAGACCGACATCGCGGCCTTTCCCGCGGCGCTGTTCAGCGTCGGCTTGCCGGAGGAGTCCAGCCAGCTCCCGCCCTGGCTCCACAGGACGTCGTCCCAGATCATGACGTTGTACAGCAGGTTCTTCGCCTGCAACGCGGTGCCGTACGTCGTGGGTGAGCCGGGGTTGTACTTCTTGGTGAAGAACGCGGCCGCGGCGACGAAGTCGTCCCAGTTCCAGTCCGCCGGAGGCTTCGGCGTCAGGCTCTTGCCGACGACCTCCTGGCTGACCTTGCCGTACTCGGCCTTCCACGCGGCGTCGGACATCAGCTGGTCGATGAGGTCCTTCCGGTAGAGCAGGAAGTGGTTGCTCACATCGAGCGGGAGCCCGTAGAGCTTGCCCTCGTACGTCAGCCCGTCCACGGCCACCGGGAAGTAGGCCGACGAGTCGACCCCCGCGATGGGGTCGAGGCTGGGCGCGTGCTGCCCGACGATGTAGCTGGCGGTGAAGTAGACGTCCACCGAGCTCGACTTGGCCGCCATCTCCGTCGCCTCCTTGGCGAAGGTGTCCGTACGGCTCAGAAGGGTCATCTTGACCGTGACCCCGTCCTTCTTCCCCTGGCCGGCGTTGTAGGCGTCGACCACCTTCTGCATCGCGTCACCCTCGGGACCGGGCCAGAGAACCATCTGGACGGTGCCTCCACCGGCGCCGGACCCACCTCCCGCGGCGCCGGCGCACCCTGCCGCCCCGCTCATAGCCACCAGCGCGATCGCTGCCGCGGTGAATCTTCGTACCCGCATCGCCTCTCCAAGTGGTCCGTACCAATATGGCAGGTGGCACGGAATAATCCTCTATGACCCACCTCACGTCAAGAGTGCGGGCGAAAGGCCGCCGAGAAGTGGTACGGACGACTTGTGCCCCGATAGGCCGTGCCTGGCCACAACGCGTGAGCGAACAACGGGATCTTCGGCCGGCGGACGGGCGCCGCGACCGTCAGAGGGAGCCGCCCCGGCAGGCGGTCGTACGGGCTACTCCTCGACGATGGCCATGGTCTGCAGGCGTACCGCGTCCCGCCCCGGCGGCATGCCGAACATGCGCCGGTACTCCCGGCTGAACTGCGACGGGTTGTCGTAGCCGACGGCGTGGCCGATCGCGGCGACGTCGTTCGGCGCGGAGATGAGCTCGATGCGGGCCTTCTGCAGCCGGATCTGCTTCTGGTACTGCAGCGGGCTCATCGCGGTCACCGCGCGGAAGTGCCGGTTGAGGGACGAGACGCTCGTGCCGATGTCCGAGGCGAGGTCGTCGATGCGGATCACCTGGTCGTACCGGGACCTGATCCAGGCGATGGCACGGGCGACGAGGGCGAGGCGGCTGTCCGCCGCGCCGGCCTGCCTGATCAGGGCGCCCTGGGGTCCGTTCAGCAGCCGCCAGTGGATCTCCCGCCGCACCCCGTCCCCGAGCACCCGGAGGTCACGTGGCTCCTCAAGCAGCCGCAGCAGCCGGACGAGGGCGTCGAGCAGCCTGTCGTCCGCGTCGCTGATCGCCAGGCCCGGCCCGTCGTGGGGCCGGATGGCGGTGGGCCCGCCGTCCACCAGCAGCTGGGCGATCAGCGCGGGCTGGAGCCGCAGCCCGAGCGCGAGGAACGGCTCGCGGCGGCTGGCCTGGGTGATCTGCGAGGTCAGGGGGAGGGCGACGGTCACCACGGCGGCCTGGCCGGGGTGGTGCTCGAAGACGTGGCCGCCGAGGGCCGAGCGCTTCACTCCCTGCACGACCAGGGCCAGCATCGGCTCGGTGACCGTGGCCATCGTCTCGGTCACGTGGTCGGCGGCGAACACCATGGCGTCCTCGACCCACAGGGGGCGGCGGCTGTCTCCGGCGAGGCGCACGATCCGGCGGCCGAGTTCGTCCAGGTGGCTCACCACCCGAGTGAACCACGGCTTTGGGCGGACGTGCATCATGATCCGGGCAAACTTGAGCGGATCGTGCAAGGGTCCGAGCGCAATGACCTAGGTGGTCATGCGGGTCCCCCACTTCAATAGGACGTGTCCGGAGACCGCTTCGCCGGCTCTCATATCCCCTGAACGTGGAGGTCCACGAATGTCGCTCGATTCCTATGTCACCCTCGGCCGCTCGGGCCTGCGGGTCAGTCCGTTCACGCTGGGAACGATGACCTTCGGCCCGGACTGGGGCTGGGGCAGCAGCGTAGAGGACTCGACGAAGATCCTCGCGACCTATGTCGAGCGCGGCGGCAATTCGATCGACACCGCCAACGTCTACACCAACGGCCACTCCGAGAAGATCATCGGGGACTACCTCGCCGGCAGGCCGTCGCTGCGTGACCGGCTCGTGCTCGGCACGAAGTTCTTCGGCAACCTGTATGAGAACGACCCGAACGGCGGCGGACCCAGCCGTAAGGCCATCGTGCAACAGCTGGAGAACTCGCTGCGCCGCCTCCAGACCGACTACGTCGACATCTACTGGCTGCACAACTTCGACCCGGTCACCCCCGTGGAGGAGACCCTTCGCACGCTGGACGACCTCGTCGGCGCCGGCAAGATCCGCTACGTGGGCTTCTCCGACGTGCCGGCGTGGGCGACCGCCGAAGCGGCCACACTCGCGCGGTTGCGCGGGTGGGCTCCGATCATCGCGGTGCAGGTGCAGTACTCGCTCCTCGAGCGCACCTCGGAGGGCGAGCTGGTCCCGATGTCCCAGGCGCTGGGCATGGGCGTGATGCCGTGGTCCCCGCTGCACGGAGGGATGCTGTCGGGCAAGTACTCCAGCGCTGACAGCGCCGTCCCGGACGCGAACCGCTCGCGGATTCCCGACGAGCCGGGTCCGGCCGAACTGACCGTGATCGACGCCGTGAACGCCGTCGCCGAGGAGACGGGCGCGACGTCCGCCCAGGTCGCCCTGGCCTGGGTGCAGGGGCGGGCCGGAGTCGTCTCCACCCTGATCGGCGCACGCACCATCGACCAGTTCGAGACCAACGTCGGCGCCCTGGACGTGACGCTCAGCGAGGCCCACCGCGCCGCGCTCGACGAGGTCTCGGCGCCCAAGCTGAACTTCCCGGCCGAGAACAACCGGCTTCTGGCGCCGCACCTCCAGTTCGCGGGGGCGACGGTGGACGGCCGTTCCTCGGTCGCGTCCCCGTTGCTGCTCGCCTCCAGCGCCCGCTACTGACCACCCCGGGCCGTCGGTTGAAACTTTCATCACCAGCCGTTCTCGCCCACGGTGCGGGCCGGGCCGGAAATCCCAGATGGGCGCGTTCCAGAAGGTCCGAAGCGCCATCGGAGCCCTCGATCGCCCTCTTGACGCGTCCCGGCGAGCCCTGATTTGCTCCGCCATTACCGCTGGCATCGGCCCCTGTGGACGCGACCTTCCGCGCCGCGGACAGATGTTAGCGTTAACACGCCCTGCCCTGGGAAGGAGGTCTCCATGATCGGAGGCGGTCCGCGGCTGCGTGCCATCTCAGAGGCGTCCCGGGCGTGGCCGGCACCGGGAGGGGCGCCCTGAACGCCCCGGGCCTGGTGCCGGTGGTGGGACGCGTGTCATCGGTCACCCAGACCGAGGATCTCCAGGCGACGAGGGTTCGCCGCTGCCTCGACCACCCGGGGGCAGCGAGCGGTTCAGCCGGACGTACCGGCTCCTGTCGCTTCCTGCCGTATGACACAGGAACACTCTGCCTCGTATCCCCCCAGGAGTAGACCATGGAGTCACCCCCCATCCGTTCGGCCGTCGGCCGATGGCGTTCGCCTGTTGGGCTGGCGGTGCGCCTGACCGCCGTGCTGGCGACCCTCCTCGCCGCCGCCCTGACATTGTCGGCACCGGCCTCGGCGGCGACCACGCCGCTGATCGGGGTGGGGTCGGGGCGGTGCCTGGACGTCACCGGCGTCTCCCAGACCAACGGCACGCAGGTGCAGATCTGGGATTGCAACGGCCAGAACAACCAGCAGTGGACCACCACCAGCGCCAGTGAGCTGCGGGTGTACGGCAGCAAGTGCCTCGACGTGAACGGCGGCGGCACCGCGGACGGCACCTCGGTGATCATCTGGGACTGCAACGGGCAGAACAACCAGAAGTGGCGCCTCAACTCCGACGGCACCATCACCGCCATCGGCGCGAACAAGTGCCTGGACGTCGTCGGCGCCGGCACCGCCAACGGCACCAAGGTGCAGATCTACACCTGCCACACCGGCACCAACCAGCGCTGGACCACCGGAACGCAGACCAGCCCCTCGCCGACGCCCACACCGACTCCGACGGGTACGTGTGATCTTCCGTCGTCGTATCGGTGGACGTCGACGGGTGCGCTGGCGACGCCGAAGTCGGGGTGGGTGTCGCTGAAGGACTTCACCAACGTGGTGTACAACGGCAAGCACCTGGTCTACGCCACGACGCAT
>NZ_KI866527.1:333065-381158 GCF_000511135.2 Microbispora sp. ATCC PTA-5024 | reverse complement strand
CCTTCACCGTGGACGCGTGCAACCTGCAGTTGCTGTACCAGGGCCGCGCCACCAACTCCGGCGGCGACTACGGCCTGCTGCCCTACCGGCCCGGCCTGCTCACCCTGCAGCGCTAAGGCCTGACCCGGTCCTGACCCGGTCCTGGCCCAGGTCAGGACCGTAAGGAACTGGAGCGGCGGGCTCGGCTGTATGCCGAGCCCGCCGCGACCACGTGTACAGCCCGTGGCCGCCGTTCGGCGTGATCCGGTTGCTCAGGCCAGCCGGGGGGAGCGGATCAGCAGGGTGGCCAGGGCTTCGTCCGGGCCGACGGTGCTGTAGACGTGGGGGACGTCGGCCTGCCAGGAGATGTGCTCGCCCGGCGCAGCCACCAGGGGGGCGTCGGCAGGGCCGGCGCGCAGCACGCCCGCGTAGACCGTGACGTGTTCGGTCACGCCGGGGGCGTGGGGCGGCGAGTGTTGCACGATGCCGGGACGGACGTGCATGCGCAGCAACTCGAACGTCGCGGTCGGCTCCTCGAAGACCTCCAGCAGTGTGGCCGTCACGGCGGCGCCGGGCACGCGGACGGCCTCTGCCGGCGGTGCGCCGGGCTCCAGAACCAGGGCGGTCAACGGTACGCCCAAGGCCCCTGCCACCGAGTAGAGCGTCTCCAGCGTCGGGTTGCGGGTGCCCAGTTCCAGGCCGGACAGGGTGGCTTTGCCGATGCCGGCGCTGCGGGCCAGCGCCGACAGGGAGATGCCGCGGGCCTCCCGCAACCGCCGCAGCCGGCTCCCGATATCCGTGTCACGGCCGTCCACCCGGCAATCCTTGCATTCCGCCGCTTGTCCCGCGATGGTCACGTGACTATGGTTCGTTCCGTAAACGGAACAAGCGACGGTGAGGGGGCGGGCGTGCGGGTGCAGGCCGTCATGGCGGGGCTGGTCAGTGCGGTGGTCGGCTACGCCAGTTCCTTCACCGTCGTGCTCGCGGGGCTGCGCGCGGTCGGGGCGACGCCGGGGCAGGCCGCGTCCGGGCTGCTCGCCCTCTGCTGCGGCGTCGGGGCGGTGGCGGTCGTCCTCGGGCTGCGCTACCGCATGCCGATCAGCATCGCCTGGTCCACCCCCGGCGCGGCGCTGCTGGTGGCGACCGGTCCCGCGCCCGGCGGCTTCCCGGCCGCGGTCGGCGCGTTCATCGTCTGTGCCGGGCTCGTCGTCCTCGCCGGCCTGTCGCCCTGGCCGGCCCGGGCGATCGCCGCCATCCCGCGGCCGATCGCCGGTGCCATGCTGGCGGGCGTCATCCTCAGCCTGTGCACCGCACCGGTCCGCGCCGTCGTCGACATCCCGTTGTTGGCCGTGCCCGTCATCCTGACCTGGGCGGTGTTGCAGCGATATCTGCGGCAGTGGGCCGTTCCGGGCGCGCTCGTCGTGGCGGTCGTCGCCATCGCGGTGCACGGGCCGGGCAACGGCCTGTCCGGCGCGTCGTTACGGCCCGCGGTCGAGTTGACCACCCCGACGCTGAACCCGTCGGTGGTGGTGAGCATCGCCATCCCGCTGTTTCTCGTCACCATGGCCGCGCAGAACGTGCCCGGTATGGCGATCATGGCGACGTACGGGTATATTCCGCCTCTGCGCCCGGTCCTCGTCGCGACCGGCCTGGCGAGCGCGGCGGCGGCGCCGTTCGGCGGTCACGCCGTCAACCTGGCCGCGATCACCGCGGCGCTGACCGCCGGCCCGGACACCCACCCCGACCCCCGCCGCCGGTGGATCGCCACGGTGGCCCTCGGCGCCGGGCAGCTGACGCTCGGGCTCGGCGCAGGCCTGGCCATGGCGCTGGTGCTGCTCTCCCCACCCGTGCTGGTCGTCGCGGTGGCCGGCCTCGCGTTGCTCCCGGCGCTAGGCTCGTCCCTGGCCGGCGCGGTGAACGAGGCGGAGGGCCGGGAGGCCGCGGTGGTCACTTTCGTGGTCACCGCGTCGGGGATGACGATCCTGAGCATCGGCGCCGCGTTCTGGGGCCTGGTCGCGGGCGGCCTGACCGCACTCCTGCTGCACAGGCGACCAGCGGTGGCACAGCAGTCGTCACCCACCAAAGAGGCCGAGCCGGAGCGCCCCGAGGGCCATGCGGCCGCTATATCGGCTGATCAACGGTCGTAATGGAAGCGGTCGTGCCCACCAGGCTGCTGATCGTCATGGGAGGGCATTAGGAAAGAACGCCCGCAGCTGAACGATGACACCACCGTAGCTCACCCGGCACCTCAGCCTTGACTGGCGTCTCCGCTGGTCAAGGAGATCCGCTACTGGCCGTCGAAGACGGTGCCCCCGGCAGGATTCGAACCTGCGGCACCCGCTTTAGGAGAGCGGTGCTCTATCCCCTGAGCTACGGAGGCGTGCAATGTGCCCTGTAAGCCTAGCGAAAGGTTGGGGTGCCTCGCGCGCCGAGAGGGGGTGTGGCTCGAAGCTCGCCGGTCATCGGCAGGCTGACGTGCGGTAAAGGCCTGGCAAGTCCGGGTGTCCGCGCTTGCGGGCGCTGATTACCGTCACTGTCCGTGACCACAACGCGACGCAGGTATGTGCGCGGGCTCCGTCCGATGGTGCTCGTCGCGGCGATGATCGCGCCGGCGATCCTGGCTTCGGGCCTGCTCGCGGCGCAGTTCTCCGGCTACGAGAAGATGGCGCGGGGCAGCGCCGCCGAGGAGCGGGGAAGCCAGGTCGGCACGAAGTCCGCGAGGGTGCAGGGGCCCGTGGCTCCCGTGCCGGATGACGGGCCACTGGTGGAGCCACCGGCCGTGATGGCTCCGGGGGTGATGCCCGGCATTCCCGAGCAGATGGGTTCCGAGCCCCTACGGCCGACCCGGGTACTGAACGTGAAGAGGCTCGCCGATCGCCGGCCGGCCGAGCACGCGCGGCGTCACAAGCACCGGAAGGGCAGGCACGGGAAGCGCAAGGCCGCGCCGGTGCCCGTGCAGGCCGGCCCGGCCGGGGTGCTGGCGCTCGGCGCGGGGGCGGCCGCGCAGGGCGGGTCGGGCGGGTTCTCCGGCAACGCAGCTACCGGGCAGGGCGGGATGGGGAGCGCGACGCTCTTCGGTCTTCCTGCGGCACACGATCAGGTGCCGAACGCGTCCGCCGGCCAGGCTTCCGGGAGCGGCCCGACCGCCGGGCGGAACAGCCTGTACGCCGGGGCTGCCCGGCAGGGGCAGGTGCCGGACGCACATCAGCCGGCGATATCGGGACAGGACCAGCAGGCGGGCGCGTCGCGACAGGTGGGCCTCGCACAGCAGCAGGCGGGGCTCGCCCAACAGCCTCAGCCGCAGGTGGCCAACCCACAACAGCAGGTTGGTGCCGCGCAGCAGTCCACGGCCGCACAGCAGCAGGTGGCCAACGCGCAACAACATGCGGGGACGGTTCAGCAGCAGGTGGCCAGCGGGCAACAGCAGGTTGGTGCCGCGCAGCAATCCACGGCCGGACAGCAGCAGGTGGCTAACCCGCGACAGCAGGCCAGCGCCGCACAGCAGCAGGTGACCAACGCTCAGCAGCAGTCCACAGGTGGACAGCAGGCCGGGGCCACTCAGCAGCAGGCGGGAGCCGTACAGCAGGGTCTGCTGGATCCCACCCCGATGCCCGAGCCGTACGGGCCGGCGCGGATCTACGAGGGGCTCATCCGGATCGACCAGCCGCAGATTCAGGCGCCGGCGCTGGGACCGGCCCCCGGACGGCGGGTGCGGGAGCAGCCTCGGACGGAGGAGGCGCACCCGCAGGAGCCGCCGCTGATGTGCCCTCCTGAGTGGCGGGACACGTGGCTGTGGGAGCTGTGCCAGGACCACGAGGCGCAGCTGTGAGGCCGGTGACAGGACCGAAATCAGGCCTGGAAATACCCGAAAGGTGCTTGATCGGGAGATAGCGCGTATGCCAACTCGGGCCCGGACAGGATGAACCCTGTAGTAACGTGCGTCCCTGACCCAGGTCACGAGTTGGCAAACGGAGGAGTCGAGCGTGCCCTCTCCTCGATCAGCGCGCCTGATCGCGGTCGTCACGGCGATGACTTCGCTCAGCGGTGCGATGCCGTACGGCACGGCCGCGGCGGCGACGGCCACGAGCGCGACCACCGTCACGAGCACGGCCATGACCGACGGCGCGGTGTCCGAAATCGCCCCCATGACCCAATCCGCCGATACGACCCACACCGCCGGCACGACCCAAACCGGCACGACGGCCCGATCCGCCGGCACGACCCCTACCGTCACGACGGCCGGAACGCGGATCCTCAGGGCTGCGACGGCGGGGACCGAGCGGGTCCGGGTTGTGAGAGCGCCGAGATCCGCCGCCGCGGCGAAGGGCAAGGACCCGGTCTCCCTGACCCAGCTGCGGCGGCAGGCACAGCAGGCGTACAAGGGCATCGAGGACGCGACAAAGGCGTTGCAGGCGCGGCAGAAGCAGTTCGACGCGTCACAGCGGGAGCTGGCGACGAAGCTGACGCAGCTCCAGACGGCCACCCTGCAGCTCAACAAGATGCGCAAGCCGCTCTCTGACCTCGTGTCGTCCCTCTATCAGGATCCGTCGATGAGCGGGCTCAGCCCGTTCCTCACGGGCGGCGACGGCGCCACCACCCTGCGGGCCATGAGCGACATGGACTACCTCGTGGCCGGGCGGAACATCGTGCTGTCCGACGCTCTGAAGCTGCTCCAGCAGCAGCAGCAACTGGCCGGCGAGGCGCAGGAACTGCGGGCCGCCAACCTGCTGGAGGAGGCCCAGCTCGACGCGCAGATCGACCTGCTCCGGGCGAAGTCTTCCAAGCTGGTCAAGTCGCTGACCCGGACGCTGACGAAGCTCGGCGTGGACGTCAACCAGGGGAACCGCGGCCCGGGTGCCTGTGACCCGACTCGGGTGACCGAGGCCGACCAGTATCCGAACGGCCTGCTGCCCAAGAGCTTCCTGTGTCCGTTGCCGCAGAAGGGCGCAGAGCTGCGCGCGGACGCCGCGATCGCCTTCGCCGACCTCAACCTGGCCTACAAGAGCCACTTCGGGCAGCCGATGTGCATCTCCAGCAGCTACCGCAGCCTTTCGGCGCAGCAGGCCGTCTATTACCAGCGTCCGGGCTTCGCCGCCGTTCCCGGCAGGAGCAACCACGGCCTCGGCCTCGCCGTCGACCTCTGCGGGGGCGTGCAGGCCTTCCGGTCGGTGCAGTTCAACTGGCTGGAGGCCAACAGCAAGCGGTTCGGCTTCATCCACCCGGACTGGTCGTATCACAGCCCCTTCGAGCCGTGGCACTGGGAGTACGACCCCAAGCTGGGGGCGCAGCTCTGACGACCTGCTCAGCGCGGGTGGATGGCCACTGACAGCCGTCCCTGTGCCTGGGCCTGGGCCAGCTGGGCTGCCTGTACGGGCGTGGTGGCCAGCACGAGCAGCGCTCCGCCCTCGTCAGCGCGGCTGGGCGGGCGGGTCAGCACTCGCACCTGCTGGGCGACCGGGTACGCCTGCCGTCCCTCGCCCTCGTACGCGGCCAGCACGTCGATCACGTCGCCGGGGGACAGCAACCTGGCGGCGTCGGGATCGGCGACCCTGACCGGGGCGGCGACCATCCCCGGGCCTCCGGCGGCCAGCACGGCCGGGCCCAGCAGCCGGGCGTCGGTCAGCGGCTCGCCCCGCCGGACCGGCCCGGTCACGACCCGGCCGGCCACCTCGGTCCCCGGACGGAGGGCGCCGTCGGGCACCGCATCGGCCGGGAGTCGCACGACCATCAGGTCTGCTGAGGACAGCCTGCCTCCGGCCAGGTCGCGGGCGGCGGCGAGGACCTCCACCCCGGCGGGGGACCGGACGGCGAGCAGGCCGCACGTCACCGCCAGCCCCGCGAGGATCGCGGCGATCGGGCGGCGGTGACGGGCCAGCAGGCGGCTCGGAGCGGGCACCACGGGCTACGGGAGCTCGAAGGGGAGCTTGATGCCGTCGAGGGCGTCGCCACAGGGGCAGGTGCGCTCGTGGGGCAGGGCCTGGACGACGTCCCGGACGAGCGAGCGCATCCGCTCGACGTTGGCCGCGAAGAACGCCAGGACCTCCTCGTGGGTGACCCCCTCGCCGGCCTCCACGCCGGCGTCGTGGTCGGTGACCAGGGCCAGCGTCGTGTAGCACAGGGCCAGCTCGCGGGCGAGGACGGCCTCGGGATGCCCGGTCATGCCGATGATCGACCAGCCCGCGGACTGGAACCACTGGGACTCGGCCCGGGTGGAGAACCGGGGGCCCTCGACCACGACGAGGGTGCCGCCGTCGACCAGGTCCCAGTCGGCGTCGCGGGCGATGGCGGTCGCCGCCGCCCGGCCCAGGGGGCAGTAGGGGTCGGCGAACGACACGTGGACGGCGCCGCCCGCGTCGTAGTAGGTCTGCACGCGGCCGGCGGTGCGGTCGACGAGCTGGTCGGGGACCACCAGGGCGCCCGGCCCGATCTCGGCCCGGAGCGAGCCGACGGCGCTCGGCGCGAGCACCTGGCGGACGCCGAGCGAGCGCAGTGCCCACAGGTTGGCGCGGTAGGGGATGCGGTGCGGGGGATGGACGTGCCCCCGGCCGTGCCGGGGGATGAAGGCCACCTGCCGCTCGCCGATGCGACCGACGGTGATCGTGTCGCTGGGCGGTCCGTAGGGCGTGGAGACGCCGATCTCCTCGGCGTCCTCCAGCAGGGAGTAGAACCCGGAGCCGCCGATGACCCCGATCTCTGCGCGATTGACCATGCGGCCGACCCTAGCGAATCAGGCGGTCCACGACGCCGTCCGGCCGGAGCCTGTGGATAACTACGAAGAGCCGGCAGCCGGCCTCCCCGGTTGAGGCCGGCGCCCGACCGTCAGGCGGCGGCCGTCGAACCCGAGGACGAGCCCGACGAACCGGACGAGCTCGACGCCGAAGACGAGGAGGACGAGGAGGACGAGGAGGCGGACGCCGCGGCCGGCTCCTTCTTCGCCCCGTCGCCGGACGGCTTCGAGGAGTCGCTCGACGGCTTCGACGAGGTGGTGGACGTCGACGAGCCCGAGGAACGGCTGTCGGTGCGGTAGAAGCCGGAGCCCTTGAAGACGATGCCGACGGCGGAGAAGACCTTGCGGAGACGGCCCTGGCAGGCCGGGCACTCCGTGAGCGGGTCGTCAGAGAACTTCTGAACGGCCTCCAGCTGCTCCCCGCAAGCGGTACAGGCGTACTGGTAGGTGGGCACGCGCTCCTCCTGAGACTGGCACTCGACCGGGTCGATTGCTAATGGTAGGCAATCTAGGAGCCCAAACGCCACTCCACCCCGCTTTATGCCACCCGGCCCAGCACCCGCAGGCCGCTCGGCGCCGCCTGCGACTCGTGCCGCGGCACCCCGGCTTCGCCCTGGTCACCGCCCCGAGCGGCTCCGCCAAGCACCCCGGGTCCGCCCTCGTCACCGCCACAAGCGACTCCGCCAAACCCCGGACCACGACGTTTGCCGACCACCGCCGCTCAGGCGCCGCGTTCGCCGTACCAGCCGGCCAGCTTGCCGCGCCGGCTCACGGCCCGCAGGCGGCGCTCGACCGTCTCCCGCTGGGCGGCCGTGGTCACTACCAGCAACTGGTCCTCCGCCATGAGCTGCGTCGAGTCCGTCGGGACGAACGACCGGCCCTTCCGTACGACGAGGGTGACCATGGTGTTCGCGGGCAGGCGGAGCTCGAAGATCTCCACGCCGTGCATCAGCGAGCCCGGCGGGATCCGGACCTGGAGGAGGTCGGCGTTCAGCTCCTCCAGTGGGGCCGACTCCACGTCCAGGTCGCGGGCCTCGCCCTCGGCCGACACCCCGAGCAGGCGGGCCAGGTACTGCAGCGTCGGCCCCTGGACGATCGTGAACACCACGACGATGACAAAGACGTCGTTGAACAGCCCCTTAGCCCCGGGCATCCCGGCGGCCCAGGGGATGGTGGCCAGCACGATCGGCACGGCCCCGCGGAGCCCGGCCCACGACAGGAACACCTGCTCGCGCCACGACAGGACGCCGATCCGCAGCAGCCGCACCAGCACGGCCGACACCACGACGGACACCGGCCGGGCGAAAAGCACCAGGACCAGGCCCGCGACCAGGGCAGGCACGAGGACCTGCGGCAGCTCGGCGAGGGTGGCCAGCATGCCGAGCATGACGAACAGGCCGATCTGGGCGAGCCAGGCCGCCCCCTCGGCGAAGCCGCGCGTCGCGGCCCGGTGGGGGAGCCGGGCGTTGCCGAGCACCAGCGTAGCGACGTACACCGCGAGGAAGCCGCTGCCGTGCAGGAGGGCGGCGCCGCTGTAGGCCACGAACGCGAGCGCGAGCACGGCGATGGGGTACAGGCCCGAGGCGGGCAGCGCGACCCGGCGCAGCGCGTACACCCCCGCCGGTCCCACCGCCAGCCCGATCGCGCTGCCGATGGCCAGCTCGGAGATGGTCTCCAGCAGGGTTCCGCCCATCGAGGGCGCCCCGGCCGCGGCCTCGCTGAGCATCATCACGACGATGACGGTCGGGGCGTCGTTGAACCCCGACTCTGCCTCCAGGATCCCGGCCAGCCGGGGCGGCAGCGGCAGCCGCCGCAGCACGGAGAACACGGCGGCCGCGTCGGTCGAGGCCAGGATGGCGCCGAGCAGCAGCGCCAGCCGCCAGTCCAGGCCGAGCAGGGCGTGTACCGCGACGGCCATCGCGCCGATGCTGGCCGCGATCCCGGCCGTCGCGAGGACCAGCGCGGCGGGGACCGCGTCGCGGACGTGGCTCCAGTTGGTGGTCAGGCCGCCCTCGGCGAGGATGACGGCGAGGGCGACGAGGCCGAGTTGCTGGGCGAGCTGGGCGTTCTCGAAGTGGACTCCCCCGAGTCCCGACTGGCCGAGGAACAGGCCGAGCCCCAGGTAGATCAGCAGGCTGGGGAGGCCGGTGCGGTGCGCGATCCGGACGGACGCGATGGCCGCGATCACGACGGCGGCGGACAGGAGGAGCCAGACGTTCAGACCTACCCGCTCCCTTCGCCGCGACCTGGGGCAATCTTGTCACATACGCACTAAGTGGGCGATGCCACTGGGCTGCACGGCGAGCCGTACGGGCTGGTCATGGGGCTCGGCGGGGACACCCTCGATGAGCTCGCCCTCGTGCAGCAGGGCGACGGTCGGCACGTTGGGCCCCACGCGGGTCAGGGCCCGGTCGTAGTGCCCGCGGCCGCGGCCGAGCCGTACCCCGGTCGTCCGGTCGACGGCGAGGGCGGGCACGAGGACGAGCGCGGCGGTGCGGATGGCGTCCACGCCGCGACGGGTGTCGACGGGCTCCATGAACCCGCCGGGGCCGGGCGCCAGGGAGTCGGGCCCGTCGTACACGGCCCAGTCGAGATCGCCGTCCGGCCGCTGCACCGGAAGGATCACGGTGGCGCCGTGCTTCCACAGCGCGAAGACCAGCCCGTGGGTGGACGGCTCGGTGCCGAACGACCAGTAGCACGCGACCAGCCCCGCCATCTGCACCCACGGCTGGTCGAGGAGCAGCTCCCGCACGGCGGCGGAGGACTCCCGGAGGGTGGCCTGGTCGAGCGCGGCGCGGTCGCGCAGGATCCGCCGACGCAGGTTCGTCTTGTCCATTGCCTGCTCCGTTAGTGTTCAACCATGGCTGACTTCGATCCTGTAACGAAAGCAGTGGTCCCCGCGGCTGGTCTCGGCACTCGATTCCTCCCCGCGACCAAGGCGACCCCCAAGGAGATGCTGCCGATCGTCGACAAACCGGCCATCCAGTATGTGGTCGAGGAGGCGGTGTCCGCCGGGCTGCTCGACGTCCTCATGGTGACCGGCCGGAACAAGCGTTCCATCGAGGATCACTTCGACGTAGCGTACGAGCTCGAGGACGCGCTGCGCGCCAAGGGGGACGAGGAGAGGCTTTCGCAGGTCAAGGAGCCAGTCGATCTCGCCACGATGCACTACGTGCGGCAGGGCGAGCCGAAGGGCCTCGGCCACGCCGTGTTGTGCGCCAAGCAGCACGTGGGCCACGAGCCGTTCGCGTGCCTGCTCGGCGACGACATCATCGACCCGCGCGACCCGCTGCTCAGGCGCATGATCGAGGTACGGGCCACCTACGGCGGCAGTGTGATCGCGCTCATGGAGGTGCCGCGCGAGCACGTCTCCCTGTACGGCGCTGCGGCCATCGAGCCGACCGAGGAGGACGACGTGGTCCGCGTGACCGACCTCGTGGAGAAGCCGCCGGCCGACGAGGCCCCGTCCAACTGGGCGATCATCGGGCGGTACGTCATCGACCCGGCCGTGTTCGCCGTGCTGGAGAAGACGGAGCCGGGCCGCGGCGGCGAGATCCAGCTCACCGACGCCCTCCGGACCCTGGCCTCGACGAGCCCCGAGGAGGGCGGGCCGGTGCACGGGGTGCTGTTCCGCGGACGCCGCTACGACACGGGCAACAAGCTCGAGTACCTCCAGACCGTCGTCCAGTTCGCGGCCAACCGGGAGGACCTCGCCCCCGAGTTCCTGCCCTGGCTGCGCGAGTTCCTCGACCAGACCGGATCCTGAGCCGATGAAGCCCGTCGACCGCCACCTCGCCGACATCCTCGCGGTGGTGCGGCCGCTCGCCCCGATGGAGGTCGAGCTCGAGGCCGCCCTCGGCGCCGTGCTGGCCGAGGACGTGGTCTCGCCCGTGCCGCTGCCGCCGTTCGACAACTCCGCGATGGACGGGTACGCGGTGCGCGCCGCGGACGTCGCCGGGGTCCCCGTCACGCTGCCGGTGATCGAGGACGTGCCGGCGGGGGACGGCGGGCTGCACGCCATCGGCCCCGGCCTCGTCACGAGGATCATGACGGGCGCGCCGCTGCCCGCGGGCGCCGACGCGGTCGTCCCGGTCGAGTGGACGGACGGCGGCACGATCCGGGTGCGGATCGACAGGCCCGCCGAGCCGGGCAACGCGATCAGGCGCGCGGGCGAGGACGTGGCGGCGGGCGACACCGTGCTCCCCGAGGGCACGCTGATCGGCCCGGCCCAGCTCGGCATCCTCGCCGGTGTCGGCCGCCGCCGGGTGACCGTGCGGCCCCGGCCCCGGGTCGTCGTGCTGTCGACCGGCGCCGAGCTGGCCGAGCCGGGCACCCCGCTCGGCCACGGGCAGATCTGGGAGTCCAACAGCTTCATGCTCGCGGCCGCCGTACGGGAGGCCGGAGCCGAGGGGTTCCGCGCGGGGGCCGTGACCGACGACCCCAAGGAGTTCATGGACAGGCTCGACGCCCAGCTCATCAGGGCGGACGCCGTGATCACCAGCGGCGGCGTGTCCATGGGGGCGTACGAGCCGGTCAAGGAGGCCCTCGCGCCGCTCGGCACGGTCACGTTCGAGAAGGTCGCGATGCAGCCGGGCATGCCGCAGGGCTTCGGCGTCGTCGGACCCGACCGCGTCCCGATCTTCACGCTGCCCGGCAACCCGGTGTCGTCGTTCGTGTCGTTCGTCCTGTTCGTGAAGCCGGCGCTGCGGAGGATGCAGGGGCTTCCCGCGGAGCCGCCTTCGTCCGTACGGGCGGTCAGCACGGCGCCCGTGCGGTCTCCCGCCGGCCGCCGCTCCTATCTGCGGGCCGTGCTGTCCGGCGCTGAGGTGTCGCCCGTACGGAGACAGGGGTCGCACCAGCTCGCGGCCCTGGCGGGGGCCAACGCGCTCATGGTGGTCCCCGAGGACGTGACCGAGCTGCCGGAGGGGGCCGAGGTGGAGGTGATCCCGCTGTGAAACTCACCCACATCGACGAGTCGGGCGCTGCCCGGATGGTGGACGTCTCGGAGAAGGACGTGAGCGCCCGCACGGCGGTCGCGACCGGGCGTGTCCTGCTGTCGCCCGAGACCGTCGCGCTGCTCCGCTCGGGGGAGGTCCCCAAGGGGGACGCCCTGGGCGTGGCCAGGATCGCCGGGATCATGGGCGCCAAGCGCACCCCCGACCTGGTGCCCCTGTGCCACCCGATCGCCCTGCACGGCGTGAAGGTGGACCTCACCGTGGCGGACGACGGCGTGGACATCGCGGCGCGGGTCCGCACGGCCGACCGGACGGGGGTGGAGATGGAGGCGCTGACGGCGGTCACCGTCGCCGCGCTGGCCCTGGTCGACATGGTCAAGGCCGTCGACCCGGAGGCCGTGATCACCGGCGTCCGGGTCGAGGAGAAGACCGGCGGCAAGACCGGCCACTGGACCCGTTCCGGGTCCTGACGTCAGCGAGAGGAGCCCCGTTGCGGGCCTTGGTGGTGACCGTGTCGAACAGGGCGTCCGCGGGCGTGTACGAGGACCGCTCCGGGCCTCTCCTGGCCGGCCTGCTGCGCGACGCGGGGTGCGAGCAGGTGGACGGGCCCGCCGTGGTGGCCGACGGGCCGCCCGTCGAGACGGCGCTCCGGGAGGGCGTCGCCGGCGGGTACGACGTGATCGTCACCACCGGGGGGACCGGCGTCACGCCGCTCGACCTGACGCCCGAGATGACCCGCCGGGTGATCGACCGGGAGATTCCCGGCATCGCCGAGGCTGTGCGGCAGGTCAACCGAGACAAGGTGCCGACCTCGATACTGTCCCGGGGCCTCGCCGGGCAGGCGGGGTCCACGCTCATCGTCAACCTGCCCGGGTCGTCCGGCGGAGTCCGGGACGGCATGGCCGTGCTGGGCCCGATCCTGGCGCACGTGGTGGACCAGATCCACGGCGGCGACCACGCCCGCTGAGCGGGTGAGGACCCACGTGGCGCGTTGACCGTCTTCCGGTGGATGATTGACTAATGGATCGACTTCGCGGCTGGCCGGCGACCCTGGTCGAGGGGCCCGTCACGCTCCGGCCGCTGCGCCTGCGTGACGTCAGGGACTGGCGCGACACCCGGCTGCGCAACGCCGAGTGGCTGCGCCCCTGGGAGCCCAGCAACCCGGAGACGCCGCTGTTCAAGACCGGGCTCGGGCCGTACGTCTCCATGGTCGGCACGCTCCGCCGCGAGGCCCGGCAGGGGCTCGCCATGCCCTGGGTCGTCACGTACGAGGGGGCCTTCGCCGGGCAGCTCACCGTGGGGGCGATCGTCTGGGGGTCGGCCCGCTCCGCCCAGGTCGGATACTGGATCGACGGCGCTCTCGCGGGCCGCGGGATCATCCCCACCGCTCTGGCCATGGCCGTCGACCACTGCTTCTTCACGACGGGTTTACACCGTCTGGAGGCCAACATCCGCCCGGAGAACCACGCCAGCCGCAGGGTCGTGGAGAAGCTCGGGTTCCGCGAGGAGGGCATCCGCCGGCGCCAGCTCCACATCGACGGGGCCTGGCGGGACCACATCTGCTACGCGCTGACGGTGGAGGACGTGCCGCGCGGGCTGCTCGTGCAGTGGCGCAGGACGCTGGGCGGCTCCGCGGCCAAGCGAAGCGAGCCGAGCCCGGGCTGAGCCGGCGCGGTCTGGTTCAGGTGGCGGTACGAGGGCAGCACGGAGTGCCGTTTCCGGGGCCCGCACGGGATCGAATTACATGAACAGCTTTGACGATCTCGCGACACACCGGACTCAATGCTCGTCAATCAGTGACACGCAGTCCTACGGTGCGTGACGTGAACACCTCTCCGACGACACAGGTCCCCGGACGTGTTCACCATGCCCTGAGGCGGCCGCATGGGTAGCGCCTTCCTCTATCTCGCCATCGTCGTGATGTGGCTCAGCGTCCTCCTCCCCATGTGGCTGCGGCGGGACCGGAACGCCGACGACGACCTGGTGGACGCCTCGGGCGACCCGGACATCGGCACCGTACCCGAGCCCACCGACAGTTCCGTCGCCGAGGCGGACACCGTCGTGGACGCACCCGCCGGGGACCGCTCCAAAACGGCCGAGGACGACCCTTCGGAGGAGCCGGGAGAGGCGGAGCCGGCGCCGTCCGACGCTCCCGCGCGCCCGCGCACGAAGGCCGGCCGCCGCCGCGCCCGCATCCTGGCCCGGCGGCGCAGGCGCCTGCTGTGGAGCATCCTGCTCGTGGTCGCCTCGGTCGTCACCGCGGCCGTCCGCGTCGTGCCCTGGTGGGCCGTCGCGCCCTCGGGCGTCCTCCTCGTGTCGTACCTGCTGGTCCTCCGCATCGCGGTACGGATGGACCGGGAGCAGCGGGAGAGGGCGGCGCAGGTGCGGGCCGAGCATCTGCGCCGGCAGCGGGAGCGCCGCCGCGCGCTGGCCGCCCTGGCCAGGGAGGCCGAGATCATCCAGTTCGAGGCGCGCAGGCGCGCCCAGGTCTTCGACCAGTACGCCGACGGGCGGCGCGCCGTCGGAGACTGAGCGAGTGGCGCGAGGAGCCCCAAGAGTTTGCTAACCTAGTCGAGTCGTTGGGGCTATAGCGCAGTCCGGTAGCGCACTTCGTTCGCATCGAAGGGGTCTGGGGTTCAAATCCCCATAGCTCCACCACGACGAAGGCCCGTCAGGTCATCCATCTGGCGGGCCTTCTTGCTGTTCAGGGCCTTGCCGCTGCTCTCTGGGCCGGTCATCTTGAACGGGTGCCGGTATGGCTACCGCCAGCCACGGAGCGTTGCGAGTCAGCGAAAAGTCAGCGGAGGGCCCCGGAGGCGACCCGTCCTGTTCCAGGCGCGGGTTGAAAGCGCTTTGGCCGACGGCCGACACCGGGCCGACCCTTGACGTGAACGATTGCGCGGCACACACTGACGGCAAAGAACCCGTAAAACGGGGGAGGCGTCGTGCACTCTGGAATCGCCGCTGCCAAGGTAAGCCGCAAGGCGGCCGCGGCTATGGCCGAAGCAAAGTCTCCGACAGAGACCGTGTGCGGAACCATTGGTGGGGTTTTGGGCCTGGTGGCTGGCATTTTCGGTGGAAGCGCAGTTGCCACGGCCGCATCGGTTGCGGCTCCTGGACCAGGAACCGTGGCAGGCGCACACGCCTTCGTTCCTGCCGTAGGGGCCGGAGTGACTCTCGGAGCCAAGATCGGCATACGCGTGGGCAGAGTCATTGATCAATTGCGCAAAAACTGATTAGCGCCATCGCAGATGTGCCTCACGTACCCGACTTAGTGACGCGCTGGGCGCAAACAAAGGCCCGCCAGGTGATTTCCTGGCAGGCCTTTGCTACTCTCCGCCCCGTTTCTGATCGCGAGTCACTCTCTGCGGGTTGCTACCGCTTCTGACTGTCGGCTATGAGCGGGAAATCAGCGAAGACCGCCCGAGCCCGGCTGTTCCGCTCGCGCGAGGGGTGCGTGTAGCGGTTGAGCGTGGTCGAGGTCTGGCCGTGTCCGAGGAGCCCGGCCACGTCGTTCACCGGCACGCCATCAGAGATCAGCCAGGTGGCGTAGCAGTGCCGGAGATCGTGGAACCTCAGTCCTTCCCCCGCGTGCTTGGCCACGTGCGCGATCGCTTCCTGTCGGCTGCGGAACACCTCACTCTGCTCACTGCCCTTGCGGTCCGTCCAGGTGCCGAGGAAGCGCTCGGAGCCGAGGGGCGTTACGGAGCCGAGGAGCTCGGCCCGGACGAGGGAGGGGCGCCAGACCCGAGCCCGGAAGACGTGACGGCTGAGCGCGCCCCCGGTCGAGTTCGTGAAGACCTCGCCGAGCGGCCCCGGCCCGTAGCGGTCACGGTGAGCGGTGAGCAGCTCGACCACGAAACCGGGTAGCGGGACCTCCCGTCGACCGGCCTTGGACTTCGGGTAGGGCTTCACGCTCACGTGCCCATCGACCTCGACCACCACCCGGAGCACGCGGAGTGTGGCGGCGCCGAGGTCGACCGCGTCCCAGCGCAGACCAGCGCACTCACCCCAGCGCAGGCCGGTGCCGGCGGCGAGGGCGACCAGGGCGCGATAGCGCTCCGGCACCTGGAGGAGGAGCTTGGCGAACTCCTCACGGGTGATCGTGCGGTCATCGTCGGCCTGCCGCCTGCGCTTGGGCAGTCGGACGCCTTCACAGGGGTTGGCGCCGATGAGGCGATCCCGGACGGCCGAGCGCAGCACGCCGGAGAGGAGCCGATGGCACTCGATCACGGTGGCCGGGGCGAGCCGCTTGCCGAGATCGGTGATCCACGCCTGTACCGACGAGTGGTCAATCTTTCCGAGCGCCAGGTCGGCCCACCTCGCGAGGACGTGCGTCTTCATGATCGAGGCGTCACGGGCGGCGGTGGCCAGCTCATGATTACGCGAGGCCAACCAGGTCTGCGCGTACGGCCCGAACTTGGTCTTCCCCGCGTGTGGGTCGACGTAGGTGCCGCGGTTGAGCGAGCTGCTGATCTCGGCGAGGAAGGCGGCGGCCTCCTTCTTCGTGGCGAAGGTCTTGGACCGCTGGCGGTCGGTGTGGTCGCGCCAGTTGGCCCGATAGGTGCCCGCCTTGGTCTTCACGATGTGCCCCATCTCAGCGGCGCCCTTCCTCGATCAGACCGTCCAGCCAGGCATGAAACCGCCGCTTCGGAATGATCCACCGGCCGCCCATCCGCAGGGCCGGAATGGTGCCCTCCCGGACGAGGGTGTAGGCGCTGCCCCGCGACAGCGACAGCAGCCGCGCGACCTCCGGCACCGTGTAGACGGCCCGGTCGTCCTCGGCGGCCTGGGCGGCAGGAGCGTCCTGCCTCGGAACGAGCGAGATCACGTTGTTCATGACGAGTTACCTCCTGCTGCGTCGTCAGTGAGCTGCATGGCGAGCGCCGCCTCGCCGGGAGTGAAGCCCTGGCCGGCATAGGCCCAGGAGCCGACGACGAGCGTGCTGTCGGGGTCGTAGGGCAGCCGGGCGAAGGTCATGCGCAGGCGGAAGTCGGCCCGGGCCTGGCGCAACCGGGTCAGCGTGGTCGAGTAGGTGCGGCTCTTGGTGGAGAAGTGGCCGCGGAACCCGAGCATGTGCGCCCAGTCCCGCAGCCGCAGCCCGGCCAGCACCGGGTGGGTGTCGGGGTCGCCGAGCGTCCAGGCGGTGCGGATGAGCCGGGCCGCGTGCTCGGAGACACCCTGCTCGTGGAGCGTGGGCAGGTCCCGCGGCTTGACCCGCCGGTCGAGCGTGCCGGAGGTCTCCGCCGCCTTGGTGGCGTACTTGGCGACGTAGGCCGCCACGGCACGCTCGGACAGGTGCTGTCCATCGTGGAGGTCGCCGGGGTCGATCGGCCGTACGTCGACCTGCTCGCCCCACACCAGGTGCCGGGTCGGCTGGCCGAGATCGGGAGCATCGAGCCGTACGGCCTTGACGGCGGTGCGGATGGCATCGGTGAGCAGTTCGACGGTGGCCCAGGCCGGGGGCGGGATGACGCCCGTCTCGCTGCGGCTGTCGAGCCGGATCACGGCATGGAAGTGGACGACCCCGCGCGCCTGGAACTCGGCGACCTTGGCGAAGGACACCCGGACCATGCGGTCGAAGTCCTTGCGGGTGAGCCCGGCCGAGGCGGCCAGGTGGCGGCGCAGGTAGATCGTGAAGCGGCGCCACAGGTTCCCGGCGTGGGCGTTCCACAGGACGTGGCCGGTGTAGTCGTAGGTGTCTGGATCGAGGGGTTGGCCGATGCGTGGATCGCCCGCGGCGTGCCGTTCGAAGCAGGCCGGGCCGGTACGGCGCGGGTGGCAGATGACGGCCTGGCTGTCCTTGCCGGGGCCGCGATGCACCGGCCCGAAGGACGGAGCGGTCAGGGTGGCGAACACGCGTGGATGGGTGCGGACGGTTTCGGGGACGCCTTTGTCGCCGCCGAGCAGGCCGGAGCGGATGAGGTGGAAGGTGTCACGGCGGTAGACCTCGGCGCAGGCGGGGCAGCGGGTGGCGCGGCGGTTGCCGCAGCGGATGAGCAGCTGTCCGTGTGGTTCGGCGCGGGTGCTGTAGTGGCCGAGGATTTCGCCGGTGTGGGTGTCGAGGGTGTGGGTGTGTCCGGTCAGGCGGATGGGTTCGCGGCAGCCGCCGAGGCGGTGGACCTGCTGGAGCCAGCGGGTGAGGTCGTGGCCGGAGCGGCGGGTCAGGTCGCGGATGATGGGGCCGACCAGATCGCCGATACGGGCGGGAAGTTCGGGGGCTTGGGTCACCGGGCCTCCGTTCCGGTGCCGGAGCAGGCGGGGCAGGTGACGGTGGCCAGGGTGTAGGTGCCGGTCGTGTTGTTGGCCTGGCGGACGACGACGGAGCCGTGGCCGCCGCAGTTGCGGCAGCAGGGGGCGGTGTCTTTGGGCATGACGGGTCTCCTGGTGAGCTGGGTTGGGTGAGCGGGCGGGGCGGTGGAGCTGGCAGGCGTGGACCGCCCCGCGCCGAGGGGTTCAGGTCAGGGGGAGTGGCCGGCGGTTAGTTGAGGTAGCCGGAGCCGTTGCAGACGCCGCAGGTGCCGCGGGTCGTGCCGTAGGCGATGGTTCCGTGGCCGCCGCACATGGGGCAGGGGCGGCGTCGCAGCAGACGGAAGTGCTTCATCGTGGTTCTCCTCGTGGTGAGCGATGCGGGTTGCGGTGAGTGGTGGCGGCCGGGAGCTGGCAGGCGGGGCCGCACGTGAGGGCGTCTATGCGCCGTGGTTGTCGATGCCGGTGCCGTCGCAGTCGCGGCAGGTGGCGGCCTCGCTGTGGTCGTCGTTGACCAGGCCGGTGCCGCCGCAGGTGCAGCAGCGGTAGTGCGGGATCAGGCTCATCGGGTTCACCTCCTTTCACTGGTGGTGGGGTGGCCGGTGCCGCAGCAGTCGAAGCAGAAGGCCCAGGTGTCGACGCGGGTGCCGGTTTTGCCACGGCCGATGATGAGGAAGTCGGGAACCTGGCCCTCGCCCTGGCAGGTGGGGCAGACGGCCGGGGCCGGGGCGGTCTTGTTGGTGGTTTTGGGCATGACACCTTCCTGGTCAGGCGGGGTCGGGTGCGGTCTGGATCTGGGTGAGCAGGTCGGCGGCGAGCTCGGGGGAGACGCGAAGGCGCTGCCGCAGCGCGTCGCGGGTGATCGGGGAGCCGTGCGTGGTGGCGTGCTCGGTGGCGATGCGGCGGGCGTAGGCCACCAATGCGTCAGCCGGGCCGGTGGCCGGCACCGGGGACGGCGCGGCTCCCGGAGCGGACACGAGATCGGCCGAAGCAGGGACCACGTCGGCCGCAGGCCCGGCCGCATCAGAAACGGCCAGGGCCAACCCCACCGGGACCGTCTCGACCAGCTCAAGAGCGGGGGCGGGGTCGACCTCGGGCACCGGCTCTGTCCCGTGGGAGGCGCGGCGCTCGAGCATGGAGACGGCGACGAGGAAGGCCACGGCCGGAGTCGCGGCGGTGATCCAGCCCCAGGAGGAGGGTTCGGCCTGGGCGAGGTTGGCCGCCAGCGTCAGCACGATCCCGCCCGCCAGGACCAGGCCGGGCCAGGAGATCAGCCCGCGACGGCGGCGGCCGGTGCGCTTGTCGCGCTGCAGCTCGCGGGCGGCCATGACGCACATCAGGTCGATGCAGACCGCGACCGCCCACGCTTGCCAGCCCTGCTGCCCGTGACGGGCGGCCAGGTGGCTGATGTGGGTGAACGATCCCACGGCGGCGATGGCCGCGAGCACGATCACCGGGCCGGAGTCCACCAGAGCGGACCGGACACCGCTGGAGCGACGGGCACGCATCACGTACCTCCTTCCAGGATTTCGGCATGGGCCGGGTAGGGACATGGCGCACAGGTGGGCGGGCGCCGCGCCCTGATGGGCGACGATCAGACGGGGTCGGACTCGGCCGCCGGATCGGGGACGTAGTCGGCGAACTCGGCATCGGTGACCGGGGCGACGGTGACCGAGGTCATGTCGGCCCATGAGGGCCGCATGTGCGCGTAGGCAGCGGCGGCGTGCTCGGCCTGCTCCTCGCTGATGTAGGCGGAGCGGACGCGGTACCAGCGGCCGTCATCGGCGGCCAGGACCGCCACCCCGGGCTGGTTGGCCGGGATGAGCCGGGCGGCCTGGAGCGCGGCGGGGTCCATGTCGCCCAGGGTCATGTTCGCGGTCTCCGGGTCGTTGACCCGGTGGCAGATCCGCCCGGACAGCTGGGCGCGCAGGGCGGTGACGCCGGGGCCGAGGTCGGAGCCGACCCGCTGCCCGCACACCAGCAGATACAGGCCGAACGCGCGGCCGAGCTGGGCCAGGCGGATCAGCTGCACGGCGGTCGTGGCGATCTCGTCCTTCTCGGACTTGTCGGCCATCAAGAACAGTTCGGCGACCTCGTCGACCAGGACCACGACCGGCACCGGCCGCAGGTGCTCGGGGAGTTTCCAGATGTTGCGAACCCGGTACTGCTTGCACAGGGCCATGCGGCGTTTGATTTCGGCCACCAGGTCGTTGAGGACCTGGACGCATTCGGCGCGTTCGGTGGCCAGCTCGGTCATGCGCTCGCTGTAGGGGGTGAGTTCGACGCCGCCTTTGAGGTCGAACCCGATCAGCGCGACCGGTTGCGGGGCCAGGCCGCAGATCAACGCGTTCAGCAGGGTGGACTTGCCCGACTGAGTGGCCCCGGTGATCAGCCAGTGCGGCACCGTGCGGAAGTCGATGACCCAGGGGGCGGCGGTCTCCAGCAGCCCGACACGGACCCGCAGGAGTCCGTCGGCGAGCACCGGTATAGCGACGTTGGTGAGGGGGTCGCGGCGGGTGGCCTGCAAGGTGACCCGGCCGGGCCGCCAGTCCAGCACGCGTACGGAGTGGACGCGCCAGGCGTGGGCGAGGTTGGGCAGCTTGGCCGTGTAGTCCTCCGGCGTCTGCCCGTCCGCCAGGCCCACCGTAACGCGGAACCCGTTCGGCAGGGGGCGGATGAACCCCAGCCGGGGCGGCTTGTCGACCGCCACCCGCCGCAGCTTGCGGTTGTGGGACAGGGCGGCGCCGGCATGCAGGGCCGACCCAAGGGCGGGGACGCCGTCGAAGGTCCACCGCCAGCGGCGCCGCTTGGTCGTCAGGGCGCATCCGGCCGCGACGTTCCCCCAGGTCAGGTAGACCGAGGCGGCTTTACGGGGGTAGCCGACCAGCAGCCAGAACGAGACCGGGTGCAGCCGGTTCCACGTCACCAGGCCCAGGATCACGGCGAGGGTGAACAGGCACGGGAGGAGGTAGACGAGCGCGTCAGCGGTCATACTGGAGACCTCTCTTCGGTGAGCGAAGGGAACGCCCCGGGAGCGGCGGAGCTGGCAGGCTTAGGGCCACTCCCGGGGCACCACACACGACTGGTCGCCGGTCAGGCGGCCTTGACGGCGGCGGGGACGATCGCCTCGGCCCGAAAGCCGAGCCCGGACCGGCCGTTCATCTGCCAGAAGAACGCCGACAGGCCCACCGGGCGGACCTGGACCCCCTCGGGGATGGTGGGGAAGGTCTCGGCGGGGAACGTCACGACGATCACCGGGTTACGCCGGTCGTCGTTCGGCTTGGGCAGCAGCGGGATCGTGTACAGGTCCCGCCCCTCCGCGTCCTTCTTGATCTCACCGGTCGCCCGGTCCACGATCTTCGGCTCGGGCTCGCCTGCGACGGTGAACGACAGGGCCGACAGGTCCACGGGGATGTTGCGCATCTTGCTTGCCTCCTTGGGGCGTCGGTTACAGCTAGCTCTATTGAGCATCAGCGGGGATGGTACTGTCAATAGAACTAGCTCTATTAAGACCATGTTCAGCTCCGGGCCGGTAGCGCTAGCCTTATTTCAGGAGCAAGGAGGCATACATGGGGATCGGGTACCGCGAGCTGGCTGGCGTGCTGCGCTCGGCCATAGAACGGGGCGACTACCCTCCACAGACCACGCTGCCCAAGCAAGACGAGATCGCCGAGACCTACGGCGTGAACATCAAGACCGTCCGCCAGGCGATCCGTGTACTCGAAAGCGAGGGACTGGTCACGCCGGTCAGGCGCCGCGGAACCGTCGTCCGCTCGCGGCCACCCATGAAACGTCTCGGTGCTGAGCGGTACGCCAAGAGCAAGTGGAAGTTCGGCCTCGTCGCCTTCGCCGCCGATCGAGAGGCATCCGGCCGGGCCTGGTCACCCGGCGACCAGACCAACACCGTCCGCCGAGTCGAGGCGGATGCCGAGGTCGCTGAAGCCCTCGGAGTTGCGCCAGGCGCTCCGGTGTACGAGCGTGCCCGGCTGGTCAAGGACGGCGACACCCCCACCCACACGCTCACGAGCTATTACCGGCCGGAAGACGTCGAGGGCACACCGCTTGTCGACGGGTCGGCCGGCCCCGCAGGGCGGGGCGGCGGCTTCGCCGTCCTGACCGTCCAAGGGCTGGAGCCCGATGCCATCACCGAGGCGCTCCACGCCCGCATGCCCAGCCCTGAGGAAGCCGAGCAGCTCCAGCTCCCCACGGGCGAGCCCGTCATGGTGCTCAAGCGCATGACATGCACACGAGACGGCCGGGTAGTCGAGTTCGCGCGTGGCGTTCACGCCGCGTCCCACTTCGAGTGGTCTTATACCTTCAAAATTCCCGATTGAAGGGCGTGACGCCGATGCCGACTGACTTCTCAGCCCTCCCGGAGACCGTGAAGTCCGACCTGCGCATCCTGTGGGACTACCACGACATGCACCACGAGCTGCGTCCCTGCGACGTCGGCGTGGGCCTGGGAAGTCACGACATCGGCGTCGCCGTCTTCACCGCCGAGCTCTACCACCGCGGCATGTTCCCTCGCATCGTGTTCAGCGGCGCCAATGCCCCCACCACGATCGACCGCTTCCCGCGAGGGGAAGCGGTCCACTACCGCGAGGAAGCCATGCGACTCGGCGTGCCTTCTGAGGCCATCCTCGTCGAGCCGAACGCCACGAACACCGGCGAGAACGTCACCTTCACGCGCCGTCTCCTCGTTGAGAAGGGCCTGCACCCCGCCTCGATCATGCTCATCACGCGCCCCTATCAGCAGCGGCGCGCCTACGCCACTCTCAAGAAGCTGTGGCCGGAACCGTACGTGATCTGCGCATCCCGGCCCCTTCCGCTGGAGGAGTACGTGGCGAGCATCGGCGACGCGACCCGCGTCCTCAACATGATCGTGGGCGACACACAGCGGATCACCGAGTACCCGAAACGCGGCTTCGCGATCCCTCAAGAGATGCCGGACGAGGTCGAAGCCGCATACCGGCGACTCGTGGACGCCGGATTCACCAGCAGACTCCTGCCCGTTTAACACCAGACGGCGTCAGCTCCGCAACCGGAGCCGACCGTTGGCGTCCGCCGTGGTTACAAGTTGCCTTACGGGTTCAAGCCGCCGCCCGTGCCGGGCGGCGGTGGCGCGGCGCGTCCGGACGCGGCCGGGCGTGCGGCCTCTTCGGGCCGGTCCCGTCCGCGCCGACGCCAGCCGCGCCCGATCCCAGGCAGACGCATGACGCCCACGGGAAGCGTGACCACCAGGACGAGCGCGCCACCGACCCCCGCGACCAGACGGACGCGCCGTAGCGGGCTGAGGTCTTTCTTTGCCTCCGGCGGGAGATCTCCGGCCCCGAGGTGATCACGGCGCGCAAGCCGAGGTCCGTAGGTGGCTGGGGAGCCTGATCGCCTCGCCCGCCATCGACCCAGGCAAGCCCAGCAGACCGGCTCCTCCGGCTCAAGGTCGGCCGTGACCGATGGCTTCCGATGACCGAGGAACCACGACCAGGTTGACGTACACGCGAGGCCGGCCTTGCCCCTCCGTCCCCGGCCCGCTGCCGCTCCGCGGTGGGTCGACGGCGTACGAGGTGATCAGGCACTATGCGCAGCTTCGCCCGCCAAAGGCGGCTAGGAAGCGGTGACGCCAGGTATGTACATGTCCTCAATCGGTGTAAGACGTCGCAGTTCGCTTACCTCTAGTCGTCGATCCGGACCTCTGCGCACGACTCCCTCAGCGAGGATGATTCGCCCTTCACGATGCCATGAAATCGCATCGTAGTAATCGCGAAGTGGGAGAGTTATCCAGACCTCGCATGGACGCCCGCGGCGAATTGTCGCGACGGCAACTTCTCCCACGGGATCCTTTGGGTTATGTCTAAGTGCCACAATGTTACCTGAGAATGTCTGACTCAGGTCTACTTTGCTACGCTTGAGTCTCTCGGCTGTTATCTCAATCAGGTCCACGGCACCCGCATCGATACTTACTTCACGCGGGATGCTAACCGACGTCGACACGCCGCTAGCCCAGTCAAATGACGCTTTGAGCCCGTTTATATTGGGCTCCTTCAGTATCTTTCCGAGGTGGGAGCAGAATTCGCGACTCACCCCGCGGCCGACTAACTCGTAAAGAGTATCGGGGGTAGGGCTTCGTGCGGGTTCTATCACTGTATCTTGCAGAGCATTGAGTGATTGTGCGAAAGTTCGAGTAACGCGCCTCTCGAACGGCTCTGGCGGAGCTTGATACTCGATGCCTTCAATGGGAGCTTGAGGTGATTCGATCTCGCTCACATCGGGCAAGGGGACGAGAATTGGGATGATGAAGGAGCCTCGTTTGGTGTGAGCCATATGCGCACGCTTAACGACCTCATCGCCCCTCGTAGCGTAATTCCCTGCGATCTCGCTTCTCTCAAACATCGCTGTCGTTGCAGCTGAGCGGAGAAGGAATCGTACGGACCCTAGCATGGTGGTCGCTGCGCGTAGCGGTATCGTATCTACGATGTCTCGATCTGCTTCAGCTTCCAGTTCGGTGCGATCCATTAAGCGATAGTGAATTTTATCCACTAAATCTGCAGGGCTAAGTTCTTCTATGCGAGCGATCCGCTGTAAGGCTCCTACGACTGAACTCGGCTCCGCATATTCTTCGTAGGGTACGCCTACCCTACGGTCGTTCTTTATCCACATAGAGCCGGCGTCACCCTGGCCGATTTCATTCCAACCTACGTCGCGTAAGAAACTGCGGATTTCCCTGAGTCGAGGAAGGGTTACTTGCGTCATAGTACTCATCCGTTCAGGCGAAGCACGCGTTGAGGTCGGACTCCCATGTTTTCAGAGTGGTGGCAGTCAAGCGTTGGCTCTTTGGGACATTGATACGAGTCTGGTCAGGTTTTAGGGTGTTGACTCTAACCCAAAATGCTGCGGCGTGCTGCATAGTTCCCTTGGGTAGATGATCTAGCCAGTGGTGCGCTTCGTCGTTACCGACAATGACCAGCACCAGATATACGGGTACGCCACACTTTGCCCATTTTGATCGCCAAGTGGGCTCCACTGGCCAACTGGCCGACCTCCCGTCCACTCGGAATTGAGCGGAGCACTTGACCTGAACACGGACAGATCCGACTTCGAAGTCGATGGCACAATCAACAGCATTAACGTCCTCATCGGCAGGCGTTTCTGATATGCCAACACCCGCCTGGCTGCATACTGTCTTGAGGTATGCCACTCCGAATCGCGCCTTAGAACCGTTAGGGGTGAGTGTTGCAAAGTCCGAAAAATCGTCCTCGAGTGAGACTTCGACTGCTTCCACCTGCCCATTGTGTACAAGCACAGTCCTGCTGTGAAGATCACAATTTGGTCGCAGCGGTGTGATTATCTGTTTGATTGTGCCACAATGTAACGGAATGGATTATTCTGTGGCCGTTCATTACTTAATGTCTGGATTGGTGAAGGTGTGACGAAAGGAGCTGCTCCCGGTCCTCGTTCGCGGCATCATTGCACCGTGAGTCGACTCAGCTGCATCGCTCAGGCCACGGTCGGTGCTTCGCTGGGTGACCAGGTGAGTGACGATCGGGATGTACGAGCCCCGACGCCAGCAGACGCTCATAGACTTCGGCGCAGGTCAAATGCCATAGGGACGTCGCTCCCCGACCCCACCGACAAGAAGCTCCCAGGACCGCACGAGCCGGAGGGGGGCGGTCATGAACGTTCCCCCTGGATGGCTCCGTAGTATTCAGGGCCGGCATGGGTGGACTGTGTGGCACGTACGTCAATGGCCAGAAGGTTTCCTGCACTGCTCCTAAAAATGCGGTCACTGGAGATCCCTATGGCGAGTTCCAGGAGCTAGAGCATTCAGTGGTGCGGAAATATCCAGACATCTTCTTCGACTGGAGATAGTTCGAACGCCATTCGTCAGTGACTGCTCGTATCAGAGGATAGAGAAAGGATGCCGGATCTATAAATTATGAGTGTTCGGACAGTCGGAATCATAATGGCCATAGGCCTATTGGGTATGACGCTTTTGGGCATAGCCTACACACGGGGATGGTTGCTTGTGAGTGACGGTGATGCCTGTTCGTCGATCAAGCAACTAACTTCTGAATTAGCTTCACAAAGATTACTTCTATTGCATCCGGATGAGGCAAGGGTAAAGGGCGATCGGCATTCCGGCTGCAACCAAGATAACGCCTACGTTTACGTAGGGCGTGCATTCGCCTTCTCTGGCGCTGCGAGCGATATGTTATCTTTCTACAAAAAAGCCGCCTTGGGTGACGGGTGGGAGGCGGTAACTGGCGATTTACCTAGCGACTCGTCGACTTCCAACACAAGAGAGGTATGCTTCAGCAAAGCGGTCAAAGGCGGCACCGCTTTTGCCTATGTCGCCGTATCTGCCGACAGTGAGAACGGTTCGACCGGTGAGTACGCAATAACACTCTCAAGTGGCGGCGGTGAATGGCCCTCTGATGGTGGGGTGCTGTGCTGACCTACGAGCGTCCAGAGATCTGGGCGAGTCCGCGAGAGCCCACAAGTAGTGCTTGCCTGGCCAGTTCTGTGCTGAAACACGGAAGGAAGGCCATGGTTCGCGACAGCAGCATGGCGAGGGCAGTGAGATAGCCGGTGATGCAGTCGATATCCCAGCGTGGCTGTTCGGTGGCTGGGGACTCGATGCGAGGATCGGCCGGATCACGCGCGAGCATGGCGACGTGGAGTTCGGGGTTGAGCGTATTCACGCCGAGCGGTCGAAGGCAGTGCTCGTAGGAGCTGGCGCCACGGCTCTGACGACTCAACCGCCAGAGGAGGCCTGCGAGTTCACGCTGGACGATGTGCCGTTCGGCACCGCCTACTTTGACCGGTGGTCAGACGGATCGTTCAGTCCCCGGGGCGATGGTCCGACTGGCGTGACAGTCGATGGCACGCCGGTGCTGGCCATGAGCGTCTCCGGCATGCTCGCCATGAAGGAGCAGTTCCCGCACCTGCGCAACGGCCGGCCACGGCGGCAGAAGGATATCGCCGATATCGAGATACTCCGGGGGTTGGCCGGTAGCAGGCGACTGTGCCCCATGCATGCCCCGGAGGACAGAGGGAAGCGCGCCCGATAGCGGATGCGCCAGCTCAGATGGTTCGCCGAGACGAGGTAGCGAGACCCCTTAAAAGGGCCGGCGCACGCGACAGAGGGAGTCTCGGGGGCGTGATCTTGCTAACGCTGATGCTAACAACGGCTCTGGACGATCCTGGAAACTCATGGACTGGGCACTACTCGGAGGCGTCCGCCACCAGGACGCCAGTATCAGCGGTGGACACCCGTGCACATCGCCGATTCTCCTTGTGAACAGAAGGTCTGGGGTTCGATTCCAAGGCGGCTCGCGGCTCAGAGGGCCCTTGTGATCACCGTACAGCAGCGGAATCAGCAACGTCCTCAGTAACCGTCCGTCCCCCCGGGGGCAAGCGGAAGGGCCAGGGGTCAAGGTGGAGCCCCCACCGGAAGACCGAGGCAGACGGGAGGATCGAGCAGAGAGGTAGTGCGGGTGTATCGCCAGTGCCGGGCATTTCCCCTACTGTTCGTCCATGTCCCTCAACCAACGCACACGGCGCCTGCTGACAGGTCAGGTCACCGTCTCCAAGGGCTTGGGTTTCGCTCTAATAGGCGTTGTTCTGGTTATAGGCGGCCTCGCGGCTATTCACCTGCGGCTCGGTAACGTCCGCCTCACGCTGGCCGAGGGACACGCCATGCTGAACGGGACAGGTGTCCACGGCATCTTCCAGGCCGACACCGGTCTCACCGCCCGTGTCCCCGCAGAGGTGCCCTGGGCCGATCGAAGCGGCACCTGGCATGAGGGGAGCCAACCTGCATGCCTGTGGGATGAAGATCCGTCCGACAAGATGAATCGAAGTCAGGGAGCCCGCGTGGAGGCGGGATACAGGTGGGTTGAGATCCCCAGCGGAGGCTCCTATCCCCTGGTCATGTGGCTTCGCTGCCCTTAGCGAAGCCGTGCCCCGTAGCTTTGACACGTTCAGGAGGGCCGAGAGAAGCGCGGCAACAGGGCGCTCCCCGCGTCGGTGGTTGGACAGCTGAGCGGAGTCAGCGAAAAGTCAGCGAACCTGCTGACACGGGAGCGCAGCCGAGATCAGCAGATGGCATCGTCCTGGTATCTGACGGCACCGGATGCCATCCGGGCATCAGGCTCGGCACGTCCCACCAGGGTTCGCATCGAAGGGGTCTGGGGTTCAAATCCCCATAGCTCCACCACGATGAAGGTCCGTCAGGTGATCCACCTGGCGGGCCTTTTTCGCTGTTCGAGCCCGGCTGTTCCGCTCCCGTGAGGGGTGGGTGTAGCGGTGAGCGTGTCGAGTTGCCGGCCGTACCCGGCAGGCCGGCCTTGTCGCGCCCGTGTCATCAACATGATCGTCGGCGGCACGCAACGGAACATCGAATACCCCGAACAAGGTTTCGCGATCCACCACGAGATGGCTGACGAGGTCGAAGCCGCCTACCAGCGCCTCGTAGACGCCGGGTTCACCAGCAGGCTCCTGCCTGTCTGAGGCACATGCGGCCTGTGCCGGTCCCGGCCCGCACCGCCCTGCGCCGGGCACCACGCGATCAGGTTGTTCGCCTGCGCCGATCGGGTCACCCGTTGGGTGGTCCGTGCACCGTTACGCGCCGGCCCCGCCCGGAGCAAATGCCCGGTGAGCATCAGAACTTGGTCGTGGCATTGGTCTTAGCGATCCGGCGCACCTCGGCCGGGTCGATTCCCGTCACGCCGTGGAGATCGGTTCCGTATAAGGAGGCGCCAATCAGGTTGGCGTCATCCAGGCGGGCGTTGGTGAGCTTCACGTTGGTGAGGTCGGCGTCGGTGAGGTCGGCGCCCGTCAGGGTGGCGCCGGTAAGATCGGAGCCACTTAGCACGGCGCCGTTCAGGTCGGCGCCGTCGAGCCGCACACGTCGCATGTCCGCCCCTTTAATGTGCGCCTTACTCAGGTAGGCGTCGCGCAGGTCCGCGCCTGGCAGTGCGCCGCCTCCCGAGTAGGCCTCGATGAGTCGGGCGCCGCGCAGGTCAGCGCCGTCCAGGTGAACGTCTCCGAGATGTGATTTCGTGAGGTCCGCCTGTTCAAGTCGGGCTTGCTCCAGGCGTGCGCCCTCCAGATGAACGTCGGACATGCGCGCGTGGTTCAGGTCAGCCCTGCGCAGATCGAGACCGTTCAGATCGAGCCCGTGCGCATCGAGCCCCTGCAAGTCCATGGACCACTTGTGGTCCGGATTCAGACGACGCGCGAGGACGCTGAGCGCAGCGAGGACGTCGCCGTCGGGAACGGGTGCGGCCTGGCGCTTTCCCTGGGCGTACCTGCGAACGTGCTCACGAACGAAGGCAGACAAGACCTCGGCGATCGTCTCTCCATCCCGCGCGGAGTCTGTCGCCAGCCGTCCCAACGCGTAGATCGCGCCGATACGAGAATCAAGGGAATCCTTGTTTCCCAATTGCTCGACGGATTTCGCGTATCGGTCGGTGACCTGTGCTTGTTGTGTGGCTTCGAGAGTTCTCGCCGTATAAATCAATCCCAGCGCCGTGAACGCGACCCCGAGCACCACAGTAAGCGTAGTCACCATCTGTAAGCGCCCCTGGACTTGCTGATGCCGTAGCTCCGCGCGGTCCTTCGCCGTCAGGGCGGCCACTTCTTCGGCCGTCAATGCCGGAATCGAGGAGCGGCGCCGAAACGGCCCACGCCAGGCTGTGAACTTGATTCGCTTCACACCCTTCATTCGGGTGTGGATGGGCAAGCCATTACAAGGTTCGGAACAGGGCAGCCTGAGTACGGCTGGGCGTGGTCACACGTTGCCTTGCGCCGACTGGGCTTGATTGCCATCAGGCCTTGCATCAGTTCGAACACAGCTGCGGTGACGTCGTTGCGATCTAGCGCAGAAAGGGCTCCCCGCACTCGACCGAGGGTGGATTCGTCGCCCGCCCAGGAGAGGTCTGCCTCGGGATCCGTCAGGATCGTGCTCGCCGTAGCCGTCCAGTCGTCGACCGCCCTGGCCAGGTCTTCGAGGAGTGCCTTTAACAGCCGCTCATCCATAATTCCCCTCATCCAGGAGCGATGGAGACACCAGTCGGCCGACCTGGTGCCCGCGCCTTGAAGCCGGCGAGGCCGGTACCGCGCCGCGGGACCGGCCTCTGTGCTCAGCCGAGGGAATGGATCTTATGCCTCAGGCCCGGGAAAGAGCCGCACGCCGCCGGGTCAGGTGCCGACCCGGTCCTTCACGAGCCGCACGCACGCCGCCGCGACCCATCTCGGGAAGTTGAGCTCCCCCGGGATGTAGATCCAGTAGCTGGACCCGCCGCACGAGTTGTAGTAGCCGCCGCTCTCGCTCTGGCACAGCGAAGGGAGGTACTGGCCCGCATAGAGCGTGCCGGTCACGTAGCCGGTTGACGTGCTCTTCTGCGACCGGATGGAGACGGCGCTCACTCCCGGCGCGGGAGTGACGGAGCAGGTGACCGCGCTGGCCGGTTCGGCGATGATGAACACCGAGGCCGTCATCGCCATCACGGCCACCGCGGTGGCGGCGCCGGCACGTCTCTTCACTGTCGTCATTGCTTTCCTCTCCCTGGCCGCGAGTCACGGCTCACGGATCGACGATCGGGGGGCCGGAGGCCGGCGATCACTGCCACCTCCCCTGTGCGTGGCAGTGGCGCACCACCCTCGCCCAGAGCATCGGACAGGCCGGTATAGGCGAGGTATAGGCCCTGGTAGAGGTCAGTTCGGGCCGTGGCGGAGGACGTTGAGGTCGTCGCCCCAGGCGTCCAGCACCGGGCCGTGACCGGCGGCGCGGGCCAGTGGCTCCAGGTCGAGGAAGAGCCGCCGGGCGGTCCGCGGGTCGGCGTCCGACAGGACGGCCTCCAGGAGGGGCAGCAGTCGCTCGTGCCGCCACGCGGGCGCGCCGAGGGGATGGGTGCGCAGCTCCCACGCCAGGTACTTGTTGTAGGGACGGACCCGGCCTTCGAGGGCGAAGAGACAGGTCAGCAGGGGAGGGATGCTCTCCGCGGCGTCCAGGCGGGCTTCGACGGCCCGCCCGTCGCGGTGGTTCTTCAGCCATCGGTAGACGGCGTTGGCGAAGCCGTCCACGGCGTGTGCGGCCGTTTGGCCGGCCTCCTCGGCGGACAGCGTCGCCTTGCGGGCGACGAGCTCGCCGATGAGGCCGTCCGGCCGATCCTTCAGCACGTGGGCATGGGCGAAGGCGTATCTGTTCCACTCCGAGCCCGACTCCGGCATCGCGTGCGTGCGGAACTCCTTCAGGGGCATCACGACGACGTCCAGCCGGGAGTCACGGCGCTCCTCGGCCACGGTGCCGTCGCCGCCGGTGATGACGTAGACGTCGTAGTCGGAGCGGTGGGTGGCCATGCCGCGCCGTGCCCGCGAGCCGCTGAGAACGGCGCCGGCGACGGCCGGATCCGCCCTGATGCGGGCGACCAGGGCGGAGAACTCCTCGCCGGCCGCGGTGTCCGTCACGCGGGCACTCCACCACCTGGCCGAACAGGGCCGCAACCGATTTCCGGCCGACGCGCACAGGCGCGTCCGTACGGCAGGGGTCAGGAGAAGGGACGGCCGACCCTGGCCGCGTACTTGCCCTCGCCCCGGCCCTCGGCCAACAGCTGGTGGACGGCCGGCACCTCGGCGAGCGAGCCGACCTCGGTAACCGGTACGTCCAGCCGTCCCTCGGCGATCAGGTCCAGCACCCGGCGGAGGGCGGCGGCCACGCGGTGCGGCGCCGTGGCCGACAGGCTGCTGATGCTGAATCCGACGACGCCGATGTTGCCGCTCCTCAGCCTCGCCTGCGACGGGAGCGGGGCCATCGCGCCCCCGCCCGCGTTGCCGAACAGCACGATGCGGGCGCCGGGGGCGGCCACGTCGAGGTCGAGGTCGAGGGTGGCCGTCCCGAGCGGGTCGAGCACCAGGTCGACCCCGCCGCCCGCCGCCGCCCGGATCGCCCCCGCCAGGTCGCCGTCCGCGCACGTGACATCCCCATCGACGCGATGCGCCGGATCGACGCTGCTCGCGCCCCCGCCCGCGTCGCCGAACGGCACGATGCGGGCGCCGGGGGCGGCCGCGCCTCGCGTCTCCGGCCGTACCCCGGCCTCTTGCCGGGCGATCGCCGCGTCGTAGCCGGACGAGAGGGCCGCGGAGACCTTGCCGGGACGGCCGACCGTGCCGATCAGCCGTCCGCCGCCGAGGGCAGGGACGAGCCGGGCGACCGCCGAGCCGACGCCGCCGCTGGCCGAGTGCACGAGCACGGTCTCCCCGGCCCTGAAGCGGCCGGCGTCCGTGAGCAGGAGCAGCGCGCTCGCCAGCATCAGCGGGGCCGAGGCGGCGACCTCGGACGGGACGCCGTCCGGCACCGAGACCGTGAGCGCGGCCCGTGCGAGCGCCACCTCGGCCAGGCCGCCGCCGGGGATGAACGCCGCCACCCGCTGTCCCGGGAACAGGTCCGTGACGCCCGGGCCGACCTCCCGCACCGTGCCCGCGATCTCCTTGCCCGGGACGTACGGCCAGGCGGCGACGTACCCCGGGTCGCCTCTGCGCGCCATCACGTCCAGGAAGTTGATCCCGGCGTGGGCGACGTCGACGGTCACCTCTCCCGGCCCGGGCGTGGGCTCGGCGATCTCCCGGATCTCGGTGCGATGGGAGCCCTGGGACGGTCCGGTCATCACGAGCGCGCGCATGGCGGCCTTCCTTGTTCGATGTTCGTCGTACGACGAAAGTCGTACCACATATGTACTATGGATGTCGAAAGAGAGGTGCGGGATGCCCCGAACGCAACGGCGGCGAGCGGCGCTGGTCCATCCGGAGGCCGAGGAGATCGACCTGCTCGACGTACTGCACGCGCTGTCCGACCCGACCCGGATGACCATCGTCCGCACGCTGCGGGCCGAGCCCGAGCGGGCCTGCGGCACCTTCCCCGTGGACGTGGCGCCCTCGACGCTGACCCACCACTTCCGGGTGCTGCGCGAGGCCGGGCTCATCCGCCAGCGCGAGGACGGCAACCGGCGCTGGACGACCCTGCGCCTGGAGGACCTCGACGGCCGCTTCCCCGGCCTGCTCGACACGGTCCTCGCCGCCTACGAGGTTCCCGCAAAACCTGTTGGCCCCGAGGGCGGGGTTACGTGAGCATCGGACGGTGCCGAGCTTTCTGGAGACGGACCGGCTGAGGCTGCGCCGGTTCGCCGAGACCGATCTGGACGACCTCGCCGCCCTGGACGCCGACCCCGCCGTCATGCGCTTCCTGACCGGGGGACGGCCCATCCCCCGGGAGGAGGTCGAGCGACGGATCCTGCCCCGCTTCCTCGGCTACTACGAGCGCTTCAGCGGACTGGGCTACTGGGCGGCCGAGGAGAGGGCCACGGGGGCGTTCCTCGGCTGGTTCGAGTTCCGGCCCCTGGACGAGGACGACCCGGCCGTGGTCGAACTCGGCTACCGCCTCAACCGGGCGGCCTGGGGGAAGGGCTACGCCACCGAGGGCTCCCGAGCGCTGATCGACAAGGGCTTCGCGGACCTGGGCGTGCTCCGGGTCGTCGCGATGACGATGGCGGTCAACACCGCGTCCCGCCGGGTCATGGAGAAGTGCGGGCTGCGGTACGTCCGGACCTTCCACGAGACGTGGCCCGATCCCATCGAGGGCTCCGAGCATGGCGAGGTGGAGTACGAGCTGGTCAGGGCCGACTGGGCGGCGCGCGCCGGTGCGGTTCATCAGGACATGAAGTGAGATTTCCGGACGAGGAGATCAACAGGACCAGTAGTCTGTGTCGCCGTGCGGAGACGATCTGAGCGGAGAGGCGGAGGCATGCGGGTTGCCACGGTGCTGATGGGGGCGGCGGTCGCGCTCGCCGTGACGGCGTGTGGCGCGGACACGCCCGCGGAGCCGTCAGGGGCGGCGAAGCCCGCCACGTCCGCCGGCGCGCCGGCCGCTTCCGCGAAACCGGTGACGTCGGCCGACACGGTGGCCCTCGGCACGCTCGTGGCCGGCGGGCAGCCCCGCCCGGACATCCCGGTGTTCGCCGTGGCCTGGCCGAAGAGCGGCGAGCTCGACAAGATCCAGGAGGGCGCCGACGTCCCCACGAAGGTCGTCGCCCAGGGCAGGACGGACGCCGGCGGCAGGTTCCGGTTGCGGCTCGACCCGGCGTCGATCGACCCGCTCTACAAGGAGGACGCCGGCGACGTCCAGATGGAGATCGTCGTGGAGTCCGAGGACGGGCCGTCCTGGCAGTTCACGGCCACGCAGGGGGACGAGGGCTGGTCCACCGCCGACGCGGAGCCGGGCAAGGACCGGCCGTTCGAGGCGCGGCTGGAGGTCGACAAGGCCACCGGCGAGCTCAAGGTCCAGCGCCTCGACACCTCCGTCTCCGCCGAGGGCTGACCCCCGGCGCCCCGGAGGTCCCACGCCGACTGGAGCCGAGGGCTGAGCTCCGCCCGGCGCCTCGGGTTTTCGCGCCGACCTCAGGCCGGTACGCCGACCGGAGCCGAGGGCTGAGCTCCGTCCGGCGCCCCTGAAGTCCCGCGCCGATCTCAGCCGAGGGGCGGGCCCACGCTCGGGGGTCCCGCGCAACCGCTGGCCGGAACGCCGACCTCAGCCGAGGCCGGCGTACTGGCGGGGGCGCAGGGCCTGGGCGCGCAGCGCGGCCAGGGCGGCGGAGCGGCCGGGAGAGGTGAGCCGCCACGGGGCGTCCCACGACGAGCTCTCCCGCAGGCCGAGGGCGTCGAGCCGGCGGCGCAGCTCGCCCAGCGGCCCCGCCAGGTCGACGGCCGTCACCTGGCCGCCCGCGGCCGTGCGCCAGCCCTCGCCGTTCACCACCCGTGCGACCCGGTCGCCCAGCTCGGCGTACGGCAGTGAGCCGTTGTCGACGAGGAACATCAGCGCGCACTCCCGGATGGAGACCTCGAAGTCGTGCTCGCCGGGCGCGGGGGTGAGCAGCGCGGGAGTGACCGCGTCCCACAGCCGCTCGGGGTCGTCCAGCAGGGCGCGCCCCGTGGGGGTGAGCACGAGCCTCCTGCCGCTGCGGCGCAACGCCTTGAGCTCCTCGACCGCGATCTCCTTGAGGGCGCCCAGCGGGGCGACGTCGGCCTCTCCGCGTACGGCCCGGCCCGCCGTGGTGTCCCAGCCGAACCGGTCGGCGGCGTCGACGGCCACGGCGCGGGCGAGGTTGAGCCGTTCGGTGAGGCGCAGCCCGCCGCGGGCCAGCCCGAGCAGCCAGCGCACCGGCTCCAGGGACGGCTCGGCGGGCGCCGGGACGGGGGCGTGCAGCCGCACCTCGAACGGCTGGGCCAGCTCGCGCCGCGCGGTGCCGCGCCCGAGCACCCACCGGTTGAGCCGCTCCCCGTGCACCCGGTGCAGCCAGCAGTCGCCGCCGAGCTCCGTGCGGGAGGCGGTGAGCCAGCGCCGGGTCAGCTCCTCGCGGTCGACGGTCTCACGCGACACGATGGCCAGCTCCAGGGCGGCGGCGCAGGCGACGTGGGCGCCCATCTCCTCCGGGCCCATGATCGAGCTCCACGACAGCTCGGGGATGTCCGGGGGCAGCACGCCGGTGGCCTCGAGCGCGGCCTGGTAGGCGGCGGCTCCGGCCTCCTCGCCCTCCCGCGCGTACGTCCGCAGGATGCGGGCGGTCGAGGGGGAGTCGCACAGGGCGGCGTAGCGGTCCATCCCGCCGAGCCTGAGCAGCTCGCCGAGCGCCCGCGCGATGGTCGTCTGGTCGCCCGGCACCTTGATCGGCAGCGTGTACCAGAGGAACTCGCACACGTCGAGCTGGCTGATCGTCTCCAGGGCCTCGCCGCCGGCCAGCCATTCGACGGCCACGCGCGCGGGCTCGGCGATGTCCGGCTCGGAGCGCTCCAGCTGGGCCAGCAGCGCGGCGACGTCAGGTGCAGGCATGACCCGCAGTCTGCCGTATGGAACCCATCGTTGACGACGACCGCGTATCACCGGCGACCACCCCCGCGCCCCACCTTACGGGTGGTCAGATCCACGACGGGAAGAGCATGCGCGCATGCCAGGCGTCGTACGGGATGACCTGGGCGGAGAGGATGGGGTAGAGCCAGCCGAAGTTGACCAGGGCCAGCAGGACGAACGCGCCCACCACGACCGTCCCCAGGACGCGCCGGCCAGGCCGGGCTGCGTCCACCGGCCCCATGATGAGCCCGAACGCCAGCACGATCGCGAGCACCATGAACGGCACCATCGGCATGGCGTAGAACAGGAACATCGTCCGGTTGTCGGCGAGCGAGAAGTAGAACCAGGGCAGCCAGCCGAAGGCGTAGCCGACGAGCACCGCGCCGGCGCGCCAGTCCCGGGTGGCCACGTACCACGCGATCATGGCGATCAGCGCGATCAGGCCGCCGAACCAGATGACCGGCGTGCCCACGCCGAGCACGGCCGACGAGCAGGAGGGCGCGCCGCAGGTCTTGGGCGACTCGTAGAAGAAGGCCACAGGGCGCAGCAGCAGCGGCCACTGCCAGGGCCTCGACTGGTACGGGTGGGTGGACTCCAGGCCGGTGTGGAAGCTGAGGACCTGCCGCTGGTAGTCGATCCACGACGCGACGGAACTGCTGAGGAAGTGCAGCGGGCCGCCGGAGGTGGCGTCGGCCCAGTTGCGGCCGTATCCCTTGTCGGTGACGAACCACCCGGTGAACGACACCACGTAGGTGACCACGGGCACCACGGCGGTCCAGACGGCGGCCAGTGGGAGGTCGCGGCGGAGCACCGCCAGGTACGGACGGCTGATGCCGGCCGCCCGTCGGGCGCCGATGTCCCACGCGAGCGACATGATCGCGAAGGCGATGATGTAGAGCACGCCGGTCCACTTGGTGGCCGTCGCCGCGCCGAGGCACAGGCCCGCCGCGAGCCGCCAGGGCCGCCAGCCGAGCGACGGGCCCCACCCGTCGGCCGACGCGGCCGTGCTCTCGTACCAGTCGGCCATCCGACGCCGCGCCCAGTCGCGGTCGGCGACCAGGCAGGCGAACGCGGCGAGCACCCAGAACATCAGGAAGATGTCGAGCAGCGCCGTGCGGGAGAGCACGAAGTGGAGGCCGTCGAGGGCCAGCAGGAACCCGGCCGCGCACCCGAGCAGCGTGGACCGGGTCATCCGGCGGGCCGTCCTCGCCAGGATGAGGATCGACAGCGAGCCGAGCAGCGCGGCGGCGAAGCGCCAGCCGTACGGGTTGAGGCCGAAGATCATCTCGCCGACGCCGATCAGCCACTTGCCGAGCGGCGGATGCACCACGTAGGAGGCGCACTGGTCGACCTGGGCGCACTGCTTGAAGATGTTCTGGTTGCCGGCCAGCATCAGCTTGTCGGCGCCCTCGACGAACTGCCGCTCGACGCCGTACCTGATCGTGGCGAAGGCGTCCTTCGCGTAGTAGGTCTCGTCGAAGACCACCGAGTCGGGCGTGCCCAGGTGGATGAACCGCAGGACGGCGCCGAACAGGGCGACGGCGATCGGGCCGATCCACCCCCACATGCCACTGCCGGGCAGCGCGGGGACGAGCCTGTCCCGCACGGACGGCGGAGGCGCGTCCTCCGGGCCCTCCTCGGGCTGCTCGAACGGCTTGTGTGAGAAGTCGGTCACGGCCACCCGGACAGAGTACTGGCGAGGCACCCGCCCGAACACGGCCTACGCGCCGATTGTGGATATCCGGCCTTTCGCCGATGAACGTTTCACACAGCCATAGGGTGGACGGGTGCTGATTCTCGCCGGGGCCCCGATCGGCAGGCCAGGGGACGCGTCGCCGCGGCTCCGCGAGGTGCTCGGAGCGGCCGACGTGATCGCGGCCGAGGACACCCGCAGGCTGCGCAGGCTCGCGTCCGACCTCGACGTGGCCCTCACCGGCCGCATCGTCTCCTACTACGACGCGAACGAGTCCGCCCGCGCCGAGGAGCTGGTGGAGGCCCTGATCCAGGGGCAGGACGTGGTGGTGATCACCGACGCCGGGATGCCGGGCGTGTCCGACCCCGGCTACCGCCTGACCCGCCTCGCCGTCGAGGCGGGGATTCCGGTCACCGCACTGCCCGGCCCGTCGGCCGTCACGACCGCCCTCGCCGTGTCGGGCCTGCCGAGCGACCGGTTCTGCTTCGAGGGCTTCCCGCCGCGCAAGGCGGGGGAGCGCGCCCGCCGGTTCGCCGCCCTGGCCGCCGAGGAGCGGACGATGGTGTTCTTCGAGGCGCCGCACCGGCTGCACGCCTGCCTGGAGGCGATGGCGGAGGCGTTCGGGCCTGACCGGCCCGCCGCCGTCTGCCGCGAGCTGACCAAGACGTACGAGGAGGTGCGGCGCGGCGGCCTCGGCGAGCTGGCCGCGTGGGCGGCGGGCGAGGTCAGGGGCGAGATCACGCTGGTCGTGGGCGGGCGCGAGCCGGATCTCACGCCGCCGAGTCTCGACGACCTGGTCGGCGAGGTGGCCCGCCTGGAGGCGTCGGGCGTGCCGCGCAAGAACGCGATCGCCGACGTGGCCAGGGCGGCCGGCGTCCCCAAACGCGACCTGTACAACGCCGTCCACGCCGTCTGATCCCCCGCACACGGCCCGCCGCACACGGCCCACGCCCGCCGCACACGGCCCACCCGCACACGGCCCGCCGCCGCGCGGGCAAGGCCAGACGTACGGCGGACGTACGGCGGGTCAGGCGGGCTCGGGGACGGCGGCGGCGGGCGGCTCGACCGCCTCGGGACGCGGGCGCCGCAGGCCGGCGAGCGCGATGGCGGCGGCCATGCACGCCAGCGGCACGGCCGGGAGCAGGTAGCGGTAGTCGAACTCGGCCGTCGCGGCCGGGGCGAGGACGAGCCCCACCGCGCCGAGCCACGGCAGCAGCGCCGGCCCGCCGAGCTCGCGCCACCGCACGGCCACGCCGTACAGGCCGACGAGCAGCAGCAGCCCCAGCACGATGCCGGGCAGGCGCACCACCTTCTGGTAGCCGACCATGATGTCGTACCAGGGAGAGACGACGTGGGTGGCGGCCGGCCCGTTCTCGTACGCCTCGGCGTCCCGGTCCGTCGTGCTGTGGTAGGAGCTCCACGCCGGCAGCTTCCGCGTGTACTCGTTGCGGAACTCGTACTGCAGGAACGTCTTGGCGTCCGGGAACTGCGGGCGGTCCCAGCGGAAGGCGCGGAAGAAGTCCTTGGCGACCCCCGCGACGTAGTCGCCGGGCTGGGAGAGGATGGCCCTCTTCGCGAACGTGCTCGCGTCGGCGTTGATCTGCGGCGTGAACTTCATGCCTGAGCCGAAGACGTGGAGCTGGTTCTGCTCGTCCCACCACAGGTACGCCTGGGCCGACGGGGCCCGCTTGTCGGGCGGCGTGTTGATGCACAGCAGCGCGAGCTCGAGCTCCTTGCGGGAGTCGATGTTCATCTTGTGGCAGTCGGCGAACAGCGCGGTGCGCATGTAGAGGATGACGCCGTCGCTGTTGGTCATCGCGAACTGGCCGTTCACCGCCTTGAACCAGCTCATGTACCCCAGGACCGGGACGGCGCAGGCCACGACCATCGCGACGACGGGCCGCCAGCCGGCCCGCTTCACCACCAGGTAGGCCGCGATCAGCACGAGGATCGGCAGGCCGATGCTCCGGGTCAAGGCGGTCAGCGCGAGCAGCAGCCCGACGACGGCCCCGGTCTTCCACGACATCGTCCGGTGCCACAGGACGAGCGTGACGACGCCCACCACCAGCAGGATGAACATCGTGTCCGACATGACCAGCTGTTCCAGCTCGATCTGGTACGCGTCGAACAGGACGGGGGCGGCCGCGAGCGTCGCCCCCCAAGCTGGGATGCCAAATCTCTTGGTCAGCAACGCATAGATCATCACGGCCGCCGCGAGACCCATGACGTGCTGAGTGAAGACGACGAGCCCGAAACTGTGGAATGGCTTGAGGATCAACAGCCAGAAGCTGTACCCGTCGGGCCTGATCGGGTGCGGCCGCGGGCGCAGCGCGACCGACACGTAGTCGTAGGAGTCGTTGAACCACATGGCCGGGCCGAACCCGAGCATGGTGACGACCCTGAGCACGGCCGCTGCCGCGCAGGTCAGCGCGAAGACCCGGTGACGGCGCAGGAGCGCGACCGCGCGCTTCCAACGGCCGACCGGGGAGGCGTCCACTGAAGGAGGATCCGCGACCGCGACCATGGTTACAGAATGCCAGCCGTTTTGTGGACTTGACTCGGGCCCTACGGGGAAGCGGGCATCATTGGTGTCCTGCCGTCATATGCGAGGAGTTGCGACGTGGAACTTACCGTTGTCATGCCATGCCTCAATGAGGCCGAGACCGTTGAGATCTGTGTGCGCAAGGCCCTCACCAGCATGCGCGAGCACGGGATCGACGGCGAGGTGGTGATCGCCGACAACGGCAGCACCGATGGGTCGCAGCAGCTCGCGCGCGACGCGGGCGCCCGTGTCGTCCACGTTGACGAGAAGGGGTACGGAAATGCCCTGATCGGCGGTGTCCGGGCCGCCCGTGGCAGGTACGTCATCATGGGCGACGCCGACGACTCCTATGACTTCACGAACCTGCTGCCGTTCGTCGAGCAGCTGCGCGACGGCGCGGAGCTGGTGATGGGCAACCGGTTCCGCGGCGGCATCGCGCCGGGCGCCATGCCCCCGCTCCACCGCTACCTCGGCAACCCGGTCCTGTCGTTCATCGGCCGGCTGTTCTTCCCGAGCGAGATCGGCGACTTCCACTGCGGCCTGCGGGGCTTCCGCCGCGACTCGATCCTGCGGCTCGGCCTGCAGACCGGCGGCATGGAGTTCGCCTCCGAGATGGTCGTCAAGGCCACGCTGCAGGGCCTGGACGTCCGCGAGGTGCCGACCACGCTGTCGCCCGACGGCCGCTCCCGCCCGCCGCACCTGCGCTCCTGGCGGGACGGCTGGCGTCACCTGCGCTTCCTGCTGCTGTACAGCCCCCGCTGGCTGTTCTTCATCCCGGGCCTGGTGCTGATGAGCCTCGGCCTGCTGGCCGGCGCGGCGCTGACGTTCGGCCCGGTCTACATCGGCAAGCTCGCCTTCGACGTCGACACCCTCGTCGGCGCGTCGGCGATGGTGGTGATCGGCTTCCAGGCCGTGCTGTTCGCGCTGTTCACCAAGGTGTACGCGGCCGAGGAGGGCTTCCTGCCCGAGGACCGGCGCATCCGCAAGCTCGTCGACATCGTCACGCTGGAGAAGGGCCTGCTCGCGGGCGGCGCCCTGGCCATCGCCGGTCTCGCCGGTCTCGGCGCCTCGCTCGCCCACTGGGGTGGCCGCAACTTCGGCGAGCTGATCCCGGCCGAGTCGCTGCGCCTGGTCGTGCCGTCGGCCACCGCGTTCGTCATGAGCTTCCAGACGATCTTCGCGTCGCTGTTCATCAGCATCCTCGGCATCCGCCGTTCCCGGGAGACCCCGGCGGACATCGCGGCGTCCGCCGCCGAGGAGGCCGCGCAGGCCGTCAACCGCGAGCCGGAGACCGCCGCCGGTCGCGAGTCCGTGGCCTAGACCTCCGCTGGATCTTCCTGCCGCCCGCCGCAGCGCGCCTCGCCGCGCGCTGTGCGTCGTCGCACCTCAGGTGAGCCACACGACGAAGACGCGGCGGGGTGCTCCGCACCCCGCCGCGTCTTCTCGCGTCAGGTGAACGGCCCGGCCGGCAGGCGGTGGACGACCTCCGCCGACGGGCGGAGCCGGTCCGGCTCAGGGCCCCGTCAGGGCCTGGTGAACACCTGGACATCGGTGTTCGCGTCGCCCTGGTCGACCTCGTCGCTGGTGTAGTCCACGACGTAGAACGACTGGCCGTGGAGCTGGCCGACGGGCGCGTTCGCGCCGACCTTCAGGTTCACATCCGTGGTGAAGGACTGGCCGGGCTGCAGCGTGACGTTCGGCTGCTCGCAGGCCGCCACGGTGAAGCCGTCCGACTGCTGGACGCGGCAGCCCATGGGCTGCTTGGCGAAGGTGAGGCCGGGCGGCAGGCTGATCCCGTACCTGAGACCCTTGGCGGGGCGGCTGCCGTGGTTGCGGATCGCCCAGTCGAAGACGACGCTGTGGCCCCGCCTGACCGGGGTCAGGCCGGTCTCCCCGGCGTCGTCGCCGTCGACCACGACGTCGGCGTAGACGTCCTGGGCCCAGGTGACCAGGTCGTAGCCCGGCGGAGCGACGGTGACCGGCACCTCGACGCCGTTGTCGTCCGGATAGGGGTCGGGAGTCGTGCTGGACACCTTCACCGACAGCGTGCCCGCCGCGCCCTGCTCGCCCAGGCTGTACAGCGGAAGTCCGAAGTCGCGGGAGTAGCCAGACATGTCGCCCAGACGGCAGGTGTATCCGGCCGTGTGGCCGTTCAGCCGCTCGGAACGAGGTAGCCCACACGGGTCCTGTTGAGCTTGCTGACATCGACGGTGACGGTGACGTTCTTCGCCGTCGTGCCGGAGTCGACGAAGTTGACGATCTCGAACTGGAACGGCTTGGCATGGGCCTGTGTGACGCCCTGTGCGAGCAGGCTGCTCTCCGGCATGACGGCCACGTACGCCTGGTCCTCGGCGTGCGCCGGAGTCCCGGTGACGGCGAGGCCGGCGGCGGTGAGCAGTGCGGCGGAGCCGGTGCGGCCCAGCCAGGAAGATCTACGGAAACGCATTTATCCCCGGATAAATGGTGAGTGACGAGCCGACCGTAGCGATCTACTGAACCCCACTGCCGTCTTCGCCGGGAACAGTGCGGTTTTCCGGCAGACAAACGCGTCGAACGTGCAGAAAGAACCGGGGAAACACCGGCCAGGCACCCGGGGACCGACCTGTCCGCCGGCGGTGCGGAGGCCCGTTACGTGGCCCCGCTACGCTCCCGACGGCGACACGGATACGACCGGCGGTGGGCCGCCGCCGGAGATGTGGGCATGAGGAGTCCGGCAGATGGCGGAGTTGGGCCTGGTCGATACCTGCGGCATACTCCGGCAGCCCTGGATCACCTCCCGGCGCGACAGTTCGGGCCTCGGCTGGGAGCACCTGTACGTCTCCGCCCAGCAGGAACGGCCGTACCGCGCCGAGTTCGCCCCCGCCCCCACCCATCTGCTGATCCTGCACCTCGACGGCCCTGTCACCGTGAGCCGTGGCCAGGGGAGGTCCTGGTACTCCCGGCAGGTTCCGGCCGGAGGGCTCTTCCTCCACCCGGCCCGCCGCAGTCTCTCGGTGGAGCTCGGGGGCGGGCTCGACACGGTCCACGCGTACCTCACGGATGAGGCGTTGCGTGAGGCCGACGACGGCCGCCCGGTGGAGCTGCGGGAGGAGCTGGGCACCAAGGACGCGATGGTCGAGCAGCTCATGCTCGCGCTGCACGGTGTCGTGCGGCGTTGGGAGCCCTCCGCCCGCACCTATGTGGACCATCTGACCGGGATGCTCGCCGCCCAGCTCGCGCACCGGCATGGCGCGGGCCGTGAGCGCCCGGGGCGCGGAACCCCGAGCGGCCTTTCGCCGCGGCAGATGTCCAGAGTGAGGGAGCTGATGGAGCAGCGGCTCGCCGAACCGCTGCCGGTCGCGGATCTCGCCGCCGCGGCCTCGTTGAGCGTCAGCCAGTTCACCCGGCAGTTCAAGGTGAGCACGGGCGAGTCGCCACACCAGTACCTGCTGCGGTTGCGCCTGCAGCGGGCATGCCGCCTGCTCCGCACCGGGAGCTCCTCCATCGGCGAGGTGGCGGTCGGCTGCGGCTTCTCCCACCGGGAACACCTCACCCGGGTGATGCGCGCCCGGCTGGGCACGACCCCGGCCGCCGTCCGCCGCGCGGGCTGACCTTCCGGGAGATGTCGCCCGCGTGTGCGGCGCGCGGCGTCTTAACCCGAGGAGTCATCTCCCGTGGGCCGATAGGATTCGCACATGGCGGCTACAGGAACGACTGCATCCGGGGAGTCGGCGTTCTACGTGACGACGCCGATCTACTACGTCAACGACGCCCCGCACCTGGGCCACGCCTACACGACCGTCGCGGGCGACGTGCTCACCCGCTGGCACCGCCAGCGTGGCGAGAAGGTGTGGTACCTCACCGGCACGGACGAGCACGGTCAGAAGATCATGCGTACGGCCGAGGCGAACGGCGTGACTCCCCAGGAGTGGTGCGACAAGCTCGTCGAGGAGTCCTGGAAGCCGCTCTGGGAGCACCTCCAGATCGCCAACGACGACTTCATCCGCACCACCGAGCCGCGGCACACCGAGCGCGTGCAGGAGTTCGTGCAGGACCTGTACGACAAGGGCGAGATCTACAAGGGCGGCTACGAGGGGCCCTACTGCGTGCCCTGCGAGGAGTACAAGTCGCCGGGCGAGCTGCTCGAGGGCGACCTGTGCCCCATCCACAAGCGGCCGGTCGAGTGGCTGAAGGAGGAGAACTACTTCTTCCGGCTCTCCGAGTACGGCCCCCGCCTGCTGGAGTTCTACGAGGCCAACCCGGACTTCATCCAGCCGGCCTCGGCGCGCAACGAGGTCGTCCAGTTCGTCCGGCAGGGCCTGCAGGACCTGTCGATCTCCCGTTCCACGTTCGACTGGGGCATCCCGATCCCGTGGGACCCCAAGCACGTCATCTACGTGTGGATCGACGCGTTGCTCAACTACGCGACCGCCGTCGGGTACGGCGCGGACCAGGCCAAGTTCGACACCACCTGGCCGGCCGACGTCCACCTGGTGGGCAAGGACATCCTCAGGTTCCACGCGGTCATCTGGCCGGCCATGCTCATGGCGAACGGGCTGCCGCTGCCGGGGCGGGTCTTCGCCAACGGCTGGCTCATGGTCGGCGGCGAGAAGATGAGCAAGTCGAACCTCACCGGCATCTCGCCCCGCGAGCTGACCGGCCACTTCGGCGTCGACGCCTACCGCTACTACTTCCTGCGGGCGATCCCGTTCGGGCAGGACGGCTCGTTCTCCTGGGAGGACTTCACCGCCCGCTACACCTCCGAGCTGGCCAACGACTTCGGCAACCTCGCCTCGCGGGTGGCCGCGATGGTGGGCAAGTACTTCGACGGCACACTGCCCGAGGCCACGGACGCCGGTCCCGCCGAGCAGGCGGTCGCGGACGGGCTGGCCGCGGCGGTCGCCCGGGCGGACGTCATGATCGGCGACCACCTCGACTTCGCGGGCGGCCTCGGCGCCGTCTTCGACTTCGTGAAGCAGGTCAACGGCTACCTGAGCGAGCAGGCCCCGTGGAAGGTCGCCAAGGACGACTCGCCCGAGGGCCGGGCGCGCCTGGCGACGATCCTCTACACGGCGGCGGAGTCGCTGCGCGCGATCGCGGTCCTGCTCAACCCGGTCATGCCCACGACGAGCGCCAAGCTCTGGGCGTCGCTGGGAGCCGAGCCGCATCTCGGCGCCCTCGCGGCCCAGCGCATCGCGGACGCCGCCACCTGGGGCCGGCTGCCCGCCGGGGCCGAGATCGTCAAGGGCGAGATCCTCTTCCCGCGCCTCGAGAGCGCCTGACGGGCCGGTCGTGAGCGAGCTCCCGCCGCCGCCCGAGCCGCTGCCGGGCGAGGTGTTCGACAGCCACTGCCACCTGGACATCATGGTCGCTAGACGGCAGGCCTCGTCCGGCGACCCCGTGGCGCTGGCCGCCCAGGCGGCCGCCGCCACGGTCGAGTCGATCCTCGACGAGGCGCGGGCGGTCGGCGTGACGCGGCTCGTCACCGTCGGGTACGACCTGCCCTCGTCCCGGTGGAACGCCGAGACGGCCGGCGACCACCGCGACGTCTACGCGGGCGTGGCCATCCACCCCAACGAGGCGCACGCGGCGACGCCGGAGGTGCTCGCGGAGATCGAGGAGCTCGCCCGCCTGCCCCACGTACGGGCGGTGGGGGAGACCGGGCTCGACTACTTCCGCGACTGGGCGTCGCGGGAGGACCAGCACGCGAGCTTCCGCGCGCACATCGAGATCGCCAAGCGCACCGGCAGGGCGCTGGTGATCCACGACCGTGACGCGCACGACGACGTGATCGCCGTGCTGGCCGATCAGGGCGCTCCCGACGTCGTGGTGTTCCACAGCTTCTCCGGCGACGCCGAGCTGGCCAAGCAGTGCGCCGAGGCCGGCTACTACATGTCGTTCTCGGGCCCGGTGACGTACAAGAACGCCGGATATCTGCGTGAGGCGGCGGCGGTGGCGCCGCCCGAGTTGATGCTGGTCGAGACCGACGCGCCCTACCTGCCGCCGACCCCCCACCGGGGCAGGCCGAACGCGCCGTACCTGATCCCGCTGACGCTCCGCTGCCTGGCCGAGGTCAAGGGGATGGACGTGGCGGCGCTCGCCGCCGCCGTCAGCGCCAACGGCGAACGGGCCTTCGGCGCCTGGTGACGATCGGCCCGGCGTCAGCCCGCGACGGCGGCGCCGAGATCGGCTGACGACACGCCCGTCCCCGGCGGCCGGTAGGTCGCGCGGCCGCCGTCCAGGAGGGCGACGGCGCCGGTCGGCCCGTGGTCGGGGGCGCCCGCGAGCAGCGTGCGGCCCGGCGTGAAGGGCGTGGCGCCGCCCACGTCCGTGACGGCCGCGCCCAGGTGCTCGTACGCGGCGCTCCCCGCGGCGAGCTGCCTGCCGCTTCCCTCGACGATCTGGCGGTTCCCGGCGCTCTGACCGGCGTCGGCGAACGCGCGCACCACGCCGGCCTCCCGCGCCGGCCCGGACGGCGCGTAGGGGGCGCCGGCGGCGAGCGACAGGACGCCGCCCGCGTCCCACCAGGCGAGGCTCCAGGCCGACACCGGGCCGAGGGCGCGCAGCGGCGCCAGCCGCCCGGCGCCCCTGCGGACGAACACCTGCACGAGGCCGGAGTCCTTCGTGCCGCCGTCCGTCAGCGGCGCGGTCGCGGCCAGGTAGCCGTCGCCCTTCCACTCCGCGTAGTCGAGCGCGTAGCCGAACCGGTCGCCCGAGCTCTCCCGGACCGCGTCGGTGGCCTGGCGCAGGTCCCACTTGACGCTTCCGTAGTGCCCGCGTGCCGTGGCCACGTCGAAGACGACGCCCACCATGCCCGCGTCGATCCTGCCGGTGTCGACCTGCCTGCCCGCGCCGTCGTCGTTCTCGTACGGCACGCCCACGGCGAGGTCGAGGTCGTCCGGTCTGCCGCCGAGATGGCCGAGGGCGACCGCCCAGCCGTACATGTCGCCGGCCTCGCTGTTGCCGATGACGCCGTCGGAGTCCTGGGTGATCCTCGCGAGCCGTTCCGGGGTCTCCCGCACCCGGAACAGGTCGATGGCCCCCGAGTCCCGCTCTCCGTCGCTGTCGGCGTGCGGGACCCCTACGGCCACGAGCGCGCCGCCCTCGCCGAGCTCGGCCGCGGCGACCGACCAGCCGAAGTGCGCGTCCCGCTCGGGATCGGGGCGCAGGACGGCCACCCGGGGCGTGCCCGAGGGGGTGCCGAAGACGACGTACGCCGCTCCCGCGTCCCGCGTGCCGTCCTGGTCGGCGTACGGCGCGCCGACGACGACGTCCAGGCACCGGTCGGCGTCCACATGGGCGGTCCGCACCGACCAGCCGAAGGCGGCTCCGGCGGAGGGGACGGGGGCGTGCAGCGCCAGCACGCCCCCGCGTCCCGCGTCGAGGAGCACGTGGACGGCGCCCGCCCCCGCCAGGCCGCCCACCCCGGCGAACGGGTCCCCGGCGACGGCGTCGTCGGTGCCGTCGCCGTCGAAGTCGGCGGCGCCCGCCCCCGCGCAGCCGTCCGTACGGGCGAGGGCCGGGGACGCCGCTGCGGGCGGGAGGGCGGCGAGCAGGATCAGGGCGGCGACGGCGGCCAGCACGGACGGCGGTCTCACAGCCGCACCTCCACGCCCCGGGCGACCACCAGGGTCGCGGGCCGCCGGCCCGGAGGGAGGTCGAAGACCAGCACGCCGTCGGCCCGGGCGCCCGGGGGGACGGCGTCGGGGAAGGCGGTCGACGCGGCGCCGGCCGGGTGGTCCGCGCCCCGGTCGTCCACGAGGCGCGGGGAGGCGGCCGCGAACGCTGCCTCGTCCCCGCCCAGGTTCAGGAGCGTCCACGTGACCACGCAGAGGCCGCCCTCCCGCGCCGTCATGGCGCCGTACGACGTGAGGCCGCAGCGGGGCGCCGCCGGGACGATCAGCTGGAGGTCGTAGCCGCCGGTGTGGATGCGTCGCCCGACGTCCGGGCCCGGGGCGGCCGCCGGAGTGGCCGCCGTGCCGGCCGTTGGCGGCCGGACGGCTCCGGCCGCCCGGCCCGCTCCTCCGGTCGCCCGGACGAGCACCGCGACCGAGACGCTCAGGGCGACCG
>NZ_KI866527.1:325428-333045 GCF_000511135.2 Microbispora sp. ATCC PTA-5024 | reverse complement strand
CCGCCGCCGCGCGGGCGGAGGAGCGGTGGGCGGAGTCCCGGCGCCCGGTGAGAGCGGCCGGGGGTCCGTCACCGCGGACGCCGGGTCGATCAGCGTCTGCGCGGCGGCGGGGACGTCACCCCGGCCTTGCGCGACGTTCGGCGGCGGCTCCCAGGACCGGGTGAGCGCCTCGGTGGCCGCGGCGGCGGGCGACGCGGCGCCGGGCACGACGCCGCTGACGAGGGCGATGAGCAGATCCTGGGCCGACGGCCGCCGGGCGGGGTCGGAGGCCGTCGCACGGTGGGCGAGCTCGCCGAGCGGCGCGGGCAGCGTGCCGAGGTCGGGCCGCGAGTTGAGCACGCGGGCCGCCAGCGTGACGAGGTCGCCCCGGCCGAAGGGGTGGCGGCCGGTACCGGCGTAGGCCACGAGGCAGCCCCAGGCGAAGACGTCGGCCGCCGGGGTCACCTCCTCGCCCCGCACCTGCTCGGGCGCCCACCATCCGGGGCTTCCGAGGAGCTCGCCCGACTGGGTGAAGCTGTGGCTCGTGTCCAGGGCCCGGGCGATGCCGAAGTCGATCACCCTCGGTCCCGTCAGGGACAGGATGACGTTGGCCGGCTTCAGGTCGCGGTGGACGAGCCCCGCGACGTGGATGGCCGCGAGGGCCGCCGCCACGCCGAGGGCCACGCCGTGCAGCGAGCCCGGCTCCAGCGGGCCGTACCGGTCGATCTGCCGCGACAGCGGCGTCCCCGCGATGTACTCGGTGACCATGTACGGCGTGCCGTCGGCGGCGTCGCCGTTGTCGAGGACCTGGGCCGTGCAGAACGAGGCGACCCTGCGGGCGTTGCCGACCTCGGCGTGGAAGCGGGCGGCGAAGTCCTCGTCGAGCGCGAACTGCGCCTTCACCACCTTGACCGCGACGAGCCTGCCGCCGGGGGCCACGGCGAGGTACACCGTCCCCATCCCGCCCTCGCCGAGCCGGCCGAGCAGCCGGTACGGTCCGACGGCCGGCGGGTCCTGGGGGCGCAGGGGCTCTGCACCGGTGGGATCCATGGGCGGGTCTCCTTGGGGCGCGGCGCCGCGCGTCGCCACATTATCCACGTCGGCTCCCTCCGTACACCGGCCGTTCGTCGCCGAAGACGGAAAGGATGGCAAGCCCGCCGCGGATCCGCCGCGTAATTCGACACGCTCGCATGCACGACACTGGATGCATGAGTCTGCTCGGGCCGGTGGAAGTGCGCGCGTTGGCGGAGAAGCTCGACCTCAGGCCGACGAAGAAGCTGGGGCAGAACTTCGTGATCGACGGCGGCACGGTCCGCCGGATCGTCCGGGTGGCCGGGGTCGTCCCGCACGACGTGGCCATCGAGATCGGGCCCGGGCTCGGGTCGCTCACGCTCGCGCTGCTCCCCGAGGTCGCGCGGGTCGTCGCCGTCGAGATCGACCCGGTCCTCGCCGCCCAGCTGCCGCTGACCGTGGCCGAGCGCGCCCCGGAGGCGGCCGACCGGCTGACCGTCGTCCGGGCCGACGCGCTCCGGATCGGGCCGGACGACCTGGGGGCCGCCCCCACCGTGCTCGTGGCCAACCTGCCGTACAACGTGTCCGTGCCCGTGGTGCTCCACCTGCTGGAGACGCTGCCGTCGCTGCGCCGCGGGCTGGTGATGGTGCAGGCCGAGGTGGCCGACCGGCTGGCCGCGACCCCCGGATCGAAGATCTACGGCATCCCGTCCGTCAAGGCGGCCTGGTACGCCGACGTGCGCCGCGCCGGGCCGGTCGGCCGCAACGTCTTCTGGCCCGCGCCCAACGTCGACTCCGGCCTGGTCTCCCTCGTCCGGCGCGATCCCCCCGTCACGACGGCGAGCCGCGAGGAGGTCTTCGCCGCCGTCGACGCCGCGTTCGCCCAGCGCCGCAAGACCCTGCGCGCCGCCCTCGCGTCGTGGGCCGGCACGGCCGCCGCGGCCGAGGAGGCCCTGGTCGCGGCGGGCGTCGACCCGTCGGCCCGGGGGGAGCAGCTCGGCGTCGAGGACTTCGCCCGCATCGCCGAGCACCGCCGGGCCGCCGCCCCGTCCACGCCCTGACCCGTACGGCGGACACCGGGGGGCCGGTGCGGTGGCGTCACCCGGCGGGAGTCCAGGCGGGGCGGCGGCCCAGGTAGGACAGCAGGGACGCCGCCTCCCCGGCCTCCGGCCCCGCGTCGAGCGCCGGGGCGTACGCGCCGTAGGCGCGCAGCGGCTCGACGACGGCGGCCGCGACCGTCATGAGCGACCGGGCCGCCTCCTCCGACAGCGGCGAGGGCTGCCCGGTGGCCACCGCGATGTCCCAGGCGTGGACCGCGGCATCGAGCGCGCACGCCCCGCCCGCGAGCCAGGCCGGCAGCGGACCGTGGGGCAGCGGGGTCGGCACGCCCTCGTCTCCGTCGCCCACACCGGCCCAGGCCGCGCCCGACGTCTCCAGTGCCTGAGCCAGGTAGGCGACCGGGTCGCCGTCGAGACGGCCCGACGGCGCGAACGGGTCCTCCGACGGCCAGGCACCTCCGGTGATCGCCGCGGCGAACGCGATCTGGTCACCCGTCGCGTGCTGCAGCACCTGCGTGACCGACCACTTCTCGCAGGGCGTGGGCAGGTTCCAGCCGTCGGGGCCGACGCCTGCCACGGTCCGGCGCAGGGCGTCGTGGGCCTCCGCCAGCAGACCCCGCCAGTTCCCCACCGTGTTCTCGCTCATGGTCGATCCCTTCCGCCAACTTCAGAACGGAGTGTTCCGCTCTGGTAAGAGCATATCAGAACGGAACGATCCGTTCCACTGTTACGCTGGCGAACATGACCGAGACCGAGCCGGCCCGGCGGGGACGCGCGGCCCGCAACGACTCCCTGATCCTCGACGCCGCCCGCGCGGTGTTCCTGGAGGACCCGAAGGCGCCGATCGCCGCCGTCGCCGAGCGGGCCGGGGTCGGCATGAGCGCCCTCTACCGGCGGTACGCGGGCAAGGAGGACCTGCTTCGCCGCCTGTGTCACGACGGGCTGCGCCGCTTCATCGCCGAGGCCGAGGCGGCGGACGCCGAGCCCGACGGCTGGGCCGCGTTCACCCGCTTCCTTGAGCGGGTCGTCGAGGCCGACGTCCACTCGCTCACGGTCCACCTGGCCGGGACGTTCACCCCGACGCCGGAGATGCGCCGGGACGCCGAGCGGGCGGGGGCGCTCGGCGCGGCCCTGGCCGAGCGCGCCGCCGCGAGCGGACGGCTCCGGCGGGACGTGGTGACCGGCGACGTGGGGCTCGTCCTCGAAGGGTGCGCCGCGATCCGCGTCCCCGACCCCGGCCGTACCCGTGAGCTGCGCCTGCGTCACCTCGCGATGCTGCTCGACGGCATGGCGGCCGCGGACGCCCCGGCCTTGCCGGGCCCGCCCCCGGCCCCCGGCGAGCTCGACTGGCGCTGGCGCCGCCGCTCTCCTGGCGCCGATCCCATATCGACCGCGGAATAGGCGTATGAGGGCTTGCGGCCGGTATGGGCCCCCGATCTAGGGTTGGGGCTTCCGCGCTCTTCGACGGAGGATCCAATGCCGCGCACCCCCCTTGCGATCTTGAGCCTCACCGGCGCCCTGACCCTGGCCGCCACAGCCGCGCCGGCCGTGGCCGCCGCGGACCCCTACACGGCCACGGCCACCGGGACGGTCTTCGCCCCCAACCCCGTCCAGCAGCTCGGCCTGCAGACGCTCACCGACGCCAAGGACGCCGACCTGCCGGTCTTCGCGCCCGCCTACCGGACCGTGACGCTGACCGACCTCGACGGATCGGGCACGCTCACGGGCCGCTACGTACGGGTCAAGAGCGGGACCGGAGCGGCCGCCCGCGCCACCGGCGGAGCCTTCCCCGCCTATCACCGGGACGCCGACCAGTTCGAGCAGGTCATGGGCTACTACTGGGTGACAACCGCGCAGCGGTACATCCAGTCGCTCGGGTTCGGCGGTTCGCTGCGCCCGGTCAACCAGCGGCAGATCGAGCTGCGCATCGACCAGTACGGCGGCGACAACTCCTTCTTCCGCGACGACAAGGCGAACATCTCGCTGGGCAAGGGCGGAGTCGACGACGGCGAGGACGCCGAGGTGATCGTGCACGAGTACGGCCACAGCGTCCAGGACGGGCAGGTCCCCGGCTTCGGCACGACCCCGGAGTCCGGCGCCATCGGTGAGGCGTTCGGCGACTACCTCGCGGTCGCCGTGAGCAGCTGGGCCACGGGAACGCCGACCAGGACCGACGAGGCCTGCGTCGCCGACTGGGACTCGACGAGCTACACGAACGCCCCGCACTGCCTGCGCCGGCTCGACGGGGACAAGCACTACCCGCAGGACGTCGTCGGCGAGGTGCACGCGGACGGCGAGATCTGGTCGCGCGCTCTATGGGACATCCGCACGGCCCTCGGCGACCGCAGGGCGAGCACGCTGATCATCGAGGCGCAGTTCGCGTTCGCGCCCGACACCACGTTCGCGGCCGCCGCCCAGGCCACCGTCGCCGCCGCCCGGCGCCTGTACGGCTCCGCCGCGGCCGGCGCGGTCACCACCGCCTTCACCGCCCGCGGCATCCTCTGACCGGCCCGGAAGCCCGGGCGGGGCTCAGCCCATGGAGGCCCCGAAGTCGAGCGCGACGCCGTGCTCGTTGGCCTTGAACCGGGGCCCGGTCCCGACGGACGGAGGGGAGGGGACGAAGCCGTCGCCCGGCGCGAGCCAGATCCTCTCCCCGCCGCCCAGCGGGACGAGCGCGACGGCTCCCGTGGTGCCCCTGTCCGGGGCGCCGACCAGGAGCCATCCGTCGTCGGCCCAGGCCACGGCCCAGCCGAACCGGTCGCCGGCGCCGCTCCCGGGCAGGGTCGTCGCCGGGCCGCCGTCCAGCGGGAGCGCGGTCACGGTCCCGGCGGTCCCGCCGTACGGGGCTCCGACGGCGAGCCGGCCGTAGCCCAGGGCCAGCGAGAACCCGAACGCGCCCGTCCCCCGCCACTGCAGGACGGGCCGGGGTTCCCCGCCCGGGGTCACCTCGTACAGGTCCACAGCGTCGACGCCGGGCGCGCTCGCCGCGAGGTAGGCAGGGCCGTCCCCCTCGCCCGTGGCCAGCGCGTAGCCGTACCGCGCCCCGGGCGCCGAGGGTCCGGACAACCGCCACCCACGCGTCGGGCCGGCCGTGGTGACGTCCGCCAGGAGGGTCACCGCCCCCGCGTGCGGCACGCCCTGCCCGTCCTGCTGCCGCCCCGCGCCGTCGTCGTCCTCGTACGGCGCGCCCACCACGAGCTCCGGCACGCCCGTGAGGCCGCCGAGTTCCGCCAGGGCAAGCGACCAGCCGAACGCGTCGCCCGCCTCGCCGTTGCCGGGCACGCCGGGGGAGTCCTGGGTGATGCGGCGGGGGGCGTCCCGCACCTCACGGCCGGACAGCCGGAAGAGGTAGACGGCCCCGGAGTCCGCGGCGCCCGGCGCGTCCTCGTGGGGCGCCCCCACCGCCACGAGACCCTTCGCCGCCGCCACCGACCAGCCGAAGTGCCCCCGCCGTCCCGCCTCCGGCGCCGGCAGGACGGTCGTGTCGCGCACGCCGGGCGAGTCCCCCGGCCCGCCCCACAGGATCTGGACGAGGCCGTCGTCGCCGGGGCCGGCCCCGATGGCGGGGGCGCCGGGCTGTCTGAAGGCGTCCACATGCGGGGAGCCGACGACGAGGTCCTCGCAGCCGTCCCCGTCGATGTCGGCGCGGGCCAGCGGGCCCTCCGGGGTGACCGGCACCTGCCCTCGGGTCAGCGCGGCCCGCACGCGCGGCGGGCCGTACTCGTCGAACTTCAGCGCGTACAGCGACCCCACGCCGGGCGAGCGGTACTCCTGCCCGCTCGGATCGGCAACCACGATCTCCGGCGCGCACCTCCGGATCGGACGGTCCACCTGAGCGGGGACGACCATGAGCACGGACAGGAGCGCCGCCGTCACGGCCGCCCTCACAGCGTCACCCGCAGGCGGGGACCTTCGGCCAGCACGGAACCCTCCAGACGCACCGGCCTGCGTCCCTTCGGCATGCCGTACGAGAAGGTCAGGGTCACGACCCGCTCGCCGGGCCCCAGGGCCGGGAGGGGGCCGCCGGACAACAGGACGGCGTAGTGGGTAGCGCCCCGGTCGTCGACGAGGTCCGGGAACCGGTCGGCGAGCCGCACGGAATCGGGGCCCGGATTGCCGAGGAGCACGACGAGGCGGCAGGTCTGCCGTTTCGGGTGGCGGACGCCCCCGGCCCAGTTCGGGTAGCCGCAGCCGGGGGTCTGCACGAGCATCCACGGCGCGTCGAACCCGGCCGTGAGCGTGAGGCGCCGGCCGAGGTCCGTGGGCGGAGGTGGCGGCGGCCCCTGCCCCCGGACGGCCGAAGCGGTCAGGACGGCGAACGTGGCGGCCAGCACGGCCCCCAGAGCCGTGGTGCGCAGCAGGGCGCGCCGGACCGGCGGAGCCGGCCTGCCGGGCACGTCGCCCCGGGCGGCCCGCGGCCTCCCGCCGGGAAGGGTCGGCATCTCGCGAACGTCCACACGTCCTCCGCCTCATCCGGCCACGGCGGCTCCGAAGTCCAGGGCCTCCTCTCCGGTTGGACCCTCTTTCGGGGGGAGAAGTTCGCGGAAACCTCCGCTCGTGGTGGTCCTGGCCGCCTGGGCCCCCCACGACACCTCAGAGGGCGCGCCGGGTCCCGCCGGTCCCGCCGCGGCCACCGTCACCGCCCCCGTCACCCCCCGGTCGGGCGCGCCGACGAGGAGCCGGCCGTCCGGCGTCCCGCTCACGCTCCACCCGAAGTGGTCGTACGGCCGGGGGTCGCGCTCGGTCAGCGTCCGCCGCTCGGGTGGGCCGGCGAGGGCCATGACGTGCGCGGCGCCGCTCTCGGGCGCGCCGGGGAGGCCGCTCCCGGGTGACCCGGCGACCAGGAACGGCCCGGCGAAGGCCAGCGAGAAGCCGAACCGGTCGCCGGCGCCCGCGACAGCGCCTTCGCGCAGCAGGCGGACGAAGCGCGGCCCCGGGCCTGCGGCCTGGAAGAGCAGCACGGCCCCCGCGTCGCGCACGCCGTCCACGTCGGCGTACGGCGCGCCCGCGGCCAGGTGGCCCACGCCGTCGTGCTCGCCGTACGCCAGGCTGTGGCCGAGGTGGTCGCCCGCGTGCGCCGCGACCTCGCGGGTGACGGCGCCCAGGTTCCAGCCCACGCCCTGGAACGACCACGGACGCAGGGACACGTCGTACACGACCGTGATCGCGCCCGTGTCCGGCAGGCCGCCCTCCTCCTGGTCCTCGAAGGGCGCGCCCACGGCGAGGTCGATCTGGCCGGGCGCGCCGCCGAGCCGGCCGAGCGCCACCGACCACCCGAACAGGTCGCCCGCCTCGCCGCTGCCCGGCACGCCCGGGGTGTTCTGGGTGATCCGCTGCGGCGGCCCGGCCACGCGCCCGGTGAACCGATACACGTAGACCGCCCCGGAGTCGGCCACCTCGTCGGCGTCCTCGTACGGCGCGCCGATCGCGACCGTGCCCGCCGCGACCGCGAGCGACCAGCCGAAGTGGGCGCCGGTCCGGGCCGTCGGCGCCCGCAGTTCCAGCCGCGCCGCGCCGAGATCGCGGCCGCCCCAGTAGGACGTACGCGGCGCCCGCACCCTCGGCCGGG
>NZ_KI866527.1:318571-324918 GCF_000511135.2 Microbispora sp. ATCC PTA-5024 | reverse complement strand
GGGGCGAAGGGGTCGCCCGCCACCGCGTCGGCCGTACCGTCGCCGTCCAGGTCGGACACGGTCGCGCCGCCGCAGCCGCCCGCCGGGGGCGCGGCGGTCGCGCTCACCGCGGCCGTCGCTCCGCTCGGGCGCATGGAGATCGTCGCGCCCACCGAGGCTGTCTGCGCGGCTGTCGTGCTCTTCGTGGCCGTCGCGCCCGGCCAGGCCGGGACGAGCGCCAGGAGCAGCGACGCCCCGGCCGCCGCCCCTGCGAGCCGGGAGAACATCCGGCTCACGAGGCCGGCCCGAGACGCGCGGTGATCGCGGAGCCGCCGGCGACCACGTCGCCGCGCAGCAGGGCGGCCGTACGATCGCCGGGCAGGGCGTACCGCGCGGTCAGCACCACCATGTCCCCCGGCTGCACCGAGGCCGGCCGCGCGCCGTCCTCGGCCCGGTGGACGCCGCCCTCGTCGTCCACGAGATCCGGGGGCCCGGCGAGGTCGGCGGCTGCGCCGCCCATGTTGAGCACCCGCCAGGACACCAGGCAGGCCGTGGCGTCCCCGGACCTCCGGCAGGCGGGCCGGTCGACCACGACCTGGACGTCCCCGATCTCGAAGCGGCGGCCGACGTCGCTGTCGCGCCCGCCCGCGACGGGCGCGGGCCCGGGCCGCCCGGCCAGCAGCCCGACGAGCAGGCCGGCGGCGACGGCCAGGACGACCGCGGCCGCGATCGCCGCCGCCAGCCGCCCTCGCCGTACGCGGGAGGGGGGCGCGTCGCGCGGGGCCTCCCACAGCTCCTCGATGACCTGCGTGGCAGGCTCCTGGCGGCCGCCGACCAGAGCCAGCAGCAGGTCCTGGGCGGTCGGGCGGTGGCGGGGCTCGCGGTCGAGCGCCCGCCGCACGAGGCTGTCGAGCGGCTCGGGCAGCGACCCGAGGTCGGGCTCCGCCTCCAGCACGCGGTGGGCCAGGACCATCGGGTCGCCCTCGCCGAACGGATGGCGGCCGCTCCCGGCGTACGCCACGAGGCAGCCCCAGGTGAACACGTCGGCCGCGGGCGTCACCGGGCGGCCCTGGAGCTGTTCGGGGGCCCACCAGCCGGGGGTCCCGACGACCTCGCCGGTGCCGGTGTGCCGGGTGTCGTCGACGGCCCGGGACACCCCGAAGTCGATCACCCGCGGTCCCGACATCGACAGGATGACGTTCGCGGGCTTGAGGTCCCGGTGGACGAGGCCGGCCGCGTGGATCGCCGTCAGCGCGGCGGCCACGCCGAACGCGACCCCGTGCAGCGTGGCCCCGTCCAGCGCGCCGTGCGCCGCGATCCGCCGGTCGAGCGGAGCGCCGGGGATGTACTCGGTGACCATGTACGGCCGGCCGTCCGGCATCTCCCCGTGGCCGAGCACCCGGGCGGTGCAGAACGAGGCGACCGACCGGGCGTGCTCGACCTCGGAGCGGAAGCGTCCCGTGAAGCCGGGGTCGGAGGAGAACTCGGCCCGGATGACCTTGACGGCGACCGGCGGCCCGTCCTCGGCGGACGCGAGGTAGACCGTGCCCATCCCGCCCCCGCCGAGGCGGCCCAGCAGTCGGTGGCCGCCGATCTCTGCCGGGTCGCCGGCGGACAGCGGGGCGCTCGTCGGGATGTCGGGGTCGATGGGAGGCTCCACGGAAGGGGGGATGGACGCAACGCTACCGAGAGGTGTACGGCTTTCGCCCCCCTTTATGAGGATCTCTTGGCCGGTGAGGGGCGCGGATCCCGTTAGGCTCGGGTCCCATGGCTGGAGCGAACCGACGCGCCCCGGACGAGCGGGCGCCACTCCACGGCGGCCACGCCGCCCCGGGAGGGAACCGATGAGCGCGGTCACCGTGCGGGTGCCCGCGAAGGTCAACCTCCAGCTGGCCGTGGGCCCGCTCCGCGAGGACGGCTACCACGACCTGGTGAACGTCTTCCACGCCGTGTCGCTGTTCGACGAGGTCACGGCGTCCGAGCCGGCGGACGGGGACGCCGGGGAGGCGCCGCTGCGCGTCCGGGTCGAGGGCGAGTCGGCAGGCGAGGTCCCGGCCGGCGACGACAACCTGGCCGTGCGGGCGGCCCGCGCGCTGGCCCGGTGGGCCGGCCGCTCCTACCGGGCCGACCTGCTGATCCGCAAGTCGATCCCGGTCGCCGGCGGCATGGCCGGCGGCAGCGCCGACGCCGCGGCCGCGCTCGTCGCCTGCAACGAGCTGTGGGGGCTCGGCCTCCCGCTCGGCGACCTCATGGAGATCGGCGCCGACATCGGCAGCGACGTGCCGTTCGCGCTGCTCGGGGGCACCGCGGTGGGCACCGGGCGCGGTGAGCGGCTCACCCCGCTTCCGACCTCGGGCGTCTTCCACTGGGTCTTCGCGCTGGCCGGCGGTGGCCTCTCCACCCCCCGCGTGTACGGCGAGTGCGACCGCCTCAGGGAGGAGGCGGGAGGCCCGGTGCCCCGGCCCACGGCGAGCGACGACCTGCTGGCCGCCCTGCGGAAGGGCGACCCCCACGCGCTCGGCCGGGCCCTGACCAACGACCTTCAGCCCGCGGCGCTGGAGCTGCGCCCCGCGCTCGCGGCGACGCTGGACGCCGGGCGGGTGGCCGGCGCGCTCGGTGCGCTGGTGTCCGGCTCGGGACCGACCTGCGCGTTCCTCGCGGAGTCGGCCGAGCACGCCGCCGCGCTGGCGAAGTCGATCGAGGTCGCCGACGACTGCCGGTCGGCCGTGACCGCCTCCGGGCCCGTCCCCGGTGCGAGCGTGGCCGGATAGGCTTTACGCGCGATGAACCTGGTCAATCTGGAGTCGGTCTCCCACGCCTTCGGGCCCAAGCCGCTGCTGTCCGACGTGTCGCTCGGGCTGGAGCAGGGCGACAGGGTCGGCGTGGTCGGTCGCAACGGCGGGGGCAAGACCACGCTCGTCTCGATCATCGCCGGCGAGCTGAGGCCCGACAGCGGCCGGGTCACGCACACGCGCGGCCTGCGCGTCGGCCTGCTGTCCCAGCGCGACGACTTCGACCCCGTCGTGTCCGTACGCGATCTGGTGCTGGGCGGCCGGGCCGAGCACGAGTGGGCGGGAGACGCCGGGATCCGGGAGATCCTGGCCAACCTGCTCGGCGACATCGACCTGTCGTCCCCGGCCGGCGCGCTGTCCGGCGGGGAGCGCCGCCGCACGGCCCTGGCGAGGCTGCTCGTCGGGGAGCACGACCTGATCGTGCTCGACGAGCCGACCAACCACCTCGACATCGAGGCCATCGCCTGGCTCGCCGGCCACCTCGCCCAGCGCAGGTCCGCGCTGCTGGTCGTCACCCACGACCGGTGGTTCCTCGACGCCGTGTCCACCCGCACCTGGGAGGTCGTGGACGGCTCGGTCGAGCGCTACGAGGGCGGCTACGCGGCGTATGTCCTGGCCAAGGCCGAGCGCGCGCGGATCGCCGAGGCGGCGGAGCAGCGCCGGCAGAACCTCATGCGCAAGGAGATCGCCTGGCTGCGGCGCGGCCCGCCGGCCCGCACCTCCAAGCCCAAGTTCCGCATCAACGCCGCCGAGGCGCTGATCGCGAACGAGCCGCCCGCCCGGGAGACGGTGGAGCTGCTGGGGTTCGCCTCCGCCCGGCTCGGCAAGACCGTGGCCGACCTGGAGGACGTCACCCTGCACGCCGGCGGCCCCGGCGCAGGGCCGCTCGTCCTCGACCACTCCACGTTCCAGTTCGGCCCGGGCGACCGGATCGGCCTGATCGGGGTCAACGGCTCCGGCAAGTCGTCGGTGCTGCGCCTGCTGTCCGGCACGGTCGAGCCCGACTCGGGACGCGTCGTGCGCGGGAAGACGGTGCGGCTTGCGCACCTGTCGCAGGAGCTCGGCGAGCTCGACCCCGGCCGGCGGGTGCTGGAGACGGTCGAGGAGATCCGCAAGTACGTCCAGGTGGGCAAGAAGGAGTGGTCGGCCTCCCAGTTGCTCGAACGGCTCGGCTTCCGGGGCGAGGCCCAGTGGAAGGTGGTCGGCGACCTGTCCGGCGGCGAGCGCCGCCGGCTGCAGCTGCTGAGGCTGATCATGAACGAGCCCAACGTGCTGCTGCTCGACGAGCCGACCAACGACCTCGACATCGAGACGCTCACCGAGCTGGAGGACCTGCTCGACGGCTGGCCCGGCACGCTGGTGGTCGTCAGCCACGACCGGTACTTCCTGGAGCGCGTGGCGGACCGCTGCGTCGCCCTCCTCGGCGACGGGCGGCTGTCGATGCTGCCCGGCGGCGTCGACGAGTACCTCGAACGGAGGGCCGCGGGCGCGGCCCTGTCCGCCCGGGCCGCCGCGGCCGCCGACGCCCCGGCTCCCGTCCGTGACGCCGCCCCCGCCGACGGGCTGTCGGCAAAGGAGCTGCGCGAGCTGCAGAAGGAGCTCAACCGGCTCGAACGGCAGGTCGACCGGTTCTCGGAGCGGGAAACCAAGCTCCACGCAGCGATGGCCGACGCCGCAGGCGACTTCGAGCGCCTCGCCGCGCTCGACGCCGAGCTGCGGGACGTCGCCGCCCAGAAGGAGGCGGCCGAGCTGGAGTGGATGACGCTCGCCGAGCGACTCGACGGCCGCTAGGCGATCCCCGGGAGCCGTACGGGGGTGAGCGGTCAGCGCCGCCGCAGCGACGGGTCGAGCAGGGCGGGCGGGGCGTCGAACTTCTCGTGCGGGGCGAGGTCGGTGCCGGGAGGGACGATGGCGTCGATCGCGTCGAGCACGTCGGCGCTGAGCACGGTGTCCGCGGCGGCGAGCTGCGCGCGCAGGTGGTCCAGGGTGCGGGGGCCGATGAGCGCACTGGTCACGGCGGGGTGCGCGGTCACGAATCCGAGCGCGAGCTGGATCATGGTCAGTCCTGCCTCGTCGGCGACCTCGGCGAGCCGCTCGACGGCGTCGAGCCTGGCCCGGTTGTACGGCAGCGCGGTGTCGAAGCGTTCCGGCAGGATCGAGGAGCGGCTGGTGGTGATCTCCCGCCCCTCGCGGACCGCGCCCGACAGCCAGCCTGAGGCCAGCGGGCTCCACGCCAGCACCCCGAGCCCGTACCGCTCCGTCACGGGCAGCACGTGGGTCTCCACCCCGCGCTGGAGGATCGAGTAGCTGGGCTGCTCGGTGACGTAACGGCTCAGGTGGTGTTCGCGGGCGGCCCACTGGGCCTCGACGACGCGGTAGGCAGGGAAGGTCGAGGAGCCGAAGTAGCGGATCTTCCCCGCGCGCTGCAGGTCGGTCAGGGCCGACAGGGTCTCCTCGTCGCTCGTGCTGGGGTCCCACCGGTGGATCTGGTAGAGATCGACGTGGTCGACGCCGAGGCGGCGCAGGCTGTCGTCCAGCGCGGTGACCAGCCAGCGGCGCGAGCCGCCCCGATGGTTGCGCTCGTCGCCCATCGGCAGGCCCGCCTTGGTGGCCAGCACGATGTCGTCGCGGCGGCCCGCGATGGCCTTGCCGACCATCTCCTCCGACTCGCCGTCGCCGTATCGGTCGGCGGTGTCGATGAGGTTGATCCCGGCGTCCAGGGCGGCGTCGACGATGGCGACGGCCTCGTCGTGGGTGGTGCGCCCGATGGCGCCGAAGTTCATCGCGCCGAGCGCGAGCGAGCTGACCTGCACACCGGTGCGGCCCAAGGTGCGGTACTGCATGAGCGTGTCCTCCTACGTGGGGCGAGGATGCGCGGCCGGGTCCGGCGGCTCTGGCATCATGAGAAGCGGGACGATGTCCCGTTTCGACGATACGGGACAGTGTCCCGTTTAGCAAAGCCGGCAGTGGAGGGAGCGCAGCGATGGACGACGGCGACCGGGGCGCGGGGCGGACGGCGCGGCCCAAGCGGGCGGACGCCCGGCGCAACCAGGAGGCCCTGCTCGACGCGGCCGCCGCGGTCTTCGTCGAGTCGGGCGTGGAGGCGCCGGTGCGCGACATCGCGGCCAGGGCCGGCGTCGGCACGGCCACGATCTACCGCCACTTCCCGACGCGGGCGGATCTCGTCGTCGCCGTCTACCAGCGCCAGGTCGAGACCTGCGCCGAGGCCGGCCGGGCTCTGCTGGCGGACAGCCCGAGTCCGTTCGCCGCGCTTATGCGGTGGATCGACCTCTTCGTCGACTTCGTGGTCACCAAGCACGGACTCGCCGCTGTACTGCGGCCCGACAACGCCGACTTCGGCGCGCTGCACGCCTACTTCGTCGACCGTCTCGTACCCGTGTGCGCCCGGCTGCTCGACGCCGCGGCGGGCGCCGGCGAGATCCGCTCCGATCTGGACGCCTACCAGCTCATGCGGGGTATCGGGAACCTCTGTATAGGCGCGGACGGCGACCCCCGCTACGACGCGCGCCTGCTGGTCGGTCTCCTGGTCGCGGGGCTGCGCCAACCGCACTAGGG
>NZ_KI866527.1:254731-317687 GCF_000511135.2 Microbispora sp. ATCC PTA-5024 | reverse complement strand
AGGCGGAGGCGCGGGACATCTGAGACGGGTCCGGGGGGCCGCCCGGTTTCGTCCGGCGCGTGTGACCTTCGTCACAGAGGTCAGTAGACCGGTCCATCACTGTCCGTCGCCTTCGCGAGACGGACATGCCGCGTGATCAGCCAATCCCAGGAAATTCTCAGGAATGGCATTCAGCCGCCATTCAGGGTGCGCACGGCTAAGTCGCAAGATTTCACTTCAGACTGCTTATTTCTCTCCTGATTCTTCGTATAACTTTTGACCGTTCCTTCACTGACGGTTGGGGCGCAAGTGACGCCTCACGACAGACCAGGGAGATCCTCTTGAAGCGCACCCTCGCTCTGGGTGGTGTCGCGGCCGGCCTGCTGGCCTCCGCCGCCATCGCCGCCCCCGCCCACGCCGCCGGCGACGTCTCCAGCGACACCCTCGCCAGCACCAACCTCGCCGCGCAGCAGGTGGCGGCCTTCTGGTACGGCCAGGCGAAGGCGAACCTGATCAACGCCACGCCGTACAACGTCGAGACGACGATCCCCAGCAAGCACGTCTCGACCGGCGGCCCCGCCGCCGACACCAAGCCCGGTGTCGTCCCGGCCATCGGTGACGAGAAGAAGTCCACGAGCACGTCGAAGAACGTGAACCTGCCCAAGACCACGGGCAAGGTGTTCTTCATCGGAGCGGACAGCAAGCCGCACTGGTGCTCGGCGACCTCCGTGCAGTCGACCTACCACAACCTGGTGGCGACCGCGGGTCACTGCGTGTACGACACCGAGTCGAACAAGGCCACCCTCGACAAGTGGGTGTTCATCCCCGGTTACTACCAGGGCAAGACCCCGTGGGGCATCTACGTCGGCAAGACGGCGTACACGCACTACGACTTCGACGTGTACGAGGACGGCGACCGCGACTACGCGTTCGTCACCGTGTACAACGGCGTGCTGCCCACCAGCGCCTCCGTGTCGAAGGACCCGCTGCCCTTCGAGACCAAGGCCGAGGCCGAGAAGAAGAAGGCCGAGCTGGAGGCCGACAAGTCCGACGGCTACTCGAACCTCACGATCGAGCGGAAGGTCGACACCACCACGGTGGGCGCCGTTCCGGCCGGTTCGGAGTTCGAGAAGACCTACGTGACGCTCGACACCTGGAAGAAGCTCAACCCGCAGCCGGCTGCTTGGGGCGGGTTCAAGCCGAACACCGGTGTCACCGACTCGTCGACGTTCAACAGGCCGCAGGGCTGGCCGGGCAACGGCAAGGTCTCCGCCGACGGCAAGACCTACTACTTCGAGGTCAAGTTCGGCCGCAGCACGAAGTACATCACCCGCACCTTCTGGATCAACTACGACGTCGACTACTCCGTGGTCGGCAAGGCGCTGTGGATCGGGCTCAAGGACGTCGGCCGCCTCGGCGACAACGTCGGCGGCCAGGGCCTGGCCTACAACCAGAAGGTCGGCTCCTCGGTGTTCGTGTTCGGCTACCCGAGCGGGTCGCACCCGGACGGCAGCCACACCTTCACCGGCCAGACCCTCAAGTGGAGCTACGGCAAGACCTTCGCGGCCACCGCGCCCTCCATCAAGGGCGACGAGCTCGTGGGCGTCAAGTCGTCCTTCACCGGTGAGGGCTCGATCGGGTCGTCGTGGCTGGCGCAGTACAAGACCTCGCGTCGTCTCGGCTACCTGAACGGTGTGACCATCGGCGTCTCCGACACCGACAAGAACAACCGCATCGACACCAGCGTCTCCCCGTACTTCGACGGTGAGACCTACGGCGTCTACAAGTCGGCCGCCGCCGTGTGGTCCGGCAAGATCGTCTGATCGTCGCCCACAGGGTCGACAGCGGTAAACAGCAGTAACAGCAGTAAACGGCGGTGAACCGCCAGGGAAGGGCTCGGCAGCCGGCGCCGGGCCCTTTCCGCTTTTCCGGGTCCCGCCTCGGGGCCGGATGCGGGGGCGCCGCGCGAACCGGACCCGGAGCCGAGGAGGCGCGGGCGCCGTCCCCGGCCCGGACGCGCCTACGAGGCGTCCTGGGGCGAGGGCCCCACACCGCGTCCCCCCTGGCACGTGGGAGCGAGGCCTACGCGGCGTTCCAGGGCCTACGGGAGACGCGTGCGACGTGGCACGTCCCGGCCACAGGAGAGCGGCACGCCGGGATGTCCGGGCACAGGAGACCGGCACGGCGGGCACGTCAGGGGCGCAGGAGACCGGCACGGCGGGCACGTCAGGGGCGCAGGGGAGTGGCGCGTGGCCGTCCCCAAGGGCGCGGGAGGCGGCACCTCCTCCACAGGGGCGCAGGGGGCGGGCAGGCGCCGAGGCGCCGGGGGCCGGTAAGCCCCCCTGAGCCTCGCCCTCGCCGTCGCCGCCGAGAGGTCCTCGTGGAGCCGCACGCGCGGGTTCCGGATACGCGAAAGGGCCCGGCCGACCGGCCGGGCCCTTCCTAGTGCTTACGTGCGCGACGTCCAGATCAGACGATCTTGCCGGACCACACGGAGGCGGCCGACTTGTAGACGCCGTAGGTCTCACCGTCGAAGTACGGCGAGACGCTGGTGTCGATGCGGTTGTTCTTGTCGGTGTCGGAGACGCCGATGGTCACACCGTTCAGGTAGCCCAGGCGGCGGCTGTTGTTGTACTTCAGCAGCCAGGACGACCCGATCGAGCCCTCACCGGTGAACGACGACTTGACGCCGACGAGCTCCTCGCCCTTGATGGCCGGAGCCTGGGCGGCGAAGGTCTTGCCGTACGACCACTTGAGGGTCTTGCCGGAGAAGGCGTGGTTGCCGTCCGGGTGCGAGCCGCTCGGGTAGCCGAACACGAAGACGGGCTGGCCGATCTTCTGGTTGTAGGCGAGGCCCTGGCCGCCGACGTTGTCGCCGAGGCGGCCGACGTCCTTGAGCGAGATCCACAGAACCCGGCCGTACAGCCAGTAGTCGACGTCGAAGTTGCCCCAGAAGGTGGCCTTGTACTTCTTGTCGCCCGCGGTGAAGTAGTAGATCGTCTGCTTCGTGGCGTCGGTGGAGTTCCAGCCGTCGGCGTGCTCGTTGGCCGGGACCTCCTTGACGGAGGAGCCCCACGTGTTGTCGCTGAAGGTGGAGTCGCCGATGTGGCCCTTGGCCCAGTTCTCCAGCGTGGTCCGCGCGGAGTTGATGGTGCTCGGGTCGACAGCGAGCTGCGCGACGCTGGCCGGGACCTTCATGGAGCCCGCGGTGCCCACGGTCACCTTGTGCGCCCAGTCGATCCGGGGGACGATCCGCAGGCGCGAGTGGCCGTTGGACTTGTCGGCCTCGTACTTGGCCTTCTGCGCCTCGGCCTCGGCCTTGGTCTCGAAGAACTCCGGCTTGTGGGAGACCGTGGCGCCGGTCGGCAGGACACCGTTGTACACGGTGACGAACGCGTAGTCGCGGTCGCCGTCCTCGTACACGTCGAAGTCGTAGTGCGTGTACGCCGTCTTGCCGACGTAGATGCCCCACGGGGTCTTGCCCTGGTAGTAACCGGGGATGAAGACCCACTTGTCGAGGGTGGCCTTGTTCGACTCGGTGTCGTACACGCAGTGACCCGCGGTCGCCACCAGGTTGTGGTACGAGGACTGCACGGAGGTCGCGGTGCACCAGTGCGGCTTGTGGTCCGCACCGATGAAGAACACCTTGCCCGTGGTCTTGGGCAGGTTCACGTTCTTCGACTTCGAGGTGCTCTTCTTCTCGTCGCCGATGGCCGGGACGACACCGGGCTTGGTGTCGGCCGTCGGGCCGCCGGTCGAGATGTGCTTGCTCGGAACCGTGGTCTCGACGTTGTACGGCGTGGCGTTGATCAGGTTCGCCTTGTTCTCGCCGTACCAGAAGGCCGCGACCTGCTTGGCGGCGAGGTTGGTGCTGGCGAGGCTGTCGCTGGAGACGTCGCCGGCGGCGTGGGCGGGGGCGGCGACGGCGGCGGAGGCCAGGAGGCCGGCCGCGACACCACCCAGAGCAAGGGTGCGCTTCAAGAGAATCTCCCTGGTCTGTCGTGAGGCGTCACTCGCGCCCCAACCGTCAGTAAAGGAACGGTTCGTAAGTTATCTGAGGATTGGCTGGGAAGGGTGGTAATCATGCGGTGCTCTTGATCCACCTGTCCGATCGCACATCCGGAACGTTCTAGACGAGAGCTAGATAACCGATGCATAACTGCTGATGGGTCGCCCTTTACTGGTGATCCTGACTTCTGGTTGCGTGGATCGTTCCGGCGCGGCAATGTGACGTAAATCACATCAGCCGGACGAAACCAGATCGCCCCCGCGACCCGTCGAAGATGCCTCTCCGAAGGACCTGCCGGCCCACCCGCACCGCCTCCGGGCCGGTTCGTGCGGCGGCGGAAGTTCCAGGGAAAAGGAGAAGGCCCGGCCGGGAGGGCCGGGCCTTTCCGTCGTGCGGTGGCCGGATCAGACCCGTACGGGCCGGATCAGGTCGTGGGGACCGGATCGAGCCGCGTAGGTCGGATCAGGCCGGGAAAGCCGGATCGGACTGTGCCGTCAGATCAGACGATCTTGCCGGACCACAGCGAGGCGGCCGACTTGTAGACGCCGTACAGCTCACCGTCGAAGTACGGCGAGATGCTGGTGTCGATGCGGTTGTTCTTGTCGGTGTCCGCGACGCCGATGGTCACACCGTTCAGGTAGCCGAGACGGCGCGAGCTCTTGTACTGCAGCAGCCACGACGAGCCGATCGAGCCCTCGCCGGTGAAGGAGGACTTGACGCCGACGAGTTCCTCGCCCTTGATCGCGGAGGCCTGCGCGGCGAAGGTCTTGCCGTAGCTCCACTTGAGGGTCTGGCCGCTGAAGCTGTGGTTGCCGTCCGGGTGCGACCCGCTCGGGTAGCCGAAGACGAAGACGCTCTTGCCGAGCTTCTGGTTGTAGGCCAGGCCCTGCCCGCCGACGTTGTCGCCGAGGCGGCCGACGTCCTTGAGGCCGATGCCGAAGACCCTGGCGGTGACCTTGTAGTCAAGGTCGTAGCTGCCCCAGAAGGTCCGCTTGAAGTACTTGTACGTCGCGGTGGGGGTGGGCGTGGGGGTGGGGGTCGGCGTGGCCGACGGCGACGGGCTCGGCGACGGGGTCTCCGAGACGACGGTCTCGGGGGCCGGGACCGGCGTCCGGAAGAAGAGGGCCTTCTTGTCCGGGCTGTAGTAGAAGTCCTTGTCGCTGTTGTACTGCCCGGCGGTCAGCTCGTCGGTCTTCACGCCGGTGCGCGGGTCCCACGGCCCGTTGCCCGTCAGGTCCTTGCCCTTGTTGGCGGCCTGGAAGGCGTCCGCGGTGATCGAGAACACGTCGGACTCGGGGGTGCCGACCGGGACCAGGTGGTCCGGGTCGCCGACCGAGTTGACCTCGATCTTCGACCAGGCCGTGGTCTTGTCGTTCTGGATGCGGGCCTTGTCCTTGTAGGCCTGCCACTTGTGCTCCCACACCTTGGAGTAGGAGCCGAAGCCGGCGCCGGTGGGCAGCACGCCGTTGTAGACGGTGACGAACGCGTAGTCGCGGTCGCCGTCCTCGTACACGTCGTAGTCGTAGTGGGTGAAGGCCTGCTTACCCACGTAGATGCCCCAGGGCGTCTTGCCCTGGTAGTAACCGGGCACGAAGACCCACTTGTCGAGGGTCTCGCGGTTGCTCTCGGTGTCGTAGACGCAGTGACCCGCGGTCGCCACCAGGTTGTGGTACGAGGACTGCACGGAGGTGGCGGTGCACCAGTGCGGCCGGTGGTCGGCGCCGATGAAGAACACCTTGCCCAGCGTCTTGGGCAGGTTCACGTTCTTCGACTTGGCGGTGCTCTTCTTCTCGTCGCCGATCGCGGGCACGACACCCGGCTTGGTGTCGGCCGACGGGCCGCCGGTCGAGACGTGCTTGGCGACGACCTTGGTCTCCACGTCGTACGGCGTGGCGTTGACGAGGTTCGCGTAGTGCTCCGCGAACCAGAACGTCGCGATCTCCTTGGCCGCGAACGGCGTGTTGGCCAGGATGACGGACGGAACGGTGTCGGAGGCGTGAGCCGGGGCGGCGACTGCCGCGGAGGCCAGGAGGCCGGCCGCGACGCCACCCAGAGCGAGCGAGCGCTTCAAGAGGATCTCCCTGGTCTGTCGTGAGGCGTCACTTGCGCCCCAAGCGTCAGTAAAGGAACGGGAGCAAGTTATCTGAGAAAAAGCTGGGAAAGAGGGTGATTTGGGCCGCCTGTCCGGGATTGTGGAACCCCCCGCTTGACTGGCGTGACGCAGATCAGTGCTGTACGCGGCGTGTTTACGCTGATCATGAACCTGAAGGCGGCCTTGACAGGCGCGTGGCGGGTGGATAGGTCTAACCGCGACTGTGAGCGAAATCACATCTTTCACACGAAACCGGAGGTCGTCGCCGTCACGTCCGAGAATGCCGCGTTAGGACCCGGTCTCCCGGGGAACGGGCTACTGCACTCCGCTGTCGGAGGCGTCAAAGGGAACGAGAAGCGTGCGCAGCAGGCCCGCCAGGGCCTGCTGTTCATGCTGTTCCAGGCCGCCGAGCAACTCCCGCTCGCGCCGCAGCAGGTCGGCGAAGGCGGCGTCCACCCGGTGCAGCCCCGCCGGGGTGAGCCGTACGAGGACACCGCGGCGGTCCTCCGGATCGGGACGGCGGGTGACCAGCCCTGACGCGGCGAGACGGTCGATGCGGTTCGTCATCGTCCCGGACGTGACAAGCGTGGCGCGCAGCAGCGCCCCCGGGCTCAGCTCGTACGGATCGCAGGCCCGGCGCAGCGCGGTCAGCACGTCGAACTCCCACGACTCGACGCCGTGGTCGGCGAAGGCGGCGCGGCGCTCGCGTTCCAGGTGCCGGCTCAGGCGGGACACCCGGCTCAGCACCTCGAGGGGCGTCACGTCCAGGTCGGGACGCTCCTGCCGCCAGGCCGCGACCAGCCGGTCCACCTCGTCCTCGACGGGCCGTGAGAAGGTCATGCGCCCGAGTGTAGCTCTCTTGACATCGAGATATCCGGGGCGATATCGATATCTCGACATCAAGATAAATCGGAGGCAGTGGATGACCCGCGACATCTGGGACCCGGACGTCTACGAGCGGTACGCCGGGGAGCGCGCCCGCCCCTTCTTCGAGCTGCTCGCCAGGGTCGACGCCCGCGACCCCGCGTACGTCGTCGACCTCGGCTGCGGAACCGGCGAGCTCACCGCGGCGCTGTGCCGCCGCTGGCCCGGCGCGACCGTGCACGGCCTCGACTCCTCGCCCGCGATGATCGCGAAGGCGCCGCCCGGCCCGACCTTCGAGGTGGCGGACGTGCGCGACTGGCGGCCGGCGGCGACGGTCGACGTCCTCGTCTCCAACGCCCTTCTCCAGTGGGTGCCCGAGCACCGGGACCTGCTCGCCCGCTGGGTTGCCGGGCTGGCCGAGAGAGGCTGGCTGGCCTTCCAGGTGCCGGGGAACTTCGACGCCCCCAGCCACGCCGCCGTCCGGGAGCTGTGCCGGACGGCCTGGCGCGAGGAGCTGGGCGACGTGCCGAGGGAGGCCCCGGTGGGGGACCCGGAGGAGTACCTCGATCTGCTCGCCGGGCTCGGCTGCTCGGTCGACGCCTGGGAGACCACGTACGTCCACGTGCTGCCGGGCGAGGACGCGGTGCTGAACTGGGTGCGGGGGACGGCGCTGCGGCCGCTGCTCGACCGCCTGCCCCCCGGACGCCGCGACGACTTCCTCGCCGACTGCGCCCGCGTGCTCGGCGAGGCCTATCCCCGCCGGCCGTACGGCACGCCGTTCCCGTTCCGGAGGATCTTCGTCGTGGCCCACCGCTGACCCCGCGCCTCAATCTGGACAAAAGGGACGATCGGGAGCGGTATTTGTTTACCTTCGAGTGGCACTATGGCCATGAATAGGTACATAACCGTTCAGATTGGGGTGCTCGTGCCGATCGAAATCGAGGACAAGTTCGACGTGCCGGCCGAGTTCGCGGTGCCCGACATGAGCGGCGTCCGGGGCTGCGCCTCGGTGTCCCGCACGCTCAGCCACCAGTTGGTCGCCACCTACTTCGACACTCCCGACCTGCGGCTCGCCGCCCGGGGCGTCACCTTGCGCAGGCGCCGCGGCGGGGACGACGCCGGATGGCACCTGAAGCTGCCGAAGGCCAAGGGCGCCCGCCAGGAGATCCACCACCCGCTGACCCGCAGCGCGAAGGTCGTGCCGCCCGAGCTCGCCCAGCTCGTGCTCGCCTACACGCGCGGCGCGCCGCTGGGGCCGGTGGCGCAGCTGGAGACCCGCCGCGGCCTGGTCCGGCTGTTCGGCCCGGAGGAGGCGGTCCTCGCGGAGATCGCCGACGACCGGGTCAAGGGCACGGTGTTCGGCACGGAGCCCGTGGTGCGGCGCTGGAGGGAGGTGGAGGCCGAGCTCAAGGAGGGCGACCGGGAGCTGCTCAGGCGGGTCGCCAAGCGGCTGCGCAAGGCCGGTGCGACGCCGGCGGGCGCGAGCAGCAAGCTCGCGCGCCTGCTCGGGGACATCCCGGTCCGGCCCCTGGCGCGGCCCGAGCCCGGCTCGGCAGGCGAGGTCGTGGTCGCCTACCTGCGCGACCAGGTGAACGCGCTGACCGCCCGTGACCCGCGGGTGCGCCTGGCCGAGGAGGACGCCGTCCACCAGGCCCGCGTCGCCTCCCGCCGCCTCCGCAGCGCGCTCAAGGCGTTCAAGAAGATCGTCGCCGACACCGATGAGGTGCAGGGCGAGCTCAAGTGGCTGGGCGAGGTGCTGGGGGAGGCGCGCGACCTGGAGGTGATCAGGGACCGCTTCGCCCGCCGCCTCGACGCGCTCGACCCGTCGCTCGTCGTCGGCGAGGTGCGCCGGCGGCTCGGCGAGGACCTCCTGGCCAGGGAGCAGGAGGCGTACGGCCGGATCCGGGAGGCGCTCAGCGGCGAGCGTTACTTCGCGCTGCTGGACGCCCTCGACGCGCTCGTGGCCGACCCGCCGCTGACCCCGCTGGCGGCCAAGGACGCCGCCAAGACGCTCGGCACGATCACCGACAAGGGGTGGGCGCGCGTCGTGCGGTTCTACGAGGAGGCGCAGCGCGTGGAGGACCTCGCGGAGCGCGAGACGGCGATGCACGAGGTGCGCAAGGCGGCCAAGCGGGCCCGCTACACGGCGGAGGTCGTCGGCGCGTCCGAGGCCGCGAAGCGGGCCGAGACGGTCCAGGAGGTCCTCGGGCGGCACCAGGACGGTGTCGTCGCGCAGGGCATCCTGCTGGAGGAGGCCGCGGCCGCCCGGCGGGCCGGGGAGGACACCTTCACCTACGGCGTCCTCGCCGGCATCGAGCGGTGCGAGGCCGACCGCGCCCACGCCGAGTTCCCCGGCGTCTGGGCCCGCGTGGCCCCGTGACGACGCCCGGCCGCGCGGACGGCGCCGGGTCCGGCCCCGCGCCGTGACGACCCCGCCGCGCGGAGGCGGCGGAGTCGTGCCGGCCGGTCAGGTCACGTGGCGTTCGAACGTGACGACCCGGCCGGCGGCCCGGTTCAGGACGGCGAAGCCGCCCTTGGCCAGGGTGGGGTCGCCCAGGCGTCCGCCGTACACGGGCGGGATGAGCGCGGGCAGGACCTTGCCGTGGCTGCACACGACGGCCGCCTCGCCGGAGTCGAACAGCTCGCGGAGCAGCCGGTCGGCCTCGGCCGGGTCGTAGCCGCTCTCCGACAGCGTCTTCTCCTTGCGGATCTCCAGCCCGCTCTCGGCGGCGTACGGCTTGAGCGTCTGCACGCAGCGCCTGCTGTGCGAGCTCACGAGCAGGGCAGGGTGGTAGCCGCCCAGGATCCGCGCCAGCGTCCGCGCCTGGTCCCGCCCGTCCGGGTCGAGGGGGCGGCGGTCGTCGTCGCCCGTCCACTCCTGCCGCGACCCGGCCAGGCCGTGCCGTACGAAGATCAGCGGTGAGGTGGCGAGCGGCAGGGCGGTGAGCGCCCCCAGGACGGCCCTGTCCCACTCGTAGGTCAGCCGCCGCCCGGCCTCCGGCAGGGGGAGCCAGACCAGCTCGTCCACCTCGTCGTTCCCGTCGAGTGCGCCGCCGCCGGGCTGCGCCTCCCCAAAGAAGCGGGCGGCCCAGTAGTCGACCCGCTTGATCCGGCCGTCCTTCATGTAGTGGACGGGCGGCAGCGCGCGGCCCAGCACGACCTCCAGGCCAGTCTCCTCGGCCACCTCCCGCAGGGCGGCGGCGATGACGTGCTCGCCCGGCTTGAGCTTGCCCTTGGGGAAGCTCCAGTCGTCGTACCTGGGGCGGTGGACGAGGGCCACCTCGGGCGCGCTCTCGTCGCCCCGCCACACCACGGCCCCGGCGGCCCGGATCATCCCGGCCCCACCGTCGTCGCTCATCGGCATTCCTCGGGTCGCCCGCTCAGTCCATCGACGACTGGTCGTCCACCGTGCGCCACCGCCGGCTCGCGATCAGATGGTGCTGCAGGTCCACGTCGCCCCGGTGGCGCAGCCACTTGCCGTCGGAGTTCAGCGTCCACGCGGTGGTGCCCTCTCTCATGGCCAGGTCGAGCAGGTCGGACAGATACTTGCGCTGCTGCGGGCTGGCGACCTTCACCAGCGCCTCCACCCGGCGGTCGAGGTTGCGGCGCATGAGGTCGGCGCTGCCGATCCAGATCTCCGGCCGCCGTCCCCCGCCGAACTCGAACACCCGCGAGTGCTCCAGGAACCGGCCGAGGATGCTGCGCACCCGGATCGTCTCCGACAGGCCGGGGACGCCGGGACGGAGCGTGCAGATCCCGCGCACCCACAGGTCGATCGGGACACCGGCCTGGGACGCCCGGTAGAGCGCGTCGATGATCGGCTCGTCGACCATCGAGTTCGTCTTGATGCGGATCCGCGCGGGCCGCCCGGCCTTGCGGTGGGCGATCTCCTGCTCGATCCGGGCGAGCAGGCCCGGCCGCAGCGACTCGGGGGCGACCAGCAGCCTGCGGTACTCCGACTGGCGGGAGTAGCCGGTCAGGTGGATGAACAGGTCGGTGACGTCCTCGCCGACCTGCGGGTCGGCCGTGAGCAGGCCGAAGTCCTCGTACTGCCGGGCCGTCTTGGGGTTGTAGTTGCCGGTGCCGATGTGGCAGTAGCGGCGCAGCTCGCCGCCAGCCTCCTGGCGGACCACCATCGCCAGCTTGCAGTGCGTCTTCAGCCCGACCACGCCGTAGACGACGTGGCAGCCGGCCGTCTCCAGCTTGCGCGCCCAGGAGATGTTGGCGTGCTCGTCGAACCTGGCCTTGATCTCGACGACCACCACGACCTGCTTGCCCGCCTCCGCCGCGTCGATCAGCGCGTCCACGATGGGCGAGTCGCCGCTCGTCCGGTAGAGCGTCTGCTTGATCGCCAGCACGTCGGGGTCGGCCGCCGCCTCCTCCACGAACCGCTGCACGCTGGTGGAGAACGAGTCGTACGGGTGGTGGACGAGGATGTCCCGCTCGCGCAGCACCGCGAACAGGTCGTCCTCCGCGCCGACGGCCTCCGCCGGGACGAACGGCCGGTAGCTGAGCTCGGGCCGGTCGAGGTCGGCGATGGCGTGCAGCCCGGTCAGGTCGAGCGGGCCGGGCAGGCGGTAGATCTCGTTGTCCGCCACCCCCAGCTCCTCCACGAGCAGGTCGAGCACCTGCGGGGTGATGGTGTCCTCGACCTCCAGCCGTACGGGAGGGCCGAAGCGCCGGCGCAGCAGCTCACGCTCCAGCGCCTTCATGAGGTTCTCGGTGACGTCCTCGTCGATCTCCAGGTCCTCGTTCCTGGTGACCCGGAAGACGTGGTGCTGGACGACCTCCATGCCCTTGAACAGCTCACCCAGATGGGCGGCGATGACGTCCTCCAGTGGGACGAACCGGTCCTTCGACGCGGTGACGAACCGGGGCAGCTGGGAGGGCACCTTCACCCGGGCGAAGACCGTGTGGCGCGTCTCCGGGTTGCGGACCATGACGGCGAGGTTGAGCGACAGGCCCGAGATGTACGGGAAGGGGTGGGCCGGGTCGACCGCGAGCGGGGTCAGCACGGGCCGGATCCGCTCCCGGAACAGCTTGCGCAGCGCGGTGCGCTCGTCGCGCGCGAGGTCGTCCCAGCGGACGATCTCGATGCCGGCCTCGGCCAGCTGCGGGCGGACGTGGTCGTGGAACACGGTCGAGTGGCGCACGGCGAGGTCGTCCGCGACCGCCGCGATCCGCGTCAGCGCCTCGCTCGGCTTGAGCCCGCCCGTGGTCCGCAGCAGCAGGCCCGTCGCCATCCGCCTCTTGAGCCCCGCCACGCGCACCCGGAAGAACTCGTCGAGGTTGCTCGCGAAGATGGCCAGGAACCGCACGCGCTCCAGCAGGGGGATCGCGGGGTCCTCGGCCAGTTCCAGGACGCGCTCGTTGAAGTGGAGCCAGCTCTCCTCGCGGTTGAGGTAACGGTCCGGGGGAAGAGGGGCCTGCTCGAGGAGAGTGACCTCCTCCGGTTCAGGAGATGGGGAGCTTTGGGCGGACATATAACGAAATATGCCCCAAGTTGTTGAACGGAACGTTAATTTCGCCGCAACGAAATCGTCAGGTGCCTCCGGCGGCGCCGGGTTCGGGCTGGTCAGGGCCCAGCCTGTCGGCCGTGCGGGCGAGCCGCGCCTCCTGGGCGCGGAGCCTGTCCCGTTCGCGCTCCTCGCGTTCGCGCAGCTTGGCCTGCTCCCTGAGCTCGCGCTCCCTGGCCTTCTCCTGCTCGCGCCGCAGTTTCTCCTGCTCCCTGAGCTCGCGCTCGCGGGCCTTCTCCTGCTCGCGCTGCTCGCGCTCCCTGGCCTTCTCCTGCTCGCGCCGCAGCTTCTCCTGCTCCTTCAGCTCGCGCTCGCGGGCCTTCTCGAGCTCCTTGAGCTCCCGCTCGGTCGGGCGGGCCGTACGGACGTCGGAGGTGGGGGCGAGGATGCGGCCGCGGGTGGCGGCGGTGAGCGTGGGGTTCGGGTTGAGGCCGGTGAGACCGTTCCAGGACAGGTTGACCAGGTGGGCGGCGACCTCCTCCCGGCGCGGGCGGCGCACGTCGAGCCACCACTGCCCGGTGAGCGCGGTCATCCCGACGAGCATCTGGGCGTACATGGGGGCCAGCTTGGGGTCGTACCCCCGCTCCTTGAACTCGTCGGCCAGCACGTCCTCGACCTGGCTCGCGATGTCGCTGATGAGGCTGGCGAACGTGCCGGTCCCCGACGCGGCGTGGGAGTCGCGCACGAGGATGCGGAAGCCCTCGCTGCTCTCCTCGATGTACTGCAGCAGGGCCAGCGCGGCCCGCTCCAGCTTCACGAGGGCGTGCGACGCGGACAGGGCCTGGGTGACGAGGCTCAGCAGGCGCTGCATCTCCCGGTCGATCACGACGGCGTAGATGCCCTCCTTGCCCCCGAAGTGCTCGTACACGACGGGCTTGGACACCTTGGCGCTGGCCGCGATCTCCTCGACCGACGTGCCGTCGAAGCCCTTCTCCGCGAAAAGGGTCCGGCCGATCTGGATCAGCTGCTCGCGGCGCTCCGCGCCGGTCATGCGTCTTCGGGATCGAGAGGACTCGCTCACGGGTTCCATCATGACGCGTTGGGGGCCGCCGCCCTGGCTCGGGACGGCGCCGCCGGTGACGGCGCTCATGCGCGCCGGAGCCGGCACGGCGAGGGCGGCGCGCGGCGGGGGAGGGGCGGGCGGGGACGCGGTCAGGGCCGCCGGCGAATGCGCGGCGGCCCAGCCGTCCCCCTCGACGGGGGTGGCTGCGGGGTCAGCCAAGTCGCTTCGCCGCCAGCCGCTCGGGGGTGGGCCAGCGCACGTCGGTCGCCCAGCCGGCCTTCTCGAACCAGCGGATCATGCCCGCGCTCAGGTCGATCTGGCCCTTGAGCGCGCCGTGCCGGGCGCAGGTGGGGTCGGAGTGGTGCAGGTTGTGCCAGGACTCGCCGAACGACGGGATGGCGAGCCACCACACGTTGCGGGACTTGTCGCGCGACTCGAACACCTCCTCGCCGAAGACGTGGCAGATGGAGTTGATCGACCAGGTGACGTGGTGCAGCAGCCCGATCCGGATGATGGTGCCCCAGAAGAACGCGGTCACCGCGCCCTGCCACGACCAGGTGATCAGGCCGCCCAGGGCCGCCGGGAGCAGCAGGGAGGTGATCGCCAGCGGCGGGAACCACCGGTGGAGCTTCATGATGTCCGGGTCCTTCAGCAGGTCGGGGGCGTACTTGGACCGGTTGACGCGCTCGACCTCGAAGAGCCAGCCCACGTGGGCGTACAGCAGACCCTTGCACATCGACCTGAACCCGGGGCCGAACCGCCACGGGGAGTGCGGGTCGCCCTCCTTGTCGGAGAACTTGTGGTGCTTGCGGTGGGCGGCCACCCAGTCGAGCACCGACATCTCCAGCGAGAGGCTGCCGGCGATGCCGAGGGCGATCTTCAGGGCGCGGTTGGCCTTGAACGACCCGTGGGTGAAGTAGCGGTGGAACCCGACCGTGACACCCAGGCCGGAGACGACGTAGAACGCGAGGGCGATCGCGACGTCCGTCCAGCCCAGGCCCCATCCCCAGGCGAACGGCACGGCGACGGCCAGCGCGAGGATCGGAGTGCCGACGACGATCGCGAAGATGATCAGATCGGCCGTTGACTTGTTCTCCGGCTCGAACTCCGGCTTCGGCTGCGGCGAGGGCCGCTCGGTCAGGACGGTCATGGGCTACCTCACGTTGTGGCGAGATTGTCTGGCTACGCAACCGTAACCTACGCCATCGTAAGTTAGGAATACCTAAGAGCGAATGTGTGGAAGGTGACGCTCCCGGGTGCATCTGGTGGCGAGTCCGCGTCTTGCCCTGAGAGCTCGCGATCTGGTATGCGAGCGAACCAGATGCGGTCCGGTTCCCCTGTGGCGTGCCCGTGCCGGCCCCGTCCTAACGCGGGCAGGCCGGAAGATCGGGGAATGCGGTGTCCGGCCTGATTGGATGAGCGGAACGGGGGGTGGATCTGTATCCTGAGGTCGGAATCCGGCCCCGCCGGAATCCGACAATGGGCACTAAAAGTCCATCCCGGGTCGTCTAGGGGCAAGACTACAGATTTTGGTTCTGTCAACGGAGGTTCGAATCCTCCCCCGGGAGCGCGTCGAACGGGCTCGGAGCACACCCTCTCCGGTGGTGGGGGCTGGATGGCTCCGGGAGTACGCCGGGTAAGCTCACCTTGTCGAGCGGGTGGACGTGCGGTGCCCAGGTAGTTGCCGTACGGAAACCGAACGTCGACCCGTGTCAGCCGCGACGCCGAGGGAGCCTCAGTCCGTGAGTGTGCCGCGCCCGGCAGCCGTGATCGTCCTCGCCGCCGGCGAGGGCACCCGGATGAAGTCGAAGACCCCCAAAGTCCTCCACGAGATCTGCGGTCTCGCGCTCGTGGACCACATGCTCGCAGCCGCGCGCGGCCTCGGCCCCGAGTCGCTGATCGTGGTCGTCGGCCACGCGCGCGACCGGGTCGAGGCGCACCTCGCGGCGTCCGCGCCCGACGCACGCCCGGTCGTGCAGGAGAAGCAGAACGGCACCGGCCACGCCGTCCGCACCGTCCTGGAGGCCGTCGGACCGATCGAGGGCACCGTCCTCGTGACGTACGGCGACACGCCGCTGCTGCGCACCGAGACGCTGGCCGCGCTGCTGGCCCGCCACGACGGCGACGGCAACGCGGTGACGGTCCTGACCGCCCGCGTGCCCGACCCGACCGGGTACGGCCGGATCGTGCGCGACGCCGGCGGCGCGGTGCTGGAGATCGTCGAGGAGAAGGACGCCACACCCGAGCAGCGGGCGATCACCGAGATGAACTCGGGCGTCTACGCGTTCGACGGCGGCCTGCTGGCCGAGGCCCTCAAGCGGGTCGGCGCGGCCAACGCGCAGGGCGAGCAGTACCTCACCGACGTCCTGGCCATCCTCCGCGAGGACGGCCACCGGGTCGGGGCCCACGTCGCGGCCGACCACGTCGAGGTCGAGGGCGTCAACGACCGGGTCCAGCTCTCCTTCGCCCGCCGGGTCCTCAACCAGCGGATCCTCGAGGCGCACATGCGCGCCGGGGTCACGATCGTCGACCCGGGCAGCACGTGGATCGACGCCGGGGTCGTCCTGGAGCCCGACGCGGTCGTCCACCCGGGCACCCAGCTCAGGGGCGCCACCAGGATCGGCGAGGGGGCCGAGGTCGGCCCGGGCGCCACGCTCACCGACACGGTCGTGGGCGAGGAGGCCGTGGTCCGCAACACGGTGAGCGACGGCGCCGAGATCGGCGCCCGCGCCTCCGTCGGCCCGTTCGCCTACCTGCGCCCCGGCACGGTCCTCGGGGCCGCCGGCAAGATCGGGACCTTCGTCGAGACGAAGAACGCCCGCATCGGCGAGGGGTCGAAGGTGCCCCATCTCACGTACGTCGGGGACGCGACGATCGGGACCGGCTCGAACATCGGGGCCGCCTGCGTCTTCGTGAACTACGACGGCGTCGCCAAGCACCACACGGTCGTGGGCGACCACGTCCGCGTGGGCAGCGACAACATGCTCGTCGCGCCGATCACGATCGGGGACGGCGCGTACACCGCCGCCGGATCGGTGATCACGTCCGACGTGCCGCCCGGGGCGATGGCGGTCGCCCGGGGCAAGCAGCGCAACATCGAGGGGTGGGTCGTCCGGCGCCGGCCGGGCACCGCCTCCGCCGCGGCCGCCGAGCGGGCGGCCGCCCCACGTCCCGGCGGCGCGGACGAGGGTGACCGCGCCGGCGCGGACGAGTAGGACACCCACCCCCCATCCCCGAACGGCCCGCGAGGCGGGCCGGGCGAGCAGACAGGAAGAACGAGAACGAGGCGCGGTCCCCGACCGCGTAGCGCCCGAGGGCCAGGCCAGGAGGACACCGTGAGCGACCAGAAGGACCGAGCGAGGGGACACGGGGTGCCGTCCCTCCTCCGGGACCAGGCGACCCGGGACGGAGCGGCCTCGACGGCCCCACACGCCCGACACGCGAGGAGCGCGGCATGAGCGAGCGAGGCGAGCGGACCGGCAGGCACGGCGTGATTCGCGGATGCGACTACGAGCGGCCGGGCGGGAGGGAGTCATGAGCGGGAAGAAGACGGCGGGCGAGCGGAACCTCATGTTCTTCTCCGGGCGCGCCCACCCGGAGCTGGCCGACGAGGTGGCGGCCAACCTGGCCGTCGAGATCACCCCGACGGCGCTGCGCGACTTCGCCAACGGCGAGATCTACGTGCGCTACCTGGAGTCGGTGCGCGGCTGCGACGCCTTCGTGATGCAGAGCCACACCGCCCCCATCAACAAGTGGATCATGGAGCAGCTCATCATGGTGGACGCCCTCAAGCGGGCCTCCGCCAAGCGGATCACCGTGATCATGCCGTTCTTCGGGTACGCCCGGCAGGACAAGAAGGGCCGGGGGCGCGAGCCGATAACGGCCCGGTTGATGGCGGACATGTTCAAGCAGGCGGGCGCCGACCGGCTCATGTCGATCGACCTGCACACCTCCCAGATCCAGGGCTTCTTCGACGGCCCGGTGGACCACCTGTTCGCGATGCCCGTGCTGATCAACTACCTGCGCGGCAAGCTCGACCCGGCGACGACGACGATCGTCTCCCCCGACACCGGCCGCGTGCGGCTGGCCGAGCGGTGGGCCGACTCGCTCGGCACGCCGGTCGCGTTCATCCACAAGCGGCGCGACCTCGACGTGGCCAACCAGGTGAAGGTGCACGAGGTGGTCGGCAAGGTCAGCGGCCGGACCTGCGTCCTGATCGACGACATGATCGACACCGGCGGCTCGATCTGCAAGGCGGCGGACGCCCTGTACGAGCACGGCGCGACCGACGTGATCGTGGCGGCGACGCACGCGGTCTTCTCCGACCCGGCCGTCGACCGGCTGAAGAACTCCCGCATCTCCGAGGTCGTGGTGACCAACACGCTCCCCATCCCGGAGGAGAAGAGGTTCGACAGCCTCACGGTGATGTCGATCGCCCCGCTGATCGCGCGGGCCATCACCGAGGTCTTCACCGACGGCTCCGTGACCAGCCTCTTCGAGGGCGACAGCTGACGGCCGGCCCGGGGCGTCCCGCCGCGGCGCTCCGGGTCCGTCCCGGTCTGCCGGGTCCCGGGGCACGGTAGGGTAGTCAAGTTGCGCTCGTAACGCCTTCCGCTAGGGCGGGTGAGGGGGAGCGCGCCATCCGCAGACGAGTCATCCCTAGGAGATGTGCCGTGTCCGAAGTACGCATCGCCGCCGAGCCCCGCGACCAGTTCGGCAAGGGCGCCGCGCGCAAGATCCGCCGCGCCGACAAGGTCCCGGCCGTCCTGTACGGCCACGGCACCGAGCCCAAGCACCTGACCCTGCCGGGCCACGACCTGCTGCTCGCGCTGCGCACGCCGAACGTGCTCATCCGCCTGCAGGGCGAGGGCATCGACGAGATCGCGCTGCCCAAGGGCGTCCAGCGCGACCCCATCAAGGGCTTCCTCGAGCACGTCGACCTGCTGCTGGTCAAGCGTGGCGAGAAGGTCACGGTCGAGATCCCGGTCACGGTCGTCGGCGACCCGATCGGCAGCGCGATCGTCGAGCAGCAGCTCGTGACGATCGGCGTCGAGACCGAGGCCACCCACATCCCGACCGGCGTCGAGGTGGACGTCGACGGCAAGGACGCCGGCTTCGCCGTCCACGCGGGCGACCTGAAGCTGCCGTCGGGCACGACGCTGTCGGGCGACCCCGAGGCGCTGGTGCTGCAGGTGATCTCCGCCCCGACGGCCGAGCTGCCCGAGGAGGGTGCGGCCGCCGAGGCGGCTCCCGCCGAGGGCGCCGAGGCCGCCGAGTAGGACCCGTTCGTGAGAGAGTCCTCCACAGGACATCCTGTGGAGGGCTTCTCCATGTGAGGAGACGGTGATGTTTTCCCGCGACGCGTCGTCGCCGGCGGCGGAGCGCTGGCTGGTGGTCGGCCTGGGCAACCCCGGGCCGGAGTACGCCGGGAACCGGCACAACGCCGGGTTCATGGTCGTGGACGAGCTCGCGGCGAGGGCCGGCGGGCGGTTCAAGGCCCACAAGTCCAGGGCTGAGATCGTCGAGGGCCGGCTGGCCGGGGTCCCGGCCGTCCTGGCCAAGCCGCTGTCGTACATGAACCTCTCGGGCGGCCCGGTCAAGGCGCTGGCCGACTTCTACAAGGTCGCCCCCGACCACGTCGTCGTGGTGCACGACGAGCTGGACATCCCGTACGGCGCCCTGCGGGCCAAGGTGGGCGGCGGGGACAACGGCCACAACGGGCTGAAGTCGATCACGAAGTCGCTGGCGACCCGGGACTACCCGCGCATCAGGTTCGGCATCGGCCGGCCGCCCGGGCGGATGGACCCCGCCGCGTTCGTGCTGCGCGACTTCGCCACGGCCGAGCGCAAGGACCTGCCCTTCCTGGTCGACCGGGCCGCCGACATGGTCGAGTCGATGATGACTGCCGGTCTGGAGGCCACCCAGAACCGCTTCCACGCGGGCGACCTCAACCCGGCGAAGCCGCCCCGCTGACCCCCGCCGTCCCGTCCGCGGGGACGGCCCTGCTGAGGCGGCCGGCGCCGGGCCAGAGCATGAGGTTCTGGAACAGCTCGGCCTGCTCCACGGCGTCGTCCAGCGCGTTGTGCGTGTGCAGGCGGGCCGACCGCACCTCCCGGGGCATCTGCCGCTTGGTCGCCCAGGCCACCGGCACCGCGGCCTTCGCGGCGTACAGCGTCTTGATGTCGATGCACCGGGAGTGCCCGAACGGGGACTCCCCGGTGAAGCGCAGGAAGTACCAGTAGATCCACATCCAGTCGTACGCCAGGGGGAACGCCGCCAGCACCGGCAGCGTCTCGCCGCACACCTCCGCCACCCAGGCCGCGGCCGCCGCCATCGCCTCGGCCGGGTCGCGCCCCTCGCGCACCAGCAGGTCGCGGTCGAGGCCGCTCACCGCGAGCGACTCCGCCACGTACGCGTCGCTGATCGGCCGCAACTCGGCGTAGAAGGTCGCCGACTCGGGGTCGACGCGCTCGAACCGCCGCCCCGACATCCGCCCGGCCACCGTCATCCCCAAGCTGATCATCGAATACGGCCCCGGGATCGGCCCGTCGGCTTCGATGTCGACGGAAATGTACGTTTCGGCTTTCATGAATCCCCCTGATGCCCCGGGTGGGCGGCCGCTAGCATTCTCTGACGGTCCGTGTTCACGCGGTCACGTAAACGGCCATCGGGGGAGGCGTGCGTGCTGGACGGCGAGCTGTCCGCGGTCGTCCCCGGTGAGTCCGGCGCCCCGCGGCCGCGCCCCCGGCCGGGCCCGCCCGACTGGGCGGTCCGGTACCGCCGCCACGCCGTCGTGTCCGACATGCTCTGCGCCCTCCTCGCCGGAGCCGCCGCCGTTGTGGCGCGGCTCGGCGAGGGTACTGCGTCCGCCGCCCCCCGGGTGATCGGGACCGTCGCGCCGCCGCTGGTGTGGGTGGCGTGGCTGGCCCTCGGCGGGGCGTACGCGACGGGGCTCTTCGGGTCGGGGCCGGAGGAGTTCCGGCGGATCGCGCGGTGCTGGGGGGCGCTGTGCGCCGCGGTGGCCCTCACGGCGTACGCGGCCGGGACGGCCCCGGCCCGCGCCCACGTCCTCGTCGCCCTCCCGCTCGCCGGCGCGCTGACCCTCGCCGGACGGCACGTCCTGAGACGGCGGCTGCGCGGCCGGTGGGCGCGCGGAGACGGCTGGCGATGCCGCGTGGTGGCCGTGGGCCGGCCGGCCCAGGTGGCCCGGTTGCGCGAGGTGTTACGGCGCGATCCGGGCCAGGGCGTGCGTCTGGTCGCGGCCTGCCTGTCGTCGGGCGGCGACGCCGATCCCGGAGTCGTCCGCGCCGCCCGGGTGGCCGGGGTCCCGGTGCTCGGCGACCTCACCGACGTGCCACTCGTGGTGGAGCAGACGGGGGCGGACGCGGTCGCCGCGCTCGCCTGCCCCGAGCTGGACGGCCCCGCCCTGCGGCGGCTGGCCTGGCGGCTGGAGCGCGGGCGCGCCGGTCTGCTGGTGGCCCCTGCGCTGCTCGACGCGGCCGGGCCGCGGACCGCGCTGCGGCCGGTGGCGGGGCTCTCGCTGCTCCGCGCCGAGCACCCCGAGCTGACCGGCGCAGGACGGCTGCTGAAGGGCGCCGTCGACCGGGTGGCCGCCGGGCTCGCGCTGGCCGTGCTGGCGCCGCTGCTGGCCGCCCTCGCCCTCGCCGTACGGGCGACCAGCCCCGGGCCCGCGCTGGAGCGGCGGCGGCGGGTCGGCAGGGACGGCGCGGAGTTCACGCTCCTCCGGTTCCGGACCACGTGGCGGGAGGCCGACCGGCGCCGGGTCGAGCTGTCGGGCGGGCGCGGCGATCCCGTCTCCATCCGGCGCGACCCCCGGGTCACCCCGCTCGGCGCGCGGCTGCGGCGGCGCTCGCTCGACGAGCTTCCCCAGCTGGTCAACGTCCTGCGGGGCGACCTGTCCCTGGTCGGGCCGCGCCCGCCGCTCCCGGCCGAGGTCGAGCAGTACGGCGACGACGTGCGCAGGCGGCTGGTGGTACGGCCCGGGATGACGGGCCTGTGGCAGCTTGACCGCCGACCCGACCTGTCATGGGAGGAATCGGTACGGTTGGACCTGCGTTATGTCGAGAACTGGTCTCTCATGCTGGATCTGCAGATCCTGTGGAAGACATGGGCTGCGGTGGCACGCGGGACGGGAGCTTACCGAGGATGACGATACGGGACGACCACTCCCTCGCCGGTGATCTGGCGACGGAGGCGGGGGAGCGGCTCCTGGAGCTCCGCGCGCGGCACGGCTTCGACGACCAGCGGGCCCTCAAAGACGCCGGCGACCGGTCGTCGCACCGCTTCCTCATGGACGCGCTCGAGCGCCTGCGGCCCAGCGACAGCGTGCTGTCGGAGGAGGCGACCCGCGAGGAGCGGATGGACCCCCGGCGCCTGTCGGCCTCCCGGGTCTGGATCGTCGACCCGCTCGACGGCACCCGGGAGTACTCCGAGCCCGGCCGGTCCGACTGGGCCGTGCACGTCGCCCTGTGGCAGGACGGATCGCTCACGGCGGGAGCCGTGGCCCTCCCGGCCCAGGGGCGCACGCTCACCACCGCCGAGCCTCCCGTGCTGCCGAAGGCGCCCGCGGCCGGCGAGCCCTTCCGCATCGCGGTCAGCCGCACCCGGCCGCCCGAGTTCGTCCGCGAGCTGGCCGCCCGCCTGGGCGCGGAGCTCGTCCCGATCGGATCCGCCGGAGCCAAGATCGCCGCCGTGCTCACCGGCCAGGTCGAGGCGTACGTGCACGCGGGGGGCCAGTACGAGTGGGACTCGGCCGCGCCGGTCGCCGTGGCGCTCGCCGCCGGGGCCCACGTCAGCAGGATCGACGGCTCGCCGCCGGCCTACAACCAGGCCGACCCCTCGCTGCCGGATATCCTGGTCTCCCTACCGGATCTGGCGCCAACGATGCTCGCCTGCATCCGTGACCTGCACCGCCAGTCTCCCTAAGAGGAAGCCCAATGCTTCAGCGTGACTACACCACGTCACAGCTCGACGTGCTCGAAGCCGAGGCGATCCACATCATGCGTGAGGTCGCGGCCGAGTTCGAGCGCCCCTGTCTGCTCTTCTCCGGCGGCAAGGACTCCATCGTCATGCTGCGGGTCGCCGAGAAGGCCTTCTGGCCCGCGCCGATCCCGTTCCCGCTCATGCACGTGGACACCGGCCACAACTTCCCCGAAGTCATCGACTTCCGGGACCGCCGCGTCGCCGAGCTGAACGTCCGGCTCGTGGTGGCCTCGGTGCAGGCGTCCATCGACGCCGGCCGGGTGGTGGAGGAGACCGGGCGGCGTGCCTCCCGCAACCGCCTGCAGACCACCACCCTGCTGGACGCGATCGAGGAGCACGAGTTCGACGCGGTGTTCGGCGGCGCCCGCCGCGACGAGGAGAAGGCCCGGGCGAAGGAGCGGGTGTTCTCCTTCCGCGACGACTTCGGCCAGTGGGACCCGAAGAACCAGCGTCCCGAGCTGTGGAACCTGTACAACACCCGCATCCGCAGGGGTGAGCACATCCGGGTCTTCCCGCTGTCCAACTGGACCGAGCTGGACGTGTGGCACTACATCCGGCGGGAGGGCATCGAGATCCCCTCGATCTACTTCGCGCACACCCGGAAGGTCTTCGAGCGGGACGGCATGCTGCTGGCCGACTCCGACGTGGTCCAGCGGGGCGACGACGAGCCCACGTACGAGAGCGTCGTCCGCTACCGCACGGTCGGCGACATGACCTGCACGGGCGCGGTCGCCTCCACGGCCACGACCGTCGAGGAGATCATCGAGGAGATCGCGGTGACCCGCATCACCGAGCGCGGCGCGACCCGCGCCGACGACCGGGCCAGCGAGGCCGCCATGGAGGACCGCAAGAAAGAGGGGTACTTCTGATGCGCGCCTGCCGCGACCAGTCCGGCACGGAAGACCGGCTGCGTCAGATTCAAGGGGTGCGTCTGACGCGCGCCCACCACGATCGGTCCGGCACGGAAGACCGGCTGCGTCAGATTCAAGGGGTGCTTCTGACGCGCGCCTGCCACGATCGGTCCGGCACGGAAGGCCGGCTGCGTGAGGTCCGAGGCCAACTTCTGAGGCGGGGGCGTTGATGGACATCCTTCGTTTCGCCACGGCGGGAAGCGTCGACGACGGCAAGTCCACCCTCATCGGGCGGCTGCTGTTCGACTCCAAGGCGATCTTCGAGGACCAGCTCGAGGCGGTCGAGCGGACCTCGCGCGACCGGGGCACCGAGTACACCGATCTGTCGCTGCTGACCGACGGCCTGCGGGCCGAGCGCGAGCAGGGCATCACGATCGACGTGGCGTACCGCTACTTCGCGACGCCCAAGCGGAAGTTCATCATCGCCGACACCCCCGGGCACATCCAGTACACCCGGAACATGGTGACCGGCGCCTCCACCGCCGACCTCGCCATCATCCTGATCGACGCCCGCAAGGGCGTGCTGGAGCAGTCGCGCCGGCACGCGTTCCTGACGACGCTCCTGCGGGTGCCGCACCTCGTCCTCGCGGTCAACAAGATGGACCTGGTCGACTACTCCGAGGCCCGGTTCGACGAGATCCGCGAGGAGTTCACCGCGTTCGCCTCCAAGCTGAACGCGTCCGACCTCACGTTCATCCCCATCTCGGCCCTGCACGGCGACAACGTGGTCTCCCGGTCGGAGAACATGCCCTGGTACGAGGGCTCGTCGCTGCTCCACCACCTGGAGCACGTGCACATCGCGTCCGACCGCAACCTGGTCGACGTGCGCTTCCCGGTGCAGTACGTGATCCGCCCGCACAGCGCGACCAGCCCCGAGCTGCACGACTACCGGGGGTACGCCGGGCAGGTCGCGGGCGGCGTGCTCAAGCCAGGCGACGAGGTCCTCCACCTGCCGTCGGGGCTCACCACCACGATCACCGGGATCGACACCTTCGACGGGCCGGTCGAGGAGGCGTTCCCGCCCATGTCGGTCACGCTCCGGCTGGGCGACGACATCGACATCTCCCGCGGCGACCTGATCTGCCGGCCGCACAACCAGCCGCAGGTGGCCCAGGAGATCGACGCGATGGTGTGCTGGATGGCCGACGGCCTCAAGCTGCAGCCGCGCTCCAAGCTGCTGATCAAGCACACGACGCGCACGGCCCGGGTCCTGGTGCGCGACCTGCACTACCGGCTCGACGTCAACACCCTGCACCGCGACGAGACGGCGACCGGGCTGACGCTCAACGAGATCGGCCGGGTGTCGCTGCGTACGACCCAGCCGCTGTTCGTGGACGACTACGCCAGGAACCGCATGACCGGCGGCTTCATCCTGATCGACGAGGCCACGAACGGCACGGTCGGCGCCGGCATGATCGTCGACGCCCGCTGACGCCCGTCCCGGGGACCTGCCCGGCCGTCTCGTCGACGGCCGGGTAGATCAGCGGGACGGAGGCGGTCCTCACCCGGCAATGCCTTGGAAGATCACCGGCGTGCCCGCGACCGGCGGCGATAGGTTCCTCGCGTTCGTGCTCGGAACGTCTCGCACTCGGACGGGGAGGGCCTCATGGCCGACCAGCCGGTGATCTTCGTGGGTGGCCTGGGCCGCAGCGGCGCCGTGCTGCTGGAGCGCCTGCTCGGCGAACTGCCGGAGGTGGCGGCGCTCGGCGGGACCGCGCACCTGTGGACCCGCGGGGTGCGGGCCGACGAGCCGTGCGGATGCGGCCGGCCGTTCTCGGCGTGCCCGTTCTGGAGCAGGGTGGGCACGCGGGCGTTCGGGCAGTGGCGGCTCGACCAGGCGGGCTGGGTGCCGCGGCTGCGGGCCCGGGTCGACCGCGTCCGGCGCGTCCCCGCCCTCGCGCTCGGGCTCGTGTCCCGCGAGGCGGAGCTGTCCGAGTACGTGCTGGCCTACTCGCGCGTCTACGCGGCGGCGGCCGAGGTGGCCGGCGCCCGCGTCGTCGTCGACTCCAGCCGCCGCGTCTCCCTGGCCTACTGCCTCGCCGCGATCATGGACCTGCGGGTCGTGCATGTGGTGCGCGACCCGCGCGCCCTGGCCGCCGCCCATCGGGCGCGAGAAGTGCGGTCGCCCGGCCCCGCCCGCTGGACCCCGGCCAGGACCGCCGTCCACTGGCTGGCGCAGAACCTCGCCTTCGCGGTGCTGCGGCGCAAGGGCGTCCAGGTCGTCCGGGTCCGGTACGAGGACCTGCTCGCCGACCCCGGACGCACGCTGACGCGCCTGGCCCGGCGCCTCGATCTGGGCGACCCCGGGACCGGCGCGGGGCTCGGGGCCGTCCACACCGTCCCGGGCACGCCGCCGCGTCCCGCCGCGCACCGGCGTCCGGTCGCCCTCCCGTTCCACCAGCGGTGGCTGGTGACCGCGCTCACCCTTCCGTTGCTCCGTTCGTACGGCTATCGCCTCCGGTACCGCCCACCGGCTCCGCCGGCCGAGCCCGAGCCCGTCCTGGCCCCACTGGCCGTCGCGGCCCACTGAGCCCCGCCGAGCCTGTGCTGTCGATGTCGCCGGTCCCCTTCGTCGTCCAGGTGGGGCGTCCACGAGGGACGCCCGTACGACGAGGAGGTGCGGGGGATGGCCGAACCGGCTTCTACGGGGCGGGTCGCCCTGCCCGAACGCCGCGCGCCGGCCGGGACGGGGGTCCTGGCGGCGGCCCGCCGGGCCCGCTGGGCGGTCGTCGCGATCTTCGCGGGCAACGGGTTCGCCATCGCGAGCCTCGCCGTGCGCACGCCGTCGCTCAAGCTCGACATCGGGCTGAGCGAGGGTGGCCTCGGTCTCACCACGACCCTGTTCGGTGTGGCGGCCGTGGCGTCCATGCAGCTGACCGGTGGTCTGGCCGCCCGGTGGGGGAGTGCGTGGATCGTCCGGGCGGCGGCGGTGGCGCTCCCCACGGCGCTGGCCGGGGTGGGGCTCGCTGGGGACCTGCCGCACCTGTTCGCGGCCATGGTCGTCCTGGGCGTGGTGCACGGCGTGCTCGACGTCACGATGAACGCCCACGCGGTGGCGGTCGAGCGGGCGCTGGGCCGTCCCATCCTGAACGGCTGTCACGCGGCCTGGAGCCTCGGAGCCGTGGCGGGTTCGCTGGCCGGCGGCGCGGCGGCGCAGGCCGGCGTCTCCCGCGGGGCGCACTATCTCTGCCTGGCCGGAGCCTTGGTGCTCATGGCGCTCGCCGTGGGCCGGCGCCTCCTCCCGCCGTCCGCCGACCGCCGGAGTGGGCGCGCGGACGCGGGGCCGGCCGCCGGGACGGGGAGCGCGTCCGATCTCGGAACGGCCTCGCGGCGAGAGCGGCCGGCCCCGGTCCCCGGCGGGCGGAGCGCACGGAGGGCGGGGGCGTGGCGGGCCGGGTGGACGCGCCGCCTGCTCGTGCTCGGCGGCATGGGCGCCGCGGTGCTGACCTGTGAGGCGGCCGTCGCCACCTGGAGCGGGGTGTTTCTGCACGACCGGCTCGGCGCGACGCTGGGCGTGGCCTCCCTGGCCTACATCGCCTTCACGGCCTGCCAGACATGCGGACGCCTCGTCGGGGACCGGATGGTCGCTCGTCACCCCGCCCCGCGCCTCGTCCGGGCCGGGACGGCGGTCGCGGCCGCGGGCCTCGCGCTCGGGGTCGCCGCCCCATGGCCCGCTCTCGCAGTCGCCGGGTTCGCCCTCATGGGTCTCGGCCTCGCGACCCCGCTGCCGGTCATCGTCGGCGTCGTGGGCCACATGGGTGCGGAGGGTCCGGGGGCTGCCCTCGTGATGTCCCGGTTCACCACAATGACCTACTCGGGTATCCTGCTCGGCCCGGCGGTCATCGGCTGGGTCGCCCAGGTGGCCGGCCTCACCCGGACGCTGGCCGCCCTGGTCGTCGTCCTCGCCGTGGTGGCCCACCTGGCCTCCGCCGCCGTCGGGCGCCCGCCGCTCAGATGAGCGTTTCGAGGTGGTCGACGAGGGGGCTGAGCCACTCGGACGGAGGGCCGAGCGGCTCGTGGCCGTCCCGGTAATGCCGGTCGGCGAGCGTGACCAGGTAGTGGACGGCGGTGCGGCGGGCCTCGGCGGTCGACAGGGCGAAGGGTTCGAGGACCCTCCCTGACTGGGCGAGGCACGCCCTGGCGGCCTGCGGGGGCCGCATCCGCCGCAGGGCGCGGTGGAAGAAGTGGTGCAGGGCGTCGAAGCCGAGCGGCACGCCGCAGCCGAACCGCTCCCAGTCCCACACCAGCAGGCGCCCGTCGGGGGCGGGCGCGATGTTCCACGGCGACAGGTCGCCGTGCCAGTGGCAGCCGCGTGGATGGGCCGTCGCCTCCGCCGCGGGGTCGATCGACGCGTGGGGGCCGATGGCCGCGATCTCCCGTACGGCGGCGTCGAACAGGTCGGCCGGGACCCGCCGGGAGGTCACGGGCAGCGGGGACAGCAGCAGCACGTCCAGGCCTCGCCACACGCCGTGGTGCCGGACGACCGGTGGCGTCACGACCTTCAGCGGCAGGCCCGCGAGCATCTCCAGGACCGCGGCCTCGTGCCGGACGAGGGTGCGGGCGCGCTCGGTGTCCCCGATCTTCACGAAGCCCAGCAGCGTCGCGTCGCCGTACGCCTCCAGCACCGGCTTGCGGTTGTCCCGGAGGGCGGCGCGCACCCGGACGACGGTCGTGACGGGCCGGCCCAGCACGCCGCTGAGGTACGTCTCGATCGTGTCGGGGCCGTCGGACACCAGGACCGGACGGCCGAGGGCGGCGTGCCATCGGGTGCGCGGCACGAGCCGGCGCGGGGCGAGCCGGTGTGGCAGCACGGTCCGGGGGCTGCGCCCGCCGGGCGACGGGTACAGCAGGCGCAGGACGTCGTCCAGGTAGCGCATGCGGATGCGGGCGTCGCTCACGGGGACGCCGTCTTTCCGCCCCGGCGAGGCGCGATCTCCCGCGCGGCGTTCTCCCGCGCGGCGTTCTCCCGCGCGGCGTTCTCCGGGACGGCGAATGTCCGGGCACCGGTCTCCGGGGTACGGCATTTCCCGGCATCGCCGCGTATGCCGGGAATTCCGTAAAGGGCGCGACCGGGAATGGGCCGTACCGATGGCGCGCCCGCGTGCCGATATTTCGGAGATTTCACGACCGGCCATACAAGACGTCCGGGCCGTCGCCGGCTCACGCGCGCCACACGGCACGGGACTCGGACGGCGCACGCCGTCCCGCCGGAAGCGGGCGGCTGCCCGGACGGGTGACCGTTGTCTCCCAGGTCCCGGGGGTCGGGCGGCATGCTCATGGAGACGCTCCGCGGGCGTGTGACGGCGGGAAGCGCTGCGCCGCGCGACCCCGCCGGCTCAGCCAGGTAACGAACTATAGGCCCGGCCCGCCTTTCGTCCCCGCGCTATCCGTGATTTTCTCCAGACAATGACACGCCCATAATCTTCTTTCGCCCGACATTTCGGTAAAGGTGACATGGGGAAAGCGCCCACGATCGTGCCCGCATTGATGGCAAGGTGTGTGCTCATCCATTTCGACGGGCCGATGTAAGGGGGCGCGATGAGGATCATCGCGGGCTTGGCCGTACTGGCGGCGGGGGCCTGCCTGGCGGCGTGCGCGGGGGTGGACGGGGCCGGTCCGACGCCGGGCCCGCCGACCGCGGCGGGGACGACGGGACCCTGTGTGGTGACCGAGAAGCTGATCCCCACGTGCGGGGCGTGGTGGGGGATCGCGCCCGACGTGTTCTCGGGCCGCGCGCCGCTGCGGTCGGTCGAGATGGCCGAACGGCGGATGGGACGCCGGGCCGACATCGTGCACGTGTACCACCACGGCGCGGACCTGTTCCCGACGCCGGAGGAGCGCCTGATCGCGCAGGGACCCCGGCTGCTGCTGGTGAACTGGAAGGTCGCCGTCGACCACACGTGGGCGCAGGTCGCCAAGGGCGCCGTGGACGACCGGATCGACCGGCTGGCCGCCTACATCGCCGGCACGTTCCCCGGCCGCTTCTTCCTGTCCGTCGAGCAGGAGCCGGAGAACGACGTGCGGCCGGGACGGGGCTACTCCGCGGCCGACTACGCGGCCATGTTCCGTCACGTCGTCACCCGGCTGCGCCAGCAGGGCGTGACGAACGCGGTGACCGTCATGACCTACACGGGCGCGCCCGACTACACGGCCAAGCCGTGGTTCGACAAGCTCTACCCGGGCGACGACGTGGTCGACTGGGTGGCCGTCGACCCGTACGCGGACGGCCGGGACGGCGACTTCGCCGCGCTGGTGAACCGGACCCGGCCGGGCCGCCCGTCGTGGCCGGGGTTCTACCGCTGGATCCAGAACAGGTTCCCCGCCAAACCGATCATGCTGGCGGAGTGGGGCGCCTACGAGCGGCCGGACCGGCCCCGCCTCAAGCGGGACCTGTTCGTCTCCGCCGCCAAGCAGATCGGTGAATTCCCGCAGATCAAGGCCCTCGTGTACTTCGACTCCGCGGTGGCCGGCGGGGGCGACACCCGTTTCGACACCACTCCCGGCGCCACCCGGGCGTTCGGCGCCCTCGGCCGGCTCCACCGCTTCAACGCGACGGCCGTGCCCGCGTCCTGACCGCGGCCGGCGGCCGGGTCAGCGGACCCAGCCGCCGGAGGTGACCAGGGTCAGCACGGCGCCGACCGCGCGCTCGACGCTCATGCCGGTCGTGTCGAGCACGAGGTCGGCGTCGTCCGGCTCCTCGTACGGGTCGGACACCCCGGTGAACTCGGGGATCAGGCCGGCGCGGGCCTTGGCGTACAGGCCCTTGCGGTCGCGGCGCTCGCACTCCTCCAGCGGCGTGGCGACGTGAACCAGCAGGAAGTCCGCGCCGACGTCCTCGACCATGGCGCGCACCTCCTCCCGCGTCGCGGCGTACGGCGCGATGGGGGCGCAGATGGCGAGGCCGCCGTGCCGGGCGACCTCGGCGGCGACGAACCCGATCCGCCGGATGTTGAGGTCGCGGTCCTCGCGGGAGAACGTGAGCCCGGCCGACAGCAGGCGCCGGACCACGTCGCCGTCGAGGTAGGTGACGGTCCGTCCGCCCCGCTCCAGCAGGGCGTCGCGCAGGCCCCGGGCGACGGTCGACTTGCCGGACCCGGACAGGCCGGTGAAGAACACGACGAGGCCGCGGCGGTGCGGCGGCCCGGGGATCGTGACCGGCGCGGGCCCCGCGTAGTGCTCGGTCGCGCCGTAGTTGCGCGCGACGTGCTCGCGCAGTTCGAGGTCGATCTCGACGTCCTCGCGGGGCGCGAGCGGCACGGCGACCACGGTCGAGCCGGGCAGCCGGCCGGCCGCCGTGAGCGCGGCCCGCACCACGGACGGCCCGCTCTCCCCGAAGACCAGGGGCATCAGCAGCACGGACGCGTCCAGCTCCTCGGCCGTCGCCGCCACGTCCTCCAGGGCGGCCGAGTCGAGCGGGCCCCGCATCGTGACCGCGAGCACCTCGCCGTCCGGCAGCTCCTTGCGGACGTCCTCGGGCGTGCGCCGCAGCCGGGCGAACGGCCCGTACGCGGGGGCGTCGAGCGGCTCAACCGGCCCGGCCGCGTGGTGCCCGTCCCGCTCCACGACGGTCATCACGGCCACGGCCGCGCCCTCGGGGTCCTTCAGCGTGACCTGGTCGCCGGGCTGGATCCCGTCCGGCAGCGCGATCGTGATCGGGTCGGGCCAGGGCGTGCCGTCGGGCAGCCGGCCCTGCTCGACGACGCCGTCCGCCTCCGCGGCGGTGAGGAAGCCGGTGAGCGGCGCGTACGCCCCGGAGAGCAGCAGTTCGAGGTCGGCCAGCTCCCGCGCGTCGGGAGTCCACTCGGTCATGATGTCCGTTCTCGCTCGATTGGTGGTTACGCACGCTACCCGGGCACGGACGCATGCCGCGCGGGCCCGCGGGCGTCTCAAAGCAGACAGTAACCCCGCTCGCGGCCCATCAGAGGAACACGCGGAAGCCGGGAGAGCGGCTCCCGCTCGCGCCCCGCCGTCAGATCAGGCGGGCGAAGTGGTTCTGGGGACGGCGGATCACCATGGTGATCTCGTCCTCGACCCCGTTCAGCCGGCCGCGGGACAGCGCGGCGACCGCCCGGCACACCGCGGTCACGAGCCCCGCGTGCGGCCCCCGCCGCGCCGGGCCGCTCACCGCCGAATAGTCCTCGGCGATCATGAGGCCGCGCATGAGGCAGTACGCCTGGACGCCCTCGCGGGAGGCCAGCGGCTCGTAGACGGCGGGCAGCGGGCCGACGGAGCCGGCGGGGGCGAGGCTCCGCCACAGCGCCCGCCGCAGCCAGCCGGGCGTCGCCCGGTCGCAGAAGCCGTACGCCGACCTGCCGTCGCGCATCTTCAGCAGGAGCAGCCCGCCCGGCCGGAGCCCGGCCACGAGCCGGTCGAGCACGAGCTCGGCGTGGTGGACGCGTTCGAGCAGGAACGACACGTAGACCACGTCGAACGAGCGGGGCGGGATCGGCACCAGGCGCAGGTCGCCGAGGTAGGTGGCCTCCAGGTCCTGCCGGGCGCTCGCGTGGGCGCGCAGCGGCGGGAGGTCCTCGTCCACCCCTGTGATCCGCGGCTCGTACCGCCCGACGTCCAGGACGCCGCCCCGCCCGCACCCCGCGATCAGGATGTCGAGCCGCCGCCCCAGCTGGTCGGTCCACTGCTCACGGATCCGCTGGCTGAACACGTCGTCCTGGTCAACTGACGACCACCGAACCTCAGACATGCCACCGAGCGTAATGACAACGGGCCGGAGAGTAAGGGATTTGCGGTTCGACATTCCCCCGGGCGCCCGACTGGGCCTCCGGCCGTCCGGCCCGGGGCGGACTCGGAGGGCGGCGCACCGGTGTTCGGGCGTAGCCTTGATACCCCGGCCCGGCTCGGCTCGGGGGTTTTCGCTTGCCGTCGTGGGGCTCTGAAGGCATCAATGTCTCTTTCCGGACTGCTCGACCTTGTCGCCGCCGAACCGCAGCTGTCCGCCGCGCTGGACGCGGCCCGTCAACCGGCCGATCCCGGCGTGGAGCTGGTCGCGCCGCCCGCGCTGCGGCCGTTCGCCGTGGCCTCGCTCGCGCGGGTCAGGCCCGTGCTCGCGATCACCGCGACCGGGCGCGAGGCCGAGGACCTGGCCGCCGCGCTGACCAGCCTGCTGGACGAGAGCTCAGTGGCCGTGTTCCCCGCATGGGAGACGCTGCCGCACGAGCGGCTCTCGCCGCGCAGCGACACCGTGGGCCAGCGCCTCGCCGTGCTCCGGCGGCTGGCGCACCCGATCGCGGGCGACCCGGCGGCCGGCCCGCTCAAGGTCGTCGTGGCGCCGGTCCGCTCGCTGCTGCAGCCGATCGTGTCCGGCCTCGGCGACCTGGAGCCCGTACGGCTGCGCGCCGGCGACGAGGCGGACCTCGAGGACGTGGTCGCCCGGCTGGTCGAGAACGGCTACCACCGGGTCGACATGGTGGAGAAGCGCGGCGAGGTCGCCCTGCGGGGCGGGCTGCTCGACGTGTTCCCCCCGACCGAGGAGCACCCGCTGCGGCTGGAGTTCTGGGGCGACACGATCGAGGAGATCCGCTGGTTCAAGGTCGCCGACCAGCGGTCGCTGGAGGTGGCCCAGGACGGCCTGTTCGCGGCGCCCTGCCGCGAGCTGCTGCTGACCGAGGACGTCCGGCGGCGGGCCCGCGAGCTGGGGGAGGAGCACCCGGCGCTCATGGACGTGCTCGACCAGCTGGCCGAGGGTGTGCCGGTCGAGGGCATGGAGGCCTTCGCCCCCGTGCTCGCCGGGTCGATGGACCTGCTCCTCGACCACCTGCCGGTGCGGTCGGCCGTGTTCGTCTGCGACCCCGAGCGCATCCGCGGGCGGGCCGTCGAGCTCGTCCGCACGAGCCAGGAGTTCATGGAGGCGTCCTGGATCGCCGCCGCGGCGGGCGGGGAGGCGCCGATCGACCTGGAGGCCGCCGCCTTCCGGACGCTGGAGGAGGTCCGCGACCACGCCCGTGAGCTGGGCCAGCCGTGGTGGAGCATCGCCCCCTTCGGCGAGGGCGCCGAGCTGGACGCCCAGGACGTCGAGGCGTACCGGGGGGACACGCAGCGGGCCCTGGCCGACATCAAGGGCTGGCTGGGCTCCGGCCGGTCGGTCGTGCTGCTCAGCGAGGGCCACGGCCCGGCCGAGCGGATGGTCGAGCTGCTCAAGGGGGTCGACGTCGCCGCCCGGCTCGTGCCCTCCCTGGACGAGCCGCCCGGCCGCGACGTGGTGCAGGTCACCACCGGACGCGTCGACCACGGCTTCGTCACCCCCGACGTGGCCGTCCTGACCCATCTCGACCTCGTGGGCCAGAAGGCCTCGACGAAGGACATGCGCCGCCTGCCGTCGCGGCGGCGCAACATGGTCGACCCGCTCCAGCTCAAGGTCGGCGACCACGTGGTGCACGAGCAGCACGGCGTCGGCCGGTACGTCGAGATGGTGCAGCGCACGATCCAGGGCGCGACCCGCGAATACCTGGTGATCGAGTACGCCAAGGGCGACCGGCTCTACGTGCCCACCGACCAGCTCGACGAGGTCACCCGGTACGTCGGCGGCGAGGCCCCGACGCTCAACCGGATGGGCGGCGCCGACTGGGCCAAGGCCAAGACCAAGGCCCGCAAGGCCGTACGGGAGATCGCGGGCGAGCTGATCCGGCTCTACTCGGCCCGGATGGCCTCGCCCGGCCACTCCTTCGCCCCCGACAGCCCCTGGCAGCGGGAGATGGAGGACGCCTTCCCGTACGCCGAGACCGGCGACCAGCTGGAGGCGATCGACGAGGTCAAGCGCGATATGGAGCGGCCGGTGCCGATGGACCGGCTGATCTGCGGCGACGTCGGCTACGGCAAGACCGAGATCGCCGTGCGGGCCGCCTTCAAGGCCGTCCAGGACGGCAAGCAGGTCGCGGTGCTCGTGCCGACCACGCTGCTCGTGCAGCAGCACCTGTCGACGTTCGGGGAGCGGTTCGCGAGCTTCCCCGTGACGGTGCGGCCGATCTCCCGCTTCCAGTCGGACGGCGAGGTCAAGGAGACGCTGGAGGGCCTGCGCAGCGGCGCGGTCGACGTGGTCATCGGCACCCACCGGCTGCTGTCGCCGGAGGTCAAGTTCAAGGACCTCGGCCTGATCATCGTGGACGAGGAGCAGCGGTTCGGCGTCGAGCACAAGGAGGCCATGAAGCACCTGCGCACGCAGGTCGACGTGCTGGCCATGTCGGCGACCCCGATCCCCCGCACGCTGGAGATGGGCCTCACCGGCATCCGGGAGATGTCGACGATCCTCACGCCGCCGGAGGAGCGGCACCCGATCCTCACGTTCGTCGGCCCGTACGACGAGAAGCAGATCGCGGCGGCGATCCGGCGCGAGCTGATGCGCGACGGGCAGACGTTCTTCGTGCACAATCGGGTACGCACGATCGACCGGGTGGCCTCGCGGCTCCACGAGCTGGTCCCCGAGGCGCGGATCGCGGTGGCCCACGGCCAGATGAACGAGACCCAGCTCGAGAAGATCATGGTGGACTTCTGGGAGCGCAACTTCGACGTGCTCGTCTGCACCACGATCGTGGAGTCGGGCCTCGACGTGCCGAACGCGAACACGCTGATCGTGGACCGGGCCGACAACTACGGCCTGTCGCAGCTCCACCAGCTCCGCGGCCGGGTCGGCCGGGGCCGCGAGCGCGGGTACGCCTACTTCCTCTACCCGCCGGAGTCGCCGCTGACGGAGACGGCCCACGAGAGGCTGGCCACGATCGCCCAGCACACCGAGATGGGCGCCGGCATGTACGTCGCCATGAAGGACCTGGAGATCCGCGGCGCCGGCAACATCCTCGGGGCCGAGCAGTCCGGCCACATCGCGGGCGTCGGCTTCGACCTGTACGTCCGGATGATGGCCGAGGCAGTGCAGGAGCAGAAGGCGAAGCTGTCCGGCGAGCCCCGCAGCGAGGAGCGGCCCGACGTCAAGGTGGAGCTGCCGATCAACGCGCACGTGCCGCACGACTACGTCACCTCGGAGCGGCTGCGCCTGGAGGCGTACAGGCGGATCGCCGCGATCGGCGGCGAGGACGACATCGCGGCCGTGCGCGAGGAGCTCGAGGACCGGTATGGCAGGCCCCCGCAGGAGGTGGACAACCTGCTGGAGGTGGCCCGGTTCCGCATCACGGCGAGGAAGGCCGGCCTCACCGACGTCACCCTGCAGGGCCAGCAGATCAGGTTCGCGCCGGTCTCGCTCAGGGAGTCCCAGCAGGTGCGCCTGCAGCGGCTGTACCCCCGGTCGATCTGGAAGCAGGCCACCGAGGTCCTCCTTGTGCCGGTGCCCAAGACCAAGCCCATCGGCGGGCAGCCGCTCCGCGACCTCGACCTGCTGAAATGGTGCGGGGACCTGGTCGAGGCCATGTTCCTCGAGCCGGTGCGGGTACAGTGACCCGCGAATCGAGATTGCGGGAACGCGGGATTTCGGCACAATTGCCTGGCCGGTGTCGTCGGGAGGATCGTTCGTGAAGTCGTATCGAGTGCGCGTCGCCGTGGCGCTGGCGGCGGCGGGTGTCGCGCTGTGCGCCTGCGGCCCGGTGCAGGCCGGCGCCGCGGCCATCGTGGGCAAGGAGCGCATCACCTCCAGCGATCTCGACAGCGAGATCCGCGCCTTCCGCCAGGAGCTGGCCGCGCACAAGATGTCCGAGGAGCAGCTCGGCCTGTCGTTCCCGCTGCCGCAGATGATCCTGCTGAACATGAGCAACAGCAGGCAGTTCATCCAGCTCGGGGAGCAGAAGGGCATCGCGGTCACCGACCGGGAGATCGACGACGTGGTGGCCGCCCAGGGCGGGCAGGCCCGGTTCGACCAGGTCCTGCTGGCCAACGGCATCCCGCTGTCGGAGGGACGCAACGCCGTCCGCGCCGTCATCATCCGGCAGAAGCTGGCGCAGCAGGCCGGTGCCGGCACCGACCAGCAGAGCCAGCAGGCGGCCGAGCAGAAGGTCATGCAGGAGGTCGACGCCGCCGTCCCGGTGAAGTTCAGCCCCCGGTACGGCAAGTTCGACCCGCAGCAGGGCTTCGTCGCCGACGACCGCTTCGGAGCCGTCGCCGCCCCCGCCCCCGCGGCCCCCGCCGGCTCCTGACCCCGCGAGGGGCGCGGCCGTGTCTGGACTGAGGAGCGCGCGGGAGCGCAGCGACCAGAGCGTGCCGAGGGAAGACGCGGCCTTAAGGGCGCCCCGAGCCCGCCTCGCCGGAGGCGAGGCAAAGCAAACAGCGAGGGGCGCGGCCGTGTCTGGACTGAGGAGCGCGCGGGAGCGTAGCGACCAGCGCGCGACGAGGGAAGACGCGGCCTCAAGGGCGCCCCGAGCCCGCCGCGCCGCAGGCGCGGCAAAGTAAGCACGGAGGGGCGCGGCCGTGTCTGGACTGAGGAGCGCGCGGGAGCGCAGCGACCAGAGCGCGACGAGGGCTGTGCTCATGGCGCGCCTCCGGCACGACCTCACGGCCAAAAGGGCGCCCCGAGCTCGCCGTGCCGGAGGCACGGCAGGTAAGCACAGTTAGGGTGGGGGCATGCCGCTGATCGTGGTCACCACCTCGCCCCGGGTGGCCCCCGGCCTGCTGGCTCCCGCCGCGTGGCGGGCGCTGTCCGCCGGCCGGGTGCTGACGGGCTCCGCCGGCCACCCCTGCCTGCCGTACCTGGACGAGGCCGGCATCACGGTCGACGTCGTCACGCCCGACCCGGCGGCGCTGGCCGCGGAGGCGCGCACGGCCGCCGTGGTGTGGCTGGCCGCGCAGGACGGCGACGAGGACCTCATGCGGGCTTTCGGCCGGGCGGCCCTGGCCCTCGACGAGCCGCCGGTCGTGGAGCTCGTCCCCGGGTCGTACGACCTGCCGGGGGCGCGGCTGCTCGACCTCGTGAAGGTGATGGACCGGCTGCGCCGCGAATGCCCCTGGGACCGGTCGCAGACCCACGAGTCCCTCGTGCCGTACCTCGTCGAGGAGGCGTACGAGGTGCTCGAGACCATCCACGAGGGCGACTACGCCGCCCTCCGGGAGGAGCTGGGCGACCTGTTGCTGCAGGTCATGTTCCACGCGCGGCTCGCGCAGGAGCGCGTCGTCCCCCCGGGGGAGGAGACGGACGGCGAGGACGAGGCCGCCGGCTTCGACATCGACGACGTGGCCGCCGGGATCGTCGACAAGCTGGTGCGCCGCCACCCCCACGTCTTCTCCGACGTCGCCGTCTCCGGCGCGGGCGAGGTCAGCGACAACTGGGAGACGATCAAGGCCGCCGAGCGGGCGGCCAAGGGCGAGACGCGCACCGCGCTCAGCGGGGTGCCGATGGGCCAGCCGGCGCTCTCGCTCGCCGCGCAGTTGCTGCGCCGCGCCGGCCGCGCGGGCGCCCCCGCCGCCCTCGCCGACGACCTTCCCGCCGGCTTCGGCGCCCGCCTGTTCGCGCTCGTACGGCAGGCCCAGGACGAGGGACTGGACCCGGAGGCCGAGCTGCGGTCGGCCGCCCGGGAGTACCGCCGCCGCGTCGAGGAGTGGGAGTCCACGGCCGTCGAGGGGCTGGGCACGCCGACCACTTCGTGAACCCACGTCCAACACGCCGTGAATCGGCGCCCCCTTCGCCGTACCAGGCAGTAGGGACCGATAGGCTCGGGAGGCAAACCGCCCGCGATTTTGCTAGGAGCGTTCGTGGCTGCCATCGAGGCCGTTACCGCCCGCGAGATCCTCGACTCCCGGGGGAACCCCACGGTCGAGGTCGAGGTCCTGCTGGACGACTACAGCACCGGCCGTGCCGCCGTTCCCAGCGGCGCGTCCACCGGTCAGTTCGAGGCCGTGGAGCTGCGTGACGGCGACAAGAGCCGTTACCTCGGCAAGGGCGTCGAGAAGGCCGTCCTCGGCGTGACCGACGAGATCGCCGACGAGATCATCGGCTTCGACGCCGAGGAGCAGCGGCTCATCGACCAGACGATGATCGACCTGGATGGCACGCCGAACAAGGCCCGTCTCGGCGCCAACGCCATCCTCGGCATCTCGCTGGCCGTCGCCAAGGCCGCCGCCGACAGCGCCGACCTGCCGCTGTTCCGCTACGTCGGCGGGCCGAACGCGCACATCCTGCCCGTGCCGATGATGAACATCCTGAACGGCGGCGCGCACGCCGACACCAACGTGGACATCCAGGAGTTCATGATCGCGCCGATCGGCGCCGAGACGTTCTCCGAGGCCGTCCGCATGGGCGCGGAGACCTACCACACGCTGAAGAGCGTGCTGAAGGAGAAGGGCTACGCCACCGGCCTGGGCGACGAGGGCGGCTTCGCGCCCAACCTGCCGTCCAACCGCGACGCGCTCGACCTGATCCTGGTCGCCATCGAGAAGGCGGGCTACACCCCCGGCCAGGACATCGCGCTCGCGCTCGACGTCGCGGCCAGCGAGTTCCACAACGACGGCGTCTACACGATCGACGGCAAGGGCCTGTCGTCCGCCGAGCTGATCTCCTTCTACGAGGACCTGGTCCGGTCCTACCCGCTCGTCTCGATCGAGGACCCGCTGAACGAGGAGGACTGGGAGGGCTGGAAGGCCATCACCACCTCCCTCGGTGCCAAGGTCCAGCTCGTCGGCGACGACCTGTTCGTGACCAACCCCGAGCGGCTCGGCCGCGGCATCCGGGAGGGCGCGGCCAACGCCCTGCTGGTCAAGGTCAACCAGATCGGCACGCTCTCGGAGACCCTCGACGCGGTCGACCTGGCCCACCGCAGCGGCTACCGCAGCATGATGAGCCACCGCTCCGGCGAGACCGAGGACACCACGATCGCCGACCTCGCCGTGGCGACCAACTGCGGCCAGATCAAGACCGGCGCCCCGGCGCGCTCGGACCGGGTGGCCAAGTACAACCAGCTGCTGCGCATCGAGGAGCTGCTCGACGACGCCGCCCGCTACGCCGGGCGCGCCGCGTTCCCCCGCTTCCAGGGGTAGTACCGAGACGGAACCGCACAGGGGTGGTGCGAGGCGCTCAGGCGTCGAGCCGTACGAGACCGGGAGGGGTGGGTGTCGTTGGCGAAACGGCCGCAGCTGACCGGGCGGGCGGCGATCCTCGCGGTCGTCGTGTGCGCGATCGCCATGAGCCTCGCCTACCCCGTGCGGGAGTACGTCGCCCAGCGGCGGCAGATCTCCCAGCTGGAGGATCAGCAGGCCAGAGCCCTGCAGAAGCTCCAGACGCTGGAGGAGCGCCGCCGCCGCCTCGAGGACCCGGAGTACATCAAGCGCCTGGCGAAGGAGCGGCTCCACTACTGCGAGCCGGGCGCCAAGTGCTACGTCGTCCTCGACGAGGGCTCCGGCGCGACCACCGCGCGCGCCGGGGCCGAGCAGCCGGACAAGCCCGCCTGGTACGTCACGCTGTGGAAGTCGGTGGAGGCCGCCGACCAGGGCCGGGGCACCGTGCAGGCCGCCCGTTGACGGCCCCGGTCTCCCGGGCGGTGAGGATGTCGAGGGCGAGGAGTTCGACGGTGGTGGATCAGGCGGACCTGGCGGCCGCGCAGGCACAGCTCGGCCGGCCGCCGCGGGGCGTGCGCGCGGTCGCGCACCGCTGCCCCTGCGGCCTGCCCGACGTGCTGGAGACCGCGCCCCGGCTGCCCGACGGCTCGCCGTTCCCCACGTTGTTCTACCTGACCTGCCCGAAGGCGGCGTCGGCGATCGGGACGCTGGAGTCGTCCGGGCTGATGCGGCGGATGCAGGCACGCCTTGCGGAGGAGCCGGAGCTGGCCGAGGCGTACCGCGCGGCCCATGCCGACTACGTCGCCCGGCGTGACCGCGCGGCCGACGAGGAGGGGCTGGAGCCGCTGCCCCGCGGCATGCAGACCGCGGGGGGGATGCCCGACCGCGTGAAGTGCCTGCACGCGCTGGTGGCCCACGAGCTCGCCGTGCCGGGCGCCAACCCCCTCGGCGGGGAGGCCCTCGACGCGCTGCCGGACTGGTGGGCGGACGGGCCGTGCGTGCCAGTCGGGGAAACGCCCGTCGACGCGTCCGGGGAGGAGCCGGAGGGGAAGCGGGTGGAGGAGCGGTGACGAAGCGCGTCGCGGCCGTCGACTGCGGGACCAACTCGGTCCGCCTGCTCGTCGCGGACGTCTCCGGCGAGAGCCTGTCCGACGTCGAGCGGCGGATGGAGATCGTCCGCCTCGGCCAGGGCGTCGACCGGACCGGGCGGCTCGCCCCCGAGGCCCTGGAGCGCACGTTCACGGCGATGCGCGGCTACGCCAAGCTGATCGAGCAGCACGCCGCGGAGGGGCGGGTGCCCGTCCGCGTCGTCGCGACCTCCGCCACCAGGGACGCGGCCAACCGCGACGACTTCACGGCCGGCGTCCGCGAGATCTTCGGCGTCGACCCCGAGGTGGCGACCGGCGACGAGGAGGCGCGGCTGTCGTTCACCGGCGCCACCCGCGGCCTCGCGGGCGGGCCGGTCAGCGACGGCGCGCCGTACCTGGTCGTGGACATCGGCGGCGGCTCGACCGAGTTCGTCGTCGGCTCCCGGTCGGTGGAAGGGGCGCTGTCGGTGGACATCGGCTGCGTCCGGCTGACCGAGCGCCACCTGCGCGACGACCCGCCGGGGGAGCGCGCGGTGGAGGCGGCGATCGCCGACATCGAGGCGGCGATGGACCGGGTCGAGGAGACCGTGCCGGTCCGCCGCGCCCGCACGCTCGTGGGCCTGGCCGGCTCGGTCACCACGGTCGCCGGGATCGCGCTCGGCCTGCCGGCGTACGACCCGGCCCGCATCCACCACTCCCGGATCCCCGCCGGGCGGGTTCACGAGGTGACCGGGCGGCTCCTGCGGATGACGCACGACGAGCGGGCGGCGATCCCCGTCATGCATCCCGGACGCGTCGACGTCATCGGCGCCGGCGCGCTCATCCTCGACCGCATCGTCCGCCGGTACGGCTTCTCCGACGTCGTGGTCAGCGAGCACGACATCCTCGACGGCATCGCCTGGTCACTGGCCTGACCCCCGCGCCGTGCCCGGTGCGGGGCCCGATCTTGCCGCTACCGCGCAATGCGTAGTACTGTGCGATGCCGTGGACAGCAGTCAGCTCCTCAAGGGCGTTCTCGACCTCGCCGTCCTCGCGGTGCTCGCCGATCGCGACAGCTACGGCTACGACGTCGTCCGGCGGCTGCGCGAGGCCGGGCTGGAGGACGTCGGCGACGCCTCCGTGTACGGCACGCTCCGGCGGCTCTTCAAGGCCGGGGCCCTCACCTCCTACGTGGTCGCCTCCGACGAGGGGCCGCACCGGAAGTACTACGGCCTGAACGACGTGGGCCGGGCGCAGCTGGCCTCGTCCGCGACGACGTGGGCCGCCTTCGCCGCCACCATGGACGACCTGCTCAAGGAGCTGAGCACGTGACGAACTCCCCGATGACCCCCCGCGAGTACGCCGGCGCCGTCCGGGAGGCGCTCGCCGACCTGCCCGACAGGGAGCGGGAGGAACTGCTGGAGGACCTCGACGACCACCTGTCCGAGGTCGCCGCCGAGCCGGGCCGGTCGCTGGAGGAGCGGCTCGGCTCGCCCGAGGCGTACGCCGCCGAACTGCGGGCCGCCTACGGGGGCAGGCCCGCCGGACACCCCCGCAGGCGGACCGCCCGCGCCCACGCGAGGACGGCCGGCGTCCTGCGCGCGGCGCACGGGCGGCTGCTCGCGCTGCCGCCGTACCGGCAGGCGGCGGCGTTCGCGCCGGAGCTGCGGCCCGCCTGGTGGGTGCTGCGCGGCTACGCGCTCGCCCTGGCCGTGCTCGGCGTGATCGGCGAGGGCTCGCTGGTGCCGCGCGACCTCGCGGGCTGGGTGTTCACGCTCGTCCTCGTCTGGGCGTCGGTCTGGCAGGCGCGGAGGTCGCGACCGGCCGCGACCCGCTGGGGGAGGGCGGTGGCGGCCGCGGCCAACGTGGTCGCCGCGATCGTCGTGATCGGCGCGCTCGCCGACGTCCCCGGCCGGCCCAGCGAGGCCGACGTGGCGCTCGACGGGGGCGGCCCGGGGTACGCGGTGCGGGTGCGGGACGTCTCGGCCTTCGCGGGGGGAGAGGTGACCAACATCTTCCCCTACGCCGAGGACGGCACCCCGCTCCACGGCGTCCGCCTGTACGACCAGGACGGCAGGCCGATCACGGTCGACCCGGAGCTGTCGGGGCAGTCTCTGGTCGTCCCGTGCGGGGGCGAGCCGCCGCTGCGCAACGCGTTCCCGCTGGACCTGCGGCCGATGAGGGTGCTGCCGGGGGACGACGGGCCCGGGGAGGCGGCCTGCGCGACCCCGAGCCCGTCGCCCTCGGTCTCTCCTTTCGCCTCCGCCTCTCCTTCCGCCTCCGCCTCTCCTTCCGCCTCCGCCTCTCCCTCCGCGTCCGGGTCCCCGTCGCCCTCCCCGAGCCGCTGAGCCTCGGCGCGGCCGTACGGGTCGGAGCGGCCGTACGGGTCAGCGCAGCCGTACGGGAAGGGAGAACAGGCCCCGCATGATGGCGCTCGGCCACCACGGGAGCGCGGCGGCGTCCGACGCGAGTGCCAGGTCCGGGTAGCGCCGCAGCACGGTCCCGATGGCGACCTCCGCCTCGATCTTCGCCAGCGCGGCCCCGATGCAGTAGTGCGGGCCGCGTCCGAAGGCCAGGTGCGGCTCGCCGATCCGGCCCGGGGAGAACGCGTCGGGATCGGAGAAGGCCGCCGGGTCGCGGTTGGCGGACAGCAGCGACACGAGGACGGGCTCCCCCGGCGCCATCTCCTGGCCGCCGATCACGACGGGCTCGGTGGGGAAGCGCCACGTCGCGTTGCGCACCGGGCCGTCGTACCGCAGCATCTCGTCGATCGCGTCGGGCAGCAGGGACGGGTCGGCGCGCAGGGCCGCGGCCTGGTCCGGGTGCCGCAGCAGCGCGAGCAGGCCGTTGCCGATCAGCGCGACGGTCGTCTCGTGCCCGGCCGTGAGCAGGAGGAACGCGGTCGAGATCAGCTCGTCGCCGTCGATCTCGCCCTCGTTTGACCGGCGGACGAGGTCGGTCAGCAGGTCGTCGCCCGGCCGCGTGCGCTTGAGCGTGACGAGGTCGGCGAGGAACCGCTCCAGGGAGTCCGTCGCCTCGGTGACCTTGTCGATGTCCGAGACGGCCGCCGAGTCGATGACCGAGGCGTGGCGGTGGAACTCCTCCCGATCCTCCTCGGGGACTCCCAGGAGGTCGCAGATGATCGTGATGGGAAGCGGGTAGGCGAGGGCCGCGATCAGGTCGGCCTCCGGTCCCTCGAGCCGGTCGAGCAGCTCGTCGGTCACCTCCTGGGCACGCGCCCGCAGCCCTCGCATCCGCCGGGGCGTGAAGGCCGCGCTCGCCAGCCTGCGGAGGCGCGCGTGCTCGGCCCCGTCGGCGTTCAGCATATGGCTGGCCATCGTCGGGCGATGGTCGAGCGGCAGGCCGAGCCGGGCGGCACGCCACTCGGGGGTCCCGGCGGAGGGGTCCTTCGACAGGGCGGGGTGCGTGAGCGCGGCGACGGCGTCCTCGTACCGGGTGACCAGCCAGGCCGAGCAGCCCGGCAGGGGCAGGCGGACGACGGGGGCGTTGCGCCGCAGCCAGTCGTACGCCGGGTAGGGGTCGGCGTCGAAGGAGGGACCGAACAACGGGGGGCAGGAGTCGGTGGACACGGGCCGTACGTACCCACCCCGGGGCCGCCGGAAAGATCTCCCTTCCGGGTGGGCGGGGGAGCCCGGGCCGCGCGCCGGGTGCCCGTGCCCGAGATGCACGTCACGGCGCGGGCACGGCGACGGAGCTGGCACGATCGAGTCATGAGTTCCGTTCCTCCGGGCTCGGGCTGGCCCGAGGACCCGGCCGATCCCGGCACCCCGGTCGCCCACGACGCGCACGAGGTCGCCAAGCTCGCGGCCGAGAGCCGTACGCCGGCCGAGCTGGCGGCTCGGCAGTCGGTGTGCCGGGCCTGCCCGCGACTGGTCGAGTGGCGGGAGGACGTGGCCGACGTCAAACGCAGGGCCTTCGCCACTGAGACCTACTGGGGCCGCCCGATCGCGGGCTGGGGCGACGACGACCCGCACACCCTCATCGTCGGGCTCGCCCCGGCCGCCCACGGCGGGAACCGCACCGGCCGGATCTTCACCGGCGACCGCAGCGGCGACTGGCTGTTCGCCTCCCTCCACCGGACCGGGCTCGCGGCCCAGGAGACGAGCGTCCACGCCGGGGACGGGCAGCGGCTCATCGGCGCCCGGATGATGGCCGCCGTCCGGTGCGCGCCGCCCGCCAACAAGCCCACGCCGGAGGAGCGGGACACCTGCTTCCCCTGGCTGGCCCGCGAACTCGCCCTGGTGGCCCATTCGGCCCGCGTCGTCGTGGCTCTGGGCGGCTTCGCCTGGCAGGCGGTGTGGCCGGCCCTGCGGGAGGCGGGCTACGTCCTGCCGCCCCGCCGGCCGCCCTTCGGCCACGGCGTCGAGGTGCCCCTCTCGTACGGCACGGCACGGGTCACCCTGCTCGGCTGCTACCACCCGAGCCAGCAGAACACGTTCACGGGGCGCGTGACGGCCGAGATGCTCGACGCCGTGTTCGCCCGGGCCGTCCGGCTCGCCGGTGAGGACGCGTCCTAGCGGATCCAGGGGCCGCCGCCGCACAGCCGGCGAGGGGAGCTTGTGAAAGCTTTCACGAGTGTGAAGTGCGTCACGAAGGAAAAATGGGCGAAGTTTCCAGCGCGAAGAACAGTCAAAACCAGCTAAAGGGGGAAATTTCCACGAAGTTGCCTCAGATGGCGATTGGCCGGGATGCCATCTCGTGACGTAGGCTTGTGAATGCTTTCACAAGCGTCGAGTGAAGGGCATCGTGGTGAACCGCGAATCGAAGCACATCGTCATCGTCGGCGGTGGATACGTGGGCCTGTACACCGGTCTGCGTCTCCAGCGCACGCTCCGGAGGGAGCTCCGTGACGGGAGCGTGCGGATCACGCTCATCGACCCGCAGTCGTACATGACCTACCAGCCGTTCCTCCCCGAGGCGGCCGCCGGCAACATCTCCCCGCGCCACGTCGTGGCTCCGCTGCGGCGGGTGCTGCCCAAGGTCCGCATCCTCAACGGCAGGGTCGCGAAGGTGCACCACGAGGCCAGGACCCTGACGTTCGAGCCGGCCGTCGGCCACTCGCGCGAGATCGAGTACGACGTCATCGTGATGGCGGCGGGTTCGATCTCCCGGACGCTGCCGATCCCCGGCCTCGAGGACGCCGCCATCGGCTTCAAGACGGTCGGCGAGGCCATCGCGCTGCGCAACCGGGTCCTCGCCCTCCTCGACCGCGCCGAGTCGGCCGACGACGAGGAGATCCGCCGCAGGGCGCTCACCTTCGTCGTGGTCGGCGGCGGCTTCGCCGGCATCGAGGCGCTGGCCGAGCTCGAGGACATGACCGAGGACGCGATCAAGTACTACCCGAGCATCGAGAGCAAGGACCTGCGCTGGGTCCTCATCGAGGCCAGCAACCGCATCCTCCCCGAGGTCGGCCCCGAGATGGGCGAATGGACCGCCGAGCAGCTGCGCGAGCGGGGCATCGAGGTCAAGATGGAGACCTTCCTGCAGTCCTGCGAGGGCGGGCTGGTCATGACCTCCGACGGCGACCGGTTCGAGGCGGCCACGATCGTCTGGACCGCCGGCGTCAAGCCGAGCCCGGTCGTGAACTCGACCGACCTGCCGCTCGACGAGCGCGGCCGGATCAAGACGACGACCCGGCTCACCGTCGCCGGCACCAAGGGCGCGTTCGCCGCCGGCGACATCGCCGGGGTGCCCGACGTGACCAACCCGGGCCAGTACTGCGCGCCCAACGCCCAGCACGCCGTACGGCAGGCCAAGGTGCTGGCCGACAACATCACCGCGTACCTGCGGGGCGAGAAGCTACAGGACTACCGGCACAAGTACGCCGGATCGGTCGCCGGGCTCGGCCTCTACCGCGGCGTCGCGAACGTCTACGGGGTCAAGCTCCGCGGGTTCCCGGCGTGGTTCATGCACAGGACGTATCATCTGTCGCGGGTGCCCACGGTCAACCGCAAGGTCCGGGTGGTGGCCGACTGGACGCTGTCGCTGTTCTTCAAGCGGGAGACGATCTCGCTGGGCGAGATCGAGAACCCGCGCGACGAGTTCCGGGCCGCCGCGGAGAGCGGTCGCAAGCGCTAGTCATGACCGTGCGGCAGGCGTCCCGCTCCGGGGCGTCCGCCGTGCGGGCGCCCGCAGCGCGATGCCGGCTCCCCTTCCGTCGGCGGTGCGGTCCTGTGCGACTGCGACGGAGGGGGACGACATTGGGGCTCTACGCGGTGACGGTGGTCGGCCGGGACCGCCCCGGCGTGGTGGCCGAGGTGACCAGGGCGCTGGCGGACCGGGGCGCCATCGGTGACTCGTCGATGATGCTGCTCAGCGGCTACCTGGCCATGACGCTCGTGATCTCGGCCGGGCTCGCCGCCGACCGTCTGGGGGAGGGGCTGGCGCGCCGCTTCCCCGGCCTCGCCATCGCCGTCGCCGAACTCGTGCGCGCCTCCTCCGCCCCGCCTCGGGCCCCGGAGGAGGCGCCGCCCTCGGCGGAGCGCCTGCCGTACGTCGTCACCCTGCACGGCCCCTCCCGCGGCGACGTCCTGCCCGTGGTGACCGGGCTCCTCGCCGAGGCCGGCTGCGCGATCACGTCGATGACCAGCCGGACGAGCGGAGGTTTGCTGGCCGTCGTGGCCGACGTCGACCTGCCCGGCCACGCCGACGTCGCCTCGCTCATGCGGCGTACGGCGGACGCCCTCGACGACTGGCGGATCGCCTTCCGCCCCTCCGAGCCGGCGGTCCTGTGATGGCGGGCGGCCGTACCGGCCCGCTGGGGGTGGTCACCGCGCCGCACCCCGCGCTGGTGCGCTCCGCCACCCCCGTCGACCCCCTGGACGACGCGGTCACCGCGGTCGCCGCGTGCCTGCTGGCCACCATGCGCGGGCTATCGGGGTGCCACGGTCTCGCCGCGCCGCAGCTCGGACTGGGCTGGCGGCTCATGTGCCTGGACGTTTCCGGGAATCCTTCCAGCAGGTCGTGCGCCGGAGAAGTGGTCATCGCCAACCCCGAGGTCGTGGAGGCGGCCCGTTGGGAGGCGGCACGGGAGGGCTGCCTGTCGGTGCCCGGCCTGGTGGCGGAGGTACCCCGCGCGACCCGGGTCACGGTGCGAGGAGTACGGCCCGGTACGGGGGAGCCGCTCACCGTCCACGCCGACGCCTTCGAAGCCCGCTGCGTCCAGCATCTGATCGACCATCTCGACGGCCTTCTGTTCCTCGACCGCGTCGCAGGCGCCCGTGCCGTTCACCCTGCCAGAAAGGGGGGACAAGCCGCTTAAGACGTAACTTGCTTACACCTGAGTGATCCTTGACATATGATCGCGGCGCCCCCGTAGCCCAATGGCAGAGGCAAGCCCCTTAAAAGGGCTGTGGTGCGGGTTCGAGTCCCGCCGGGGGCACCAGCGCCTCTCAGCGCCAAGAAGCCGGTGACCTGCGTGATCCAGGCCACCGGCTGATCTACTCAGTCCGGCTGTCTGCGAGAGCGTGACTACCGCGTTATTCGGCGTTGCCGAGAACGCGAAGCGCGCCTTCGGCGAGGACGTGGCCCGCTTTGACCGCGCCGGTGACGCCGGCTGCATCCAGCCAGCCGGGGTCAAGGCTGGTTTCCCAGCCGACAATGTCCGCCGCGACAGCCAAGGCCTGATCGTCTCGGACGTGCACGAGCGCGTCGGCCAGCAGCAGGTACGCACCTGGTTGCGTGCCGTCGAACTCCTGCGCCAGAACGGTGATCTGGTCGCCGATCCGCCGCCCGAGGTGGGGATACAGCCCTGCCAAGCAGGCCAGCACGAATCTCACTGCGGGCGGCTCGGCTTCCCAATGAGACAGCAGCTCCGGCAGTTGCGCGCCGACGGCGAGGTGAACGTCCTCAGTCCAAGTCGCAGGTTCGGGCAGGCGGCCCTGAACCACGGCGCGATCGGCATCGCCGAGCAGGCTGTCGGCCCAGCGGCCGGCTGCGATGAGCAGCCACACATGAAGGTCGAGTCGCTGCCCGGCGGGCTTGGCCCCGGAGGCGATCAGGCGCGAGAGGAACGGCATCGTGGGCGCGGTGGCTGAATAGCAGTCTCCCTGATGCAGCAGGTCGTCGCCGAACAGCTCGTCGAGGGTCTGGTCCCAGTCGCCGAATGGGTCCGCCAATGCGCGCAGGAGGTCGGGGACGTCCTCGGCGGAACCGTGGGCGTGTCCCAGGTCGGCCCATGGAATATCGTCCAGCCCGGACAGGTCGACAGGCCCGTCCTGCACGGTGTCGGGAGTAAGAGCCAGCGGTGCCGGCGGTGCCGGAGCGACCACCGCGACGGCAGGAGCCGCAGGGCGTGCGCCCGGGTTGGTGCACACGATCGGCGCGTCGGCGCCGCGGAGGACGTGCAGCATGCCGACGTCGCATCGGCTGCCGCCCTGCGGGTAACCCCCGTGCAGGCGGGCGACCGCGGCGGCGGCGCGGCCAACCGCCTCGATCATGCGGTGGCCCAGGGCGTCGACGGGATACGGTCCCTCATCGAAGGCGGTCACCTTCCAGCCCCCTTGAGGGGACGGCCGAGCCATGACCTGGGCGAACCCATGCGCGGCCAAGGCCTGCGCCAACTGCTGGGCCTGATGGTCATCGGGAACGACGAACTCGTGAGTGCCGCCCATTGCCGACCAACCGGCCACGTCATCGTCTCCTTCGCGTGTGAATCCTTCGGCTCAGAATGCCAGGCGTAGCAGCAACTGCCGTCCACCTTGTACTCAAGAGATCCAAGCCGGAGGCTTCGAACCTGATCAGGCACTCCCAGCGATCCCACCTGTCGGCAGTCATGGGGTTATAGCCGCATAACCCCTCAGGGGTTATAAAGGGCCCATGCCGAAAATCAACGTGTACCTGCCCGACGAGCTGGCCGAGGCCGTGAAGGACGCCGGTCTGCCCGTCTCCGCCATCTGCCAGCGGGCGCTGGAGCAGGCCGTACGCCGGGTCACGGCCATCAGGGAGACGGTGGTGGGGGGTATGGACATCGACCTCTCGTCCGGGCGGCTCGCCCACTTCACCGCGCGGTCCCGGGCGGCCCTGCGCCTGGCCGTCGAACACGCCCGGGCGCGGGACGCCGCAGCCGTGGGCACCGAGCACCTGCTGGCGGGGATCCTGGCCGAGGGCCAGAACCTGGCCCTGCAGGTTCTGCGGGCCATCGACATCGACCCCACGCAGTTGGAGCACGACATGGGCGGCCCCGCGTCCTCCCCCGGGAGCGAGCAGCCGATCCGGTTCGACCGGCACGCCGCGAACGCGCTCGAGCTGGCGGTCACCGAGGCCCAGGCGTTCGGCCACAACTACGTCGGCTGTGAGCACCTGCTGCTCGGCCTGGCCGTCGAGCCGGAGGGGGCGGCCGGGCACCTGCTGCGCTCCCGGGGCGCGGAGCCGAAACTGACCCGCCGGGCGGTCGCGGCCGCGCTCGCCGGCTACGTCCACTTGAAGGCGCAGGGTCAGGCCGAGGCCCAGGATCCGGCCGCGCTGGTGGCGGCTGTCGTCCGCAAGGAGGTCCAGCCGCTCGTGGAGCGCATCGAACGGCTGGAGCTCCAGATGGGGATGGCGCCGGAGGCCGAAGGCGGGTCCACGCCGTGAGGCGTGTGCTGCTGCTGGCGACCGGCGACGTGATGGCGTACCCGAGCGAACCCGGCCGTACGGGGCTCGCGACGGGCGCCGACCTGCTGGCCGCGCTCCCGTGGAGGCCGGACGCGGACGTGGTCGTCGAGGACGTGCCGGCCGAGCCGTCCTGGGACACCTCGCCCTCGACCATGCTCCGGCTGGCCCGCAGCGCCCGCTCGGCCCTCCTCGACGAGGGGTTCGACGGCGTGGTCGTCACGCACGGCCTGGACACCCTTGAGGAGACGGCGTTCCTGGCCGACCTGCTCGCCGGGCCCGCCGCCCACCTGGGCAGTCTCGTGTTCACGGGGGCCCTGCGCCCGCTCGACGGCCCGCGCGCCCTCGCCGACGCCCTCGCCGCGGCCGCGGACCCCGCCCTGCGCGGCGTGGGCGCCGTCGCCTGCCTGGACGGCGTCCTGCACGCGGCCCGCTGGGTGACGCTGGCCGACGCCGCCGGGGACGGGCCGCCGTTCTCCTCGGCGCCCTTCCCCGAGCTGGGCCGGGTGGTGGACGGCCGGGTGACGAGGGCCGCCGCTCCGCCTCCGCGGCCGCCCGACCCCCAGGGCGACCCCGAGTCCCAGGTCGCGCTGATCAAGACGTATCCGGAGATGGAGCCCGGGCTCCTGTCCGCCGTCGTGGACGCCGGGGCCCGCGGGATCGTCCTTGAGGGGACAGGCATGGGCAACGTCCCCGTCGGGCTGCTGTCCACGATCGCGGAGCTGACCGAGTGGGACATCCCGGTGGTCGTGGCGTCCCGGGCGCGGACCGGCCCTGTGGGGCTCGGCGACCTCCCGTACGGACACGGCATGGCGGCGAAGGTCGGCGCGATCGGGGCGCGCGGGCTGGCGCCGGTCAAGGCTCGTGCCGCCCTGATGGCGGCGCTGGGCGGCGGCGGCCGCGAGGCGGTCCGCGACTACTTCGCCCGCCTCTGACCTCAGGCGGTCTTCAGCGGCTGCCTCACGGCCGGCGCCTCGTCCTCCGGCGGGCACCCCTCGAAGGGCATCCGCAGGACGAACCGTGCGCCGCCGGACGGCGACTCCTCGACCTCGAGCGTCCCGCAGTGCGCGTCCGCGATGTCCCGGGCGATGGCCAGGCCCAGGCCGCTGCCGCCCTGGTCGCGGCTGCGGGCGGCGTCGAGACGGGTGAAGCGTTCGAAGATGCGCTCCCGGTCGGCCTCGGGCACGCCCGCGCCGTCGTCGCTGACGGACAGCTCCACCATGGAGTCCATGCGGCGGACGGCGACCTCCACATCGCGCCGGCCGTGCCGCTGCGCGTTGTCCAGCAGGTTGGTCAGCAGCCTGACCAGGTGGCCGCGGTAGGCGTTGACCGTGACGCCGTCCTCCAGGCGCAGCCGCACCGGAAGCCGGTCGCAGCGCCGGCGGGTCTCCTGCCGGACGAGGTCGCCGAGGTCGAGCGGTGTCCAGGACTCGGGCTGCAGCGCCCCCACCCGGGCGAGCAGCAGGAGGTCGCCGATGATCGCCTCCAGCCGGTCGACGTCGGCCAGGGCGTGTTCGAGCAGGTCCCCGAGGTCGGTCTCCTGCGGGTGGAGCTGGGCCTCCTCCAGCTGGGCGCGCAGGCCCGCCAGCGGGGTGCGCAGCTCGTGGGAGGCGTCCGTGGCGAACTGGCGCTGCTGGCGCAGCGCGCGCTCGGTGACGCTCTTGGCCTTCTCGATGCGGCTGAGCGTGCCGTTCACCGTACGGGCGAGCTCGGCGACCTCGTCGTGGCCGGACGGCTCCGGCACGCGCTCACTGAGGTCGTGCACATTGATGGCGGCGAGCTGGGAGCGGATGCCCTCGACCGGGCGGAGCGTACGCCCGGCGATCTTCCAGGTCCCCCAGGCGGTCAGGACCAGCAGCACGGCGACCTCCGCGATGAAGAAGGAATCGAACACACCTATCGGGTTCAGGCCCGAGACGGGCCGCCCGGCGTACACGACGGGGGAGGACGGTGAGGGGGACAGGCGCACTGCCGCGAGGTGGACGCACCCGAGTCCGGGAATCCGGCAGGTGTGGACCTCCTTGATCGGGTCCAGCGCGGACGGCAGGGCGTCGCTCAGGACCGGCAGCCCCCGGGCGGCCGGCGAGGACGCCAGGACCTCGCGGTGGGCCCCGACGACCTGGACGAGGTCGACGCCCGCCACCCGCGGCCGGACGGCGTCGTGGAGCTGACCTGCCCGTACGGCGGCGCCGGTGAGGACCGCCTGCCTCCGGGCGTCCAGCCACAGGGTGCTGGAGAAGGTCTGACGGGCGGTCAGCGCCCCGACCAGGCCGGTCGGCGCCAGGAGGATCGCGGCGAGGAGGGTCACGAGCACCGTGAGCCGTCCCTTGATCGACCGTGGTCCCAGCCGGGCCGGGGTCCTGCGTAGCCGCTCGATGAGCGGGGCTTTCACGTGGCTCAAGGCCGTCCTCCTCGGGAGGCGGGCGATCGTCCAGGCACGTGCGGAGAGTGAGTGACGGCCCTGTCGCTCCCGGGCGCGTGCCGCGCCGCCGATTGACCGCTGTGGATGCGTCTGCGATGGCGGGTTCCCGTGACCCGCCTTCATGCTTTCCAGTGGTGCCGCGCAAGGCCACAGCATCTGAGATGGACGTCTTCTGCCAGGTCAGGGCACATGTCTGCGCGTACAGGCCCTACGCTAGCACTAACTTGAATTTCTCAAGTAAAAGAACCATCCCAGTTTGTGCCGCTTTCGGGGACGGTCGCGGGCACCGCGGCCTGGGGGAACTCGGCGCAGGGCCGGGTCGTTGGACGAGACGGCGAGGTGGCGGGCCCACTTGTGGGAGCGCCGCTCCGCGGGCACCATCCCCACTGAGCCGTGCAAGGGCTGATCGCAAGGTCGCGTCGTGGAGGCAGCGATGGAGAGCAAGAACCCGATATTCAGCCGGCGCGGGCCGGCCGGTCAGCGGGCGTGGACGGGGCCGGAGCCGACGGTGCAGCAGTTGGACGCGATGTACGCCGCCCCGTCGTACGCGCCGCCGACCGCCCGGGCGATGACGATGGACGACGTCGTCGTGCGCGGTTTCCTGACCTTGGGCACGCTCGTGCTGTCGGCCGCCCTGGCGTGGTACTTCAACGTCGGCTGGGGGCTCGCCGCTCCGGCGATGCTGGTGGGCCTGGTCCTCGGGCTGATCGTCTCGTTCCGGCAGAGCACCAACCCGGCGCTCATCCTCGGATACTCGATCTGCTACGGCGTGGCCATCGGCGTGCTGAGCCACATGTACGAGAACTTCTACAGCGGGATCGTCCTGCAGGCCGTCCTCGGCACGATGGTCGCCTTCGGCGGCACGCTGGCCGTCTACGCGCTCAAGGTCTTCCGGCCCACGCCGAAGTTCGCCAAGTTCGTGGTCGCCGCCGGGTTCGCCGCCGTGGGCCTGATGCTGATCAACTGGATCGCGAGCATCTTCGTGGGCGGCGGCCTCGGCCTGCGGACCGACAGCCCCGTCGGCTGGATCTTCAGCGCCGCCATGATCCTGCTCGCCTGCTTCTTCCTGCTCCTCGACTTCGACGAGATCGAGCGCGGGGTGCGGAGCGGCGTGCCGGAGCGGTACTCCTGGCTGATGGCCTTCGGCCTGACGCTCAGCCTCGTCTGGCTCTACCTGGAGATCCTGCGGTTCATCAGCTACTTCACGAACAACGATTGACCGGTGCCTGCTGAGGGAGCGCTCTTCGTCCTGAAGGGCGCTCTTTTCGGCGTATAGCAGGACGGGACCGCGCACGGCGTAACCTTCGATCAACATCTCGTAACGAATCGATGTCCGCCAGGGGCTTGTCAAGCGCCGACCGGTGATGCACTGTGACACAAAGCAGCCTTTTCCGTGGAGGTGCCCATGTCGTTGAACCACTCACCGGAGACCCAGAACAAGCTGATCGCCCGCGTCCCGTCCATAACCGGGCGCGACCTCCCCGAGTGGTTCGAAGCCATCGACAACGGCCCGTCGTTCCTGCGCTGTGATGAGCGGGCCAACTGGCTCGCCGACGAGCACGGGCTGAGCCACGGCTACGCCGCCGCCATCGTTCTCGAGCACGAGCGGCGCCGCCGCTGGTAGAACGACGGGACGGACGCCGTCCACACGTACGGCCGCGCCCGCACCGGATCGGTGCGGGCGCCTTCTTGTCTGCATGATGGTCACATGGATCTCGACAAGGCGCGTGCGTTCGTCAAGGACAACCACCGCGCGATCATGCTGACCTGGCACCCCGACGGGCGGCCGCAGACCTCTCCGGTGACCGTCGGCCTCGACGCCGAGGGCCACCTGGTGGTGAGCAGCCGCGAAACCGCCGTGAAGACCCGCAACCTCCGTGAGAACCCGCAGGTCGTCCTCACCGTGACGACCGACGCCTTCTTCGGCCCGTGGATCCAGGTCGAGGGGACCGCTCACATCGTCTCGCTCCCCGACGCCATGGAGCACCTGGTCCAGTACTACCGCGACATCAGCGGCGAGCACCCGGACTGGGACGACTACCGGGCCGCCATGGAGAAGGACAAGCGGGTGATCATCCGCATCGAGCCGACCCGGGCCGGCCCCGACCACCACGGCTGACGCGGCGACGACCGCGGGCGGCGAGGGTCCTCACCGCCCGCGGCCGGGCTCGGGTCAGGACAGCCGCTCCAGGACCATCGCCATGCCCTGGCCGCCGCCCACGCACATGGTCTCCAGCCCGATCGACTTGTCGTGGAAGCGCAGGCCGTTGATCAGCGTGGAGGTGATCCGGGCGCCGGTCATGCCGAACGGGTGCCCGACCGCGATCGCCCCGCCGTTCACGTTGAGACGGTCGAGGTCGATGCCGAGCTCCTGGTACGACGGGATCACCTGGGCGGCGAACGCCTCGTTGATCTCCACGAGGTCCACGTCGCCGATCGCCATGCCGGCCCGGGACAGCGCCTGGCGGGACGCTTCGACGGGCCCGAGCCCCATGATCTCCGGTGACAGGCCCGTCACGCCGGTCGAGACGATCCTGGCCAGCGGGGTGATCCCCAGCTCGGCCGCCTTGGTGTCGCTCATCACCACGACCGCGGCCGCGCCGTCGTTCAGCGGGCAGCAGTTGCCCGCCGTGACCGTGCCGTCGGGGCGGAAGACCGGCTTGAGCTGCGACACGGCCTCGTACGTCGTCCCCGCGCGGGGCCCGTCGTCCTTGGCGACCACCGAGCCGTCGGGCAGCGTCACCGGGGTGATGTCGCTCTCCCAGAAGCCGTTCGCGATGGCCTTCTCCGCGAGGTTCTGCGACCGCACGCCGAACTCGTCCTGCTCACGGCGGGACACGCCCCTGAGCCCGGCCACGTTCTCAGCCGTCTGGCCCATCGCGATGTAGACGTCGGGCAGCGCGCCGTCCTCGCGCGGGTCGTGCCAGGCCGCCGCCCCGCCCCCGGCCGCCCTGTCGGTGCGCGCCTTGGCGTCGAGGAACAGCGGGTTGGTCGTGTCGGGGAGGGAGTCGGAGTTGCCCTTCACGAAGCGGGAGACCGCCTCCACGCCGGCCGAGATGAACACGTCGCCCTCGCCCGCCTTGATCGCGTGGAAGGCCATCCGGGTGGTCTGGAGCGACGACGAGCAGTACCGCGTGACGGTCGTCCCCGGCACGCCGTCGAGCCCGAGCAGCACGGACACCACGCGGGCCATGTTGAAGCCCTGCTCGCCCCCGGGCAGGCCGCAGCCGAGCATCAGGTCGTCCACGTCGTTCGGGTCGAGTTGAGGGACCTTCGCCAGCGCGGCCCGGATCATCTGAACGGTGAGGTCGTCCGGACGGATCCCGGTGAGCGACCCCTTGAACGCGCGGCCGATGGGCGACCGCGCGGTCGCCACGATGACTGCCTCGGGCATGTGCGTCTCCTGCCTGCTCGTGCCACCCCGCTCAGGGTTTCGGGCGGCCCTCCTCCCGGAGGTTACCCTTCGGTACGCCGCCCGCCACGCCTGGGGGCCGCCGGAACAGAACTTTGTACCACTGCACAGTGTTTCCCGCTCACCATCGGGGCGCTCGCGATCCGCCGTCTTCCTTCGTCGCTCGGGGTCGCTCGTTCCTCGCTTCCCGCTCGCTTCTCAGTCCAGACGACGGCGCGCCCCTCCGGATCGCTCGAGTGTTTCCCGCTCACCGTCGGGGCGGACGGGAGAATCAGCCGTACATGCCGGGGGTGGTGGCGGTGCCGTCGTTGAGGGCGTGCAGGGCGCCGCGCTCGTCGCGCCAGATGCGCCAGCCGTTCTGGCTGCCCGTGAACCACGAGGGAGGCGGCGTGGACGAGGTGACCCGCCTGCCCGTGGCCAGGTCGAACTCGCACAGGGCGGCGATCGAGTAGAAGCCCGGGGTCATGCCGCGCAGCGCCAGCGGCTTGGGGTCGGTGACGCAGAAGGACCACCCGCTGGCGCCCTTGACCGGGGTGGGCTCGCCGGTGCTCAGGTCGAAGACCGTGCCGGGGGCGTCGCGCTTGAGGAAGCCGAGCTTGTCCATCCCGGGAGGAAACGCCAGCCACCAGCCCGTGCCGGGCACCTGCGTCGGGGTGATCTGCCCGAGGACCCGCCCGGTCTCGGCGTCGAGCCGGGCGAAGCCGCCGTACTGGCCCTGCTCGTCGACCGGCCGTACGACGGGGGCGAAGGCCGGGTTGCCGCTGGGGTAGACACGCACGACCGAGGGCCGCATCCAGTCCACCGCACCGTCGGACAGCCGGGCCGAGAACAGGCCGAACGTCGAGGTCTGCTTGGTCTGGGGGTTGGTGTAGGGGGCGACGTACCCGACGAGCTTGTCCCCGGTCGCCCCGAACGCCCAGCCGCCCGACATGTCGACGCCCTCGCCGAGCGCCTGCTCGATGGGAAGCTGCCAGACGACCTTGCCGGTCTTCACGTCGTGGGACTCCAGCACGGGGTGGGAGGCGAGCCGCAGCAGCACGACCCGCGCCTGGTCGGACCACTCGACCTCGGCGATGCCCTGCAGCCGCCACTGGACCTTGCCGTCCTTCGGCCCGAGGACGACGACCCGGGCGCTGGACAGGGCGGTGTTCTCCGACAGGCAGACGTACGGCCCGCAGCGCTGCGGGCCGAACGTCGAGTGGACCGGCCGGGTCCAGATCTGCCGGCCGGTGCGCGCGTCCCGCGCGACCAGCGTGACCTTGTCCTTGCCCTGCGGGGTGGGGTCGAGCGCGACCACCACGGCCTGGCCGCCGCCGGTCTCGACGGTGGCCGGCGCCTGCACACCCATGCCGGGCAGCCGTCCCGCCATGGTCGCGGCATGGGTCCACAGGGTGCGCCCGGAGGCGAGGTCGAGGGCGACGGTCTCCAGCGTGCCGTCGGCCTTCATCGAGGTGGCCGCCGCGACGCCCGCTCCGACGGTGGCGCGGCTGACGGCGTTCACGTGCGTGTTCTGCCAGGACGGGACGTCCTTGGCGGCGTCGTCGCCACCGGAGCAGCCTGCCAGCGCGCCGGCCGACAGGAAGGCGGTCGCGGCGAACGTCAGGGCGGGTTTCGCGTGAGGCCGGAACATTTCACTCCTACAGGGGGTGATGGCCCGGCCGCGTAAGGTGACCGACTCTAGGCGCTCGGAAGCGGCCCGGGTCTCCGGCGGAGCAGCGCCGCCCATCGTCCATGAGGGCCGACCGCCCGGCCGGCGACGCGGGTCGCGGTGACCTCGGTGCCGGGTTCCTCTACGGCCATGGCCGCCAAAAGGTATTGCGATCCTTCGACGCGCACGGGTTCGGGTTCTGGCCACAACCCCAACGCGGCGCATACAGACGGTAGCACTGCGTACGCGGCTTGTAGGTAACCTCGTGCAGATGGATGAAAACGATCGGGTCCGAACATCTCGGCCGGGTTGGCGTCGAACTCGGGGCCCAGGAGGTCGGCGAACGCCACCGTCCGGCCGCCGGCCTCGACCACCGCGACGGTCTGGGCGGCGGCGAGCTGGCGCGACCACCGCCGGGTGACCCACCGCAGCGGCTGGGCGATCGGGCGGACCGTGCCGAGGTCGGGGCAGGTGCCGACGACCACCTCGGCCCCGGCGTCGCGCAGCCGGCGGACCGCCTTCTGGAGGTGGTGGACGGCGCGGGCGGGCGGGGTGGCCGTGGTGACGTCGTTGGCGCCCACGAAGATCACCGCGATCTCCGGCCGCTCCTCCAGCACCCGGTCGACCTGGTCTCCCAGGTGGACGGACTCCGCGCCGGACCGGCCCACGACGGTCAGCCGTACGGGCCGATCGGCGACCGCGGCCAGGCCGAGCGCGATGACGACGGCCGGGGTGTCCTGCGGGCGGGTCATGCCCAGGCCGACGGAGGTGGAGTCGCCGAGCACGACCATGCGGAGGGGCTCGCCAGGGTAGGCGCCGTACACGCCGTCGGACGGGGGGCCGTCGAGTCCGTGGGGCTGGCCGACGATCCTGCGGGCCAGCATCGCCTCCGCCATCAGCAGGCCGTACGTCACCGCGCCGAGCGCGGTCAGCCCGCCGCCCCCCAGAGCGGCGGCGGTGGCGATGCGACGGGCGGCGCGCGCCGCGCCGGTCGTCCAGAACACCCACCCTCCTCGCGTCACGGTACGGTTTGAGAGAAGAAACTAGCCGAGTCCCGGCCACCCCCTCGGGACCGGGCTGTGAGCAGGCTGACAAGCTTCGGCAAACCAAGGTGGTCTTCGCGGTGCGCGTACACGACTCGCTGATCGAGCTGATGGGCAACACCCCGCTCGTGCGGCTGCGCAAGGTGGCGGCGGGCGCGCCCGCCCAGGTGCTGGCCAAGGTGGAGTACTTCAACCCCGGCGGATCGGTGAAGGACCGGATCGCGGTGCGGATGGTCGAGGCCGCGGAGCGGAGCGGAGCGCTCAAGCCCGGCGGGACGATCGTGGAGCCGACGTCCGGCAACACCGGCGTGGGGCTGGCGATCGTCGCCCAGGAGAAGGGCTACCGCTGCCTGTTCGTCTGCCCGGACAAGGTCGCCCAGGACAAGATCTCGGTCCTGCGGGCGTACGGCGCCGAGGTGGTGGTCTGCCCGACCGCCGTGTCCCCCGACCACCCGGACTCGTACTACTCGGTCTCCGACCGGCTGGCCCGCGAGACCCCGAACGCCTGGAAGCCCGACCAGTACTCCAACCCGGAGAACCCGAACAGCCACTACCACTCGACCGGCCCGGAGATCTGGGAGCAGACCGAGGGCCGGGTCACCCACTTCGTGGCCGGCATCGGCACCGGCGGCACGATCAGCGGCACCGGGCGGTACCTCAAGGAGATCTCCGGCGGCCGCGTGAAGATCATCGGCGCCGACCCCGAGGGGTCGGTCTACTCGGGCGGCACCGGCCGTCCGTACCTGGTCGAGGGCGTGGGCGAGGACATCTGGCCGGTCACGTACGACACCGAAATCTGCGACGAGATCATCGCGGTGTCCGACAAGGACTCGTTCGGCATGACCCGCCGCCTGGCCCGCGAGGAGGCGCTGCTCGTCGGCGGCTCGTGCGGCCTGGCCGTCGTCGCGGCGGTCAGGGCGGCCCAGGCCGCCGGGCCGGACGACGTCGTGGTGGTGCTGCTGCCCGACGGCGGCCGCGGCTACCTGTCGAAGATCTTCAACGACGAGTGGATGGCCGACTACGGCTTCCTGACCACCTCCAGCGAGGAGGGCCTGGTCGGGGACGTGCTGCGGCGCAAGACGTCCGGACTGCCGGAGTTCGTCCACGTGCACCCGCACGAGTCGGTCGGCACCGCCATCTCCATCATGCGGGAGTACAACGTCTCGCAGCTTCCCGTGATGAAGGAGGAGCCGCCGGTCATGGCGGCCGAGGTCGTCGGCTCGATCGTCGAGCGCGACCTGCTGGAGGGTCTTTACCATGGCCGGGTCCGCTCCGACGACCAGATCGGCGGCCACATGTCCGCCCTCCTGCCCATGATCGGCTCGGGCGAGCCGGTGGCCCGCGCCGTCGAGGCGCTGGAGAAGGCCGACGCCGCCGTGGTCCTCGACGACGGCAAGCCGGTCGGCATGGTCACCCGCCAGGACCTCCTCGCGTTCCTGGCGAACCATTAGGGCAATCAGGGCTCTTTGGACATGTCCTGAAAAATCAGGTGATCTTGGGTCGGACGATCTACAACAAATAGGACGCTAGGGGTGCTCGGGCCGCCAGGAGCAGGGGGGACGGGCGACTACGCTCGACCCCATGAACCATGGCTTCGAGACCCTGGCCGTCCACGCCGGCCAGGAGGCAGATCCGCATACGGGCGCGGTCGTGCCCCCCATCTACGCCGTGTCCACGTACAAGCAGGACGGCGTGGGCGGGTTGCGCGCGGGATATGAGTACAGCCGGTCCGCCAACCCCACCAGGACCGCGCTCGAGGAGGCCGTCGCGGCCGTCGAGGGCGGCGCGCGGGGCCTGGCGTTCGCGTCGGGCCTGGCCGCCGAGGACACCCTGCTGCGCGCGGTGTGCCGGCCCGGCGACCACGTGCTGATCCCGGACGACGCGTACGGCGGCACCTACCGGCTGTTCTCCCGCGTCCTGGAGCCGTGGGGCGTGTCGTTCGACCCGGTGCCGCTGGGCGACCTGTCCGCCGTGCGGGCCGCGGTGCGGTCCGGCAGCACCCGGGTGATCTGGGTCGAGACGCCAACCAACCCCCTGCTCAACGTCGCCGACATCGCGGGTCTCGCCCAGATCGCCCACGACGCCGGGGCCCTGCTGGTCGTGGACAACACCTTCGCCTCGCCGTACCTGCAGCAGCCGCTCGCGCTCGGCGCCGACGTGGTGGTCCACTCGACCACCAAGTACGTCGGCGGCCACTCGGACGTGGTCGGGGGCGCCCTCGTGGCCCGCTCCGCCGACCTGGGGGAGCGTCTCGCCTACCACCAGAACGCGATCGGGGCCGTCGCCGGGCCGTTCGACGCCTGGCTCACGCTGCGCGGGCTGAAGACGCTGGGCGTCCGCATGGAGCGGCACTGCGACAACGCCGAGCGGGTCGTCGACCTGCTGCTGTCGCACAAGCGGGTGACGCAGGTGCTCTACCCCGGGCTTCCCGACCACCCCGGCCACGAGGTGGCGGCCAAGCAGATGCGGCGCTTCGGCGGCATGGTGTCCTTCCGGGTCGCCGGCGGCGAGGAGGCCGCGGTCGAGGTCTGCAACCGCGCCCGGCTGTTCACGCTGGGCGAGTCGCTGGGCGGCGTCGAGTCGCTGATCGAGCACCCGGGCCGCATGACGCACGCCTCTGCCGCCGGGTCCCCGCTGGAGGTCCCCGCCGACCTCGTCCGGCTGTCGGTCGGCATCGAGACGATCGACGACCTGCTGACCGATCTGTCCGAGGCCCTGGGCTGACACCCCCGGCGCACCCGGTCAGCGGCAGGGGCCGGCGACCGGGGCCTCCGCCGCGGCCGCCGGCTCGGGCGCGGCCCGGCGGCCGGCCGGGGCCAGCCACCGCTCGCTGAGCAGCACGACGAGCGCCGCGGCGGTCAGCACCGCCCCCGTCGCGGCAAGGTCCCGGGCCCCGGCGCCGTCGAGGACGGCGCCGCCGAGGAGCGAACCGGTCGCGATGCCGACGTTGAACCCCGAACTGATCCCGGCCGAGGCGAGGTCGGTGCTGCCCGGCGCCACGTGCAGCGTGCGGTTCTGCATCGAGGTCACCATGGCGCTGAAGCCGATCGACATGACGCACAGCCCCACGACCGCGGCCGGCTTCACCCCGCCCAGGGCGTACAGCGCGGCCAGCGCGCAGGTCACCATGCCCAGCGGGACGAGCAGCGTCCCCCGGGGGTGCCGGTCGAGGAAGGGCCCGACGGCCAGGGTGCCGGTCACGCCGGAGATCCCCCCGGCGAGCAGCAGCGGGCTCAGCGCCGCCGGGGCGAACCCGCCGACCTCCAGCAGGAACGGCGTGATGTACGTGTAGGCGGTCAGGAAACCGGTCACCGCGATCAGGGTGGCCACGACGAGGATCGCGTACCGGCGGCCGTCGGGCTCGGTGCCCCGGCCGGCCTCGTGGCTCCTCACGCGGTCCGCCGGCAGCAGCAGGGCGACCGTGAGGCAGACGGCGAGCCCCACGGCGGCCATGACGGCGAACGAGGTCCGCCAGCCGGCCTGCTGGCCCAGCCACGTGCCGGCGGGGACGCCGATGACGGGCGCGAGCGAGTTGCCGATCGCCAGGCGGGCCACCACCCGTCCCCGCAGGGCCGGGGGGAACAGGTCGGTCGCCGTGGTCGCGACGACCGACCAGAAGAGGGCCTGGGTGAGCGCGATCAGCATCCGCCCGCCGAGCAGGACGGGGTAGCTCGGCGCGACGGCGCTGAGCAGCGCTCCCGCGGCGAAGACCGCGAGCGTCACCGTGAGCAGCCTGCGGCGCGGCACCCGCCGGGTCAGCCGGGTGAGCGGGAGCGACGCCAGCACCACCACCACGGCGTACCCGGTGACCAGCAGGCCCGTCTCGGACGGCGACCTGTCCAGGTCGGCCGCCATCACCGTGAGCAGCCCGACGGGCAGGAGCTCGGCCGTGACGTACGCGAAGGCCGCCGTGGCGAGGGCGACCAGGGCCCACATCGCCCGGCGATCCGATCCGAGGCGGTCCATTACAGCTCCCTTGCTACCAGTAAAAGTCTCTTAGGTGGTAGCATGACAAACATGGATGAGACGCACAACTCCGATTTGCGGATCGTCGGCGGTCATCTCGTGCTCGACCTGGTGAACACGGTGGCCCCGCGGACGCCGGACGGGTCCGGCCACCACGAGTACCTGCCGGGGCCGGAGGGCCTGCTGGCCTGGGCGCGGCGGGTGGACGTGCTCGACGAGCGGGAGGCGGAGGAGGTGGCCGCCGCCTGGCGGGCCGCGCCCGGCTCGGCCGCCCAGGCGTGGCGGGCCGCCCTGGAGATCCGGGAGGCCGTCTACGCCGTGCTGTCGGCCCGCCTGCCGCCCGCGGCGGGCAGCGCGCCGGCCGAGGGAGCCGGGACGGTGTCAGTGGCTGGGGAGGCCCAGGCCGGTGTGACCGAGGCGTCGCCGGGGGCGGGGCGGGCGCCGGACCCGGGGCCGGCGCTGGAGCGTCT
>NZ_KI866527.1:241744-254661 GCF_000511135.2 Microbispora sp. ATCC PTA-5024 | reverse complement strand
GGCGCTGGAGCGTCTCGCCCTGCGCTGGGCCACGGCCGCCGCGCGGTCGGCGCTCGTCCTGGACGGCCGTCCCGGCCGGGCGGCCCGCCTGGTCGTCGGCACCGCGCCCGCGCTGCTGGTCCCGGACCGCCTCGCGAGCGCGGCCGTGGAGTTCCTGTCCACCGTGGACCTGAGCCGCCTGAAGGTCTGCCCCGTGGCCGAGGGAGGCTGCGGCTGGCTGTTCCTCGACATCACGCGCAACGGCTCCCGCCGCTGGTGCGCGATGGCGGACTGCGGCGCGCAGGCCAAGTCTCGCCGTCTCACCGAACGGCGCCGGGCGCGGCGTGCTACCGGCGTATCGCCAAAAGCCGGTAGCTGACCGTCTAGGGGTTGAAGAAGACCATCAGGAAGAGGATCACCAGCCAGATGAGGGCCGTGATGCCGGCGAGCGCGGCGATCCGGCCCGTCTGCACCTTGGCGTCGTCCTCCCGCGACTCGCTCGACAGCGCGAGGATGGCCGAGCGCTGGTCTCGATCGATGATGACCAGCATGACCGCCGCCACGATGAACAGCGTCATCGAGGCCGACAGGTACGGCTGGGCCAGGGCGCTGCGGCCCAGCAGCAGCCCGAACAGGAACACCCCGAGCGTGAGCAGCCCGAACAGCCGGGTCGAGCGGTTCAGATAGCGCAGAACGCCGACCTCACCCGCCCGGATGTACCGGGGCGTGACGCTCGTGACCGCGGTCAGCGGCCCGATCGCGAAGATCGCGAAGCCTATGTGCAGCCACAGCAGCAGCTTGTCGAGAAACGACATGCGCCTGAGGCTATCGCCTGAGTGATCGGAACGGCAGCTCCACTCCGTACGGGGCGGGTCACGGACGTGCGTCCGGCCGCAGGAGATCGGCCGGGCGGAGACGGCCGCCGGTCCGGGCGCCGTATGTCGCGGCGCCGGTCCGTCGCCGCCTCACTGCCTTTCGTGCTCGTTCACTTCGGACTGGCGGCAGACGGGGCACCGGTACTGGGGATTGGTCACGTACCGGCAGGCCGTGTGGTCCACGGACAGTCCGAGCACGCGTCTGGTGGTCCTGCTGAAAGGCCCGGGCGGCTCCCCGGTCACCGACTTCCTGCTCTCCTCGTAATGGATGCCGAATACCAGGACGCCGAGAACTCCGATGGCGGCGCCTGAGATCACGAACGCAGCGATGAAAACCGCATCGGACATGGCCGGACTCCGTCGTGAACGCCCGGGAGTGACTCTCCCGAGGGAAATCTGATGGGAGACGGCGCGCCACGTGTGAACCTCTTCGTCCGACCGGGCTGCGGGCGCCGAAATCAATCCTTGTCGCGAAGGGCGCCGTTGTCCGGCGGCCGGGCCGCGACGTCCGAGGTGGAGAAGACGCGCAGGACGCTTCGCGTGCCGGCGGTGATGAGGCCGGAGGGCTCGTCGGCGAGCGAACCCCGGCCGTCTTCCAGATGGATTCCCAGCACCACGGCGAAGAACGCCAGGGCGACGTTGATTACCAATACAAGTGCCGCGATCACGACGGCGTCATACACGTCACACCCGCCCTCTGTACGGTCCGATTCGGTGTCGAATGTATTCCGCCGTTAATTTGCGCTTTAACGATCAGCGATACTAACCAGTCCTCGAAGTGATCATGGTTGGAATGGTTCTTGTCGTCGTTCTTGTAGTGCAGATACGTCTCCTGATGCTCATGGGTACCAGTGGGCCTTATGCCAGTCATTGGCATGGTTGGAACGGTATGGCAATCTATGTGTACTCGCGTGGGGGTCGCTCGATGCTGCCGAGCGGAAGGGAGTCAGGTGGGATGCCCGAGACGCTCTACCGGCAGGTGGCGGCCGCTCTGCGCGCGCAAATCACCGGCGGAATCCTGCGGCCGGGGGCTCAGCTTCCATCGGAACCCGAACTCGAAAAGACCTTCCGGGTCTCGCGTAACACGGTCCGGCTGGCGCTCGCCTCGCTCGCCAACGAGGGGCTCGTCGAGGCGCGTCAAGGCCGCGGGACGTTCGTCCGGGAGCGCACCCCCTTCCTGGTCCTCGCGTCGGCGGAGGAAGGAGCCGCAGACAAGAGCGACAGAGACGCCTTCAACGCGGCCGTGCTGACCGCCGGTCGCAATCCCGATCAGAGCGGGTTCCGGATGGAGGTGCGCACCGCCTCCTCCGAGGTGGCGGCCCGTCTTCAGCTGGACGAGGGCACCCTGGTGGTGGTCCGCAGCCTGCTGCGCCTGATCGACGGTCGTCCGTGGTCGATCCAGGAGTCCTTCTATCCCATGGACATCGCCGAGGGCACGGCTCTGATGTCGCCGGTGGACATCCCGTACGGGACGATTTCGGAGATGGCGCGACGCGGTCACGTCCAGGCCGGCTATCGCGACGAGGTGCTGAGCCGGATGCCGACGCAGACGGAGGCCGTCCAACTGAGCCTGGGGCCCGGAGTCCCGGTGCTGGAGATGTTTCGCATCGCGTACTCGGCGGAGCGTCCGATCCGCCTCACGATGAACGTGTACGCGGGAGACAGCACCCAGTTGGCCTACGAGATCGGTGACGTGTCCGCCTTCCACGTCGACCCCTGAAACCGGGGATGGAGCCACTGAATGCCGTTCCATGTGCGCCTGGCCGTCGACGAGGACCTCGACACCCTGCTGGCGATGAGACAGGAAATCGCGAACTGGCTGGCGTCACGGGGAAGCGATCAGTGGCAGAATCCGTGGCCGGACGAACGGCGGCAACGAGGCCGAATTCTTTCCGGAATCGTCAGACGTGAAACCTGGCTTTTATGTGACGGCGGCCGGGCGGTCGCGACGATATCTCTGCTCGATTATGACGCGGGAAATCTCTGGACGGGCACCGAGGGGGGCCGGGAGCCGGCGCTGTACGTCCAGCGCCTGATGGTCCGGCCTGGATACATGGGCCTGCGGATCGGGGTCAGGCTGCTGGGCATGGCCTGCGTTCACGCGGTCCAGCGGGATCTTCCCTGGATCCGACTGGACGCGTGGACGACCAACGTCGAGCTTCACCATTACTATCTGCGGCAGCAGTTCCACTTTAAAGGGTACATACCGGACAAAGTTCTTGAAAGGCCGGATCTGGCCGGATATCCCTCCGCGGCCCTCTTCGAGCGAGGAGTCGACACCGGTCGAGCAGGTGGAGGGGAAGTCGCGAGAGGCGCCCGGTATGAGGCGAAAAATCCTTCTACCTTGCCGCAAAATGGTGCTACTACTCGGGCCGCCGAGGGTAGCGTAAAAACACCGGCGCTTCAGAGGTAAGTGGTCTGAGGGCGTACCTCGTATCCCGTACGATGCCGCTGTCTGTTCCTTAAGCGGGGAAACCGCCCCGCTCGGCGCAAGGATGACCATAGATGATTGTCACGCCCGCACCGTACAGCCATGCGTGGCTGCGCCTCCCTGTCGCCTACGTCGCGCAGGTCGCGGAAGCCCTCGGCGCCCGCGTTCTCCAGTGGTGGGACGACCCGTACGACCCTCGTGACGCCACGGTGAGACTGGTGGACGGCGGCGCTCTCGTCTGGGACGAGGAGACCGGCTGGCGTCACGGCCGGTTCGTCAGCGGGGAGAAGGGCGTGCGGACCCGGCTCGAAGGCATCCGCTACCTCGGCGGCGGCGTCCTGCCCCGCCCCGCCGACGTCGTGGGGCTCCTCGACGACGCGCGGTACGGCAGCGGCACGCGGCTCGTCTACAGGTCCTTCGCGGACCTGCACGACGGGTTCGACGCGGACCTCGCCTCGTACGCCGCACTGCCGGTCTGACCTCGCGTGTTCGTCCCGTCCCCTCGGCGTGGGCCGAGGGGACGCGGACGTCAGCGGGAGCGGCGGGTGCGCAGGAAGTCGCTGACGACGTACTCGCCGAGACGGTCGGCGCTGGGGGCGAACACCCGCCCCCCGTTGCGCCGGGCGAGCTCGTCGACGAAGTCCCGCAGGCGGTCGTCGGCGGCCAGCATGAACACGTTGATCGTCGCCCGCCGCCGGGTCATCTTGTCGACCTCGGCGAGGGTCAGCGCCAGCGTCTCGGCCGACGGCGGCCACTCGAAGCGCGGCACGCCGTTGCGCATCAGGTGCGCGGTCGGCTCGCCGTCGGTCACGACCAGCACGACCGGCTCGAAGTCGGGGTGCCGGTCGAGGTGGCGGCCCGCGATCAGCAGCGCGTGGTGCAGGTTGGTGCCCTGGACCATGTCCCATTCGAGCCCGGCCAGCTCGTCGGCCCGCAGCACCCGGGCGTAGTTCGAGAAGCCGATGATCTGCACCGCGTCCTGGGGGAACTTCGAGGCCACCAGCGCCTGCAGCGCCAGCGCCGTCTGCTTGGCCGCGGCCCATGTGCCGCGCAGGGCCATCGAGTACGACAGGTCGACCAGCAGGCAGACGGCGGCGGCCGACCTGCGCTCGGTCTCCGCCACCTCGAAGTCGTCCACGGTCAGCGTGACGGCGCCGCCGGGCGGCCGCCCGGCCCGCCGGACGCCGTTGACCACCGTCCGGACGACCTCGATCGGCTGCTCGTCTCCGAACCGCCAGGGCCGGCTCGTGCCGGTCAGCTCGCCGGCCGTCCCGGCGTCCCGCTGGTCATGGTCGCCCCGCCGCCCGGAGTCGAGCGAGGCGAACACCCGCCGGAGCGCGGTCTCCCCGAGACGCCGTACGGCCTTGGGCGTGAGCTCCAGCTTGCCGCGGTTGCGGCGCAGGTACCCCTGGGCCTCCAGCTCCCGCTCGACCTGCCGCAGGGCCTCCAGGTCGTCGACCGCGGAACGGCCGAGGGCGCGCCGGATGGCGTCCTCGTCGATGTCGTCGAGCCGGGCGCCCGGGTAGTCCTGCCGGAGGGCGGTCTCCAGGTCGCTCAGGTCGGCGAGCTCCTGAAGGGCCGAGACGGCGTCGCCCATGCCCATGGGGTCGTCGCCGGACACCCGTTCCGGCGCCCCCCAGGACAGGTCGGGACGGCGGGAGTAGAGCGCGTCGCCGAGGCGGCGCATCTGCTCGGCCAGCCCGGCCTGCTGGAGGGTCTGCTCCATGAGCCCTGCCAGTTCCTCGCGCTGCTCGGGCGTGAGGGACGCCAGCAGCCGCTGGGCCGCGGCGGCGCGCCGCGCGAGCTGGTCGACCAGCTCCTCCAGGTTCTGCGGATTCTCGGGGAACATGTCCCCGTACTTCTGCATGAACTGGTCGAAGTCGTCTTGGGTGTGCTCGCCCCGCGCGTCCCGGTCGAGCATGTCGTTCAGGTCCGTCATCATCTGGCGGACGCGTTCCATGGCGGCCGGGTCGGGGTTGGCCAGCGCGTCCCGCATGCCGCGGAACTGGCTGTCGAGCACCTCCCGGCGCAGCAGGTCGCGCAGCTCCTCGAACGTCTGCCGGGCCGCGGGCGAGCGCCAGTCGTACTCGGATAGCTCCTGGATCGCGCGGGAGGTGTCCGAGGGCAGCGCGTCGAGTGCCGCCTCCCGGAACCGGGCGTCGTCGGAGGGGTCGGGGAACAGCTCGGCCCGCTCCTGCCCGATGGCCGTGTCGAGCAGGGCCCGCGCCCGCTCCAGCGTCCCGTCGAGCCGCGTGTTGTCCCGCAGCTCGCGGCGGCGCTGCCGCACCTGGCGCAGCAGGTCCTCCAGGCCGCGCCGCCCGGGGGCGTCCGGCAGCCCCCGCCGCAGCAGGTCGCGCAGCGCGTCGAGCGGGGTCGAGCCGGACAGGATCGCGTCGCCCATCTCGTCGAGGGCCGAGCGCACGTCGTACGGCGGGGCCAGCGGATCCGGCCCGTCGTGGTACTCCCGATAGAAGTAGGACACCTCGGTCACCGCTCCCTTCGTGCCCTGCGGACGGGGCGGCCGGCGGTGGTCGGGGGGATCACGTGCGGTACACCGCTCCGCCGGCGACCTCGTCCTTCGACAGCCGGCGCATCAGGTAGAGCCCTTCGAGGGCGAACTCCAGGGCCGCGGCGGCGTGGCCGGGGGACTCGTCGCCCTCGCCCATGCCCAGGCGGGCCATGACCTTGGACAGGCCCTCGACCCTGCCGATCCGGCGCAGCAGCTCGTGGGCCGCGACGAGCTCGCCCGACTCGACCTGGGCGCCCTTGCCGAACCTGTCGAGCAGCGGCGCGAGGTCGGTGCCGCCGAGCGTGCCGCGGAAGGTCTCGGCCGTCGCGCGGCGCAGCAGGTGGGCGAGCACCTCGATCTCCCGGCCCTCCTCGCTGACCTCGAACTCGACCTTGCCGCGCAGCGTGTGGACCACGCCGGGCAGGTCGCACACGCGGGTGACGGGCCGTTCCTCCCCGGTCAGCGCGGCCCGCCGTACGGCGGAGGCGGCGGCCGTCTCGGCGGCGGCGATCGAGAACCGGGCGGACACCCCGGAACGGGCGTCCACCGCGGTCGACTCCCGGACCAGCCGGGTGAAGCGGGCGATGACCTCCACCAGGTGGTCGGGCAGGTCGGCGCCGAGATCGTCGAGGTCCGCCTCCTGGCGGATCAGGACGAGCTCGTCCTCGATCGACTGGGGGTAATGGGTGCGGATCTCCGCCCCGAACCGGTCCTTCAGCGGCGTGATGATCCGCCCGCGGTTGGTGTAGTCCTCGGGGTTGGCGCTGGCGATCAGCAGGATGTCGAGCGGGAGCCGCAGGTTGTAGCCGCGGACCTGGATGTCGCGCTCCTCGAGGACGTTCAGCAGCGCGACCTGGATGCGCTCGGCCAGGTCGGGCAGCTCGTTGACGGAGAAGACACCGCGGTTGGTGCGGGGCACCAGGCCGTAGTGGACGGTCTCGGGGTCGCCGAGCGTCCGGCCTTCCGCGATCTTGATGGGGTCGACGTCGCCGATCAGGTCGCCGACGGAGGTGTCGGGAGTGGCGAGTTTCTCGCCGTACCGGTCGTCGCGGTGCTTCCACGCGACCGGCAGGTCGTCGCCGAGTTCGGCGGCGAGGCGGCGGCAGCGCACGCAGACCGGCTCGTAGGGGTGGTCGTTGATCTCGCATCCGGCGACGACGGGCGTCCACTCGTCGAGCAGCCCGGTGATCGTGCGGATCAGCCGGGTCTTGCCCTGGCCGCGCTCGCCCAGGAGCACCAGGTCGTGCCCCGCGATGAGGGCCCTTTCCAGGTGGGGCAGCACGGTCTCGTCGAAGCCGACGATGCCGGGGAATCGGGATTCGCCGTCCCGCAGCCGGGAAAGGAGGTTCTCCCGGATCTCGGCCTTGACCGTGCGGTAACGGTGTCCACTCTCGCGCAGTTCACGCAGAGTGCTGGAGGCAGGCGTGGGCGATTTGTGCACGGTGTCGAGACTACGTCCCCACCGGGCGGCGCGGCATCCCGGTTCCCGCATCCGCGCCGATCCGCCGATTGCGTGCGGGGTCCGTGCGTTGAAGTCCTCCCAGTGGGGAGAATCCGGCAAGGACGATTACTGGTGGCGACAAGAGGAGGCGAGACGATGGCGGTGATCACAAGCCGCTTCGCCGACGGTCTCGCCGTGGGCGCCGACCTGGTGGACGCGGCCGAGGGTGCGATCCGGCGGGCCCTGGCCGGCCTGTCGGGGCCGCCCGACCTGGTGTGCTTCTTCATCTGCGGGGACGATCCCGAGGACGTGAGCCGCGCGGGCCGCCGCGCGATGGAGACCGTGCCCGGCGCCCACGTGATCGGCTGCAGCGCGACCGGGGTCATCGGGGACGGCCAGGGCGTCGAGCTCAAACCCGCCGTCAGCGCCTGGGCGGCCTCGCTCGGCGGAGCCAGGGTGACCACGTTCGCCCTGGAGACGCTGCGGACCGAGGACCGGTTCGTGGTCGTCGGCCTCCCGGAGCGGGAGCCGGACGACCAGGTCGCGATCATGCTGGCCGACCCCTACAGCTTCCCCACCGACGCCTTCATCGAGCACTCCAGCGAGGTGCTCGACAGCCTGCCGATCGTCGGCGGGCTCGCCAACGGCCTGCAGGGGCGCGGGTCGGTCCGGCTGTTCGCGGACGGCGAGGTCCACGAGGGCGGCGCGATCGGCGCGATCATCGGCGGCCCGGTGCGGGTCGACACGGTCGTGAGCCAGGGATGCCGTCCCATCGGGCCGTCCATGGTGGTCACGGGGGCCGAGGACAACGTGCTGCTGGAGCTCGCCGGTCAGCCGGCGCTGGCCCGGCTGGAGGACATCGTCAGCGCGCTCGACGAGTCCGACCGCGAGCTGGTGGCCTCCGGTTTACAGATCGGCATCGCGATGGACGAGTACGCCGAGCGCCACGAGCGCGGCGACTTCCTGATCCGGGGCGTCGTCGGCATCGACCCCGAGCGCGAGGCGGTGGCGATCGGCGACGTGGTCGAGATCGGCAGGACGGTCCGGTTCCAGGTCAGGGACGCCGAGGCGGCCGACGAGGACCTCTACGAGCTGCTCGACGCCCACATGGAGCGCATCGGCCGGGCCGACGGGGCGCTGCTGTTCTCCTGCAACGGCAGGGGCTCGGCGATGTTCGGCTCGGCCGACCACGACGCGCTCGCCGTGCGCGACACGCTCGGGCCGATCGGCGTGGCCGGGTTCTTCGCGGCCGGAGAGATGGGCCCGGTCGGCGGGCACAACCACGTCCACGGCTTCACGGCGTCCCTCCTCGTCTTCTCCTCCGGCGCGGGCGACCGGCGGGTGGCCGGGTGACGGCGGACGGCCTGACGCTGGCCGTCGACATCGGCGGGACGAAGTTCGCGGTGGGCCTGGTGGGCCCGGACGGGCGGCTCCAGACCTCGGAACGGGCGGCCACCCCGCCCGGCGGCGAGGCGGAGACGCTCTGGAAGACCCTGACGGACCTGCTCGACGGCCTCGGCGTCCGCGGGCGCCTCGCCGGGGTGGGCATCGGCTGCGGCGGCCCGATGACCTGGCCCGGCGGGGAGGTGTCCCCGCTCAACATGGCGGGCTGGCGCGGTTTCCCGCTGCGGGCTCGGCTGGCCGCGCGCTTCCCCGGCGTGCGGGTCCGCATCCACAACGACGCCATCTGCCTGGCGGTCGCCGAGCACTGGCGGGGCGCGGGGCGCGGCAGCGCCAACATGCTCGGCATGGTGGTCTCGACCGGGGTCGGCGGCGGCCTGATCCTCGGCGGGCGCCTGATCGATGGCGGAACCGGGAACGCCGGGCACATCGGCCACGTGGTCGTCGACCCCGGCGGCCCCCCGTGCCGGTGCGGCGGCCGCGGCTGCCTGGAGGCGATCGCCCGCGGCCCCGGGCTCGCCGCCTGGGCCGTCGAGCAGGGCTGGTCGCCGGGCCCGGGCCCGGAGGACGACGACGGGCTCTACCAGGAGGCGGGCACCGCCACCGCCCGCAGGCTCGCGGCCGACGCCGCGGCGGGGGACCCGGTCGCCGTCGCGGCGATGAACCGGGCGGGACGGGCGCTCGGGACGGCGATCGCCTCGGCGGTCAACCTGTGCGACCTCGACGTCGTGACGATCGGCGGCGGGCTCTCCCAGGCCGGGCCGCTGCTGTTCGGCCCTCTGGAGGAGGCGCTGCGCGAGCACACGCGGATGGCGTTCGCGAGCCGGGTCAGGGTCGTGCCCGCGTCCCTCGGGCAGGACGCCGGCCTGATCGGCGCGGCCGCGCTCGTCCTCGCCGGCGAGAGCTACTGGTCCGCCCCCTGACGCCCCGGTGATCGCTCACCCGGCCTGGCCGCCCGTACGGGGGCGATCTAGAGTGAGGGTGACGAAGGGGGATCTTCTGTGAGCATCGGGGCACTCCTCGGGATCGCGATGGTCGCGCTCGGCATGGTCCTCACGCCCGGCCCGAACATGATCTACCTGGTCTCGCGGTCGATCAGCCAGGGCCGCCGGGCCGGCCTGGTGTCGCTCGGCGGGGTGGCGGCCGGCTTCCTCGTCTACCTGGCGGCCTCCTGCCTCGGGCTGACGGCCGTGTTCGCCCTGGTCCCGGAGGCGTACCTGGCGATCAAGCTCGCCGGCGCGGCGTACCTCCTCCATCTCGCGTGGAAGACCGTGCGTCCGGGCGGGGTGTCGGTCTTCCAGCCGAGGGACCTGCGCCCCGACTCGACCCGCAGGCTGTTCACGATGGGGCTGGTCACCAACGTGCTGAACCCCAAGGCCGCCGTGCTGTACCTGTCGCTGCTGCCGCAGTTCGTCGACCCTGCCGAGGGGCACGTGATGACCCAGAGCTTCGCCCTCGGGAGCGTGCAGATCGCGGTCAGCATGCTCGTCAACACGGTGATCGTGCTGACGGCGGCGAGTCTGGCCGCCTTCCTCGCGACCCGGCCGGGCTGGCTGCGGCTCCAGCGGTACGTCATGGGCACGATGCTCGGCGCCTTCGCCGTCAAGCTGGCGGTCGACCGGCCGCCCGCGGTCGTGACGGCCTCGTAGGGCCCGCGGCGACGCGCCGGAGGGCCCGTACGGCGGGGACCCGTGAGGTGGGAGACTGCGGACATGGCTGTCCCACAGGTGACGTACGACGACGTCGTCGCCGCACGCGAGCTGCTGAAGGGTGTGGCGGCGCAGACGCCCGTCGTCCACTCCCGGGTGCTGTCCGAGACCGTCGGCGGCTCGGTCCACCTCAAGTGTGAGAACCTCCAGCGCGCCGGGTCGTTCAAGGTCAGGGGCGCGTACGTGCGCATCGCCCGGCTGAGCGAGGAGGAGCGGTCGCGGGGCGTCGTGGCCGCGAGCGCGGGCAACCACGCCCAGGGCGTGGCGCTGGGCTCGGCGCTGGTCGGCGCCAAGGCCACGGTCTACATGCCGCACGGCGCGCCGCTGCCCAAGGTCGAGGCCACCCGCGCGTACGGCGCGGACGTGGTGTTCGCCGGGCACACGGTCGACGTGGCGCTGCAAGCCGCACGAGAGCACGCGGACAAGACCGGGGCCGTGTTCATCCACCCCTTCGACCACCCGGACGTGGTGGCCGGGCAGGGGACGGTCGGGCTGGAGATCGTGGAGCAGCTCCCCGAGGCGGCCACGATCGTGCTGCCGATCGGCGGCGGCGGGCTGGCGGCGGGCGTCGCCCTGGCGGCGAAGTCCCTGCGGCCCGGCATCCGGGTGGTCGGCGTGCAGGCCGAGCGGGCCGCGGCGTACCCGGAGTCGCTGGCCGCGGGCCACCCCGTGATGGTCGAGCCCGCCTCGACCATGGCCGACGGCATCGCGGTCGGACGGCCGGGGGAGCTGCCGTTCGAGCTGATCCACTATCTGGTGGACAGCGTGGTCACGGTCTCGGAGGAGTCGCTGTCGCGGGCGCTGCTGCTCTGCCTCGAACGGTCGAAGCTGGTCGTGGAGCCCGCGGGGGTGGCCGGCGTGGCCGCGCTGCTGGACCAGCCGCACGCGTTCGAGCCGCCGGTCGTGGCGGTGCTGTCGGGCGGCAACATCGACCCGCTGCTGCTGGCCCGCGTGCTACGGCACGGGCTCGCCGCGGCCGGCCGCTACCTGGCCTTCCGCATCCGGCTGACCGACCGGCCGGGCGCGCTGGCGGCGCTCCTCGGCCGGCTGGCCGAGCTGGGGGCCAACGTCCTCGACGTGGTCCACGAGAGGGTCGGCGCCCGCCTGCAGGTGGAGGAGGCGGAGGTGCTGCTGCAGCTGGAGACCCGCGGCCCGGCGCACTGCGACGAGGTGCTCGGCGCGTTGCGCCGGGACGGCTACAAGCTCTTCTTCTCCTGACCTTCCGGATCAGGGGACGTCGGCCGGGCGGCGCGGCTGGAACAGCCAGGCGTCGAACAGGCCGCCGAGCTTCTTGCCCGACATCTGCTCGGCCAGCGCCACGAACTCGGGCGTGGTGGCGTTGCCGTACTGGTGGTCGGCCGTCCACTTCTTCAGCAGCGCGAAGAACGTGGCGTCCCCGATCGACTTGCGCAGGGCGTGCAACGTCATGGCGCCGCGGTTGTAGACCGAGGCGTTGAACAGGTCGCCGGGGCGGGCCGTCCCGGGCGGGTACGCCCACATCGGGTCGGCGGCGTTCGCGTAGTAGCGGCGGAACTCCGCGTCGGCCGTGTCGCCGCCCTTGTGCTCGGCCCAGAGCCACTCGGCGTACGTGGCGAAGCCCTCGTTCAGCCACAGGTCGCGCCAGCGGGTGATGCTCACGCTGTCGCCGAACCACTGGTGGGCCAGCTCGTGAGCGACGATCCCGGACTCCGGCGGGAACCCTCCGTAGATCGGCTTGGTCTGGTTCTCCAGCGCGTACCCCGCGGCGAAGTCGTCGATCACGCCGCCCGTCGAGGAGAAGGGGTACGGCCCGAAGACGGTGGACCAGTAGTCGGTGATCTCCGCGCTCCGGGTGTACAGGTCGTTCAGCGAGGAGTGGAAGGCCGGGTCGACCGCCGCGTACACCGGCACGCCGGCCGCCGTCGTGCCCGTCCGCACCTCGAACGTCCCGGTCGTCATCGTGGCCAGGTAGGAGGCCATCGGGTGCCGCTCGTGCCACACGAAGGTGGTGCGGCCGCCGCTCGTCACCGGGGCGCCGTCGAGCTCGCCGTTGGCGATGGCCGTCACGCCCTGCGGCACCGTGAGCCGGAAGTCGTAGGTGGCCTTGTCGGCCGGGTGGTCGTTGGACGGGAACCACGTCTTGGCGCCGTTGGGCTCACAGGTGACGAACGACCCGTCCTTGGTGGCGATGAAGCCGTACGTCCCGAGGTCGCGGTCGCCGTGCACGGGGTCCGGCACGCCGGAGTAGTCGACGACGACCTCGAAGGAGGCGCCCTTGCCGATCGCCCGGGACGGGGTGAGGGTCAGCTCGTCGCCCCGGCGGGCGAAGGCGGCCGCCGCGCCGTCGACCGTCACCCTGCCGACCGTGAGGCCGTGCAGGTCGAGGTCGAACGACGACAGCTCCTGCGTGGCGGTCGCCGTGATCGCGGCGCTGCCCGCCAGCCGCTTCGTGGCCGGGTCGTACGACAGGGTGAGCCCGTAGTGCCCGACGTCGTACCCGCCGTTGCCGTCGGCCGGGAAGTCGGGGTCGCCGATCCCCGGCGCGCCGACGGTCCCGCTCGCGGCGCTCGCGGCGCCCGCCGAGGCGAGGGCG
>NZ_KI866527.1:171882-241623 GCF_000511135.2 Microbispora sp. ATCC PTA-5024 | reverse complement strand
TCGGCGCGGCGGCCGCGCCCTCGGACGCGGCGCAGGCCGCGCCGGCTCCGAGCAGTACGGCGGAGATCGCGGCGGTCAGGGAAAGCGTGATGGGGTAACGGTTCGCAGACATAGGTCCGTCCACCATACGCGAACAATCTCGCAGGTCAGGGACGTGACAGGGCCGTGTCTCAGGTGTCGACCACGAGCGTCCCGGCCGCCTTGTCGTGCAGCGCCTGCTTGCGCCGGTCGAACAGGATCCAGGCGAGGTTGACCAGGCCGAGGCAGCACAGCCAGCCCAGGACGACCTCCACGAGCTGGCGGACCGCGATCCGCCCAGGCCCGGCGGGCTCGCCGTCGTCCCGGGCGACCCGCATGCCGAACAGCGCCTTGCCGAGGGTCCGGCCCCGCCAGAACGACTGGAGCGCCCAGTAGTAGAGGAAGGCGATCACCCCCGCCACGGCGGCGTGGGTCACCCGGACGCTCGTCAACGACCCGGTGGCGGGGTTCCAGACCATCCGCCAGCTGCTCCAGGTGAACGGCGCCGAGACGAGCGAGACGATCACACCGTCGGTGACGCCGGCGAACAGGCGGCGCCAGCGGCCGGCCAGCGGCGGGGCCGTCTTCCCCAGCGGGAGGGGAGACCAGGGGACCTGCGGCTCGTGCGGCCCGCCCGGAGGCGGCGGCGGTGCTCCCATGGCTGGTTGGTCACCACGCCGCCGCCCGGGCAAAGCCGCCGAAGGGCAAAGCCTGCGTGCGGTGTCACAGGGTGCCGCGGCGGGCCTGTTCGCGCTCGATGGCCTCGAAAAGGGCCTTGAAGTTGCCCTTGCCGAAGCCGAGGGACCCGTGCCGCTCGATGAGCTCGAAGAACACGGTCGGGCGGTCCACCACGGGCTTGGTGAAGATCTGCAGGAGGTAGCCGTCCTCGTCGCGGTCGACGAGGATGCGCCGGCTCTTGAGCTCCTCGACCGGCACCCGCACCTCGCCGATCCTGGCGCGCAGCGCCGGGTCGTCGTAGTACGAGTCGGGCGTGTCGAGGAACTCGACGCCCGCCTTCCTCATGTGGTCGACGGTGGCGAGGATGTCGTTGGTGGCCAGCGCGATGTGCTGCACGCCCGGGCCGCCGTAGAACTCGAGGTACTCCTCGATCTGCGACTTCTTCTTGCCGACCGCGGGCTCGTTGAGCGGGAACTTCACCTTGCGGGTGCCGTCCGCGACGACCTTGGACATCAGCGCCGAGTACTCGGTCGCGATGTCGTCGCCGATGAACTCCGCCATCTTGGTGAAGCCCATGACCCGCTCGTAGAACTCCACCCACTCGTCCATCTGCTCGACGTTGCCCACGCAGTGGTCGACGGCCTGGAAGAACCGGCCGTTCCGCACGTCGGGGGCCGCGACGATGGGCTCGGCCGCGACGTATCCGGGCAGATAGGGGCCGGTGTAGTTCGACCGGTCGATCAGGGTGTGCCGGGTCTCGCCGTAGGCGGCGATGGCCGCGACCACGATCTTGCCGTGCTCGTCCTCCACGACGTGGGGCTCGGCGAGGCCGCGGGCGCCCTGCTCCAGCGCGTGCCGGTAGGCCGCCTCCACGTCGGGCACGTCGAGCGCCAGGTCGATGACGCCGTCCCCGTGGTCGGCCACGTGCCGGGCGAGCCACGTGCCCGGGCGCACCGAGCCCCTCAGCTCGAACCGGGCAGAGCCCGACGTCAGCACGTACGCCACCTCGTCGGGGCTGCCGGTCTCCGGCCCCCGGTAGGCCGCGAGCCGCATCCCGAAAGCGGTCGAGTAGTAGTGGGCGGCCTGCTTCGCGTTGCCGACCGCGAAGACCACCGCATCCATGCCGTGCACCGGAAAGACATCGTTCATGTGACAACTCTCGGCCGAGGTGCCCAATTTGTGCAACAGTGAGCTGAATCAGTGGACAATCTGCACAGAGCCCGGTCTGGATGGAAGGAGGACGGTGTGACGATTGATCAGCTCGACGCCCGGCTCATCGCGTTGCTGGCCGCCGAGCCGCGCATCGGGGTCCTCGAGAGCTCGCGGCGGCTGAACGTCGCCAGGGGGACGGTCCAGGCGCGGCTCGACCGGCTGGCCGCCCGCGGCGTGATCACCGGGTACGGCCCGGACGTCGACCCGGGCGCCCTCGGCTTCGACGTCACGGCGTTCGTGACCCTGCAGATCCGGCAGGTGTCCGGGCACGTGCCGGTCGCCGACCAGCTCGCGCTGATCCCCGAGGTCCTGGAGGTCCACACGATCACCGGAGGCGGCGACATGCTCTGCCGGGTGGTCGCCGGCAGCAACGCCGACCTGCAGCGCGTCATCGACCGCATCGTCGACGTCCAGGGCGTCGTGCGCACCTCGTCGGTGATCGCCCTGGACACGCCGGTGCCGTACCGGACGCTGCCGCTCGTCGCCGCCGCGGGCGGCCGGACCGGCGCCTGAGGGTGCCGACCATCGTGGTCCATCGTTTACCGTGGTTGCATCCGCCCAGCTCACGGGCGCAAGCGGACATATCGGGGGGAAACGCGTGGACAGCGGCGACGAACGCCCCACGGAGCCGGTCAGCCCGGCCGTCGAGGAGGGCGCCGCCGGGAAGCCGCGGCGGCGCAAGCGGCTGCCGCGTGTCCTGCTTGCCGTCCTCGGCGCGATGATCCTCGGGCTCACCGCGTTCCTCGGTCTCGTGTGGGTGCTCACGCCCATCCCCGGCAGCGCCCAGCAGCTCGCCACCGCTCAGGGCTCGGTCATCTACTACCGGGACGGCAGGACCGTCCTCGCCACCGAGGGCGTCAACCGCAAGAACGTGCCGATCTCCGAGGTGCCCAAGAGCGTCCGCGACGCCGTGATCGCCGCCGAGAACCGGACGTTCTACCAGGACCAGGGCGTGTCGCTGTCCGGCACGGCCCGGGCCATGTGGTCCACGATCACCGGGCGGCAGCTCCAGGGCGGGTCCACGATCACCCAGCAGATGGTCCGCAACTACTACAGCGGCCTCGGCCAGGAACGCTCCATTTCGCGCAAGCTCAAAGAGATCATGATCGCGCTGAAGGTGGACGGGTCGAAGCCCAAGGACTGGGTCCTGGAGCGGTACCTCAACACGATCTACTTCGGCCGCGGCGCGTACGGCGTCCAGGCGGCGGCCAAGGCCTACTTCGGCGTGAACGTCGAGGACCTCTCGACGGCCCAGGGCGCCTACCTGGCCGCGGTGATCCAGCAGCCCACCCGGTTCGCCGACCCGAAGGGGGAGGACCTGGTGGCCGTCCAGGCCAGGTGGAGGTCGGTCGTCGACGGCATGGTCCAGATCGGGGCGCTCAGCCGGGCCGACGCCGACCGGCTGGCCTTCCCCACGCTCGCCAAGCAGAAGGCGCCGCTGTCGCTCGGCGGCCAGAACGGCTACATGCTCGCCCAGGTCCGGGCCGAGCTCAACCGGCTCGGGTACACCGACGAGGACATCAACCAGGGCGGCCTGAAGGTCACCACCACCTTCGACAAGAAGCTGATGGGCCTGGCCCAGCAGGCCGTGAAGTCGGTCCTGCCGGACGGCACGCCCAAGAAGGTGCGCACCGGCCTGGCCGCGGTCGATCCCGCGACCGGCGAGGTCGTGGCGTTCTACGGCGGCCGCTACGAGACCAACCAGTACGACAACGCGTTCTCGGCCAAGGTCCAGGCCGGCTCGACGTTCAAGCCGTACACGCTCGCGGCCGCGCTGGAGGCGGGCTTCGGCCTCGACACCCTCGTGTACGGCAACTCGCCCATCCGGATCGGCAACGCCGACATCCCCAACTCGGGCGGGACGTCGTACGGGCCGGAGATCAACCTCGTCGAGGCGACCCGCAACTCGGTGAACACGGCCTTCGTCGACCTGGGGCAGAAGGTCGGGCTCGGCAAGGTGGCCGCCATGGCGGAGGCGGCCGGGATCCCCGCCGGCCAGCTCACGCCGCACGAGTCGGCCGCCACCTTCCCGCTCGGCGTCGCCTCCGTCAGCGCGGTCCAGCAGGCCTCGGGCTTCGCGACGTTCGCCGCCCTGGGCGTCCACCACGACGCCCACGTGATCAGGTCGGTGACCGACGCCGGCGGCGTCACCAGGAAGATCACCGCACCCGGGAGGCGGGCCTTCCGCGAGGAGACGGCGGCCGACGCGACGTACGCCATGGAGCAGGTGGTGCGCGGCGGGACGGGCACCGCGGCCCGCCTGTGGGACCGTCCGGTCGCCGGCAAGACCGGCACCACCGACAAGTCGTCCGCCGTCTGGTTCTCGGGCTTCGTGCCGCAGATGGCCGTCGCCGTGAACATGTTCCGTGACGACAACAAGCCGGTGAGCGTCCCCGGCTACGGCGAGCTGTTCGGCGGGTCGCTGCCCGCGCAGATCTGGAAGGCGTTCATGACCGAGGCCATGGACGGCAAGCCGGTCAAGCAGTTCCCCGACCCGGTCACCTGGGACCCCTACAACTACTGGGACGGCTACTCGGCGGTCCGGCCCGACCAGATGGGCGGCCAGACGACGTTCCCCGGCCAGGGCGACCCCTCGGCGCCGTTCCCCTCGCAGGGCCCCGGCGCCGGGCCTGGCGTTGCGGGCGGCGGCCCGGGCGGTGGGCCGGGAGGCGGACCGGCGCAGGAGACGCCGCCGGGGAACCCGCCCGGCGACATCGGTTCGCCCGACGGCAACGGCCGTACGGGCGACGGCACCGGCCTCGGCGGTGACGGTGGCGGAGACGGTGGCGGAGACGGCGCCGGCTCCGACGGCGAGCCCCCGCCCGCGACCGTCACCCCGGCAGGGTGACCCCCGCAGGACGGGCCGGTCAGCCGGCGAGTTCGGCGCGGAGGGCGGACACGGTGGTGACCGGGGCCCGGCAGGTGAAGCGGCGGCACACGTAGGCCGCGGGCTCGCCGCCGACCGGCCCGCGCCCCTCCAGCAGCGGCACCACGGCGTCCGATCCGTCGCCGAGCGCGACGACGAGGCCGGGCGCGCCCGACATCAGGGCGGCGCGGTGCAGGGCCGCCGTCCGCGGGTCGTCCTCCGGGCCCACGATCGCGACCTCGGCCGGGCCGCGCAGCGCCGCCGCGGCCACCGCCAGCCCCCACCCGGCGAAGCGGGCGTACTGGCGGGCCAGCGTCGAGACCGCGCCCAGCGCCGCCTCGGCCGCCTCCCGGTGCCGCTCCGACCCGGTCAGGGCCGCGTACGACAGCAGGGCCCCGGCCGCGGCGAACTGGCCGGACGGCGTGGCGTTGTCGGTCGGGTCCTGGGGCCGCTGGAAGAGCCGCTCGCCGTCGTCGGGGACGTCGAAGAGCCCGCCCGAGCCGTCGGGGAACCTGGTGAGCACGGTCTCCAGCAGGTCGCCCGCGCGCTCGAACCAGCGGGTCTCGCCGGTCACCCCGTACAGGGCGAGGAACCCCTCGGCGACGTCGGCGTAGTCCTCCAGCACGCCGGCGTTGGCGCCCGCCCGGCCGTCCCTGGAGGTGCGCAGCAGCCTGGCCGGTCCGCGGCTCGCGGTGTGCAGGTCGTCGAGCAGCACGGCGGCCGCCCGGGCGGCGTCGACGAGGTCGGGACGCTCGAACAGCGCGCCCGCCTCGGCCAGCGCGGCGACGGCCAGGCCGTTCCAGGCCGCCACGACCTTGTCGTCCCGGCCCGGCCGGGGCCGCCGTTCGCGCGCCTCGGACAGCGCCGCGCGCACCCGCGCGAACCGGCCGGGATCGCCGGGGTCGTGTGGAAGCTGGAGCACCGAGTTGCCGTGCTCGAACGTGCCGGTCACCTCGAACAGCGCCGCCGCCCAGTCGCCGTCCTCCTGGCCGAGGACCTCCCGCAGCTTGTCGGGCGTCCAGACGTAGTAAAGCCCCTCGCCGTGGGAGCCGTCCGGCCCCTCGCTGTCGGCGTCGAGCGCGGAGGCGAAGCCGCCCTCGGGGGTGCGCATCTCGCGGAGCAGCCAGTCGGCCGTCTCCAGCGCCACGCGGCGGGCGAGGACGGACCCGGACGACCTCCACCAGTGCGCGTAGACCCGCAGCAGCAGCGCGTTGTCGTAGAGCATCTTCTCGAAGTGGGGCACCACCCAGGAGGCGTCCACCGAGTAGCGGGCGAAGCCGCCGCCGAGCTGGTCGTAGATCCCGCCCCTGGCCATGGCCTCCATCGTCGTCTCGGCCATGGCGAGCGCCTCGGGCGTGCCGTGCCGCAGCAGGAACTCCAGGACCATCGACGGGGGGAACTTCGGCGCGCCGCCGAACCCGCCGCGCTGCCGGTCGAAGGCACGGGCCAGGTCCCGTACGGCGTGCTCCAGGTCCTCCGCCGACGGCAGGGGACCGGAGGGGACGCCGGTGCGTTCGGTGAGGGCCTCGACCACCTTCGCGCCCTGCCCGACGACGGCGGTCCGCTCGTTCCGCCACGCCTCGGCGACCCCCAGCAGCAGGCGCTGGAAGTGCGCGCGCGGGAAGTAGGTGCCCGTGTAGAACGGATGGCCGTCGGGGGTGGCGAAGACCGTCATGGGCCAGCCGCCCTGCCCGGTCATCGCCTGCGTGGCGCTCATGTAGACGGCGTCGACGTCCGGCCGCTCCTCGCGGTCGACCTTGACGTTGACGAACAGGTCGTTCATGAGCCGGGCCGTCGCCTCGTCCTCGAACGACTCGTGCGCCATCACGTGGCACCAGTGGCAGGCGGAGTAGCCGACGCTGATCAGCAGGGGGACGTCGCGGCGGCGGGCCTCCGCGAACGCCTCGTCCCCCCACTGGTGCCAGTCCACCGGGTTGGCGGCGTGCTGCAGGAGATACGGGCTCGTGGCGTCCTTCAGGCGGTTCATCGAGGTCCTCTCCCCAGCCGGTGCGATCCCTACCCCGCCCAGTCTGCTCGGGGGACCCCCACCTGGCGAAATCCGGGGCTGGGGGTTCCGTTACGGCGGCGAGGCACGCAGGTGGGAACCGTGGGGGTGTGTTCGCGCGCGGCCCGGCGTAGGCTCACAGGACGTGGGCGTGGATCTGGACTTCGCGATCAGGCACTCGGGCCGGCCGGCCGTGGCGCTGACCCGGCGTGACGTGGCGCGTGCCCTGCTCGCGGTGCCCACGGGGCAGGCCCTGGTGGCCCTGCCGGACCTGCGCCGCCAGCTTCTGGCGGCCGGCAACCCGCTGTCCGTGACCTTCTGGGAGTCGGCCAAGGCCATCCTTACGAGGATCGAGTCGGGGGTGGCGACGGTCGGCGACGTGCAGCGCTGGCTGGAGTCGAGCGGCACCGAGCCGATCATGCTGACCCGCAGCTACTTCCTGTGGCCGGAGGAGACCGAGCGCGGCCCGGTGGCCACCGAGATGTACGAGCGGCTGGTCGAGTTCCTCGAGGAGCGGCTGGCCGAGGGGGAGATCGACGCGGACGCCCTGGCCGCGGGCGACCCCGACGCCCGGCACGCCTACGAGGACCTCCAGGAGCGCTGGCTCGGCACCCCGCTGCCCGACGGCCGCGTGCCGAACGTGGTGGTCAACGACGAGCAGGACCAGGAGCTCTACGCCGCCTGGGACGAGGAGGAGGCCTTCGCGCTCAGCGAGCTGCGCCGGCTGCTCGACGACCTGCCCGAGCCGCCCTTCCCCGCGGGAGACCTCCGGTCGGCCGCCACCCGGCTGCGCGTCACGCTGACCAGGCCCGGCTACCCGGGGAACGTGCTGCGGGCCTGCGCCGGGCTCGACGAGAACGCGCTGCCCGAGCGCGACGAGGACCTCTGGCTGGCCGTCGCCGCCGGCATCGCGGCGCCGATATCCGACCTCCCCGACGAGGAGGACGCGGCCCGCTTCTTCGACATGGAGGGCGAGCTCTCCCACGAGGACTCGATCCTGGCCTCGCTGTGCGCCATCCACCACGCCGACTGGCTCGCCGCCGTGACGACCCTGGTCAGGTACGGCCCCGGGGTGCTCGCCTCGCCGGAGCGGATCGCCCGGTTCATCGCCGACTCCGAAGACGTGGACGTCGAACCCGACGAGCCGGAGGACCTCGAGGCGACGGAGATGCTCTTCACCGCCGTCACCCCGCTGTGGGCGCACCTCGGCATCGTCAACCGGGCCGAGGTGCTCACCCCGCTCGGCTGGTGGGGCCTGCCCAAGGCCCTGGAGCGCGCCTGGTCGGGCTCGATCCCGCCGGAGTGACCGGGCGGGAGGGTCAGTCGGTGACCTCGGAGCGGTAGGCGTCGCCGACCAGGTCGGCGTACTCCTGGTGCCGCTTGATGTAGGCGGAGACGAACGGGCACAGCGGCGCCACCGTCAGCCCGGCGTCCCGCGCCCCGTCGAGGGCGGTCCGGACCAGCGCGCTGCCCAGGCCCTTGCCTTCGAACTCCTCGCCGATCTCGGTGTGGGTGAACACGATCGTGTCGCCGCGCAGCTTGTACTGCGCGAATCCGGCCAGCCGGCCGTCGACCGTGATCTCGTACCGCGACTTGCCCGGGTTGTCGGCGATCTCGCTCACGTGTCGGATCCGTTCTCGTTCGGGCGGTCGTCGCGCCGGTCGTCGGGCGTCTGGATCTTGGCGAACTGCCTGTTCATCGACTTGAGGAGGAAGAACAGGGCCAGCCCGATCGCCGCGACGATGGCGAACGCGATGACTCCCGGACCATAGCTGGTGTAGTCCACGTCTTCAGCTTATAGCTCGGGTTTCCCGCCCCGTCGTCCCGCTGCGCGCGGCCGGGACGGCGCCTCGCCGTGGCCGCGCGCATCTCCGGGACTCCCTACGGGCAGGCGGGGGTGACCTCGGCGTGGATCCCGGCGAACAGGTCGTCCTCGGGGAGCGTCGTGTCCACGAGCGAGCGCGCGAGGTGGTAGTCCTCGGTCGGCCAGACCTCCTCCTGCACCTCCCGGGGGCAGACGAACCAGAACCCGTCCGGGTCGACCTGGGTGGCGTGGGCGAGCAGCGCCTGGTCGCGGACCTCGAAGTACTCCGCGCATGGCACCCGGGTCGTGACCTCCCACTTCTCCGGGCGGTCCTCCCAGCGCGAGATCCAGTCGGCGTACGGCGAGCCCATGCCGCGCTCGGTCATGGCCTCGTGGAGCGCCTCGAACCGCTCCCGGGTGAAGCCCATGTGGTAGTAGAGCTTGAGCGGCTGCCACGGCTCGCCCGTCCCCGGATAGCGGTCCGGGTCGCCCGCCGCCTCGAAGGCCTCCACCGACACCCGGTTGGTCATGATGTGGTCGGGGTGCGGGTAGCCGCCGTTGTCGTCGTACGTGAGGATCACGTGGGGCCGGAACTCGCGGACGGCGGCCACGAGCGGGGCCGACGCGACCTCGATCGGCTGCAGCGCGAAGCAGCCCTCGGGCAGCGGCTCGTTCTCGTCCTCCGGGAGCCCGGAGTCGACGAACCCGAGGAAGCGCTGGTCGACGCCGAGGATCTCCCGCGCCTTCTCCATCTCCTGGCGGCGCACCTCGGCGATGTTCTCCAGGATGTCGGGACGGTCCATCTTGGGATTGAGGATCGAGCCTCGCTCGCCGCCGGTACAGGTCACCACGAGGACCTCCGCCCCCTCGGCGACGTAACGGGCCATCGTCGCCGCGCCCTTGCTCGACTCGTCGTCAGGGTGCGCGTGCACGGCCATCAGCCTCAACGATGCACTCACGGCTCTCCTCATGTGACTTCCGGCTACCAGAAGAGGTTAGCTTCTAATTGGTCGTGTGCTCCGGAAGCGCCTCGAGGGCGACGGCGCCACGACCACGCCAATCGTCTCGCACAACACCGACAATTCCCGAGGTGATTCCACCATGGCCAGCGACGAGGCCGAACGACGGCCCGGATCTGCCGGCGCCGGCCCCATCCTCGGCACCCCGGACGACTTCGCGGAGCGTCCGCCCGGCCGGGGCCGGTTCGTGGCCTACATCCTCATCGGCCTGGTCGTGGCGCTCATGGCCGGCGGCTGGGGCTACGTCATGCTCGCCGCCCACGGCAACCCGGTGGTCGACGCGGAGGTGGTGGCGTTCGACGCGAGCGCGCCCGGCTCCGCGCAGGTGACCTTCACCGTCCACAAGCCGGCCGACCGCGCGGCGACGTGCCGCGTGCGCGCGGTGGACGACCAGCACATGGAGGTCGGGGGCCGGGACGTCGACGTGCCCAAGGGGAGGTCCGACCTCCAGTTCACCGAAAAGCTGAGAACGAGCGCCCAGGCCACGACGGTTCAGGTCGACTACTGCGATCTCGTATAGTGGAATCTTTGGGGAAGCGTTCGAGGGCGTTAACTTGGCAGCCCTTCGAGTCACTTACGGAAACAAGGAGAGCCCGTGGCCGTCTCCCAGAACGACAACGTCACCTGGCTGACGCAAGAGGCGTACGACCGCCTCAAGGAGGAGTACGAGTACCTTTCGGGCCCGGGTCGCACGGACATCGCCAAGAAGATCGAAGCCGCCCGGGAAGAGGGTGACCTGCGGGAGAACGGCGGCTACCACGCCGCCAAGGACGAGCAGGGCAAGATGGAGGCCAGGATCTTCCACCTCCGTCAGATCCTCGACAGCGCGCGCGTGGGCGAGGCCCCCCGCGCCGAAGGCGTCGTCGGTCCCGGCATGACCGTGACGGTCCGCTTCGACGGCGACGACGAGGAGGTCACCTTCCTGCTGGCCTCCCGCGAGGAGAGCGGCGCGCCGATCGACGTGTACTCGCCCAATTCCCCGCTCGGATCCGCCATCAACGGCAAGAAGGTCGGCGAGAAGGCCAGCTACACGCTGCCGAACGGCCGGCAGAACACGGTCGAGATCCTCGAGGCCGTGCCGTACATCGGCAACTGATTCGGCGACACACCCGCGGCCGGAATTCCCGCAATCGATTGCGGGAATTCCGGCCGTGCGGCAATCTCGTCGTGGAACGGACCATTGCCGCGGAAAGGGGTGAGATCGTGCTCGATCGCCGAGCGCGCTTCTCCACCCGTGTCCGCAGGAACCTCGCCAGGGCGCTCTCGGAGACCCGGCAGGACCTCGCCTACCGGCCACGACTGCCTCGCAGGGACCCCGTCCGCAGGGCCGCGGGCCTGCGGCGCGCCGTCCCCCTGATCACCGTGCTGCTGGTCTCCGTGCTCTCGGCCGACGTCCTGATCCTCACCGGGATGGACGAGGCGGCCGGGTCCGACACGGCGGCCGTGCAGATCGGGCGTCGCCCCGGGCACGGGTACGTCGCCGCCGCGGAGCGCGGGGACGCCTCCGGCCGGGGCGGGGCGCGGCCCACGGCGGCGCCGGCCGCGGTGGCGCCGCTCACGCGGCTGATCCGCCCGCACCTGTTCGTCGTGGCCGACCACCCGCTGCCGCCCGACGTGGTCGACAGGGTGCGGCACCAGAAGGGCGTGGCCTCCGCCGAGGTCACCGACGCCGCCGACGTCCTGGTGGACGGCAAACGGGTGCAGACGATGGGGGTCGACCCCTCGACGTTCCGCGCCTACACCCCCTCGATCACCGCGGCGTCCGACGCCCTGTGGCGCAACATCGCCGACGGCGACATGGCCGTGTCGTTCGAGCTCGGCCACGACGGCGGCGTGAAGCTCGGCTCGACCGTGGACGGCGGCGGCCGCAAGCTGCGCATCGGGGCGTACGCCACGGTGGGCATGGGGTCGATCGCGGCGGTCGTCTCGCACCGGACGGCCCTGGCGCTCGGCGTCCCGCAGGGCAACGCGCTCGTCGTCAGCGCGCCCGACGTCGACTCCGGCAAGCTGCGGTCCGCGCTCCTGTCGATCCTGCCGAAGGGCAGCCAGGTCGCCACGATCAACCCGGTCGTGGTCGCGCCCAAGGGCCGGACGGCCTGGCCCGCGTCGGCGTTCATGGCGCCCCAGCAGCTCCAGACCGCCCTCCAGGCCGCGGTGAGCAAGCTCGGCCGCCCGTACGTGTGGGGCGCCGAGGGCCCTGACAGCTTCGACTGCTCGGGCCTGGTCCAGTGGGCGTACGGGCAGGCGGGGGTGCGGATGCCCCGGGTGGCGGCCCAGCAGTGGGCGGCCGGGCCGCAGATCCCGCTGTCCCAGGCCCAGCCGGGCGACCTGCTGTTCTGGCGCAACGACCCGACCAACCCCGGATACATCTCCCACGTGGCGATCTACTGGGGCAACGGGAAGATGCTGCACGCGCCGCACACCGGCGACGTGGTCCGCATCGCCGACGTCTACACGAAGAACCTCGCGGGCGTGGTCCGGGTGAGCCCCGCCGTCGCCGCCCGCGTCCGCTGACGGCCGCCCGGCGGGTCAGATCGGCAGCCCGGCCTCCAGGTAGCCGAGCGCCTCGTCGAGCAGGTCCGGCAGCGAGATCCTGCCGTCCTGCTCGACCCACGTGAACAGGGCCGGGAGCATGATCCCCATGACCGCCCCGACGAGGGTCCGCACGGCGGGGCTGCGCGGGTCCTTGCCCGAACGCTCCGCGACCGCGCCGGCGAGCATGTCGATCGTGGCCAGCAGGTTCTCCACGGTCCGGGCCCGCAGGGCGGGGACGCTGATGGACAGCTTCATCCGGGTGAGCACCTGGTCGGCCTCGTCCTGCGCGATCAGGGCGAACGCCGAGCGGAACGCGGCGCGGATGGCGGTCAGCGGGGGGAGGTCGGCCGGCTGGGCCTTGATGGCCGCCATCAGCAGGGGGTCGTAGTCGTCCTGGATGACCACGTCCTCCTTGGTCGGGAAGTAGCGGAAGAACGTGCTGGGGGACACCTCGGCGGCGTCGGCGATCTGCTCGATGGTCGTCGCGTCGTACCCCTGCTGGGCGAACAGCCGCAGGGCCTCCTCCTGGATCGTCCGCCGCGTCTTCGCCTTCTTGCGCTCGCGCAGGCTCGTGACAGCGCAGTCGGGCGCGGGGGGTGTGCGGTCAGCGCGCTGTGGAGAGCTCATGCCCCGATTCTGCCGCCTTCCGGGGCCGTGCCGTACTCCTCGGTAGGAACGCGGCGACCAGGACGGCGGCGACCAGCGACACGCCGCCGCACACGAGCAGGACCTGGTCCATCGCGCTCACGAACGCCTCCCTGGCCGTCCGCAGCAGGGCGCCGTCCCCGGTGCGCGCCGCGACGCCGACCGCGGCCGTGATCGAGTCGGCGGCCGCCGCGGGGGCGCCGGACGGGAGCCCGGCGACGTAGACGGCCGACAGCAGGCTGCCCAGCACCGCCACGCCGAGCGTGCCGCCGACCTGCCGCACCGTCTGCAGCGTCGCCGAGCCCGACCCGGTCCGCTCCTCGGGAAGCGTGGCGAGCACGCCGTCCATGGCCGGGACCATGGCGAGGCCGACGCCCGCGCCCAGGACCGCCAGCCACGCCGCCGTCAGGCCGTAGCCCGATCCCGCGCCCGTGGTCGCGCCCAGGCCGAACCCGGCGGCGAGGACGACCAGCCCGGCGGTCATCAGCGCGCGCAGGCCGAGCCGGGCCGTGAGGCGCTCGCCCACGAGCCCTCCCGCCATGAGCCCGGCGACCATGGGGATCACCCGCACTCCGGTGCCGAACGCGTCGTGGCCGAGGACGGCCTGCAGGTACTGCGGGACGACGAACAGCACGCCCGTCATGCCGAGGCTGACGAACGTCGCCCCGACGGCGCCCCAGGCGAACACCCGGCTGCGGAACAGGCCGAGGTCCGTCATCGCCGGCGACCGCCGGGTCTCCGCCACGACGAACGCGATCAGGAGCACCAGGCCCGCGCCGAGCCCGGCCAGCACGGCCGGGTCGCCCCACCCCCGCGAGGGGGCCTCGATGACCCCGTACACCAGGGCGGCGAGGCCGCTCACCGACAGCAGGGCGCCGATCAGGTCCAGCCGGGGCGCCGACGGGTCGCGGGACTCGGGCACGGACACGGCTGTGACCAGCATCGCGGCCGCCACGACGGGGATGTTGACGAGGAAGATCGAGCCCCACCAGAAGTGGTCGAGCAGGTAGCCGCCGACGATCGGGCCGAGCGGCAGGCCGAGGGCCATCGCCGCCGTCCAGGCCGCGATCGCCCGGCCCCGCTCCGCGGGCCTGAAGATCACCGGCAGGATCGACGTCGACAGCGGCATGATCAGCGCGCCGCCGGCCCCCATGAGCGCCCGCGCGGCGATCAGCGGGCCGGTTCCGGAGGCGACCATGGCGATCACGGACGCCACGGCGAAGGCCGCGAGCCCGGCCAGCAGCAGTCGCTTCCTGCCGAAGCGGTCGCCGAAGGCGCCGGCCGGGAGCATGAGCGCCGCGAACGGGACCATGTACGCGTCCACGATCCACTGCAGGTCGCCGGTGGTCGCGTGGAGGTCCGTCGCGAGCGTGGGGAGGGCGACGTTGAGCACGGTCGCGTCCATGCCGATGACCAGGACGCTGAGCACGAGGGCGCCGAGCGCCCACCACCGAGAAGTGGAAGTAACCATGTTTTGAAAGTAACTATCAAAACATAGTGACTGTCAATATCTGCGCCCGTTGTCTGCCGGGCGAAGCGGTGTAATCTTGATTACATGGATGCAGAAGAACAGTTGCGAGGCTGGTTCGCCGGCCGCCTTCCCGAAGGCTGGTTCGCCGACCGGCCCGAGATCGTCCTGGACCGCGAGGAGATCACGGTCATCGGCACGCTTGCGCCGCTCACGGTGGCCGAGGGCCTGCCGGACCTGGAACGCGAGGCCGCCGTCGAGGGCTACGTCGAGCGGTTCCGCGAGGAGACCCGCGAGCGCCGGGTGGAGATCGCCAGGGAGGCCGAGCACCGGTTCCGCCGGAAGGTGTCCTGGGGGGTCGTCGCGGGCGGAGAGACAGTGATGTTCACCACTCTGTCCGTCCCGGTGATGACCCGTCTGCGGCAGCCGGAGCGGCAGGTGCTGGACACCCTGGTCGCGGCGGGCGTGGCCCGCAGCCGCAGCGACGCGCTGGCCTGGTGCGTCCGGCTCGTCGGCAAGCACACCGATTCGTGGCTCGCTGACCTGCGCGATGCCCTCCAGCACGTCGACCGCGTACGGGCGGAGGGGCCCGGCCTGGTGGACTGAACCATTCTTGTGAATGGTCTGGACCATTCGCATTGGCCTATACCAATGTGTAAGCCACGGGAGGCGGGTAAGGGAAAGGGGATGTTTCTTCAGAACGGGCCGATGTGGGTAAGCTCCCACGCACTTGACGGTCCCTGCCTGGGCTGATGCCCACCAGGAGGCCGTGAGCGACGAATGTCGCCGAATTAACGGAGTGGAAACTCGGTGGTCTACGCCAATTGGATTCGGCGGCTATTCATCGCTGATGATGACCTGGCCCTGAGAGATTAAGGAGCCGCCCCCGTGTCCGTTTCCGTAGAGGTACCGCTTCCCACCGCACACCGCGATCTGGGCGCCTGGGTGGCGCGGGTCGCGGAGCTCACGCAGCCCGACAGGGTCGAATGGTGCGACGGTTCCGAGGCCGAATGGACTCGGCTGACCAACCTGCTCGTCGAGCAGGGCACGTTCAGACGCCTGGTCAAGCGACCCAACAGCTTCTACGCGGCGTCCGACCCGAGCGACGTCGCCCGCGTGGAGGACCGCACGTTCATCTGCTCGGAGCGGGAGGAGGACGCCGGTCCGACCAACAACTGGATCGCGCCCGGCGAGATGCGCCGGACGTTCTCCACGCTCTTCCGGGGGTGCATGCGCGGCCGCACGATGTACGTCGTGCCCTTCTGCATGGGCCCCCTCGGCGGCACGATCTCCCAGCTCGGGGTGGAGATCACCGACTCGCCGTACGTCGTCGTGTCGATGCGGATCATGACGCGGATGGGCGAGGAGGCGCTGCGCCTGATCGAGGAGCGGGGCGACTTCGTCAGGGCCGTCCACTCCGTGGGCGCGCCGCTCGAGCCCGGCCAGGCGGACGTACCCTGGCCGTGCAGCCGGACGAAGTACATCAGCCACTTCCCGGAGACCCGCGAGATCTGGTCGTACGGGTCGGGATACGGCGGCAACGCGCTGCTGGGCAAGAAGTGCTACGCCCTGCGGATCGCCAGCGTGATGGCGCGCGACGAGGGCTGGCTGGCCGAGCACATGCTGATCCTGAAGCTCACGCCTCCCCAGGGGGAGCCGCGGTACGTGGCGGCGGCCTTCCCGTCGGCGTGCGGCAAGACCAACCTCGCCATGCTCCGGCCCACGATCCCCGGCTGGAAGGTCGAGACGATCGGCGACGACATCGCCTGGATGCGGTTCGGCCAGGACGGCCGCCTGTACGCGATCAACCCGGAGGCCGGGTTCTTCGGCGTCGCCCCCGGGACGGGCGCCTCGACCAACGCCAACGCGATCGAGACGCTCTGGGGCAACAGCATCTTCACGAACGTCGCGCTGACGGACGACGGCGACGTGTGGTGGGAGGGCCTCACCGACGAGCCCCCCGCCCACCTGACCGACTGGAAGGGCCGCTCGTGGACGCCGGAGTCCGGTGAGCCCGCCGCCCACCCGAACGCCAGGTTCACCACGCCTGCCGAGCAGTGCCCGACCATCGCGCCGGAGTGGCAGGACCCGGCGGGCGTGCCGATCTCGGCCATCCTGTTCGGCGGCCGCAGGGCCACCGCCGTGCCCCTCGTCATCGAGTCGCTGAGCTGGCAGCACGGCGTCTTCCTGGGGGCCAACGTGGCGTCGGAGAAGACGGCCGCCGCCGAGGGCAGGGTCGGCGAGCTGCGCCGCGACCCGTTCGCCATGCTGCCGTTCTGCGGCTACAACATGGGCGACTACTTCGCCCACTGGATCGAGGTCGGCAGGTCGGCCGACCCGGAGAAGCTGCCGCGGATCTACTACGTCAACTGGTTCCGCAAGGGCGCGGACGGCCGCTTCCTGTGGCCCGGCTTCGGCGAGAACAGCCGCGTGCTCAAGTGGATCGTCGAGCGGCTCAACGGGGCGGCGGAGGCCGTGCCGTCCCCGATCGGCAACCTGCCCGCGTCGATCGACACCGAGGGCCTCGACATCGCGCCCGAGGACATGGAGCTCCTGCTCGGCGTCGACCCCGAGGTGTGGCGCGAGGAGGCCGCGCTGATCCCGCCCCACTTCGAGGCCTTCGGCGACCACATGCCGAAGGAGCTGTGGGACGAGTACCACGCCCTCGTGAACCGCCTCGGCTGACGCCTCTCACGCACGGCCCGCGCGTCCCACCGAGGCGCGCGGGCCGTCGCGGTCCGATCAGGTTCCGGTTGCAATCAGGTCGTAACGCTCGCGCGCGACCGGTCATGTGGTGAGTCGGAAGCCCCCAAGCGAAAGGGAACGCATGGGCCCGCCCGACGACCCCCGGAAGCGCTTCGAAGAGATCTACCTGGCCTACTACCCGGCCCTGATGGCCTACGTACGGCGGCGCGTGGACGGTCCCGACGACGCGGCCGACGCCCTGGCGGAGACGTTCCTCACGGCCTGGCGCCGGATCGACCAGATGCCCGCCGGGCAGGAGGCCCGCCTGTGGCTGTACGGCGTCGCCCGCAAGGTGCTCGCGGGAGGCCGCCGGAGCGCCAGGCGCCAGGAAGGTCTCGCCGTACGGCTGCGCGCCGAGCTGGCGACCTGGACCGCGCCGCCCCCCGATCCGGAGCTCGACGCGGTACGGCAGGCGTTCGCGCGGCTGAAGGACGACGACAGGGAACTGCTGTCGCTCGTGGGCTGGGAGGGCCTGAGCGTCTCCCAGGCCGCGACGGTGCTCGGGTGCTCCCCGGGAACCGCCCGGATCCGCCTGCACCGCGCCAGGAAGCGCCTCGCGAGGGAACTCGGCGCCGGCGGACTCGACCTGTCCCGATACGGATCACGCGCCGCGGCGCTGGGAGGAGGACGATCGTGAAGGCTGACATCGACGGGCTGGTGGCGCGGATCGCCCCCGACCCCGGCCCGGGGATGACCCCCGGAGGACGTGAGCTGCTCGACGAGATCACGGCGGTCCGGGCGGAGCCCGTCGCCGGGACGTCCTCCTGGCGGCGACTGCGGGTGGCCCTGCCGGTCACGGCGGCGCTCGCCGCCGTCGTCCTGGCCGTGACCTGGGCGCTCCCCGGCGACTCCCGCTCCCTCGGCCTCGGCGCCGGCCCGGCCGCGGCCCTAGACGTCACGACGAAGGGCGGCTACTACCTGGTCACGGTCGAGGACATGTACGCCGACCCGGCGCGGTACCAGGCCCAGCTCCGGCGCCTCGGGCTCGACATCACCCTCGAGCTCGTGCCGGCGACGCCGGCCATGTGGGGCACGGCTGTGGGTCCCGGCCCGATCGGCGGGGGAATCACGACCATCGAGGGGACCGGAGACTGCCTGCGGCGTGACCCGTGCACGATCGGGCTGAAGGTCCCCAGGGACTTCCGCGGACAGGCCACCATCAGGCTCGCGCGCAAGGCACGGCCCGGGGAGAAGTACGTGCTCATCGCCCCCATCGACGCCCCCGGCGAGCCGCTGCACTGCACCGGGTACGCCGGGAAGACGGTCGACGAGGTGCGCGCACTGCTCCGGGTGCGTGGCGTGACGAACGTCCGGTTCGCCACGGCGGAGGGCGCCCGGGAGCAGGTGCCGGGCTCGTGGATCGCGCACGACGGCGTCATGTCGGCGCCCGACGCGGCGCTCCTGCTGGTCGGCCCCACGCAGGACCGTCCGGGCGCCCCGGGCCCCGTCTCGTCGCCCGGCCCCTGCCGCCCTTCCTGACCCCGGCGCGCCGTGAGAACGGCCATCGGGGAGCACATGCCGAGGGAGCTGTGGCACGAGCATCGGGGCCTTGTGAACCGCTTCGGCCGACGCGCCTCGCGCAGGGCCCGCCCCCCCTTCCGGGTGCGGGCCCGTGCGCGCGGAGGCCGTCGTGGGAACGTGCCACCCCGCGAGGAACCTTCGCCGCGGGGGCTTCGTCTACCGAGTAGACGGGGCGCGAGCCGTACGAGACCGGCCGGCAGCGGGGCGCCCCCCTCCTTCCCCCCAGGAGGGCGGACATGGAGTTCGTGCTTCTCCTCGCCGCGCTGGCCGCGGCCGCGCTCGTCGGATCGGCCGCGTCGGCACTGCGCCGCGAGCACCGCAGAATCCGTTCGGTGACGGCCGTCGGCCGGGGCGATCTCGACCACTACGAGCTGGCGTACCTCGCGGGCGGCCCGCGCCGGACCGTCAACACAGCCATCGCCGCCCTGGCCGCCCGGGACTGGATCCGCGTCTCGCGCGGCGGGCGGGTCACCGCCGTCGCCGGGGCGTCCCCGGTCACGCCCCACCCCGTCGAGCAGGCCGTCCTCGACCTGGCCGCCGTCCCAGGAGGACGTACGGCGGGGGAGATCCGACACGAGATCGGGGACGGGATCGCGGTGGCCGGGCTGAAGAACCGCCTCATCGGGCAGGGTTTCCTGCTCCCCGACGGCTCCCTGGAGGGGCCCCGGCGGCTCGTCGCGCGGCTGGGCGCGCTCGTGGCGCTCTGCTTCGCCGTCGAGGCCACCCTGCTCGTGGTCCCGGCCGCCGGCGTCGTCCCGTGGAGCCCGGTGTCCGTGGGGGCGGTGCTGGTCGCCGCCGTCGCCGGGGTGTACGGCTTACGCACCCGGGCGCGCCACCAGAGGTCGCTGCGCAGCCCGCTGACCGGGCCCGGCGCGGACGTGCTCCAGCGGGCCCGGATCCGGCAGCCGCGGGCCGCCGTCGCCGCGACCGGCGGGGACGACGCCGCCTTCGCCGGCTTGACCGGAGCCTTGGCGCTGTACGGCCTCGGCGAGTACGGCGACCAGAGCGTGGCCGCCGAGATCGCCAGGGAGGAGATCCGGCGGCACGGCGAGCAGGCGGCGTGCGCCTCCGGCTCCTGCGGCGGCGGACCGGTGGCCGGAAACGGCTCGGGGGACTCCGCCTCGCATTCGGGAGACTGGGGCTGGGACTCCGGCGGGCATTCGGGAGGCCACTCGGGCGGGCACTCGGGCGGGCACTCCTGCGGCTCCGGCGGCCACTCGTGCGGGTCGAGCGGCTGCGGATCGAGCGGATGCGGGTCGAGCGGGTGCGGCGGCGGAGGTTGCGGAGGCGGCGGTGGGTGATCTCGGTGTGGGCATCGGATGGCGGCCGGAGATCGACCTCACGGTCGAGCGGCTGGACGGGGTCGGCTTCGTCGAGGTGATCGCGGAGAACGTCGAGCCCGCGCGGCTGCCGGAGTCGCTGGCCGTGCTGCGCGGGCGCGGCGTCCCCGTGGTGCCCCACGGCGTGGCCCTCGGGGTCGGCGGCGCCGACCGGCCGGACCCGGACCGGCTCGGGCACCTCGCGGCCTGCGCCGGGGCGCTCGGGTCGCCGATCGTGAGCGAGCACCTGGCGTTCGTGCGGAGCGGCGGCATGGAGGCGGGTCACCTGCTGCCCGTGCCCCGCACCCGCGACGCGCTGTCGGTGATCGTGGAGAACGTCCGGATCGCGCAGGAGTCGCTCCCGGTGCCGCTCGCGCTGGAGAACGTCGCGGCGCTGTTCGGCTGGCCGGACGACGAGCTGACCGAGGCCCAGTTCCTGGGGGAGCTGGTCGAGCGGACCGGCGTGAAGCTGCTGGTCGACGTGGCCAACCTGTACACCAACGAGGTCAACCTCGGCCTGGACGCGCGGGCCGCCCTCGACGCGCTCCCGCTCGACGAAGTGGCGTACGTGCACGTGGCGGGCGGTCACGCCCACGGCGGGATCTGGCACGACACCCACACGGCCTCGCCGCCGCGGGAGGTGCTCGACCTGCTGACCGAGCTGTGCGGACGGGCCTCGCCGCCGGGGGTGCTGCTCGAGTGGGACGACGCGTACCCGAGCGACGCGGTCCTCGCGGGCGAGCTGGGCCGGATCCGGGGGGCGATGTCGCGTGCCTGAGCAGGCCGGAGACGGCGCCCGCGCCTCGCTCGCGGCGGGCCAGGCGGACCTGCTGGCCGCCCTCGTCGCCGGCGGCCCGGTGCCCGAGGGCTTCGACGCCGAGCGGGTGCGTGTGCAGGCGCGGAGCCTGGTGGCCAAGCGGAGCGGCTCGGTGGCCCGGGTCGCGCCCGCCCTGGCCGGGCGGCTCGGCGCCGAGTTCGGGCGCCTGTTCGCCGAGTACGCCGCGACCCGTCCCAAACCGGGCGGAGGCTCCCGCGCCGACGCCGGGGCGTTCGCCGACTGGCTGGCCGCGCGCGACGCGGGCGGCATTTAGAGGGCTTTCCGGGAAGGCCCAGGGACGCTCGGGGAGGCCGGCCGGGCGCGCATTTCGGGCCGGCCGCAACCGGCGGCTCTCCGTGAGCCGGGGAAGGGGCGAATCCACCCGCGATCAACCGCGGCTTTCCCTCCGGACGCCTCCGCGAGGGCCGGGCACGCCGTCAGGACCGCGATAATTGGCTGATCGAGCTCAACCGGTCGCGAGGAAGAGGACTGCATGGGCGTGCGCGATCTCGTGTACAAGCTGTACGAGCGCCGGCTCGAGCGGACGATGTCCTCCGACCAGATCCCCCGGCACGTCGGGGTCATCGTCGACGGCAACCGCCGTTGGGCGCGCGCGATGGGCCTGCGCGACGTGAGCCGCGGCCACCAGAAGGGCGCCGACAAGATCTCCGAGCTGCTCGTGTGGTGCCGCGAGGCCGGGGTCGAATACGTGACGCTGTGGCTGCTCTCCACCGACAACCTGGCCAGGGACAAGGCCGAGCTGGAGCCGTTGCTGCAGGTCATCGAGGGGCTCGTGCAGGACCTGGTCGACCAGGGCTGGCACGTGAAACCAATGGGATCGCTCGATCTCCTGCCCGATCACACGGCTCGTGTCCTCAAACACGCCAAAGAAACCACATCGCATCGTCCCGGCCTGATTGTGAACGTTGCGGTTGGGTATGGAGGAAGGCGTGAGATCGCTGATGCGGTGCGCTCCCTCCTCCAGGAGCACGCCAGCAAGGGCGCGAGCATCGAGGACCTCGTGGAGGTCCTCGACGTGGAGCACATCGCGGAGCATCTCTACACGCGCGGCCTGCCCGATCCGGACCTCGTCATCCGGACCTCGGGAGAGCAGCGGCTCTCCGGATTCCTGCTCTGGCAGAGCGCCCACTCCGAGTTCTACTTCTGCGAGGCCTACTGGCCTGACTTCCGCAGGGTGGACTTCTTGCGGGCGCTCCGCTCGTACGCCGCACGTCACCGCCGGTACGGCTCCTGACACGGTTCGCGAACAGCCCCTTTCGGTCATCGTTCACCTCTTGGGCCTGGGGGATTCGTTACGTACCGTGGTAAGTGAGCGGCCATCGAGCCGATCGATGGCTCTTACCTCGGGAGAGGGCCCGTCCTTGCGTCACCGTTGTGCGAGGAGGGCCGGAACCCCGGCCCGCTTCGGCAGGTCACGGGCCCGGTCCGTTCACCACCAGTCAAGGCAGGGCGCCGTCCTCAGGCGCCCGGGGGAGAACGCGTGGCAGTGTCCTCGAGCAACCCGTCCGCATCCCGCACCTACGTTCTGGACACCTCGGTCCTGCTTGCCGACCCGGCGGCGATGAGCCGCTTCGACGAGCACGAGGTCGTCATCCCGATCGTGGTCGTCACCGAGTTGGAGGCCAAGCGCCACCACCCCGAGCTGGGGTATTTCGCGCGCGAGGCCCTGCGATTCCTCGACGACCTGCGGGTGCGGTACGGACGGCTGGACGACCCGATGCCGATCGGCGACGGGACCGTCCGGGTCGAGCTCAACCATAGTGATCCGTCGGTCCTCCCAGCGGGCTTCCGGCTGGGCGACAACGACACCCGCATCCTGACCGTCGCGCAGAACCTCGCCGCCGAGGGCCGTGACGTGGTGCTCGTGTCGAAGGACCTCCCGATGCGCGTCAAGGCCGCCTCGATCGGGCTGAGCGCGGAGGAGTACCGCGCCGGCATGGTCGTCGAGTCCGGCTGGACCGGCATGGCGGAGCTTCAGGTGACCACAGAGGACATGGAGGCGCTCTTCGAAGGCGGCACGGCCGAGCTGGACGAGGCCCGCGACCTGCCCTGCCACACGGGCCTGCGGCTCCTGTCGGCCCGCGGCTCCGCGCTGGGACGCGTCATGCCGGACAAGTCCGTACGGCTGGTCCGCGGCGACCGCGAGGTCTTCGGCCTGCACGGCCGGTCGGCCGAGCAGCGGATCGCCCTCGACCTGCTGATGGACCCCGACGTCGGCATCGTCTCGATGGGCGGCCGCGCCGGCACCGGCAAGTCGGCCCTCGCGCTGTGCGCAGGACTTGAGGCCGTCCTGGAGCGCCGCCAGCACCGCAAGATCATCGTCTTCCGCCCCCTGTACGCCGTGGGCGGCCAGGAGCTCGGCTACCTGCCGGGCACGGAGAACGACAAGATGGGCCCGTGGGCCCAGGCGGTCTACGACACGCTGGGCGCGGTGACCACCCCCGAGGTCATCGAGGAGGTCATCGACCGCGGCATGCTGGAGGTGCTGCCGCTGACGCACATCCGGGGCCGCTCGCTCCACGACGCGTTCGTGATCGTGGACGAGGCGCAGTCGCTGGAGCGCGGGGTGCTGCTCACCGTGCTGTCCCGGATCGGGGCCAACTCCCGGGTCGTCCTCACCCACGACATCGCCCAGCGCGACAACCTGCGGGTGGGCCGCCACGACGGCGTGGTCGCCGTGGTGGAGAAGCTCAAGGGCCACCCGCTGTTCGCGCACATCACGCTGACCAGGTCCGAGCGGTCGCCGATCGCCGCCCTGGTGACCGAGATGCTGGAGGACATCACCATCTGATCCCTCACGGGGGCAGATGGCCGTCCTTGGGAGCCAGATCCCAGTACTCCCGGCAGGTGTGGATCTTCAGGGATCCCGTCCTGTCGGGAGTCGACTGGGCGATCTCGACGGCCCACACCTCGGGGCGCAGCCGTGCCGTGCAGGTGACCTGGGCCATCGCCAGCCGGGAGACCCGCCAGCCGCTCACGAACAGCCGCATGCGCAGGCTGAGCGTGTTGTCGGGGTCGTTGCGGCTGCCCGCGTCGGGGGCGTACCTGACGAGCTGGATCTGCGCGGGGGTGAGCCCGGCCAGCGCCGTGGTGAGCCCGCTGCCGGGCCGGGCCCTCGCCTTGAACAGCGCCGCCATGATGTCGTTGACGTGGGGTGAGCGGGCCGCCACCGTGATCGGCTCCAGCCGGCCGTTCCGGACGAGGTAGATCCGCACCAGCGCCGGCGTCCCGGTGATGACCGGCGCCGGGCCCATGTCCACCACGCCGGTCGGCTCGACCCCGCAGGCCGCGGTCGCGACCACCAGCAGCGCCGCCACCGCAGCCCGCAGCCGCGTCCTCAGAAGGGCCGTCCTCCACGCGGCCCCCGCGCCGCCGCCGGTCACGGGCGGGGGATCCAGAGGCGGAAGAGCGTGCCCGGGTCGCATCGCTCGACGGTGATGTCGCCGCCGTGCAGTTCGGCGTTGGCCTTGGCGATGGCCAGGCCGAGCCCGCTGCCGACGCTCCGCGCGCGGTCGGAGCCGGCCTTGAAGAAGCGGTCGAAGACGTGGGGGAGCGCGTGGTCGGGAATGCCGGTCCCGTGGTCGCGGACGATCACCTCCAGGCCCGTACGGTCCTGCCGGGCGCCGACCAGGACGGGCGGGGCGCCGTGGTTGAGGGCGTTGCCGACCAGGTTGGCCACGATGACGTCGAACCGCCGCGCGTCCAGGGAGAACGTGAGCCCGACGGGCACGGTGAGCTTGACCCGGTCGGCCCAGCCCCGCACCTCCAGGCAGTCGGCCAGGGTGTCTCCCACGTCCACCGTCTCGCGGCGCAGCACGGCGGCCCCGGCGTCGAAGCGGCTGATCTCGATGAGGTGCTCGACCAGCACCCTGAGCCGGTCGATCTCGCGGACCACGATGCGCACGGCCTCACCCGCGTCGTCCGGCAGGTCCTTCGCGTCCTCGGAGAGCATGTCGGTGACCGCCGTCATCGCGGTCAGCGGCGTGCGCAGCTCGTGGGAGACGTCGGCCACGAACCGGCGCGACATCGACTCCAGCGTGCGCAGTTCGGAGACCGTGTCCTCCAGCGCCGCCGCCGTCTCGTTGAAGGTCGCCGTGAGCGCGGCCAGCTCGTCGCGTCCCCGTACGGGCAGCCGGACGTGCAGGTCGCCGGTGCCGAGCGCGCGGGCCGCCGCGCCGAGGCGGCGCACGGGAAGCAGCACGCTGCGGGCCGACAGCAGGGCCACGGTCAGCGCGATCGTGAGCGTGATCCCCCCGGCCTGGGCGAGGGCGGTCAGCAGCCGCAGCAGCACGCCCTCCTCCTCGTGCAGCGGGAGGAACACGTACGCCGTGAGGCCGGTGGGCCGGGGGATCCCGTCCTGGTTGGCCCGCTGGATCTGGGTGGCCACGAGCAGCCAGGGCTCGTCCCGCAGCCGGAGCCGCTGGTAGACGAGCCGCCGGGCCGACTGCCACCGGAGCTGGTCGGGGACGTCCGACATCGTGAAGCGGGCGCCGGGGCTGCTGCGCCGGTGGTCGCCGTACGTGACGATGATCACCCGCTCGGGGGCCTCCAGCGCGCTCACGAGGCTGCCCAGGTCCTCGTCGGTGACGGTCGAGTCGCTCGGCCACACGACGTCGCTGACCCCGACGGGCAGCGTGATCTTCGACAGCGTGTCGCGGACGTCGGCGACCTCGCTGCGCTCGGTGCGGTCGAGCAGCTCGCGCCGGACGAGCTGGTATCCCAGCCCGGCCACCATGGCCGAGGCGGTCACCGCCACCAGCGTGAAGGTGATCACCAGCCGGGCGCGGAGCCCGGTGGGCAGTCCCCTCATCATGGCGGGCTGAAGCGGTACCCGAAGCCGCGCACGGTGTGGATGTAGACGGGGTCGGCGGGCACCGGCTCGATCTTGGCCCGGATCCGCTGGACGCAGGCGTCCACGAGGCGCGAGTCGGCCACGTGGGTGTGGTCCCAGACGGCCCGCAGGAGGTAGCGCCGGTTGAGCACCTGGCCGGGGTGGCGGACCAGCTCCAGCAGCAGCCGCAGCTCGGTCGGGGTCAGGTGGATCTCCCGGCCGGCCAGGCTCACCTTCAGCGCGCCGCGGTCGATGACCAGGTCGCCGAAGGTCACCCGGTCGGCCGAGGCCGACTCCAGGCGGCGCAGGACGGCTCGGATGCGGGCGTCGAGGACGCGCGGCTCGACCGGCTTGACCACGTAGTCGTCCGCGCCGGCCTCCAGCCCGACGACCACGTCGAGGTCGTCGCCGCGGGCGGTCAGCAGGATGATCGGCAGCGAGTCGAGCTTGCGGATGCGGCGGCAGACCTCCACGCCGTCGATGCCGGGGAGCATGACGTCGAGGATCACGATCTCCGGGCGGCGCGCCCGGATGTGGTCGAGGGCCTCCTCGCCCGTGCCGTAGGCGGTCACCGAGTGCCCCTGCCGGGTGAGCGCGAGCTCGAGCCCGGTGCGGACCGAGGGGTCGTCTTCGACCAGGAGGATGCCTGCCACCCGGTCATTATGGGTCGTACATGTCCATTTCCCCTATCGGTCACAAGACCGTGACACCATGAACACGCCATTCGGACGAACATGGAGCACCATGGACAGGCCCCCCGCGGCCGCCTCTCATGGGCCAGGTGTGAGCAAAGTCACAATGTCGGATAAGTCCAAGTGACCGGCCGGTTGGTCAAGAAATCACCAACCGTCTCCCTCGTTTGGGTTGCGCACCACCCCCCAACTCAGGGCAAGCTCATAGGCCGTGAGCCCTGGTCAGCAGCTGAAGGATCGTACGTCCTCGTCCCGTTCGCGCAACCGTCGCGGTAACGACCGGCGGTCGTCGAGCCCGGGCTGGCTCACCCCCAAGCGCGTCGCCGTCATCGGGCTGACCGTGGCCGTCCTCGCCGGAGGCACGGCGTACGTGGTGCGGACCGCGATCGACAACGCCAACACGCCGCGGACGCCGATCGAGCTGCCGAGCCTGCTGGCGCTCGACCCCAACGCGCCGAACCCCGACGAGGACGCGCTGAAGGAGCATGCCGTGCAGGCGCTGCGGGAGGCCAGGCTCAAGGCCGTCCGCGACCACCGGAAAGTCCTCGACCCGGTGAAGATCGTGCCCAAGGCGCCCGGAGGCGCCGGGTTCAGCCCGGCCGCCTTCCCGCCCGGCTCCACCCCCGACCCGGGCAGCAACAAGGCGGTCGGCAAGGAGATGGCCGAGTCCCGCGGGTGGGGCGGCGAGTGGGGCTGCCTGGAGAAGCTCTGGGACCGGGAAAGCCACTGGAACGAGCGGGCCATGAACCGCTACAGCGGCGCCTACGGCATCCCGCAGGCCCTCCCCGGCAGCAAGATGGCCAGCGCCGGCTCCGACTGGCAGACCAACCCGGCGACGCAGATCAAGTGGGGTCTCGGCTACATCGCCGGGCGGTACAAGACGCCGTGCGGCGCCTGGGCGCACTCCCAGGCCACCGGCTGGTACTGATCGGGCGGCCGGGTCGAAAGTCTGGTCAGCTTTGTTCGACCTTTCGGCAAGTGCGGCCGGTCGCCGGGGGTCCTCAATGCACCCTTGGCCGCATGGGTGTGAAGGTCAGCGTGGTTATGCCCGTGTCCAACCCCGGGCTGACCAACGAGGCGTTCGGCGCGTGCGTGCGCTCGGTGCTGGAGCAGTCGCTGCCGCAGGAGGAGTACGAGGTCGTCTTCGCCGACGACGGCTCCACTGACGGGACCCGCAGGAGGCTGGACGCCATCGCCGGGCACCGGCGGAACGTCCGCGTCCTGCATCTGGACCACACCGGGTCGGCGGCCCGCGGCCGCAACGTCGGCGTGTCGGTCGCCCGGGGCGAGTACGTCTACCTGCTCAACCAGTACGACCGGCTGGAGCCGTGGGCCCTTGAGCGGATGTACGCGACGGCCGTGGACGCCGACGCCGACGTGCTGGTCGGGCGGCTGGCCGACGGGGGACCGCCCCAGGCGGCCTTCGCGGAGAACCGCGACCGCGCCGACATCGTGCGCGACCACCTCCTCGGCGTGGCGACGCCCCACCAGCTGTACAGCCGGGAGTTCCTGGAGGCCCACCAGCTCAGGTTCGCCGACCGGCCGCTGTCGGAGGCGGCCTTCGTGACCAAGGCGTACCTCGCCGCGAAGGTCGTCGCCGTGCTCGGGGACGAGATCTGCTGCCACCTCGGACCGGCCGAGGAGGAGTGGCCCGACGGTGAGGCGCTGTTCGACGGCCTCAACGCCGTCTTCGACGTGGTGGATGCCTACACCGAGCCCGGCGGCCAGCGCGACCGCGTGCTGGCCCACTGGTACCGCGTCCTCGGCCTGCGCCGCCTCGGGGGCGCGCGGTTCCTCGCGGCCTCGCCCGAGGAGCGGGCCGTGCTGTTCTCGTTCCTGCGGAGGCTGACGCTCGACCGCTTCCCCGAGGACCTGGACGTCCACCTGCCGGTGCACCTGCGGGCCCGGGCGGCGCTGCTGCGCCAGGACCGCCCCGAGACGCTCGTGGGGCTCGCCCAGGCGTCGCGCGGCACGCGCCTGAGCGCGGAGCTGCGGGACGTGCGCTGGGAGCGGGGGGTGCTCGCCCTCGACCTCGGCGTGGAGGTCCTGGCGGGCGACGGGAGCCCTCTGTGGCTCACGGCCGAGGGCGACCGCCTGCTGTGGAACCCGCCCGCCCCGATGTCCCTGCCGCGCGAGGCGGCCGACGTGACGGACGCCGTGGCGAGGGCCAGGATCGACGTGTACGTACGCGAGGCGGAGACGGGCGTCATGTACGCGCTGCCGGTGACCACGACCGTGGACCGGGCCGTGGTGGGCGGGCAGGTGCGCGTGTGGGCGACCGGGCGGGCCCGCCTCGACGCGTCCACGGCGGCGCTGGGCCGCCCGCTGCCCTCCGGCCTGTGGGAGGTCCACGTGCGGATGCGGGGCGTCCATCCCGGGCGCGCCCGTCTCGCGCGGCCCGGCGTGCCGACGAACTGCGCGGGCGCGCTGTCGGACGCCCCCCGCCGCCTGGTCGTGCCCTGCTGGTCGGAGCGCGGCGAGTTCGGGGTGTGCGTCGAGCCGAGGTCGTTCTCCGAGTCGGTGGCACTCGTCTCGTCGCAGACCACCGTGGCCCACCAGGAGGGGCACGTCTTCGTGGTCGTGCCCGTGCCGTACGTGCCGCCGAGCGGCGGGCCGGCGGCCGAGCTGGTGCTGCGCGAGGAGGAGGGCCGCGGCCGGACCATGGTGGTGCCGGCGCTGGTCGAGCCGGGCGTCCCCGGCCGGGTGGCGGGCCAGCTCGTCGCCCGCGTGCCGGTCAGCAGGATCGGCGGGGAGGAGTGCCTCGGCCCGGGCTCCTGGCGGCCGGGCCTGCGGGTCGACCAGAAGGATGTGGACCTGCTGTTCGGCCTCGTCGTGGGCCGTGGCGGGCAGGCCAGGGTCATGCCGGCCGGCGCGCGGCCCGCGCCGTCCAGGCTCAGGAGGCTCGCCGTGCGCGTGCTCGGCGACCGCCGCTCCGCGCGGGCCGCCAAGGCCGTGCGCGCCCGCCGCCGGGTCTGAGAGACGTCCCGCCGTGCGGCCGCCGCCGGGTGCCGGCGGGGGCCGCACGGTGACGTCAGGAGGCGGCGTCCGCCAGGTGGGCGAGCAGGGCCTCGCGAAACTCGGCCGGCTTCTCCACGTGGGGGCTGTGCCCGCAGCCGGAGACGACCACCTCGCGGTAGGCGCCGTACCGCTCCAGCGCGGCCCGGGTCTGGGTGACCATGGGCTGGGCGGGGGTGCCGTCCCAGCCGGGGACGGCGCCGATGGCGCCCAGGTGGGCGAGGTCGAACAGCGACGTGTCCGACACGATCACGTCGTCGGCGCCCCTGATCCACAGGATCGGCGGGCGGGAGGCGATCTCGTGCAGGTCGTCGATCCTGAAGTTGGTCGGCGCGAGCGTGTTCAGCACGCCCCGCTTGCCCGGCGCCAGCCCCGGCCAGGCGTCTGAGGGCGCCGAGTCGCCGGGGTAGTGGTCGTCCCCGATCCGCGTGGTCAGCATCGACTCCACGAACGCGTCCTCCTCGTCGCCGAAGCCGGCGCCCGGGACGACGTACGCGGTGCGCAGCACGGTGCGCGGCGAGACGGGGGAGTCGGCCGAGCGGTCGCCGGCCCGCAGCGCCGCGACGAAGTCGGGGTTGGCCGCGCCGCCGCCGGAGCCCGTGCCGTCGGCGTGGGTGAGCGTGCCGTCCGCGCCCTGCGTGCCGCCGAAGCCGTACGGCGAGACGGGGTTGACCAGCGTGAGGCTCCTGACCCGCTCGGGACGGTCGCGCAGGGCCTGCATGACCACGCCGCCGCCGAGGCTCCAGCCGACCAGGTGGGCCGGCCCGATCGCGTCGAGCAGGCCGAGGACGTCGTCGGAGTAGTCGCGCACCCCCCGGCTCGCGTCGACGGGCGCGGGGTCGGAGTCGCCGAACCCGCGCAGGTCGACCGCGTACGGCCGGTACCGGTCGGCGACGGCGAGCATGGTCGAGCGCCAGAACGCGCTGGACGAGACGTTGCCGTGCACGAACAGCACCGGGTCGCCCGACGAGCCGGGCACCGACAGGACGTTGAGGGTCAGGCGGGGCGTTCCGACACGTTCCGCGGAGATGTACGGGGTCATGGTGCGGCTCCAAGCGAGCAGGTGTTGTCGAGGTCGCCCGACGCCGGGCGGGGCACGGTCGTGCTGGAGGGCGGGGCCGTCCCCGTCCCGATCCACGCCTCCAGGGCCGTGAAGGCGCTCCGGAAGCAGGGCAGCAGCGGCCGCAGCTTGTCAGGGTACGACGGGTAGAGCCCGTCGACGTGGTTGCCGCCCTCGATCCGGTAGTAGCGGAACAGCGGGCTCCGGTGCCGGTCGGCGATCATCTTGGCGTAGACGTCGGAGTCCTGGCCGATGGGAAGCAGGGTGTCGAGCGTGCCGTGGACGGTGATCAGCGGGCGCTTGATCCTCCCGGTGAGCGACACCCGCGCCACCGCCTGGTGGACGGCCTTCGGCCGGGAGGCGTAGTCGTAGTCGGTGTCGCAGGCGGGGGTGCCGGAGGCGCAGAACGGCGTGCCGGCCTGGGCGTCCCCGTCGAAGGACGGGTCGAACTCCTCGCGGTAGATCCGCTGGGTGAGGTCCCAGTAGTACTGGTAGTGGAACGGCCACAGGAACGACGTCTCAGGGGCGAAGCCGGCGGCCGCCATGCCCGCGGTGTCGCCCTTGGGGTAGGCCCGCAGCGCGGGCGGCAGGAACGTCAGCACGTTGGGGCCGGTGGCCGTCCACAGCACGCCCTCCCAGTCGACGCCGCCGTCGAACAGGTCGGGCCGGTTCTCCAGCTGCCACCGGACCAGGTAGCCGCCGTTGGACTGGCCGGCCGCGACGGTCCGCTTCGGCGCCCGTCCGTAGCGCTGCCGCACCACCGACTTCGCGGCCGCGGCGAGCTCGCTGACCCGCCGGTTCCACTCGGCCACGGCGTCGCCCGGGCGGGTCCCGTCCGTGTAGAACGTCGTGCCGCTGTTGCCCTTGTCGGTCGCGGCGTACGCGTAGCCCTTGGCCAGCGCCCAGTCGGAGATCGTGAAGTCGTTGGCGTAGGTCTCCCGGTTGCCGGGGGACCCGGCCACCACCAGGCCGCCGTTCCACTTCTCGGGCAGGCGGATCACGAACTGGGAGTCGTGGTTCCAGCCGTGGTTGGTGTCGCCGGTCGAGGTGTCGGGGAAGTAGCCGTCGATCTGCACGCCCGGCACGCCGCTCGGGTTCACCGCGCCGGGCGCGTTGAGCCCCGACCAGTCGGACTGGTCGGTGTGGCCGGAGACCAGTGTGCCCTTGGTGGTGAGGTCGTCGAGGCAGGCGACCACCTGCCGTTCCGCGCCGGGCACCGTGATCGAGGGGCAGGACGCCGCCGCGGCCGCGGTGGTCGTCACGGCCGGGAGGCCGGCCGCCGCGATCAGGACGGCCGCGGCCAGGCCGCGCAGGCGCGGGGAGGCGCCCCCGGGACGCGGTGCCATCAGGCCTCCTTCGGGGTGCGGGCGGCGGCCACCTCGACCTCGCCGGACGTGGGCGCGATGGCCGTCAGGTCGCGGTCGCGGGTCTCCCTCGCCACGAACACCGCGATCAGCGTGAGCACGGCGGCCGCGGCCACGTAGACGGAGATCGGCAGGCCCGAGTCGTACGAGCCGAGCAGGGCGACCGCGATGATCGGGGCGAGCGCGCCGGCGACGATCGAGGCGAGCTGGTAGCCGATCGACACGCCGGAGTAGCGCATCCGGGTGGCGAACAGCTCGGAGAAGAACGCCGCCTGCGGGCCGTACATGGCGCCGTGGAACAGCAGGCCGACGGTGATGGCCAGCACCACGAGCCCGAACGACTTGGTGTCGATCAGCGGGAAGAACGCGAACGCCCACAGACCGGTGCCGGCGGCGCCGATGAGGTACACCGGACGGCGGCCGAGCCGGTCGGACAGCGCGCCCCACAGCGGGATCGTGACGAAGTGGACGGCCGAGGCGATGAGCACCGCGTTGAGCACGGTGCCCTTGGGCAGGCCCGCCGCCTCGGTGCCGTACACCAGGACGAACGCGGTGATGACGTAGTAGGAGATGTTCTCCGCGAGGCGGGCGCCGATCGCGATGAGCACGTCCTGCCAGTGGTGGCGCAGCACGCCGAGGATGGGGGCCTTCGGCGCGGCCTCCTGCTTCGCCAGGGCCTCCTGGAACACCGGCGACTCGGTCACGGTGAGCCGGATCCACAGGCCGATCAGCACGAGCACGCCGGACAGCAGGAACGCGATCCGCCAGCCCCAGGAGAGGAAGGCCTCGTCCGACTGGACGGCCGCCAGAAGCGCCAGCACGCCGGTGGCGATCAGGTTGCCGCCGGGGGCGCCGGCCTGCGGCCACGACGCCCAGAAGCCGCGGTTGCGGGGCTCGCCGTGCTCCGAGACCAGCAGCACGGCGCCGCCCCACTCGCCGCCGAGCGCGAAGCCCTGCACCAGCCGCAGCAGGGTCAGCAGCAGGGGTGCGCCGACGCCGAGTGTGGCGTACGTCGGGAGGCAGCCGATGAGGAACGTCGCGCCGCCCATCATCAGCAGGCTGACCACGAGCAGCCGCTTGCGGCCGAGCCGGTCGCCGTAGTGGCCGAAGACCAGCCCCCCGAGCGGCCGGGCCACGAAGCCGATGGCATAGGTGAGGAAGGCGAGGAGCGTGCCGGTGAGCGCGTCCTCGGTGGGGAAGAAGAGCTTGTTGAAGACGAGGGCGGCGGCGGAGCCGTACAGGAAGAAGTCGTACCACTCGATGGTGGTGCCGACGAGGCTGGCCCCGACGACCTTGCCGATACGGGCGGGTGGGGTGTTTGCCATGGGAACTCCTCGCATGGGGGGTTCCGCCACGGTACGCAGTGACGCGGATCACTCCTATGGGGTGTCCACACACACCTCAGGCCTGCGGCATGTGGGTCCGCAGCCGGTGCAGCCGCAGGGCGAGCTGGATCTCCAGGGCCCGTTCGGGCTCCTGCCAGTCGCCGCCGAGGAGCTGCCCCACCCGGTCGAGCCGCTGGGTGACCGTGTTCACGTGGATGTGGAGGGCCTCGGCCGTCCGGGACAGCGACCCGCCGCACCCGAAGTAGGCGGCCAGCGTCTTGACCAGGGCCGTCCCGCGGCGGGCGTCGTAGTCGAGCACCGGGCCGAGCGCCGCGTCGAGGAATCCGGAGACCTCGCGCCGCTCGCCGATCAGCAGGCCGACGAAGCCCAGCTCCTCGGCGCTCGCGCCGTCGCCCGTACGGCCGAGGGCGGCCAGCGCGTCGGCGCAGCGGTGGGCCTCCCGGTAGGCGGCGGCCACCGACGGGCCTGGCCCGCCCGAGACCGCGGCCCCGGCGGTCGCGGGACGGCCCAGCGAGGCGCTCAGCTCGGCGGCGACCCGGCGGGCCGCCATCCCCGGCTTGTCGCCCGGCAGCAGCAGGACGACCTCGTCGCCCCGCGCCGCGGCCAGCCCGTGGGCCAGCGTGGCCTGCGAGGACGCCCAGAACGCGGCCCGCTCCCGCTGCCCCTCGTGCCGGGCGACGACGAGCACGTGGGGGGCGTGCAGGTCGATGCCGAGCCGGCGGGCCCGGTCGTGCAGGCCGTCGAGCTCCGGCCGGGAGATGAGGTCGTCGAGCAGCTCGCCGCGCACCCGGCCCTCGGCCTCGGCCACGCTCCTGCGGAACAGCAGCAGCAGCGCGGTGACGAGCGCGGCCCGCTCCAGGATGCGCTGGTCGGTGTCGGAGACGGTGTGGTCGGTCCGCAGGACGAGCGTGCACAGCGGCGCGGCCCCCACGTCGACCGAGGCGACGTACGCGCCCCCCCGCTTGACCGTGCGGCCGAGGGCCCGGGACGACTGGGCGGCGTCGAACACGCCGGCGTCCAGGTCGCCGCTCTGGCCCACCAGCGGGGCGCCCTCGTCGTCGAGGACCGTCAGGCTGCCGCCGAGCACCTCGGTCACGACCGCGGCCACGTCCTCCACGCCGCCGCCGCGCAGCACGAGCCCGGTCATCCTGTCGTGGGCGTCCGCGGCCCGCTCGATCGCCTCGCTGTGCGCGCTGATGACCGTGTTCGCCTCGCTGAGCTCGGCCAGCGCGGCCCGGGTCTCCTGGAGCAGGCGGGCCGTGTCGATGGCCACCGCGGCGTGCGCGGCGAGCGAGCACAGCAGCGCGACCTCCTCCTGCGCGAACGGCCGGGCGCTGCGGTTGGCCGCGAACAGCACCCCGATCACCTGGGTGCCCAGGCGCAGCGGCACGCCGAGGATCGCGACCAGGCCCTCCTCGGCCACGGCCTCGTCGATCGTGGTGGTGTGGCGGAAGCGGGGGTCGGCGAAGTAGTCGGCCGTGTTGTACGGCGTGCCCGTCTGGGCCACCAGGCCGCCGAGGCCGGCTCCCATGCCCAGCCGCACCCGCCGGAAGTGCGCCGATATCGAGCCGTCGGTCACCCGCATGAACGTGTCCCCGCGCTCGGGGTCGTTCAGCGTCATGTACGCGATGTCGGTGGCGAGCAGCTGCCGGGCCCGCCGGACGATGGCCTCCAGGACCGCGTCGAGGTCGCGCAGCCCGGCCAGGTCGCTCGCGGTGTCGAACAGCGCCGACAGCTCTGCCTCGCGCCGGGCCCGGCGGCGCAGCATGCCCCTCACCCGGAGCGCCGCGACCTTCGCCTGCTCCAGCTCCTCCAGCGTCGCGGCGTCCGCCCCGGCTGCTCTGGCCTGCAGGATCGGGCCCTCGAACTCCACGGCCGAGGCCTCCCGCGCCAGGAGTTCGAGGTACACGTTCATGTCAGCGGGCGCTCCAGCCTCCGTCGATCGGGATCGACACCCCGGTGATGAACGAGCCCTGCGGGCCGCACAGGTACGCGACCATGTCGGCGACCTCGTCGGGCTCGATGAGCCGCTTGATGGCCGCGGGGGCCAGCATGATCTGCTCCACGACCTCGTCGGGGCCGATGTCGTGGGCCTGGGCCTGGTCGGCGATCTGGTTCTCGACCAGGGGCGTGCGCACGTACGCCGGGTTGACGCAGGTGGAGGTCACGCCGTGGGGCGCCCCCTCCAGCGCGATGACCTTCGACAGGCCCTCCAGCGCGTGCTTGGCCGTCACGTACGCCGACTTGTACGGCGAGGCCCGCAGGCCGTGGACCGACGAGATGTTGACGATCCGGCCCCACCCCCGCTCGTACATGCCGGGCAGGACGGCCCTGGCCAGCAGGAACGGCGCCTCGACCATCACCCGCAGGATCTTCGCGAAGATCTCCGGGGGGAACTCCTCGATCGGCGCGACGTGCTGGAAGCCGGCGTTGTTCACCACGATGTCGGCGGTCAGCCGGGTGTCGGGCGACGGCGGGAGCTGCCCCCGCCAGGCCACCAGGAACTCCGGATCGGACAGGTCGACGGCCACGGGGGTGCCGCCGATCTCCGCGGCCACCGCGGCGGCGGCCTCGGCGTTGATGTCGGCGACCACGACGTGCGCGCCATCGGCGGCCAGGCGGCGGGCGCACGCCCGCCCGATGCCGCTGCCCGCGCCCGTCACCACGGCCGTCCGCCCTTCAAGGCTCATGACGCCTCACCATAGGAACCGCGACCCGTCCGGCACATGGCGGCGGCCGACATAGATCTCCGCACGGCTATGTGGGGCGGGTCATGGACAGGACGTCGAGGATCTCGTCGAGTTGCTCCTCGGTCAGCGTGCCGTCGGCCACGTGGCCCCGCTCGACGACGACCTGCCGGATCGTCTTGCGCTCCCGGAGCGCCTGCTTGGCGATCCTGGCGGCCTCCTCGTAGCCGACGTACCGGTTGAGCGGGGTCACGATCGACGGGGACGACTCCGCGTACTCGCGCAGCCGTTCGACGTTGGCGGTGATCCCGCGGACGCACCGGTCGGCCAGCAGCCGCGAGACGCCGGCCAGCAGCCGGATCGACTCCAGCAGGTTGCGGGCGATCACCGGCAGCATGACGTTGAGCTCGAACGTCCCCGACGCCCCGGCCATCGTGATCGTCGCGTCGTTGCCGACCACCTGGGCGGCCACCATCGTCACGGCCTCCGGGATCACCGGGTTGACCTTGCCCGGCATGATCGACGATCCCGGCTGCAGGTCCGGCAGGTTGATCTCGCCCAGCCCGGTCCGCGGGCCCGACCCCATCCAGCGCAGATCGTTGGCGATCTTGTTGAGCGACACCGCGACGACCTTCAGCACGCCCGACAGCTCGACCAGCGCGTCCCGCGCGCCCTGCGCCTCGAAGTGGTCGCGGGCCTCGGTGAACGGCAGGCCGGTCAGGCGGCTCAGCTCGGCGATGACGTCGCCCGCCCAGGCGAGGTCGGGGACGTTGACCCCGGTGCCCACGGCCGTGCCGCCCAGCGGCAGCTCGGCCACCCGGGGGAGCGCCGCCTGCAGCCGCTCGATCCCCAGCTCGATCTGCGTGGAGTAGCCGCCGAACTCCTGGCCCAGGGTGACCGGGGTGGCGTCCATGAGGTGGGTCCTGCCCGACTTGACCACGTCGGCGAACTCGGTCGCCTTCTCCTCGAGCGCGGTGGCCAGGTGTTCCAGCGCGGGGGTCAGGTCGTGCGCCACGGCGTGCGTCGCGGCCACGTGGATCGAGGAGGGGAACACGTCGTTGGAGGACTGGGCCGCGTTGACGTGGTCGTTCGGGTGGACCGGACGTCCCAGCCGCTCCTGGGCGAGCGTCGCGACGACCTCGTTCATGTTCATGTTGGAGGAGGTGCCGGAGCCGGTCTGGAACACGTCGACGGGGAACTCGCCGTTCCACCGTCCCTCGGCCACCTCGGCCGCCGCGTCCTGCACGGCCTCGGCCAGGTCCTTGTCGATGACGCCCCGATCGGCGTTGACCTTCGCGCAGGCCGCCTTGATCCGGGCGAGCGCGGCGATGTGCGCGGGTTCGAGGCCGCGGCCCGACACGGGGAAGTTCTCCACCGCCCGCTGGGTCTGCGCACGCCACTTCGCGCGGGCCGGCACCCGCACCTCGCCCATGGAGTCGTGCTCGATGCGGAAATCGTCCATGGACCCAGTCCTATCAAGAACTCCCGGCGAGATCGCGCCTGCCCGGCGTGAACGACGCCAGCACGGCGTCCCGCTGGCCCGCCCTCGCCGTCCAGTCGGCGTCCGGGACCACCCAGTAGATCGCGTACGGCGCGCCGCCCGGCGCCGCCACCCAGCGCGAGACGGCGTGCATCGGGGTGCCGCCCGAGACGTAGGTGAACTCCCAGTCCACGGCCTCCGCCCCGGCGTACGGCGAGGGCTGCACCCGGCCGAGCGCGACGAGCCTGTACGACGCGTACGTGGCGCGGTCCGCCGCGCTCCGGACCGCCGCCAGGAGGTCCTTGGCGGGGCGGGTGCCCACCGTCACCCGGACGTAGCGGGGGTCGCCGGACGCCCGGAACACGATGTCCTGGCCGCGGAGCGAGGCCTTGAGCGGGCTCGGCACGTCGATCGTGAAGCCCTTGGCGTCCTGGTGGCGGCGCAGGCCCGCGGCCGGGGTGGCGCCGGCGCCGGCGGCCGCCCGCGCCGACGGGATGCCGGGCAGGCTGACGCTGACGACGGGCTCGGTCCGGCCCGCGGCGGAGGTCCCGGCCGCGCCGAAGGCCGCCATCGCGAGGACGACGAGCACGAGGAAGCCGGCGAGCGCGATGCCCATCAGCACCAGCACGCGCAGGCGGCCGGCCGTGTCGGGCGGCGCCGGGGTCTGCATCGCGAACAGGTCGGTGCCGAGACCGCCTGGGCTGCCCGCCTCCTGGCGGGGGGACGGCCGGAGGGAGCCGCCGGCCGGTATCGGGGCCGCGACCACCTCGCCCCCGGGGCCGGGGAACAGTTCGGGGCCGGCAAGCGCGGCGGCCCGGGCGCCGGCCTCGGCCCGCAGGCCCGGGATCAGGTCCAGGGAGGAGTCGGCCGGCCCGTCCTCGAAGCCGGGGACGGCCTCGGCCGCCGTGCTCGTGAGCGGCGCACCTCCGGGACGATCCCAGGGCTCCGCGTCGAGGACCGCGTCGTGGACGGCGTCGTGGAGGTGGTCAGGGACGGCGTCGTCGGGCTCGTCGGGCTCGTCCGGGTCGTTCCGCTCGTCGGGTAGCGCGGCGGCTCCGGTGTCCCGCTCGCCGCCGACCGCGTCGTCCCCGCTCTCGTCCTCGATCTCCGGGACGACGCGGTCGGTGGCCTCGTGCTCGGTCCCCGGGACGACGCGGTCGGCGGCCTCGTGCTCGGCCTCGCCTGCGGTCCCGGTCTGGGAGGCGGTCCGGCCGGGGGCCGCGGCGTCGGCGGGGTCGGCTGCCGCCGCGCGGGCCGGTCGGGCGTCGGTGTCCGGTGGGACAGCGGCGAAGGCGCCGGCACCACGCACGGCGACATCCGGACGGGCGGACGACGGGACGTCCCCGAACGCGCCCAGGGAGCGCCTGCGCGGCCCGGCCTCCGGCTTCGCCCCGGTTTCTGCGGCCGGCGACGACCCCGCGTCGTCACCGGCATCCCCCTCGCCGGCCTGCCCGGGCTTCCGTCCGACCGCCGGCGCGGGCCGCTCGGCGAGCGGGAGGGCGGCGGGCAGGTCGGTCACCCGCCGGGTCGCGCCCGCCGCGTCACTCGCCGCGTCGCCCGCCGCGGCGTGGGTCGTGCCGCCGCTCGTGTCGCCGTTCGCGGGCCTCGACGGCAGCCGGCCCGGCACGGTCGTCGTCCCCTCGGACTCGGCGTCGGCCTCCGGCACCCCGGAGGCGGCCTCTGGGGTGCCGCCGTTCCGCCCGGCGCCGGTCGTCCCGGGCGCGGGCGGGGACGAGGTCCTGCCGCCGGGGACGGGACGGCCGGGAGCGGCTTTCCCGCCGGGCACGCCGGGACGGGCGGACGGAGGCGGGATCCGCAGGCCGCCCTTCGGGCGGATGATGACCATCGTGCGGTCGGCGTCCTCCTCCCGCCAGGCGTCGCCGTCCTCGTCGAGGTCGGCCACCGGCAGCGCGGAGCCCCCGCCGTCGTCCTCGCGGTCCTCGCCGTCCTCGGGTGCCGTACCGGCCGGGGCGGCGGCCGCGTCCACGGCCGGGACGGCCGCGGGAACCGCGCCCGCGGGGGTGTCGGCGACGATCCGCAGCATGGCCGCCGCCTTCTCCGGCGTGAGCCGGGTCCGGTGGTCCTTGTCCAGCAGCCGTTCGAGCACGGGCCGCAGCGGACCGGCCTGCGTGGGCGGGTCGGCCGTCTCGGTCATGAGCGCCGCCAGGGTCTCCCCGACCGTGGCGCGCTCGTACGCGGGACGTCCCTCGACCGCGAAGTACAGCGTCGCGCCGAGCGACCACAGGTCGGACTCGGGGCCGGTGTGCTCCCCGCGCGCCCGCTCCGGAGCGGTGTAGCCGGGCGACCCGATCACCATGCCGGTCTGCGTGAGCGCGCTGTCGCCCAGGGCCTTGGCGATGCCGAAGTCGGTCAGCACCACCCGGCCGGTCTCGGTCACCAGCACGTTGCTGGGCTTCACGTCGCGGTGCAGGATGCCCTGGGCGTGCGCGGCGCGCAGCGCGCCGAGCAGCTCGCAGCCGATCTCGGCGACGAGCCGGGGCGGGAGGGGGCCCTCCTCGTCGATCACCTGCTCCAGCGAGCGGCCCTCGACCAGCTCCATGATGATCCACGGGCTGCCGTCGGACTCGACGACGTCGTGGATCGTGGCGACCGAGGGATGGCTGACCCGGGCGGCCATCCGCCCCTCGCGGACCATGCGTTCGCGCAGCTCGCGCCGCTGGGCGGGGTTCAGCGACGGATCATGCCGGATCTCCTTCACGGCCACCTCGCGCCCGAGGGAGCGGTCGAAGGCCCGCCATACGGTGCCCATCGTGCCCCGGCCGATGCGGGTGCGCAGCTCGTAGCGGTCCGCGAGCAGCCGCGGTTGCTGTTCCGGCATGAGAAGAAGATAGCGATTCTGGGTTGAGAGTCGCTTTCCTGTTACTTGAGAAAAAACTTCGGCCAGTAGCGCCGGGGGAGCACCAGCATGACGACCCTGGCCAGCCGCCGCATGACGGGGGCGCGGGCGACCTGGTGGAAGGCGGGCTCGGAGGGCTTGCGGTGCAGTCCCTCGGCCGGCCGCCGCCGCTGCGAGGGCACGCTCATCTCGCGCGGCGCCCGGATGTCGTGCCCGACCTGCCGGTGCGGGCCCGAGTGGGTGACCGGCCCGCCGTACGCGTTCTGCCCGTACGGGTGCCCGGCCTGGCCGTACAGGTGCTGCATGCCGTACGGCGCCTGGCTGTGCGGGCCCGAGTCGCGGGGATGCGGGGTGACCTTGGGCGTGGGCCGCGACTCGGCGCGGTGCTGCCCCCGGTGCGACGGCTTGCGGCTGGGCAGCGGGACGACGGGCGGCGGTGAGGGCCGGGCGGGCCGGTGGGGCACGGGCGGCACGTCCTCCGCAGTCCCCCCGGCGGCGATCCGGGCCAGGTAGAGCGCCGCGCGCACCCCGTCGAGCCGGGCGGCGGGGTCGATCTGCAGCAGCCCGCGCAGGACCGGCGCGAGCGGGCCCGCCTTGTCCATCGGGATCGGCGCCCCGCTGGTCAGCGCCGCCAGCGCGGCGGCGGCCGTGCGGCGGCCGTGCAGGCCGCGTCCCTCGACGGCGGTGTAGAGGGTCGCGCCGAGCGACCAGAGGTCGGCGGCCGGGCTCGCCTTGTCGCCCAGCACCCGCTCGGGCGCGATGTAGCCGGCCGAGCCGAGCACGATGCCGGCCTGGGTGATCGAGACGTCGCCCTCCAGGGCGGCCAGCCCGAAGTCGGTCAGGACGGCCCTGTCCTCGGTCACCAGCACGTTGCTGGGCTTCACGTCGCGGTGGAGGATGCCCTTGGCGTGGACGGCGCGCAGCGCGCCGAGCACCTGACGGCCGATCTCGGCGACCCGGCGGGGTTCGAGCGGCCCCTCCTGCTTGATGAGCTCCTCGAGGGACCGGGCCTTGAGGAGCTCCATCACGATCCAGGGCCGCTCGTCCTCGGTGATGACGTCGAACACCGTGATGACCGACGGATGGGCGACCATGGCGGTCGCCCGGCCCTCGCGCTCGGTCCTGGCGCACAGCTCCGCCCGCAGCTCCTCGTCCAGGACCAGAGGGAGGCGCACCTCCTTGACAGCCACGTAGCGGTCGAGAAGCTCGTCGCGGGCGCGCCAAACGGTGCCCATCCCGCCGCGGCCGACCGGCTCCACAAGCCGGTAGCGCGCGGCTAACAGGTATCCGGACGGCGCACGCATGGGTGGCAGCTTACCGATTTGTGTCGAGCGACCTGTAGAGACCATGCCGGGAAATTGTTGAGATCTTCTGTCAAATCTCCTGACAACCCGGGCGCAGGTTCAGCGGCGGCCAATGGTAAGGACGGGGCCGGTGGTGTCCTGGAAGAAGTCGTTCCCCTTGTCGTCGACGACGATGAACGCCGGGAAGTCCACCACCTCGATCTTCCAGACCGCCTCCATGCCCAGCTCTGGATATTCCAGGACCTCCACCTTCTTGATGCAGTCCTGGGCGAGGCGGGCGGCCGGGCCGCCGATGGAGCCGAGGTAGAAGCCGCCGTGCGTCTGGCACGCCTCCGTCACCTGCTTGGACCGGTTGCCCTTGGCCAGCATGACCATCGAGCCCCCTGCGGCCTGGAAGCGCTCGACGTAGGAGTCCATGCGGCCGGCCGTGGTCGGGCCGAACGAGCCGGAGGCGTACCCCTCGGGGGTCTTGGCGGGCCCGGCGTAGTAGACCGCGTGGTCCTTGAGGTACTGCGGCATCTCGCCGCCCTCGTCGAGCAGCTCGGCGATCTTCGCGTGGGCGATGTCGCGGGCCACGACGAGCGGCCCGGTGAGCGAGAGCCTGGTCTTGACCGGGTACTTCGTGAGCTCGGCGAGGATCTCCCGCATCGGCCGGTTGAGGTCCACGCTCACCACGTCGCCGGACAGGTGCTCGTCGGTGGTGTCGGGCAGGAACCGCGCCGGGTCGGTCTCCAGCTGCTCCAGGAAGACGCCCTCGGGGGTGATCTTCGCCAGGGCCTGCCGGTCGGCGCTGCAGCTGACGGCGATGGCCACCGGGCACGAGGCGCCGTGCCGGGGCAGCCGGATCACCCGCACGTCGTGGCAGAAGTACTTGCCGCCGAACTGCGCGCCGATCCCGAGCCTCTGGGTCAGCTCGAAGACCTTCTTCTCCATCTCCAGGTCGCGGAAGCCGTTGCCGCTGGTGGAGCCCTCGGTGGGGATCGAGTCGAGGTAGCGGGCCGAGGCGTACTTGGCCGTCTTCAGCGCGAACTCGGCGCTGGTGCCGCCCACCACGACCGCCAGATGGTACGGCGGGCAGGCGGCCGTGCCGAGCGAGCGGATCTTCTCCTCCAGGAAGGCGAGCATCCGCTTCTCGTTCAGGACGGCCTTGGTCTCCTGGTAGAGGAACGACTTGTTGGCCGAGCCGCCGCCCTTGGCCATGAACAGGAACTTGTACTCGTCCGGATGGCCGTTCGGGTCCTCGGCGTACAGCTCGATCTGTGCCGGCAGGTTGGAGCCGGTGTTCTTCTCGTCCCACATCGTCAGCGGGGCCATCTGCGAGTAGCGCAGGTTGAGCCGCGTGTAGGCGTCGTACACCCCCCGGCTGACGTGCTCGGCGTCGCGCCCGTCGGTCAGCACGTGCCGCCCGCGCTTGCCCATGACGATGGCCGTGCCGGTGTCCTGGCACATCGGCAGGACGCCGCCGGCCGAGATGCTCGCGTTCTTCAGCAGGTCGAGGGCGACGAAGCGGTCGTTGCCGCTCGACTCCGGGTCTTCGACGATCTTGCGGAGCTGGGCGAGGTGGGAGGAGCGCAGGTAGTGCGAGATGTCGTGGATCGCCGTCTCGGTCAGCAGCCGCAGGGCCTCCGGGTCGACCTCCAGGAACCGCCGCCCGGCCGCCTCGACCACGCGCACCCCCTCCGAGGTGATCAGGCGGTACTCGGTCTCGTCCGCCCCCAGCGGCAGCAGGTCGGTGTAGTCGAACTCCGGCATCGTCCTCGGTCCTTCGTGCGTCTGCCTCGTGGTCAGCTGGCCCGCTCCGCGGTCCCCCCAAAGCGTACGGCTCTCCGGGTGCGATACCGGTCCCTCCCCCTTTCGCCCATTTAGACGGGATTTATAACCGCATATGCCTACAAAGGGGGAGGATTAGGGCGAGCGGTATATGGAGGAGGGCTCATGGATGGCGGAGTCCTGGTAATGATCTTCTTCGGTGTGGCCATCTTCGTCGCCCTGGCGATCTCGCTGGTCACGATCGTGCTGCGTCAGGTGCGCGACGACGAGATCCGGTGGTGGTCCCGCTAGCGGCGCGCGCCGGGGGCGCGGACAGGCCGATCAGGATCCCGGCGATGACGATCACCGCCCCGGCGACGTCGGCGGCGGACGGGACGCCGCGTCCCAGGACGGCGGCCGTGGCCATCGCGCCCACGGGGATCATCCCGGCGAACAGCCCCGCCCGGCCGGGGCCGAGCCGCGGCAGCGACCGGTACCAGAGGAAGAACGCCACCACGGTCACCACGACGGTCAGGTAGCCCAGGCCGAGCGCCTCGGCGGAGGTCGGCGCGCGCAGCATCCCCGTCCCGTCCGTCACGGCCCCCATGACGAGCAGGAACGGCACCGCCGCCGCCGCGGCCCTTGCCGACAGCCGGATCGGCCCGAGCGCCGGAAGCAGCGGCAGCGCGAGCAGCGAGAAGCACACCTCGCAGGCCAGCGCGCCGAGCGACCAGGCGAGCCCGGCCAGGCTGCCGCTGCCGAGCCCGGTGGCGAGCGTGGCCCCGGCCACGACCACCAGCGCGGCGGCCACGAGGCGCGCGGAGGGCGCCCTCCTCGCGCCGCCCGAGGCCAGCGGGCCGAGGACGGCGAGGGCGAGCGGCACGGTCCCGAGCACGATCCCCACCAGGGACGGCCCCGAGGCGCGCGTCCCCTCGATCACGCACACGTTGAAGATCACGAGACCGGTCAGCGACAGCGCGGCGAGCAGCGCCCATCCGCGCGCGCCGAGCCGTACGGGGGGCCGGCCGCGGTCCGCGGCGCGGGCCACGACGGACAGGATCACGGCGGCGGCCGCGTACCGGACGGCCTGGCCGCCGTAGACGGGGTAGTCGGCGATCACGCCGGAGACCGCCGCCAGCGTCCCGACCAGGAACATGGCCGCCGCGGCCCCCGCGACATGGCCCGGCCGTGCGGCCGCGGGTGGAGAGGTGAGGGTGTCTGTCGTCATGCGATGAGATCGTAGGAAGCCATTGGTTCCCGGAACCGGTCCAATCCGGCGCACGTATCGTGGTCCAATGGCGGATCTCCACCTCGTGATCGACCGGACCGGCGGCGGGCTCGCCGCGCAGATCGCCCGTGAGCTCAGGGAGGCGATCCGCTCCGGGCGGCTCGCCCCGGGCAGCAGGCTGCCCGCCAGTCGCGACCTGGCCCGTGATCTCGGGGTCTCGCGGGGCGTCGTGGTCGAGGCGTACGAGCAGCTCGTGGCCGAGGGCTTCCTGGAGGCCAGGACCGGCGCCGGCACCCGCGTGGCGGCCGTCGCGCCCCGCGCCCCCGAGCCTCCGTCCTTTACGGAGACCGAGCCGGACGCCGAGCCGGACGGCGAGGCGGACGGCGAGCGGCAGGAGCCCTGCGGACCGTACTACGGGCACCGTCCCACCTCGCCCGACCTGGGTGCCTTCCCCCGGCAGGCGTGGCTCGCGGCGGTCCGCCACGTGCTGACGACGCTGCCGAACGACGCGCTCGACTACGGCGACCCCGGCGGCGTGCCCGACCTGCGCGCGGAGCTGGCCGCCTACCTCGGCAGGGTACGGGCGGCCGCGGCCCGGCCCGAGGACATCGTGGTCGTCACGGGCGTCGCGCAGGGGCTCAGCCTGGCCGTCCACACACTGTCGGCGGCCCGGGGGCGGCGGCTCGTCCTGGCGGTGGAGGACCCGACCAGCGTGCGCCAGCTTCCGCTGCTCCAGAGGGCCGGTGCCGAGGTGGTGCCCGTGCCGGTCGACCGCGAGGGCATCGTGGTCGCGGCGCTCGCGCGCACCCGGGCGGAGGCGGTGCTCGTGACCCCGGCCCACCAGTACCCGACGGGCGTCGTGCTGTCGCCGCGCCGCCGGGCCGAGCTGATCGCCTGGGCGGCGGACACCGGCGCGTTCGTGGTGGAGGACGACTACGACGCCGAGTTCCGCTTCGACCGCGACCCGGTCGGCTGCCTTCAGGGCCTCGCGCCCGGCCGGGTGCTGCTGTCCGGCAGCGTGAGCAAGGCGCTCGCCCCCGGCCTGCGGCTCGGCTGGGTCGTCGCGCCGCGTGCCCTGGCGGCCGACGTGCGGCGGGCCCGGGGGGAGTTCGACCTCGGGTCCCCCGTGATCGACCAGTACGCGCTGGCCCATCTGATCAGGACCGGAGGGCACGACCGGCACCTGCGGCGGATGCGCCGGGAGTACCGCGACCGCAGGGACGCGCTCGTCCTCGCGCTCGCCGAGCACCTGCCCTGGATCGAGGCGCACGGCATCTCGGCCGGGCTCCACCTCTACGCCGAGTACGTCCCGGGGCCGGACGTGAACGCCCTGGTCGTGGCCGCGCAGGCGGCCGGGCTGGCCGCGGAGCCGGTGTCACCCATGCTCGGGGCCGCATCCCTTCCCGGCGGCGCCGATCGCGCCGATCGCGCCGGTCGCCGAGCCGGGCGGGCGGCGCTCGTCATCGGCTTCGCCCGCCTTCCCGCCCGCCGGATCGCCCAGGCCGTCCGGGAGCTGGCGTCCATGATAGATCGTCAGAATGTCAGGACAAAGTATTGACTCTTTGCTCGCCCCGCACCTACAACTTAAAGAGCCGTGCCGTAGTCGGGGAGTCCAGGAGGGCGTCGTGCGTGTCGGTGTGCTGGGTCTCGGCCGGATAGGCGCCTTCCACGCGGCGACGCTGGCGGGGCTCGCCCGCGAGGGCCTGGTGGACGGCCTGGTCGTGGGCGACGCGGACGGCGGGCGCGCCGAGGAGGTCGCCGGGCGCCTCGGCGTCGCTGTGGGCGACCCCTTCGAGGCCGACGCCCTGGTGATCGCGACTCCGACCTCCACGCACGCCGCGCTGCTGGTCGAGGCCTGCCGGCGGAGGCTGCCGGTCTTCTGCGAGAAGCCGGCCGCGCCGACCCCCCGGGAGACCCTGGAGGTGCGGGAGGCCGCCGAGCGGGCCGGAAGCGTGGTCCACATCGGGTTCCAGCGGCGGTTCGACGCGGGCTACACGGCCGCCCGCGAGGCGCTGCGCGCCGGCGAGATCGGCCGGCTCGACCGCGTCCACCTGATCACCGCGGACCCCCGGCCACCGGCCTCCGGGTACATCCCGCTGTCCGGCGGGATCTTCCGCGACTGCCACATCCACGACTTCGACATCCTCCGCTGGGTCACCGGCCGCGAGGCCGACAGCGTGTACGCCACGGGGGCCAACCGGGGCGAGGCGTTCTTCGCCGAGGCCGGCGACGTGGACAACAGCGCGGCCCTGCTGACCATGGACGACGGCACGCTGGTGACCCTGCAGGGCTCCCGCTACAACGGCAACGGCTACGACGTGCGGATGGAGCTGGCCGGCAGCCGCGCGACCTGGGCCGTGGGCCTCGACGCCCGCGTCCCGCTGCATTCGGCCGACGGGCCCGGCCCCGGCGGCGAGCCGTGGCCGGACTTCCAGGCCCGGTTCGAGCCGGCGTACGTCCGGGAGATGGCCGCCTTCCTGGAGGCGGCGCGGGGCGAGCGGGAGAGCCCCTGCACCGTGGACGACGCGCTGGCCGCCCTCTACATCGCCGAGGCCGCCGACCTGTCCCGCAGGGAGGGCCGTGCGGTCCGCCTCACGGAGGTGACGAAGTGAAGATCGCCGGAGCGCCCATCTCGTGGGGCGTGTGCGAGGTCCCCGGCTGGGGACACCAGCTCGGCCGCGACCGCGTCCTCGCGGAGATGCGCGACCTCGGGCTGACCGCCACCGAGCTGGGCCCGGACGGTTTCCTGCCGCCCGATCCCGAGGAGCGGCGCGCGCTGCTCGGCGCGTACGGGATGCGGGCCGTGGGCGGGTTCGTCCCCGTCGTGCTGCACGACCCCGGGCGGGATCCGCTCGTGGGGCTGCGGCCGCTGCTGGAGTCGTTCCGCGAGGGCGGGATCGAGGTGATGGTCCTGGCCGCGGCCACCGGCCTCGACGGCTACGACGAACGGCCGGCCCTCGGCCCGGCCGGCTGGGAGGCGCTGCTCGGCGCCCTCGACCGCGTGCTCAAGGAGGCGGCCGACGCGGGCGGCCCGCTCATCACCCTGCATCCCCACGTGGGCACCATGGTGGAGACCCGCGAGGAGGTGCGGCGGGTGCTCGACGGCTGCGCCGTGCCGCTGTGCCTCGACACCGGGCACCTGCTGATCGGCGGCACCGACCCGCTGGACGTCGTCCGGGAGGCCCCGGAGCGGGTGGCGCACGTCCACCTCAAGGACGTGGACGCCGGGCTGGCCGGGCAGGTCGGGGACGGCAGGCTGACCTACACCGAGGCCGTGGCGAAGGGGATCTACCGGCCGCTCGGGACCGGGGACGTGGACGTGGCGGCCGTCGTCCGCGGCCTCGGCATGGCCGGGTACGACGGGTGGTATGTCATGGAGCAGGACGTCGTCCTCGACCGCGACCCCGAGCCGGGGGAGGGGCCGATCCGCGACGTGAGAGCCGGCATGGACTTCCTCGAGGGCCTCACATGACCGAGGTGCTGACGATCGGCCGGATCGGGGTGGACGTGTACCCCCTGCAGGTGGGGGTGTCGCTCCGGGAGGTCGAGACGTTCGGCAAGTATCTCGGCGGCAGCCCGGCCAACGTGGCCGTGGCCGCGGCCAGGCACGGGCGCTCGGCGGCGGTGATCACGCGGACCGGCGCCGACCCGTTCGGGGAGTTCCTGCACGACGCGCTGGCCTCCTACCGGGTGGACGACCGCTACGTGACGGCCGTCGAGGGCCTGCCGACCCCCGTGACGTTCTGCGAGATACGGCCGCCCGAGGACTTCCCGATCTTCTTCTACCGCTACCCCAAGGCTCCCGACCTGGAGATCCGTCCGGAGGAGCTGGACCTGCCCGCGGTCGCCGGGGCGGGGCTGTTCTGGGCGACCGTCACCGGGCTGTCCCAGGAGCCGTCCCGGTCGGCCCACTTCGCGGCGTGGCGGGCCCGCGGCCGCCGCCCGCTCACCGTCCTCGACCTCGACTACCGGCCCATGCTGTGGCCCGATCCCGCCGACGCCCCCGCCCTCGTACGGCGGGCCCTGGAGCACGTGACCGTCGCCGTGGGGAACCTCGACGAGGTGGAGGTGGCCACCGGGACGCGGGAGCCGTACGACGCGGGGAAGGCCCTGCTGGACGCCGGGCTCGACCTGGCGGTCGTGAAGCAGGGCTCGAACGGCGTGCTGGGCATGACGAGGGACGAGACCGTGACCGTGCCCCCCCAGCAGGTCGAGGTCGTGAACGGCCTGGGCGCGGGCGACGCGTTCGGCGGCGCGCTGTGCCACGCGCTGCTGGCCGGCTGGCCGCTGGAGCGGACGCTGCGCTTCGCCAACGCCGCGGGCGCGATCGTGGCCGGGCGGCTCGCCTGCGCCCCGGCGATGCCCACCACCGAGGAGGTCGAGGCGATGCTGGCGGGGGACGCGCATGCGTGACGAGGACTACCGGCGGCTGCTGAACGACCGCGCCCGCCATCCCGAGCGCATCGCCGAGGCGGCGGCCGTGCGGCGGCGCAGGCCGCTCCTGGAGGAGCGCGACCAGCTGATGATCATCGCGGCCGACCACCCGGCGCGCGGCGCGCTCGGCGTGTCCGGGCGGCCGATGGCCATGGCCAGCCGGGTCGACATGCTCGACCGGCTCCTGGTCGCCCTGTCGCGGCCCGGCGTCGACGGGGTGCTCGCCACGCCCGACGTGATCGAGGACCTGCTGCTGCTCGGGGCGCTGCACGACAAGGTCGTGATCGGCTCGATGAACCGGGGCGGCGTCCAGGGGGCGGTGTTCGAGTTCGACGACCGGTTCACCGCGTACGACACCGAGGCGATCGTCGCGATGCGGCTCGACGGCGGCAAGATGCTGTGCCGGATCGGGCTGGAGGACGACCGGACGGCCGGGACGCTGGAAAGCTGCGCCCGCGCCGTCACCGAACTGGCCAGGAACGGGCTGACCGCCATGGTCGAGCCGTTCTGGTCCCGCAGGTCGGGCGGGGCGGTGACCCACGACCTGTCGGCCGATGCCATGATCCACGCCATCCACGTGGGCCAGGCACTTGGGGCCTCCTCGGCCCGCACCTGGCTGAAGATCCCCGTCATCGACGACATGGAGCGGGTGATGGAGGCGACCACGCTGCCGACGCTGCTGCTCGGGGGCGACCCGAGCGGGGCGCCCGAGGAGGTCTACGCCTCGTGGGGCAAGGCGCTGCGCCTTCCCGGGGTGCGCGGGCTGGTGGTGGGCCGGGCGCTGCTCTACCCGCCGGGCGACGACGTGGCGGCCGCCGTCGACACTGTCGCCGGGCTGCTGGAAGGGGCGGGGCGATGAGCCACATCCCGTTCGGGACGGCCGGGGCCGGCCCCTGGGCCGTCCAGGTCACCCCCGAGTCGGCCGGCTGGACGTACTGCGGCCTGCGGATCGCGGACCTCGGGGACGAGCCGGTCGAGTTCGCCACCGGCGCGGAGGAGATGCTGGTCCTGCCGCTGTCCGGCTCGTGCGAGGTGGTGGCCGACGGGCTGCGGATGGCGCTCCACGGGCGGGAGTCGGTGTTCCACGGGCCGTCCGACTTCGCCTACCTGCCCATCCGGACGTCCGTTCGGCTGTCCGGGCGGGGCAGGGTCGCGCTGCCGGCCGCCCGGGCGACGCGGCGCCTGCCGGTCCGGTACGGTCCGGCCGCCGACGTGCCGGTGGAGATCCGGGGGGCGGGGCAGTCGACCCGGCAGGTGAACAACTTCTGCTCGCCGGAGGCGTTCGACTGCGACAGGCTGGTGGCCGTCGAGGTCCTCACGCCCGGCGGCAACTGGTCGTCGTACCCTCCGCACAAGCACGACACGCTCCGCGAGGGCGAGGCCGTGCTGGAGGAGATCTACTACTTCGAGGGCGGCCCCGGCTACCAGCGGGTGTACGGCGGGCACGACGTGCTGGCCGAGGTGGCGGCCGGAGACGTGGTGCTGGTGCCGCGCGGCTACCACGGCCCGTCGATGGCCGCCCCCGGCTACGACCTCTACTACCTCAACGTGCTGGCCGGTCCGGCCGAGAAGCGGACCATGGCCTTCTGCGACGACCCCCGGCACGCGTGGATCCGGTCGTCGTGGAGCGGCCAGCCGATCGACCCCAGGGTCCCGTTCGGGCGAGGTGAGAACTGATGCGGCTCACGGTGGCACAGGCGCTGGTGCGCTTCCTGTCCCGGCAGCGGACCGAGCGCGACGGCGTGGAGCGCCGGCTCGTCCAGGGCTGCCTGGGCATCTTCGGGCACGGGAACGTCGCCGGGATCGGGCAGGCCCTGGCGTCCGAGGGGGCGGGCACCGGGTCCGCCCTGCCGTACTACCTCGCCCGCAACGAGCAGGCGATGGTCCACACGGCGGTCGGGTACGCCCGCCAGGCCAACCGGCTGTCCGCGTTCGCCTGCACGAGCTCGATCGGGCCCGGCGCGACCAACATGGTCACCGGGGCGGCGCTCGCCACGATCAACCGGCTGCCGGTGCTGCTGCTGCCCGGCGACATCTTCGCCACCCGGGTCGCCTCGCCGGTCCTGCAGGAGCTGGAGGACCCCCGGTCGTACGACGCCAGCGTCAACGACTGCCTGAAGCCGGTCAGCCGCTTCTGGGACCGGATCAACCGGCCCGAGCAGCTCCCGTCGGCGCTGCTGGCCGCGATGCGCGTGCTCACCGACCCGGCCGACACCGGCGCGGTGACGCTGGCCCTGCCGCAGGACGTCCAGGCCGAGGCGTACGACTGGCCGGAAGAGCTGTTCGCCGAGCGGGTCTGGCACATCGGCCGCCCGGTGCCCGAGCCGGCCGCGCTCGCCCGGGCCGTCCGGGCGATCGAGCGGTCGCGGCGGCCGCTGATCGTCGCGGGCGGCGGGGTCAGGTACAGCGAGGCGTGGGAGGGGCTGCGCGCCTTCGCCGAGCGGTACGGCGTCCCGGTGGGGGAGACCCAGGCCGGCAAGGGCGCCCTGCCGCACGACCATCCCCTGGCCGTGGGGGCCGTCGGGCACACGGGGACGGCGGCCGCCGACGCGCTCGCGCGGGAGGCCGACCTGGTGATCGGGATCGGCACCCGGTACAGCGACTTCACCACCGCCTCCCGGACCCTCTTCGGGGCGGCCGACGCGTTCGTCAACGTCAACGTGGCGGCCTTCGACGCGTACAAGCACGCGGCCGTCCCGGTCGTGGCCGACGCGCGGGCGGCGATCGAGGCGCTGGAGGAGGCGCTGCGGGGGCGGTGGCGCGCGGACGACGACTGGACCGAGCGGGCCACCCGGCTGGCCGGCGACTGGCGGGACGTGGTGGCCGGGGCGTACGCCGGGGAGGCCCTCACCCAGCCGGTCGTGCTGGGGATCGTCAACGAGGCCGCCCTCGCGGCCGCCGGGGGCTCGGTCGTGGTCAACGCCGCCGGGTCGATGCCGGGCGACCTGCACAAGCTGTGGCGGGCGCCCGACCCCGAGGCCTACCACGTGGAGTACGGCTACTCCTGCATGGGCTACGAGATCGCGGGCGGCCTCGGCGTGAAGCTCGCGGCGCCGGAGCGCGAGGTGTTCGTGCTGGTCGGCGACGGGTCGTACCTCATGATGGCGCAGGAGATCGCGACCGCCGTCCAGGAGGGCGTGAAGCTCACGATCGTCCTGGTGGACAACCAGGGGTTCGCCTCGATCGGCAACCTGTCGGAGTCCGTCGGGGCGCGGCGGCTCGGCACGGCCTACCGGCTGCGCGGCGGCTCCGGCGACCTCGACGGGGACAGGCTGCCGGTGGACCTCGCGGCGAACGCGGCCAGCCTCGGCGCCGACGTGCTCCGGGCGACCGACCCCGGCTCGCTGCGCGCCGCCCTCGCCAAGGCCGTCGAGGCCACACGGACGACGGTCGTGTACGTGGAGACCGTGCCCGGCGCGGCGCCCGACTCGGGCGCCTGGTGGGACGTGCCGGTGGCCGAGGAGGGCGTGCCGGAGATCCGCGAGCGCTACGAGGAGGCCAAGCGGGCCCAGCGGCCGTACCTCTGACCGCCCCGGCCTCGTCGCGGGCGGCTCAGGGCGCCGCGGGGGCGGGGGAGGCCGAGGCGGAAGCCGTACGGGGCTCGAACCCCCGGGCGAGCAGGATGATCACGGCGGAGAGCACGAGGGGCGCCGCGAACGCCACCCGGTACGTGGACGTGCCGGCGATCACGCCGACCAGGGCGGCGCCGAGCACGAACCCGACGTAGTTGAACATGTTGACCCGGGCGATGGCGACGCCGGTGCCCGCGGGGTCGAGCCGTCCCGCCGCGGAGAACGACTGCGGGGCGACCACGGACAGGCCCACCCCGGTCAGGGCGAAGCCGGCGATGGCCAGGGGCACGCCGGGGGCGGCGACGATCGCGACGAAGCCCAGCGTGGCGACGGCGCCCCCGGCGCGGACGATCGCGGCCGGGCCGTACCGGCGGACCGCGAAGTCGCCGCCCACCCGGATGAGGAACGTGGTGGCCTGGTAGGCCCCCAGCGCCAGCGGCACGACCGCCGGAGAGCCGTGCATGATCTTGTCCATGAAGACGGACCCGTAGTTGGAGATCGACGAGTCCCCCACGTACAGGAACGCCATGGCGAGGCACAACGGGATGATCGGCCGCCACGGGAACCGGGGAGCCGCGGCGGCGGATGCCGTCGCGGCGCCGTCCTCCTCGCCGACGTGCTCCTCGGCGGGCCGGTAGAGACCGGCGGAGGCGGCCAGCGAGATGACGACGGCCGGGACCAGCGCGATCGCGAACGTCGTGGACAGGGCGAGCCCCAGACCGGCGGCCGTGGACGCCCACAGGGCGCCGATCACGGCGGCGGCGCTCCACAGCGCGTGGAACCCGGTCAGCACCGGCCGTCCGTACCGGCGCTCGACCGCGACCCCCTGCATGTTCATGCCGGCGTCGACCCCGCCGAGGGCGAGGCCGAACAGCACGTTGGACGCCACCAGGGACGGCACGTTCGGGGCGAGCCCGGCCAGGACGACGGCCGCGCAGGCGAGCGGCTGCACCAGCCGCAGCACCCGGCGGCTGCCGAACCGCGAGGCGAGTGTTCCCGCGAGCACACTCCCCACGCCCGCGATCACGGGCACGACCAGCAGCAGGACGGTGAGCTCGTCGTCGGACAGGCCGTGCTTCTTCTGCAGGGCCGCGACCTGGGACAGCAGCGTGGCGAACGTGAGTCCCTGCACGAAGAACACGGCGAAGGTGGCGAGCCGCGCCTGCCGGTCGCGAGGAATGGGCACCGCGGCCTCCAAAACATGAGGAGGGTTCAATTTCGCGTCAGACTAAGAGGCGGCACCCCCGGGGTCAATGGTTTCGCGTACGGCGGGCGACGGGACGCGGGACCCAGCGGCGGGTGACTACGTATGTGCGCCGGTCAGGTAGGGCTACCACGGTTTTCCCCGTTTCAGCGGGAAGGCCCGCCACGGAGGCTGGTATCCAGGCGCCGGGGTCCCTCGGCAGTGAGGGGAACGGGCCGGCGTCCACCTCTTGCCGTGCACTAGGAAGCGCCGATGAACAGCATAGTGAAACGGATGGAACACGCCGAGCGCATCGCCGAGCGCGCGCTCGGGCGGCAGCGGCAGTTCGCCGCGGACGCGTCCCATGAGCTGCTCACGCCCATCGCCGGCATACGCGCGCAACTGGAGGTCGCCCGTCTCTACCCGGACGACGTGTCCGAGGCGATCGAGGGGGCGCTGCGGGCCACCACCAGGCTGGAGGCGATCGTCGCCGACCTCCTGCTACTCGCCGGGATCGGCGCCGCGACCCTGGCCGAGAGCGAGGAGATCGATCTCGGTCAGCTGGTCGCCGCGGAGCTGGGCCGCCGGCCCGGCCGCCGTCCGACCCGGCTCCACCTCACGTCGAGGGTGATCGTCGGAGGGCTGCGGCCGCTGCTGTCCCGCATGGTGGCGTGCCTGCTCGACAACGCCGAACGGCACGCCGCCACCTCCGTCCACGTCGAGGTGCGCAGGGAGGGCGAGCGGGCCGTGCTCGCGGTCACGAACGACGGGGAGGCGATCCCCGAGGCGGAGCGCGAGCGGGTCTTCGACCGGTTCTACCGTAGGGACGCGGCCAGGAGCAGGAGCAACGGCGGCCCCGGACTCGGGCTCGCCATCGCCCGGGAGGTCGCCGAGGCTCACGGAGGCCGCATCGCCGTCCAGGACGCCGAGCCCGGGAGCCGCTTCGTCGTCAGCCTTCCACTCGCGCCCTCCGGCGAGGTCGTCGTCTCGTACGGACGGAGGGCGCCGGTGATCCGGTCGCGCACCGCGTCGTCCGGGCGGGGTCCCACGCCTCCGCCCGGCGTCGCGGCGCGCGGCCGCTTCACCGAGTGCGGCGAGGCCGCCTCGGGATGGCGTCGTGATCCCGCGTGTGCCCCCCGGCGGCCTTCCGCGCGGCCACCCATGCCGCGATCTGCGTGCGGGAGCTGAAGCCGAGCTTCGTCAGGATGTGCTCGACGTGGCCCTCGGTGGTGCGCTGCGCGATCACCAGCGCGGAGGAGATCTCCTTGTTGCTGAGCCCCTGGGAGATCAGCTCCGCGATCTCCCGCTCCCGCCCGGTCAGCGGCGACGGCTCGGGCCCGGCCCGCTCCCCACGCCCCGGGCGCCCCTCCCCGAACATCTCGTCCGGCCCCTCGTCCGGCTCCGCGCCGGGCCCCTCGTCCGGCCTCTCGTCCAGCCGTGATCCGAGCGCCTCGGCGACGGCGTCGTCGAGCGTCAGGCGCTCGCCCTGCCGCAGGGCCCGGTCGAAGGACCGCTCGCCCATCCTCTCGCGCAGGGCGATCACGCACCGTTCGTGGGACTCCGAATAGCTCGCCACCCGCTGTATCGACGCCCCCGCCGCCCGGCACAGCTCCTCGGCCACGCCGAGCATGCGTGCCGCGGAGGCGTCGCGGCGCCCGGTCTCGAAGATCCAGCCGAGCACCTCGAAGGTGGTGGCGAGCGCCAGCCGGTCGTCGAAGTCCCGGCCGACCACCAGACTCTCCCGGGCCAGGTCCGTCGCCCTCTCCGCGTCCCCGCGCTGCCAGGCGTGGACGGCGGCCACCGTCAGCACCCAGGACCTGATCCAGCTGTCCCCGCCGCTTTCGGCCAGCGCGAGGCTCCGCTCGAACAGCCGCCGCTCTCGGTCCTCCTCGCCGAGGCTGCCGGCCGTGGCCGCGAGCGTCAGCAGGCCGACGAGGGCGGCCAGACCGTCACCGGCCGCGGTGTGGCCGGTCACGGCCTCCTCCAGCAGGACGGCCGCCCGTGCGTAGTCTCCGTGCTGGTGGGCGGCGATGCCGGAGACCAGCGAGCCCAGGGCCAGGCTCTTCGCGTGGCCCAGCTTCTCCGCGAGCGCGAGGCCCTCGCCGACGAGAAGCTCGGCCACGGCGGTGTCGCCCTGTATGAACGCCATCTGCGCGTCGGCGCACAGCGCCTCGGCCCGTACGGCGGTGGGCGCCGGGGCCGACTTCAGCAGCAGGTCGAACCAGTGGCGTCCCTCGCTGTAGAACGCGTTGGGCAGCCAGTAGGTCTCGTACAGCAGGGCCGCCATGAGCAGCCCCACGTCGGCCTCGCCCCGCTCGTGCAGGCAGAACTCCAGAGCGCCGCGCAGGTGCGCCTGCTCCAGGCGCAGCCGGGCGAACCACCCGGCCTGGGCCGGGCCGAACCACTCGCCGGCCGCCCGTTCCAGCAGCGCCAGATAGTGGTCGCGGTGGCGGCGCGCCAGCGACCGCCGCTCGTCGGGCCCGTCGAGCCGCAGCCGGCCGAACTCCCGCAGCGTCTCCAGCATGCGGAAGCGGACCTCGCCGTGATGCTCCTCGCGCAGCAGCAGCGACTTGTCCAGCAGCGCGTCGATCAGGTCGAGGACGTCCTCCGGCTCCACGTCGCCGCAGGCGCAGACGTCCTCCACGGCCTTGAGGTCGAAGTGGCCGGGGAAGACCGACATGCGGCTCCACAGCGTCCGCTCCGCCGGTGACAGCAGCTGGTAGCTCCAGTCGACCAGCGCGTGCAGGGTCCGCTGGCGCGGCGCGACCGTACGGCTCCCGCTCGTCAGGCAGGCGTACCGGTCGGTGAGGCGCTCGACCAGCGTGCCGACCGACAGCGCCCGCAACCGGACCGCCGCGAGCTCGATCGCCAGGGGGATGCCGTCCAGCCGCCGGCACAGCTCGACCACGTCCGCCGCGATGTCCGGGGTGAGGCGGAACCCGGGCACCACGGCGGACGCCCGCTCCAGGAAGAGGCTCACCCCGTCGTACAGCTCCAGCGCCCTGCCCGTGAGCGGCCGGCCGGGCTCGGGCAGCGCGAGCGGTGCCACCCGCATCTGGTGCTCGCCGATGATCCCGAGGGACTGCCTGCTGGTCGCGAGGATGCGCAGGTCGGGCACGGCCCGCAGGAGGCGGTTCGCGAACGACGCGCACGCGTCCCGCAGGTGCTCGCAGTTGTCGAGGACGAGCAGGGTCCGCCGCCCGGTGAGCACCCTGGCCAGCGCGTCGACCGGGTTGATCTCGGACTGCACCCCCAGGGTCGCCGCGACCGTCTCGGCCACCAGGGCCGGGTCGTCGAGGGCGGTCAGGTCCACCAGCCAGACGGCGTCGAACGCCCGGTGCTGCTCGGCGGCCGCCCGCAGCGCGAGCCGGGTCTTGCCGACGCCGCCGACTCCCGTGAGGGTCACCAGACGCGAGACCGAGAGCAACCGGCGGATCTCGGCAAGCTCGCGCCTGCGGCCCACGAAGCTGGTCAGGTCGGCCGGAAGGTTGCCGATCTGACGGACCAGCGCCGCCGGAATGGCCACATTTCCACGCTAGGCGGAGACGAAGTGCCAGGTCAAACCTGGTGACCTTGGTCGCGTGGCGGCGTCCGCCCGGCGAGTGCCCGCCCTCGCGCGCGACCGTACGGACTCGGCGCCGGTGCGTTCCGGGCGCGATCGTACGGTCCCGGAGCCGGTTCCGGACGCGACCCCCGGCCGGGGCCGGGGGAACCGCCCGAAGGGAAGGCGGCGCGAACACCGTTCAGCGCTTACTCTCGATGTGTGAGCAGCGAGTCGTCAGCGAACAAGTGGATCTCCGCATTCCTCGCGCCGCGGGTCCAGGACGGCACCGATCCGTCGCTGCTCCGGGCGTCCGACGCCGACCGGGAGCGCGTGCTCGCCGTCCTCGCCGAGGCGGTCACGGACGGACGGCTCACCCCGCTCGAACACGAGGAGCGCGTCGACCAGGCGTGCGCCGCCCGCACGCTGGGCGAGCTGGCCGCGCTCACGGCCGACCTGCTGCCCCCCGAGAGCCAGCCGTTCCGCGTCGACAACCGGCCGGTGACGGCCTTCTTCCGGTCCGAGAGCCGTACGGGCCGGTGGGTGGTGCCGTCCCAGGTGCCCGTCACCTCGCTGGGCGGCAAGGTCACGATGGACCTGTGCGAGGCGCTGCTCCAGTCGCGCCGGGTGGTCGTCCAGCTCGCCGTCATGGCCGGCACGGTCACGCTCGTCGTCCCCGAGGGCGTACGCATCGTCACGGCGCCCTCCGCCCGGGTCCGCACGGTCAGGAACGAGGTGCGGCTCCCGCCGGGCGCGACCGGCCACGCGCCGGACGCGCCCGTGATCGAGCTGGCCGGGTTCGTCGTCGGCGGCAAGGTCGTCGCCCGGTCGCCGAAGCGGCCCCGGCGGGGGCTGTTCCGCCGCGGCTGATCCCCGGGTCCGGGGCTTTCCCGGCGGCGGGCTTTCCCGGCGGTCGGGCTCAGACGGCGGTCGGGCTCAGACGGCGGTGTCGAAGTTGATCGCGCTGTAGGCGCCGAGCTTCCAGAGCTGGTGCTCGCTCTCGATCTTCCGGATGGTCCCGGAACGACCCCGCATGACGAGCGAGTGCGTGACGGCGGCGCCGCCCTGGAAGCGCACGCCGTACATGAGCTCGCCGTCGGTGATCCCCGTGGCGGCGAAGAACACGTCGTCGGAGCGGACGAGGTCGTCGGTGGTGAGCACCCGGCCGAGGTCGAGCCCGGCGTCGAGCGCGCGGGCGCGCTCGTCCTCGTCGCGGGGCCAGAGCTTGCCCTGGATGACGCCGCCCATGCACTTCATCGCGCAGGCCGCGACGATGCCCTCCGGCGTGCCGCCGATGCCGAGCATCAGATCCACGCCGGTGCCGGGGCGGGCCGCCATGATCGCGCCGGCCACGTCACCGTCCGTGATGAACCGGATCCGGGCGCCGGTCTCCCTGATCTCCTTCACGATCCGCTCGTGCCGGGGCCGGTCGAGGATGACCACCGTCACGTCGGACGGCTTGGCGCCCTTGGCCCTGGCCACGGCCCTGATGTTGTCCGCGACCGGGGCGTCGATGTCCACGTGCTCCGCGGCCTGCCGGCCGGTCACCAGCTTCTCCATGTAGAAGACCGCCGAGGGGTCGTACATCGAGCCCCGCTCGCTCACCGCGATCACCGACACCGCGTTGTTCATGCCGAGCGCGCACAGACGGGTGCCGTCGATCGGGTCCACGGCCACGTCGCACTCCGGACCGGTGCCGTCGCCGACCTCCTCGCCGTTGTACAGCATCGGCGCGTTGTCCTTCTCGCCCTCGCCGATCACCACCACGCCCTGCATGGAGACGGTGTTGATCAGCTGGCGCATGGCGTTGACGGCCGCGCCGTCCGCCCCGTTCTTGTCACCGCGGCCCACCCAGCGGGCCGCGGCCATCGCCGCCGCCTCCGTCACCCTCACCAGCTCGAGAGCCAGATTCCGGTCGGGCGCGTGTTCCCCCGTGGCCAGCACGGCCGGCACGTGATCAGACATCGATCCCCTTAGCTGGAAGGTTCCCGTCCTCACTGATCGTAGTTGTCCGGGCGCTTCTTGTCCGATTGGTCTGTACCTGTCCTCCCTGGTGGGGGCCCATTTGGCCCCGTGACGCCCCAGGACGGGCAGGCCGGGGATATCGTCGCGGCATGAGCAGCGACACCGAGCGAACGGTTACAGCGCGCACGTCGGACCGCGGCGCGGCCACGCGTGGGGCGCTCCTCGACGCGGCGAAGGAGATCTTCGTCACGAGCGGATTCGCCGAGGCGGGCGTCACGGAGGTCGTGGCGCGGGCCGGCGCCAGTGTCGGCAGCCTCTACCATCACTTCTCCGGCAAGGCCGACCTCTACCTCACCCTCTTCGAGGAGTTCCAGAAGCGGCAGACCCAGCGGACCCGGCAGGCCGTCCAGGACGCGCGGGCCGCCGGCGAGACCGACCCGATGCCGCAGTTCCTCGCCGCCGCCGGCGCCTACCTGGACGGATGCCTCGCCGAACGCGATCTCGCGGCGCTGTTCCTGCGCGGTGACGCGCCCCCCGGCTTCGAGGTCATCATGCGGGACCGGCTGCGGCAGTGGGCCAGGCGGACCGCGGCCCTCTTCGAGCACGAGGACGCCCTGGTCGTCGTGGTCACCGGCGCCCTCGCGGCCGTCGTCCAGGAGGTGACGCTCTCGGACGACCCCGAGGCCGCCCGCCGCATGGCCGAGGAGGCGCTCGCCATCATCGGCCGGATCCACCGGACCTGACGGCGCCTTCCCCCGGCCGCCGACGGCCCTCCCGAGCCGAGGCCGGGCGCGCCCGCCGGGCCGCACGTTGTCCACAGGCGGTGGAGGCCGAGTCGGGGACCTGCCCTTCCGGCCGGTAGTCTCATGATCGTGAGACGGTTCACCCAGGGCTTTCTCGGCTACGCGTTCGCGCTGCTCGTGGTCCTCGCCGGTGTGGGGCTCTTCCTGCTCGTCACCCCGCAGGACCGCACGGAGCACATCCCGCGGGTGGACTACTCCATCGACCAGGTCAACGCCGCGCGCAGCGCGCCGTACGAGGTCGTCGCCCCGCGCCAGGTGCCGCCCGACTGGGTGCCGAACAGCTCGACGCTGACCCAGGACGGCGGCGTGACGTGGCGGCTCGGCTTCGCCACCGCGAAGCGGGAGCACGCGATGGTGGCGCAGAGCGACGAGCGGCCGCCGGGCGCGTTCGCGAACCGCATGGCCAACACCGAGACGGCCAGCGGCAGTCTCCAGATCGGCGGGGTCACCTGGCAGGAGCGCGTCCGCCCCGACAAGAACCAGCGGTCGCTGGTGCGGGTCCTCCCCGACCACACGGTCGTCGTCACCGGCACCGCCGGCTGGGACGAGCTCAGCGCGCTCGCGGCCAGCCTGTCCCCGCAGGCCAAGCCCTCCGCCACGCCCTCCGGCTGACCTCGGTGGCCCGCATGCCTCGATCGCGCGACGAGGAGTCGTCTGTCAGAACGGGGCCTCGTCGGAGCCGGCCGCCTGGGGCTCCTGACGCTGGGCCATCGCGGCCGCCAGCTTGGCCCGGGCGCCCTGCAGCCACTCCTCGCAGACGGCGGCCAGCCGCTCGCCCCGCTCCCACAGCTCGATCGACTGCTCCAGCGTGAGCCCGCCGGTCTCCAGCCGCCGGACCACCTCGGTCAGCTCCTCGCGAGCCTGCTCGTACGACGGCGCCTGCTTCTCCTCAGCCACGACCCCACCCTAGAGGTCGCCCCCGACAGCCGTGCGGCGCGATGTCGACGACACCTGTCCGATTTGGGCATATATGTAGTGATTTGAACGTTTTAATCACGTACCAATCCATGACCGACAGATGAACCGGGGGGTCATCTCTATGTGCGGCATAACCGGCTGGGTGGACTACGGACGCGACCTGTGGCAGGAGCGGGGGACCGTGCAGGCCATGACCGACACGATGGCGTGCCGCGGACCGGACGCCGAGGGCGCGTGGATCGACCGGAACGTCGCGTTCGGGCACCGCCGGCTGGCCATCATCGACATCGAGGGCGGACGCCAGCCGATGCTCGCGGAGGCCGACGGCCGCCTCGTCGCCGCGCTCACCTACAGCGGCGAGGTCTACAACTTCCGCGAGCTCAGGGCGGAGCTCGCCCAGCGGGGACACCGGTTCCGCACGCAGAGCGACACCGAGGTCGTCCTCGAGGCGTACCTGGAATGGGGCGAGGACTTCGCCGACCGGCTCAACGGCATGTACGCCTTCGGCATCTGGGACGCCCGCACCGAGGAACTCCTCCTCGTCCGCGACCGGATGGGCATCAAGCCCCTGTACTACCACCCGACCTCGAACGGCGTCCTGTTCGGCTCCGAGCCCAAGGCCATCCTGGCCAACCCGCTCGTCGAGCGCGTCGTCGACGCCGACGGCCTCCGCGAGATCCTCTCGTTCGTCAAGACGCCGGAGAACGCCGTCTTCCGCGGCATGTACGAGGTCCGTCCCGGCCAGATCGTGAAGGTGCGCCGCGAGGGCCTGAGCAAGCGCCGCTACTGGAAGCTGGAGTCCCACGAGCACACGGACGACCTGGGCACGACCGTGCGGACGATCCGCGACCTGCTCGACGACATCGTGGCCCGGCAGCTCATCTCCGACGTGCCGCTGTGCACGCTGCTGTCCGGCGGCCTCGACTCCAGCGCCGTCACCGCGCTCGCCGCGCGCGCCCTGGAGGGCCAGGGGAGGGTCCGGTCGTTCTCCGTCGACTTCGCCGGCTACGCCGAGAACTTCCAGCCCGACGACACCCGCGACACGCCCGACACCCCCTACGTCCACGACGTGGTCCGCCACGTGGGGTCCGAGCACACGGACATCGTGCTCGACTCGGCCGACCTGATGGACGCGGGCGTCCGGCGGGCCGTCCTGCGGGCCCGCGACCTGCCGCTCGGCATCGGCGACATGGACACCTCGCTCTACCTGCTGTTCAAGGCCATCCGCAGGCACTCCACGGTGGCGCTGTCGGGCGAGTCGGCGGACGAGGTCTTCGGCGGCTACCGCTGGTTCCACGACCCGGAGGCCGTCCACGGCGACACCTTCCCGTGGCTCGCCGTCCCCGGCGTCACCGGCCTGGCGACGCGCGGCGAGTTCCTGGAGGAACACCTGCTGCGCAAGCTGGACATCCCCGCGTACCGCGCCGACAGCTACCAGCGGGCCCTCGCCGAGGTGCCGCGCCTGCCGGGCGAGACCGGGCTGGAACGCCGGATGAGGGAGATCAGCTACCTCCACCTCACCCGGTTCGTCCAGATCCTGCTCGACCGGAAGGACCGGATGAGCATGGCCGTCGGCCTCGAGGTCCGCGTCCCGTTCTGCGACCACCGCCTGGTCGAGTACGTCTTCAACGCCCCGTGGGCCATGAAGACGTTCGACGGCCACGAGAAGAGCCTGCTGCGCGCCGCCGCGGCCGACGTGCTGCCGCGCTCGGTCGTCGAACGGCGCAAGGTGCCCTACCCCTCCACCCAGGACCCGGCGTACGAGCGGGCGCTGCGGGCGGAGGTGACCCGGCTGCTGGACGGCGGCGACTTCGCCGCGGCCGGCCTCGTGGACGCGGGCAAGGTGCGGGACATGCTCGACCAGCCCATCGGCACCGTGAGCTTCCAGGGCGCCCGGACCTCGCTGGAGGGCCTGCTCCAGCTCAACGCCTGGCTGGAGAACTACGGCGCCCGCGTCTCCATCTGATCACCGCGCCGCCCGAGGCCCGGCACCGCGCCGGGCCTCCGGCACGCGCCAGAGGGGCGGTGCGCCGGAGCCGGGCCTCCGGCATGGCGGTGTGCGTGAGCCGGGTTTCCAGCATGTGTCAGAGGGGCTGTTCGCCGGGGAGGGCCGTCACGCCGACGCGATCGTCGGAGAAGCGGATGGTCAGCTCGTCGCCGGGCTTGACGTCGGCCGCGAGCCGGACGACCTCCCCGGAGGGCCGCTGCGCGATGGCGTAGCCGCGCTCCAGCGTCGCGGCGGGCGAGAGCGCCACGAGCCGGGCACGCAGGTGCTCCAGCGAGTCGGACGAACGGTCGAGGGACGCGGTCAGGCACCTGCGGGACCGGTCACGCAGGGCGTCGATCTGCTCGGCCCGCCGGTCGAGCTCGCGCACCGGGTCGGCCAGGGACGGCCGGGACCGCACCGACTCCAGCCACGACAGCTCGCGCTCGACCCAGCCGCGCACGACCCGGCGGCCCCGGTCCCTGAGCTGGTGGACGAGGGCCAGTTGCTCGCCCACGTCGGGGACGACCTTCTTGGCCGCGTCGGTCGGCGTCGAGGCCCGCACGTCGGAGACGAGGTCGAGCAGCGGGGTGTCCTGCTCGTGGCCGATAGCGCTGACCACGGGCGTGCGGCAGGCCGCGACGGCCCGGACCAGCGCCTCGTCGGAGAACGGCAGCAGGTCCTCCAGGGAGCCGCCGCCCCTGGCGACGATGATGACGTCCACCTCGCGGTCGGCGTCGAGCCTGCGCAGCGCCTCGGTCACCTCGCCCACGGCGTACGGCCCCTGGACGGCCACCTGCTCCACCTTGAACCGGACGGCCGGCCAGCGGCGGCGTGAGTTCTCCAGCACGTCGCGCTCGGCGGCCGAGTCGCGGCCGCAGATCAGCCCGATCGTGCCCGGCAGGAACGGCAGCCGCCTCTTGCGGTCGACGTTGAACAGGCCCTCGGCGGCCATCACCTGCCGGAGCCGTTCGAGCCGGGCCAGCAGCTCGCCCACGCCGACGGGCCGTATCTCCAGCGCGGTGAACGCGAACGACCCCTTGTTGACCCAGAAGTCCGGCTTGACGTGCATGACCACGCGCGCGCCGTCCACCGGACGGGGCACGCTCGCCTCGTAGACGCCGCGCGAGCAGGTGATCCGGGCCGAGACGTTGGCCACCGGGTCGCGCAGGGTGAGGAACACCGTGCCGCCGCGCGCGGTCAGCTCGGTGATCTGCCCCTCCACCCAGACGGTGCCCAGTTTGCCGATCCACTGGGCCACCAGCTGGAGCACCGACCGGATCGGCAGCGGCGCCTCGGGGGACGTCTTCGCGCTCACAGGCCCTCCTCGCCGGCGGGCGGCGTGGCGCCCGCCGCCCGCTCGCCGTCCCGCATCCGCAGGTTAGCCGTCGCCGCCGACATTCCGCGGGCCGGTCGAGGTCAGGACTCGCTCCGCAGCTTCGACAGCCGGTTCTGGAACAGGCGGACGACCTCGGGCCGGTTGGCGTTCGTCTGCTCGTAGTCGAGCAGGTCGTGCACCTGCTCCACGGACTTGCCGCGCAGCCGCGCGCGCAGCGAGGCCACGGTCAGGTCCGCGTAGCCCGGCATCGGCTCGCCCTGCCCGTTCGCGCCCGAGACGGACGGCGTGGCGGCGCCCGCGTCCGTCACCGGCCCCTCGGCGGCCGTCCCCGCGGACGTCGCGGCGGCGGGGGCCGTGCCGGTGACGTCGTCCGCGGCGGCCGCCTTGGCCCGGCTCCTCGACGGCGTGGCCGAGGTGCCCTTCGCGGTGCCGCTCCGGCTGCGGGTCGTCTTGGTGGGCGTGGCCGTGGTCTCCGTGTCCTTCGTCCCGGTGGCCGTGGCGTCGGCGCCCTTGTCCTCCGCGGCCGTCGCGGCGGCCTTCGCGCGGGTCGTGCGCGCGGCCGTGCCGCGGCCGGCGGTGCTTCTCGTACGCTTCGCGCCGCTCTCAGCCGCGGTCGCGGAGGCCTCGGTAGCTGTCTCGCCTGCGGCGGGGGCCGCCTCGGCGGGCGCGGCGGCGGCAGCGGTGGAGGCGGCGGCGGTGGTCCCGCGCGTCCTGCTCGTCCGCGTCGTACGGGTCGTACGGGTGGCGCGCGCCGGCTTGGCCGGCGTCTCCGCGGGTGTCTCCTTCGCGGCCGGCTCGTCGGCGGGCTGCGTCTCCTTCGCGGCGGGCGTCTGCGGCGCGACCGGTTCGGCGGCCTGCGGCTCGCGCTCCCCGGCCTCCTGGAGCTCGGCCTGGCGGTCCAGGACCGCGGCGACGGCCGGCGGCTCGGCCTCGACCGGCACGGCGGGCAGGTCGAGCTTCTCCGTCTCAGCCGGGGCCGCGACCTCGGCCTCCTCCGCGCCTTCGGGCTTCTCCGCGCTTTCGGCCTTCTCCGCGCTTTCGGCCTTCTCCGCGCTTTCGGCCTTCTCCGTGGGCGCGGAGACGGCGGCGGCCTCCGCGACGTCGGACGGGGCGGGAGCCGGGGTCTCGGCGGCCTTCGCGGCCGGAGGCTCCTCGGCCTTCGCCGACGGGCGGGGCGCGAAGATGACGGGCTCACGGCGCTCGGCGCGCGGCTCGGCGGCCTCCTCCCGGCTCTCCTCCTCCCGCTCCTCGCCGCCCGAGAGGCGCTTGATGGACGAGCGGACCCGGTCGCCGAGCAGCAGTGCCTGCCCGACCCCGTTCAGCGCCGTCTGGAGCACGAAGACAGGCAGATCCTTGGCCTTCTCCCGTAGCTGGTCGCGGTTCTCCAAGGCGTCGCGCAGTGGCTTCGTAATGGCTCTAAGGACGGACATGACAGCTCCCGGGGAGATCTGTTCTCAGACATCCAGTCTCGCAAGACCGGGGTCAAGAGGCAGGTGGCGTTCCCCATAGCATAGGAACATGGACGAGCACACCCAGACGCCTCGCCGTGTCCTGGTCGCCAAGCCGCGCGGTTACTGCGCGGGAGTGGACCGCGCCGTCGAGACGGTCGAGCGGGCACTGGACCGGTACGGCGCGCCCGTCTACGTGCGCAAGCAGATCGTGCACAACACCCACGTGGTGAAGGGGCTGGAGGCCCGCGGCGCGATATTCGTCGACGAGACCGAGCAGGTGCCCGAGGGCGCCATCGTGATCTTCTCGGCGCACGGCGTGGCGCCGAGCGTCCACGAGGAGGCGGCCGCCCGGGGGCTCAGGACGATCGACGCGACCTGTCCGCTCGTGACGAAGGTGCACAACGAGGCCAAGCGGTTCGCGGCCAAGGACTACGACATCCTGCTGATCGGCCACGAGGGCCACGAGGAGGTCGAGGGCACCGCGGGCGAGGCCCCGGCGCACATCCAGCTCGTGGACGGCCTCGAGGGCGTCGACGGCGTCACCGTGCGCGACCCGGACAAGGTCGTCTGGCTCTCCCAGACCACGCTGTCGGTCGACGAGACCACCGAGACGGTCGCCCGGCTGCGCACCCGCTTCCCCAACCTGATCGACCCGCCGAGCGACGACATCTGCTACGCCACGTCCAACCGGCAGACGGCCGTCAAGCAGATCGCGGCCGAGTCTGAGCTCGTCATCGTCGTCGGCTCGACGAACTCCTCCAACTCCAAGCGGCTGGTGGAGGTGGCCAAGGACTACGGCGCCGACGACGCCCACCTCGTCGACGACGCCTCGCACCTCCGTGACGAGTGGCTGGAGGGCGTGACGACGGTCGGCCTGACCAGCGGCGCGTCGGTGCCCGAGGAACTGGTGGACGGGGTGCTGCGGGCGCTCGCCGAGCGTGGCTTCACCGACGTCCAGGAGGTCGAGTCGGTCAAGGAGAGCATGCGCTTCGCGCTGCCCCACGAGCTGCGCCGCGACCTGCGCACCGCCGACTCCGCCTGACGCCGCCGCCTGAGGCCGCGACCTGCGGGCAGGCAGGCGGCCCGGTCGGCGGCTGTCGTCACTCGTCCGCGGTCGTGCCGTACACGCGGGGCTCGAAGTAGCCCTCGGGCTCGGGGTCGAAGCCCGACCGGCGGGCCCGCCGTCCCCGTGACGCGGGCGCGGCGGCGGCCGGTACGGGAGCGTCCCCCGGGGTGTCCTGCCGCAGCTCGCGGATGTTGTCCGGCAGCCCCCGGAACCAGCCGACGGCCAGCGCCAGCGCCGACCCGGCGAACAGCCACGGCGCGCCGGACGACAGCGCCGTGAACAGCCCAAGTCCCAGGGTCTGCACCATCGAGCCGGACCCCAGCGACCGTACGGCCTCCACGAGCAGGGTGGCGGCGAAGAAGACCAGCGGGGGCGTGACCACCAGCGGGAGCAGGTCACGCGGCTGCACGAGCAGGACCGCCGCGAGGCATCCGGCGACGAACGCCGGGCCGGGGAGGCGGAGCAGCTGCCCCAGCAGCGTGACGGCGAAGAGCACGACGATGGCTCCCCGGGCGGTCAGCCTGATCTGTGCTCGATCCGCGCCTGTCATCGAGCCCCCTTACGACAAGTCTCGCGTCAATTTACCGTTCTGACGATGGACAGGAGGGGGGCTTACCTGCTCTTCACCTTCGAGTTCGGGCATCGCCACCTGCCGGGGGACCTCCTCGACGGGGTCCGGCCCGTCGAGGGGGTCGTCCACGAACCCGAGGTCGTTCATCTTGCGCGCGCTGACCAGCACGCGGCTCTCCAGCGAGCCGACCGTCTGGTTGTACGCGGCGACGGCCCGGGACAGGGCCTTGCCGAGGCCGTCCATGTGGCGGCCCAGGCCGCCGAGCCGTTCGTACAGCTCCTTGCCGAGGTCGAAGACGGCCTTGGCGTTCTCACTGAGGGCGGCCTGCTGCCAGGCGTACCCCGCGGTGCGGAGCATCGTGATCAGCGTCGTCGGCGTGGCGATGTGGACGCGCCGGCGCATGGCGTACTCCAGCAGCCCGGGGTCGCGCTCCAAAGCCGGGGCGAGGAACGCCTCGCCGGGAATGAAGAGCACGACGAACTCGGGCGACGGGCTGAACGCCTGCCAGTACGCCTTGGCCGCCAACCGGTCGACGTGCTCGCGCAGGTGCCGGGCGTGCGCGTCGAGCCGGGCCGACCCGTAGTCGGGGTCGCCCGCCTCCGCCGCCTCCAGGTACGCGGCCAGCGACACCTTCGAGTCGACGACGATGTTCTTGCCGCCGGTCAGCCGCACCACCATGTCGGGGCGGACCAGGCCGTCGCGGGTGAAGGCGGTCGTCTGCTCGTCGAAGTCGCAGTAGCGGGCCATGCCGGCGATCTCGGCCACCCGGCGCAGCTGGAGCTCCCCCCAGCGTCCGCGGGCCTCGGGCCGCTGCAGGGCCCGTACGAGGGCCGCCGTCTGGCCCTTGAGCTGTTCCGAGCTCTGCCGGACGAACTCCATCTGCTTGCTCAGCTCGGCGCGGGCGGCGCGGGCTCCGGACTCGCTCTCCCTGAGCTGGGCCTCGACCTTCGCCAGCGTCTCCCTGAGCGGGGTGACCAGGTTCTCGACGGCCTGCCTGCGCTGCTCCAGGTCGCCCGCGGCCTCGGCCCGGGTGGTGTTGAGCCGGTTCTCGGCGAGTTCGAGGAAGCGGAGGTTGTTGACGTCGAGGGCGTGCGCGGAGATGGCCTGGAACCGCTCCGACAGCTGGTTCTCCATGTAGGCGACCTTCTCCTCGGCCGCCCGCGCCCTCGCCTCGGCCTCCGCCACGCGGACGGCGGACCGCGCCGCGTCGCTCGCCGTACGGGTCCGGGCCAGGGCGAAACCGATCACGATCCCGGCGGCGAGACCCACGGCGAGCCACAGAGCGAGGGCCGTCACATCCACGCTCCGGATCATTTCAGGCATTCACCGCGCGCAGGGGGAGGCGCGCTCATCGGGGGACGTGAGCCGGGCCGCCCGCCGATGTCCCTTACACCCGCCCGGGCCCGTAAACTCGGCCTACGTGAGCCTGAGCATCGGCATCGTCGGTCTGCCCAACGTGGGCAAGTCCACGCTTTTCAACGCCCTGACCAAGAGCGGGAACGCGCTTGCCGCGAACTACCCGTTCGCCACGATCGAGCCGAACGTGGGCATCGTCGGCGTGCCGGACGCGCGGCTGGCGACGCTCGCGGAGATCTACGGCTCGGCCCGCGTCCTCCCCGCGAAGGTGGAGTTCGTCGACATCGCCGGCCTGGTCAAGGGGGCGTCCGAGGGGCAGGGCCGGGGCAACCAGTTCCTCGCCAACATCCGGGAGACCGACGCGATCTGCCAGGTCATCCGGGTGTTCTCCGACCCCGACGTGACCCACGTCGACGGCGCCGTCTCGCCCGAGCGCGACATCGAGACGATCAACACCGAGCTGATCCTCGCCGACCTCCAGACGATCGAGAAGGCGCTGCCGCGCCTGCAGAAGGAGTCCAGGAACAACAAGGACCGCAAGGTCCTCCTGGAGGCCGCCGAGGCCGCCGCGAAGCTGCTCGACACCGGCACGACGCTGTACGCCGGCGCCAAGGGGGCCGGGATCGACCCCGCCGACCTGCGCGAGCTGCACCTGCTCACGGCCAAGCCGTTCCTGTACGTCTTCAACCTCGACGCCGACGAGCTGATCGACACCGAGCTGCGCGCGAAGCTGTCGGCGCTCGTCGCGCCCGCCGAGGCCGTGTTCCTCGACGCGAAGATCGAGTCTGAGCTGGTCGAGCTGCCCGACGACGAGGCGCTCGAGCTGCTGCAGTCGGTCGGCCAGGAGGAGTCCGGGCTGTCGCAGCTCGCCCGGGTCGGGTTCGAGACGCTCGGCCTGCAGACGTACCTCACGGCGGGCCCGAAGGAGACCCGCGCCTGGACGATCCGCAAGGGCGCGACCGCGCCCGAGGCCGCCGGCGTCATCCACACCGACTTCCAGCGCGGCTTCATCAAGGCCGAGGTCATCTCGTACGGCGACCTCGTCGAGGCCGGCTCGGTCGCCGCCGCGCGCGCCGTCGGCAAGGCGCGGATCGAGGGCAAGGACTACGTGATGCGCGACGGCGACGTCGTCGAGTTCCGCTTCAACGTCTGATCGCGGTTCATCGTCTCCTGGATGGAGTTGGCCGGGCGGGGCGTTGCAGGGTGCTTCGATGCCGCTGAACAGCGTTGCCGGGCAGGTTCGGCGGCCCTACGGTGATCGGGTGATGATCC
>NZ_KI866527.1:163188-171723 GCF_000511135.2 Microbispora sp. ATCC PTA-5024 | reverse complement strand
GATCTACCCGTTCTTCAGCGAGATCGTCGCGGCGGGACATTCGTACGCCTATCCCGAGGATCTCTCCCTCGAGCAGGCTCGTGGACTGTGGATGGAAGCTCCTCCGGGGCGCACCGTCGTCGCCGTGGATGGTTCGACCGTTCTCGGCAGCGCCAAGATGGGCCCCAATCGCCCCGGGCGAGGAGCTCATGTCGCGACGGCCAGTTTCATGGTCCATCCGGCGCACTCCGGCCGTGGTGTCGGTCGCGCCCTTGGCGAGCACGTCGTCGACTGGGCGCGTGGCGCCGGGTACCGAAGCATCCAGTTCAACGCGGTGGTCGAGACCAACGAGGTGGCCGTGCGACTGTGGCGCTCGCTGGGCTTCCACGTGCTGGCCACCGTCCCGGAAGCGTTCGACCATCCGGAGCACGGTCTGGTCGGGCTGCATGTGATGTTCCTGGATCTGAAGGTGCGGCCCTCCGCAGGGCCGTCACGCCGGTCCGCGCGGTGACGTTGATCTGCGCCGGAATGTAACCGGCCTCATCCGCCTTCGGGTTCCGGCGTGCGGCACACGGCGTGTGTGCCGCCGCCGACGCGTGAACGGAAGGAGGGGCCGCTCGTCCGAGCGGCCCCTCCGACGGCCCGCCGACGAGCGGCTAGGCTTCAGGTTGGCAGTTCATCCGTGCTCTGCTGTGGCGGGCGCGGCCTCGGGAGGGTGTTCCAGCACCCTCTCGGGGGCCCGTCCGAACCGGACGGCGCCTACTCGCAGAAGACGCGCACGCGGGCATCGGGCTGGTCGACCTCCACGGTCATCTCGTCGAGGTGCTCCACGAGCGCCTCGAGCTGTTCGGGCTTGAGCTGCGTCAGGTCGAGCGGCACGCCCGACTTCATCAGTTCGGCGTTGGCCTTGCCCAGCGCCTGCGGCGGGATCAGGGCGGCCAGCCGCACGCCGGCCCGCAGCAACTGCAGCGGCACCCGCACGTTGACCCGCGTCGGCTCGTCGTCCTCGATGGCGTCCACCACCACTCGCAGGTACTTCGCCTTGCCCTTCGGCCGGGCGTCGGGACCCGGCGCCGCCGCCGGCTGGTCCCGTTCGAGCGCGGCGATGAGCTGCTCCGCCTCCTCCGCGCTGATCTTGCCCTCGGCAAGCATGTCGAGGATGTCCTTGCGTTGTTCGTTCATCGGAACCTCTCCTATCGGATGGATACGAGCACAGCCGTACGGCCCTGCTCGAGGTCGAACCGGGTGCCGGGCAACGCGGAGACGAGGCGCCAGCCGGACGCGAGCGCCCGCACCACGCTGACGTGGTACACGAGGCAGGCCACGGCCCCCACCAGTACGGCGAGGACCACGACCGGGGAGAACACGAGCACCACGGGGAGCACAGGGACCCAGATCCGGACGGGACGACCCTCCGGGCGCCTGATCCGTACGGTCAGCGACTGCGGCATCACGATCGGCCCTCCAATTCGGCCAGCGCCTGCTTTGCGGTGATCTCGCCGCGCCGCAGCCGATCGACGATGTCGGCCCGTGACGGCGCCGGATCGGTCTCGACGAACTCGAGCATCCGCGTGATCCGGTTCAGCCGTGACTTGATCGTCGGGTAGCTCACCCCGAAGATCCGCTCCATCTCCTTGATGGAGCCGTGGCACCGTACGAACGCCGTGACGAAGACCTGATCCTCGACGTTGAGCTGAGCCAGTTGCGGCAGCTCGAACTCGCCCTCGATCGCGACGCCGCTGCCTGCCAGGCGCACCCGCTCGACGACGAACGGCTGGCCCCGGGTCAGGTTCGTGAGTTCCTGCCAGTCCATCGCCTGCTCTGTCATACGTTAAGTTCTACGCCGACAATCCTCAATTATCAATATGTCGATCTTAACTTTCTTGAAGCCTGCACCTCTGCGAGTCCACTTCAGTGCGGATCATCCATTTTTGGGGTATTTGTCCGAATGGGTGCCGATCAAAGAGGACGAATGCTTCCGATGACCGATGTGCTCGTCGTGGGCGCCGGTCCCACCGGTCTGCTGGCCGCCGGTGACCTGGCCGCCGCCGATGTCTCCTGCACGGTGCTGGAGAGGCGCAAGGGCGAGTCGAACCTCAGCAGGGCGGCCGGCGTGCACGCTCGCACTCTGGAGGAGCTCGACGCCCGAGGGCTGGCGGACGAGCTTGTGGAATCGGGCCTGCCCGTCGACAAGCTGGTCGTGTTCGGGCGCGCGAGACTCGACCTGTCCGGGCTGCCGACCAGGTTTCCGTACATGCTGGCCGTGCCGCAGTACCGGACCGAGGCGCTGCTCGAGAGCCGGGCTCGGCGGCTCGGCGTCCGGATCGTGCCCGGCGCGGAGGTGGTCGGGCTGCGGCAGGACGCCGACGGGGTCGATCTGGACGTGCGCACGCGGGAGGGGGAGACCCGCACGTACCGGGCCCGCTACGTCGTCGCGGCCGACGGCGTGCACAGCAGGGTGCGGGAGCTTCTCGGCCTGTCCTTCCCGGGCCGCTCCGCCGTCCGTTCGGTCATGCTGTGCGACGTGCGACTGGCGGATCCGCCACCCGACCTGCTGATGGCGGACGCCGTCGAGGACGGCTTCGCCTTCGTGCTGCCGTTCGGCGACGGCTGGTACCGGGTGATCGTCTGGGATCGACGGAACCCCCTGCCGGACACGGCCCCCGTCGAACTCGGCGAGATCCGCGACGTCACCCGGCGGGTGCTCGGCACCGACTTCGGCATGCACGACCCCCGCTGGATCTCCCGGTTCAGCAGCGACGAACGTCAGGTGCCGCACTACCGGGCCGGCAGGGTGTTCCTCGCGGGCGACGCCGCGCACGTCCACTCCCCGGCCGGCGGCCTCGGCATGAACACGGGCCTGCAGGACGGGGCCAATCTCGGCTGGAAGCTCGCCGCCGTCATCAGGAACGGGGCGCCGGCGAGCCTGCTGGACACCTATGACGCCGAACGCCGCCCTGCGGGCAGGAAGGCGCTGCGCATCAGCGGCATGCTGCTGCAGGCCGCCCTCGCCAGGCCGCGCACGCCCGGCGCCGTCCGCCGCGCGGCCCTTCGCCTGGCGCCGCGGATGCCCCCGCTGGCCCGCCGGATGGCCAGATCGCTCTCCGGCATCGGCCTCGCCTACCCGGCGCCACGTGGCTCCCACCCCCTCACCGGCAGGCGCGCTCCCGACATACCACTGGCCGGCCCCGGCCGCCCGACCCTCTACCAGGCGCTGCGCACGAGACGCCTGGTCCTGGTCACGCCTCCGGACGTCTGGCTGCCCGTCTCGCTCATCGCGGCGTGGCGTGATCGCGTCGATGTGGCCGCCGCGGGCGGCAGGACGAGCCGACTGGTGCTGGTCCGGCCCGACGGATACGTCGCCTGGGCGGCCGACTGCGCCGATCCCGGCGTGCCCACGGACGAACTCCGGGCGGCGCTGGCCGCGTGGTGCGGACCGCCGCTGGCAGCCGTCCCCCTGTAGGACCATCAGGGGTCGGGAACAGCGGTGTCCGAGCCCGCCTTCCGCGGGACGACCGGCGGAGCGGGACGTCGCAGCGGCGGGCCCCGTCTCTGATCGCGGCGACCGGCCGTCAGGCGAAGAACGCCAGAGCGCGCTCGGCGACGGCCGGGGCGGCCTTCCGTTCTGACGGGGCGAAGTGATCGAGGCCGTCCAGGGTCTCGAGTACGGCGTGGGGAAGGGTGTCGTGTAGCGCGGCGGCCTCCTCCGGGCGCACGCGCGACCGGCCGCCGCGCAGGAGCAGCACGGGGGCGGCGACGTCGGCGAAGTCGCCGATCCTGCCCTGCTGGGCGGCGATCTGCTCGTGCTCGGCCAGGTTGCTCTCCAGCAGCGGCCGCATCCGCTGCCAGGCCGGCCCGCGGAACACCAGGCGCAGCACCGTCCGCAGGTACCAGTGCGGCATCTTGGCCATGAAGGGCGGCGCGCCGCCCGAACCGCGGATGAAGTGGACCATCGCTCCGTAGGGATCGCGGGCGGCCAGCCTTTCCCGGTACGGGTCCATCCACGTGGTGGGGACGGGGGCGTACGGCACTCCGGGCTCGTACACCGCGACCCGGTCGAACAGCGGGAACGCGCGCGCGGCCGCCAGGACGACGAGCCCGCCATAGCTGTGCCCGAACGCCAGTCGCGCACCGGTCTCCGCCTGGACGGCGAGGAGGTCCTCCACCTCCTTCTCCAGCGAGTACCCCGGTCCCTGAGGGCCGCTGTCGCCGCGTCCCCGCCGGTCGACGACGTGCACCGTGAACGAGCGGGCCAGCGTGGAGGCCAGGGGAAGGTAGTCGTCCGAGGTCCGCAGCGTGCCGCCGAGCACGATCAGAGCCGGTCCGGAGCCCGTCGTCCGATAGCCGATCGGCGTGCCGTCCGCCGAGTGGACCGTTCGCGGCCGTGACGGCGGGGCCGAGACGTTCTCGCTCATCGGCCCGCCTCCTGCTCCAGCCGGTCGAACGTCGACAGCAGCCGCGCGGTGTGCTCGGCGTACTCGTCGTACGGCACGCCGCTGCGCGCGACGAGCCCGGCCAGCCGGTCTTCGAGGCTCTGCTGGATGGTGGCGACCAGCCGCTTCCCCTCGTCGGTGAGGCTCAGCCGCCGGCGGTTGCCGCCCACCGGATCCGGCTGGACGTCGAGAAGCCCGTCGGAGGCGAGGACGGCGGTCATGCGGCTCACCGACGGCTCGGTCACGCCGAGGTACTCGGCGAGGGTCCGCTGCGTCGAGGCCCCCAGTTCTCCCACCATGGTCAGCGCCACGAAGCGGCTGTACGACACGTTGTGCTCCGTCCGGAGGATCCGGTCGGCCGCCCGGTCGAGCCGCGCGGTGAGCACGTGCAGGTTCAGACTCAGGTTGCGTTCCATGGGACTAACTTAACATCCTAAGTTAGCCGGGACAAGTTACTGGCGACGCGGAACCGGATCATGGACGGGCGACCGCATGCCCCTCGCGCGTGCAAGCGGCCGCAAAGTCCACAGACGTGTTCGGCCTGCTGCGGGTCAGATCCTCCAAGGTCAGCGGGCACGCTTGCCTCAAAGCGTCTGGACGCGCCCGGTGGACGCGGCTGAGGATCGAGGTATGGCCGTCCGGCGCATGCCGCTGAATAAGTCCTCTTTTCTGGCAATCGCCATTTCTCACCGTTATCCCGGCGCGCGTACGGAGGATTTCCGGCCGTGAAGGAACCAGGGGAAAACGCCTGGTGGCCTGCCTGTCCAGCCCTATTCGGGCACGCGACGGGCACAAGGAGGGACAATGCACCGGAAAACCAGACAGCTGGCTCTGGCGGCCGTCGTCGCCTCGACGCTGACGGCCGGCGGCGCCGCGCTGCTGAGCGGTTCCGCGCTCGCGCAGGCCGGACCGGCCGTGCCGGGGCTCGCCCTCCAGGAGACGTACTCCGGCGGCACGGTGGAGGAGACGGCGTTCCCGTCGTCACTCCGGCAGTTCTCCGAGACGTTCAGCCCGTACGGCCGGCTGCCGGGCTTCTCGCCGCGTGGCGCGTCGTTCGAGAGCGAGGCGTTCACGCCGGGCGACCTGCCCGCGGCGGCGGGCGAGCAGCAGCAGCGCATCGCCGAGATGGCCAGCAGCGCCCAGCAGAGCATCAGCGAGGCGGCCGCGGAGGCGCAGCAGCGGATCGCGGAGATGGCGCGGGACGCGCAGGACCGGATCGCGAGCGAGGCCCGGCAGCAGTCGGCGCAGGGGGAGTCCGGGTCGGCGTCCGGCGAAGCGGGCTCGTCGTCCGAATCGAGCGAGTCGGGCTCGTCGTCGGCCTCCGGCGAGTCGAGTTCCGGCGCGTCGGCTGCGAATGAGTCGGGTTCCAACGCGTCGGCCGCGGACGAGTCGGGCTCGTCGGACTCGGGTTCCAGCGCGTCGGGTTCGAGCGCGTCAGATCTGTCGGACTCGGGATTCTCGGCGATTTCCGGGTAGTGCGGGCGGCCAGGCGGATCACCGCCGGCGACCCTCTCGGCCTCGCACCATCCACCCGGTGCGGGGCCGTCCGCGTGCCGCCATCCGCGTGCCGCCGACGGCACGCCTGCCGGTCGGCTGGCACCGGTGCCCGGCGCCCCGCCGCCTGGGGCGTCTCTCCTGTGCGCCGGTCGCACCTCACCCGTCGTACTCGCGAATGCGCGCGGCGTCCTCACCTCGGGCGATGGCACGTGAACGAGCGCCGGCCTCGATATGTCTGTGAGCTGCCGGGAAACCAATACCTGGCGGTTAGGTAATCGATGTCCCCGCTGACCAGGCGTAACGTGCTTTTCCGCAGACTGGATAGGTGTGGGATGTCTCATCGGGATGTAGACCCGGTTTGCTCGGTCACGGCGATGCTTGCACCATGGGCGTGGCTTACCTGGAAGAATTGGCGTGACCGCTAGGGTGAATACTTCAATGCGGCTAACCGGATCGAGAGTAAGACGACACCGCGCCAGCCGGGGGGATCGGCGCGAGCGGAGGCGTGATGGCTCGCAGGTCAACCGTCCAGCAGGATCCGCGGATCGCTGGCGACCCCGAGTCGTACCCTCTGGAAGACCTTGATCAGGTGAGTGCCGCACGGGGAGTCCCCTCCCGGCGCGGCGGCTGGAGCGGCGGCGGGGGCCGCTGGCTCGTCTGGGCCGGCCGCGCGATCCTCTGGGCGCTGATCATCGTGATCGTCGTGAACGGCGTCCGGGCGCCCATCGAGCGGATGACGGCGACCGACCAGGCGTCCCAGGCGCCCACCGAGCCGACCGGATCCATCTTCCCCGTCACCCAGGCCGCCGCCTTCGCCAACCAGTTCGCCGCCGTCTACCTGAACTACGACGCAGCGAACCCGCAGCAGAGGGCCGAGCGGCTCAAGGCGTTCCTGCCCGATGGGGCCGACGACCAGTTCGGCTGGAACGGCTACGGCCGGATGTCGGCGGGGGCCTTCCAGTTCGCGGGGATCAACGTGATCGACGTCCACAGCGCCCGCGTCACCGTGACGTACCAGTCCGGCGGGAGCCGCGGCCTGCTGTCCGTCCCGGTCTACTACGACAGCGGGAAGTTCGTCGTGTCGGCGCAGCCGGCCCTGCTGCCCGCCCCGGGCCCGGCCGGTCTGCCCCAGCTGGCCGATCCCGACCGCGACTCGGCCACCGAGGCGGAGCTGCGCCCCCAGCTGGAGGGCTTCTTCAAGGCGTACGCGGCGGGCAACCAGGTGGACCTCCAGCGGTACGTCGCCAACGGCGTGACCGTCGACGGCTTCAACGGGGAGTTCACGCTCGCGGAGCTCAAGGACGTCGTCGTGCCGCCCGGAGACGCCGACAGCAGGGAGGTCACCGCCGTCGTGGTGTGGGCCGTGAGCTCGGGCGACGTGGCCGCCGTGGCCACCCCGTCGGCCGACCCGGTGTCGCAGCCGGCCGGGCTGGAGCAGGCCTACCAGCTCACGATGGAAAAGCAGGGCGGCAAGTGGTTCGTCAGGGACGTGCAGGGTGCGAATCGGTCCGTGGGGTAGCGCATGCCCGATCATGACATCGCTGATCCATACCCCCGGGAGGGCGAGAGTTGATTCTGAAGACCGTTGTGGACCACGTCCTTGATCTGGCCACGCCGTCGTCGCCCGCGCCGACGACCGGCATCAACACCGAGGGCCTGGCGGACTTCCTGCGCCGGTTCTTCGCCCCGCTCTTCCTTGCCGTCGTCTCCGTCGTGGCCATCTTCTTCCTCTTCACCCGCGAGATCACCAGGTTCGTGCAGTTCATCATCCTGGCCATCGCGATCGGCGTGATCTTCTACGTTCCCAACATCATCGAGGTGACGGCGAGGGCCATCGCGGGCGCGCTCGGGATCAAGTGATCGGGCGGAGAGGAGGTCGGGGTGGATCTGCCCACATATACGAATATCTGGCGAATTGAGAAGCGGCTCTACAAGCTGTACGACCTACGGCTGCCCATGCCGCTTCCAGTCGTCTGGATCGGTGTGTTCGTGGGCGTGCTCGTCCCGTGGTGCTTCTTCCTCTACCTGATCGGGCTGCCGCTCGAAGCGCCGTGGCACGTCGTCTACCTCGTCCCTCCGGGCGTCCTCACCTGGCTGTCCACCCGGCCCGTCATCGAGAGCAAGCGCCTCACCGAGCTCCTGCAGTCGCAGGTGCGCTACATGACCGAGCCGCGCACCTGGTGCCGGATGGCGCCGTCCGGCGAGCCCGACGAGATCACCGTCGTCGCCCGGGTCTGGCGGGCCGCCCCCCTCGCCGAGGGCGAGGGTGTCCGCGTGCCGCGCAAGGCCCGGCGGAAGGCCGCGTCGAAGGCCGGGCAGGTGCGCATCACGCCGGGAACCGCGCCCGTGCGGGGCAGGCGTGCCGGCAAGCAGCCCCGCTTCCCTGAACGGGCGCTGCCCAGCCGCCTGGCGTCCCCCGCCGAGGCCGAGTCGGTCGCGGAGAGCCCGTCCCGGGTGGTCCGTCCCGTCGTGGCCGCCGCGGCGGCCGCCGCCGCGCCCGTCGCCGACAGCACGGTGCCGGGTGCCACGACCTCCCGGGGTACGGCCACGGCGGCCGGCGAACGCGTCTTCTCCCTGGCAGAGCCGGCGGCGGGCCCGCCCCGCGGCGGCTCGACCGGGTCCGGAC
>NZ_KI866527.1:161033-163168 GCF_000511135.2 Microbispora sp. ATCC PTA-5024 | reverse complement strand
GTCCGCCCGGACGTCCACGCCCGCGCCGTCCCCCGCCACCGCCCGGTCCCCGGCCGAATCCCCGGTCACCGGGTCGTCTCCGGCCGCGGCGTCCCCGGTCACCGGGTCGTCTCCGGCCGCGGCGTCCCCGGTCACCGGCTGGTCCCCGGCCGAGCCCGCCTTCGGCACGCCGCCCCGCCCCCTGCCTCGCGGCGTCTCCGCCGAACCCGACCCCGAGTCGTTCCCCAAGGCCCGTCCCGAGCCCGACGCCGGGCCGTCCGACGCCGCTCCAGCGGCGGCCCGCACGCCTGACGCCTCCCCGGCCGTGGAGCCCCCGGCTCCCGTGCCGCCCATCGGCACCGAGGCGCTGCGCCGCCTGCGGCGGCTGGCCGCCTCGGCCGAGTCACGGGTCCCGCCGCCCCCGGTGGACCACCCCCGACCCCGTGCCGTACGGCCGGAGGAGCCGCGTCCGTCCCTCGCCGACGGGGCGCGTGCCGAGGAGTCACACGCCGCCGAGGCGGTGCGCACGGAGGAGCCCCAGGCGCCGGCCGCCGAGCCGGCCGCGCCCGCTGTCGAAGAGGTGCGCGCGGACGAGCCGTCCGCCGGGGGCGACCGCGACCGTTCGGGCGAGGCCCTTGTCCCCGCACATGCCGAGCCCACTGAGCAGGGTGAGCCCGCCGAGGCGCACGACCGCGGCCGGGATGCGGATGCCTCCGAGGCCGGCCGGGACGGCGACCACAGGGCCGACTCCGCGGAGGAGGCGCACGAGCCCGGACGCGAGGCCGTTCACGCGGACGAGGAGCACGACAGCGGCGCCGGTGCCGAGCGGCCGGACGCGGGCGGCGTCGCCGGCGATCCGTGGCAGGCGGCCCGCGAGCTGCATCGGAAGGGCCGGCCGCCGCGGCCGGCCGGCGCGCAGTCTTCCACCCCGGAGCGGCGACCGGCTCCCCCGCAAGAGAGTTGGGGGAGCGGCGCGGACACGGCGGCTCCCGCCGGTGCCGGCATCGCCGCCCGAGGTACGACCCCCGGGGTCACGGGGATCACGGCGGGACCTGCGGCCGTCACGCCGTTCCCGGCGGACCGCTGGCGTGAGCGGCGCGAGACTATGACGCCGCAGGACGACCGGCCGCGGCGCGATCCGTTCGCCGGGCCCCGCCCGGGAGCGGGCGGCGTCTCGATCCGGGCGGTGCCCTCCGGCCCCCCGGCGGGCGGTCCCGCCGGCCCGGCCAGCCCCGCCGTCCCTCCGGTACCCAAGACGCCCGGCGAGGAGCACCCGCGGGTGCGCCGGGTGGAGTCGGTCGTGGGACGCGACCCCTCCGGCGGCTGGCGCCGGCTCGCCCAGGTCGTCGTGGGCGGCAGCCGTACGGACGGCATGGAGGTCGACGAGGCGCGCGCCCGCACTCCGCTCACCGCGAGCAGGCGGATCATGGTCCTCGGCTGCACCGGCGGCGCCGGGCAGACGACGACGGCGCTGATGCTGGGGCACACGCTCGCCCGCTACCGCGAGGACCGGGTGCTGGCGATCGACGCGAGCACCGGCGACGACACGCTGACGACGAGGATCGCCGCCGAGTCGCCGGAGACGCTGAGCTCGCTCCTCGAAGGCGTGGAGGACGTGACCGGCTACCTCGGCATGCGGGCGTACACGACGCGGTGCGAGTCGGGGCTCGAGGTCGTCGGCGCGGACACCGACGACGGGGCGGCCCAGCGGCTCGCGGACCGGTCGTCCCTGCCCGACTGGCGCAGGACGCTGACCGCGCTCGACCGGCACTACCGGCTCACCGTGATCGACCCGGCCGCCGCGCTGGCGGCCCGGCTGCTGCCGTACGCCGACCAGCTCGTCCTCGTGGCTCCGGCCAGTGAGGACGCCCCGGACGCGGTCGCGATGACATACGAGTGGCTGGACGGGCACGGCTGCTCCGACCTGCGGCGCAGGGCCGTGATGGTGATCAACGGGGTGAGCCGGCGCAGCCTGCCGGACGTGGAGCAGGCGGAGGCCGTGGCGAGCGGCCGGTGCCGGGCGATCGTGCGCGTCCCGTGGGAGGACGAGCTGGCCCCCGGGCGGCCCGGACCGGTCGACGTCAATCACCTCCGGGCCGGCGGCCGCAGGGCGTACGTTGCCCTTGCGGGAGTGATCGTGAGCGGCCTGGCGGCGA
>NZ_KI866527.1:156343-160695 GCF_000511135.2 Microbispora sp. ATCC PTA-5024 | reverse complement strand
TCCAGGCCAAGCAGGAGGTGGCCAGATGAGCGCCGAGCCTCGCCGGCCCGACGGGCGGGCACCGGGCCGGGCGTCATCCCCCCTCCGATCGGGGAAGCTGGTGAGCGTCAGATGAGCAGGGCGCGCAGTCGCCTGGCGGTGCGGTACTTCGACGACCGGGTCCTCCTCACGGACGCGGCGGCCTGGGCCTACTTCCGGCTGCCGACGGTGAGCTACGAGTTCCTCACCCCCGAGGAGCGCGAGGCGCTGGCCACCAACATCACGATCGCGCTGGCGGCGATCCGGATGGCGGACGCCGAGGTGCACCTGCGCATCGCGCACCGGGCCTACCCGGCGGCGGAGTGGGCCATGGCGCTCAACACCACCTCCGACGAGGGCCCGGGCTGGCGGGAGTACCTGGAGGAGATGTACCGCCACGTCTGGGCGAAGGACTTCTGGAACAAGGAGGTCTACCTCGGCGTGCGGCTCGGGCCGCGGGGCGCCCAGCTCGGGACCGGCGTGCTGGCCCAGCTGTTCGGCTTCTACCAGCGTAGCGAGAAGGCGCTCGGCATCGAGGACGACCACGTCCCCGACCGGGAGATCGCCCGCTGGACCGAGGCGGCCGAGCGCCTGGGCCGGGCCCTGGCGTCCAGCGCGCTGTACGCCCGCCACGCCACCTCCCCGGAGATCGCGTGGCTCTTCCAGCACGCCGCCGCCGGCGGGCTCGGCGAGCCGGCGCCCTCGGCGACCCCACGCAGGAGATGGGGGAGGGGCGAGATCGAGGCCCTGGTCGAGGGCCAGATCCACAACGGCAGGTCGCTGCTGCGGATCGAGCAGCCGTCGGGCGACTCCTACACCGCCCACCTGTCGTTCGCCCGGTTCCCCGACCTGATGCCGTTCCCGGACGGCGAGCCGTGGCTGCACTTCGCCGACCAGTTGCCGTTCCCGGTCGAGGTGTCGAGCCGGATGCGGCTGATCCCGCCCGTGCGGGCGAGCAAGGACGTCGCCCGCAAGCTCGCGCACGCGCGCGACATGGACATCCACATCCGCGAGGCCGGGGCGGAGGCGCCGCTCGCGCTGGCCGAGCAGATCGACGCCGCCCGCATGCTGGAGCACGGCATCACCAAGGAGCGGCTCCCGTTCGTGTACGGCTGGCACCGGCTGAGCGTGAGCGCGCCGACCGAGGAGATCTGCGTCCAGCGGGTCGAGGCCGTCGTGGAGCACTACCGCGACCTCGGCATCGACGTGGTGAACTCCACGGGCGATCAGTTCTCGCTGTTCTGCGAGGCCCTGCCGGGGGAGCGGCTGCGGGTCAACGCGTACGCCCAGCGGCAGCCGCTCCGCACGATCGCGGGCGGCATGGCGACCGCGACCGTGGAGCTCGGCGACCGGGTGGACGAGTCGAACGCCGGATGGATCGGGCCGTACATCGGGGAGACCCTGGGGCGGGCCCGCAGCATCGTGCACTTCGACCCTCTGGTGGCGGCGACGCGGAACCGGCCGACCGCCATCGCCGTCACCGGCGAGCCGGGCGGCGGCAAGACCACGCTGGCGCTGCTGCTGATCTACCAGATGGCCCTGCGCGGCGTCACGGTCGCGGTCATCGACCCCAAGGGCGACGCCGAGTCGCTGGTCCAGCTCCTCCAGCGCCGCGGGCGGCGGGCCCGGGTCATCCCGCTGGGGGCGGCCGCGCCCGGCCTGCTCGACCCGTTCTCCTTCGGCGACGACATCGCGGCGAAGAAGACGATGGCGACCGAGACCCTGCGGCTGCTGCTTCCCCGCATGTCGGAGGAGCGCGAGTCGGCCATGATCCAGGCGGTGGCGGCCGTCTCGAACGAGCCCGATCCCTCGCTCGGCAAGGTGGTCGACCACCTGGAGCAGTCGGCCGACCCGGCGTCGAAGAACCTGGGGGCCGTGCTCCGGTCGATGTCCGATATGCACCTGGCCCGGCTGTGCTTCGACCCCTCCGGCGGCGAGCAGATCGACACCGAGGGCTGGACCACGGTGTTCACGCTGGGCGGGCTCACGCTGCCCGACGTGACTACCGTCCGGGACGACTACTCCTACGAGCAGCGGCTCTCGGTTGCCCTGCTCTACCTGGTGTCCCAGTTCGCGCGGCGCCTGATGAACGGGCTCGACCGGCGCACACCGAAGGCGATCTTCCTCGACGAGGCGTGGGCGATCACCTCCACCCCCGAGGGCGCCAAGCTCGTGCCGGAGGTCTCCCGCATGGGCCGCTCCCGCAACACGGCGCTGGTGCTGGTGTCCCAGAACGCCGGAGACCTGCTCAACGAGCAGGTGACGAACTGCCTGTCGTCGGTGTTCGCGTTCCGCTCGACCGAGCGCGTGGAGGTCGAGCACGTGATGGAGCTTCTCGGGGTCGACCCCTCCGAGGAGCACAAGGCCGCGCTGCGCTCACTCGGCAACGGGGAGTGCCTGTTCCGGGATCTGGACGGCCGGGCCGGCCGTATCGGGGTGGACCTGATCTCGGAGGAGCTGCTGCGATGGCTCGACACCAATCCGACCCACGACAGGCCGGGCGAGAACGGGCATGATCTTCTTGACGGGGGCTCCAGTCGGTCGGGGGTCGCGCAGGAGGTGCGGTCGTGAGCGTGCGCAGGAGCGTTCCCGCCCAGGAGGGTCCCGGGGACCCGGGGCGGAGGGCCGGCCGGCCGTGGCGTGGGAGCGTTCCGGAGCGCCCCGGCGCGACGCGACGGATCCGGCGTCTCCACAGCGCGGCGGCGGACGGCGACCGGCCGTCCTCCCGGCCACGGCGGGGGCGGTTACGGCGGCGGGTGGCCCTGCTGCTCGTGGCCTTCGCCGCGTTCGTCACGGTGCCTCTGGTCTTCCCGACGGGTTCGGCGAGCGCCGTCGGCCCCTGTGACCTGTCGTCCGACCTCGCCCCCGAGATGGTGGGCGGCGGCGTCGACGGGCTCGTCCAGCCTCCGCCCCCGGACGGCTCGACGGCCGCCGCGGGCACCACCCCCGGGGCCGGCGCCGCCGTCGCCGGCGCGGCCCCCAAGGAGCCCCTCACCAACTACGACCGGTACGGCATGGCCGGTCAGTTCTGGCACACGTACGGCCTGGGCTGCTCCGACGTGACGGCCGTCCTGGGCAACGCGTGGGCCAACACCGTCTTCTCCTGGGCGAAGGCCGTCGACAGGCTGACGATCAGCACCTACCAGGCCGCGGCTACCGAGGGGCCGATCCAGCCCATCAAGGACGTGGCCGACAAGGTCGTCACCAACCTCGCCGACGCCATGTACTGGCCGTACCTGCGGCCGATCGTCATCCTGGGCGCCATCTGGCTGGCCTGGTTCGGGCTGATCCGCAAGCGGGCCACGACGACCACCGAGGGCGTCATCTGGATGGTGCTCGCGGTCACGGTCGCGATCTGGTTCTTCAGCCGTCCCGGCGACTTCACCGGCCTCGGCAAGACCGTGACCGACAAGACCGGCGAGGTCGTCAACTCGGCGTTCGCCGGGCTGCCCGGCGCGGGCGGCGCGTCCTGCCTGCCCGCCAAGGGGGACACGAACGCGCAGGTCACGGCCGGCGGGTACGGCAGGCAGGGCACGGCGGGCGTGGACCAGAACGCCGACGCCCTCTGGTCGACGCTCGTGTGCAAGCCGTGGCTGATGGGCGAGTTCGGCACGGCGGACGCGAGCGCCCCCGTCGTCCGCGACTTCGGCGCGAAGCTGCTGAACCTCCAGGCCATCGACCGCGACGAGCAGGCCGGCGGGCAGATGCCGAGCGGCGACAGCCACCAGAAGCAGTTCGAGGAGCAGATCGCCAAGCCGCTGGAGAACACCCCGATCTTCTTCCTCCTCCAGGGCAAGGACTGGACGAGCCGCCTCGGCATCGCGATCGGCGCGTTCATCGCGGCCATGGTGGCCGGGCTGCTCATCTTCCTGGTGGCCGTGTCGCTGCTGGTGCTCAAGGTCGGGTTCCTGCTGCTGCTGATGCTGGGACCGGTCTTCCTGCTCATCGGCGTGCATCCCGGCTCGGGACGGATCATCGCGATGCGCTGGGTGGAGATGCTGGTCGGCACCCTGCTGCGCCAGGCCGTCCTGGCCCTCGTGCTCGGCATCCTCGTGTACGGCTACGCCCTGATCATCTCGACGGCGCTGCCGTGGGGCATGCAGATCCTGTTCATGGCGCTGCTGACCATCGCCGTGTTCTTCTACCGGCGGCCGTTCCAGCATCTGTTCGCCTCGATGGACGGGCACACGCTCACCACGCGCATGCTGGGCGAGGCCGCGTCCGCGCCGACCCTGTCGCGGGCGGCCAACGCGCTGCCGCCGGTCGCCGCGGCCCGGGCGGGCCGGTGGGGTCTGCGCAAGGCGGAGCCGGTGCTCGGCGCCGCCGCCATGGCC
>NZ_KI866527.1:117850-155692 GCF_000511135.2 Microbispora sp. ATCC PTA-5024 | reverse complement strand
CGGGAACCGCGTCCGGCACGGCCTCCGGCGCGCCCGCCGCCACCGGCGCGGGCCGGGTCGCGTCCGGCACGGCCTCGGGCGGCGGCTGGTTCAGCGGCAGGTCGGGCGGCTGGGCGTCCCGCCCGTCCGGAGGCTCGGGCTCCGGGGGCGGCTCCGGCGGCCTGTTCGGCGGAGGCTCCCGGCAGGGCGGATCGCGGCAGAGCGGTTCCCGGCAGGGCGGCGGGTCCCGAGGCTCGTCCGGCGGGTTCTTCGGCGGCCGTTCCTCGTCGGGATCGTCGGGCTCCTCCGGGGGCGGCATCTTCGGCGGTTCGTCGCGCCGGGAGGGGAGCGGCCGGTCGCGGCCGGCGCCGCCCCGTGACGGCGGCTCGTCCTCCAGCCGGCCGCGGTCGGCCGAGGCGCCCCCTCTGTGGCTGCCGAGCCGCGGGGGGAACGGCGGCTCCGACTCCTCCGGTCCCTTCTGGGCCCGGCCGTCCGACCGCGACGGCGACTGACGGCGGGCCGAGACACGGATGAGGCACGGATGACGACCAGCCCGAGCCGCGACCGCGGGAAAGCGCTCGCCTTCGCCGCCGCCGTCCTGGTGCTGGCGGCCGTCGGCGTGTACCTGACCATGAGCCCGCCGTCCGGCGACGACGGCGGCGGGCGGCGGGAGCAGTCACTCGGCGCCGCCACGCCGACGGCCGCCGCGACGACCCCGGCGGCCGCGCCAAGCCAGGTGGCGACGACCCCCGGCACGTTCGACGTCTATGCCTACCTGCCGCTGTCCCGGGAGGAGCTCGGCGCCGCCGCCGATCTCGCCCGGCGCTTCACCGCGTCGTACGGGACCTTCCAGTACGGCGAGGACCCGGCGGCGTTCGCGAACCGGCTCAAGGCGTTCGCGACCGTGGAGTTCGGCGCGCAGCTCACCCGGGCGATGACCGACCCTCCCCTGGTGAGCCAGAACAAGGCCGACCAGGTCGTCTCCCGGGGCACGGCCAAGGTCCGGACGATCCGGGACGTCACCGCCAACCAGGTCGTCCTCGTCGTCGACGCGCTGCGGCACGTGACCGACCGGACCGGCGAGAAGGACCAGACCGACCAGTACGCCGTCACGGTCGTCAAGGTGGGCGCCGATTGGCGGGTGTACGACATGGAGCCGGCGGACGCGGGACAGGACGGGGACAGCAACCCGTGACCGCGCCGCCGCGATCGACCGTCGAGCTGTTCCGGCGGGGCGGGCTGCGCCGGCTCGCCTCTGGCGGCAGGTCGTGGCGTGCCATAGCCATCGCCCTGGCGGTGATCGTGCCGATGACGCTGTTCGGCTCGATCATCCTCATGACCCCCTCGCCGTCCGTCCTCCTGGGCGGCCGCAACGCCGAGGACTGCGCCGAGGCGGCCACCGGGACCGACGTCTCCGCGACCGCCCAGACCGACATCCCCCGGGACTACCTGGAGCTGTACAAGAAGTTCGGCAGGCAGATCGGCGTCCAGTGGAACGTGCTCGCGGCGATCGGCAAGCGGGAGACCGACCACGGCCGCTCCTCGCTGCCGGGGGTGAGCAGCGGCACCAACTACGCGGGTGCCGCCGGGCCCATGCAGTTCCTCGTCAGCACGTGGGGCGGCAAGACCAGGATCAAGATCGGGCCGGACCTGAACGGATACGCCTCGGACGGCGACGGCGACGGGTACGGCGACATCTACGACCCCGCCGACGCGATCCTCGGCGCGGCCAAGATGCTCAAGCGCAACGGCGCCCCCGACGACCTCAGGCGGGCGATCTTCGTCTACAACCGGGCCACCTGGTACGTCGACCAGGTCCTGGAGATCGCCCGGCGGTACGCCGCCAACGGCCAGATCCAGCTCCCGCCCGAGGCCGACCCCGCCTGCGACTCCTCCTACGTCGCCTCGGCCCCCGACGACGTGGTGCGCACGATCCTCGAGTACGCCTTGGCCCAGCGCGGCAAGCCGTACCGGTGGGGCGGGACCGGACCGGACGCCTTCGACTGCTCCGGGATCATCTACATGGCCTACCGGAACGCCGGGCTGTCCATCCCGCGGACGACGTTCGGCCAGTGGCCGTTCGGGGTCCGCGTCCAGCCGGGCAGCGAGCAGCCGGGCGACCTGGTGTTCTTCAACGCCGGTCCCGGGACGTCGAAGGACCATCCTGGCCACGTCGGCATGGTGGTCTCGCCGGGCAAGATGATCGAGGCGCGCTGCACGCTGTGCGGGCCCATCAAGGTCACGACGTACGGCGGCCGGCCCAACATCGTCGGCTTCACCCGGCCCCTGGAGAACGAGGACGTCGTCGCGCAGCTCAAACGGGCTCTAACGTAGTCGCCCATGGAGGCCATGCGGAAGCTCGTCGTGGGGGCGGCGATCGTGGACGGCGGACGGCTGCTGGCCGCGCAGCGGGCCGAGCCGCCGGCCCTGCGCGGCGGGTGGGAGTTCCCCGGCGGCAAGGTGGACCCGGGCGAGAGCGAGCACGAGGCGCTGGTGCGCGAGTGCCAGGAGGAGCTGGGCGTCCACGTCGTCGTGGGCCGTCAGGTCGGCGGCGACTGGCCGCTCGGGAACGGCTACCTGATGCGGGTGTGGCTCGCCTCGATCGAATCGGGCGTCCCCGCGCCGCTGGAGCACCTGGCGCTGCGCTGGCTGGACGCGCACGAGCTGTACGACGTGGACTGGCTGCCCGCCGACCTCCCGATCGTCGCGACGGTCGAGAAGCTGCTGTGGGGCGGGGCCTGACAGCCTTTCCGACTCGGGCGTCGTCCCCCACTGCGGCAGAAGACACCGATACGTATCTAAGATCGGACTTTGCTGTTAGTTTACGGAACTAGAATCGGCGTGGACCCTGGCGGCCCCGGCGGCGATGGAGGCGAGCGGTGACAGGACGCGCACAGCTGAGAGCCGCGTCCTCGGCTGCAGCCTCACTGGCGATCACGGCCGTGGCCGTGGTGGTCCTCGCCCCGATCGTGGGCCCGCAGCGCGCGGGCGCCGACCCGGTCAACCCCTGTGACCCCACCCAGGGGCAGAACTGCGACCCCGTGGTGACCGTGACCGTCACCACGACGCCCGGGCCGACCGGCGACCCCGTGGTGACGAAGACGGTGACCGTCACGCCGACGCCCACCCACGCCGTCACGCACAAGCCGGCGACGACCAGCGCCGCGCCGCCGCCCGCCAGCACCGTCGAGCAGCCGCCCGCGACGTTCCCGACGACGCAGGCCGTCGTCCCGAACGTCACGGACACCGGCACCACGCCGACCCCGGACGCCGGCGGCGTCACGCTCGCCCCGGCGACGCCCGACGTCACGCCGACGCCGTCGCCCGCCGTCTCGTTCGAGGAGCCCGAGCCGCAGACGGTGCCGGTCGAGATCCGCAACGCCACCCCGCAGTACGACAAGGTGACGCTGAGCCACCGGCTCGCGATCCCCGCCGCCGTCCTGGTCCTGGTGGCGCTGCTCGCCTGGCTGATCTTCGAGGGCCGGCTGCGCCGGATGGCCCATGCGGCGGCCGTGCGCAAGGCCGGGCCGCGCTCGGCCAGGACCGGCCGCGCCGACGACCTCGCCGGATACCCCGCGGGCCCCGGGTACGCGCCGATGGTCGGCTTCGTCCCGGTGCAGCCGTACGCGATGGGGTATCCGCAGCAGCCGTACGGGTACCCGGCCCCCTACGGCTACGCGACGCCCTACCCGCCGCAGGGCTACCCGTACATGGACCCGGCGCAGATGGGCGCCCAGGTGCCCGTTCAGCCCGAGGGCGCGGTCCAGCCACAGTGGCCGGCCGACCCCTGGGGGGTCGCGGTGGGCGAGCCGCAGCCGGGCCCCTGGACCGACGCCACGGCCCGCCCGGCGGCTGCCCCGGCTCCGGAGCGGACCGTGCAGTATCCCCTTCCCGGCGAACCGCCCGCCGACCACTAGGTCAGGTCTGGGTCAGGTCTGGTCGTCTTCGGGGCGGACGGGCGCCGGCTCGCCCTGTGCCGGCGCCGCGGGACCGGGGGTGACCTCTTTCATCGCCTCGCGCAGTCGTTCGTAGTCGACGCCGAGGTTGGTCAGGACATCGTGCGCGACGCCCTCACCGACCGTGAGCAGGCCGAGGGCCAGGTGCTCGCCGCCGACCGTCGCCTGGTTCATCAGCAGCGCCTCGCGCAGCGCGTGCTGTAGCGCGCGCAGTGCCGGCCGGGTGAACGGCGTCTCGTCCGGCAGCGGCTCGCCGTGCGGCGCGCCGACGCGTCCGTCCACGGCACCGCGGATCGTCGCCGTGTCGGCGCCGCAGCGGGCCAGCGCCTGTGCCGCCGGCTGATCCGGTTGCCCGGCCAGCCCGAGCAGCAGGTGCTCGGTGCCCAGGTAGGTCTTGCGCCGGGCCCGGGCGGCCTCGCGGGCGAGCGTGACCGCCTTCTTCAAGTCGTCGCTCGCCCGGTCCCAGAACCCGTCCTGGCCGCGTTTGCGCATGCCCGCGTCACTGGGAATGAACCGCTTCTGCACCGCCTGGCGGCTGACCCCCAGCCGGGTGCCGATCTCGGCCCACGACACGCCGTCGCGGCGGGCCTCGTCGACGTAGTAGCCGATCAGGTTCTCGCCGAGCTCGCCGAGACGGTTCGCCAGGCCGACCGCGAGCGTGAGCCGGTCGAGGGCGGGTCCGTCGGCCAGGCTGGAGCGGACCTGCGCGATCAGGGACTCGAGGGTGGGAGCTGAAGGCATCATGTAGGCAACCGTAGGTTGCCATCATGGCTATGTCAACCGAAAGTTGCCTCCCTCGCCAGGGGTCGCCTGAAGCGTCGGACACCTCGATGTGCGGCTCCGCAAGGGGCGCAGGGCTCCTGGAACGCCGGAGGCGCCGGCGGGGGATCCCCGGCCGGCGCCTCCAGGACACCAGGTCAGCTCGAACGCTTGAAGATCTTGGAGCCGAGCCAGACCAGCGGGTCGTACTTGCGGTCGACCACGCGCTCCTTCATCGGGATCAGCGCGTTGTCAGTGATCTTGATGTGCTCGGGGCAGACCTCGGTGCAGCACTTGGTGATGTTGCAGTAGCCGAGGCCGTGGTCCTCCTGCGCGGACTCCTTGCGCTCCAGCACGTCGTACGGGTGCATGTCGAGCTCGGCGATCCGCATGAGGAAGCGCGGGCCGGCGAAGGCCTGCTTGTTCTCCTCGTGATCGCGGATCACGTGGCAGACGTTCTGGCACATGAAGCACTCGATGCACTTGCGGAACTCCTGGGACCGCTCGACGTCGACCTGCTGCATGCGGTACTCGCCGGGCTTGACGTCGCTCGGCGGCGTGAACGACGGGATCTCCCGCGCCTTCTTGTAGTTGAAGGACACGTCGGTCACGAGGTCCTTGATGACGGGGAACGTCCGCATCGGGGTGACTGTGATCGTCTCGGTCTCCTCGAAGGTGGACATCCGGGTCATGCAGCCGAGCCTCGGCCGGCCGTTGATCTCCATCGAGCACGAGCCGCATTTGCCGGCCTTGCAGTTCCAGCGCACCGCGAGGTCGGGAGCCTGGGTGGCCTGCAGCCGGTGGATGACATCGAGGACGACCTCGCCCTCGTTCACCTCGACCGTGAAGTCCTCCAGGCGGCCCTCGCCGCCCTCGCCGCGCCAGATGCGGAACTTCGCCTTGTAACCCATCACGACTCCTTGACCGCGGCGTCGTACTCCGCCAGTTCGTCCTCGGTGAGGTACTTCTCCAGCTCCGACCGCTCGAACAGGGAGATGAGGTCGCCGCGCATGCTCGGCTGGACCTTCTCCTCGATCCTGACGGCGGAGCCGTCCGGCTCGGCCGAGCACACCAGGAGCCTGCGCCGCCACTCCGGCGCCATGCCGGGGAAGTCGTCGCGGGTGTGGCCGCCCCGGCTCTCCTCGCGCAGCAGCGCCGCCCGGGCAACGCACTCGCTCACCAGCAGCATGTTGCGCAGGTCGATCGCGAGGTGCCAGCCGGGGTTGTAGATACGGCTGCCCGCGGCCCCGGTGTTGCCGGCCCGCTCCTTGAGCTTCTCGATGACCTGCAGGGCCTCGCTGATCTCGCCGGCCTTCCGGATGATGCCGACCAGGTCGTTCATCGTCCGCTGCAGCTCGTGGTGGACCTCGTACGGGTTCTCGCCGCCGCGGCGCTCCAGGGGGGCGAGGGCCTCGGCCCGGGCCTCCTCGACCCCGGCGGGCACCGGGCGCCGCGCCAGGCCGTCCACGTACGCCGCGGCGCCAGCGCCGGCCCGGCGGCCGAACACGAGCAGGTCGGACAGCGAGTTGCCGCCGAGGCGGTTGGAGCCGTGCATGCCGCCGGAGACCTCGCCGGCCGCGAACAGGCCGGGGACGGACGCCGCGCCGGTGTCGGCGTCCACCTCGACGCCGCCCATGATGTAGTGGCAGGTGGGGCCGACCTGCATGGGCTCCCGGGTGATGTCGACGTCGGCCAGCTCCTTGAACTGGTGGTGCATCGACGGCAGCCGCCGGGTGATCTCGGCGGCCGGCAGCCGGGTCGAGACGTCCAGGAAGACGCCGCCCTGGGGTGACCCGCGCCCGGCCTTCACCTCGGCGTTGATCGCCCGGGCGACCTCGTCACGCGGCAGCAGCTCCGGCGGGCGGCGGTTGTTGGCCTGGTCGTTGTACCAGCGGTCCGCCTCCTCCTCGGTCGTGGCGTACTTGTCCTTGAACACGTCCGGGATGTAGTCGAACATGAAGCGCCGGCCCTCGGAGTTCCGCAGGACGCCGCCGTCGCCGCGGACCGACTCGGTGACGAGGATGCCGCGCACCGACGGGGGCCAGACCATGCCCGTCGGGTGGAACTGGATGAACTCCATGTTGATCAGCTTGGCGCCGGCGAGCAGGGCCAGCGCGTGGCCGTCGCCGGTGTACTCCCAGGAGTTCGAGGTGACGACGAACGACTTGCCGATGCCGCCGGTGGCCAGCACCACGGCCGGGGCGTCGAAGACGATGAACTCGCCCGTCTCGCGCCAGTAGGCGAGCGCCCCGGCGATGGCGCCGCCGTCCTTGAGCAGCCGGGTGACCGTGCACTCGGCGAAGACCTTGATGTACGCCTCGGGGTCGCCGTGCAGCTTCTCGTCCTCCTGCTGGAGGGCGACGACCCGCTGCTGCAGGGTGCGGATCATCTCGAGGCCGGTCCGGTCGCCCACGTGGGCGAGGCGCGGGTACTCGTGGCCGCCGAAGTTCCGCTGGCTGATCTTGCCGTCCTTGGTGCGGTCGAACAGCGCGCCCCACGCCTCCAGCTCCCAGACGCGGTCCGGCGCCTCCTTGGCGTGCAGCTCCGCCATCCGCCAGTTGTTGAGGAACTTGCCGCCGCGCATGGTGTCGCGGAAGTGCACCATCCAGTTGTCGTCGGAGTTGACGTTGCCCATCGCGGCGGCGGCGCCGCCCTCGGCCATGACCGTGTGGGCCTTGCCGAAGAGCGACTTGCAGACGATCGCCGTGCGCTTGCCCTGCTGCCGCGCCTCGATCGCCGCACGGAGCCCCGCTCCGCCGGCTCCGATGACGACGACGTCGTATTCGTGACGCTCCACTTGAAGATCCTTAAGCGAACGGGAAGGTGATGACGCCCTTGGCGACCAGCCGGACGTACAGGTCGGCGATCATGACCGAGAACATCGAGGCCCACGCCAGCGGCTGGTGCTTGGCGTTGAGCTTGGACACGAACGTCCAGGCCCGGTAGCGCAGCGGGTGCCTGGAAAAGTGGTTGAGGCGGCCGGCCGTGATGTGGCGGCAGGAGTGGCACGACAGCGTGTACGTCATGATCAGTACCGCGTTGGCGATCAGAATCCAGGTCCCGAGCCCGCCAGGCTTGTGCACCAGGGCGAGGATCGCGTCGTACGTCAGGATCGCGCCGATGACCAGGGCGCCGTAGAAGAAGTACCGGTGGATGTTCTGCAGGATGAGCGGCAGGCGGCTCTCACCCGTGTACTTCCCGTGCGGCTCGGCCACGGCGCAGGCCGGCGGCGACAGCCAGAACGAGCGGTAGTACGACTTGCGGTAGTAGTAGCACGTAAGTCGGAAACCACCCGGAAGGCCGAGGATCAGCAGGCCGGGCGGCAGCCCGTACCAGTCGCCGAACGGCGCCAGCCCGAGGAAACGCGCCCCCGGGGGACACGAGGTCGCCAGGCAGGGCGACGAGAAGGGCGCGATGTACGGATCGACGAAGTAACTCTTGTCGAAGATCGCCCAAAATCCGTAAATCAGGAATGACATGAGTCCGGCGAACGTCAGCGCCGGAGCCAGCCACCATCGGTCGGTGCGAAGTGTGCGCACCCTCAGCTGTGCGCGTTGTTTCCTTACCGGGCTCTCGGCCGTTGTCTGGGTCATCGGAGACCTTCCACCCTCACTGACTCCGCGCACGCCGGAGCGCTCGCGCCGAACTGCCGTGGCCGTGCGCGTATTGGTGGGGGCAACATTACGACGAGCACATCACGAACTGTGAGGAGGGTCACTCCTCCCCACTGTGATTCCCGTCACGTCCCCGTCGGTTTCACCGCGGTTGCGAAGAACGTGCGGATCCGCCGTGCCGCGCAGGTGAACGCCCGTGGTCATCCGGGTTCCGTGACGTACGCGTCGGCGTGCAGTTGTATTTACGCAGGATATCCCGCTTGCCCTCCGGGCGGGCGCACCCCGGCGCGACGCGCTCACGCGGCGTCGTCGGCGGCGGGGAGCGTCCAGCGGAAGGTGGCGCCGGGCCCGGCCGCCGTGTCGAGCCAGATCCGGCCGCCGTGGTACTCGACGATCTTCCGGCACAGCGACAGCCCGATGCCCGTGCCCGGGTGGACGTCCCTCGGATGGAGGCGCTGGAAGATCAGGAAGATCCGATCGGCGTGCTTCGGGTCGATCCCGATGCCGTTGTCGGAGCAGGAGAACTCCCACATCTCGCCGTCCCGCCGCACCCCGACGTGGACCCGCGGCGGCTCCTGCGAGCGGAACTTCACGGCGTTGCCGACGAGGTTCTGGAAGACCTGGGTCAACAGCGACGCGTTGCCGACGACCACGGGCATCGGATCGTGCGTGACCTCGGCCCCGGCCTCGCTCAGCAGCGTGTCGAGGTTGCGCAGCGCGCCGCGCAGCGCCACGCCCGAGTCCGTCGGCACCCGCTCGCCCCCGGCCCGGCCCACCCGGGAGAGGTCGAGCAGGTCCCCGATGAGCTCCTGCATCCGGGTGGCGCCGTCGACGGCGAACGCCATGTACTGCCGGGCCCGGTCGTCGAGCCGGTCGCCGTAGCGCTGGTCGAGCAGGCGGGTGAAGCTCGCGACCTTGCGCAGCGGCTCCTGCAGGTCGTGGCTGGCGACGTAGGCGAACTGCTCCAGCTCGGCGTTGGACCGCCGGAGCTCCTCGGCCTGGTCGGCGAGCCGCCGGCGGGCCTCGGACGCCGCCCGCCACTCGGCCATGATGCGCCGCCGCATGCCGTCCACGTGGCCGGACAGCTCCCACAGCTCGGCGGGGCGCTCGACCCCCAGCTCGTGGCCGAAGTCGCCCCCGGCGACGGCCCGCACCTGCCGGGTGAGCCGGGCCACCGGGATCGTCACCGCGCGGCGCACGATCAGCGTGCAGCCGGCGACGGCCAGCACCAGCGCGCCGATCAGCACCCACACGGAGGTGTAGATGGTGTCCCAGCCAGCGCGGAGCCGCCGGCTGCCGATGTCGTGGAGGGCGTCGAGCCTGGCCTGCCAGGGGGCGAGCGCGGCCCGGACCTCGGCGAAGCGGGTGACGTTGACGGTGGCCAGCTCGCGGGTGAGCGCGCCCGTGCCCGCAGCGGGTACCGCGGCGACCACCTTCTCCGTGTAGTCGCGCCGCCAGGCGGCGGTGGCCGCGGACAGGCGCTCCAGCTCGCGCCGCGCCGGGGCCGGCTCCGGGAGCCGCGGCGTCAGCGCCAGAATCGCCGCCGTCGCTGCCTGCTCGTCGGCCACGCCCCGCCGGTAGTCGTCCAGGTACTGCCGCTCGTTGGTGAGCCCGTACGCGCGGATCGCGCTGCCCTGGGCCTGCAGGGCGGTGGTGATCCTCAACGTCTGCAGGGCGGCCGGGTCGATCACGTCGACCACGGTGTCCCGCGCCTTCAGGGTCTGGCCGAGCGCCATCAGGATCGCGGTCACGGCCACGGCGACGACGAGGGCGACGGCCGTGCCGGCCAGCAGAAACCACCGGCCGACCGGCAGCGCGGCCCGGCCCGGCGGGGGCGCCAGCGGGGGGAGCGGCTCCATCCCCGTGACGCTCACCGCCCGGCTCGCCCTCCTCCCGGCCCGTCCTGGGCCGGGGCGGCCTGGGGGAGGACGCCGGCCGCGGCGCCCCGGCCGCGCGCGACGAGGACGGCGGCCACGTCGTCGTGCACCGCGTCGCCGAGGCTCGCGATGATCCGGTCGAGGTCGATGCCCTCGTGGGCCCGGATGAGGTTCAGCAGGCCCTCGGTGCCGAGCAGGTCGCGGCCGTCCCCGACGGTGGCCTCGATCAGCCCGTCCGTGTAGAGCAGCAGCGACCAGCGCTCGCCCAGCGGGACGTCGAGCGACGTCCACTCGACGTCGGGGAAGATGCCGAGCGGCGGGCCGGACGGCATGTCGGTGACCACGTCGATCACGCCGTCGCGCAGCAGCAGCGGCGGCGGGTGGCCGATCACGTGCATCCGGGCCCGGTCCAGCTCGGGGGCGATGGTCGCGGTGCACATCGTCGTGAAGATCTCCGGCGACTTCCGCTCGTGCCGCAGCAGCGTGTCGAGCGTGCGCAGCACGTCGTTGCCCGTCTGCCCGGCGAGCACGAGCGTGCGCCAGGCGATCCGCAGGGCCGTGCCGAGGGCGGCCTCGTCGGGCCCGTGCCCGCACACGTCGCCGATCACGACGTGGACCGCGCCGTCCGGCGTCTGGACGGTGTCCCAGAAGTCGCCCGCCAGCAGCCCGCCCGTACGGCCCGGCAGATAGCGCGCCTGGTGGTGCAGCAGCCGCGGGTCGATCAGCGGGACCGGGAGCAGGCCCCGCTCCAGCCGGGCGTTCTCCCCCCGGACGATGCGCTCCTCCAGCAGGTCGCGCATGGCCAGGTCGGCCCGCTTGCGCTCGATCGCGTAGCGGATGGCGCGGATCAGCAGCCGGGCGTCCACGTCCTGCTTGACGAGGAAGTCCTGCGCGCCCGCCGCCACCGCGTCGACGCCGATGGGGGCGTCGGCGAGACCGGTGAGCACGAGCACCGCCGTGTCCGGCGCCATCGCGAGCACCTGCTCCAGGGCCTCCAGCCCCGACGCGTCGGGCAGCGACAGGTCCACCAGCACGCACCGCACGTCGTCGGTGAGGCGGGCCCGGCCCTCCGCGAGCGAGCGGGCCCAGGTGATCTTCGGCGGCCTCTCGGCGCCCGCCAGCAGCTCCTCGACGAGGAACGCGTCGCCGGCGTCGTCCTCGATGAGCAGCAGGGACAGCTGGTCGGGCAGGTCAGGTGAGGCCGGGGTCACGGACGCCTCTCGCCGGAGTGGAAGGTGCACGTCGCTGACAAAGCTACCGTCAGGTGGGGGCGGTCCACAGGACTACGAGGAGGCCAGCGCCTCGACGCCCGGGGGGAGGGTCCCGTCCGCGGCCGCCTCGGTGAGGTACGACAGCAGGGTGGCCCGGAACGCCTGCGCCGCCCTCGTGGGCTCGACGTCCTTGCGGTGGGCGAGCGCCACGGTCCGGCGCAGTCCCGGCAGCAGCGGCGTCCCCATGAGGCCGGGGCGGCTCTCCAGCACCATCGACGGGACCACCGCGATCCCGAGCCCGGCCTCGACGAACCGCAGCACCGCATCCATCTCACCGCCCTCCACCGCGAACCGCGGCTCGAACCCCGCCTGCCGGCAGGCCGCCAGCGTCGCCTCGCGGACGTCGTACCCCCGCCGGAACATGACGAGGGGCCGCCCGCGCAGCTCCTCGATCCGCATGTACGGTCGCCGGCCCCGATCGGACGCCGAGGCGACCACGAGGTTCTCGCTGAGGATCTCCTCGGTGACGAGAGACGGGTCGGTGCTCTGCAGCGGGAGGATGATGAGCGCCAGGTCGAGCTGGCCCCGGGCCAGGTCGCGCACCAGGTCGCGCGAGCCGCCCTCCTCGACGCGCAGTTCCACGCCCGGGTAGTCGCGATGGAAGAGGGCCAGGGCGTCGGCGAGCAGGCCCGCGCACAGCGACGGCGTCGCCCCCAGCCGCACCCGGCCCCTGCGCAGCCCGGCCAGCTCGGCGACCTCGCGCCGGGCCGTCTCGGCGTCGGCCAGCATCCGGCGGGCGAGAGGAAGCAGGGCCTCCCCGGCGGGGGTGAGCGTCACGTTGCCCCGGGCCCGGCTGAACAGCGGGGCGCCGAGCTCGGTCTCCAGGGCCTTGATCTGCTTGCTGAGCGACGGCTGGGCCACCCGCGCCCGCTCGGCCGCCTGGGTGAAGTGCCGGGTCTCGGCGACGGCGACGAAGTAGGCGAGTTGCTGGAGCTGCACGTCTTCACAGCCTACGGCCATGGTCTTCGGTCCCCGGGGACCGGGCCGGAGGATGTGAGATTCCTCGCACGGCGCCGCCCGTGGACGCGGCGGGGGCCGTACGGCGCAGAGGGCATAGCCCCCGGCTATCGAAACCAGAACCGCCATGACTTGGACGCCTGAAATCGGCGAACCTAGCGTGAGCAGACGTGACAGCCACTGTTGACCACTCCGTCGAGCGAGGGCTGGCGACCACGAAGGTGTCCCCGCCCCCCGCATCGCACAAGCCCGCAGCCCGCACGCCGAAGTCGCCCGGCCCGCGGCGTCCCCGGCCGTCCGGACGCCGGGGCCTGTTCGCCTCCTCCAACGGCAAGAAGGCCGTCATGGCGGTCACCGGCGCCGTTCTCGTGCTCTTCCTGGTCGCCCACATGCTGGGCAACCTCAAGATCTTCCTGGGCGCCGACTCGTTCAACCACTACGCCGAGTGGCTGCGCACGGTGGGCTCCCCGGCCCTGCCGAACCGCACGCTGCTGACGATCACGGAGATCGTGCTGACCCTGGCGGTGGTGCTGCACATGTGGTCGGCCGTGTCGCTCGCGCGCCGCGCGGCCAAGGCGCGGCCCGTCAAGTACGCCGCCCGCCGCAGGTCGCAGGCGTCCGGCTACGCCACCCACACCATGCGGTACGGCGGCGTGATCATCCTGCTGTTCGTGATCTGGCACCTGCTGGACATGACGTTCGGCGTGGTCAACCCCGAGGGTGGCGACGCCACGCCGTACGCGCGGATGGTCGCCGGGTTCCAGCCCTCGCGCTGGTGGGTGACGCTGTTCTACCTGGTGGCGATGGTGATGGTCGGCTTCCACCTGCGGCACGGGCTGTGGAGCGCGTTCCAGACGCTGGGCCTGGCCCGCCGCTACCGGGCGCTCAAGGCCGGCGCCGGCGCGGTCGCGGCCGTGCTCGTGGCCGGCTTCCTCGCCGCGCCCGTCGCCGTGATGATCGGAGTGGTCAAGTGAAGTACACCGTTGGCGAGCCCATCCGCGACGCCAAGGCTCCCGGCGGGCCCATCGAGGACCGCTGGGACACCCGGCGGTTCCAGGCCAAGCTGGTCAACCCGGCCAACAAGCGCAAGCTGACCGTCATCGTGGTGGGCACCGGGCTCGCGGGCGGCTCGGCCGCCGCCACCCTCGGCGAGCTGGGCTACCAGGTCAAGTCGTTCTGCTACCAGGACTCGCCCCGCCGCGCCCACTCCATCGCGGCCCAGGGCGGCATCAACGCCGCGAAGAACTACCGCGGCGACGGCGACAGCGTCTACCGGCTCTTCTACGACACCGTGAAGGGCGGCGACTTCCGCGCCCGCGAGTCGAACGTCTACCGGCTCGCCCAGGTCAGCGTGAACATCATCGACCAGGCCGTGGCCCAGGGCGTGCCGTTCGCCCGCGAGTACGGCGGCCTGCTCGACACCCGCTCGTTCGGCGGCGCCCAGGTGTCCCGGACGTTCTACGCCCGCGGCCAGACGGGCCAGCAGCTTCTCCTGGGGGCCTACCAGGCCCTGGAGCGGCAGATCGCGGCCGGCACGGTCGAGATGCACACCCGCCACGAGATGCTCGAACTCGTCGTCAGCGGCGGGCGGGCCCGCGGAGTCGTGGTCCGCGACATGGTCACCGGTGAGATCGAGACCCACCTGGCCGACGCGGTCGTGCTCGCCACCGGCGGGTACGGCAACGTGTTCTTCCTGTCCACGAACGCCAAGGGCTGCAACACCACGGCCATCTGGCGGGCGCACAGGAAGGGCGCCTACTTCGGCAACCCCTGCTTCACCCAGATCCACCCGACCTGCATCCCCGTCAGCGGCGAGTACCAGTCGAAGCTGACGCTGATGTCGGAGTCGCTGCGCAACGACGGCCGCGTCTGGGTGCCGCTCCGCAAGGGCGACGACCGGGCCCCCGGCGACATCCCCGAGGACGAGCGCGACTACTACCTGGAGCGGATCTACCCCGCCTTCGGCAACCTCGTCCCCCGCGACATCGCCAGCCGTGCCGCCAAGAACGTCTGCGACGAGGGCCGCGGCGTCGGCCCCGGCGGTCTCGGGGTCTACCTCGACTTCGCCGACGCCATCGGCCGCCTCGGCCGCGACGCCGTGGAGAAGAAGTACGGCAACCTCTTCGAGATGTACGAGCGCATCACCGGAGAGAACCCGTACGAGGTGCCGATGCGCATCTACCCGGCCGTCCACTACACGATGGGCGGGCTGTGGGTCGACTACGACCTCCAGTCGACCATCCCCGGCCTGTTCGTCATCGGTGAGGCCAACTTCTCCGACCACGGCGCCAACCGGCTCGGCGCGTCCGCGCTGATGCAGGGCCTCGCGGACGGCTACTTCGTGCTGCCGACCACGCTCGGCGACTACCTGGCCGGCGCCGGGACGTTCGGGCCCGTCGACGACGCCGACGTGGCCGAGGCCCGGCGGGCCGTCACCGAAAGGATCGAGCGGCTCCTGTCCGTCAACGGCACCCGTACGGCCGACTCCTACCACCGCGAGCTCGGCCGCATCATGTGGGACTACTGCGGCATGGAGCGGACCGAGGAGTCGCTGCGCAAGGCGCTGGAGCGGATCCCCGAGCTGCGCGAGGAGTTCTGGCGCAACGTCAAGGTGCCCGGCGACAACGAGGGGCTCAACCAGGCGCTGGAGCGGGCCGGCCGGGTGGCCGACTTCTTCGACCTGGCCGAGCTCATGTGCGTCGACGCCCTGCACCGTACGGAGTCCTGCGGCGGCCACTTCCGGGCCGAGTCGCAGGACGAGGACGGCGAGGCGCTGCGCGACGACGAGAACTTCGCCTACGTCGCCGCCTGGGAGTGGACCCCGCAGGGCCCGGTCCTGCACAAGGAAGAGCTCGAGTACGAGTACGTGAAGATGAGCCAGCGGAGCTACAAGTGAACCTCACCCTGAAGATCTGGCGCCAGAACGGCCCCGCCGATCGGGGGCGGATGGTGACCTACCGGGTCGAGGACGTCTCTCCGGACATGTCGTTCCTGGAGATGCTCGACGTCCTGAACGAGCGGCTGATCCTGGAGGGCGAGGAGCCGGTCGCGTTCGACCACGACTGCCGCGAGGGCATCTGCGGCATGTGCGGCATGGTCATCAACGGCGTGGCCCACGGCGAGCAGCGGGCGACCACGACCTGCCAGCTGCACATGCGGCACTTCGAGGACGGCGCCACGATCACCATCGAGCCCTGGCGGGCCGCGCCGTTCCCCGTCGTGAAGGACCTCGTGGTGGACCGGTCGTCGTTCGACCGGATCATCCAGGCCGGCGGCTTCGTGTCGGTGCCGGCCGGGTCGGCCCCCGACGCCCACGCCGTGCCGGTGCCGAAGGAGGACGCGGACGCCGCCTTCGACGCCGCGACCTGCATCGGCTGCGGCGCGTGCGTGGCCGCCTGCCCGAACGGCTCGGCCTCGCTGTTCACCGCCGCCAAGATCACCCACCTCGGGCTGCTGCCCCAGGGCCAGCCGGAGCGGGCCTCCCGGGCGCGGGCGATGGTCGAGCAGATGGACGCCGAGGGCTTCGGCGGCTGCACGAACACCGGCGAGTGCACGGCGGTCTGTCCCAAGGGCATCCCCCTCGACACCATCGCGCGGATGAACGCCGACTACCTCAAGGCCGCCTCGAAGTAGGGGCGCCGCCTTCGCGGAGGGCGTCCGGCGGGCCGCCGGACGCCCTCCGCTCATGTCGCCGCTGAGCTCCCATGGGCGCCTCTTAGCGTAAATAAGCCTTTCGTTCCAGGCGTGCGCAACATAATCAGCCCTCCTCCCGGGTAACGTGTCCGTTGTGTTGGGGTGACACGCCTGCCCTGAATCCGCAGGCGAGGGAGTGAGCATGCCGTCGGTGTCCGGTCCTCGGTCAACACTCAGCGTCGCGTCCGCGGCTGAGCGCAACGCGGTCGTCGTCCGCCTTGCCGGCGACCTGGACGCGGGTACCGTCCACGTCCTGCGCGAGGAGCTGAAGCGCGTCTGGGACAACCCCCCGCCGGTCCTCGTGCTGGAGGTCGGCGAGGTCGCGTTCTGCGACTCCCGCGGGCTGAGCGAGCTCATCGCCGCGCTGCAGCGGGGGCAGGCGACGAACGTCCGCCTCGCGCTGGCGGGCGTGCAGGGCGTCCTCGCCCGGGTGCTGACGATCACCGGGCTCCGCAAGGTCTTCGAGCAGTACGGCACGGTGGCCGAGGCGCTCGACGGCACCTGGACGCCCGACGCCGGAGGGCCGGGCGGCGACCACCGCGGCGACCACTTCGGCGGCCTGTTCGAGACGGCGGGCGACCGCTAGCGGCGGGTTACCGGGCGGGATCCATGCCGTCCCGGGCCGCGGTCCAGAAGGGGTCGCGGCCGATGAAACCCAGTAGCCGGGCCTGCGCCCCCGCGTCCTCCGGCACTTCGACCCTCGGTCCGTATTGCCCGGATGAGCGGATGACCTCCTCCATCGGCTCCATCCCGGCCAGCAACTCCGCGCAGATGTCCGGGTCCAGCCGGTCGTCCTGGCCGGTGGAGCGGGCGAGGTCCCAGGTGTGCATGAACACGTCCGTCGTGTAGAAGCGGTCGATCGCCTGGTCCAGCGGCACGGTGCCGATGTGCGGGTTGACCAGGACCCGTTCCGCGGTCGCCGGGTCGTCCAGCAGCGCCTGCACGGCCTCGCAGTGGACGCGCCACGCGCCGGCCGGGTCCACGTCCACGGGCGGTCCCGCGGGCAGGTCGACGGCCGCGCCGGAGGAGAGGAACCCGGGCAGCCACTCCGTCAGATGCCGCACGACGTCGCGGGCGGTCCACCCGGCGACCGGGGCCGGCGCGTCCCATGCCCGGGCTCCCTGTACGCGTTCCGTGAACAGGCGGCCGACCTGGCGGTGCCGCTCCGCCGGGTGGTCAGACAGCGCCATCGGCGATCATCCGGTCGAGCTTGGCGTACCCCTCGTTGACGCCGCTCTCCATGCCGCTCGCCAGCCAGGCGTCGCGCGACTCGAAGCTCTCGACCAGCGACTGCGTACGCAGGCGGGCGCGGCCGTCCCCGAGGTCGTCGAACCACAGCGTCTCCAGCGCGACGCCGTCCGGATCGCCCTCGAAGGTGAAGGTCTGCACGATGCGGTCCGGGCGGACCTCGTGGAAGCAGCCGTGGAAGGCGAACTCCACGCCGTCGTGCACCGAGACGAACCTCCAGCTGCCGCCCGTGCGCGCGTCCCAGTGCTCGATCCGCGTGTCCCCGGCGTCGGGGCCGATCCATCGCGCGAACAGCGCGGGATCGGTGTGCGCGCGGAACAGCTGCTCCCGCGTCGCGGCGAACTCGCGGGTGATGCGGACGATCGGCACATCGCGGTCAGCCTCGATGGTCGTCTCCGTGGTCCGGGTCATGATCTGCTCCATCCCTGTCGTCGTTCATCGCCGCCAGGACGGCGTCGAGGCGGCGGTACCGCTGCTCGGCCCGGCGCCGGTACCGCTCGATCCAGGCGTCCATCAGGTCGAACACCTCGGTCTCCAGGTGCACCGGCCGGGGCTGCGGCCCCTCCCGCCGGCTCACGAGCCCGGCGTTCTCGAGCACCCGCAGGTGCTTGTAGACGGCCTGCAGCGTCATCCCGTACGGCTCGGCGAGCTGACCGACCGTCGCGTCTCCCTCGGCGAGCCGGGCCAGCATGTCGCGGCGGGTGGGATCGGCGAGGGCGGAGAAGACCAGGGACAGTGTGTCAGCGGTCATCGCTCCTCGCTTTCAACCCTTCGGTTGAAACGATGGTACGCCTTGGGGAAGGGCCGGACAACCATCTGGTTGAAAGTCCTGGCGAGATCGCCTGACGGCTGGGGGTGTCAGTTCGGGGCGTCGGCCGCGACCGCTTCCGCGACCGTGTCGTACAGGGGGAACGCCGCGTGCAGCCCGGTGACGGTGAGGATACGGCGGAAGACGCCCCGCACCCCGGCCAGCCGCATGTACCCGCCTGCGCGGGTTGCGCGGTCGGCGTACTCCAGCAGCATCCGCAGGCCCATGGAGTCGCAGAAGGTCAGCTCGGTGGCGTCGACGACCAGCCTGACCCGCTCCTCCAGCAGGAGCTTGCCGAGCGCCGCCCGCAGGCCGTCGGCGGAGATGACGTCAAGCTCGCCGACCAGGGTGACGACCGTGTAAGCCGTCTCCCGCCCGACCCTGACGTCAAGCTTCGTGGTCATCTGTGTCCTCGTCCCGAAGATCTACAGAGAAGTTACACCCCTAAGTACCGCGCGAGGCGGTGGGGAGGCAACCTTCGTGACGATGCGGTGGCACACCTGTGGCCTGGCCGTACATCGCGGCCACGGGGCGTGCTCGTTCGTGACGTCGCAGCTTCCGGCGCGGGTGCCCGTCTGGGGTGCGGGGCCCGGCGATCTGCGGCTGCGCCGTGGGGGCGCGAGTGACCGGAAGCGATGCCGCAGGCAGGCAGCGGCGGGGCCCGAGCGCCCCGGCTGTGTGCCTGCCGGGATGGCGTGTCAGGGGCAAGACCTGGACCTCCGGCAACCGGCCTGCCGACTGGAAGCAGCAGATGAACCGCTGGGACCGCTACTACTACGTCCGCGTCGCCGTCATCATCGCCGCCTTCGCCCTGCTGGCCGCCGCCCTCACCTGAGCCCGCGGGCCGATACGCGCCCTAGTGGTGCCTGCCGCCGCGGCCGTGCCGGGAGAGCCAGGTGTTCGCGTCGATCAGGCAGCGCTCGACCTTCTTCCGGCAGAAGCCGGCTTGGGTGTTGGTCTGGCCGCTGATGCTGATGGCGAGGTTCTCGTCGCCGCGGAAGAGGGCGGGGCTGTCCACGACGGCGAAGCCCTTGTTCCCGAAGGCCTTCCCGGCGTTGACGTTGGTCGCGCCGCCGTCCCCGCCCCCGCGCGCCGGGACGGCGTGGGCGGGCGGAGCCGCGCGCCCTGCGACCGCGGCGAGCGCGGGCTGCGCGGCCTGTGCGGGTGGCGCGGCCTCCGGGGGTGAGGTGGCATGTGCGGTGGCGGGGACGGCGGCCCACGCCGCCGCGGTCAGGGCGACCGCCGCCAGGCGTCGCGCGTTCCGAGCACCGCCGCGACGGCCGTCGGCCTGATCTGTCATGGATTCGCCTCTTCCCGCCCTACGGCCCGGAGACGACCGTGTGCTCCGGGACGACACCTCGATACCCGCCCGGCCGGTGCGGCTCCCTCCTCCCGATCATCTCTTTACCGGCGCCGGGCCGGGGCCGAGGTCGTCGCCTCACCCGAGCCCGGAGCGGACCTCGGTGCGGAGGCCGGCGAGGTCGAGGCCCGCGTCGGTCATCACGCGCACGCCCAGCCCCTCGCCCTCCCTGATCAGGCCGAGCAGGATGTGGCCGTCCCGGATGTCCTTGCTCCCCAGCGCCAGCGCCTCCCGCAGGGACAGCTCCAGGACCTTCTTGGCCCGGGGCGTGAGCGGGATCCTGCGCGGCCCGACGAGGACGCCCCGCTCCTCGCGCCCGGGACGGCGGTCGAGCGCGCCCGGGCCGAAGGCCGCCTCGACCTTCTCCCGCACCGCCGCGAGGTCGATCCCGATCGACTCCAGGGCGTCGGCGTCGATGTCGCCGGTCGGATGGGTGCCCAGGATGCGGGCGACGGCGGCGTACGCGCGCTCGTGGTCGAGGCCGTGCTCCCCGAGGAGCCGGGCCGACAGCGACTCGGGCTGTCCCAGCAGGCCGAGGAGCAGGTGCTCGGTGCCCAGGTGGTCGTGCCGCAGCCGCCGCGCGTTCTCCTGAGCCAGGACGACGACCTTCCTGGAGGTCTCCGTGAACCGTTCGAACATCGTTACTTCTCCCGCCTCAGCAGTCCTCGTCCGCCCGCGTACTTCTTGTGCACCGCCTGCCGGGACACCCCGAGCAGCAGTGCGATGTCCTGCCAGGACCATCCCGCGTCGCGCGCGTTCTCCACCTGAAGTGCTTCGAGCCGCTCCACCAGCACCCGCAGGGCCCGCACGGCCCGCAGGCCGATGGCGGGGTCGCGGCTGCCGGCGTCGCTGGCCAGCTGCGCCGTGTCGTTCATGCTGTAAACCTAGGTTGACACGGTCGGGATGTCAACCCAGATTGACACGGCCGTAGCATGGAAAACCGTTTGCCCCGTGACCTGGGATCTTGCGAGCCTGGAATGACCATGTACTCCTTGCCTGCCGGCGATCCCGGCACTCCCGACACCCGCGGTCCCCTCCGGTACCTGTGGTGGGTGGCGCGCGTCCAGGGACGCCGGCTGGTGATCGGCATCGCCTTCGCCATCGTCTGGTGGCTGGGCCAGGCTCTCGTCCCCGCGGCCCTGGGCAAGGGCATCGACGCCCTCGCCGCCAAGGACGTCGGGCTGCTCGCCCGCTGGTCGGCCGTCGTGCTGGGACTCGGCGTGCTCCAGGCCGCCGCCGGAACGTTCCGGCACCGGTACGCGGTCCTCACCTGGCTGTCGGCCGCCTACCGGACCGTGCAGGTGACGGTCCGCCAGGCGACCCGGCTGGGCGCGACCCTGCCCAAACGCCTGTCGACCGGCGAGGTGGTGAGCGTCGGCAACTCCGACATCGCCCACGTCGGCAACGCGATGGAGATCCTTCTCCGGGGGATCGGCGCGGTCGTCGCCATCGCGACGGTCACGGTGATCCTGATCGCCACCTCGCTCCCGCTGGGGCTCACCGTGCTCGTCGGCGTGCCGGTCATGGCGGCGGCCGTCGGCCCGCTCCTGCGGCCGCTGCACCGCCGGCAGCACGTGCAGCGCGACCTCCAGGGCGACCTGGCGACCCGCGCTGCCGACATCGTGACCGGCCTGCGGGTGCTGCGCGGCATCGGCGGCGAGCAGGTCTTCTCCGCGCGGTACCGCGAGGAGTCGCAGCGCGTCCGCCACGCGGGCGTGCGGGTGGCGGCCGTGGAGTCGGCGCTGGAGGGCGCCCAGATCCTGCTGCCCGGCGTGCTCGTCGGCTGCGTCACATGGCTGGGCGCGCACTTCGCCCTCGACGGGCGGATCAGCGCCGGCCAGCTGGTGGCCTTCTACGGCTACGCGGTCTTCCTGATCGCGCCGCTGCGGACGCTGACCGAGGCCGCCGACAAGGTGACCAAGGGGCACGTCGCCGCCCGGCGCGTCTGCCGGATCCTGGCGCTGGAGCCCGAGATCGCCGGCGGGTCCGCCGTCCTCCCGGACGGCGCGCTGGACCACGGCGTCCTGCGGGACGGCGGGTCCGGCGTCGCCGTGCGGCCCGGCAGGCTCACCGCGCTGGCCGCCGGCACCCCGGAGGAGGCGATCGCGATCGCCGACCGCCTCGGCCGGTACGCGCCGGGCGAGGTGACGCTGGACGGCGTCCCGCTCGCGGACTTGCCCGTCGCCGAGGTCCGGCGTCACGTCCTGGTGGCCGACAACGCCGCCCGGCTGTTCACCGGACGCCTGCGCGACGAGCTGGACGTCCGCGGCGCGGCCACCGACGGCGATGTCCGCCAGGCCCTGTACGCGGCCTGCGCCGAGGACATCGTCCAGGCGCTGCCCGAGGGCCTGGACGCGCACGTGGCCGAGTCGGGCCGGGAGTTCTCCGGCGGCCAGCAGCAGCGGCTGCGGCTGGCGCGGGCGCTGCTCGCCGACCCGGAGATCCTGATCCTGGTCGAGCCGACCAGCGCCGTCGACGCGCACACCGAGGCGCGCGTCGCGGAGCGGCTGGGCAAGGCCCGCGCCGGGCGCACCACCCTGGTCTGCACGACGAGCCCGCTCGTCCTCGACCGGGCCGACCTCGTCCTGTACGTCGAGGACGGCCGCGTGCGGGCCGAGGGCACCCACCGGGAGCTGCTCGCGGCGGAGCCCGGATACCGATCCACCGTCACCCGAGGGGAGGCCTGAGATGGCCCGCGAGATCCTGCCGGTCGCCGACCGGGCGCAGGTGCGCGCCTACGCGCGGCGGCTGACGCTGAAGTACCCGCGTGAGCTCGCCGTCGCGCTGGTGCTGCACGCGCTCGCGGCGGTCGCGGGCCTGGCCGCCCCTCGGCTGCTCGGCGAGCTGGTGCAGTCGGTGGCCGACGGGACGGCCGACACCGGCGTGGACGTCATCGCGCTGGCGATCGTCGCGTTCGTGGTGCTCCAGGCGGTCCTGATCAGGTTCGCCGTCTACGCCTCGTCGCGGCTGGGCGAGAAGGTCCTGGCCGAGCTGCGGGAGGACTTCGTCGACCAGGTGCTCGCGCTGCCGCTGTCCACGGTGGAGCGGGCCGGCTCTGGCGACCTGATCACCCGTACCTCCCGTGACGTGGACGCCCTGTCGCGGAGCGTGCGGCACGCGGTGCCCGAGACGATGATCGCCGTGGTGGCCGGGGCGTTCGGGGTGGGCGCGGTGCTCCTGGTCGGCCCGATCATGGCCCTGCCCTCGCTGGCGGCGGTTCCGCTGCTGTGGATCTCCACGAAGTGGTACCTCGGCCGGGCCAGGGACGGCTACCTGCGGGAGAACGCGGCGTACGCGGAGATGACCGAGGGGCTGGCCGAGACCGTCGAGGGCGCGCGGACCGTCGAGGCCCTCGGGCTGGAGCGCCGCCGCCGTGAGCGGACCGACCGGGACATCGCCGGGTCGTTCGCGGCCGAGCGCTACACGCTGGGCCTGCGGATGGTGTGGTTCCCCGCGGTGGAGCTCGGCTACGTGGTGCCGGTCGTGGCGACCCTGCTGCTCGGCGGCCTCTTCTACTCCCGCGGCTGGGTCTCCCTCGCCCAGGTCACCGCCGCCACCCTGTACGTCCAGCAGCTCATCGACCCGCTCGACCGCCTGCTGTCGTGGATCGACGAGCTGCAGGTCGGCGGGGCGTCCATGGCCCGGCTGCTGGGCGTGGCGAACGTGCCCGAGGACCGGGCGCCCGGCGGACGCCGCCCCGACGGGGAGGAGCTGCGCGCGGATCGCGTCCGGTACGCCTACCGGGAGGGCCGCGACGTGCTGCACGGCATCGACCTCGACGTCCGCGCGGGGGAGCGGCTGGCCATGGTCGGCCCGTCCGGCGCGGGCAAGTCGACGCTGGGACGCCTGCTCGCGGGCATCCACGGCCCGCGCAGCGGCTCGGTCACGGTCGGCGGCGTCCCGCTCGTAGAGCTGCCGCTGGGCGAGCTGCGCGGCCACGTGGCGCTGGTGACACAGGAGCACCACGTGTTCCGGGGCACGCTCCGGGACAACCTGCTCATCGCCCGGCCGGAGGCCGGAGACGAACAGGTGCGCCGCGCGCTGGAGGCCGTGGACGCCTGGGAGTGGGTGGCGTCCCTCGACGAGGGGCTGGACACCGTGGTCGGGTCGGGCGGCACGACCGTCTCCCCGGCCCACGCGCAGCAGATCGCGCTCGCCCGGCTCGTGCTGGCGGACCCGCACACGCTGGTGCTCGACGAGGCGACCTCGCTGATCGACCCGCGGGAGGCCCGCCACCTGGAGCGGTCGCTGGCCGCCGTCCTGGAGGGCCGGACCGTGATCGCGATCGCGCACCGCCTGTACACGGCGCACGACGCCGACCGGGTGGCCGTGGTGGAGGACGGCCGCATCAGCGAGCTGGGCTCCCACGACGAGCTCGTCGCGGCCAGGGGCGCGTACGCGGCCCTGTGGGACAGCTGGCACGGCACGTCCGGCTGACGAGGGATGACCCGCCGCGGGGCGGGCAGAGGAAGCCGAGGGGATCGGGTGGGTCCACACCCGATCCCCTCTCCTCGCCGGATCAGATCTGCAGGGACTTCCTGAGGAAGTCGAGCTGGAGCAGCAGCAGGTTCTCCGCGACGACCTCCTGCGGCGTCATGTGGGTGACCCCGGACAGCGGGAGCACGGTGTGCGCGCGGCCCGCCGCGAGCAGGGCGGACGACAGCCGCAGCGTGTGGGCCGCCACCACGTTGTCGTCCGCGAGGCCGTGGACGAGCATGAGCGGCCGCTCCAGCTTCTCCGCGTCGCCCAGCAGCGAGGACCCCTCGTAGTGGCCCTCGTCGGGGTGGCCCAGGTAGCGCTCCGTGTAGCAGGTGTCGTAGAGCCGCCAGTCGGTGACCGGGGCCCCGGCGACGGCCGCGTGGAACACGTCCGGGCGGCGCAGCACGGCCAGCGCCGCCAGGTAGCCGCCGAACGACCAGCCGCGGATGGCCACCTTGGTCAGGTCGAGGTCGTCGGGGTACTGCGCGGCCACGCCCTGGAGGGCGTCCACCTGGTCCTCCAGAGAGAGCGTGAAGTCGTGGAGCATCTCCCGCTCGAAGGCCGGCCCGCGCCCGGGCGTCCCCCGGCCGTCGGCCACGACGACGGCGAAGCCCTGCTCCGCCCACCACTGGGACTCCAGGAACATGCGCCGCGCCTGGAGGACCCGCTGCGCGTGCGGGCCGCCGTACGGGTCCATGAGGACGGGCAGCCGCGCCGAGCCGGGCACGTGCCAGGACGGCAGCAGGACGGCGGTGGACAGCCCGCGCGCGCCGGCCCGCATGAGGGACACCCGCGGCTCCAGGCCGGGACGCTCGGCCGCCGACCGGATCGCCGCCGTCGTGCCGCCGGGGCGTACGACGGTGACCGATGTGCCCTCGCTGTCGAGGCTCTGCCGCGCGACGACGGTCACGCCGCCCGACAGCCGTCCCGCGTGGACGCCCGGCTCGGTGGTCACCGGGGACAGCGAGCCGGCGGCGTACGTCCACAGGTGGATCTCGGTCGGCTCGGCGGCGGCCTGGAAGAGCACGGTGTCGCCGTCGACGTCGAGCACGGCGCGGACCTGCAGCGACGGGGGTGTGACGGGCTCGGAGCCGACCACGAGCCGGCGGCCGCCGTCGGAGTCGGCCACCCAGACGAGGGTCCCGTCGGACAGGCGGGCCGGCACGCCGGGGACGATGTCGATCCAGGCCGGGTCGGTGTCCTCGCGGACGAGCGACGTCTCCCCGGTGGCGGGGTCGGCGGCCAGCAGGCGCATCGAGCGCTGGTCGCGGGCGAGGGTGACGAGGGCGAGGCCGTGGGCGTCCCACAGGGCCGTGGCCAGGTACTCCTGCTCGTACGGCACGGCCACCCGCGAGCCGTCCAGCCCGATCACGAAGAGCGTGACCTCGGCGTTGGCCGTCCCGGCGGCCGGGTAGCGCTGCGGCGTCGCCGGGCGCTCGGGATTGGCCGGGTCGGCGATGTGCCACAGCGCGACCGGCGACTCGTCCACCCGGGCCACCAGCAGCCGGTCGCCCGAGGGGGACCACCAGTAGCCGCGCATCCGGTCCATCTCCTCGGCGGCGATGAACTCGGCCAGGCCGTAGGAGATCTGGTCGCCCTCGGGGGCGGCGAGCACCGTGTCCGCCTCGCTCGCGAGGTCGAGGACGTGCAGGGCGCCCCCGGTGACGTACGCGACCCGGGAGCCGGTGGGGTCGAGGCGGGGGTCGATCACCGGGCCCGCGGCGGGCAGGCGGCGCACCCGGCCCTCGCGGGCGAGATCGGCCAGGTACAGCTCGCCGGACAGCGCGAATACGGCCAGCCGGGCCTCGCGGTCGGTGGCGTAGGCCACCACGCCGCCCGCGGCCTCCCGCATCCGCTCGCGGCGCGCCCGCTCCTCCGGCGGCAGGTCCTCGTCGGCCGGGCCGAGCCCGAGCGGGTCGACCACGATCCGTTCCGTGCCCGTGGCGACGTCGAGCTCCCACAGGCAGGTGACGGGGTCGGTGCCGGACCTGGTTCTCAGGAAGACCGCGCGGCGGCCGTCCGGAGAGATCGTGAATCCGCGGGGCACCCCGAGGGTGAACCGCCGCGTCCTCGCCTGCATCCGTGGGAAACTCTCAGTCATAGCCCCTCATACTGCCAGCTCGGGGGTGCCGTCGGCGGGGCCGATCGGCCGGACCGGCCCATGACCTAGGCTCGGATCCATGACGGACCGTCGTTTGCTGCTCGTGCACGCCCACCCCGACGACGAGTCGATCGGCACCGGGGCGACCATGGCGAAGTATGTGGCCGAGGGCGCCCACGTCACCCTCGTGACCTGCACCCTCGGCGAGGAGGGGGAGATCATCCCGCAGGAGCTCGCGCACCGCGCCGCGGACCGCGACGACACCCTCGGGCAGTACCGGATCGGCGAGCTGGCCGCCGCGTGCAAGGCGCTCGGCGTGACCGACCACCGCTTCCTCGGGGGCGCCGGCCGGTGGCGCGACTCCGGCATGATGGGCGTCGCCTCGAACGACAACCCCGGCTGCTTCTGGCGGGCCGACCTCGAGGAGGCCGCCGACGAGCTCGTGAAGATCATCCGGGAGGTGCGGCCGCAGGTCCTGGTCACCTACGACGAGAACGGCTTCTACGGCCACCCCGACCACATCCAGGCCCACCGGGTGGCCCGGCTGGCCTTCCAGCGGGCCGCCGACCCCACCCTGCCCGGCGGCGAGCCCTGGCGGATCGCGAAGTTCTACCACACCGCCGTGCCGAGGTCGGTGATGAAGCGGGCGGCCGAGGCGATGCGCGAGGCCGCCGTGGAGTTCTGGGCGCCGGACGACGTCGACGACATGCCGTTCGGGTGCGCGGACGAGGACGTCACGACCGAGATCGACGCCCGGCCGTACGTGGAGGCGAAGCTCGACGCGATGCGCGCGCACGCCTCGCAGATCGCGGTGGACGCGCCGTGGTTCGCGCTGTCGAACAACATCGGGCAGCAGGCCTTCGGCGTCGAGCACTACATCCTGCGCGCCGGCGTGCCCGGCCCGCCCGGTATCGGCGCGCCGTACGAGGCGGGCGGGCTTGGCGAGCCGCACAACCGGGAGACCGACCTGTTCGCGGGCATCGGCTAGGGTCGGCCGCATGACCGAGGAGACGCCCGGACGCGAGGCGGGGCCCGGCACGCCGGCCGGCGGCCCCGTGCCCGCCGACGGTCCTGCGCAGCCCCGCCCGTACGACGGGGACGCCGCGTGGCCGGCCGGGCCTGACGGTCACGGTCCCGCCGGATCTCACGGTCACGGTCCCGCCGGATCTCACGGTCACGGTCCCGCCGGCCCCCACGGTCAGGGCCCCGCCGGCCCGTACGGACCGTTTGGGCCGTCGGCGGGGGCGTACGGCCAGGAGACCGCCGCGGGTGACGAGGCCATGAGCGGACCGCTGGCGGGGGCCCTCACGGGCGCCGTCTACGGCGTGCTGTTCCTCCTCGGGGTGGTCCTCGGCGTGGTCGGCGGGTTCGAGCACGCCTGGTACGTCGGCGAGATCCCGGGGGCCGCGATCGTGTGGCTGGCGGCGCTGTTCGCCGTGCCGTACGCGACGGGCCGGCTGATGGGCGGCAAGCTGGCCGCGCTGATGCCCGCCGCCGGGTGGCTCGTCATCTCCTTCCTGCTCGCCACCCCGCAGGCCGCGGGCGACCTCGTCATCGCGGGCGACACCTCCGGGTTCGTCTACCTGTACGGCGGGGCCGTGGCCGTCGCGGCCGCCGTCGTGGTCACCCCGTCCAAGGGGTCCTGGCTCCTGCGGTCGTACGGCAGATCCTGAGGCGCGGTGCTTGCGGCGCCGGTGGGCCGCGCGGATGCTGGGGGCATGCGGCGTGCGCACCGGGTCCGGCAGGTGGTGAACTATGTCAACCTCTCCACGCCCCTCGGGCTGTGCATCGCCCGGATCGGCGGCGCCACGACCAGGAAGGGGGAGCGGGGCCTCGTCTACGCCCACGGCTACCGCATCCCGTTCCCGATCGCCGGGGCGTTCACGGTCGGGAACGTGATCCTCACCAAGCACGAGGACGGCTACCTCGCGGGACGGCTCCTCGACCACGAGTCGCGGCACGCCACGCAGTACGCCGCCTGCGTCGGCCTGCCCATGCTCCTCCTCTACGTGGCCGCCTCGGCGCTGTCGCTCGTCATCTGCGGACACCCCGCGTCCTGGAACCTGTTCGAGCGCCTGGCGAACCTCGACGACGGCGGCTACCCCAGGGTCATGCCCTGGTGGAGTAGGTCCCAAGGATGAGCGGAATCCGCCGGTCGTAGGAGGAATATTCCGCTCCCCGTGGGGATCATGGACTGCTGAAGGGAGGGTCCATGTCGCAGACGATCCAACCGGAGAGCTCCGAGACCCCGCAGGTCCCCCTCGCTCCCGTTCCCGCCGCCACTGCCGCCGCCACCGCCGTCCCCGTCGCCCCTGTCGTCCGGCCCTCGGGGCCCCGCCGGTGGCCGTCGAGCTTCGCCGATCGCCTGACCTGCCCGCTGCCGGACTTCCGCGAGGTCCTCAGCGTGATGTGGCACGGGGGGTTCCGCACCGACGTCGGCGACGCCGACCAGATCCCGGTGCGCCGGTCGGGGCTGCCCCCGGCCGCCGCCACCGACACCGTCGTCACCTGGGTGGGGCACGCCACGTACGTCCTGCGGATCGGCGGCCTGACCGTCCTCACCGACCCCGTGTGGTCGCGCAAGATCCCCGGAGTCCGGCAGCGGCTCACCCCTCCCGGCGTCGCCTGGTCCGACCTGCCGGCGATCGACGCCGTGGTCATCAGCCACAACCACTACGACCACCTCGACGCGCCGACGATCCGGCGGCTGCCCAGGGACACGGCCGTCTTCGTCCCGGCCCGGCTGGCCCCCTGGTTCACCCGGCGCGGCTTCCGGAACGTCACCGAGCTCGACTGGTGGGAGTCGGCCCGCCTCGGCGAGGTGTCCTTCGACTTCGTCCCGGCCCACCACTGGAGCCGCCGCACGCCGTGGGACACCTGCCGCACCCTGTGGGGCGGCTGGGTCCTCACGTCGCCCCGGCATCGGGTCTACTTCGCCGGCGACACGGCGTACGGGGAGCGGTTCGCCCAGATCGGCGAGCGGTACCCGGGCATCGACCTCGCCCTCATGCCCGTGGGCGCGTACGAGCCCAGGTGGTTCATGAAGGCCTCCCACGTCGATCCGGCCGAGGCCGTCCAGGGGTTCCTCGACGTGGGGGCGCGGCGGATGGCGACCATGCACTGGGGCACGTTCGTCCTGTCGGGCGAGCCGCTCCTCGGGCCGGTCGCCGAGACGCGCGAGGCGTGGGCGTCCCGCGGCCTCGACCCCGCCGACCTGTGGGACCTCGCCGTCGGCGAGAGCCGTACGCTCCCCTGAGCCTCACGCCGGCGGCGCGCAGGGGGACTCGGGGAAGGGGAATCGGGTCGACAACTGGAGGTTCCACACCCGGAACAAGGTGCGGGGCGCGGCCGGCAGGCAGTCGTCCGCTTGGTAGGCGCCCAGGTAGCGCCAGTCGCCGCGTCCCGGCCTCGTCCAGGCGTGACTGGGGAGGCCCGTGCTGACGACGTAGTAGGCGTCGGCCGGCTCGGTCTCCCCGTAGACGACGCCGTAGTAGAGGGTGCCGTGGACGGCGGCGGTGAGCGCGGCGGGCCCGGCCCCGGCACGGCGCGCCGCCTCGGCGAGCCTGTTCCGGGTGGCCTCGCCGAGCTTGAGGGGCCAGGCCGTGCCGGCCGGCAGGCGCTCCTCGTACCCCTCGTCCTCCTCGTCCATGGAGGCGCCGTCCGCCCGCGGCTGTGATGAGGGGACGGGCGCCGCCACCGCGGACGGCACGGACGGCACGGACGGCACGGCCGTTTCTCCGGACGGCGCGGCCGTGAGCACGAGGACCAGGGCCACGACGACGGCGGCGGCTCCGGCCGTCGCCGCGACGGCGACGGCGACGGGGGTCATGGGCTGTCCTCGCATGCGCGACTTGTAGCACGCGGCATCCGGTGATGGAACGGTGCGGGTCCGCGAAAGCCGGCCGGGGGCGTCCTGCCACAATTCCGGCATGAGCTTCGCGACGGCCGACCTCTTCGACGCCCACGGCGACGCGCTGGGCAGTTGCACCACGCAGTTCCGCCCGTACGGCTCCCGCGCCCGATTCTGCGGCCCGGTCGCGACGGTCCGCTGCCTGGAGGACAACGCGCTGGTCAAGCAGGTGCTCGGGACGCCGGGGGAGGGGCGGGTGCTGGTGGTCGACGGGGGCGGGTCGTTGCGCACCGCGCTGATGGGCGACGTGATCGCCTCGTCCGCGGTCGCGAACGGCTGGGCCGGAGTGATCGTCAACGGCGCCGTGCGCGACACGGTCGCCCTGGCCGGATTGGATCTCGGGATCAAGGCGCTGGGGTCGAATCCCCGCAGGAGCGCCAAGACGGGCCTCGGGGAGGTCGACGTGCCCGTGACGTTCGGCGACGTCACGTTCCGGCCCGGGCAGTGGGTCTACAGCGACGAGGACGGCGTCGTCGTCAGCGACGAGCGCCTCCCCGTCTGACGGCGCCGCACACCGGGGAGGCGGGCCGGTCGGACGTGGCACGTCCCTGCGGCCGCCGCCTCCCCGTCCGACCTCCGCCGGCGTGCCGAGGATCGTCGCCCGCTCCCGGGATCCCGAAGGCCTCCGCGAGGTTCCCCCGTGAGCCGATGCGGGGGCCGGCCGTACGCCGGCTCAGGGGACGCGGACGACGGTCTTGCCGCGGCTCGTGCCGTCGGCGAGGCGCTGGACGGCGGTCTCCACGTCGGCCAGGTCGTACTCGGCCGTGACGTCCACCCGTACCCGGCTCTCGGCGACGGCGCGGATCGCCTCGCGGACGGAGGCGGCGAGCCGCTCGGGGTGGGTGGCGGCGAGCAGGTTCCCGTTGTACGTCACCAGCGACGTGCCCCTCATGAGCAGATCGTTGGCCGACGCCGTCACCGGCTCGTAGCTCGCGAGGTTGCCGTACGCCACGAGCCGGCCGTGCGGCGCGAGCATGTCCAGGCCGGCCTGCCTGACCGGGCCGCCGACCGGGTCGAGGATCACGTCGAATCCCTCGTCCAGGCCGGGGAGGTCCGCGCGGAGCAGCACCTCGTCGTAGCCGAACCCCTTCGCGTAAGCCGTCCGATCGGCGTCGCCCGCCACACCCACGACCCTCGCCGCGCCCGCGAGCCGGGCGAACTGCACCGCCAGTGTTCCGCCCCCGCCCGCCGCGGCGTGGACGAGGATGCTCTCGCCCTCACGGACGCGGCCGGCGGTCGCCACCAGGTCGTAGGCCGCCGGCGCGGTCCACCCCAGCGCGGCCGCCGTCCGGAGGTCCAGCCCGCCGACCGCCGCCGCCAGGGCCGCGGGCGCCACCACCACCTCGGCGTACGCGCCGGACGAGGTCAGCGCGAGGACCTCCTCGCCCACGCGGGCGGGATCCACCCCCTCGCCCACCGCGACGACGCGCCCGGCGGCCTCGAACCCGGGGACGAACGGGCGGGGCACGGCGAAGTGGCCGTCGCGGACGAGCACGTCACCCCACTGGACACCCGCGTAGGCGACCCGGACGGCCACCTCTCCCGTGCACGCCAAGGTCCTTGTCGCCACCCTGACGGACGAGGGCCGCGAGCTGCTCGACCGCGCCTACCGGGAGGTCATCGTCCTGGAACGGGCGCTCACCGGCGCGTTCACCCCGGAGGAGCACTCATCGCTGTGCGACCTGCTGGAACGCGCGACGGGAGTGCTGATCAGCCAGACCCGGCAGCCCGAGGCCGCCTCCTGACCGACGGCTCAGAGGGTCCAGATCTGGCCGTCCGGGGTGTCGGCGACCGCGACGCCGAGCCCGGACAGCTCCTCCCTGAGCCGGTCGGAGGCGGCCCAGTCGGCGGCGGCCCGGGCCCGCTCCCGCTGCAGGAGCAGGTCGGCGGCCCCGGGCGGCAGCACCGGCACCTTCCCGATCTCGGACGACAGGTCGAGGCCCAGGATGTGATCGAAGTGGAGGAACGTCTCGAACCGCGACCCCGGCTCCACCGACTCGTCCCGTTCGAGGTCGCGCAGCAGCCGCAGCGCCAGCGGGACGTCGAGGTCGTCGTCGAGGGCCTGCTCGACCGGCCGCGCCCTGTCGGGGTCGATGGGCCGGCTGGGGGACTCGGCCCACTGGGCCACCCGCCGCCGCCATCGGCGCAGCGTCCGGTCGGCCGCGCGCAGCGTGTCCCAGGTCAGGTTCATCTGCTGCCGGTGGCGGTGCTCCAGCAGCGCCAGCCGTACGGCGAGGGGGTCGAGGCCCTCGGCCGCGACGTCGGACAGCAGCACCACGTTGCCCGTCGACTTGGCCATCTTGCGGCCGTCGAACAGCAGGTGCTCGTTGTGCGCCCAGCGGGAGACGACCTCGTGCCCGGTGGCGGCGTCCGACTGGGCCCGCTCGTCCTCGTGGTGCGGGAAGCGCAGGTCGATGCCGCCGGTGTGCAGCTCGAACCGGTCGCCGAGGTAGCGCAGCGACATGGCCGAGCACTCGATGTGCCAGCCGGGGAAGCCCCGCCCCCAGGGGGAGTCCCAGGTCAGCTCGCCCTCGCCGGGCTTCCACAACGCCCAGTCGGCGTGGAACCGCTTGCGCTCGTCCACGGCGTCGATCCGGTGGGCCGGCTTCAGCCGGTCGAGCCGGTTGCCCGAGATCTCGCCGTACGAGGGGAAGGAGGCGGCGTCGAAGAAGACGGCCCCACCGGGCGCCTCGTACGCGTGCCCCCGCTCGATCAGCCGCGCGATGAGCTCGATCATCAGGTCGAGCGTCTCGCTCGCCCGCGGCGTGTGCTCGGGTCTGCGGATGTTGAGCGCGAGCGTGTCGCGGAAGAACGCGTCCTCGTAGTGCCTGGCCACCTCCAGCGGGGACCGTCCCTCGCGCCGGGCCTGCGCGAGCACCTTGTCCTCGCCCTCGTCGGCGTCGTCCGTCAGGTGGCCGACGTCGGTGACGTTCTGGCAGGCGATCACCCGCAGCCCGCGCCGTTCGGCCACCCGGCGGACCAGGTCCGCGAACACGTACGCCCGGAGGTTCCCGACGTGGGCGGGCCGGTAGACGGTCGGCCCGCAGGTGTACATCCGCAGGACGCGGGCGCCCTGCGGGACGACGGGTTCGGTGCGCCTGGTCCGGGTGTCGTGGAGCCGCAGCATGACACGAGCCTATGCGGTGGCGTCCCGAGGGTCAGGAGAGGAACTGGAGGATCTCGCGGTCGCCCCGGTCCCGCAGCCGGTCGAGCACCTCGTCGCGGGAGGCGCCCTCGGGCAGGCCGATGCGGGCGCCGATGAGGCGGAGCCCCTCGGCCTCGGACGCCACCGGGGCGGTGTACCCGATCAGGTACAGCGCCCGGTTGAGCGGCGGCAGCCCGGCGGCCGCGGCCGGCAGGAAGCGGGTCAGCAGCTCCCCGCCGTCGGAGACCGTGAGGAAGACGTGGTCGCCCTCGGCGGCGTTGTACTCCGCCAGCACCCCCCGGATCGACCCGATCGTCGGCTGGTTGTGCCAGCTGATCACCACCTCGCCGGACGCCGTGGAGGCCGTGAGCTGCCCGCCCGGCGCCATCCCGAGGTGCGCGGCGAACCCGGTCGGCAGCGGCGAGCCCGAGCCGCGCAGGTGCTCGGCGTTGACGTCCACCCGGTGCCACCAGCGCCCGTCGCGGCTGCGGAAGCAGCGGCGGGTCGTCGACACGTCGCGCCGCGGCTGGTACGCCTCGGCCTGGTCGGGGGCCGCCACGCGGATCCAGCCGCGCTGGGTGCGCTCGAACCCCGGCCCCCCGGCGTACGCCCGGATGGAGCTCTCGCTCACCTCGTAGCGGGAGGTGAGGCTGTCGACGATCGTGCTCACCGACGCCTCGCCGCCGGCCCGTTCGATCTCGCGGCCGATCATCTCCCGGATGCCCAGGTACTCGTCGCCGCCCCAGCGCCGCAGGCCGTACTTGTTGCGGTCGAGCCGGATGAACCGCTCGTCCGAGGCGAGCTGGTTGCGGATGCCGACGATGCTGTAGTCCTCGCCGATGCCGGCCTGGATCTCCTCCGGCGTACGGGGGGAACCCGCGACGGCCAGCACGGCCTCGGCCTTGTCGTTGACGCTGCGCGGCCAGGGCACGACATGGCCCTCCAGCACCCGCAGGTGGGGGACGGAGGCCAGCCAGCGCTCGCCCACGTCCTCCCTGATCCCGAGCTGGGCGACCATGGACACGGCCTCGTCGAGGGGCCGGGGCCCGTCGGAGAACAGCTGCCGGGTCTTCTCCCTCAGCTCGTCGGCGCCCCCGGCGACCAGCCACCCGTCCACCTGCTCGTACCCGGTGAGCAGCGTGCGGACGAACCGCCAGGCGGGGATGGCGAGCGTGGTCAGCTCGGTGCGGTGCCAGGGGACGGCCGCCGCCAGGTCGTCGGCCGGCGCGGCCGAGCCGAGCCGGGTGCGCAGCCACGCGAGGTGGGCGGTCAGCGGGGCCGCCTGGGGGCCGTTCATCCAGCCGAGGACGTGGTCGCGCAGGTCGCGTTCGATCTGCCGGATCCGCTCCCGGGTCACCGAGAACCGCTGGGCCAGCTCGTCGAGCGTCGCCCGCTGCGCGGACTGGCCCGGCTGCTGGCTGGAGTCGAAGTAGAGCCGGTCCCTGGCGATGGCCCGCTGCCGGTCGTCGAGCCGGGCGAAGATCTCGTCGATGACCTCGGGGAGCGGCCGCTCGGGCAGCGCCGGGGGGACCGGCGCGGCCGCCGACTCCTCGTCGGGGTCGGTGGCCAGCAGCTTGTCGATGACAGCGGTGAACAGGGCGTGGACCGCCTCGCGCGGGCCGGGCGTCTGCAGGCTCTCGTGCGGGTCGGTGAACCTGAGCAGCGGCAGGATGTCCCCGAGGATCAGGTGGGACCAGCAGGCCGTCGTCAGGTCGGCGAGCCGGGAGGCGACCTGGGCCGTCCCCACCGCCGCACAGGCCCGGTCAAGGGGGAGTGCCTGCCACCACGCGTCGGGGAGACCGGGGTCGCTCGCGATCGGCTCTACCTGGCTGGGCGCCGTCCAGCGCAGCGGAGGCACGATGTCGCTAAGGCTCAGGTTCAATGCAGGTCCAACCGGCAAGGGGAATATATCCGCAGTTCAGACTAGGGGATCAGGAAGGCAGGAAGGGACTGGCACGGCCGGAATAGGACACGTAGAGCAGCTCTCCCGCTCGTGTGCACGCCACGTAGAGCAGCCCCCGTTCCCGTTGCAGATCGTGCGCCCGGGCCGTGGGGTCCTCCGTGGCCGGGGTCAGCGCGTCGGGCGCCGGCACGATTCCGTCAGCCACGCCTATCACGGCCACGCGACGGAATTCCAGACCCTTCATGCCGTGAAGTGGGGTCACTTTGACCATGATGCCCGCTTCGCGTAGTGCGGTACGTGCGGTTTTCACGAGGTCCGCGGTGCGGGCGGTGACGGCGATCTCAGCCGTCGGCACGCCGTCCTCGACCCACTCGGCCACGTGGGAGACGAGCCCGGCGAGCTCCGCCTCCGGCGTGACGTACTCCCGCACCATCGGGCGGGGGCCGTGGCCCACGGCGCGGTAGCCGTACATCTCGGCGTTGCCGGGGACGAGGCCGTCGGCCGGGCCGCCGCCGCGCAGCCGCACCCCCCAGGTGAGGATCTCCTGCGGCAGCCGGTAGGAGATCCTCAGGTGGAAGCGGCGGGCCGGGATGCCGACGTCCGCGAGGGCCACCCGGGTGTCGAACATCCGCTGGTGCGGGTCGCCGACCACGAACAGGTCGTTGGCCGCGACCGGGACGGCGGCGCGCAGCAGCCGCCACTGCGCCGGGTGCAGGTCCTGCGCCTCGTCCACCACGATGTGCCGGTACGGCCGGCTCCCGGGCGCCTCCTCGCCCAGCAGGTCGCCGACCGACCGGCCGAGCAGGTCGGCGGCCTCGGAGGCGAGCTGCAGCAGCGTCCGGCGGCCCGTCTCCCGCAGCCGCCCGACGACGTGCTGGACGGCCTCCCACACCACCAGGCGGGCGTCGGCGTCCAGCTCCACGCTCCGCCCCGGGCGGGACGCGTCCCGGTACTCGTCGAACGTCCGCAGGTTCTGCGCGAGGATGACCTGCTCCCACTCGCGCAGCAGGAACGCCGTGCCGAACCGGCCGATGGCCGCCTCCTGCCACAGCTCGGCCAGCTCCGCCGCGCCCACCAGCGCCGGGGCGCGGCCCTCCGCCTCGGCCACGATGCGATGGGCGATGCGGTCCACGTTGCCCACCTCGACGCGCTTGCGGACCACCTCGTCGTTCACGATCATGTCGAGCCGCGCGGACAGCTCGGTCGCGAGCCCCTGGGAGAACGTCACCAGCAGCACCGGCCCGCCCGCCGCCCGCGCGAGCCCGGCCGCCCGGTGCAGCGCCACGATCGTCTTCCCGGTTCCCGCGCCGCCGGTCACCAGCACCGGGCGGTCGTAGCGCGGCCAGTTGGCGTACGTGTGCTGTGGCGGGTGCAGGAACGTGCACCAGTGGGGCGTCGTGAGGATGCGGTCGAGCTCGTGCTGGCCCTCGGCGAAGGCCGCCTGGCCGGGACTGCGCCGCAGCGCCTCCGCCAGGTCCTCCGGGTCGACCTCGTCGAGGGGGAAGGCCCGGCACGCGTCCAGCTCCCGCCAGGCCGCCGCGAGTGAGCCGCCCCGCGCGAGCGCCGCCAGCGGCGCGTACTGGCTCTCCGGCAGCAACGGCTCCACCGCCGTCAGATGGCTCTCCGACGTCATCATGCGCAGCAGCGGCAGCAGCCGCGCGTCGATCCCGAGGTGCAGGAGCTCGGTGTCGCAGAACCGGTCGAACAGCCGCCGGTCGGAGCTCTCGGCCGCCCGGTAGAGCGCGGGCTCGATCCGTTCGAGCGCCTCGGCGTCCCAGCACTCGACGACCCCGATGGCCGTGTTCACCCCGAACCGGTGCCGCTGGGCGTACGACCACGCCTCCGCGTCGGGCAGCACCGTCAGCAGCCAGTAGACGTCGTTCTGCCGGACGACCACGCCGCGGTGGCGGTCGGCCAGCCGCAGCGTCGCCACCCGGTGGTCGCGGCTGTTGCGCACCCGCTCCGGGTGCGGCGCCGACGGGGAGTTGCGCAGGAACCGGCGTACCGCGACGACGACGTCCCGGCGGACCGGCCGGGACAGTGCGCCGAGGTCCCGGGTGAACTCCGGGGCGATCGCGAGCCGGGGCACCCGACTATCCCATCAGGGACAGCAGGTCGCGGTCCCCGCGTTCTCGTAACCGGGTGAGGAGCTCGGCCCTGCCGACCGGCCCGCTGAGCCCGATCCTCGTCGCGATGACCCGGACGGCCTGGTCCTGGGTGCCTCCGGGGGCCGTGTAGCCGACCAGGCGCAGCGCGCGGCTCGTGTCGTCGCCGCCGGCCGCGGCCGGCAGGTGCCTGACCCGCAGCATCCCCTCCTCCGAGAGGGTGAGGAAGATGTGGCCGCCCTCCTCCGCCGCCACCTCGCCGAGGATCCGCTGCAGCGAGCCCAGCGCCGGGCGCGCATGCCACGCCACCGACACCTCTCCCGCGGCGCTCCGGACCGTACGGCTGTCGCCCGGGTGGAGCCCCACGTAGGCGGCGAATCCTGTCGGGAGCGGGACCTCCCCGCCGTCGAGGTGGCCCGCCGTCACGTCCACGCGCAGCCACCAGCGGCCGTCGGGCTGCCGGAAGCAGCGGCGGGTGAGGCTCACGTCCTTGAGCTGACCCTGCGCGCGTTCCGGGGCGCCGGGCGCGGCCCCGAACCGGCGCCGTTCGCCGGAGGCCGCAGGCGACGCCGCGGGCCCGGGAGCGGCCGCTCGCCGCTCCCCGGAGACTCCGGAGGCCGCGGACCCACCGGAGACCGCGGACCCACCGGAGGCCGCGGACCCACCGGAGGCCGCGG
>NZ_KI866527.1:52312-117801 GCF_000511135.2 Microbispora sp. ATCC PTA-5024 | reverse complement strand
GGCACGCCGGACGCCGCGGGCACCCCGGACGCCGCGGGCACGCCGGACGCCGCGGGCACGGCGGGGGCGAAGGGCTCGCGCGCGGAGACGGGCTCGCGGGAGGGGAAGGGCTGTCGCGAGGAGAGGGGACGAGGGGGCGGCGTGAAGGCCGAGGGCGCCGGCGGGGCGGGGTGCGGCGGATGCACGCCGTTCGCGCCGCTCGGCGCGCCGAGGTGCGGCACGCTCTCCAGCCACGCGTGGGCGGCCTCGGGCCGTACGCCGAGCGACGCCACGAGCTCCCGCGCCCGGGAGACCGTCGGCGTCCCCTCCTCGGCCGCGAACAGCGCCCGCGTCCGGCTCCGCAGGTCCTCCACGTCGCCGGACACCAGCCAGTCGCCCTGCAGCCGGTGATCGGGCAGGGTCGCGAGCACGACCTGCCAGGCGGGCACCTCGAGGGAGCGCAGATCGCGGCGGTGCCAGTCCGCCGCGTCGAGGAAACTCGCCCTGGGCGCCGCCGCTCCGAGCGTCGCCGTGAGCCACGTGAGATGCGCCACGTACGGCTCGGCCTCGGGGGTGGCGAGCCAGGCGACGACCCGGGCGCGCAGGGCGGTCTCGACGGCCTCCAGCACCGCCGGGGTGACGCCGAGCAGCTTGGCGAGCGCCTCCACGGGTGTAGGGGTGTCGGAGAAGACCCGGTTCTGGGCCACCATCCAGGTCTGGTCGTCCAGGTCGGCGAAGGCCGCGTCGAGCAGTGCCGGGAAGTCGTACCCCACGGGCTGTTCCAGGACGGCCTCCGGCCCCGGCGCCCCGTCGAGGTCGTCCTCCTCGCCGAGCTCGTCGGCGGCCTCCCGCTCATCCGCGTCGCGGTCGTCGGCTTCCTCGGACTCGTCGTGGTCCTCGGCGACGTCCTGCTCGTCCGCGTCGTCGCCGTCATGGAGCTGGTGGTCGGCGACGTCCCGCTCGTCGGCGATGTCCCGCTCGTCGGCGTCGTCGGCCTCGCCGAGCTCGTCGGCGGCATCCCGCTGGTCCGCGGCGTCGTCGTCACCGAGCTGGCCGTCATCGAGCCGGTCGTCGGCGTCGCGCTCGTCCGCGTCGTCGCCGTCATCGAGTCGGTGGTCGGCGATGTCCCGCTCGCTCGCGTGGTCAGCCTCGCCGAGCTCGTCGGCGGCATCCCGCTGGTCCGCGGCGTCGCTCAGACCGGGCTCGTCGTGGTCGACCAGAACCTGGCCGTCCCCGGTGCCGGGGCCGCTCCGCTCGCCCGCGACCCGAGCGTCGTGCCCGTCCACGCCGGCGTTCGCGCCCGCGTCCTGCCCGTCGTCCTCCTCGACGACGGCGGGCGCGGAGGCGAGCGGGGTGGCCGCTGGTGCGATGCGGGCGGCGGGCGTGTGCCCCACGGGTGGGACGGCCGGCTCGTCCCGGTGCACGGGCGAGGGCGACAGCCGTACGAACACGGCCGTGAAGAGGGCGGTGAGGACGGGGCGCGCCCTGATGAACGGCTGGTCGGCGAGCTCGCGCCCGGAGAGGGCGAGCAGGCCGGGCCAGGAGCCGGCGCGGTCGAGGGCGATCGCCACCTGGGGGTCGTCGGCCTCGTCCGGGTCGAGCACGTGGAGCGCGGGTAAGACGTCGCCCACGGCGGCGGCGGGCCAGTGCTCCAGCGCGAGGTCGGTCAGCAGCTCGCCGAGGCCCTCGGGCTCCAGCACCGCCAGGACCCGTTGCACGGGCAGACTGCGCCACCAGGCGTCCGGCAGGCCGGGCCGGCCGGTCAGGAGTGCGATGCGGGCGGCGTCACTCCAGCGCAGCGGTGGCACGAGGTCACTCAGGCAGAAGTTCATGCGCTCCCCATCACTCCAAAAGACCAGACCATAGTCTGGCAAATCACCCAGCGGTGGCGAGAGTTTCCTCAGTGACGCACGGCGGCGAACCGCAGGCGGACGTAGTCGGCCATCCAGCCCGACTCGCGGCGCAGCGCGGGTGCGGCCAGCTCGTTGACGCGGCGCAGCAGCGGCTCCACGGTCGCCGGGGGCACCCGGTCGAGCAGCGTGCCGGCGAACATCCGCACCCAGTCGGCCGCGCCGTTCGGACACTCGTCCAGCGGCGTGGGACGGTCGAAGTGCTCCAGCAGCCGGACTGTGAATCCGCCCTGTTCGAGCCGGTAGGCGTACTGGGCGGGGGTCGGGAAGTACCAGGGCAGCTCGGGCTCGCGCAGGCCGTGCTCCCGCCACGCGGTGAGCATGGCCGAGGTCAGCGCGGCGCAGTTGCCCGCCCCGCCGAGCTCGGCGACGAACCGGCCGCCCGGGCGCAGCGCCATGCGGACGCAGGCGATCACGGCGTCCGGGTCGCGGCTCATCCAGTGCAGTGCGGCGTTGGAGAACACCGCGTCGTACGGCTGGGCCACGGTGAAGTCGTGTCCGTCGCCGACCGTGAAGTCCAGCCCGGGGTGCTGCGCGATGGCGGTCTCGATCATGGCGTGGGAGCCGTCGATCCCCAGGACCTGTGCGCCGCGGGCCGCGATGTCGGCCGTGAGCACGCCGGTGCCGCAGCCGAGGTCGAGCACGCGCTCACCCGGCTGAGGGTCGAGCAGCTCCAGGAGCGGCGCCCCCTGCGCCGAGACGTACCCGAAGGAGCTGTCGTAGGCGCGGGCGTTCCACCTCGTGAGACCAGGGGTTTCGTACCGCAAGATCGGCTCGCATTCTGACACATCGGGACCGGTGCCGTGTTGCCGCAATCTCAGGCCGACTGCTGGGATTGCAGGGGTATCGACACACTTTACGGCTTCGGGTGCCTCCGCGAGGTCCGTGGTGCCGGGGAGGTCGTGCCGGCGAGGTCCGTCAGCCCACGCTCTGCGCCCAGTGCGCCTTGAGGTACGCCTTGGCCTGGTCCTGCTCGGGGATCGTGAGGACCACCGGGGTGCCGGTCGCCGGAGGGAGCTTCTCCGCGGCGTCCCCGTCCAGGTTGCCCCGCATCTCCATGGCCTCCATGCGGGCCGGCCGGGCGAACGCCTTGAGGTAGAGGTTCTGGCCCTCGTCCGACAGCAGGAACTCCTCCCACAGCCGGGCCGCCGCCGGGTGCGGGGCGCGGGCGCTGACGGCCTGGACGTAGTAGGAGGCGAGCACGGCGTCCTTGGGGATCGTGACCCGCCAGGTGGCGTCGCCGTGCTTGGCGGCGGCCGCCCGGGCCGCGTTCATGTAGTCCCAGTCGACGACGGCGGTCGCCCGGTCGGGCTGGCCGAGCATGCCGGCCTTCTTGAGCCGGGCGAACAGGTCCACGCCCCGGGCCGCGTCCGCCCGGCCGCCGCTGATCGAGGCCGCCATCACGCCGCTGAACGCCGAGGCCACCCGCAGCGGGTCGCCGGGCAGCGCGACGAGCGCGCCCGGGCGCTGGAGGGCGCCGTACGACGCGGGTGCGGGGATCTTGCGCGGGTCGTAGCCGATGGACATGTAGCCGCCGTACGCGGCGTACCAGCGGCCCTTGTTGTCCTTGAGGTCGTCGGGGACGTCGGCCCAGCCCTTCACCTTGTACGGCGCGAAGCTCGCGGCGTTGGCGACGGCGACGTCCATCGACAGGTCGAACACGTCGGGCGCGTCCCCGGCGCCCTGCTTCTGCTTCGCCAGGTCGATCTCCTGCCTGCTGCCGGCCTCGGGGGCCAGCGAGACGACCTTGATGCCGTACTTGTCGGAGAACCGGTCGATGATCTCGCCGTACCCGACCCAGGTGCGGGGCAGGCCGACCACGTTGAGCACGCCCTCCTTGCGGGCGGTGTCGACCAGCCTGTCCATCGTGCCGAAGCCGGCGCGCAGGCTCGTGGCCTTGGGGTTGAGCGGCGGGAGCGGCTCGTCCGGGGCGCGTTCCGAGGAGCAGGCGGCGGCCGCCGAGACGAGCAGCGCGACTACAGCACAGGCACGTATGGTCACGCGCCGTATATTCGGCGCCGCGCGGCTCAGGGTCGAGGAGGCACGCGGGGACATTACCGATCTACGGCGGAAGGGTCAGCGGGAGGGCACGACCTTGGCGGCGACCAGCGTCTCCTCGGGGATCTCGACGGCCGTACCGTCGCGTCTGCGGACGACGAGCACGCCGCCGTCCCAGGACTCCAACACGCCGACGGCGTCCCGGAAGCCGCCGGGCACACGCCGTCTCGTGGTGACCCGTCGTCCCACGTCGTGCGGGGTGACGGCGACCACGAGCCGCGCTCCGAGATGAGGGCTCACGAGGATTGCCCCCCTCCTGTTCCGGCTAGTCGGCGGGCACCGCAATACTAGGGCGTAGCAACCGCGGTCGAGTCGTGCAACCCAGAAGGAGCCCGAGGTGACGTACGTCATCGCGCAGCCTTGCGTGGACGTCCTGGACAAGGCGTGCATCGAGGAGTGCCCCGTCGATTGCATCTACGAGGGCGAACGCATGCTCTACATCCACCCCGACGAGTGCGTGGACTGCGGCGCTTGCGAGCCGGTCTGCCCGGTAGAGGCGATCTTCTACGAGGACGACCTTCCCGAGCAGTGGAAGGACTTCTACAAGGCCAACGTCGACTTCTTCGAGGACCTCGGTTCCCCCGGCGGCGCCTCGAAGGTCGGAAAGATCAACAAGGACCATCCCGTGGTGGCGGCGCTCCCGCCGCAGGGCGAGGAGCACTGAGCGAGCGGGCGGTCGGGCGACCTCGCGCCGCGTGAGCCCGCGCGAGGGCCCGGCCCGTCGAACTGGGCGCTCTCCGGGCGCCCGTCACGACTGGGGGATTTCTTGATCGCGTTGCCGGACTTCCCATGGGATCGGCTCGCGCCGTACCAGGACCTGGCGCGGGAGCATCCCGGCGGGATCGTCGACCTGTCGGTGGGCACGCCCGTCGACCCGGTGCCCGAGGTCGCCAGGACCGCCCTCGCCGGGGCCGCAGACAGCCCCGGCTACCCGCTGACGTACGGCACCCCGCGGCTGCGTGAGGCGGCCGCGGGCTGGCTGCGCCGGCGTCACGGCGTCACGGTCGACCCGGCCGACGTCCTGCCGACCATCGGCTCGAAGGAGCTCGTGGCCTGGCTGCCGACGCTGCTCGGGGTGGGGCCCGGCGAGCGGGTCGTGTTCCCCGAGCTGGCCTACCCGACGTACGACGTGGGCGTCCGGCTGGCCGGGGCGGAGCCGTACGCCGCGGACGGCCTGCTCGCGCTCGGTCCCGAGCGGGTGCCGCTCGTCTGGGTCAACTCGCCGTCCAACCCCACCGGCAGGGTCCTGCCTGCCGAGCACCTGCGCAAGGTCGTGGCGTGGGCGCGCGAGCGGGGCGCGGTGGTGGCCTCCGACGAGTGCTACATCGAGCTGGGCTGGGAGGACCAGCCCGTCTCCGTCCTCCACCCCGACGTCTGCGGCGGCTCGTACGAGGGACTCCTGGCGGTCCACTCGCTGTCGAAGCGGTCGAACCTCGCGGGCTACCGCGCCGGGTTCGTCGCCGGGGACCCCCGGCTCGTACGGCGGCTGCTGGAGGTGCGCAAGCACGCGGGGATGATGATGCCGGCCCCGGTCCAGGCGGCGGTGGCCGCCGTGCTGGACGACGACCGCCACGCCGACGAGCAGCGGGAGCGGTACGCCCGGCGCAGGGCCGTGCTGCGTCCCGCGCTGGAGGAGGCCGGCTGGCGCGTCGAGCACTCGGCCGCCGGGCTCTACCTCTGGGCGACCAACGGCGGCGACTGCTGGGACCAGGTCCGCGCGCTCGCGGAGCGGGGGATCCTGGTGGCTCCCGGCGACTTCTACGGCCAGGCCGGCCGCACGCACGTCAGGGTCGCGATCACGGCCACCGACGAGCGCGTGGACGCCGCCGTCGACCGCCTCCGCGCCGCCTGAGCCCCGCCGGGCGCCGCGGCCCCGGTCACCGGCGGGGGCGTGCGCGCCGTGCGGCGCCCGCGGAGGAGGCGTTCACACGGGGGGATGTCCCGACCGGCGATCTCGCCGATGCGAGCGTGCCGCGCCTCCAGTAGGATCGCGCGCCATGACGACAGCGATCGTGCTCGTGGTGAGCCTGGCCACGATCGTCGTCGTGCTTGGCGCCTTCGTCATCACGGCGCGTCAGGGCCGGGTCCCCGCTCCCTTCCGGCAGCCTCCCGAGGAGGAGCCGCGGCGGGCTTCGCCCGCCGTCTCGCCCGGCGACCCCGACTACTTCGACCCGAGGACCATCAAGGTCGGCGACACCGTGTACGTCGAGTCCGCGCGCTACCGGGCTATCGGCGCGCTCTACGCCACGATGCAGGGCGAGCAGTGGACGGAGTACCTCCTGGACGAGGGCGCGCGGAGCTACCGCTGGCTGTCGGTCGAGGAGCGGCCCGGCCCCGGCGAGGGCGACGCCCGGCACCTGGAGGTCCTGCTGTGGACCGACGTGCCCACGCAGGGCATGGTCCCGGCCAAGCACATGCTGATCGTGGAGGGCATGGAGTTCCACCCCGTGGAGCGCGGCACCGCGGCGTTCCGTTCGGAGGGCGTGACCGGGCTCCCCGAGCGGGGCCTGCTCGACTTCGCCGACTACCGTGCCGCGGACGGGCGGCTGCTGTCGTTCCAGCGGGTCCAGGGCGGCCAGTGGGAGGCGTCGTACGCCCGCCCGCTGACGCCCGGCACGATCCGCGTGGAACGTCTTCCCTGATCGCCGGGTAGGTTCTCCTACGTGAACCGGCGCCTCTCCAGAACAGCCCTGACCATCGTGGTCATCGTCGTCCTGCTGACCGCCGCCATCTTCTACGGGGCCTACCACCTTCTGAAGAAGACGCAGCCTTTCGCTCTTGGCGAACACTGCCTGATCACGACGCCCGCCGGCTCACTCGACCTGGACATCGACCAGGCCGAGGTGGCCGCCACCATCGCCGCCGTCGCCGCCCGGCGCGAGCTGCCCGAGCGGGCGCTGCAGATCGCCTACGTCACCGCCATCCAGGAGTCCAAGCTCGCCAACCTCCCGTACGGCGACCGCGACTCGGTGGGGGTGTTCCAGCAGCGCCCCTCGCAGGGCTGGGGGACGGTCGAGCAGCTGCGGGACCCGGTCTACGCGACCCGGAAGTTCTTCGCGGCCCTGGAGAAGGTCAAGCACTACCGGACCATGCCGCTGCACGAGGCGGCCCAGGCGGTGCAGCGCTCGGCCGACGGCTCTGCGTACGCCGAGCACGAGCCGTCGGCGAAGATCCTGTCGGCGGCGTTCACCGGCCGCGTCCCCAAGGCCGTCCACTGCTGGTACCCGCCGCCGTCCAAGCCGCCGAAGCCGCAGGCCGAGGCGGCCCGCAAGCAGCTCGTCCGGGCCCTCGGCACCGACGCCATGGCCAAGCGCGGCTGGCTGGTCGCCGCCTGGTACGTGACCCACGCCCAGAAGTACGGCCTGCGGCAGGTGAGCTACGACGGGGTGTCGTGGACGGCCGCCTCCGGGCACGACGGCTGGCTCAAGGACACCAAGGCCGACCACTCGGTCGAGGTGGCCTGACCCCCTCTCTCCGGCGGCCGTCGCCCGCCGTGAACTAGGGTCAGGGGTCATGCGGCTTGACCTTGCCCAGGACGTGGGCGCGCTGACGGCGCAACTCGTGGACATCGAGTCGGTGAGCGGGCACGAGAAGGCGATCGCCGACGCGATCGAGGAGGCGCTCGTCCCGCTGAACCACCTCACTGTGCGGCGGGTGGGCGAGAACATCGTGGCGCGCACCGAGCTCGGGCGCGCCGAGCGGGTGGTGATCGCCGGGCACCTCGACACCGTGCCCGTTGCCGGCAACCTGCCGAGCCGGGTCGAGGACGGCGTGCTCTACGGATGCGGCACGTCCGACATGAAGAGCGGGCTCGCGGTGCAGCTCAAGCTGTGCCTGCTCGACCGGCCCAACCGCGACCTCACCTTCGTGTTCTACGACTGCGAGGAGATCGAGGTCGAGCGCAACGGGCTGCTGCGGCTCACCCGCGAGCACCCCGACTGGCTGACCGGCGACTTCGCGGTCGTGATGGAGCCCACGAACGGCCTGGTCGAGGGCGGCTGCCAGGGCACGCTCCGGGCGGAGATCGTGGCGCGGGGAGCGCGGGCGCACAGCGCGCGGTCGTGGGAGGGCGTCAACGCCATCCACGGCATCCGGCCGATCCTCGAGGTCCTGTCCGGCTACGAGGCCCGGCGTCCGGTGGTGGACGGGCTCGAGTACCACGAGGGCCTGAACGCCGTCGCCGTCAGGGGCGGGGTCGCGGGCAACGTCATCCCGGACGAGTGCGTGGTGACGGTCAACTACCGCTTCGCCCCCGACCTCACCCTCGAGCAGGCCTTCGACCACGTGAGGGAGCTGTTCGACGGCTTCGAGGTCCGGTTGGCCGACGGCGCCCCCGGCGCCCGGCCCGGCCTCACCCACCCGGTGGCGGCGGCGTTCGCGGCCGCGATCGGCGGCACCCCCCGGGCCAAGCTCGGCTGGACCGACGTGGCCCGGTTCTCCGCGCTCGGCGTCCCGGCCGTCAACTGCGGCCCCGGTAACCCCGACATCGCCCACACCCAGGGCGAGAACGTCAGCCTGGACAAGATCGCGGAGAGCGAGCGCCGGCTCACGGCCTGGCTGACCTCCTGAGACGCCCGGCACAAAAGAAAGTGGCTTTCCTCGCCGGCCATTTGGCGGGGAAAGCCACTTTCGTCCCGAGCAGCACCCTCATCGCTTAGACGCAGCCTCGTCGAATCCCGGTTCCCCCTCTCCACTTTTAATTTCAAGATTGTTCGCCGGGCTCGACTAGCGTGTGGCCATGAACCACCAACGTCCCGAACGCCGCCAGGGCTCCTCCGTCGTCCGCGGCGACCTCGTCCCCGACTCCACGTACGACCAGCGGCTCCTCGACCGCAAGGGACCCACGCACTGGCTCCACGAGGACCCCTGGCGCGTGCTGCGCATCCAGTCGGAGTTCGTCGAGGGGTTCGGCGCCCTCGCCGATCTTCCCCCGGCGGTCACCGTCTTCGGCTCGGCGCGGACGGAGGCCGACACCGCCGATTACGAGCTCGGCGTCCGCGTGGGCGCGGCCCTGGCGAAGGCCGGGTACGCCGTGATCACCGGCGGCGGGCCCGGTCTGATGGAGGCGGCCAACCGGGGGGCGCTGGAGGCGGGCGGCGTCTCCGTGGGCCTCGGCATCGAGCTGCCCCACGAGCAGCGGCTCAACGACTACGTCGACCTCGGCGTCGAGTTCCGCTACTTCTTCGTCCGCAAGACGATGTTCGTGAAGTACGCGTACGGGTTCGTCGCCCTGCCCGGCGGCTTCGGCACGCTCGACGAGCTGTTCGAGGCGCTGACGCTGGTCCAGACCCGGAAGGTCACGTCGTTCCCGGTGATCCTCATGGGCACCGAGTTCTGGGCGCCGCTGATCGGCTGGCTCCGCGACACGCTCCAGCGGACCGGCAAGATCTATTCGCAGGACCTCGACCTCGTCTCCCTCACCGACGACCCCGACGAGGCCGTCCGCGTGATCGTCGAAGCCGACCGGCGCCGGTCCGACGGCGGCTCCCGCGGTAAGTAGGGTGGCGGCGTGTTCATCTGCGTCTTCTGCTCCTCCAGCAACAAGATCGACCCCAAGTACGTCGCGCTCGCCGGCGAGGTGGGCGGCCGGCTCGCCGCGCGCGGCCACCATCTGGTGAGCGGCGGCGCGATCGTCTCCTGCATGGGGGAGGTCGCCCGGGCCGTACGGCGCGGGGGCGGCCGCACCGTCGGCGTCATCCCCCAGGCCCTCGTGGACATCGAGATCGCCGACACCGACTCCGACGAGCTGATCGTCACGGCGGACATGCGCGAGCGCAAGGGCGTGATGGACGCCCGCTCCGACGCCTTCCTCGTCCTGCCCGGCGGCATCGGCACGCTGGAGGAGCTGTTCGAGATCTGGACCAGCCGGGTGCTGGGGCTGCACGAGCGGCCGCTCGTCGTCCTCGACCCCTGGGGGCTCTACGCGCCGCTGCGCGCGCTCGTGGACGGGATGTACGAGCAGGGCTTCACCCGGCCCAACGTCTTCGACGCGATCTCGTGGGCGACCGACGTCGACGAGGCCCTCGACCTGCTGGAGAAGCCCGTCCCGCACCTGCGCCCCACCGGCGAGGAGATCGGCGAGTCCTGACCCCGGGCGTGTCACCCCGGCGCCCGCCTCCCCACGCGCCGGCCCGAGGCCGACCGGTGTCAGGCCAGGCCGCGCCGGGTGAGCGCCGGGGGACGCCGCCCGAGCAGGCACTCGGTCATGTCGAGCGCCTGCCGCACGGAACGGGCCGTGCCGGCGGCCGTACGGAAGACGGCGGCGCCGGCCCAGGCGAAGGCGGCCGCCGCGGCCACCGCCTCGGTCTCGTCGTCCGGCAGCGTCACGACCACCGTCCGCCCCTCGCGGGCCAGCGCGGACGCCTCGGGCAGCGAGGACGCCTCCGCCCAGCCCGGCTCCGCGGGGTCGCCGGGGCCGATCACAACGGTCATGCCTTCCATGCTCGCACGCATACGACTTGTGGCACGATTCGTATGTGCTGGTCGTACTCATCGTCGCCGGGCTCGCCGTGGTCGCCTGCGTGGTGATGGTCTCCCTGGGGCACGGCGGCGAGATGGCGGAGTTCCCTCCCGACGTGCCGCCGCTCGACCTGCCGGCGGCGGGCCAGCTCACCGCCGCCGACCTGATCGCGCTGCAGCTGCCGATCAGTGTGGTGGGCTACAACACCCAGATGGTCGACGAGACCCTGCACCGGGTGTCGACCGCGCTGAGCGAGCGCGACACCCGCATCGCCGTGCTGGAGCAGCGCGTCGCCGAACTGCTGGCGGGCCGCCTGCAGGCCCGCCAGGAGGCGTACGCCCGCCCGGCCGACCCCCCGCGTACCGAACACCAGCCCGAGATCCCCTCCCAGGCCGCCAACGGCTGGGAGGCCGAGCGGGCCGACGCGGAGGAGACGTGGTGACACAGACACCGGAGATCACGGCGGACGGCCTCGTGCGCTGCGGCTGGGCCGGCGCGACGCCCGACTACGTGGCCTATCACGACGACGAGTGGGGCCGCCCGGTGCGCGGCGACGACCTGGTCTACGAGCGGATCACGCTGGAGGCGTTCCAGTCGGGCCTGTCCTGGCTGACGATCCTGCGCAAGCGCGACAACTTCCGGGCCGCCTTCGCCGGGTTCTCCATCCCCGCCGTCGCCGCGTACGGCGAGGCGGACGTCGAGCGCCTGATGGCCGACGCCGGCATCGTCCGCAACCGCGCCAAGATCGAGGCGGCGGTGGCGAACGCCCGCGCGGCGCTCGAGGTGCCGGGCGGGCTGTCGGAGCTGGTGTGGAGGCACGCCGAGGAGCCGGGTGCCGGTCCCACGAGGCTGGGCGACATCCCGGCCCAGACCCCGGGCTCGAAGGCACTCGCGAAGGAGCTGCGGCGGCACGGCTTCCGGTTCGTCGGCCCCACCACGGCGTACGCGCTCATGCAGGCCATCGGCCTGGTGAACGACCACGTGGCCGACTGCTGGGTCCGCGAGACCGTCGCCGGCCTGCGTACCGCCTCCCGCTGAGGCCCGCCCGGCGCGAACCACGGTCGGCGGCCCCGGAACAGGTCTCGCTCCTCGACAGCGCGGACCGGAACGAGGCCCGCTCGGCGAACGGGCGGACCCGTCAGCGGCCCTCGAAGCGTGGGCGCTCCTTGTTCAGGAACGCCTTCGTCGCGGCGGCGTGGTCGGCGGTCCTCGCGCACTCGTCCTGCAGTTCCGCCTCCCGCTCCAGGGCGTCGGCGAGCGAGCGCGACGCGGCGTGGTCCAGCGCCCGCTTGGTCGCGGCGTACGCCACGGTCGGGCCCTGCGCCAGCCGTACGGCGAGCTCCCGGGCGGCCTCCGCGAGCCGGTCGGCCGGGACGACCCGGGTGGCCAGCCCGAGCTCGGCGGCCCGGGCGGCGTCCACGACGTCGCCGAGCAGCAGCAGCTCGCGCGCCCGCGCCGGTCCGACCAGCCGCTGGAGCGTCCAGGACGCGCCCGAGTCGGGCGCCAGGCCGATGCCGGAGAACGCCATGGAGAACTTCGCGTTCTCGGCGAGGATCCGGAAGTCGCAGGCGAACGCCAGCGAGGCGCCCGCGCCGGCGGCGACGCCGTTGACGGCCGCCACGACCGGCTTGTCCATCGTCGTCACGGACAAGACGATCGGGTTGTAGTGCGCGCGGACGGTCCCGGCGAGGCCGCGGCCCGCCTCCAGGTTGTCGGCGTGCTCACGCAGGTCCTGCCCCGCGCAGAAGGCGCGGCCCGCCCCCGTCAGCAGCACGGCCCGCACGGCACGGTCGCCGGCGGCCCGGCGCAGCGCCCCGAGCAGGTCCTCCTTCATGGAGACGGTCAGGGAGTTCATCGCGTCGGGGCGGTTCAGGGTGATCGTGGCGACGGCCTCGTCGACGTCGTAGATCACGCTCATCTCAGGCGGCTCCATCCAGGTTGTGGTCGACGAACGCGGCGGCGGCCGGGAGCAGCCGGGCGGCCTCCTCCTCGAAGAAGGCGCGGGCCTTGTCGCCCGGCCATCCCGGCGGCAGCAGCTCCGCCGGCAGCCCCGGGTCGCGGAACAGGAAGTTGCGCCAGCCGTGCACCAGCTTGCTGCGCACGGCGAACACCCGGTCGTCCGAGGCCCGCGCCGGCAGCGACCCGACCAGGTCGACCGCGCTGGCCAGCCAATCCTCGTACGCCCTGGCGATGCCGTCCAGGTCCCACGCCCGGGCGAGCAGCGCGCGCGGGTCGCCTTCGAACGACGCCTCGAACCGGTGGGCGGCCAGGCGCAGGGCGTCGAGCTCCGGCGAGGGCCGGGGGCCGATCCACGTCGTCTCCGACAGCGGCGCGTACCCGAGGTACGCCAGGTCGGCGCGCAGGCGCTCCCGTCGCGCCCGGTCCCTCACGGGCTCCACGACGAGCACGTGCCACCGGCCCGACCAGGGGCCGCCGCCCATGCCGTAGACCCGGGCGGCCGCCTCGTCCAGGCGGCGCTCGCATTTCGGCGTGACCGCGTACCCCGGCCCCTGCGGGAGCCGTACCGGGTCGAGCCAGCCCTGCCTGACCATGCGGGAGATCGCGGTCCGGACCGCGGGCGCCGCGATGTCGAGCGGGGCGAGCAGCCGGACGAGGGCGGCCACCGACGCGCGGCCGCCGCGGGTGCGCAGGTGGTCCCCGTAAAGATCGAAAAGCGCGGCTCGGGCGTTCATCACCACCAGTGTGGGGTCATGGCGGCTCTGCCCACAATGCGCGATCAGCCCCCATTGATCCACTGAACGGAGCCAGGACGTTACCTTTTTGAGCTCGGAGGCGGGATAATAAGACATCACAGAAACGTGAATACGCCGGTTACCCTCCGGGGCGGCCGACAACGCGGGAAGGGATACACGCATGGCGGCGATGAAGCCGCGGACCGGTGACGGTCCGCTGGAGGTCACCAAGGAAGGACGGGGCATCGTCATGCGGGTCCCCCTCGAGGGTGGCGGCCGACTCGTCGTGGAGCTCTCGGCGGACGAGGCCAGCGCCCTCGGCGACGCGCTGAAGAAGGTCGTGGGCTGAAGCCCGCGACCTGTTCGTTTCCATGTCCGGCCCTGGCGACGGGCGTCTCCCTCGCCGGGGCCGCTCTGTTGGAGGTAGACGTGCCCATCGAGACCACGACGTCGCTCGCCGAGCGGCCCGCCGGCGAGCCCGAGCTGCTGGCCGTGCCCTTCGGCCCGGACCTCGCGCCCGCCGTCGAGCTGCCCGTCCCCGCGGCGGCCCTGCTGGCCCATTACGAGGCCAAGGGCGAGCCTGGCGAGATCGTCGAGGTCCCCGTCCCGCGCGGTGACGGCGTCGGCCGGATCCTGCTGTACGGCACGGGCGACGGCACGGCTCGCGCGCTGCGCCGGGCGGGCGCGTCCGTGGCGCGCAAGGCCAGGGGCCGGGCCTCGGTGACGGTCACGGTCCCCGGGCAGGGAGAGGTCGCCGCGCTCGCCGAGGGCGCGCTGCTCGCCACGTACACGTTCACCATCGGCAAGGGCGGCTCCTCTCCGGTGAGAGAGATCGTCTTCGCGGGCGGCGACGAGCGGGCCCTGCGCCGCGGCGAGGCCGTCGCGCGGGCCACCGCCCTGGCCCGCGACCTCGTCAACACCCCGTCGTCGGTCAAGACCCCCGCCTGGCTCGCCGACCAGGCCAAGATCGTCGCCGCCGACTCGGGCCTGGACGCGCGCGTCTGGGAGGGGGAGCAGCTCGCCGAGTTCGGCGGCATCCGGGCCGTCGGCCAGGGCTCGGTCAGCCCGCCCCGCCTCGTCCAGCTCTCGTACGCCCCGCGGGACGCGCGGCGCCACGTCGTGCTGGTCGGCAAGGGGATCACGTTCGACACCGGCGGCCTGTCGCTCAAGCCCACCGAGGGCATGAAGGCGATGAAGACCGACATGGCCGGCGGGGCCGCGATCATCGCCGCGATGAGCGCGCTGGCGGCGTTCGAGGCGCCCGTCCGCGTCACCGGCCTGGTGGCCTGCGCGGAGAACGCCATCTCCGGCTCGGCCCAGCGGCCCAGCGACGTCATCCGGCAGTACGGCGGCCGCACGGTCGAGGTGCTGAACACCGACGCCGAGGGACGGCTCGTGCTGGCCGACGCGCTCGCCTACGCCGACGCGGAGCTCGAGCCGGACGTCCTGATCGACGTGGCCACCCTCACCGGGGCGGCGAAGGTGGCCCTCGGCGTGAACCTCGGCGCGCTGTACGCGACCGACGAGCCGCTGGCGGACGCGCTGCTCGCGGCCGGGGAGGTCAGCGGCGACCGGCTCTGGCGGATGCCGCTGGTCGACGACTACCGCGACATGCTCGACTCCGACGTGGCCGACCTGGCCAACGTCGACAGGAAGATGTCCGGCTCTGCGGGCTCGGTGGCGGCGGCCCTGTTCCTCAGAGAGTTCACCGGCGGGCGTCCGTGGGCCCACCTCGACATCGCCGGCCCGGCCCGCGCCGGGTCCGACGACGCCGAGATCACCAAGGGCGGCACGGGCTTCGGCGTCCGGCTGCTGCTGAGCTACCTCGCCGGCTGAGTCACCGTGGCGGCTGCCGCCTCGCCCCGTCCCCGCTGTGCTCAGGCGAGCTTGACGGCGGCGAGCAGGCCGTCGCCGAGGGGGAGCAGCAGCGGGCGCAGCCGCTCGTCGTTCCTGACCAGCTTGCCCAGCTCCCGCACGGCCACGGTGTCCGGGTCGCGCTGCGTCGGGTCGGCCACCTGGTCGTGGTGCAGGGCGTCGGCGAAGGCCACCACCCCGCCCACACGCAGCAGCCGCACCGACTCGGTCAGGTAGTCGATGTACTCCTGCTTGGCGGCGTGGCAGAAGACGAGGTCGTACCCGCCGTCGGCGAGGCGGGGGAGCACGTCGAGGGCGCGGCCCCCGATCAGCCGGATCCTGCTGCCGGAGAACCCGGCCTCCGCGAACGTCTGCCGCGCCATCCGCTGGTGCTCGGGCTCGACGTCCACGCTGGTCAGCGTGCCGTCCGCGCGCATCCCCCGCAGCAGCCACAGGCCGGAGACGCCGCAGCCGGTGCCGACCTCGACCACCGAGCGGGCGTTGACCACGGTCGTGAGGAAGCAGAGCGCCGCCCCGCATCCGGGCAGGATGGGGCGTGCCCCGACCTCGATGCCCCGCCGGCGCGCGGACCGCAGGATGTCGTCCTCCGGGACGAACTCCTCCGCGTACTCCAGGCTGGCCGGTGTCGCCATCGGCCTCTCCCTCCCCTGCTTCATCTTGGACGCAGCCTAGGGGAGTCGGCCCGGAACGGGAACTCACGCCACAACGGGGACGTTGCACGCTTTGAACGGTCTTTGTTCAAGGCCGCTCTGCCCGCGGTGCGCAGGAAGGGGCGAAACCAGGCACTATGGCTGTAGCGACGATCCTGCAGAGAGGAATGCCGGTGGACGAACACGACCACCAGGCGGAGACTTCGGTGTCCGGCTGGACGCCTCCCACTTGGGAGGAGGTCGTCCGAACGCATTCCGCGCGGGTCTACCGGCTGGCGTATCGCCTGACCGGCAACGTGCACGACGCAGAGGACCTCACGCAGGAGGTCTTCGTCCGCGTCTTCCGGTCCCTGTCCAGCTACACGCCGGGCACCTTCGAGGGCTGGTTGCACCGCATCACGACGAACCTCTTCCTCGACATGGCGCGCCGCCGGCAGCGCATCCGCTTCGAAGGTCTGGCGGACGACGCCGCCGAGCGGCTGCACGGCCGGGAGCCGTCGCCCGCCCAGGCCTACGACGACGCGCACCTGGAGCCCGACATCCAGGCCGCGCTCGACTCGCTGGCCCCCGAGTTCCGGGCCGCGGTGGTGCTGTGCGACATCGAGGGGCTGTCCTACGAGGAGATCGCCGCCACTCTCGGCGTGAAGCTCGGGACCGTGCGCAGCCGCATCCACCGCGGCCGCGCCCAGCTGCGGGAGGCGCTCGACCACCGGGCGCCCGCGGCGAACCGGAACAACGATCAAACCCCCCCTTCGATCAGCAGGGAGGGACTATGAGCCATCTCGGCGAGCGCGTCTCCGCGCTCATCGACGGCGAACTGGGCCACAACGACAGAGAACGCGCCCTCGCCCACCTTACCTTCTGCGCCGACTGCCGCGCCGAGGTCGACGCGCTGCGCGCGCTCAAGAGCCGGCTGCGCTCGATGGACCCGCCGGCCATGCCGGCCGACCTCACCATGTCGCTCCTGCGCATGTCCGAGCCGGGAGGGCCGCTGCCGCCACGGATGCGGCCCTTTCCCGACCATCCGGCGTACGGCTCCGGGGGTCTTCCCGGCATGCACGTGGGCGGGCCCGTGGACAACCGGCCCCGGCGCCGCGACGCCGGATCCTCCGGCCCCGGACGGCCCGGCCGAGCCCGGCGCGCGGGATACGTCGCGGTCGGGGTGGCGTCCGCCGCCGTCGCGATCAGCACCATGTTCCTGGTGGGCGGCGGCTCTGCCCCCCAGACCCCCACACGGGGGGAGATGTTCGTGCCTCCGGTGCACAACCAGGCGCCGCTGGTGAGGTTGTCGCCGACTCCGTCACGGAGTGTGACGCCGACCCTTGCCCACTGACGGGCCACGACGTCATACGATCGGTCCCTGAAGCCGTCGGGGGCGCGTTCGGCGTCGCAGGGCGGCCGCAAGCGGATGCCGCCGTGCGCGAGGAGTGACTGCCCGATGACCGACCACACGCGTTCGCACGACGCGTCGGACCGGCCCGAGCCCTCTCCCGGCGGCGAGGAACCCCGCTGGGGTCCTCTCGGCGGGACGCCCGAGCCCCCGCCGCCTCCGCCGCCCCTGCCCGGCGCGTACGGCATGGGACCCGAGTGGGCGCCGCCGCCCGCTCCCGCCGAGCCGCCGCAGCGGGGCCTCAACCTGGCCCTGTTCGCGGCGCTCGCGGTCGTCATCGCCCTGGTGGCGGGTGGCGTCGCGAGCTGGGGGACGTTCCTGCTGACGCGGTCGCCGTCCGGCACCGACCCGGGCTACTCGCTGGCCACGCCGTCCGCCGCCCCCACGGGCCGCGCCCCCGACTCGGTCGCCGGGGTGGCCGCGAAGGTGCTGCCGAGCGTGGTGTCGCTGGAGGTCAGGGGCAGCGGCGAGGCCGGAACCGGCTCCGGCTTCGTCATCAAGGGCGGCTACGTCGTCACGAACAACCACGTGGTCGCCGTCGCCGCGCAGGGCGGGGAGATCCGCATCCGCTTCGCCGACCGCAGCTCGCTCGGCGCGCGGATCGTCGGCCGCGACCCCAACTCGGACATCGCGGTGGTGAAGCCCGACGGGCCGATCAGGGCGCCGGAGCTCCCCCTAGGGAACTCGGACGGCGTCGTGGTGGGAGACCCGGTCATCGCGATCGGGTCGCCGCTCGGCCTGATGGGCACCGTCACCACGGGCATCGTCAGCTCGCTGAACCGCCCGGTCGAAGCCGGTGGCTCCACCGGCTCCGACTACGCGCTCATCAACGCCATCCAGACGGACGCGGCGATCAACCCCGGCAACTCGGGCGGCCCGCTCGTGAACGCCGCCGGCGAGGTGATCGGGGTCAACTCGGCCATCGCGACGCTGGGCGGCAGCGCGGGCTTCGGCCAGCAGACCGGCAGCATCGGCCTCGGGTTCGCGATCCCGGTCAACCAGGTCCGCCGGATCGCCCAGGAGCTGATCACCTCCGGGACGGCCAGGACCTCGCGGATCGGGATCAGCATCGACCAGAGCTACCAGGGCCAGGGCGTGCGCATCGCCACGCAGGCCACGGGCGGGGCGACCCCGGTCACGCCGGGAGGCCCGGCGGACCAGGCGGGCCTGCGGCCGGGCGACGTCATCCTGGAGGTGGACGGCCGGCCCGTGGGCGACAGCCGGGAGTTGATCGTGAGCATCCGCAGCCGGGCTCCCGGCGACCGGGTGGAGATCAAGTTCCAGCACGACGGGGAGGTCAGAACGGCGACCGTGACGGTCGGCGCGGCCCCCGTCCCCTCGGCCGGTCCGTCCTGAACGGGCGGCGGCCGTCGGCCGTCCCCATCGCCGATACGGGGCATTAGGCTGAAACCAGCTCGTCTTGCAGAAGGAGATCACCGTGTTCGGAATGGGCTGGCCGGAGCTACTGGCGCTCGTGGTGATCGCCCTGCTCGTGTTCGGCCCGGACAAGCTGCCCCAGGCCGCGTCCCAGGCGGGCCGCACGCTCCGGCAGCTGCGGCAGATGGCGAACAACGCGAAGGCCGACCTCCAGGCCAACCTGGGCCCGGAGTTCTCCAACTTCGACCCGGCCGATCTCAACCCGAAGACGTTCGTGCGCAAGCATCTGCTCGACGACCTCGAGAACGACTGGAACGGCACGCCCGCCGTCCCCGAGGTGGTCTCCCCGACGCCGGAGCTCGGCATCGGGGAGATCCCGCCGTACGACAACGAGGCGACCTGATCCGGCCCCCGGCCGGGATCAGTGCTTGACCGGGGAGATGTCCAGCTTGAGGCCCTTGAGGCTGGTGGACTTCTTGCTCAGCGAGCCCGCGATCCGGCGCAGCTCGGCCGCGGCCAGGGAGTCGGGGTCGGTGAGGACGAGCGGCTTGCCCTCGTCGCCGCCCTCGCGCAGCCGCAGGTCGATCGGCACCTGACCGAGCAGCGGGACGCGGGCGCCGAGGGTGCGGGTCAGCGCGTCGGCCACGGTCTGGCCGCCGCCCTCGCCGAACACCGGGATCCGCTCGTCGCAGTGCGGGCAGGGCAGCCACGCCATGTTCTCGATGACGCCCGCGATCTGCTGGTGGGTCTGCGCGGCGATCGAGCCGGCCCGCTCGGCCACCTCGGCGGCCGCCTGCTGCGGGGTGGTCACCACGAGGATCTCGGCCGTGGGCATCCGCTGGGCCACCGAGATCGCGATGTCGCCGGTGCCCGGGGGCAGGTCCATGAGCAGGACGTCGAGGTCGCCCCAGTAGACGTCGGTGAGGAACTGGTAGAGCGCCCGGTCGAGCATGGGGCCGCGCCAGACGACCGGGGTGTTGCCCTCCGGCTTGAACATGCCGACCGAGATGACCTTGATGTCATGCGCCACCGGCGGCATGATCATGTCCTCGACCTTGGTCGGGCGCTCGCTCACGCCGAGCATGCGCGGCACCGAGTGGCCGTAGATGTCCGCGTCGACGACGCCGACCTTGAGCCCCGAGGACGCCATCGCGGCGGCCAGGTTCACCGTGACCGACGACTTGCCGACGCCGCCCTTGCCGCTGGCGACCGCGAACACGCGCGTCAGCGAGCCGGGCTTGGCGAAGGGGATCTCCTTCTCCGGCCCGCGGTCGCCGCGCAGCTTGGTCTGCAGGTTCTTGCGCTGCTCGGTGCTCATGACGTCCATGTCCACCTGGACGCGGGCCACGCCGTCGATCCGGGACACCGCGGTCGTGACGTCCCGTGTGATGGTGTCGCGCATGGGGCAGCCGGCGACGGTGAGATACACGCCAACGCGCACCACCCCGTCGGGGGAGATGTCGACGCTCTTGACCATGTCGAGCTCGGTGATCGGCCGGCGGATCTCGGGATCGTTGACCGTCGCGAGCGCAGCCATGACCAGTTCTGGGGATGGTGCCATGAATCCATGCTATGGACTCAGGCGGTGTTGTCAGTACACGGGCCCTGGGTATCCGGTCAGGCCGGGCGCCCCGTCAGGTCGTCGTGCAGGCGCTGGAGCTCCGACCTGATGTAATCCCTCGTCGCCACCTCGCCCAGGGCCAGCCGCAGGCTCGCGATCTCCCGCGTCAGGTACTCGATCTCCGCCTGGTTGCGCTCGGCCGTCATGCGGTCCTGCTCGTACTGCACGCGGTCCCGGTCGGCCTGCCGGTTCTGCGCGAGCAGGATCAGCGGAGCCGCGTACGACGCCTGGAGCGAGAGCATCAGCGTCAGGAAGATGAACGGGTAGGGGTCGAACTGGTAGGGCGCGAACGTGTTCCACAGCAGCCACAGCCCGACGACGACCGTCATGTAGACGATGAACCGGGCGGTGCCGAGGAACCGGGCGATGCGCTCCGACAGCCGCCCGAACGCCTCAGGGTCGTAGTACGGCCGCAGGCGGACGGTCAGCTCGCGCGGCTGGTCGAGTCGCTCTGTCACTGTCGCTCCCGCCAGTCCTCAGGCAGCATGTGGTCGAGGACGTCGTCCACGGTCACGGCGCCCAGCAGGCGCCCGATCTCGTCGACGACGGGGATCGCGACCAGGTTGTACGTCGCCAGGTAGGAGGCCACCTCGGTGACGGTCAGCTCCGGTCTGATCGGGTCCACCGTGTTGTCTATCACGCTGCCGAGCAGCGTCGACGGCGGCTCCCTGAGCAGCCGCTGGAAATGCGCCACCCCGAGGTAGCGGCCGGTCGGCGTCTCGTTGGGCGGGCGGGTCACGTACACCATCGCGGCGATCGCCGGAAGCTGCTCCTGCTGGCGGATGTGCGCGAGCGCCTCCGCGACCGTCGACGTCGGCAGGAGGACGACGGGCTCGGTGGTCATCATGCCGCCGGCCGTGAACTCGCCGTAGCTCAGCAGCCGCCGGACCGGCTCGGCCTCCTCGGGCACCATGAGCCGCAGCAGCCCCTCGGCCTGCTCCGCGGGAAGGTCCTGCAGCAGGTCGGCCGCGTCGTCCGGGCTCATCTCCTCCAGGACGTCGGCCGCCCGCTCCCGGTTGAGCCGGCTCAGCACGAGGACCTGGTCGCGGTCGGGCAGCTCCTCCAGGACGTCGGCCAGGCGGTCGTCGTCGAGCGCGGCGGCCACCTCGGCCATCCGCTTGCTGGGCAATTCATGCAGCATGTTGGCAAGGTCGGCCGGGCGCAGCGCCTCGAACGCCGCGAGGAGGTTGGCCGCCCCCTGGTCCTTCTGGATCACCTCGAAGCCGCCGACCTCGTCCCAGTCCACGATCAGCGTCTCGCCTCTGCGGCGGGTCCCGCGCCGTACGGCGACCTTCGTGACCAGCCACTCGAACGGCCGCGGCTGCTCCATCGCGAGGTCCTGGACGGTGACCGGGTCGCCCTTGTACTCCACGCCGAGGTCGAGGAGCTCCCCGATGGCGAGGGTCTCGGCGTCCCTGCGCTCGAAGCGGCGCACGTTGAGCTTGCCCGTGAAGATCGCCGCGCGGGCCTCGATGCTGGTGATCCTGGTGATCGGCAGGAAGACCCGGCGGCGCGGCTGGACCTCCACCACGAACCCGTGGACCCGGGGCGGCAGCGCCCCGCGCAGCGAGACCACGACGTCCCGGATCCGGCCGATCTGGTCGCCGGCCGGGTCGAACACCGCGAGCCCCGCCAGGCGCGCCACGAAGATCCGATCCACCATGCCAGGGTACGCAAGCCGCCCGGACGGAGGGACGCCGGAGGGATGCGGCGGAGGCGCCCGTTGTGACAGGATCAAAGCACGTAATGAGTACTTACACGGGCGGGTGACATGAGGGCGGTCAGCCTGGGGATCGCGGCGGTCTCTGCGTTGTGCTTCGGCTTCTCCGGGCCGATGGCCAAGTTCCTGGGGGCGGCGGGGCTCACGCCGCTGGAGGCGGTCTGGGTCAGGATGGCGGGCGCCGGAGTCGTCCTGCTCCTGGTGCTCGCCGCCGTACGGCCGAGGGCCCTGCGCATCCCCCGTAACCGCCTGCTGTTCTTCGCCGCCTACGCCGTGGTCGCCGTGGCCGCCGTCCAGTGCCTGTTCTTCCTGGCCATCACCCGGCTGCCGGTCGGGGTGGCGCTGCTCATCGAGTACACCTCGCCGGTGATGGTCGCGCTGTGGGTGCGGTTCGTCCGGCATGTACGGCTGCCGCGTTCGGCCTACCTGGGGGCGATCGTCGCCGTGGCCGGCCTCGCCGTCGTCGTCGAGGTCTGGGACGGCCTGCGCCTGGACGCGGTCGGACTGCTGCTGGCCCTGGTCGCCTCCGCGTGCTGCGCCGGATATTTCCTGATGAGCGATTCCTTCGGCGACGACGTGGACACGCTCGGCCTGGTCGGCTGGGGGATGCTCGGCGCGGCCGTGGTCCTCGTGCCGGTGTCGCGCCCCTGGGACATCCCCTGGTCCGCCTTCGCCGGGAGCGCGAGCGTCGGCGGCCACTCCCTGCCCGTGGCGGGCGCCGCCGCCTGGCTGGTCCTGATCGCGACGGTCGTGGCGTACGTCACCGGCGTCACCGCGGTCCGGCGCCTGTCGGCCGCGGTGGGCGCGACCGTGGCGTCCATCGAGGTCATCGCCGGGGCGGTGATCGCCTGGGTGCTCGCGGGCGAGCGTCTCGGCCCGGCCCAGATCGTCGGCGGCGCGGTCGTGCTCGGCGGGGCCCTGCTCGCCCAGTCGGCGACCGTGCGGCTGCCGGCCGCCCACGACCCGGCGACCGCCGTCGAGGCCGCCCGCGTGTGAGGACGGGACGGGGGCCTGGATGCGGGGTCTCATTCCCGCCGGTCCCGCGCGCCCGGCGTCGGCAGACTCGTATCCGTGAACCGCGCATTCGACGGGATCGTCGACCGCTACGTCCTGGCCTGCGATGAGTTCGAGCGGAGGCTGCAGGAGGTGCGGCCCGGGCAGTGGTCCGGGCCCACGCCCTGCGCCGGCTGGACCGTGCGCCATCTCGTGAACCACATGGCCGGGGGCAATCTCAACTACGTGCGTCTGCTGCGAGGCGGCACGAAGGAGGAGTTCCTGCGGCTGCGCGACGCCGACGTCCTGGGCGACGACCCGGTGGGCGCCTACGCGCGTTCGGTGAGGGAGTGCGCCCGGGCGTTCGCGGGGGCGGGCGCCCTGGAGCGCGTGCTCGACTATCCGTTGGGGCAGGTGACCGGTGGCCAGGCGCTCGCCGTGCGGACCGCGGACAGCGTCATCCACACCTGGGACCTCGCCCGGGCCCTCGGGGCGGACGACGTTCTGGATCCCGGTCTGGTCGCGTGGGTCGACGACAACCTGGCCGAGATCTACGCCGGTCTGTCCGAGACTCCCGTCGACCTCCACACGACACACCGGTTCTTCGCCGCCCCAGACGGGACGCCCGGCCCCGGCGCGTCGCGGCAGGATCGGCTGCTGCACCTCATGGGGCGGCGCCCCTGACCCGCGCCGCGGCCGTTCAGGGCCCGCTCCCCGGGTCCGGGCTTGGGCGCGGCGTGAGCCGGACGGCCGCGGCGCGGCCGGTCAGGGGCCGCCGTCCGGGTCGGGGTCCGGTCTTGGGCGCGGTGTGAGCCGGACGACCGTGGCGTTCTCGGCCCAGCGGGCGGGCAGGCCGGCGGCGTCGGGCGCGTTGAGGCGGTCCTTCGCCAGGGCCGCCACCGCGTCGGGGGCGGCCGCCTGGTCGACGACCTCGACGGAGGCGGGGAAGCGGACGAGCCGCGAGCCGTTGTCCTTGCTCCGCAGCGTGACCTCGACCTCGGCCGACTCGGCGAGGCCGGGCAGCGGCTGCTCGCCGCCGCCCGTCACCACGTAGATCGCGCCGTCGTGCCACACGTGCCACGCCAGCCGCTCCCCGGAGGGCAGCGCGAGCCACAGCACGCCCGACTTCTTCGCGCCCTCTTCGATGACCGCGATGCTCACGCCCCCCAGCCTCTCACGCCGGGGTACGGATCACTTGTTGGCGAGGCGCCAGGCCGTGGGCAGGAGGCCGGCGGCGACGGCGATCTTCAGCAGGTCGCCCACGACGAACTTCCCCGCGCCCTCGACCAGGGCGGTGCCGAGGTCCATGCCCGTCACGGCGACCAGGACCGGCAGGCCGAAGGCGTAGATGACCAGGTTGCCGAGGATCATCGTGCCGACCGTGCGGGCCGCCGTGCGGTCGCCGCCGTGCTGGGCGAGCCACCCCACCAGCGCCGCGGCGGCCACGAAGCCGACGACGTACCCGAACGTCGCGCCGCCGAACCCGTGCGAGCCGTGGGCGAACCACGGCACGCCGGCCACACCGGCGATCATGTAGAGGGCCATGCTGAGGGCCGCGCGGTTCAGGCCGAGCGCGGCGCCGACGAGCACGACGGCGAGGGTCTGCCCGGTGACCGGGACGGGGGACCCCGGCACGGGGACGCTGATCTGGGCCGCCAGGCCGGTCAGGGCCGCGCCGCCGAGGACGAGGGCGGCGTCGCGGATCCGGACGCCCAGCGCGCCGGAGGCGGCCGGGAACGCGGGGACGAGATCGGAAAGAACGGCGGGGCGGGCCCCCGTGGCGGCGTTGACCATCGGTCACTCCTTGATGAGACGTTCGTGACCTCCGACCGGTCGGGGCACGGAGGATCTTTGCCTTCGTGCCCATTCTTCGGCAGCCGCGGGCAAAGCCCTACGGGCCCCGCGCCAAGAACGATTCGCCGGATTTGTAGGAGAGCCACAGCGGCAAGGGGCCCGTACGCGAGGAGGGGGAGGAGATTCGGCCGCTCCCGGCGGCCGGGTTGTGGCACTTCTACCAAGGCCGGTTCCGGCACTACCACCAACGACGAGTCCGGCGCTGCCCCGAAGGACACACGCCCGGCGGCCCGGTGCGCCGCGATCCCGGCGGGCCTCGCTACGGTGTGGCCATGCGCGCTCGACGATCGTGCCTGGCGGTGCCCGGCAGCAACCCCCGCTTCCTCGAGAAGGCGCAGGGGATCGCCGCCGACGAGGTGTTCCTCGACCTGGAGGACTCCGTGGCCCCCGGCGCCAAGGAGGAGGCCCGCCGCAACGTCGTGGGCGCCCTCCGCGAGGGCGACTGGACGGGGAAGACCGTCGTCGTCCGGGTCAACGACGTGACCACGCAGTGGACCTACCGCGACGTGATCGACGTGGTGGAAGGCGCGGGCGACCGGCTCGACTGCCTCATGCTGCCGAAGGTCCAGGACGCCGCGCACGTGGTCTGGCTCGACACCCTGCTCGGCCAGATCGAGCGGGCGACCGGCCTGCCCGAGGGCCGGATCGGCATCGAGGCGCAGATCGAGAACGCCCGGGGACTCGTCAACGCCGACGACATCGCGGCCTCCTCGCCGCGGCTGGAGACGCTGGTCTTCGGGCCGGCCGACTTCATGGCGTCGATCGGCATGCGGACGCTCGTGGTCGGGCGGCAGCCGCCCGGGTACGACGAGGGCGACGCCTACCACTACATCCTCATGCGCATCCTGATGGCCGCGCGGGCGCACGACCTCCAGGCGATCGACGGGCCGTACCTGCAGATCCGCGACCTGGACGGCTTCCGGGCGGTCGCCCGCCGCGCCGCCGCCCTGGGCTTCGACGGCAAGTGGGTGCTCCACCCGACCCAGGTGGAGACGGCCAACGAGGTGTTCTCGCCGTCCCAGGAGGACTACGACCACGCTGAGCTGATCCTGGACGCGTACGAGTACCACACGACGGTCGAGAAGCGGGGCGCGGTCATGCTCGGCGACGAGATGATCGATGAGGCGTCCCGGAAGATGGCGCTGGTGGTGGCGGCCAAGGGCCGCGCCGCCGGGCTGAGGCGCACCGGCGCCTTCACCCCGTGACGGGCGGCCCGGCCGTCAGAACCGCACGCCGAGCGTGGTGAAGAACCAGAACGACGAGGTCAGCCAGAGCCCGGCGAGCGCGGTGAAGGCCAGGCCGCCGAGGACCGGCAGCGTCCACCCCGGCAGCCCCCGCTTAGGCAGCGCGAGCATCTTGGCCGTGAACACCCCGTAGAAGAAGCAGCCGAGCACCGAGTGGACGAGCACACGGGGCGCGTCGTACTGGGCGCCCAGCGAGTAGAGGCAGTGGAACGCCACCGGGACCGTCAGCACGAAGGCGAGGCGGCCGGACCAGCGGTGCAGCGGCGCCACCCACGAGCCGGTGACCGGGATCCTGCCCCACAGCGCCATGGCCGACAGCACCTGGACGACGGCCAGCAGCGCGGCCCCGGTCGTCAGCCAGGCCTTCATGGCGAGCGGTCCGGAGAAGCCCGCCAGGCCGACCGCGAAGCCGGTGGGGGCGTGGGCCCTGCCGTACACGCCGAGGGCGACGGCGACGAGCCCGCCGGCGAGGAGGGGGACGAGAAGCGGCGCGGCTCCGCGCGCCGGGGCGGCCTGTGTGTGCGTCATGGGAGGCTCCTGCTGAGGCGATCGGGACGGGGGTCGTGGGGTGGGGCGCCGCCGAAGCGGCCCGGGTTTCCGGCACAACGGGCCGGGTTCCGGAACGCGGCGGGTTCCGGAACGCGGCGGGTTCCGGGACGAGAGGTCAGGGCGCGAGGTCGTCGAGGAAGGCGTCGGGCTCCTGCGGGCGCAGCGGGACGCCGTAGTAGTCGACGGGGGAGCCGGGCGTGAAGGCGGGCGCGGGCTCGCCGCTGCCGCCGATGCCCACGCGGCCGACCTCCTGGCCGTCCGGCAGCACGATCCAGCCGCCGACGATCTTCGCGCCGCGGACCACGGCCGTCGCCCGGTAGAGCCCGGACGGCTTCCTGACGAGCGGGGCGACGAACCGCCAGGTGGCGTCACCGAACTGAATCTTTCCCTGGGCCCTGCCCTTGCCGAGGGCGGCCGTGATCAGGGAGTGCCGGCCCTTGAGGACGACCGTGTCGTCCGCGGCGGTCCCCTTGAGCCAGGATTCGATGCGGCCGTCGCAGAAGTACGCCACGGCCCGGCCGTCGCGTACGGCGATGGCGACGAGGCCGCCGTTCCCCTGGGCGACGCCGGCGTAGTCGGCCTTCTTCGGCGTGGTGTCCACGGCCGCGGGCTCGGCCTGCGCGGAGTCGGTCTGCTGTGGCGCGGCCGTCTGCCCGGGGGTGGTGGTGACCTCCACGGGAGGGGCGGCGGCCTGCGCGTCCACCTGGCGGAGGGCGGGCGCGGCCGTCACGCTGGCCGCTGCCAGGCCGGCCGCGAGCACGGCGCCCGCGGCGAGGGTGAAGAAGGGTCCTGAGCGGCTCATGTCATGCTCCTGGTCGATCTACCTGGTGTTTCCTCCTGCCGAGTGAACCCGGGAGCGGGCCGCCTGTCTGTGAACTTCTACGCAAAGGAGCAGGCCCGTCGAAAGGCGTCCCCGGGCGGGCGCGAACAATGGAGACATGAGCGAACCTCAGCCGGACCCGGCGGCCTCACACCCGGCCGGCCCGTCGCGGGACGAGCCCGCCGACGGCGGGGCCGGAACCGGTGCGCCTCACGAGGACCGGCCCGGCACGCCTCCGGCCGCCGGGCCGTACGCCGCGGGACCGTACGGGCCGCAGCCCGGCCACGACCCGGGACGGCCTCCCGAGCCGCACCGGCCGGCGGGACAGCCGGACGGGACGCTGGGGCAGGGGCCGTGGGCGGGGCAGCCGGGCTGGGCGCAGGGCGAGGGGCCGTGGGCGGGGCAGCCGGGCTGGGCGCAGGGCGAGGGGCCGTGGGCGGGACAGCCGGGCTGGGCGCAGGGGCAGTCGTTCCCGCCCTACCCGTGGCAGCCGCGCACCACGTGGGCCGTGCCGCCTCCGGCGGGGACCCGCTACGACCGGCTGGCCCGGACGGCCGCGCACCGGTGGTGGCGGCCCGTCGTGGGCACTCTTCTGATCGTCGCCGCGTTCCTGGTCGTGTCGATCGGCGTCGGGCTGCTGGCCGCGCTGGTGTCGCTGCTGCTCGGCACGCAGATGGCGATGGGCGGCGACCGGATCTTCGCCGATCCCGTCCTCGACCTCGGCGTCCACCTCGGGGTGATCGCCCTCGCGATTCCGCTCGTCTTCGGCGCGGCCTGGGCGGTCCAGCGGCGGCTGCCGGGGTCGCTGTCGTCGGTCGCCCTGCGCTTCCGGTGGAGATGGCTGGGGGCGTGCCTGGTCGTCGCGCTGGTCGCGGTCGTGCTCGGCCAGCTCGTGGAGGGGGCGACGCTGGAGGCCACCGGCGAGGATCCCGGCTATCGGTGGGCCGGGTGGGAGGCGTTCCTCCCGCCGATGATCCTCATCCTCGTGCTCGTGCCGTTCCAGGCGGCCGCCGAGGAGTACGCGTTCCGGGGGTGGATCCTCCAGTCCTTCGGCGCGTACCTGCGCAATCCCTGGCCGGGCATCCTGCTGGGATCGGTGGCCTTCGCCGCCCTGCACGGGTACACCGAGTGGGGCATCGCCTACGTCTTCGGGTTCGGCATCCTGATGGGCTGGCTCGCGATCCTCACGGGCGGCCTGGAGGCCCCGATCGCGCTGCACGCGACGAACAACGTGGTGGCGTTCGGAGTCGTCGCCGCGTCCGGGGACATGGGCGGAGCGCTGCAGCAGGGGTCGCTGCCGTGGCAGTCGCTCACCGGGACGCTGGTGCAGTTCGCCGTGTACGGCATTGGAATCGTCGTTATCGCCCGTAAGAGGGCAATTCAGACACTCTCCCGATAAATCTGACTAGAGAGGTCTGGTTCCGGGCGCGTTCCCGTGTTGCTCTGGATTGGTGATGGGGTATCACAATGATCGCGTCCGCTTTGCCGTACCAGTGGTGGAACGGTCCGGATTAGCCCCCCTTGGGTAGGAGGTACTGAGCGTGGCCTCGGGCCCCCACGAGCGCGACCGGCGGCATGCCGCCGACGACCAGAGCACCTCACGCGCAGAGGAGTCCCAGCAGCACCCGGCGTCCCCTCCGACACTTCACCACTCGCCCCCCGGCCCCTCCCCTTGGGCCCTGCCCCCGTTCTCCGCCCCCGTGCCGGAGGACGCGGAAGAGCCGGAGGATCGGGAGGGGCGCGAGCCCGGCCAGAGCGGCTGGGCTCCGCGGCCGGAGTCCCGGCCCGAGCCCCCGCGGGAGGGCGAGCGCGCGACGAGGAGCGGGAGGCGGCCCTACTCGGCGCCGTACGCCCCGGCCGAGCCCCGGCACGGCCGTTCGCCGGGGCGGTCCTCCGCGGAGGATTCCCCGCCCGAGGCCGGCGGCGACGCCGCCCCGGCGACCTGGCACGGCGAGGGTGCCAGGTCGCCGGATCCGGCGTCCGCGGGCGGCGGCGATCCGGGACGGCCGGGGGCGGGCGTGCCGTCCGCCGGGGCCGGCCGGACGTCCGGCGGCGAGAGCCCCGGGCAGCGTGACCCGGAGCGCGACCCTGAACGCGCCGAGGGGCCGCCGAGGCGGATGGTGAACCGGCCGGACAAGCTGGTCGCGTCCGGTCCGCCCCGGGTGACCCGAGCCCGGATCCCCCACGAGAACCCCGACGGCCCCGGAGCCCCCGAGCTCGACACCCCGCCGTCCGGCCCCTTACGCGAGCCGTCGTCCGCGCCAGGTCCGTCGCGCGAGGCCCCATCCGCGCCCGGGCCCTTACGCGAGACCCCTTCTGCACCCGGCTCATCGCGCGGGACGTCCGGGCCCTCAGGCGACACCCCGTCCGCACCCGGTCCATCACGACCCTCCTCCGCGCCGGCCGGCGCGTCGCCCGGGCGGCCGGGGGAGGGCGACTCGCCGTCGCAGCCGGGACAGGTCTGGAGCCACACCCCTCCCGAGCCGGCATCGCGGCACGATCTCGGCGAGCCGGGCGGGTCCGGCATCCGCCTCCGGCCCGAGATCCCCGCCGAGCCCGAACCTGGGCAGACCGACGAGGTCCGCCGCCCCGGCCCCCACGCCTACCAGCCCCCGTACCGGGACCGCCCTCAGGAACCGGTCCCCCCGGACGACAAGCCGCCGTACGGGGAGTCCCCGGAGGAGCCCGTACGGGAGCCGGTGGAGCGGATCGGCCGTCCTCCGGGCGGGCGGCCCGCCCGTCCGGACGTGCTCGTGGCCGTCGGCCCGCCCCGCGCGGGCGGCGGCCGGCGCCATCGGCGGGCCCTGCCGCCCCGCCGGTACCCCTCCGGCAGGCTGGTGACCCCTCTCGTGGTGGCGGTGGTCCTGATGGTCGCCGCCGTCCTCGGCGTGGCCGTGGTCAGGTGGACGCGGGAGCCGTCCACGGCCGGGCTGCGGCTGGCGGCCGGCGACGGCCAGTCGGGCGACGTGGCGTTCGCGGCGCCCGGCATGCCCGGCAACGGGTCGAGCCAGGTGCTCAACGCGTTCGCCTCGTCCGGGACGACGGTGGTGGCGGTCGGCAGCGACACGACGAGCCCGAGCCCGCGGCCGCTGTTCCTCGTGTCCACCGACGGCGGCAGGGACTGGCAGCTCGGTCACGTCGCGGGCCCGGCCGGGTACGAGCCGAGCGCGGGGGCGGTCGGCCGGGTCGCGGGCGGCGGCGGCCGCTGGCTGGCCGTCGGGACCGACGCCCCCGGCCCGGCGGGTCCCGGCGCCCGCGGGATGTGGGTCTCCTCCGACGGCCGTTCGTGGACGGCGGTGGACCCGGCGGGGCTCACCGCGTTCTGGAGCCAGGACCGCATCGCCGACGTGGCCAGGACCGCGAGCGGCTTCCTCGCCGTGGGCGCCACGACGCTCAAGGACGGCACGGCAGGCCCGGTCGCCTGGGTCTCGCCGGACGGGAGGAGCTGGACGAGGGTCGACACCGACCAGATCGGCACCCCCGACAAGGTCAGGGGCATGCGGGCGGTGGCGGCGCGCGGCGACAAGGTCGTGGTGCTGGCCGACCCTGGGTCCGGCGACTCGGTGTCGGTGATCCTGCGCTCGGACGACGGCGGCCGCAGCTGGCTCCGCACCGCCGCCGCCCTGGCCGACGTACGGCCGGAGCCGGGAGCGCTGGCGGTCACCGCGAAGGGGTTCCTGCTGGTGCCGACGCGGCAGAAGTCGGACGCCGGGGACGTGCGGGTCTACTGCTCGCCGGACGGCGCCCGGTGGTCCCAGTGCGGGGTGATCGGGAAGCTGAGCGCCGAGGGCACCGGCGTGCGCGGCCTCGCGGCGTCGGCCGCCGGGGTCGCGGCGGTGGCCGAGTCGGCCTGGGAGCGCTACGCCGTCTACACGAGCGAGGACGGCCGGAAGTGGACCAGGAGTGCCGACCTCGGCGAGATCCCCGGCACGCTCCGCGGGCTGACCATCACCGACGCCGGCCTGCTCGTGGCCGGCGGCGACAAGCGCGGCCCCGGCGACGTGGAGAACCTGCCCGTCCTCATGACGGCGGGCAAGGGTGAGGCGGCCAGGGCCGTCCCGCTCGACTCGATCCCCGGGCTGAACCGCCTGGCCAGGGACACCGCGGACGTGGCGGCCGCCGACGGCGCGTTCGTGGCGGTCGGCTCGGCCAACGGCGACGCCGCGATCTGGACCAGCGGCAACAACGGGGCCAACTGGAAGGACGCGTCCTACCCCGACCTGCTCGGCGGCCCGGGACGGCAGGCGCTCAGCGGCGTCGCCCACGGCCCCCGAGGGTGGCTGGCGGCCGGCAGCACGATGACCGATCCCGCGGTGACCCGGCCGCTGCTGGTCACGTCGGCGGACGGCCGCACCTGGCGGCCGGGTCCGGTCCTCGACGTCCCCCCGGGCCATTTCCTGCTCGCGCCCCAGGTCGTGGCCGCCGGACACAAGGGGTACGTCCTCGCGGGCGAGGACAGGGGGGCGACCGGCGTGGTGCCCGCGCTGTGGTTCAGCCCCGACCTCAGGCGGTTCACGCGGTCGGCCGCGTCGAGCATGCCGGCCGGGGGAGCGGGCGTGCGGATCCACGACGTGGCCGCGACGCCGTACGGGTTCATGGCGGTCGGCGCGTCCGGCTCGGCCGACCGGGAGACCGGGGTCGTGTGGATCTCGTCCGACGGCCTCAACTGGACTTCCCGCAGCGGCGTGGTCCCGCCGGGCGTCACGTCGGCCGGCCTGCGCCACGTCGTGACGACGGCGTCGGCGGTCGTCGTGGTGGGCACGGCCGTCACCGGCGAGGGCGTCCGCCCGTTCTCCGCCGTCTCGACCGACAACGGCGCGACCTGGGAGTACGGCACCCTGCCCGCCGAGGAGCCGGCGGTCGTCCTCGACCTGACCGCGACCCGCGACGGGCTGGTGGCGGTGGGCGCGCACGGCGAGGGCGGCGAGGGCGACAGCGCCGCGTGGATCTCCGGCGACGGCCTCGACTGGACGTTGCAGGAGCTGACCCAGGACGGCCTGGGCGGGCCGGGATCCCAGTGGCTCGGGGCGGTGGCCGTGTCGGGCAGCCGGGTCGTCGCCATCGGCAGGTCCACGACGTACGCGGACGACCACCTCACCCTCTGGCGCAGCACGGTCACCTCGGGCGACCGCTAGACGTGTCAGGTCGAGGCGTGGTCACGTCGATCACGCCCCAGGCCGTGAGGGCGTCGACCAGGCCGTCGGTCAGCGGGAGCCGTACGAGATCGGGCGGCGGCCACCAGCGGGCGTCGGCGGCGTCGTCGCCGGGGGACAGGCGTCCGCCGGCGGGCGTCGCGAGGTAGTCGTGGATCTCGTAGGTGACGCCGTCAGGCCCGGGGCGCGTGACCATGCCCGCGAGCCCGCCGACCACTACGTCGAGACCGGTCTCCTCGGCCATCTCCCGGCGGAGGGCCTGCTCGTCGGTCTCGCCGGGCTCCACCCGGCCGCCCGGCAGCGACCAGAGGCCCTCGCCCGGAGGGTGGCCGCGCCGCACCAGCAGGAGACGCCCGTCGGCGTCGGCCACGATGGCCCCGACACATCTGATGAACCGCACATCACCAAGATTACGACTGGATAACGGGCAGGCTCTTGACGTCGGCAGCGGTGCGACGCACCGTGAGTAGTTGTGAGAACCGCGCCCACTTGTCCGCGGTGTTTCGGGCCGCTGCACGAGCCGAGCGTCTGGACGAGCTCCTGGCGCTGCGACGCGCACGGGGACGTGCTGCCCCTTCAGCCTCCCCGTCGCCCCTCCCGTCTCGCCCTCGACGCCCTGCGGGAGGCCGCCCGGGTGCCCGTCTGGCTTCCGTGGCCGCTCCCGATGGGCTGGCTGGTGACCGGCTTCGCCGAGGCGGGCGACGAGCGCACCGGGGTCAGGGCGAGCGTCGTCGCCCTGACCGGGCCGTCGATCACCCACGGCCCGGCCGACATGCTGGTCATCGCCGAGGAGCCGGGGGTGGGTCTCGGGGCGGCGTTCGCGGGGCTTCCCGGGCCCGATCCCGGGGCCGGGTTCGACGCCGGGCCGCCGCACGCGAAGATCGACGCCCGGGGGCATCCGACGGCGCTGTGGTGTGCGGGCAGGGTCCCGGAGGACCGGGCGGTCTACGTCGGCGAGGCGCTCGGCAACTGGCTGTGGACGATCGCCTGGCCGGCCGAGGCCGGCTGCTTCATCGCGCTGGCCAACCTCTCGCTGCGCGACCTGCGCGAGCACGACCAGGAGCTCGACCTGCCGTTCGGCGCGTTCTCCCCCCGCCTCGACGGCGACCTCTGACACCCCCGCTCACAGGGACCGCGCCGGCGCCGTTCTACGCGAGCCTGCCGAGGCCGCGGGCCAGGACGGCGGCGGTCTCGGCGACGACCTTCTCGTCAGCGGGGGCGCCGGCCGCCTTGCGCGTCGTGTAGACGGCCATCACGATCGGGGCGCCGGTCCGGCCGGGCCGGACGACGGCGATGTCGTTCGCCGTGCCGTACGACGAGCCGGTGCCGGTCTTGTCGCCGACGAGCCAGGTCGCGGGCAGGCCGGCGCGGATGCGGGCGTCGCCGGTGCGGGTGGCGCGGAGCCAGCCGTTCAGCCGGTCCTTGTCCTGCGGAGTGAGCGCGTCGCCGACGGTGAGCGCGCGCAGGTCCCGGACGACGGCGGCCGGCGTGGTCGTGTCCCGCCTCTCTCCGGGGCTCCAGACGTTGAGGCCGGTCTCCCAGCGGTCGAGCCGGGTCGTGCCGTCTCCGATCGAGCGGAGATACCGGGTCAGGCCCGCCGGTCCACCGACCCGCTTCAGCAGAATGTTCCCTGCGGTGTTGTCGCTGCGGGTGACGGCCGCCTCGCACAGCCGCGCCACCGTCAGCCCGTCCTCCACGTGCCCGGCCGTGATCGGCGAGTTGGGCTTCACCTCCGCGGCCGTCCAGTGGACGACGCGGCTCATCAGGCCGGGATCGGAGGTGCGGGCCGTGTGCAGCACGGCCGCCGCGGCCAGGGCCTTGAACGTGGACAGCAGGGGGAACCGTTCGTCCGGCCGGTAGGAGACCGTGGCGCCGGTGGCCGTGTCGACGGCGTAGGCGCCGATCCGGCCCCGGAAAGACGCCTCCAGCGCGCGCAGCTCCCGCCGGACCAGCGCCTGTCCCGCGGTCTGCCGGGCTGTGGGGACGGCGGTCCGGCTCGGCGTCGGCGTCGCCGCAGGGGCGGGAGCCGCGGCGGTGTCCTCACGGCAGGCGGCGGCCCCCGTGAGCAGGCCGAGCGCCAGCGTGGCCCTCACCGCGATCGGGAGACCACGGGTACGGAGGTGTCGCATGCCCTGTCCTCGTTCTCGTCCGGCTGGGGCAAGGAGCAAAGCAGACGCCGTACGGCGGCGTCCACTGTCGATATCGTGGAAGCGGCCGACAACCATGGACGTAGGAGAGCAGGTCAGGAGAGGCCGGAACCGGCGGCGGGAAGAGCCGGGAAAGGGCCGTCCGTCGTTCGGCGGGCCTGATCCGCGAGGGATAGTAAGGTTCTGAGCCGTGACAGCGCGTATCGAACGAGTCGTTACCTCGGGCCCGGTGGACATCGAGGGCGTCGAGCACAAGGTCGAGAACAACACCTGGATCCTCGGCGACGACGACGAGGTCATCGTCATCGACCCCGCGCGGGACGCCGAGAAGATCCTCGAGAAGGTGGGCGACCGCGAGGTGCTCGCGGTGATCTGCACCCACGGCCTGCCCGACCACGTCGGCGCCGCCATCGAGGTGGCCGCCAGGGACGAGGCCGTGATCGCGGTGCACTCCAAGGACAAGCGCCTGTGGCGCCAGACCTGGGAGGAGACCTGGCCCGACATCGAGATGGAGGACGAGGGGCTGTTCTCCGTCGCCGACGTCGAGCTGGAGGTCCTCGCGACCCCCGGCGTCACCCCGGGCGGCGTCTCCCTCTACTGCGAGGAGCTGGGCGCGGTCTTCACCGGCAAGACGCTGCTGATGGACGGCCCGGGCAAGCTCGGCGGGGAGTACCCCGCGCTCGCCGACCAGCTCACCTCGATCGGCGAGCGGCTGTTCACGCTCCCGCACGAGACCCGGGTCCTGCCCGCACATGGCGAGGAGGGCACGATCGGCGACCTGGAGCCGCAGTTCGACCGGTGGCTGGCCGGGTCCCTCACCGGGACGGAGGAGTCGGAGCCGCCGCCGCTGGTCGACGGCACCGGCGCCTCGGGCATCAGGCTGAGCCTCGACGACGAGTAGGACGATGGAGCAGCTCGGGCTGGAGGGCATGCCGCGGCGGCTCTACACCTGCACGCCGTCACGGCTGAACACCTGGCTCGACTGCCGCCGCCGGTACCGCTTCACCTATCTCGACCGGCCCGCCCCGCCGAAGGGGCCCCCTTGGGCGCACAACAGCGTGGGGGCCTCGGTCCACAACGCCCTGGCCGCCTGGTGGCGTGAGCCGTACGAGCGCCGCACCCCGCTGATGGCGGCCATCCTGCTGACGAACGGCTGGATCCGCGAGGGCTTCCGGGACGACGAGCAGTCGGCCGTCTGGCGCGACCGGGCGCGTGACATGGTGTCCGCGTACTCCGGGACGCTCGACCCCGCCGACGAGCCGGTGGGCGTCGAGCGGGTCGTCGCGACCCGCACGTCGGTCATCTCCGTCTCCGGCCGCGTCGACCGTCTCGACCGGCGAGGCGACGAGCTCGTCGTGGTGGACTACAAGACCGGGCGCCGGCCGCTGACCGGTGACGACGCCCGCTCGTCGATCGCGCTGGCCCTCTACGCCGTCGCCTCGTCGCGGATGATGCACCGGCGCTGCCGCCGGGTCGAGCTGCACCACCTGCCCACCGGGTCGATCGTCGAGTGGGAGCACACCGACGAGTCCCTCGGCCGCCACCTGCGCCGGGCCGAGGAGATCGCCCTGGAGGCCGCCGCGGCCGACGAGGCGTACCGCGCCTGGGCCTCCGCCCACCCGTCCCCCCGCGTCCCCGCCCAGAGACGCGACGGCGGCACGTCCGCGGACACGCGGGGCGCCCCCGCGGCCGGTCCGCCCGGCGCGGGTGCCGAGGAGGGCGGGGACGCGGCGCCGGGCGCGAGGCGCTTACCGCCGGAGATCGAGGCGATCTTCCTGCCCGAGCCCGGGCCCATCTGCTCGTGGTGCGACTACCGGCGCCACTGCCCGGAGGGCCGCGCCGCCTCCCCCGATCGCCTCCCCTGGGACGGCCTCGCCGTCACCGACCCCGTCGAGGACGCCGGGACGGCCTGATCCGGGCGCCTCGACGCCGGTCGAGGACGCCGGGACGGCCTCACCCGGGCGGCCTCACACCGCCAGGCCGCCGGGCTGACGGCGCGGGTCGACCAGGCCTCGCAGGCCCTTGCCCACGTCGTAGCCGGCCGCGGCGAGCCGCTCCCGTGACCCGCGCAGCATGTCCCGGGTGCGCCCGTCCAGCACCCTCTGGTGGACGAAGTCGGGGACCGAGTTCATCGCCAGCCGGAACGCCCGCAGCGCCGCCGTGACCGTGGCCTGCGGCACCTCGGGCAGCACGCCGTACAGGTCGCGCGCCCAGCGGGGCAGCGTGTAGTAGCACAGCGCGCCGAACGGCAGGTACGCCGGCTTCGCGGGCGTCAGGAGGCGCAGCGGCCCCGGCAGGCGCGGCCACAGCAGGAACCGGACGGCCGCGGCGGACTCGGGGATGACCCGCAGCCGGGGGCGCATCTCGTCGAAGTACGCGTCCATCTCGCGCAGCGAGCCGGGCACGTCCTCCTCGTGCAGGCCCACGTATGTCGCGCTGCGCCGCTGCTCCCGCAGGTACTGGTCGGCCAGCGCGTCGCCGATCCCCGCGCCGGCGCGCCTGACCACCTCCAGGTACGACATGACCTCGGCGCAGTGGACCCACAGCAGGAGCTCGGGGTCGTCCACCCGGTGAGTCCTGCCGGTGTCGGGGTCGTGGATGCGCAGCGACCGGTGGATCGCCCGGACCCGCCGGCCGATCTCCTCGGCCTCCTCGGGACTGCCATAGGTGACCCGCCCGACGAAGTCCGCCGTACGGCGGAGCCTCCCGAACGGGTCCTGCTGGAAGGTGGAGTTCTGCCAGACGCCCCGCATCGCCAGCGGATGCAGGGCCTGCAGCATCAGCCCGCGGACACCGCCCACCCACATCGTGCGGTCGATGTGCACCAGCCACGTGGCGGACTCCGGCGGCTGAACGGTGACGCCTTCGATGCCAGGCATAGTAATTGCATCATTACACGCGATGGCGGGGGACGTCCCGGCAGGTTCAGCCGTGCTGGAGCATCCGGCTCTCGGCCGCGTTCCAGAAGCGGGTGAGCGCCGCCGCCGTCGTCTCGGGGGCCTCGACGGCCGGCGAGTGGACCGAGCCGGGGACCACGACGCACTCGGCCTCCAGCCGGTGGGCCATCTCGGCCTGCAGCAGGGGCGGCCAGCCGTCGTCGTGCTCGCCGTACAGGACCATGAGATCCAGCCCGCAGCCGACCAGCTCCGGCACGCGGTCGCGCGCGTTCAGGACCTCCTCGGCCATCGACACCAGCCCGGTCGGGTGGTTGGCCAGCAGCCGCTTGCGCAGGAACGCCACGATGTCGTCCGGCACCCCGGCGCGCAGCGCCTCGGGCTCCAGCCGGTTGGCCCACATGTAGTCGATGCCGTACTCGGGCAGCTCGGCCAGCATGACGCGGCCGGCGCGCTCGCGGGGGCCGATGATCCCCGCGGGCCCAGAGCTCATGAGCGTGAACGAGGCCAGCTTGGCCTGCCCGGCCAGCACGGTCTCCCGGGCGACCAGGCCGCCGAACGAGTGCCCGAGCAGGTGCACGGGCTCGCCCTGCCCCACGGCCGAGGCGATCGCCGCCACGTCCGCGCCCAGGGCCTCACAGCTGTACGCCTTGGGGTCGTCCGGGCCGGGGGTCTCGAACTGCCCGCGCAGGTCGACCGCGACGACCTTGCGCCCGGCCTGGGCCAGGGTCTGCAGGACCGCGAGGAAGTCCTCCTTGCTGCCCGTGAAACCGGGGACGAGCACGGCCGGCCAGCGCTCGGTGACCCCGCTGCCGGGCAGCGCCTCCAGGGCGGCGAACGACCCCACCGGAGTCTCGATCTGCTGGGCGGTCACACCCGGGGGGAGGGTCAGGAATCGCGGCGTACTCACGAGGCCTCCTCCACCTCATCCGGAACACCCGGGACGGGTGGACGACCGTACGGGTCCGCCGCCCCGGACCGTCTGCTGTGCACGCAGGCTCGCTCGCTCACGTGGCATCACGATACCCAGCGCGAACGATCTCGACACCGCCGAACGGCCTATGCGGGTTTCGCATGGTCATTGCGCATGCCTCCTGTCCAGGTCATACCCACTGCGGGGGTGGCGTTTCCCGGCGTCGCGGCCGGGCGGAAGACTGGGGAGGCGCCGGGGCGGCCGGGCCGAAGACTGGGGAGGCGCCGGGGCGGCCGGGTGTAAGCCTGTTGAGGCGCCGGGGCGACCGGGCGGCAGCGCTCGGAGAGCGCCGGCCCTGACGGCCCGGCGCTCTCCGGTCTGCCTGATCACACCCATGGGACGAGCCGTGCCCGTTCCGGCCCTCACCCCGTCCTGCGAGGCCTCGGCCGCCCGGGGCGGCGCCGCTGCTGGGCGCGCTCGGTGGCGGCGGACGGCGCGATGTCGTCGTCGTCCGTCGCCAGGTCGGGCGACCTGAACACGATGCTGAACGGGCTGGCCGGGATGATCCGCTCCGGCTCGGACCCGGAGGCCCGCGCCGCGGGCACGTCCGCCTGCGGAGGAGCGTCCTCGGCGAACGGGTCCGCGTGGGGCGCCGGGGTCTCGGCGACCGAGGCCCGCCTCCTGCCGCGGACGGGCGTCTCCGCCTCCGGAAGGTCGTCGCCGGTGGCCCGGGTCCGGCGGCGCGCCGGCGGGGTGGTGACGTCCTCGGTGCCGGTCTCGGTCAGGGTCCTGCGCCGGGTCGGGGTCTCGGTCTCCGGGGCGAGCAGGTCGCCGATCTCGGCCGGGGCCTCGGTCTCGGCGGCGGCGCCCCTGCGCCTGCGCCTGGTGGGCGTCTCCGCCTCCGGAAGGTCGTCACCGCTGGCCCGGGTCCGGCGGCGCGCCGGCGGGGTGGTGACGTCCTCGGTGCCGGTCTCGGTCAGGGTCCGGGTCCTGCGCCGGGTCGGGGTCTCGGCCTCGGGGGCGAGCAGGTCGCCGATCTCGGCCGGGGCCTCGGTCTCGGCGGCGGCGCCCCTGCGCCTGCGCCGGGCCGGGGTCTCGGCCTCGGTCTCGGGAGCGAGGAGGTCGCCCTGGTCGGCGGCCCGGGAGCGGCGGCGGGCGGGCGCGGCCGTCTCGGGCTCCTGGTCGGCCGGGGCGGCACCCGCGTCGGGCCGGGAGGCGGGGGTCTCGGCCAGCACTCCGCTCAGAGCGGCCGTGTTGGCCCCCCGGCGGCCCCGGCGGGACGACGCCGCCTCGACGGTCGCGGTCTCGACCGGCGACTCCACCCGCGACGCGGCCGGCGACGCGGCCGGCGACTCGACCGGCACGGCCTCGTCGATCGGCGTCTCCGCGCCGGTCGTCCCGGTCGTCTCGGCCGTCTCCGCGGAGCGGCCGCCGCGGGTGCGCCTGCGCTCGCGGGTGCGGGCCGGGCGCTCGCGGCGCTCCTCCTTGTCGCGGCGCTCCTCGCGGTCGCCGCCTCCGGACCGGCCGCGGGAACGGACCCGCCCGGTCTCGCCCAGGTCCTCCAGCGCCTCGGCGTCCAGGCCGGCCCGGGAGCGCTGGGCGCGCGGCAGCACGCCCTTGGTGCCCTCGGGGATGCCCAGGTCCGAGTAGAGGTGGGGCGAGCTCGAGTAGGTCTCCGCCGGGTCGGGGAAGTCCAGGCCGAGGGCGTTGTTGATGACCTTCCAGCGGGTCAGCTCGGTCCACTCGACGAAGGTCACGGCGACGCCGGTGCGCCCGGCCCGGCCGGTGCGGCCGATGCGGTGCACGTAGGCCTTCTCGTCCTGGGGGCAGTCGTAGTTGACCACGTGGGTGACGTCGTCGACGTCGATGCCGCGCGCGGCCACGTCGGTGGCCACGAGCACGTTGATCTTGCCGTTGCGGAAGGCGCGCAGCGCCTGCTCCCGCTGGCCCTGACCGAGGTCGCCGTGGACGGCGGCCACCGCGAAGCCGCGGTCGCGCAGCTGCTCGGCGACCATGTCGCAGGCTCGCTTGGTCTCGCAGAACACCATCGAGAGCCCGCTGCCGCTGCTCTGGAGCAGCCGGGCCAGGATCTCGATCTTGTCCATGCGGTGGGTGCGGTAGACGTGCTGCGTCGTCAGCGTCGTCGTCTCGGCCTCGGCGTCGCCGTGCTCGGCCCGCACATGGATGGGCCGGGTGAGGTAGCGGCGCGAGAGGGCGACGATCTCGCCGGGCATGGTGGCGGAGAACAGCATCGTCTGCCGCTCGGCGGGGACGAGCTTGATGATCCGCTCGATGTCGGGAAGGAACCCGAGGTCGAGCATGCGGTCGGCCTCGTCGAGGACGAGCATGCTCACCTGGCTGAGATCGAGGTGCTTCTGCTTGACGAGGTCGAGCAGTCGTCCCGGCGTGCCGACGATCACGTCGACGCCGTTCTTGAGGGCCTCGATCTGGGGCTCGTACGCCCGGCCGCCGTAGACGGTCAGAATGCGGGAGCCCAGCTTCCCTCCGGCGAGAACCAGGTCCTCGGTCACCTGGATGGCGAGCTCACGGGTCGGGACGAGGACGAGCCCGCGCGGCTTCTTGCGGTTCTTCCTCGGCTTGCCGACGAGCTGCAGCATGGCGACGCCGAAGGCGTACGTCTTGCCCGTGCCCGTGCGCGCCTGGCCGATGACGTCCTGGCCGGACAGCGCCAGCGGGAGCGCCATCTCCTGAATAGGGAATGGTGAAGTGATGCCCTCGGTCTCGAGGGCATCGGCGATCTCTGGGATCACACCCAGGTCTCGGAACGTCGTTGTCAGCGTGGCCTGCCTCAATCAGTACGCGAAGACGGGCCTTCCGGGACATCCGTCCGGCAGATCTTCCCCGGTCCGGGTCCTCGCGGACAGTCGCGCCCTCGTCGTGATCAGCGACCGCGGGATCCAGCTTCACTGGGGGCCCGAGGCCGACGGGCCCCGGATCATCGTCGTGCGGTCGCACTTCCACGAAGCAGTCTACTCGATACCACAACCGAGAACCGATTTCTGCGACTTACCGCTAAAAGTCCGTGCCGTGTCGCCTCTCCGCCGCACGTCCGCGAGCCCGTGAGGAGCCGCACGGACGCCCGGGGCGCGGACACGTACGCTGCACCCATGACTGATTCACCTCCAGGGATTGTGGACCTGCTCGGCGTGCTGGCCTACGCCGAGCTCACCGCGTTCCTCCGGCTGGCGGAGGACGCCGCTCTGCTGGCCCCGACCCTGAACGACAGGGCGGCGCTGGGGGACGTCGCCGCCACCGAGTACGGCCACTTCCGCGTGCTCAGGGACCGGCTCTCGTCGATGGGCGTGGACCCGGAGGAGGCCATGGCGCCGTTCGTGGACGCGATCGACGCCTGGCACGCGCAGACCAAGCCGCGCGATTGGCACGAGGCGCTGGTCAAGGCGTACGTCGGGACGGGCATCGCCGGGGACTTCTACCGGGAGGCGGCCCGGCACACCGATCCGTCGATCCGCGGCCTGGTGGACGAGGTGCTGGCCGACGAGAGCCGGTCGGAGTTCGCCGTCGAGCGCGTGCGGACGGCGCTCGACGCCGACCCCCGGCTGTGCGGGCGGCTGGCGCTGTGGGCCCGCCGCATGGTCGGGGAGGCGCTGAGCCAGGGGCAGCGGCTGGCCGCGGCCCGTCCCGAGCTCGCCGGGCTGCTCGTCGGGGAGGAGGGCGAGGACCTCGCGGAGATCGGGCGGCTGTTCGCCAAGCTCACCGAGGAGCACGGCAAGCGGATGGCGGCCCTCGGCCTCACCCCCGGCCCCTGAGCCGGCGCGCCGCCGGGAGCCCGCGCCGGTCGCCGCGGGCAAGCCGGTCTGCTGATCGAGCGGCGTGAGGGTGCCAAACGGTTGTACCGTGCGAGATATGAGGGCCTCGCGCCGCTACGGCAGTTCCTTGACGAGATGTGGGCCGAATCGCTGGACTTCGCGCGCAGTGCTGCGAAGGGGGAGCGCGGACTGCCCGACCACAAGCAGAAGGCGGGATGAGCCCCACCGGGTCAGCCGGGCGCGGCGCCCCCGCGGATGCGGGTACGGCTGCCGCGACATCTGAACCGCTCTCGGTCTGCCCTTGGATCTCCGGTTGTGCGGCCGGCATGGGGCTGCCGGCCGCCGGACACCGGAGGGACGCCGTTTCTCGCTGCCCTGACGCGGAGCGGCGCCGGAGAGTTCGAGCGGCGCCGCCGGACGTCGGAGCCCCGTGTCACGAGCGGTACAGCCGGCGCGGCGTAGCGCGGCGTGGTCGGCGTGTCGCGAGCGGCACGGCCGGCACGGCGTAGCGCGGGCTTGGCCGGCGTGTCACGAGCGGCGTAGCCGGCGCGGCGTAGCGCGTCGGGAGCGGTTTGGCCGCCGTGGCGGGAGCGGCGTGCCCGGGACCGCGGGCCGCCCGGCCTCGGCCGAGGCCGCCCCGGGCCGTTCCCGCCGCGTCCAGGTGGGGAGGGCGGTCCCGCGTGCGCTCAGCCGGGAGGGGTCGCGCGGGTGTTCATCCCGGGAGCGGGTGTCCCCGCCCGGGATCAACAGGATGCGGGTGTCCCTCCCGTGATCAGAGGGTGCCGCCGAAACCGACGGGACGGGTCTCGTCCTCGCCGATCTCCACGAATCCGAGCGAGGCGACGGGGACGACGACGCGGCGGCCGCTGGTGTCGGTGAGCGAGAAGACGCCCTTGTCGGACGCGAGCGCCTTGCGGAGCTCCTCCTCGATCTCCTCGGCCGACAGGTCGGTGTCCACCACGAGCTCACGGTGCACGGACTGCACACCGATCTTGATTTCCATCGGGCTCCCCTTTCAGGAGGGCTGGTCCCTACCCATCGTCGCCGCCCGGCGGGCGGGGAGCGCCACGTGATCGCGTCAAGCGAACAGAAATCCTCGTCAGCCCGTACGGGGGAAGCCGCTGATGCCGCGCCAGGCGAGACGGGCCATGAGCTGGGTCGCCGCCTCCTTGGGGATGGAGCCGTGGCTGGTGAGCCAGTAGCGGGCGCTCACCTCGGCCATGCCGACCAGCCCCACGCCCAGCAGGTGGGCCTCGTCGCTGGAGCAGCCGGTGTCCTCCTGGATCACCTGGCTGATCGCCTCGGCGCTCTCGCGGAGCGACCGCTCCATCCGCTGCCGCACGGGGGCGACGTTGCGCAGGTCGGACTCGAAGACCAGCCGGAACGCCTCACCCTGGCTGGAGACGAAGTCGAAGAACGCGCCGATGGCCGCCTGCACCCGCTGCTTGTTGTCGGTGGTGGACGCGAGGGCCTGCCGGCAGCGGCTCACCATGTCGTCGACGTGCAGGTCGAGCAGCGCGAGGTAGAGCTCCAGCTTGCCCGGAAAGTGCTGGTAGAGCACGGGCTTGCTCACACCGGCCCGCTCGGCGATCTCGTCCATCGCGGCCGCGTGGTAGCCGTTCTCCACGAAGACTTCTTGCGCCGCGCTCAGAAGCTGGCGGCGGCGGGCCATCCGGGGTAGCCGGGTGCCCCGGGGTTTGGCGTCCGGGGTAGCGGTCACGGCAGTCTCCTTGCAAGGATGCGCGTCGGGGGCTCCCGCCCCGGGGCCTCATCCTACGTGTCGGTAAAGCAGGTCAGCGATAGTCCTCGTCTTCGCCGAGGTCAACCGTGCGCTCCTGTTCCGCGACGTCGGCCGGGTCGGCGTCGAACGGGATCCGTTCCGGCCAGCGGGCGTCCTCCGCGATCCTCACCAGCTGGCGCTGCTCGACCGCGTCGGCCTCGGGGGCCTCGATCGAGATCTCCTCGACGACGTCGTCGAGGGGGTCCATCTCGGACATCTGGCCATCCTCCCGTTCGAAGGTCTGCTGCGACAGGTCCACCCTACGGCCCGGTCGGCGCGGGACCTACGCGCCGACCGGCGAGAAGAGGTCGCCGTGTTCCGCGACGCGCTCCAGCACGTCGTCGGCGGTGAACACGAGCCTGTCGGGGCTGTCGCAGTCCTCCACCTCCTCCCACAGCAGCGGCGTCGAGACGGTCGGCACGCGGTTGGCGCGCAGCGAGTACGGCGCGATTGTGGTCTTGGCCGGGTTGTTCTGGCTCCAGTCGATGAAGACCTTGCCGGGCCTGGCCTTCTTCGCCATCACGCTCGTGACGAACGGGTGCTCCGACTCCATCCGCCGGGCCAGGGCCTTGGCGTAGTCGGAGGTGGCGGCGTCCCGGTCCCACGGCACGTACAGCTGCATGCCCTTGTTGCCGCTGGTCTTGGGGAAGCTCTCCAGCCCGTCGTCCTTGAGCGCCTCGCGCAGCAGGAGGGCGACGCGGCAGCATTCGACGATCGTGGCCGGCGCGCCGGGGTCGAGGTCGAAGACCAGCGTGTCGGGCGGGACCGGCTTCCCGTCCTCGCCGACCCGCCACATGGGCACGTGGATCTCCAGCGCGGCCAGGTTGGCGTAGTAGACCAGCGTCGGCAGGTCGTCGACCACGGCGAAGTCGATCTCCTCGCGGTTCTTGGTGCTGCCCGGCGCGGGGAGCCGGACCGCGCGGACCCACTCGGGGGTGTGGGCCGGGATGTTCTTCTCGAAGAAGAACTGACCGTCCACGCCGTCCGGGTAGCGCTTCACCGTGAGCGGCCGCCCTCGAAGGTGGGGGAGCAGGACCGGAGAGATCCGCGTGTAGTAGTCGATGACCTCGGCCTTCGTGTAGGCGGCGTCGGGGTAGAGCACCTTGTCGAGGTTGGTCAACGCCAGTTGCCTGCTGCCGACCTTCACCCGCACCTTGCTCGTCATCGCCCCTCCTCTCGCCGTACCTCCGCGGGCATCTTGTCCGCCCGCACGCCCCGCCACACAGGGTTGCGCAGGCGCCCGTCGCGGGTCCACATCGTGAAGGCGACCTCCCCCACGATCTCCGGGCGCACCCACCGGGCGTCCTTGCCGACCGCCCGCGGAAGCTCGTCAGAGAAGGCGCTCTGCCCGATCTCGAGCGGTTCAAGCAGGCGGAGGGTGTCGTCCAGCATGGCGTCGGTGAACCCGGTGCCCACGTGCCCCACGAAGAGGAACCCGCCGAGGGGCGGTCCGGAGAGGGGCGGCCCGGTGTACATGCCGACCAGGAGTGAGCCGACGCCGCCCGCCCGGCGTCCCTTCCCGGGCTTCCAGCCGCCGACCACCACCTCGGCCGTCCGCAGGTTCTTGACCTTGACCCACCACTCGGAGCGCCGTCCCGGCCGGTACGGCGAGTCGAGGCGCTTGGCCACCACCCCCTCCAGCCCCTGCATCCGGGTCGCCTCCAGCACCTCGGGCTCACACGGGAAGTTCGGCGGCACCGCGAGACCGAGCGAGTCGAGCAGCGCCCTCCGCTCGCCGTACGGCACGTCGAACAGCGTCCGCCCGTCGAGGTGGAGCAGGTCGAACGGCATGTACGTGACCGGGAAGTGGTCGAGCAGCCGCGAGCCCGCCGGGTCGGTGTTGTGCATCCGGCGCTGCAGGCGGGCGAAGCTGGGCCGCCCCTGGGGATCGAAGGCCACCACCTCCCCGTCGATGACCGCCCTGCGGCCGGCCAGCGGGCCCGCGAGGGCGCCGATCTCCGGGTAGCGCGCGGTGAAGTCCGCGCCGTGGCGTCCCGTCACCCGGACACCCCGGTCGACGTACGCGATCGCGCGGATGCCGTCCCATTTCACCTCCAGGGCGTACGCGTCGCGCGCCTGGGGGAGCTCGCCGGGGATCGCGAGCATGGGTTCAACCGGGTACGGCACCGCCATAAGTGGGTACCTGCCCATGAGGTAAGTCCCTTGAATCCCACTATAGCCGCATTCGAACAAAGAGACGAGAATGTAGTTATGCGCAGCATCTGGAAAGGCGCGATCTCGTTCGGTCTGGTCACGATCCCGGTGAAGCTCTACTCGGCGACCGAGCAGAAGGACGTCTCGTTCCACCAGATGCACCGGGAGGACGGCGGCCGGATCAAGTACAAGAGGGTCTGCACGGTCGACGGCGAAGAGGTGCCGTACTCCGACATCGCGAAGGGGTATGAGCTGGCGACCGGCGAGATCGTGGTGCTGACCGACGAGGACTTCGCCGACCTGCCTCTCAGCACGTCCCGGCGGATCGACGTGCTGCAGTTCACCCCCGTGGAGCAGATCGACCCCATCTACTTCGCCAAGTCGTACTATCTGGAGCCCGACGGCCAGGGGGCCAAGCCGTACGTGCTGCTGCGGGACGCCCTGGAGCGCTCGGGCCAGGTCGCGATCGTGAAGGTGGCGCTGCGCCAGCGCGAGTCGCTGGCTACGCTGCGCGTGCGCGACGGCGTGTTCGTGCTGGAGACGATGCTCTGGCCGGACGAGGTGCGTGAGGCGGAGTTCCCGTTCCTGGAGGAGGACGTCGACGTCCGGCCGCAGGAGCTGAAGATGGCCGAGTCGCTGATCGACACGATGGTCGCCGACTTCGACCCCGCCGAGTACAAGGACGCCTACCGCGAGGCGCTGCAGGAGGTCATCGAGGCCAAGGTGGCCGGCCGGGAGGTCGTCGCCGCCGAGGCCCCGGCCGAGCAGGGGCCCGCGGTGGACCTCATGGCGGCGCTGCGCGCGAGCGTCGAGGCCGCCAAGCGGGAGCGCGAGGGGGCGGGCGCGGGCCGGGCGTCCGGCGCGGCCGGCGCGAAGAAGAAGGCCCCGGCCAAGCGCGCGGCCGAGGCGTCGGAGGAGAAGCCGGCGGCCAGGAAGGCGGCCGCGAACGGCGCGGACGAGGACGAGAAGGCGCCCGCTCGCAAGCGCAAGACCCGCCGCTCCGCCTGATCGTCCGCAGCGCGCGGTGTGCGCGTGCCCTCGCGGGTTCCACACGTCGAGAAGCTCCGGCGGACGGTGTCCGCCGGAGCTCCGTTCTCCTCCGTGGTCTCCGCGCCCCGGAGTGCGGTTCCTGTTCCGGAGAGCGTCACGAGGCCGGCCGGGTGTCCCGGTGTCCCCCTACCCCCGGCCGCCGTCACCGACGGCGGTCGAGGCGCACCGGGCCCCACGGTCTCCACACTCCCCGGCCGGTGGCGCGGAGGTCATCGCGGCCTGCTCCGTCAGTCGGCGTCGTTGTCGATGTCGACGATCGTGTCGCCCGTCGAGCGGTTGCCGCTGCGGACGCCGACAAGGGCGGCCTGCACGGTCTTGCGGAACCGCCGCTCACTGCGGAAGCGGTCGAACCGGTGGCAGCGACGCCAGGCACCGCCGTGACCGTTGCCCCAGCACGAGGCGACCGTGGCAGTGGTGGCGCTCGCGGCGCTCGCACCGGTGGCGGCGCTCAGGGCGACAGCCCCGCCGGTCAGGGCCGTGCTGATGGCCAGGCCCGCGATGACGTTCCGGAAAGTGGGCATTGCGTGTCCTCCTTGAAAGGATCGATTGCCCGACATGACATTTCCCAATTGAGCAGAAATGTCACTGATAGCCCTTAATGAGCTATCTCTCCCGCGATGTCTTGATTGCCGGATTCGCTGGGCGACAAACGGGACGAATCGCCCCTTTAGGGGTTGTTGTCCGTTTGTGGTGGGATCCGAGAGGAGAAATGCGACGTTTGTACCGTTATGTCCGGTTTGGTGTCGCGACACGAGCCTCGGAGGCCTGGTGGCCGAACGCCCAACCTACCGGCATCGGACCGTCCGACGCCCTGGAAACGGCCTGGAGAGTCTTCATCCGCATGCGTCGCCGCCCTGCTCCAAGGGCCTACGCCGCCGTGGAGAGTCGACGGATGCCGGGGGTGGCCACCGAGACGCGGGATGAACGGTCGATCGGAGCGACCCGCTGGAAACGGACGGTGGGGAGGCTTCGGCGGGCGCCTGGGCGCCTGGGCGGGTGCGCGATCTGGGGAGGTGCGCATGGCGGCCCGTCAGGGCGGCGGGAGTAGCAGGAGGCGGAACGGCGGGGCGGGGTGGCGGAGGCGGACGGCGGGGTGCGGCGCTGTCTATCGGGGTGGCGGAGGCGGACGGCGGGCTGTGGCACGGGCTATCGGGGCGCCGGCGGGTGGCGGGCTGTCTGGGTCGTAGGTCGCGGCGGAGCGGACAAGCCAGGGCCCCGGTGGAAGAGCTTCCACCGGGGCCCCTGCCTATGTGCCCTGTACGAATGTCCGTCCCGACTGGGAGGGGGTGTGGAGGGGCCGGTGCTCCCGGTTCCCCGTCACCGCCTCGTCAACGGCGCCGGGTCCCCGCGAAGCGCGGTCCCTCTCGCCTCCCAGCCGGTCTGCGCATGGCTACGGCTCATTCACGAAGGCCGTCAGGCCACTGGTTCAGTTGCAGCCGTTGCCGCAGTCGTTGTTGTTGTTGTTGAACCAGTTGCAGTCGTTGTTGTTGAAGCAGTCGTTGTTGTTGAACCAGCAGTTGTTGTTCCAGCAGTCGTTCCGACTGGTCTTGTCCTGGAAGCCGATGCAGACATCCTTGGTCGCGATGGCGAAGGACGAGTTGTCGTCACGGCAGCTGTTCCAGCAGTTGTTGTTCCACCAGCAGTTGTTGTTGTTCCAGCAGTCGTTGTTGTTGTTCCAACAGTTGTTGTTGTTGTTATTGTTCCAACACGGGCTGCTGCAGTTGCCCGTGGGGATCGTGCTGGCACTGGCCGCGGAGGCGCCGAGAGTCATGGCGCCACCAACGATGGCGGTGCTGAGGGCGAGACCGGCGAAGACCTTCTTGAACATGGGTACTGCCTTTCTGTGAAAGGTGGTACTGCCACTGAATTCTTGACATTCCAGAAGAATGTCGAGAGAGAGGTACTACGACGGGCCGTCAGGCCAGTTGACTGCTTTGCTTAACTGCTATGCTGAACCGCTTTCCTGGACTGCTTTTTCCGAACTGCTACTTACTTGTGCTCGACTTCCTTCTCCTTGTCGAACTGGCGGTCGTTGTTCCGGTCGTCCCGGTTCCACCACCGGTCGTCACGGTTGTTCTGGTTGTCGTTCCGGTTCCACCAGTTCTGGTTGTTCCAGAAGTCGTCCTTGTCGGTCTTGTCCTGGAAGCCGACGGCCACGTCCTTGGCGGCGATGCCGAAGGCCGAGTGGTCGGTCTTGTCGAACTTCCAGTTGTTCTGGCCCCACCAGTTGTTGTTGTCGCGCAGCCAGTTGCGGTCGTTGTTCCACCAGTCGTTGTTGTCGCGGTCGGACTGGTTGTCGGCGCGGACGTCCCGCTCGGTGTTCTTGTCGTCCTTGGTGCCTGCGCTGGCCGCGGTGGCACCGACGGCGAGAGCGCCGCCCGCAAGCACGGTGCCGAGTGCGACGCTGGCGAGGACCTTCGTGAACATGGGCATTGAGTTTCCCCCCAAGTTTCTGCCCCGAATTCCCTAACATTTCTCCGAACTACCGAGAAATGTAGTCATGGCCCTCTAATGGACCATGTTCCTGCGCTGTCTTGATTTCCGGGGCCGTCTGGCTACAAACGAGGATCACAGGCTTTTGATCGCTTATTATCGCTTTATGGGAAGCCTTAGACAGTTAATGACTGCTTTGTAGCGGTATGTCCGTTTTTCCGAGTTGGGACGAAGCTCGCATGCCGTATACGGCGGGTGTATCTGGGTCCCCGTCCGCCGGCCTCCGGCCGCGTAGGGCGGTCGCAAAGACGGCCCTGTCCGCCTGCTGTCGCCAGTACGGGGCCGAGAACGGGCCGGCGGACAACTCGGCCGCGAAACGGCGGCGGAAACGCGCGTGCGGGACGTGAAAAGCCGGTCGCGTGAAGCGCCCGGTGGCGGAACAGGGCTTCGGCCGGAGGCGGAAGCCGCGACGGGATCGCGCCCGCCTCTGCCCGAGACCCGGCGGGAATGCTCCGCCGGGCATCCAGCCGAGACGACGGGGAAACGGCGCGCCGGCAGTCGTCGGAAGGACGCCGACGCAGAAAGGCGCCCGAGGCGCTGAAAGGCCGTCAGGGGCACGAAGAAGCCCTGGAGGTCTTCCGGGGTCGTGCCCGGAAGCCTCGGCCCCCAGATGACCAGGCAAAGCCGCGAGAGACGGTGTGAAAGCCACGCCAGAAGGCGCGAAAGAGCGACGGTGCGAAGGCCCCGCGAGACGGCGCGACGGCGCAATGGGCGACAGCGTGAAGGCACCGCGAAAGGCGTGAAGGCGCGACGGCATCGCCAAAACGGTGTGAAGACCCCGCGGGACGGCGTGAAGGCAGCTCCCATGACGACACCACGGTGGGGGTCGCTCGGTCGAGCAAGGGCGGGCAGCCGTTCCGGGGCCCCTGTGAGGCGCTCGCACCCCGGCCGGTCGCGCCGACCGACCACGCTTGCAGACCACGCTTGCAGACCACGCTTGCAGACCGCGCCGGCCGACCACGTCTGCCGACCACGTCTGCCGACCACCTGGCCGACCGCGCCGGCCTACCACGCCGGCCGGTCGCCGACGCCGCTGAAGAGCCTCCCGGACGTCCCCGGCGCGGCCGTACGCCGCTGGACGTGGCCCAGCGGCCGTTGCGCCACCCGGAGCCGATGGAAAGCCCGTGAGCCCCCGGAGCCCGCGAAAGGCGGATGACCCCCCACCGGCGAGCCGGCGAACGCCCGAGAGGCCGTCGCAGGCCCCCATGAACGGGACGCCGCCATACGCGCTGGACACCCGTGCCGACGCCGCGCTGTGCCGGCCGCGCCGGTGAGAAAGCCCATGACGGCCCTGGGAGTCGGTACGGCACCGCCGGACTCGTGGAAAGTCGCCGAGGCCGGGACGCCGCAGAAAGCGCCCGAGGACCGCCGCGGGCCCGTCCGGGACCGGCCCGGCGTCCCCCCACGGCGGGCGAGCCGTACAGGGCGAAAAGGCAATGGGCCAGGACTCCGGGGGCGTCGCCCGCCGGAGCCCTGGCCTCTATATATGTGCAGCGTCCCGACACGGGCTCCCGGTTCGGTGAGGAGCCGTACCGCGGGGGCGCTTATGGGTGGTGCTCGATCAGGTCCCGGCCGGTCTCGGCCGTGACGGTTCTCACGGACGCCGCCCCGGTCCACAGGACCGGAGACGGTCACCCGTCATGCGTACTCACTCACATCAGGGCCGGTCAGGCCCCTGGGACAGCCGGCGAGCGGCTGGCGAAACGTGTCGCCGCAGGCGACGGAACCGGCGTGACGGACTACGGCACGGCGGTCAGCGGGACTGCGGCGTCAGGCGTGACGGTCACGGTCACGGTCGGCGTCGGAGTCACGACGGTCGCCGGAGCGACGGCCCCGGTCCGCGGGTACGCCCCCATGTAGCCGCCCTTGTGCATCGACGGGTCGTTGTTGTTCTCGGCGTCCGCCTGGTCGTACTGACTCGGGTCGGACTTCGTGTTCGTCCACTCCTGCTGGTTGTTCCGCGGGTGCACGCTGGCGTCCGTCTGCTGGTGGTTCCACGGAATGGAGGCCGCGGAGTTCTCGGCCTTCTGGAACGGCGTGAGCACCAGCGTGAAGTCCCGCATGAGGAACTGACGCTGGTTCTGGTACTGCCGTCCGTGCTGGTGCTGCTTGTTCTTGTTCTTGGCCTTGGAGCCCTGGCCCTGCCGGTTGGACGCCACGGGGTAGTAGCTGCGGACGTAGTGGCGTGCGACCGGGCGGCCGCCCCCGACGTTGCCGCCCATCACCGTGGCGGCGCTCGCGGAGGTGCTGGTGACGGCCGTGCCGAGAGCGACGGCACCGCCGGTCAGGGCGGCGCTCGCAGCGAGGAGGCCGACCAGGTTCTTCATCGTGGACATGATGCTTCTCTCCTTGAAAATGCTCGCCCCCGCCCGGCGGGTCCGCCGTCGTGCCCGTTGTCCCGGGACGCCGGACGGCGGATGCGGGCCCCCTCCGGAGCACAGTCCGTGAGGAGAAGGACGCACGGCGGACCGCGCGTGAGCGTGAGGGCGTGTACTGCCGCCGCGATGCGACGCGGCGCGAACACATGGCGTGATGCCGAGGGCCCGCCACCGGACGACCCGGAGGCGGGCCACGGCTCGGATCAGACGAGTGAGCGCCGCGGGTGCCGATCGGCCCCGCCGTGGACACCAGTCGCCGCGATGTCGTACGCGGGACGAGCGGCCCCCCTCAGCAGGGCCTCCGCGCACGGGGCGTCCGCGCCCGCCCGATGTTCACCGTTACCCGGAAGGACCAGGGTCACGGGCGGGCGCGGACTCCCTTTCTCATCGCGTCACTCCACGGCGTCGGGGCCGTTACGGCCGTTCAGGCGGCTGCTCGGCCCGGTCTCCCCCCCGGATCAGGGGGCGACGGGCGCCGCGGTCACGGTCACGGTCGCGACCGGATACGGCTTGCCGTCGATGTCGATCTGCTTCTTCGACGGGTCGTTGTCGTTCTCCGCCTCGCTGTCCTGCTTCTGCTTCGGGTTCGAGCGGGTGTCCGTCTGCGAGTCCTGGCGGTTCCACGGCTGCGCCCGGGTGTCGGAGGCCTGCCAGTTGTACGGCAGGGCCCGCGAGTCGGTCTCCGTCTTCTGGAACGGCGTCAGGACCAGGGTGAAGTCACGCAGCAGGAACTGGTGCTGGTTCTGGTGCTGGCGCTCGTGCTGCCACTGCTTGTTCTTGTTCTTGTTCTTCGTGCCCTGGCCCTGCCGGTTGCTCAGGCGCGGGTAGGCACGGCTCACGTAGGAGGGGCCGCCGACGTAGCCACCCATGACGGTGGCGGCGTTCGCGGAGGTCGCGGTCACCACGTTGCCGAGGGCGACGGCGCCACCGGTCATCGCGGCGCTGATCGCCAGGACCCCGACGAGGTTGTTCAACTTGGGCATTTCATTTCCCCCTAAGGATTTCTGCCCCGACACTCCGGCACTTTCCAAACAACCAGGAAAATGCCCTTTCTGACGACCCTTACGGATCATCCCTGCATTGTCTTGATTTCCTCGCCGCCCAAGGGACAAACGGCGATCGGCGGCTTTTGCCATCCGCTTATCGCTTTATTGACGAGGTTGGACGGCTACTGCTCACTTTGCTCGGAAATGTCATTCTTGTCGCATTTGAAATGTCCGAATATGGGCGATTTAGCCGTTCCGTCGGGACCGTTGGATGTCGGGTTCGCGGGCCTCGCCATACGCATCAATGGGCCGTACGGCATCGGCCCGGCCCATCCCGGGTAGCGGATGCGTCCGGCCGCCGTCCCCATGGGAAGGCGTACGGCGGGGGGTTATCGTCGGAACAGAAGGCGAACAGGGGAGGACGCGTGGATGTCGAGCCGATTCCGCAGTGGCCCGGCAGGCTCGTGGATGTGGGAGACGCGTCGCTCCATGTGCGGACGACGCCTGAGGGGCCGGGCGAGACGGCGGTCTACGTCCACGGCCTGGCCGGGTCGGCCACGAACTGGACCGACCTCATGGGCGAGCTGGCCGGCGACGTCCGGGGCGTCGCTGTCGACCTGCCGGGAGCGGGCTACTCCCCGGAGCCGGAGGACGGCGACTACTCGGTCGCCGGGCACGCGAACGCGGTGGCGCGGCTCGTCGAGCACATCGGCGGCCCCGTCCACCTGCTCGGCAACTCGATGGGCGGCGCCGTCTCCGTCCGGGTCGCGGCCACCCGGCCCGACCTCGTCAAGACGCTGACCCTGGTCTCGCCCGCCCTGCCCGACCTCATGCCGCGGTACGGCCCGGCCCGGGTCGCCATGTCCGCCGCGCCGCGCCTGGGGGAGCTGGCCCTCCGGTGGCTCGGCGCGCTCCCGCCCGAGCGGCGTATGAGGGCGACGCTGAGCATGTGCTACGCCGACGTCGGCCGCGTCCACCCGGAGCGGCTCCGCGAGGCCGTGGAGGAGCTGCGGCGGCGGGACGGCCTGCCGTACTCGGGGACCGCAATGATCGAATGCGCGCGGGCGATCGTGCGGGAGTACTTCCGTCTGGGCTCGGAGAACCTGTGGCGTCAGGCGGCCCGGGTGACGGCCCCCACTCTGGTGATCTACGGGCTGCGCGACCGGCTCGTGCACGCCCGGATGGCGCACCGCGCCGGCCGGGTGTTCCCGGACGTGCGTCTCGTCACGCTGCCCCACGCCGGGCACGTGGCGCAGATGGAGTATCCGGAGGTCGTCGCCGCCGAAGTCCGCCGCCTTCTGGGCCAGACACGGATTCCGCTGCGCCGATCTGCGTGATTGGGGAATGCGGGGCCACCCCGGTTAAGTTGTGAGAAGAGCTGTGATGGGCCCATGGAGCCGAGCGCGACCATTGGCACGAAAACGGGAGTGGGACTGTGTCGTTGCCACCGCTGGTAGAGCCGGCAGCTGAGCTGACCGTCGACGAGGTGCGCCGCTACTCGCGTCACCTGATCATCCCCGATGTGGGAATGGCGGGACAGAAGCGCCTGAAGAACGCCAAGGTCCTGTGTGTGGGCGCGGGCGGCCTGGGCTCCCCCGCGCTGATGTACCTCGCCGCCGCCGGCGTCGGGACGCTGGGCATCGTGGACTTCGACGTCGTCGACGAGTCCAACCTGCAGCGCCAGGTCATCCACGGTCAGTCGGACGTCGGGCGCCTCAAGGCGGAGTCGGCGGCGGCCACCGTGCGGGAGATCAACCCGCTGGTCGACGTCGTCATCCACAACGTGGCCCTCACGACCGACAACGTGATGGACATCTTCTCCGGCTACGACCTGATCGTGGACGGCACCGACAACTTCGCGACCCGCTACATGGTCAACGACGCGGCGGTGCTGCTCGGCAAGCCGTACGTCTGGGGGTCGATCTACCGGTTCGACGGGCAGGCCAGCGTGTTCTGGGCCGAGCACGGCCCCTGCTACCGCTGCCTCTACCCCGAGCCCCCGCCGCCCGGCATGGTCCCGAGCTGCGCCGAGGGCGGCGTCCTCGGCGTGCTGTGCGCGTCGATCGGCTCCATCCAGGTCACCGAGGCCATCAAGGTCCTCACCGGCATCGGCGAGCCGCTCGTCGGCCGGCTCATGATCTACGACGCCCTCGAGATGAAGTACCGGGACGTCAAGGTCCGCAAGGACCCCGAGTGCCCGCTGTGCGGCAAGAACCCGACGATCACCGAGCTGATCGACTACGAGGCGTTCTGCGGCACGATCTCCGACGAGGCGCAGCAGGCGGCCGCGGGCAGCACGATCACCGCGGGCGAGCTCAAGGCCATGCAGGACCGCGGCGACAACATCTACGTGATCGACGTCCGCGAGCCGAACGAGTACGAGATCGTCAACATCCCCGGCGCCGTGCTCATCCCCAAGGGCGAGTTCCTGAACGGCTCCGCGCTCGAGGGGCTGCCGCAGGACAAGAAGATCGTCCTGCACTGCAAGTCGGGCGCCCGCTCGGCGGAGGTCCTGGCCGTGCTCAAGAACGCCGGCTTCTCCGACGCCGTCCACGTCGGCGGCGGCGTGCTGAGCTGGATCAAGACGGTCGACCCCAGCCTGCCCACCTACTGACCCGCCACGCGAACGGCCGCCGCCCTCCACGGGTGGCGGCCGTTCGCCGTCTCCGGGCCCTCACGACTCCTCGGGCACGAGGCTGAGCCCGCTGGCGGACACGATCGTCTGCAGGTCGCGCACGTACAGGGTGAACGCGGCCCGGCCCACCTCGGTCAGCCGGAACCAGGTCTTCGGGCGCTTGCCCACGTGCCCCTTGCGGATGCGCACGTAGCCGGCGCTCTCCAGCGCGCTGCCGTGCTTCGACAGGACCGAGTCGCTGATGCCGAGGGTGTCGCGCACGAAGCCGAACTCGGCCTCCTCCGCGGCCGCCAGCAGCGAGACGATCTGCAGCCGGGTGGGCGCGTGGATCAGTGGATCGAGGTCCATCAGACTCTCTTCTCGATCTTCCTGGCCATCTGCCCGGAGATCCACCGGGCGACGAACGGCCCGGTGGCGGCCATACAGCCCGTCATGGCCAGCCCGGCGTACGTGCGGGCGTAGGCCACCTCGGCGGCGTCGAGGCGCAGCGCGATCGCCAGGCAGATGCCGACGCTCGCGAGCAGCCACACGAGGAACGCGGCGATCCCCGCGGGTGAGACGGCGCTCCGGTGCGCCGTCATCCGCCGCGCCTTGACCAGCAGGGCGACGAGCGCCCCCAGGGCGGCCGTGAGCGCCACGCCGCCCGCCACCGTCACGGGGACCGGCGTGCCCGGCTCGGTGACGAACTGGACGCCGGTCACGAGTAGTCCGACGCCGGCCGCGTACCAGGTCGGGAACCAGGGCTGGGATCCGACCGCCTTCGCCTGCGTCGCCCGTATCGTCGCCAGGCTCCTGGATGCCTCATCGGGGTTCATGGGGGGCTCCCGTCTCTTCAGTTTCCACTGTGGAAAGTACTTTCCGCTTTCCATAGCGTCAAGTACTTTCCGGGATGATTTGGGAGGATGGCAGCCACTAGGGGGCGTTAAGGTCGCTGAGGGAGCCGCGACACGAAATGAGCGGAGGCGCTGGTGGGTGAGACGCGGACCTGGCCGGTCGTGGCCGTGGCCGCCGCGCTGACCCTGGTCCTCGCGGTCGTCGCCGGGGTCGCCGCGAGCGCCGCCGTCGCCGAGCTCACCCGGGGGCCGAGCGCCGCCGAGCTGCGCAGGGCGGCGGTCGAGGAGATCGCCGGGCGCTGGGAGCGCTGGCCCGCCGGCCGCGTCTTCCCCGCCACGCTGCCGTACACGAGCGAGCAGGGCGGGCGGGAGCAGGCCCGCCGGGTCGGGATCTCCTCCCACTACGACTGCAAGGGCGCGGTGGACACCGCGCTCCGCAAGCCCCTGGCGGCCGCCAAGTGCCGGGCCGTGCTCCGGGCGACCTACCTCGACGCGCTGCAGGGGATCGAGATCACCGTAGGGGTCGCCGCGTTCCCCGACGAGTCCCGGGCCGCGGCCGCCAAGGCGTCCTTCCCCGGGAACGGCAGGCCGGCGCCGGGGCTGCGCGCGCTCGCCTTCCCCGGCACCGTCACCGACCGCTTCCTGCAGGCCGGACGCCAGTCGTCCAGCCTGCGCCAGGCGGGGCCGTACCTCGTCGTCACGACGGCCGGGCAGGTGGACGGGCGGCCGGCGCGGGCGATCGGCGTGCAGCGGCCCACGATGTTCTCGTTCACGGCCGACCTGGCCGAGGTGGTCGCCGCGGCGCTCACGGCCCCCGCCCGGCCGGACTGCGCGGGCAGGGAGTGGCGGTGCTGACCCGCCGCCGGCACCACGCGGGGGCGGGGCGGAGGGCCGCCGCGGCGCTCGCCGCGCTGCTGGCCGCGGGAACGCTCCTCGCGCCCGGGACCAGCCGCGCCGACGACGTCCGGCTGAGCCAGCGCGACGTGCTGCGCACCCTGGACGTCGACGACGCGTGGAAACTCACCCAGGGCAGAGGCGTGACCGTGGCGGTCCTGGACTCCGGCGTGGACCCCGACCACCGCGACCTGGCGGGCTCGGTCGTCACCGGCAAGGACTTCACGGCCGGCGCCAACCCCGGCGGGGTCGAGCCGGTCCGCCTGCACGGGACGTACATGGCCTCGCTCATCGCCGGGCACGGGCACGGCGCGGGCCGCGGCGACGGGATCATCGGCGTCGCCCCGCAGGCCAGGGTGCTGTCGGTGCGGGTGATCCTGGAGGACGAGGAGCCGGGCTTCCGCACGTTCAACTCCGACTCCCGCTTCGAGGGGGTCGTCGCCAAGGGCATCCGGTACGCCGTGGACCACGGCGCCGAGGTCATCAACCTGTCGATCTCGAAGGACCTGCCGACCGAGGCCGAGCGGGATGCCATCCGCTACGCCATCTCCAAGGGCGTGGTCCTGGTGGCGGCCGCGGGCAACGACGGCGCGGGCAAGCGCACCGCCCCCTACTCGTACCCCGCCTCGATCCCCGGTGTGATCTCGGTGGCCGCGGTCACCCCAACGCTCCGGCGGGCCTCGTTCTCCAACCGGAACTCCTCGGTCCTGGTGGCGGCCCCCGGCGTCGACGTGCTCGGGGCCGGGCCGCACGACGAGTACTGGGTCGGGCGCGGCACCTCCCAGGCCACCGCCCTCGTCTCCGGCGTGGCCGCCCTGATCAAGTCGCTGCACCCGCGCATGTCCCCGGCGCTGATCGCCCAGGCCCTCACGAAGTCGCCCGCCCGCAGGGACGCGTACAACATCGGGACGGGGTTCGGGGTGGTCAACGCGTACCGGGCGCTCACCTTTGCGGACACCCTCGCCGGCCACCGGACCAGCGCCCCCTCCGGGCGGGGCGTGCAGGACCCGTCCCGGCCGCTCCGCTCGGAGGCGGGACGGCAGGAGCCCATCGTCCTGGTGCGGCGCGACCAGGGGGCCGTGACGCTGTACGGCGGGGTCGCGCTGGCCGCCCTCGCCGTGGCGGCGGCCGGGCTGGCCGTGCTGATCCTCCTCATCCGGAGGACCCGGAGGGAAACGGACGGCACGCTGATGCCTCCGGCTCCCCGGCCGACGGGCTTGCCGACGTAGCATCGGAGTATGCCGCCCGAGCAGTCCAGGACTCCGCCTGGTGGCCGGCGGGGACTGCCTCTCGGCGCGTCCGCCGGCCGCGCACGCGCGCGCCCCTGGCCCGCCTCGCGCGGGCGCGCGGCCGCCGCCAGGGCGGCCAAGGAGCGGGCCGAGCTGGAGCGGGGCATCCGGTTCCGCTCGATCTACCTGACGATCATGGGCGTGGTCCTCGCGGTCGCCGCCGTGAACGTCCTGCTCGGGTCCGTCGGGCTGGTCCAGGAGACCCGCTCGCGGCCGCTCACCGACGCCGAGCGCGCGGCGTACGTCGCGCAGGACGTGGCCCGCCGCTGGCACTCCTGGCCCGTCGGGATGGTCTTCCCCGAGGAGCTCCAGTACGTGGGATTCGACCGGGCCCAGCAGTACGCCAGGAGGGTCGGCGTGGCCCCCGAGGCGGCCTGCGCGGCCGTCGTGGACGCCCCGGTGGCCTCGGTGCTGCGGCGGCACGGGTGCCTGACCATGCTGCGCGCCACCTACGTCGACCAGACCTCCACGTTCGCCGTCACGGTGGGCGTGGCCGTGCTGCGGGACGAGCAGGCCCGCACCGACGCGGCGGCCGAGCTCCCCGTCGACGACCGGGTGGGCGTGCGGCCCGTGGCCTTCCCCGGCACCGTCACCGACACGTTCGGCGCGGCCCAGCGCCAGCGGACCGGCTGGGTCGGGGCCGGGCCGTACATCGTCTTCTCCGCAGTGGGGTACACCGACGGCAGGAGCCGTGACTCCATCCCCCTGGAGGAGCAGGTGAACAACGAGATGTGGCCCGTGGCCGAGTCGATCGCCGGCCGCATCGCCCGCGCCCTCGGCGAGCCCCCCGACGTCCCGCGGTGCACCCAGGGGAACGTGTGCTGAGGCCGGTCGCCCTGTGCGCGGCCCTCACCAGCGCGCTCGTGACGGCCGCGCCGGCGTACGCGGACCCGGCGAACGACCACTGGGCGCTCGACGCGGTCAACGCGGCCACGGCATGGAAGGTCAGCAGGGGCGCGAACGTGACGGTGGCGATCCTCGGGTCGGCCCACCCCGACGACGGCGTGCCCGAGCTGAGGGGCAAGGTCGAGAAGGCGCCCGACATGACGGGCGCGATGTTCGGCGACGAGGTGCGCTCCGACGGCGGGGGCACCGGGCTGGCGGCGCTGATCGCCGGAAGCGGGCGCGACGGCGGCGCCTCCGGCGTCGCGCCGGACGCCCGTCTGCTGTCGGTGCCGGTGGTCGCGCCCGCCATGGAGGGGGGCTACCTCGACCCCGAGTCCGAGACCGGGGCGCCGGAGGACAGCCCGGTCGCCCGCGGCATCCGCTACGCCGCCAACCGCGGCGCATCGGTCATCTGCGTCCCCCTGTCCAGCTACGGGGTCCAGCGGGTGGACCGCGACGCCGTGTCGTACGCGCTGTCCCGGGGGGTCGTACTGGTCGCGGCGGTCGGGGACGACGGGGAGTCGGGCTACACCCGGCAGACCGGCACCTCCTACTGGAAGTTCCCCGCGGGCTACCCCGGGGTGGTGGGCGTCGCCGCCGTCGACCGGCAGGGGAAGAAGGCGGCGACCAGCAGCGACAACATGTCCGTGCTCGTCTCCGCGCCGGGGTACGAGGTCCCGGTGACGCTGGCCGGGGGGAAGCACGGCACGATGTCCGGGACCCCGGTGGCGACCGCGCTCGTCGCCGGCGCCGCCGCACTAATAAAAGCGAAATATCCGGATTTGGCGCCTGAATTGGTGGCGAGGGCGCTCTCCTCGACGTCGCGGCCGCACCCTCCCGCCGGTTACGACGACAAAGTCGGATTCGGCGTCGTGGACGCGGCGGCCGCCCTGGGGAAGGCCGGAGAGCTGGCCGGATACGGCCGCGCGGTCCCCGTCGAGGACGGCGTGCATTTCGGAAAGGGCAAGGTATCCGGAGCACCCGCGCGCCCGGGCCCGGATCCGGTTAGGCTCTGGATCTACGGCATCGCCGCCGCCCTCGGCCTCGGCGGGTTCGCCGCCGCCGCCGTCGCGCTCAGCCGCCGGTGATCACATGTTGGCCGCCGTTTGGCCGCGTTTCGGATGCGGTCTTCGGGATGTTGGCCTTTTCGGTGACAGAGCCGGGTCAAGTTTCGCTATGGTCCCGCCTCATGGGGTACGAGCTGCGCGTAGAGCGTGATGCACCGCTCGCCTACGCCGAACTCGCGAGCGTGGTTTCGGCGCAGGCCGGATTGGAGCTGCGCGGGTCGCACGAGGCCGGCGAGGTTGTCGCGCGGCACGGCGACTCCGTGCACCACGTCGCGACCTGGTCGGGACGGCTGGTCGGCACGCCGGGGTCGGACTGGCAGGTGGCGCAGCTCGCCCGCCTGACCGACATCATCGGCGCCCGCCTGATCGGCGAGGACGGCGAGAGCTACGGCATCCGCAACGGCGTCGTGGAGCAGATCAACGGCTCGTCCAGCTACGAGTTCGGCAAGCTCGAAGAGATCATCGAGGCCGGGCCCACCGAGTGGAGCGCCTGAGAGACGGCCGCGGCGAGCCCTCGCCGTACGCGGAACGGGTCCTGGACGTCGTGGAGCGCATCCCGCCGGGAAGGGTCATGTCCTACGGCGACGTGGCCGAGTACCTGGGCGAGGGCGGCCCCCGCCAGGTCGGCCGGGTCATGGCCCTGTGGGGCGGGGCCGTGCCGTGGTGGCGGGTGATCAGAACTGATGGAACTCCCGCTCCGGGCCTCGAAGAGGAATGTTTCGCCAGGTGGCGGGAGGAGGGCACCCCCATGCGGGGCCTCCGGGCGGACATGAGGTCGGCCCGATGGGACGGGCGGACTCTGTGACCGGCATTACCATTTCTAGAACACCGGTCTCCGAAGGGTGGTGCCTCCCTTATGACACCCGCACCCACGAGCGACGCCGTCGCCGAACGACTGCGGGCTGTCCAGGAGCAATATGATCGCGGCGAGCCCATCGACGCCCTCGTCGCGCTCGTCCGCGCCGAGGGACTGACCCCCGCCCAGCGGAGGGAGATCGACCGCGAGGTGCTCGTGGGGCCCCTCGGACTCCGCCTCGACGCGGCCGCCAAGCGCGGTCCCGCTCGCCGGCGTCAGGCGATCGACGTGCTCCGGCCCTACCTCGCCGAGGTCGACCCGAAGGTCAAGCGCGACCTGCCGGTGGGCCGCCGGGTCGCCTGTCACCTGATCGAGACCCGCGACCCGGGGGAGCTGGCCGACAGCGACGCCCTCACCAAGCTCGCCGCCGCGGCCGCCGAGCCGTCCCGCCGGGTGCGCAAGGGCCTGCGGTGGTACGCCGACCTGCCGGTGGAGGTCGGCGACCAGTCGCTGCTGCGGCTGCGCGCCGCCGACCTCGTCCCGGTCACCCAGATCGACGACATCTCCTGGAACGGCAACCGGCTGCGGATCACCGGTCACGCGTACATCGCCGGGCTGTCGGTCCGCAGCGGCCGCTTCAACCGGGCCACCGTCGTCCTGCGCGGCCCCCGCTGGCTGCCGCGGGTCACGCTGAGGACGCGGCGCGTGTACCGGCCCGAGGCGACCCACGCCGCCCGCGAGCCCGGCTGCAACTACGACTGGGCCGGGTTCACCGCCGAGCTCAACCCGCTGTCGCTGCGCTGGCGGGCCGGCCTGCGGGCCGTGGCCCGCGGCGCCAAGCGCGTGCTGCGCCGCCGCCACACCGTCCAGGACACCACGACCTGGCGGGCCGAGATCGTCATCTGGAGCCGCGCGGCCCGGGCCCGCGGCGTCCTGCGCGGCCCGGCCATCGGCCGCACCGAGCGCCCCGCCGGGCTGCGGGTGCGCCCCCGGTGGTGGGTGCGCCCCGTCTGGACGTCCGACAAGGCCCTGCAGGTGGTGCTCCAGCCCACCCGGGCCGAGCTGACCGGCGTCCGCCTCGACGGCGACACGATCGAGATCACCGGCTTCCTCCCGGGCCGGCCGGTCAACCGCGGCAAGGCCCGCGTCGGCGGCCACCGCATGTCGGCCGACTTCACGCCCGTCGACGACGGCACCCGCTTCTCGCTGGCGCTCGCCGTGCAGACGGTCATGAACGCCGAGGCCCGGCGGCTGTGGGTCGAGCCCAAGGGCGACCCGGCCGCCGCGGTCATGCTGGAGGGCGCCGAGGAGACCCGCCTGCTGCTGGGCGACCGGGAGATCACCGTCCAGGGCGACCGGCGCGACCGGGTCGTCATCTCGGGCCACCGGGTGCTCCCCGTCATCACAGCCGCGGAGTGGCACGACGAGTCGCTGACGCTGGCCGGGCGCTACCCCGACCCCGACCCGGGCCCCCGGGACCTCGTGCTGCGGCACCGCGGCGGCCTCACGATCCGCGTCCCGCTCGAGCGCGACGGCGACCGCTTCACCGTCACGCTGTCGCCCGGGGCGATGCCGCGCTTCGGCTGGGCCGTCCCGCTCGCCGAGGGCACCTGGAACATCTCGGTGGCGCCTCCCGGCAAGTACGGCCCGGCGATGGTGCCGGCCCGGTTCGACCACCCCGGGCTCGACGTTCTCGACGAGGAGCCGCGCACGATCGGCGGCCGGGTGTACCGGTTCGTCGCCACCCGGTTCGACGTGCCCGTGCTGGTGGCCGCCGAGGACCGGCCGGGCGACGAGCGCAGCGCCGCCGGCCTGTGGGCGCTCAGCCGGACCTTCTACCCGGCCGAGCGCGCCCGCCCGCTGCGCGACGCCACCGTGTACGTCTCCTTCGACGGCCGGTCCTACTCCGACAACCCGCGTGCCGTCTACGAGGAGCGGCTGCGCCGCGGCGACGAGGGCGAGCACATCTGGGTCGTCAGGGACGGCGCGTTCGTGCCGCCGGGCTCGCGCGAGCTGGGGCTCGGCGACGGGGTCGTGCCCACGGTCGTCCGCGAGGGCAGCCGGGAGCACTACGAGGCGCTGGCCCGGGCCCGCTACATCGTGGCCAACCAGTTCCTGCCGCAGTGGTTCCGCACCCGCGAGGACCAGGTGTGCGTGCAGACCTGGCACGGCACGCCCGTCAAGCACATCGGCCGCGACCAGGCCCACATGAAGCGGGAGCCCCGGCCCCCGGTCTGGCACCGCCAGGCCGTGGAGGTCCGCGGGTGGGACCTGCTCGTCTCCCAGAGCCCCTGGGCCTCCTCCGTCCTGCGGAAGGCCTTCGGCTACGAGGGCGAGATCCTGGAGTGCGGCTACCCGCGCAACGACGTGCTGGTCTCCGGCGACCGCGACGCCCTGGCCGCCGCGATCCGCCGCCGCATCGGCATTCCGGACGGCAAGCGGGTGATCCTGTACGCCCCGACCTTCCGGGACTACGACCGCAGGAACGCCTCGGTGCGGCTCGACCTGGCCGAGGCGAAGCGCGCCCTCGGCGACGACCACGTGGTGCTGGTCCGCGGCCACATGATGCAGGCGTTCCCGCACGTCCTCTCGCACGACGGGTTCGCCTTCGACGTCACGACGTACCCGGACACGGCCGACCTGCTGGTGATCGCCGACGTGCTGGTGACCGACTACTCGTCCGTGATGTTCGACTTCGTCGCCACCGGCCGCCCGGTCGTGCTGTTCACCCCCGACCTGGCGAAGTACAGGTCGAGCCGCGGGCTCTACCTGGACCTGGAGTCCCAGCGGCCGGGGCCGCGTCTGGAGACGTCGGCCGAGGTGGTGGAGGCCCTGCGCAACATCGGCCCGGTGACGGCGAAGCTCGCCGACCGCTACGCCGCCTTCGCCCGCACCTACGCCCCCCACGACAACGGCAAGGCCACCGCCCGCCTCGTCGAGCACGTGTTCTCCTCCTGAGTCCCGTACGGCACCGGCGTGATCACACGCGCCGGTGCCGTCGCGTTTCCGTGACCAGACCGTGACGGCATGGACGGCGTGTCGCGGAGGTGGGGGAGACCACATCACGCTGTACTGGTCAATCAGGCACGATCTACCCCAGTGTTCTGATGGAATGCTGAGTTGTGAGTGGTCAGAACTACCGGCTGGTGCGCCGCGGAGGTGTGGGACGCCGGACGGCGCCCGTGCTGGACGAGCACCAGCGGGCCGTCGTCGATCACGAGAGCGGCCCGCTGCTCGTGCTGGCCGGGCCCGGCACCGGGAAGACCACCACGATCGTCGAGACCGTGGTCGACCGGATCGAACGGCGAGGGGTGGACCCGGAGCGGGTGCTGGTCCTCACGTTCAGCCGCAAGGCCGCCGGGGAGCTGCGCGAGCGGATCACCGGCCGCCTGCGCAGGACGACCCGGACCCCACTGGCCCTCACCTTCCACAGCTACGCGTACGCCCTGCTGCGCCGGGAGGCGGTGCTGGCGGGCGAGGAGCCGCCGCGGCTGCTGAGCGGCCCCGAGCAGCTGCTGGAGATCCGCCGCCTGCTCCACGGCGAGCTTGAGGACGGCGCCCGGCACTGGCCCCCGGGGATGCGCGAGCTGCTCAAGACGCGGGGCTTCGCCGAGGAGCTGCGCGACTTCCTGTCCCGGGCGGCCGAGCGCGGCCTGGACGGCGAGGCCCTCGTGCACCTGGGCCGCGAGCACGGCCGTCCCGACTGGGAGGCCGCCGGGCTGTTCTCCTTCCGCTACCAGGACCGCTTCGACCTCGACCCGGTCCCCTCGCTCGACTACTCCGAGCTGATCCGGGAGGCGGCCGGGCTGCTGACCGACGGCGAGGTGCGGCGGCGCGAGCGGGACGCGTACGACGTGGTGCTGGTCGACGAGTACCAGGACACCGACCCCGCGCAGGAGTACCTGCTCCAGCAGCTGGCGGGCGAGGGGCGCGACCTCGTCGCCGTCGGCGACCCCGACCAGTCGATCTACGGCTTCCGCGGCGCCGACGTGCAGGGCATCCTCCGCTTCCCCGAGCGCTTCCGCACCCGCGACGGGCGGGAGGCCCCCGTCGTCGCCCTTCGCGTGTGCCGCAGGAGCGGCCCCGCCCTGCTGGAGGCGTCCCGGCGGGTGGCCTCGCGCCTGCCGGCCGTGCCGGCGCCGGCGTCCGCGGGCGGCCGGG
>NZ_KI866527.1:21856-52085 GCF_000511135.2 Microbispora sp. ATCC PTA-5024 | reverse complement strand
CGTCCGCGGGCGGCCGGGCCGCGGGCGGGCACCGCGACCTGACGCCGCTGCCCGAGGCGGACCCGGGCGAGGTCAGGGTGCTGCTCGCCGACAGCGCGAGCCAGGAGGCCGCCGTGGTGGCCGACACGCTGCGCCGCGCCCACCTGCTCGACGGGGTGCCGTGGTCGCGGATGGCCGTGCTCGTGCGCAGCGCCGCCGTCCAGGTGCCGCTGCTGCGGCGCGCCCTGGTCACGGCCGGGGTGCCGGTGGTCGTCGCGGGCGACGAGGTCCCGCTCGTCCAGGAGCCGGGCGTGCGGCCGCTGATCACGCTCCTCGCCGTGGCCGTACGGCCGTCGTCGCTCGACGTGGCGACCGCCGAGGAGCTGCTGACCGGCCCGCTGGGCGGCACGGACATGATCGGCGTGCGCCGTCTGCGCCGCGCACTGCGGATCGCCGAGCACGAGGCCGCCGCCGCGTCCCTGGAGGCCGGGGAGGGCGGCCAGCCCACGCTGCCGTTCACCCCACGCTCGTCGGACGAGCTGCTGGTCGCCGCGCTGCGCGACGCCCGGGAGCTGATCCCCGTCGAGCCGCACGTCGGGGCGCCCGCCGAGCGGGTCGCCCGCCTGCTCAAGACGGCCCGGGACGCCGTACGGCGGGGCAGCGGCGCGGAGGACGTGTTGTGGGAGGTCTGGCAGGCGAGCGGCCTGGCCGAGCGCTGGAGTGAGGCGAGCCTGCACGGCGGCTCACGGGGAGCCCAGGCCGACCGCGACCTCGACGGCGTGGTGGCCCTATTCGACCACGCGGCCCGCTTCACCGACCGGCTTCCCAGAGCGGGGGTGGAGGTCTTCCTCGACGACCTCACCTCGCAGGAGATCGCCGGCGACTCCCTCGCCGAGACGGCCCCCGAGGGCGACGCCGTACGGATCCTCACGGCGCACCGGTCGAAGGGCCTGGAGTGGGACGTGGTCGTGGTCGCGGGCGTCCAGGAGGGGCTGTGGCCCGACCTGCGGCTGCGCGGGTCGCTGCTCGGCACCGAGACGCTGGTCGAGCTGGCCGCGGGGACCGCGCTCGACACCACGCAGGTCGCGGCGGCGGCGCTCGCATCGAAGCTGCTGGCCGAGGAGCGCCGGCTGTTCTACGTGGCCGCCACCCGGGCCCGCAGGAGGCTCGTCGTCACCGCGGTCGGAGGCGAGGACACCGACGAGCGCCCCTCCCGGTTCCTCACCGAACTGCTGCCCGGCGGCGTCGAGGAGGCCACGGTCGACGACCGGGCGCGCTGGCTCAGCATGCCGGCCCTCGTCGCCGACCTGCGGGCGGCGGTCTGCGACGCCACCCGCCCCGAGCCGGTGCGCCGCGAGGCCGCCGCGCACCTCGCCCGGCTGGCCCAGGCGGGGGTGCAGGGCGCGAGCCCCGGGGAGTGGTACGCCACGACCCCCCTGTCCGACGACCGGCCGCTCGGGTGGCCGGACGACATCGTGCAGATCTCGCCGTCCGCCGTGGAGAACTTCACCAAGTGCGGGCTGCGCTGGGTGCTGGAGACGGCCGTGGGCGCGGGGAGCACGAGCGTCACCCAGAGCCTCGGCACCGTCATCCACGCGATCGCCGTCCTGGCCGCCGAGGACGGCCCCGACCTGGCCAAGCGGCTCGACGACGTGTGGGAGCAGTTCGACTTCGGCGGCGTCTGGTTCAACCGCAAGCAGCGCAGGGTCGCCGAGCAGATGGTCGAGCGGTTCGTCCGGTGGCACAAGCAGAACCCCCGTGAGCTGGTGGCGCAGGAGGAGTCGTTCACGGCGGTGGTGTCCGAGGGCGTGCACATCAAGGGCCGGGTGGACCGGGTGGAGCGCGACGGCGACGGCCGGGCCGTGATCATCGACATCAAGACCGGGGGCTCCAAGCCGAAGGACGAGGAGATCGACCGGCATCCGCAGCTGGGGGTCTACCAGCTCGCCACGTTGCTGGGCGCGTTCAAGCGCCACGGGCTGGTCGAGCCGGGAGGCGCGTCGCTCGTCCAGGTCGGCAAGGCGGCCGGCGTCTCCGAGGTGGCGCGCGAGCAGGCGCAGCGGGCGCTCGGCGACGACCCCGAGCCCGGCTGGGCGCAGGATCTGGTCGAGACCGTGGCCGCGGGCATGTCCGCCAACGTGTTCGTCGCCAAGGTGAACGACGGCTGCCGCACGTGCGCCGCCAAGATCGCCTGCCCGGTGAACGACAACGGAGGACAGGTGTGCTGAGTCCCGGCGAGCTCGCGGGCAGGCTCGGGATCCTCCCGCCCACGCCGGAGCAGGCGGCCGTCATCGAGGCGCCGCTGGAGCCCGCCGTCGTGGTGGCCGGCGCCGGGTCCGGCAAGAGCGAGACGATGGCCGGCCGGGTCGTGTGGCTGGTCGCCAACGGCCTGGCGCGCCCCGAGCAGATCCTCGGCCTCACGTTCACCCGCAAGGCCGCCGCCGAGCTCACCGAGCGCGTCCGCAGGCGGCTCGACGGGCTGGCCGCCGCCGGGCTCGTCGAGGCGGAACTGCTCGACACCGAGCCGACGATCTCGACGTACCACGCCTACGCGGCCCGGCTGGTGACCGACCACGCGCTGCGCGAGGGGCTGGAGCCCACCATGCGCCTGGTCACCCCCGCCGTCGCCTGGCAGATGGCCGCGCGGGTGGTAGGGCGGTACGACGGGCCGATGGACCGGGTCGACCTCGCGCCGCCGAGCGTCACCGCGGCCGTGCTGGAGCTCGCCGGGGAGATGGCCGAGCACCTGCGGGGGCCCGGGGAGGTCCGCGAGGTCGGCGACTGGCTGCGCGACCGGCTCGCCGAGGTCCCCGGCCGCACCACGCTCGCCCAGCAGCGGCCGGTCAAGACCCAGGCCATGCGCGAGCAGCTGTTACCGCTGGTCGAGGCGTACGAACGGCTCAAGCGCAGCCGAGAGGTCATCGACTACGGCGACCAGATGGCGCTGGCCGCCCGGATCGCCTCCCGGCACCCGGAGGTGGGGGCGTCCGAGCGGTCCCGGTTCTCCGTGGTGCTGCTCGACGAGTACCAGGACACGAGCCACGCCCAGCTCGTGCTGCTGCGGGCCCTCTACGCCGGCGGCCACCCGGTGACCGCGGTCGGCGACCCCTGCCAGTCGATCTACGGCTGGCGCGGGGCGTCGGCCGGCAACCTGTCCCGCTTCCCGCGGGACTTCCCGGCCGCCTCGGGCGACCCCGCTCCCGTACGGCAGCTGTCGGTCAGCTTCCGCAACGGCGAGCGGGTGCTGGACGTGGCCGCGCGCGTCCAGGCGCCGCTGCGCCGCGAGGCGCGGCAGGTGCCCGTCCTCGTCCCGGGCGCGAACCGGGCCGGGCGCGGCCGGGTGATCTGCGCGTTCCACCCCACGGCCGAGGACGAGGCCGAGTGGATCGCCGAGGGCGTGGCCGGGATGCTCGGGGTCGACGGCGCGCCCGACGGCCTGCCGTGGGGCGAGGGCGAGCGGCTCAAACGCGGTCAGTTCGTGCCGTCGCTGCAGCCGCAGGACGTGGCGATCCTCGCCCGCAAACGCGCGCAGTTCCCCGCGTTGCGGCGGGCGCTGGAGGCGCGGGGCGTCCCGGTCGAGGTGGTCGGACTGGGCGGCCTGCTCACCGTCCCGGAGGTCGCCGACATCGTGGCCACGCTCCGGACCCTGTACGACCCGACGGCGGGCGACGCGCTGGTCCGGCTGCTCGCCGGGCCACGGTGGCGGATCGGCCCGGCCGATCTGAATGTCCTCGGCGAGTGCGCCAGGGAGCTCAACCGGGAGATCCGGCGCGGGCCGCGCGAGGGGGACCCGCTCGACCAAGCGGTGGCCGACCTGGCGGAGGAGCGCGGCAGCCTGGTCGACGCGCTCGACGAGCTGCCGGACCGGCCCGCATGGCTGGAGGCGTTCTCACCGGTCGCGCGGGTGCGGCTGCCGGCCCTCGCGCTGGAGCTGCGCACGCTGCGCGCCCACGCCGGGCAGCCGCTGCCGGACCTGATCAGCGAGGTCGAGCGGCGGCTCGGCCTCGACGTCGAGGTGGCCGCCCGGGGCGGCAGCCCCCTCGCGGCCCGGGCCGACCTCGACGCCTTCCTCGACGCGGCGGCCCGCTTCGCCGGCGACTCCGAGGACCCGACGCTGGGCGCGTTCCTCGCGTACGTCAAGGCCGCGGAGACCGAGGAGTTCGGCTTGGAGGCCGGTCGGGTCGGCGACACCAACAGCGTCAAGCTGATGACCGTCCACGCGTCCAAGGGCCTGGAGTGGCCCGTCGTCGTCGTGCCGGGGCTGTCACAGCTCACGACGCAGAAGGGCGGGCTGGCCAGGGGAAGCGTGTTCCCCGCCACCCCGGTCACCAACTCCCGCTGGACGGAGAACCCGCGCAAGCTGCCGTACCCGCTGCGAGGGGACCGGACCGACCTGCCCGAGCTGACGGGGCTCGGCAAGGAGGCGCTCGGGGAGTTCGAGGAGCGCTGCCGCGACCGGGACCTCATGGAGGAGCGCCGCCTGGCCTACGTCGCCGTGACCCGGGCCCACTACCTGCTCATCGCGTCCGGGTACCGGTGGGGGTCGTCGTCCAAGCCGCTGGAGCCGTCCGAGTTCCTGGTCGAGGTCCGCGAGGCCGGGGCCCGGGTGGTGCGCTGGGACGAGGGCGAGGCCCTGGAGAACCCGCTGCTCGCCGAGCCGCCGGAGGCGGCCTGGCCTGCCGTGCCCGTGCGGGAGCCGGTGCTGGACGGCGCCCGGCTCGTCGAGGAGGCCATGCTGGGCCTGGCCGGCGAGCAGGACACGGCGACCGGGCCCGACGGGCGGGCCGAGCTGAGGGAGCGCGACCGGGAGCGGATGCGGGCCTGGGCCCGGGACACCGATCTGCTGCTGCGGGAGCGGGAGGCGAGCCGCCGCCGCGGCGGCGCGGTGGTCGACCTGCCGTCAAGGCTGACGGTGTCGTCGCTGGTCACGCTGGCGAGCGACCCGTCGGCGTTCGCCCGGCAGGTGCGCCGTCCGGTGCCGCGCAGGCCGGCGCCGCTGGCCCGCCGGGGCACGGCCTTCCACCGGTGGCTGGAGTCACGGTGGGGCCAGCAGCGCCTGCTGGACGAGCTGGAGCTGCCCGGGGCGGCCGACGAGCCGTCCGAGGCCGACGTCCAGCTCGCGGAGTTGCAGGAGCGGTTCGAGGAGAGCGAGTGGGCCGGGAGGGAGCCGCTCGACCTGGAGGTGCCGTTCGAGACGATGATCGCCGACCGGCTGCTGCGCGGCCGGATGGACGCCGTCTTCCGTGAGGGCGACGGCTACGTGGTGGTCGACTGGAAGACCGGCGAACGCCCGCACGGCAGGGCCGCGGAGACGGCCTCGATCCAGCTCGCGGCCTACCGGATCGCCTGGGCGGCGCTCGCCGGCGTGCCGCTGGCGAAGGTGGGCGCGGCCTTCCACTACGTCCGCTCGAACGAGACGGTCCGCCCGGTCGACCTCCTCGACGCCAACGGCCTCACCGCGCTGATCCACCGGGTCCCAGAGGAGTGACCTCGCGTCAGCCGAACAGCGCTCCCGTCTCGATCTTGATCCCGAACGGCTCGGGCAGCTCCAGCGCCTCGCCCTCCTCCGCGATGACGACCTCCTGGTACGGCTGCCGCGTGTCGAAGGGTTCGAGATCGGGGAGCGGGCCGCTCATCAGCGTCACCGTGCGCGGAGCCGCCACGGGATCGACGATCATGAAGAGGGGGACCCCGGCCCGCGCGTAGTCCAGCGGCTTCTCCCGCCAGTCGACGACCCGGGTGCCGCCGGGCGAGCACACCTCCACCACCAGCAGCGCGCTGTGCCCACGGATTCGCATGTCGTCGTACTGCTCGACGACATCCGGGGCGACCATCAGGTCGGGCAGCCGGAGATCGGGCAGCGGCGGGATGTGCACCCCCCAGCACTGATAGAGACGCCAGCCGTTGGCCGGCTTCAGGGGGTACAGAACGTCGCAGAGCCGGTCGACGATGTCGGCACTCTTCCTGCCCATCGGCGGGCTCACGACGACCTGCCCCAGGCGGATCTCCCAGCGGTGGCCCGCCTCGTTGAGCTCCCTGCAGAGCCGCAGGAGCTGCAGTTCGTCCCGTTCCGGCCTGAACAGGGTCATGAGCTCGCCATCCTCGTCGATCGTGCGGGGAGCGTCACGACGTAGCAGCGATCGGTGGAGGTGGGCACCTGGGCCAGAAGGGGTGGGGGGAGGACCTCCTCCGCGGAGGGGGAAAGGCCCTCCCGGTCGTGTCACCGCAGGTGGTGGAACGCCGGTTTCGGGTGCATCAGGAAGTCGTGGTGGGAGATGTTCCAGGCGTACGCCCCGGCCATCGCGAAGGCCACCACGTCGCCGACGCCGAGGGAGGCCGGGACCTTCCGGGCGAAGACGTCCTTGGGGGTGCACAGCCGGCCCACGAGCGTGGTGGGCTCCGCGGGGGAGCCTCCGCCGAGGACCGCGAACGGCTGGTCGTGGCCCTTCGTCACGGGGGTCCGCAGATGGTGGGTGCCGCCGGACAGGACGGCGAACCGTTCGCCGTGGACCCGCTTCACGTCGATGACCGTGGTCAGGTACCAGCCGCAGTAGGCGGTCAGGGCGCGGCCCGGCTCGATGCGCAGCGTCTCCCCGGGCCGCGCCCGCTCCCGCAGCCCGGCGCCGTAGGCGGCCCAGTCGAACCGCGCGTCCGGGTCGTCGTACGCGACCGCCATCCCGCCGCCGAGGTTGACCTCGGTGACGCCGAGACCGCGGGCGTACGCCAGGACGGCGTCGGCGAGGGCGAGAAGGGCGGGCGCCGCGAGGCCGCTGGCCAGATGGGCGTGGATCCCGCGGAGCCGTACGGACGAGGAGGCGAGCGAGGCGAGCGAGGCGAGGCACTCGGCGACGCCGGCGGGGTCCATCCCGAACGGCGTGGCCCTGCCGCCCATGGCGAGCGAGGCGCCGGAGACCGGGACGTCGAGGTTGACCCGCAGCAGCACGTCGGCCGGTCCGGCGAGACGGCGCAGCTCGGCCGGGCTCTCCACGTGCCACCGGTACGCGGACGGCGCCAGGGCCAGCTCGTCCGCCGTCTTCCCCGGGCCGCCGACGCTGACCGGCATGTCCGGCAGGACGGACCTGACGTGGGCGAACTCCCCGCCGGACGCCACCTCGAGCCCGTCCACGTGCGGCGCGAGCGTGCGCAGGACCTCGGGGTCGGGGTTGGCCTTCACGGCGTAGTGGATTTCGACGCCCTTGGTCGCGGCCCGTACGGCGGCCGTGTGGGCGTCGAGGGCGGCCAGGTCGTAGACGTACGCGGGGACGTCGCCGAGCGACCGGGCGACGTATGCCACGCCCTCCGGGACCTCGATCATTCGCTCACACTCCACGGAAGGGGTTGTCCACGAGGACGTATCCGGCGTGCCGGTCGGCCGCCCTCGCCCACCGCACGCCGAGGTTGGCCTTCGCGGGCAGCGGCTCCCCGGCCAGCACGCGGGCGAGGGGCGCGGCCGGTCCGGGGGCGTGCTCCTCGGCGTACCGGGTGAGGACGTCGCGGGCGACCGCCCACAGCTCCCGCAGCAGGCGGTCCTCGTCGCCGCCCGCCGTCTCCGCGACCGTGGCGGCGGTCTCGGCCAGGGTGTTGACCATCAGGCAGTACGCGACCCTGTTCCAGGCCCGGCCGGGCTCGTACGCCAGTCCCTCGGCCACCCGGCGCGGCAGCCCGCCGAGGTCGTGGCGCCCGGCGACGAGCTTGGCGCCTTCCATGTCGCGGAACACCGCCTCGGCCGGCAGGCCGCCGGGGTCGATCCCGACCAGGACGTTCTGCAGGTGGGCCTCCAGCACGACGCCGTGGCGGAAGAACGCGTCGAGGACCGGGCGGGCCACCCGCTCGACGTACGCCCGCCACCAGCCGGTGGGGTCGGCCGCCCGCCGGGCCCGGACGGCCTCGGGCACCCCGTCGCCACCGGGGGCGGCCAGCGCGGCGGCGAGGACCGGGGTGACGCCGGGCCCGCACACCTCCCACGGCCCCGTGCGGACGATGACCCCGAGGCCCTCCAGCAGGCGGGTGCCGAGCGCGGCCGACCGGTAGCCGGGCTCGGGCAGCCACCGCGTGCCGGGGAACCGGCCGGCCAGGCGGTCGAACACCGGCCCGAGCCGCCGGGTCAGCTCGACTGCGCCCGACAGCTCGTACCAGGCGTTCTTGCGCACGCAGTTGGTGATCCGCACGTCCAGGCTGAACTTCAGGCATGTCCCGGTCGCCGGGTCGTACACCGTACGGACGGAGGAGGTGGGGACGACGGAGCCGGAGGCGGGCCCGAGGTCGAGCAGCCGCCCGTCGGCGAGCGGCGCGGCCAGGTCGGCCGCGAGCAGGTCCACCTGCCAGGGGTGCGCGGGCAACGGCACATACCCCGGCGGCACCACCGCACCGAGCGCGGCCCTGTCGAGCGCGGACGTGTCGCCCTCCTCCGCCACGAGGTCGGCGCGCACGCCGAGCAGCCGCAGGGGGAACCGGGCGTGCACCTCGGGGGCGTACCGCTCCCAGTCGCGGCCGGACCGCGCCTTGGGGGAGGGATGGAACGGGTGGCCGGTCACCAGCGCCTGCTCCGAGGCGAGCCACGGGTCGGCCGGCGCGGACGCCGGGTCGCGGGCGGCCAGGATGCGGGCGACCGCCTCCCTGCTGGCCTCCACCTGCTCCGCGAACTCAGCGTTGCCTGCGCCGCCATCGGCGCGCAGGTCCTCGTACACGAGGCCGGCGAGCGCCGCGGAGGTGAGGGGCGCCCAGGAGCCGCCCACGAGCCGTTCGGCCGGTCCCGCGGCCCGCAGGGCGATGCCGCCGCGCGCCCGCACGCGCACGAGCGACCCGCCCAGGCGCAGCAGCAGGTACGGCCCGGCGGACCACGCGCGGCCGCCCGCCGCGCCGAGCTCCCGCAGGCAGCAGCGCAGCAGCGCGCCCAGCGTCGCCTCCTCGGCCATGGCGGCGTGCGGGTCGAGCAGGAGGCTGTCCATCGGTCGAGATGCCCCTTCGAGCGGCGGAGAGGAGGAAGGCGTCACCAGCGGAGGTAGTTGGGGCCGGTCGTGCCGTAGAACTTGTTCACGTCGCGGGCGCCGGTCCGCTCCTTGCCGACGAGGGTGCCGGCGACCAGCATCGACTTGCCCACGAGGCGGGCCGCGTCCAGCGTCCTCGCCCGCAGCAGCCGGGCCGCCGGGTCGTCGCCGTACGGCTCCAAGGCGGCGGTGAGCGCCTCCCTGACCAGGCCGGGCGCGGCGCCGGGGACGGCGCCGTGCGCGACGGCCATGGCCGCCAGGTGAAGCGTGATGGTGACGAAGACGTCGGCGAGCGCGTACGGGTCGTCGGTCAGCATGCGCTCGTCGGCGAAGTCAGGAACGGCGAGCCCGGCCCGGCGCAGCCGGTCGGGGGAGGCGAGCAGCCCGTCGCCGTCCTTCACGACCAGCCGCGGCGGGCCGTCCCCCAACAGCAGCGACAGGTTCTGCTGGTGGGCCTCCAGGGCGACGCCGTACTCGACGAACAACGTGACGTTCCAGCGCATCAGGACGCCCAGGTAGTCGCGCAGCAGGGCCGTCACGTCGCCGCCGTGGACGCGGCCGGCGAGGTGCTCCAGCACGGTCGTCCGGCGTCCCGGCGGCGACGGGAACCGCGCCAGGAGGGCCGCGACCGGCACGTTCTCGCCCTCCGGAAGGCGGCGGACCAGCCAGCCCAGGTACTCGTGTCCCGCGTGGCCGTACTCCTGCTCGCCCGCGAGCACGACCCGCGCCCCGGGCTCGCGGCGCAGGATCTCGCGGAGCAGCTGTTCGGCCAGGGCGCCGTCGCGCAGCGTCCCCGGCTTGATCGACCGCCGGTTGCGCAGGCCGAGCGTGCTCGTGGGCAGCGGCAGCTTCAGGTGGGTCCGCTCGTCGACCTCGACCGTCCGCATGGACAGTGTCGGCCGGACCGTCAGGTACGGCTTGGGGGCGGCCTCGGCCCACGGCAGCCCGTCCACCACGGGCACGGTGAGGGGGTGGACGGGGAAGAGCACATGGGTCGCCGCCAGCCGTGGGCAGAGCCCGACGTCCCCCGGCTGCGGCCACCACTCGGGGAGACGCGGCTCGGACGGCGTCACCCGCTCGCGCGGCACGGCCGCCCAGGCCAGGTCGAACCGCGGGCCGAACTCGGGGGCGTGGGCGAGCAGGTCGTCGCCGGAGATCCCCAGGCGGCAGCGGCCGGTGGGGTAGATCGGATGGTCGAGCCCGGCGGCCAGCGACTCGTAGAACACGCCGGAGGCGCCCCCGCGGGCCCGCGGCCCGTCCTCGCGCAGCAGGCGGGCGGCGACCGCGTCCCGATGGGCGGCGTGCAGGGCGGCGGCGGCGAGGGCCTCCCGGCACTCGGCCGCGAACGCCGAAACCCCGGCCGCGTCGGCCGGGTCGGCGACCGCCTCCAGCGTCCGCAGCACCTCCTCCAGCCCGAGTGGCCCTGTCCTGGCGCTCCCGCCCGCGGGCGGCTCTCCCGGAACGGGCCCTTCCTCAAGCGGCTCCGCCGGGACCGCGAAGTCCTGGAACGGGCTGCCCGTGACCGGCCGCACGCGGCGTCCCGAGGCGAGGACGAGCGCGACGCCGTCCTTGTCGTGGGTGAGACGGGACATGACGCCGCCGTAGTCCTCCCGGAGCAGCGCGTTCAGCACGCGGACCGCCAGGTGGTGCTCCACGGCCGGCACCCGGGTCACGCGACCGTCCAGGGGTGGAGCCTCCCGAACGCCGTCACGGCGGCGTCGACGCTCGCCCGGCCGGGGCCGGTGGCGCGGACGATGCCGAGGAAATCGCGGTTGGTGCCGGTGAGGTCGACCCGGTCGCCGGGGGCGCGCAGCGGGTGGTGCCACAGCCGCACGCCGTACCCCGCCCAGGGCTCGTCCCCGCTCGGCGCGATCTCGGGCGGGGCCGCGGTCACGACGCCGGAACGCCCGGCGACGACGGCCACCGACGCGCCGTGCCGCGCCCCGTCCCCGCGGACGGCCGGAGCGGCGGGGAGGGGCTCCCCGGCGTGCGCGCGGAGGATCCACTCGTGCACGGGGACGCCCGCGAGGTCGGCCAGCAGGAAGTCGCAGTCGTCGCCGATGAGCCGGTAGTTGATCTCGATGATGCGGGGGCCGTCCGGCGTGACGGCGTACTCGGTGTGGCAGGCGCCGAAGCCCGCCCCGATCGCCCGCAGGGCGGCCAGGACGTGGCGGACGTGCTCCTCCGCCGGTGCGGGGTCCCAGTCGAGCCGCTCCTCGACGAAGTGCGGGAGCGGCCCCAGGGTGGTCCGGAAGCCGCCGAGCACCCGGACGCCCGACGCGTCGCCGAGCGTCTCCAGCGTGTGGACCGGGCCGTCCAGGAACTCCTCCGCGACCAGCACGTCGTCCGGCCGCCGGGTCCTGATGTCCGCGACCGCTGCGGAGAGGTCCGCCTCCCCGGCGGCCAGCACGACGTCCTCGCTGGCCACGCCCAGCGCGGGCTTCACCACCACCGGGTACGGCAGATCGGCGGGGAGCGGGGCGCCGGGCGCGAGCCGTACGGACCGGACGGGGTCCACGGCCGCGAGGGCGGCGCGCGCCAGGGCCTTGTTCTTGGCCGTGACGCAGGCCCGCCAGTCCTTCGCGGGCAGGCCGAAGTACGCCGCGGCGAGAGCCGTCTCGGCCTGGAGGTGGTCGGAGTTGGAGAAGACGGCGCCGGGCGGGTGGTGCGCGGCGACGGCCTCGATCACGGCGCGAGGGTTCCGCACGTCGACGGCGAGGGCCTCGTGGTCCGGGTAGTCGCCGGGCCGGTCGGTCAGGATCGTCACGTCCCAGCCCAGGGCCGCCGCGGCGGGAAGGAACCCCCCCGTCACCGAGGCGGTCGGGTTGAGCGCCGTGAGGTACAGCCGCAAACGTTCCTCCGAGGTAAGGCTAACCTAAGTTGCATCATCCTAGCCCCGTGGCCGGCCGTCGCGCCCGGGAATCCGCCCGGGGACCGGCGTTGTTCCCTGAGCCACCCGTGGAAGGATGACGCCGTGGAAATCTCGGACGGACTGCTCGGCCCCCTGCTCCTGGCGCGCAGCGCCATCGACCGTTCGGCGGGGTTGCGCGGCGACGAGGCGTGGCTGGAGCAGGCGTGGGCCGCGGAGAAGACGCGCGTCCTGCTGGTCCACGAGGGGCAGACGTTGATCCGCCGGTTCACCGACGGGGCGGCGCTGGTGCTGATGGCCCCCGCCGAGGCCCCCGAGGGCCCCCGCTACCTGCTCGGCGTCGACGACGACGGCGTGCCCTACTTCGCGGTCCGGGCGCCGCTGCCGCCCGGCGAGGCGGCGGGCCTCAGGAACGCGGCGGTCCTGCTCGACGACCGCGACGCCGGGCTGCTCGTCTACGCCGTGGCCCTGGAGGCGTGGCACGCGAGCCACGAGCACTGTCCCCGCTGCGGCACCCGTACGGAGATCACGGCCTCCGGCCACATGCGCGTCTGCCCCAGGGACGGCAGCCAGCACTTCCCCCGGGTCGACCCGGCGGTGATCATGCTGATCCACGACGACGACGACCGTGTCCTGCTGGCGCGCGGCCCGGAGTGGCCCGAGGGCCGCATGTCCGTCCTGGCCGGGTTCGTCGAGCCGGGGGAGTCGCTGGAGCACGCGGTGGTGCGCGAGGTCCTGGAGGAGGTCGGGATCGCGGTCACCGCGCCCCGCTACATGGGCAGCCAGCCGTGGCCGTTCCCCCGCAGCCTGATGCTGGGGTTCGTGGCACGGGCCGCCACGACGGAGTTGCGCCCCGACCACGAGGAGATCGCCGAGGCGCGCTGGCTGTCGCGGGAGGAGCTCACCGCCCAGGTGGAGTCGGGGGCGCTGCGCCTGCCCGGCCAGGTCTCGATCGCCCGCAGGCTCATCGAGACCTGGTACGGGGGCCCGATCGCCGACCTCGACGGCTGACGCCGGGAGGCTCAGCAGACGCCCTGGAGGTGGCGCTTGACCTCGGCGACGGACGGGTTGGTCATGGTGTGGCAGTCGGCCACCACGGTGGGCACGACCCGGTTGCCGTTGTTGACGCTCATGACGAACGCGGCCGCCTCCGGGTCGCTCTCGACGTCGACCTCGCTGTAGGCGATGCCCTCGCGGGTCAGCTGGCTCTTGAGCCGCTTACAGGGACCGCACCAGGTCGTGGTGTAGACCGTGAGCGCCATGTTCGTTCCTTCCGTGCGCCGAGGCCGGTAATGCCGAGCAGTCGTGCCAACACCGCCTCCCCGCAGGGTGTTCCCGTACGGGACCCCTGTCATGTCGGGCGCCGGCCCCGCGCCCCGGGGACCCCGGCCCCGGCTGGACGCCCTGGGAGCCGCCGCGGCTCAGTGGCCGAGGCGGGCCACGATCCACGCGTCGACGGCCTCGGCCACGCCCCGCTCGCGGTAGAGCGGCGCGCTGTGCTGCACGCCCGGCATCGTCTTGATCGTCATGGGCACGCCCACCTCGGCGAGTGCCTGCTTGAGCGCCTCGCTCTCGTACGGCGGGACGAACTCGTTCTCCGAGTGGACGGTGAAGACCGGGGCGTCCCCGGGCGACGCGTGGAACGGCACCTCCATGCTCGACCACGTCTTCGGGCACTGGGCGGGCGTGCATCCGCCGGCCAGGGCCACGGCGGCCGCGCGGAGCTTGCGCTGCTCCGCGCCGCTGACGCCCGGCTCGCCGTCGGCGTACGCCGCCAGAGGCGAGACCACGGGCGAGACCCCGACGACCCCGCGCAGGCCCGGCAGGCCGTCGCCGTACGTCCCGACGGCGGTGGCGATGTGCCCGCCGGCGGAGAAGCCGACCACCACGTAGCGGTCGGGGTCGGTGTTGAACAGCGCGGCGTGGCGGCGGACGGTGGTGATCGCGTCGAGCGCGTCGCTCCGCTGGGCGGGCCAGGGGGCGTCGCCGGAGAGCCGGTAGTCGATGTTCACGACCGTGTACCCGAGCTGGGAGTAGCTCCGGCTCACCTGCGTCATGTACTTCTTGTCGCCGCCGGACCACCAGCCGCCGTGGATCACGAAGACGGCCGGCCTGCGCGGGCCGCCGGTGTGCCACCAGACGTCCATGCGCTGCCGGGCGTGCGACCCGTACGCGAACGTCCTGATCCTGACGTCCGCCGTCGCGGACGCCGAGGCGCTCGGGGAGGGGCTCGCCGAGGGGGTGGGGGAGGCCGTCGCGCCCGGGGCCGGATCGGCGTGCATGGCGGCGACGGCCGTGGTGGCGCCCGCGCTCCCCGGGGCGGCCACGACGGCCGCGAGCGCCAGCGCCCCGGCCCCCAACGCCGCCCTCACCGCTGTGGTCACGGCTGTCCTCACGGCTCCGTTCCTCCCCGATGTCGCCGTCGCGCCGACCGTCCCCGGGACAGGTCCCGTCGGCTGCTGGAAGGATGATGCCAGTAATGTCCTCCGCATCGCATGTTGGGAGCACCCCTTGGACGTCCTGGAGGGTCTGGATCCCGAGCAGCGCGAGGTCGCCCAGGCGGTGCGCGGCCCGGTCTGCGTGCTGGCCGGCGCGGGCACCGGCAAGACGCGGGCCATCACCCACCGGATCGCCTACGCCGTCCAGAGCGGGGTGGTCGAGCCGCAGGGCGTGCTCGCCGTGACCTTCACCACCCGCGCGGCCGCCGAGCTCAAGCAGCGGCTGCGCCGTCTCGGGGCGTCCGGCGTGCAGGCCCGCACCTTCCACGCGGCGGCCCTGCGCCAGCTCAGCTACTTCTGGCCGCGCGTCATCGGCGGCGACACCCCGCAGGTCGTGGAGTCGAAGCTGCCGCTGCTCGTCGAGGCGTGCCGCCGCATGCGCAGGAACCCCGACCGGGGCGAGCTGCGCGACGTGGCGAGCGAGATCGAGTGGGCCAAGGTCACCCAGGTCGGCCCGGAGGACTACCCGGCCGCTGCGGTCAAGGCCCGGCGCACCCCTCCCATCGCGCCGGAGGAGGTCGCCCGGCTGTACGAGGGGTACGAGGCGCTGCGCCGCCAGCGCAACCTCATCGACTTCGAGACCATCCTGGAGCTCACGGCCGCCGTGATGACCGAGCACCGGGAGGTCGCCGGCCAGATCCGCCAGCAGTACCGCTACTTCGTGGTCGACGAGTTCCAGGACGTCAACCCGCTGCAGAAGCTACTGCTCGACACCTGGCTCGGCGGGCGTGACGACCTGTGCGTGGTGGGCGACCCCAACCAGACGATCTACTCGTTCACCGGCGCCACCCCCCACTACCTGACCAACTTCGCGGTCGAGCACCCATCGGCCGCCGTCGTCCGGCTAGTGCGCGACTACCGCTCGACCCCGCAGGTCGTCACGCTGGCCAACCGGATCATGGCCCGCTCGCCGCACCGGCTCGAACTCGTCGCCCAGCGGCCGGCCGGTCCCGAGCCCGTCTTCACCGAGTACGACGACGAGGGCGCCGAGGCGCTCGGGGTCGCGCTGACGGTCAAGAAGCTGATGGCCGACGGCGTCCCGGCCCGGGAGATCGCCGTGCTGTTCCGCGTCAACGCCCAGTCGGAGGCGTACGAGCAGGCGTTCGCGGACGCGGGCGTGTCGTACCAGCTGCGCGGGGCGGAGCGCTTCTTCGAGCGGCCCGAGGTGCGCCAGGCCGTGGTGCTGCTGCGCGGGGCGGCGCGGGCGGCCGACGAGGGGGAGCCGCTGGCCCCCGCCGTCCACGCGATCCTGTCCGGGATCGGGCTCACCCCCGAGCCGCCGGGCGGCGGCAAGGCCAGGGAGAAGTGGGAGTCCCTGCGCGCCCTCGCGGAGCTGGCGGAGGACATGGCCTCCGAGGGCGGCACGCTCGGCGGCTTCGTGGCCGAGCTGGAGCGGCGGGCGAGCGAGCAGCACGCGCCGCCCGTCGAGGGCGTCACGCTCGCCTCGCTGCACGCGGCCAAGGGCCTGGAGTGGGACGCCGTCTTCCTCGTCGGCCTCACCGACGGCATGGTCCCCATCGTGTACGCCGAGACGCCCGACCAGGTCGAGGAGGAGCGCCGCCTGCTGTACGTGGGCGTCACCCGGGCCCGTGAGCACCTCCACCTGTCCTGGGCCCTCGCCCGCTCGCCGGGCGGCCGCCGGGCCCGCCGGCCGTCGCGGTTCCTCGACGGGCTGTCGCACCGCACGACCGGCGTCGCGAGGGCCGAGCGGACCGCCGCACGGGGGAAGAAGCCGGCCGCGCCGCTCCACTGCCGGATCTGCGGCAAGACGCTCGCGGTCGCCGCCGAGCAGAAGCTGGGCCGGTGCGCGACCTGCCCGGCGGACTACGACGAGGCGCTGCTGGAACGGCTCAGGGCGTGGCGGACGGGGGCCGCCAAGGAGGCCAAGGTCCCGGCGTACGTCGTGTTCACCGACGTGACCCTGCAGGCCATCGCGGAACGGGTGCCGACCTCGGAGGAGGACCTGCTCACGATCGCCGGCATCGGACGCGTCAAACTTGAGCGGTACGGCGACGCGGTGCTCGAGCTGTGCCGCGGCGCCGATAGTGTTACCGGCGAGTAATATCCCCGTTGTTGGAGGCCCCCGTGAACTCGGCTCTCAAGGAGCTGCTGGACTTACTCGACCTGGAGCAGATCGAGCTCGACATCTTCCGGGGGCGCAGCCCCGAGGAGCGCATCCAGCGGGTCTTCGGCGGCCAGGTCGCGGCCCAGGCGCTGGTCGCCGCCGGTCGCACGGTCCCCGGCGACCGGATGGTCCACTCGCTGCACGCCTACTTCATCCGGCCCGGCGACCCGGCCGTGCCGATCATCTACAACGTCGACCGCGTGCGCGACGGGCGCTCGTTCACGACCCGGCGCATCACCGCCATCCAACACGGCAAGGCGATCTTCTCGATGTCGGCCTCGTTCCACATCCACGAGGAGGGCGTCAGTCACCAGGCGGCCGTCATGCCCGCGGTCCCCGAGCCGGAGACCCTGCCGACCTTCCAGCAGCGCATGCTCACCGCGCTGGGGGACGAGCCGGCGCTGCGCGAGTGGCTGTCGCGGCCCCGGCCGGTCGACTCGCGCTACGTGAACGCGCTGCCGTGGGAGGCGTACCGCGACCCGAGCCTGATCAGCCCGGAGAACCACGTCTGGTTCCGGTACGACGCCGACCTGCCCGACGACCCGCTGCTGCACATCGTGCTCGCGGCCTACGCGTCGGACTTCACGCTGGTCGACACCGTGCTGCTCGCGCACGGCATGGCCTGGGGCGCGTCCAACGTGACCGGGGCGTCGCTCGACCACGCGATGTGGTTCCACCGGCCCTTCCGGGCCGACGAGTGGCTGCTGTACGCCCAGGAGTCGCCGTGGTCGGGGAACGCCCGCGGGCTGGCGCGCGGGCAGATGTTCACGGCCTCCGGGCAACTGGCGGTGTCGGTGGTGCAGGAGTGCATGATCCGGGTGAGCGACGGTGTCACGAAGTCGTGAAAATCGCAGGTAGAAAATAGGTTGCCCACCCTGCCACCGCACGTTTAGGGTCTTGACCAAGCCGGTCGGACGGTCCCGTCCGACCATCGAGAGGAATCGGAGGTGAGTCCAGTGAGGAACATGATCATGATCACGTTTGCCACGCCGTGGCTCGCTTCCGCATGCCCGGTCGCCGCCGTCGCGCAGGTCAAACTGCCGATCGCCGACGCCGCCATCCGTGCCGATGTCCCGTCCCTGACGGGGCGCGGTTCCGCCTTCGCCGGCCGCATCGCCGGCGTGGCCGGCCACGGCACGCCCGCCTACCTCCCGGTCCGCATGGACCGGCCGGTGAGCGATGAGCAGACCAACCGCACCGCCAATGGCGGAGTGCAGGGTCCGCGTTACGCCTGGAGAGAACCAGTCACAACCTGACCGGTCACCTCTTCCAGGCCGCGGATCCGCACAGGATCCGCGGCCTTCTTGTTTGTCGGCCACGAATCCACCCGCCACGAGGACAACCAGACCAGACCCAATCGAAGAGGTGACGCAGATGGCGGCCCCGGTCATGGACCTGATCGAAGCCGAAATCCCCTGCCGTACCGAGCCCGACCTGTGGTTCGCCGAGTCTCCGGAGGACGTGGAGTTCGCCAAGGCGCTCTGCGGAGGCTGCCCGATCCAGAAGGCCTGCCTGGCCCGCGCGCTGGAGCGCGAGGAGCCGTGGGGCGTCTGGGGCGGCGAGCTGATCCTGCGGGGGGTCGTCGTTCCCCGCAAGCGGCCGAGGGGGCGCCCGCGCAAGTCCCCCGTCGCAGCCTGAACCACCGTACGAACAGCATCAATCCGGAAGGACCCACTCAGATGAACATCTCCCCGGCTACCTCCCTGTATCTGCATCAAGAACTGGTCCACGAGCGAATACGAACCCTCCACCGGGAGGCGGAGGAGGAGCGCATCGCCAGCAGGGTCAGGAGCGTGCGCAAGGCGCGCCGGCAGGCCGAGCGCGCCGCCGCGCGCCTGAGCTCCGCGCTGGCGCGCATCTGACACCCGCTCAACGACCGGTGACCTCGATCAGGCGGGACGGCCTGACCTCCGCGAGCCTTGCGGACGAGTGAACGACGAAGGCCCGGGCCTGATGGCCCGGGCCTTCTCCGTGTCGTCGGGTCGTCCGCTCGTCGTCCGGTCGTCTTCCGGCTGCTTTCCGTCAGGGGCGCAGCACGCAGAACTCGTTGCCCTCCGGGTCGGCGAGCGTCACCCAGTGGTCGTACGTGCCCAGCACCCGCGCCCCCAGGGCCGTCAGCCGGGCGATCTCGGCGTGGATGTCGTCGCAGGCCACGTCGATGTGAACGCGGTTCTTGCCGGTCTTGCCCTCCGGCACCCGCTGGAACCAGATGCGGGGGGTGACGCCGGGGCCCGCCTCCACCAGCACGGTCGGGTCGTCCTCGGGGTCGTCGATCCCGGCGGCGCGCAGCCGTTCCAGCTCGGCGTCGTCGTACGGGGCGACCTGGTAGCCGTCCAGCGCGGCCGCCCAGAAACGGGCGAGCGACGCGGGGTGACCGCAGTCGATCACGATGTCCTTGATCCTGGCCATGGCCTCATGCTGCCCCGCCGGGATCACGTCGTCGTCACACCAGGGCGAGGGTGCTGCCCTCCGGGTCGCCCGGGTCGTCGTCGGCGAAGCCGGGCACCCAGCGGACGACCTCGTCGCGGAACCGGGCCGTCGCCCCGAGCTGGCAGAGCACGCCCACGCCGGCGGCGTGGACCCGGTGGACCAGCACGTACGACGCGGGAAGGTTGAGCTGGCGCACCACGTTGGTGGGCCGCAGGTCGGCGGCGGTCGCCGCCTGCTGCCGCAGCCACTCCCGGCTGAAGGTGAACTCCTCCACCCGCGTCGGCTCGACGTACGGCGCGAGGAACGCGCGGAGCGCGTCCGCGTCGACCTCGATGTGCGGGCGGATGAACCCCTCCTCGCGCAGCCCCCGCACCACGGCCTCCATGTCGCCCTGGTTGAAGATCCGGGTCAGCGTCCCGAAGACGACGGGGTAGCCGTCGGGCAGCCGGTTGACGGCGCCGAAGTCGAGCACGCCGAGCCGGCCGTCCTCCATGACGCGGAAGTTGCCGGGGTGGGGGTCGGCGTGCAGCATGCCCACCCGGGCCGGGGAGCTGAACAGGAACCGGACGAGCTGCAGACCGGCCCGGTTGCGCTCCTCCTGGGTGCCGTCGGTGATGATCCGCGACAGCGGAGTGCCGGTCATCCACTCGCTGACCAGGATCTGCTCGTTGGCGGCGATCACGTCGGGCACGTGGAAGTCGGGGTCGTCCCGGAACTCCTGGGCGAAGGCGTGCTGGGCCTCGGCCTCCTTCAGGTAGTCGAGCTCCTCGGCCACCCGCTCCTTGAGCTCGGCGAGGACCGGCTTGATGTCGAGGCCCGGCAGCATCGCCCCGAACAGCTTGCCGAGCCGTGCGAGCTGGTTGAAGTCCGCGATCAGCGCCTTGCCGGCGCCCGGATACTGGATCTTCACGGCCACCGGGCGGCCGTCGTGCCAGACCGCGCGGTGGACCTGACCGATGGACGCGGCGGCCGTTGGAGCGTCGTCGAACTCCCGGAAGTTCTCCCGCCAGTCGTCCCCGAGTTGCTCGGCGAGGACCCGGTGGACGGTCGCCGCCGGCAGCGGCGGCGCGGCGTCCTGTAGCCGGGTCAGCGTGGCGCGGTACGGGCCGGCGATCTCGGGAGGCAGCGCGGCCTCGAAGATCGACAAGGCCTGGCCGAGCTTCATGGCGCCGCCCTTGAGCTCGCCGAGGACCTTGAAGATCTGGTCGGCCGTCCGCTGCTGGATCTCCTGGGCCACCCGCTCCGCCGGAGCGCCCCCGAGCCGTCTGCCCAGCCCGAGCGCGGTGCGGCCGGCGAACCCCAGGGGGAGCGTGGCGAGCTTGGCCGAGCGGGTCACGGCACGGTGGGGAAGGTCACTCACCTCCCCATTGTCGGCGATGACGGGTGCTTTCGACCACAATTTCCGTTCGTCTTGACTTAAGGAGGGCGGACAAACGGAGGTCGTCCGGGGAATCGCGCCTCCTTCGCCTCATCGGCAGCACAGGTCACGCGGCCTCCGCGCTCGATCACGCGCCTGAGCTTCCCTCACGGGGCACACGCTCGCCCGTCCTCGGGTCACGCGGCCTCGGATTCAGGCGCTGGGGCAAGACCGGCGCGGCAGTCGCACTCGGGGTGCGGCTGCCAGGTGCGGCGGCGCCAGTGCCAGCCGGGGACGACGTCCCAGGTGCTGCCCGGCACCTCGCCGCGGTCGAGGTAGTCGAGCGCGTGGGCCGCGGCCTGGGCGGCGACCAGCGACGCGAGCGCGACGTCGCACGCGATCTCGCCCGGCGGGTAGCCGCCGAGCCGCGCGACCACGGCCGGCCAGGACGGGTCGCGGTCGCGGCGGACCAGGTCGAGGCACCGCAGGCAGGGCGTGACCCCCGGGACGACGAGCGGGCCGGCGCAGCCGTGCCCCTCGAACGCGGCCGCCAGCAGATGGGGGACGCCCCCCGTGACCAGGTCGCGGACGAGGACCGGGTCGAGCGGGCCGACGGGGGCCAGGACCACGAGGTCGGGCCCGGTCGCGCGGTCTCCCAGGCGGGACGCCGAACGGCCCGGCCACGCGGTGATCCCCGGCGCGATCTCCCGGAGGAGCGCGACGGCGGCGTCCTCCCGCGACCCGCCGAGCGCCGCCCGGCCGAGTCCGCCGGGCGCGAGGTCCTCCGGCCGGGCGGCGCCGGGGTCGACGACGCACACGTGGCCGACGCCCGCGGCGGCGAACAGGGCGGCCACCTGCGCGCCGACCCGCCCCGCGCCGTAGATCCGGACCCGCCCGGCCCGCCTGGCGGCCATGGCCTGCATACCGCCGTCGCGCGAGGTGAGGGACAGCCGGGCGAGGTCGGGCCGGAGCCGGTCGCGCTCGGCGACGGTCAGCCCGCTGAGGGCGTGGGGCCGGACGGCGGCGTCCTCGATCAGGCCGCGCTCCGCGAGCCGGTCGACCACCTCGCGGGCCGACCCCTCGTCGAGGCCGCCCTCGGCCGCGGCCTGCCGGAGCGTCCGCGTGCCGTCGAGGCCGTCGATCAGGCGCCGTACGGGCGGCTCGACGTCGGTGAGCACGACGGCGCGGAGCGGGTGGACGCCGAACTGGAGGGTGCGGTCGTCGCGCTCGACGCGACGCAGCGCGGGCTTCACACGGGGTCTCATAGTCGCCAGACCTTGTCACAGCCAGGCCCGCCCGGGATTGGAAACCATCGGGGCTGTGGATAATTACCGGGGTGTTCGTTGCCGCTGAACAACCGGAATCGCGACGTTTTCACGCCCGCAAGGTCATGTTCGCCCGATTGACCAGGGAGAACGTGTATCACCCCCTGTGGAATTCGGCGCGTGTCGGCTACCTTTCATATGTGCCCCCCGAGACAGTCGAGGTTCGTCGGAGCGCACGACGGCGGCGAACCGTTTCCGCGTACCGCGATGGCGACAAAACCATCGTGTTGCTTCCGGCTGGACTGAGCACGACCGACGAGGAGCAGTGGGTACGCCGCATGCTCGACCGCCTCGCGGCGAAGGAGCAGCGAAAACGCCCCAGCGACGACGACCTGCTCGACCGGGCGATGGAGCTGTCGGCGCGCTACCTGGACGGACGGGCCATCCCGACGAGCGTGCGCTGGGTGGAGAACCAGTTGCACCGCTGGGGATCCTGCACGCCCGACAACGGCACGATCAGGTTGTCGGCCCGGCTGCGCGGCATGCCCGCCTGGGTCGTAGATTACGTGATCATGCATGAGCTGGTCCACCTGCTCGTCCCGAGTCACGGCCCCCGGTTCTGGGCCCTCGTCGAGCGCTACCCGCGCGCGGAACGTGCCAGGGGGTTCCTGGAGGGCTACTCGATGGCGGCCAACGGTTCGACGGAGGAGTGTTGACCCGTGTCGCCGCGGTCCTGGTCTCGGCCGGGATGGCCGGCGGCGCGCCTCCGGGCGTCGATCCCGGCGAGTTCCTCCTGGCCGTCGCCGAGGACACCTACGAGATGGTCGCCGGGCTGGAACTGGTCCGGCCGGTGATCCTCTCCGTGGGCGTCCCGGGGCTCGACGAGATCGCCTGGCCGGGCACGCCGGTGATCGAGATCGGCTCCCCGGCCGACGCCTTCGCCGCCCTGCCGCCCGCCGACGAGGGGGTGGTGGTCAGCGGCGACGCCCCCGACCTGCCGCCGCTGCTGATCGGCAAGCTGTTCCGCGAGCTCGGCCGCGCGCCGGTCGCCGTCTGCCCCGCCGAGGGCGGTGGAGCCGCCGCCGTCGCGGCCCGGCTGCCGCTGCCCGGCTGGGCCACGCCCGACTTCGACGAACCCGACCTCGTCGGGACGCTCCGCGGCAGGGCCCCCGGGCGCCGCATGGTCGCCACCGGTCCCGGGTGGCACCGCCTCCGCGCTCCGGCGGACGTCGCCCGGCTCGACCTCGGCCTGGAGGGCTGGGACAACACCCGCGCCCTGCTCACCTGACACGAGGCCGCCGATCAGGCGCCGTACGGGCGGGTCGACCCGGAGCGGGCGGGCGCCGGCGCCCGGCCGTCCTCATCCCTTCCTCAGGCGGGAAGACAGCCGCCGCAGCCGCGGCACCAGCACGTAGACGACGATCGGGACCGTCAGCGTCGCCATGATCGGGGGCTGCGCGTACGACGGGAGCCCCCGCAGAAGCCCGCCGAGGACGAACTGCAGGACGCTCAGCGTGGGCAGAACGGCGGCCCAGACCAGCAGGGCCTGCTGGTGGACCGAGGGCTCGGCCGGCCGCCGGGCTGTGGTGCTCGCGCTCATCGGGACTCCTCCGGTATCCGGGACGGCGGGGCGCCGTGCTCATGACCTCACCTTGCGGCCTGCCGAAGCAGAAGTCCAAGATATGGATGAACTGACTACCCATAAGGGACGCTTATGGAGCTGCGTCAGCTGCTCTACTTCGTGGCGACGGCGGAGGAGGGGAGCTTCACCCGGGCCGCCGTGCGGGTCCACGTCGCCCAGCCGGCGATCAGCCAGCAGATCGCGCAGCTGGAGCGCGAGCTCGGAGACAGGCTGTTCGACCGATCGGAACGGCGCGTGCGGCTGACTCCCGCGGGCGAGGCGTTCCTTCCGCACGCGCGCGCCGCCCTTGAGGCGGCCGGCGCCGGAAAGGACGCCGTCAGCTCGCTGCGCGGGGAGCTGACGGGGCGGCTGGCCGTCGGCGCCGTCCCCTGCCCGCCCGACTGGCTGACGGAACGGCTGGCCGACTTCCGCCGCCGCCACCCGCGGGTGCGGCTCACGCTCCGCACCGGCGATCCGCAGGCCCTCACCGCGGCCGTGGCGAGGAGCGGGCTGGACGCCGCGGTCATCGGGCTCGTGGGCGGGCGGCTTCCGGCGGGGCCGGCGGGTCAGCGGCTTCCCGCCGTGCTCGCCGCCCAGGACCTCGAGGACGAGCCGCTCGTCGTCGCCCTCGCCCCCGGCCATCGGCTCGCCGGAGCCCCGGAGCTGTCGCTGCGCGACCTGCGCGACGAGGCCGTCGTCACGCTGGTCGAGGGCTCGGGCCTCCGGGACGTCCTGGAGAGCGCGTGCGCCGAGGCCGGGTTCGTCCCCCGGGTCGAGGCCGAGACCGACGACCTGCACAGTGTGGCCGATCTCGTGGCCCACGGCTTCGGCGTCGCCGTCCTCCCTCGGTCGGCGGCGCGGCGGACGCGGCGGGAGCTCGTGGTCGCCGGGCTGCGCGATCCCGCCCTGCGGCGTTCGACGGCGCTCGTCTGGCACCGCGGCCGGGTCTCCCTCCCGGGACGGGCCTTCCTCGACCTCGTGGAGGCCCGGGAGACGGCGGCCCGCCCTGAATGAGGGCACGCCTCACGGCCCGGGCAGACGCAGCTCCGCGAAGAGGGCGCGGTGGTCGGTGCCCGGAACGGCGTGCACGCTTGTGGCGACGGCCGACGCCCGGCGGTCCACCAGCACGTGGTCGATGGTGATGAACGGCGGCATCCGTTTGTTGGCGGGCCAGGTGGCGAGCAGGCCGTTCCCCGTCTCGTCCGCGGCGTCGGCGTAGCCCTTGGCCAGCACGTCGCGCAGCGCCGCGTGGTCGAGGCTGGCGTTGAAGTCGCCGGACAGCACGCGCACGGCCCCGGCGGCGGGCGCCGGCAGTGACCTCAGGTCGGCGGTCCAGGCCGCCACGTCCGGTCCCAGCGGCGCGAGCGTGTGCACGTCGACGATCTCCACGGCCCGGCCGCCGGGCAGAGTGAGCTTCGCCGCCGGCATGTGGTGGCCGCCCTCGGGCGCGAAGTCCGGCAGGTCGGTCAGCGGGTGACGGGAGAAGATCCCGCTGCCCTCCGGGCCGTACCCCTCCTCGACGTCGCGGTACGGCAGCAGCGCGCCGATCCCGGCCGCGTCCAGGGCCGCTACCTCGTCCGGGTCGAGCTCCTGTGTGGTGAGGACGTCGGGGCGCAGACGCCGTACGAGGTCGACGACGGTCGGGGCGTCGCCGTTGCCGAAGAACAGGTTGACGGTGAGGATCCGCAGCGCGGGACCGGTCGCCGTGGGCGTGGAGGCGAACGCGCGGGGCAGCACGGCGCACCCGAGGAGCACGGCCGCCGCCACCGCCGCCGCGACCGCGGCCCGGCTGCGCGCCGCCACGGCGGCCAGCGCCGCGAACGGCGACACCAGGGCGACGTATGGCGTGGCCGTCATGAGCTCGACGATCACCGGGCCGCGGTCGAGCCCGGCCAGCCGGGCGACGGCCCAGAACGCGACCGGCGCCACGACCGCCCAGGCGAGCGGCCGGGACACGCGCAGCCGCCCGCGTGGGGGAGCGGCGATCACGCCGCCGACGTCCGCCTCGGTGGTCATGATCTCGACCCTAGCCAGCGGCCGCGAAAGCCGGTGTGAGGCCGGTGTGCGTGTTCTGTGCAGAACCGGACGGGAATCCGCGTCGAAGACCCCGCCGGACCTCCTCGCCCCGGTCGTCCCTGCGCCCCCGTCGCCCGGTGCGGCGCGGCCGGGCCGGGACCGGGCTCAGGCGGCGGTGAGGAGGGCGCGGGCACGCCGGGCCAGCCGCCGGGTGGCCTCGTCGCTCAGCTCGGGGATCCCGTCCACGGGGAACCAGCGCAGGTCGAGCGACTCGTCGCTGATCACCGCCTCGGCGCCGGGCGGGGCGATCGCGCCGTACTCGACGTCGAGGTGCCAGCTGTGCGGGGGGTGGCACCAGACCTTGTGCCGGTCGAGGGCGAGCGGCCCGTCGAGCAGCACGAGCCCCGGGATGCCGGACTCCTCGGTCGCCTCGCGCAGGGCGACCCCGGCGAGCGTGGCGTCCGTGACCTCGCAGTGCCCGCCCATCGGCAGCCACATCCCGGCCTTGGGATGCAGGGTCAGCAGCACCTTCGTGCCGTCGTGCGACAGGACCGCCGTCGTCGCGGTCAGGTGGCCGGGCGCGCACTCGCGCCACATCCCGTCCTCGTACGCCTCCAGGTGGGCCACGAACTCGGCGCGGAGGGCCTCCTCGTCGGGAGTCGGCGCGGTCCATCCGGCCAGTACGGCGTGCGCGTCACGATGCAGGCTCACCGGCGCAGCCTACCCACCCCCGGCGACACGCCCGCGCGCGCCGGGAGCCGGTCAGCCGGCGTCGCGGGGGCCGTCCTCCTCGCCCGGCTGCTCGGGCTCCTCGAGATCGGACAGGCCGGACAGGTCGAACTCGGCCTCGCCCTTGACGAACCGGCCCGGGTCGTCGAGGTCCTCGGCGGTGGGCATGAGGTCGGGGTGGCCCCACACCGCGTCGCGGCCCTCGACGCCGCGCTCGTCGGCCAGCGCCTTCCACAGCGCCGCGGCCTCGCGCAGCCGCCGGGGTCGCAGCTCCAGGCCGACGAGGGTGGCGAAGGTCCGCTCCGCGGGGCCTCCCGTCGCCCGGCGCCGCCGCACGGTCTCGGCGAGCGCCGTCGCGGACGGCAGCTTGCCCTCGGCCGCGGCGTCCACCACGGTGGCGACCCAGCCCTCGACCAGCGCGAGCGCGGTCTCCAGCCGGCTCAGCGCCGCCTTCTGCCGCTCGGTCTCCTCGGGCTTGAGCAGCTCACCGCCGCCCAGGACCTCCTGGATCTGGGCCGGGTTGCTCAGGTCGAGCCCCTGGAGCTTCTCCTCCAGGGCGGACACGTCCACCGTGATCCCCTGGGCGTACTCCTCCACGGCGCCGAGCAGGTGCGCCCGCAGCCACGGGACGTGCTGGAACAGCCGGTGATGTGCCGCCTCGCGCAGCGCCAGGTAGAGCCTGATCTCGTCCGAGGGCGTCTCGAGCCCCTGGCTGAACGCGGCGACGCCGCCGGGCAGCAGCGCGGCCGTGTCGGACAGCGGCAGCCCGATGTCGGAGGAGCCGACCACCTCGCGGGCGAGCGAGCCGAGGGCCTGGCCGATCTGCTGGCCGACCATCATGCTGCCCATCTGCTTGAGCATGCCCATCAGCGGCCCCGCCATGGCCTGGGCCTCGGGGGGCAGCCCGGACGCGCCGAGCGTGCCGCCCATGGTCTCCACCATGCGCGCGGCGACCGGGTCGGCGAGCTGCTTCCACACCGGCACGGTCTTCTCGATCCACTCCGACCGGCTCCACGCCTGCGGGTTGACCACGCCGCTCGGCAGCGTCGTCACCTCGTTCAGCCACAGGTCGGCCAGGTTGAGGGCCTCGACGATCTGGCGCCGCTCGCCCTCCATGACGCTCGGGTCGCCCTCGGCGACCACCGCGTGCCTCGCGATGTTCTTCGCCATCTCCCAGTTGACGGGTCCGGCGTCCGGCGAGGCGGACAGCATGTCCGCGAACTGCCGCATGGCCGCGGCGATCTGCTCCGGGCTGCCGAACATGGCGAACGGATTGTCGTTGGGGTCGTTTTCGCGACCTGGCAGGTCAGTCACCGCGCCACCTCGTGCAGGATGGAGGAGTCCACATCCGCCACGTTATCCGCCGCGGGGCGGATCAGTGCAAAGTGAGGACCTCGTGCCTACCTCGAAACGCCTCCGCTCGCCCGTCGTCGCCGTCACGGGCGCCGCCTCAGGAACGGGCAGGGCGTTCCTCACGAGAGTGGCCTCGTCTGCGGATTTCCGCCGCGTCGTGGCGATCGACGAGCAGCGGGGCGACGTTCCGGACGTCACCTGGCGGGTGCTCGACATCCGCGATCCGCTCTTGGCGAACCGCATCTCGGACGTGGACGTCCTGGTCCATCTGGGCACCGACGAGTCGCTCGACTCCGACCCGGCCGAGCGCCGCCGGTACAACCTGCGGGCGGCCCAGACCGTGCTCACGGCCTGCGCCGCCGCCCGCGTCCGCCGGGTCGTGCTGGTGACGAGCGCCATGGTGTACGGCGCGGCCGCCGAGAACCCGGTCCCGCTGCCCGAGGACGCCCCCGTCGCCGCCGAGCCGGACACCGGCATGGTCGGCGACCACCTGGAGATCGAGGCCCTCGTCCGGCGGTCGCTGCGCTCGCACCCCGGCCTGGAGGTGACGGTCCTGCGGCCCGCCGCCCTGGTCGGGCCGGGCGTGGACACGGTCGTCACCCGTCACTTCGAGGCGCCCCGGCTGCTCGTGGTGAAGGGCTGCCTGCCGCGCTGGCAGTTCTGCCACATCGACGACCTGGTCTCCGCGCTGGAGGCGGCGGCGCTCGGGAAGGTCGGCGGCGTCGTCGCGGTGGGCTCCGAGGGATGGCTGGAGATGGACCAGGTCGAGGAGATCTCCGGCCTGCGCCGGTTCGAGCTGCCCGCCGCGCTGACGTTCGGCACGGCCCAGCGGCTGCACCGCCTCGGGGTCACCCCGGCCCCGGCCACGGACCTCCACTACGTCGTCTACCCGTGGGTGGTCGACGGGGCGTCGCTGCGCGAGGCCGGGTGGAAGCCCACCTGGACCAACGAGGCGGCGCTGCGCGAGTTGCTGGAGCTCCGCGAGGGCAGGCACGCCGTCGTCGGCCGGCGCCTGTCGGGCAAGGAGGCCACGATCACGGCCGCCGGCGCGACCGTCGCCGTCATCGGCACGGCCGCCATCGTCCGCGCCGCCCGCCGCAAGCGCCGCACCTGACGCCCGCCCGCCGCCAGGCACGCGGCGGTGGCGGCGGGTGGCGGCGGGACCGGGGACGGCGCGCGGCGGCGGGACCGGGCGTAATACCCTCGGGGCGTGGACGTCATCCGATTGCTGGGCATCCGCGACACCCCGCTGTCCGTCGACGAGGTCATGGCGGCCGTGGGGGACCACGCGGCCGGCGGCACGGCGGTCTTCGTCGGCACGGTCCGCGAGCAGGACGGAGGCCGGCCGGTGACGCTGCTCACCTACTCGGCCCACCCGTCCGCCGAGGAGCACCTGCGCCGGGTCGCGGAGAAGGTGGCGGCCGACCACCAGGCGACCGCGCTCGCGGCCGTCCACCGGGTCGGCGACCTGCGACTGGGCGAGATCGCCGTGATCGTGGCGGCGGCCTGCCCGCACCGCGGGGAGGCGTTCGACGCCTGCCGCCGGCTGATCGACGACCTCAAGCGCGAGGTGCCGATCTGGAAGCACCAAATCTTCGCCGACGGCGACGCCGAGTGGGTCGGGGCCTGCGATTAGCGCCGCGCGGACCGCATAGAGTTCGACCATGTCCCGACGCTCCCTGACCCTGCTGGTGGCGGGCTTCCTCACGCTCGCGCTCGCGGTCGTCGGCGCCGTGCTCCCGGTGCCGTACGTGGTGCTGAGCCCCGGTCCGACCGAGAACACGATCGGGGACGTCAAGGGCAAGCCCGTGATCAGCATCTCGGGCCACGAGACCTATCCCACCGACGGCAGGCTCAGCCTGGTCACGGTCGCCTACCAGGGCGGCCCGGACAACCGGCTCGACCTCGTCACGGCTCTGCGCGGCTGGCTCGATCCGACGGTGGCGGTCGTCCCGGAGGAGACGCTCTTCCCGAGGACGTCCTCCGCGAAGGAGGTCGAGGAGCAGAACACCCAGGAGATGACCGACTCGCAGCAGTCGGCCACCGCCGCCGCGCTGAACGCGCTGAAGATCCCCATCCAGAAGACGATCTCGGTGGCGGCCACCGACAAGGGCGCGCCCGCGGACGGCAGACTGAAGCCCGGCGACGAGATCACCGCCGTCGACGGCGCCCCCGCCGGGGCGCTGGAGTCGGTGGCGGCGGCCGTGCAGAAGCACAAGCCGGGCGAGCAGGTCACGTTCACCGTCAAGCGGGGAACCACCACCAGCGACGTCGTCGTCGGCACGAAGCAGGGCCCGGACGGCCACGCCGTGGTCGGGGTCCGCATGCGCTCGGCGTACCGCTTCCCGTTCAAGGTCGACATCAGCGTGGGCGAGGTGGGCGGCCCGAGCGCCGGGCTGATGTTCTCGCTCGGGATCTACGACAAGCTCACGCCGGGGTCGCTCACCGGCGGGAAGTCGGTGGCCGGCACCGGCACCATCGACCCGACGGGCGCCGTCGGCCCGATCGGCGGCATCGAGCAGAAGATGGTCGGCGCCAGGAAGGCCGGCGCCACCGTCTTCCTCACCCCCTCGGGCAACTGCGCCGACGCGGTGCGGGCGGTGCCCGTGGGCATGCGACTGGTCAAGGTCGACACGCTCGACGGCGCGATCAAGGCGCTGGACGCGCTGCGCAGCGGCTCGGGGAACCTGCCGTCCTGCCCCGCCTCCTGACTCCCGGACAACCCGGCGAGTGGCTGTCCTGGACCGGCCACCGGAGGCGCCGGCGACCCCGGCCGGGCGGCGGGAACCGGCGTGACGTGGTCGTTTGCGCGGCGTACCGGCTCGGATGAACCCGATGCTCGGATCACGACCTCGGCTGTCGCGGTGTAGGTTTCCAAGCACGGACCGTTGCTCTATGACAAGGGGTTGGCGTTGAGCTTCCGGAGCCCCGGAGCCGGACGGGCGATGCGCTTGCCCCGACGGCCGAGACTTCTCATACCCGTCACGATCGCCGTCGTCG
>NZ_KI866527.1:0-21663 GCF_000511135.2 Microbispora sp. ATCC PTA-5024 | reverse complement strand
GTCGGTGTTCTCGACCCTGCTGTTCACGCAGATCGTGCTGTTCCTGGTGGGCGCGGCGCTGATGGTGGCGGTCGTGGGCGGCAACATGATGATCGCCCACCGGACCCGGCCCATGTTCGGGCCCGGCATGTTCGGCAGCCCCCAGGGCGCCGACCGCTACCGCATGGCCCTCGACCCGCACCGCCGGCTCGTCTTCCTGATCGGGATGGGCGTGCTGGCGCTGTTCACCGGCTCGTCGACGGCCGGGCAGTGGAAGACGTGGCTGCTGTTCGTGAACTCCACGCCGTTCGGGGCCAAGGACGCGCAGTTCGGCCTCGACGTGTCGTTCTTCATGTTCACCTATCCGTTCCTGCGGATGGTGCTCAACTTCCTGTTCACGGCCGTGATCCTGTCGATCCTGGCCGCGGCGGTCGTCCACTACCTGTACGGCGGCTTCCGCTTCCAGTCCCCCGGCGGACTGCACGCGACCCGGGCGGCCCGCGCCCACCTGTCGGTGCTGCTGGGCGTGTTCGTGCTGCTCAAGGCCCTGGCGTACCTGCTCGACCGCTACGAGCTGGTGTTCTCCACACGCGGCTTCGTCGACGGCGCCTCCTACACCGACGTCAACGCCGTGCTGCCCGCCAAGGGCATCCTGGCGGTCATCGCGCTGATCTGCGCCCTGATCTTCTTCGCCGGCGTCCTGCGCCCCGGCGGCATGTGGCCGGGCGTCGCGTTCGGCCTGCTGGTCCTGTCGGCCATCCTGATCGGCAGCGTCTACCCGGCGCTCGTCGAGCAGTTCCAGGTCCGGCCCAACCAGCAGGGCAAGGAGGCGACGTACATCAGCCGCAACATCGCCGCGACCCGTGAGGCGTACGGCGTGGCGGACGTGAAGGTCGTGCCGTACCAGGCGCAGGGCGCCCCCGACCAGGGCGAGGCGGCCAACGACACGACCGTCTCCGGGGTGCGCCTGCTCGACCCGGCGCTGGTCGCCAAGACCTTCCAGCAGGAGCAGCGGGTCAAGGGCTACTACGACTTCGCCGACTCCCTCGACGTCGACCGCTACAAGGCGGCCGACGGCTCGGTGAGCGACCACATCGTCGCCGTCCGCGAGCTGACCGGCCCCCAGTTCGACAACTGGATCAACCGCCACCTCGTCTACACCCACGGGTACGGCTTCGTCGCGGCCCCCGGCAACAAGGTCACCTCGCAGGGCCTGCCCGACTTCGACGCGAAGGACATGCCGGTGACCGGCCCGCTCGTGACGTCGGCCGGCCTCAAGGAGCCCCGCGTCTACTTCGGCGAGCGCGGCAGCGACTACGTCATCGCGCCGAGCGGCTCCAAGGAGCTCGACTACCCGGGCAACGACCGCACCGGCCAGGTGAACACCACCTACACGGGCAAGGGCGGCGTGCCCATCGGCGGCCTGCTCAACCGCCTGCTCTACGCCATCAAGTACGGCGAGAAGAACCTGCTGCTGTCGGGCGACATCAACAGCCAGTCGCGGATCCTGTACGACCGGAACCCGGCCGAGCGGGTGGCCAAGGTGGCGCCGTTCCTCACGCTCGACTCCGACCCCTACCCGGCCATCGTGGACGGCAAGATCGTCTGGATCATCGACGGGTACACCACGGCCGACGAGTACCCGTACTCGCAGAGCCGGAGCCTGTCGGACATGATCCGGGACACGGCGACCAACCCGAGCGCCATCACCCCGCAGCCGCGCGACCAGATCAACTACATCCGCAACTCGGTCAAGGCCACGGTCGACGCCTACGACGGCACGGTGACGCTCTACGAGTGGGACTCGGGCGACCCGGTGCTGAAGTCCTGGGAGAAGGCGTTCCCGGGCCTCGTGCAGCCGAAGGAGCGGATGAGCCCGCAGCTCCAGGAGCACCTCCGCTACCCGGAGGACCTGTTCAAGGTGCAGCGCGACATCCTGTCCAGCTACCACATCTCCGACGCCCCGTCCTTCTACGGCAACCAGGACTTCTGGAACGTCCCGGACGACCCGTCGGAGAAGAACATCAAGCAGCCGCCGTACTTCGTCTCGGTCAAGATGCCGGGAGCGGAGGCCGCGTCGTTCTCCCTCACCACGACGTTCGTGCCGCAGAAGGGGCCCGGCAACCTGGCCGCCTTCATGGCGGTCGACGCCACACCCGGCCCCGACTACGGCAAGCTGCAGCTCCTGCGCATGCCGGCGAGCACGACCATTCCCGGTCCCGGTCAGGTGCAGAACACGTTCACCAACCGGTTCTCCGGTGAGCTGAACATCCTGGGCCTCGGAAAGGCGCAGATCCTCTACGGCAACCTGCTGACGCTGCCGTTCGCCGGCGGCCTGGTCTACGTGGAGCCGGTCTACGTGCAGGCGCCCGCCGGAGCCGGGCAGGAGCCGTACCCGATCCTGCGCCGGGTGCTGGTGATGTTCGGCGACAAGGTGGGGTCGGCCGACACCCTCGACCAGGCGCTCGCCCAGGTCTTCGGCGGGGCGCAGCAGCCCCAGCAGCCGCCCCCCGGTCAGCCGCCGGCCGGTCAGCAGCCGCAGCAGCCGCCGGCGAACGCGAACTCGCTGGCCGCGGTGGCCCAGCGGGCCCAGCAGGCGTACGACGACGCCCAGAAGGCGCTGTCGGACAGCCCGCCGGACTGGGACGCGTACGGCAAGGCCCAGGCGGCGCTGAAGCAGGCGCTGGACGACCTGAGCCGGCTCCAGCAGCAGGGGGGCGCCACCCCGCCGGCCACTCCGCCGGCCACGGCGTCGCCGTCCCCGAGCGCGAGCCCCTCGGCGAGCCCGAGTCCGACGCCGAGCGGCTGACCTGCGCGGTCGTCGTTCCGGAGCCCCGCACCCCGCCCGGGTGCGGGGCTCCGGTTTGCCTCCCGCCGCCGGGACGGATAGTCTCGTAGAGCCGACGCGGGGTGGAGCAGCTCGGTAGCTCGCTGGGCTCATAACCCAGAGGTCGCAGGTTCAAATCCTGTCCCCGCTACTGATCGAAGGGCCCGGAGGATCGCCTCCGGGCCCTTCGTCGTTCCGGGCGGCGATTTGGCATCGCTCCGGGAAAGCGGGTAACATCAAGAAGTACGAAAACGACGCGGGGTGGAGCAGTTCGGTAGCTCGCTGGGCTCATAACCCAGAGGTCGCAGGTTCAAATCCTGTCCCCGCTACTGATCGAAGGGCCCGGAGGATCGCCTCCGGGCCCTTCGCGTTTCCCGGGGTGTATCGTCCCTGTTCAACGGCCGGTAACTCGCCTGAAACAAGGCATATGGGCCTTTGTCGTGATACGACAACAAATGCCGTACCGGTGTCGCAGGGGCACATTGAGCGGGGACGGCCCGGTGGTGAAGGCTCCCCGCATGCAGGCCCGCATCACACTGGACGACGTCGCCGCGCTCGCCCGCGGCTGTGCCGTGCTCGGAACCGGGGGCGGCGGCGACGTCCGCTCCGGCGCCATCGCCGCGCGCAGGGCGATCCGCGAGCGCGGAGATGTGCCCCTCGTCACCCTCGGCGACCTTCCCGACGACGCGCTCGTACTGCCGCTGTCCGGCATCGGCGCCCCGACGGTCAGCCACGAGATGATCCACGCCGAGGACGAGCCGGTCCGGATCAAGGAGGAGATCGAGCGGATCTTCGGCCGGGGCCCGGCGGCCGTCATGTCCTCCGAGATCGGCGGCGCCAACGGCGTGGCCCCGGTGGCCTGGGCCGCGCGGCTCGGCCTGCCGCTGCTCGACGCCGACGCGATGGGCCGGGCCTTCCCCGAGGTCCAGATGGTGTCCCTGTACGTGGCCGGCATCCCGGCCAACCTCGTAATCATGTCGGACGCCGTGGGCAACGTCGTCACGATCCGCCCGGTCGACGGCCTGTGGTCGGAGGCCATCGCGCGGGCCGTCTGCGTGGCCTCCGGGTCGAGCGCGCTCATGGCCGACTACGTGCTGACCGCCAAGGAGTGCGCCGGCGCGGTGATCGAGGGCACGGTCACCCGCGCCCTCGCGATCGGCCGGGCCACCGAGGGCGCCCAGGACCCGCTCGGGGCCCTGACCGCCGAGCTCGGCGCCGTACGGCTGCTCACCGGCAAGGTGACGGACCTGGAACGGCGGACGACCGGCGGCTTCGCCCGGGGCACGGTGACGATCGAGGGGACCGGCGACGACCGGGCCAGGACGCTGACGCTGGAGATCCAGAACGAGAACCTCGTGGCCGTGGAGGACGGCGTTGTGCGTGCGATGGTGCCCGATTTGATCACAGTTGTGGATACCCAGGCGGCGACGGCGATCCAGACCGAGGGGCTGCGCTACGGTCAGCGGGTGACCGTGCTCGCCTGGCCGTGCGATCCGCTGTGGCGCACGCCCAAGGGCCTGGAGACCGCCGGCCCGCGGGCCTTCGGCTACGACCTCGACTACCGTCCCGTCGAGACGATCGCGGGGCGGGCATGAGCGAGCGCGTCACCGGAGCGGCCGCGGCGGACGCGAGGCTGCGGATCGGCATCGACGTCGGCGGCACCAACACCGACGCCGTCGTCCTCGACGAGGCCGACCGGGTGGTGGCCAAGGCCAAGCGGCCGACCAGCCCGGACGTGACCGAGGGGCTGCGGGCCGCGCTCGACGCCGTCCTCGGCGAGCTGCCCGAGCCCGGCCTGGTCACCCGGGTGATGCTGGGCACGACCCACGCCACGAACGCCATCCTCGAACGGCGCTCCCTCGGCCGGGTGGCCGTGCTGCGGCTCGGCGCCCCGGCGACGACGTCCGTGCCGCCGCTCAGCGAGTGGCCGGAGGACCTGGCCAAGACGGTGTCGGCCGGGGCGGCCGTCGTCCGCGGCGGCCACTTCGTCGACGGCCGGACCATCGCCCCGCTCGACGAGGACGCCGTCCGGCGCTTCCTCGCCGCGACCCCCGCCGACGCGATCGCGGTCACCGGCGTCTTCAGCCCGGCCAGCGCCGACCAGGAGAACCGGGTCGCCGAGATCATCCAGGCCGAGCTGGGCGAGGTGCCGGTGAGCCTGAGCCACGAGATCGGCTCGCTCGGGCTGCTGGAGCGGGAGAACGCCGCCATCCTCAACGCGGCCCTGTACGGCGTGGCCCGCGACGTGACCGGCGCGCTGCAGGAGGCCCTGCGGGCGAGGGGCCTGCGGGTGGAGACGTTCTTCGCGCAGAACGACGGCACGCTGATGGCGGTCGACTACGCGGCGCGGTACCCCGTGCTCACGATCGGGTCGGGCCCGGCCAACTCCCTGCGCGGCGCGGCGTACCTGTCCGGCGTGAAGGACGCGATCGTGGCCGACGTGGGCGGCACCTCGACCGACCTCGGCGTGCTCGTCGGCGGGTTCCCCCGGGAGTCGGCCGCGGCCGTCGAGATCGGCGGCGTCACCACCAACTTCCGCATGCCCGACATCCTGTCCATCGCCCTGGGCGGCGGCACGATCGTCGGCGCGGAGCCGCGCTCGGTCGGCTACCGGATCGGGCGGGAGGCGCTCGTCTTCGGCGGCACGACCCCCACCATGACCGACGCCGCCGTCGCGGCCGGGCGGGGGTCGGTCGGCGCCCACCCGGTGCCCGCGGAGTGGCACGACCGGCTGGCCGCCGCCGTCCGGCGGGCCGACGACCTGGTGGCCGACGCGGTCGACCGGGTGGCGCTCGGCAAGGCCGACCTGCCGCTCGTCGCGGTCGGCGGCGGGGCGTTCCTGCTGGCGCCGCGGATCCCCGGAGCGCCCGAGGTGATCCGGCCGGAGCACGCGGAGGTGGCCAACGCCGTGGGGGCCGCCATCGCGCTCGCCAGCGGGCGGCTGGAAACGATCGTGCCCGCCGCCGGAGCGGGAAACGACAGGGCTACATTGATCGAAAAAGCTAAGGAGGAGGCGGCCGCCCGGGCCGTCGCCGCCGGGGCCGACCCCGCCTCGGTCGAGATCGTCGAGCTCAGCGAGATCCCGCTCAGCTACCTGCCTGAGCCCGCTGTGCGCCTGCACGTCAAGGCCGCCGGCCCCCTCGCCCGGTAGCCCGGTGAAAGGAAAGGAACCCCCTCACATGCGCTGGCACAAGCGTCTTCTCGCGGCGGGAGCCGTGGCCGCCGTGACCCTCACCGCCGCGGCCTGCGCCGGCGGGAAGGTCCGCGGCGCGGAAGGCACCCCCCAGCCGGGCGCGTCCCAGAGCGCGGCCGACGCGACGTTCGTCTACGTGCCCAACCTGGACGTCGTCACCGACTGGGACCCCGCGAGCTCGTATTCCAACGAGATCATCGCGATGGAGAACATCTACGAGTCGCTGACCCGGTACAACCCGCAGACGAAGAAGGCCGAGCCGCGGCTGGCCACCTCGTGGACGTCCTCGCCCGACGGCAAGAAGTGGACGTTCACCCTGCGGTCCGGCGCGACCTTCCACACCGGCAAGCCGGTCGACGCGGCCGCGGCGAAGGCGTCGATCGAGCGCACGATGAAGATCGGGCAGGGGGCGGCCTACATCTGGGGCGCGGTCGACAAGATCGAGGCGCCGAACCCCACCACGCTGGAGTTCACGCTCAAGTACCCGACCCCGCTCGACCTGATCGCCTCGGCGGGCTACGCGTCGTACATCTACGACACGACGGCCGAGTCCGGCGACCTGAAGAAGTGGTTCGGCGAGGGTCACGACGCCGGCTCCGGGCCGTACACGATCGACAGCTGGCAGAAGGGCCAGGAGACCGAGCTCACGCTGAAGGCGTACGACGGCTACTGGGGCGGCTGGAGCGGCCCGCACTACAAGAAGATCGCCTACCGGGTCACGCCCGAGCTCACCACCGCCTGGCAGCTGCTGCAGCGCGGCGAGGTGACGTTCGTGCAGCGGCTCAACGCCCAGCTGTTCGCGCAGGCCAGCTCCACGCCGGCCGTGCAGACGTCGCAGACGCCGTCGTTCCAGAACCTGCTCACGCTGTTCAACACCGTGAGCGGACCGCTCAAGGACGTGCGCCTGCGCCAGGCCGTGCAGAAGGCGATCGACTACGACGGCCTGGTGGCCGCGATGAAGGGCTCCGGCGTCGCGGCGAGCGGCCTGGTGCCGGAGGGCCTGCTCGGCTACTCCACCAGCCAGACCCCGAAGCAGGACCTCCCGGGCGCCGAGGCGCTGCTCAAGCAGGCGGGGTACGGCCCCGGCGGCAAGCGGCTCGACCTGACCCTGACGTACGCGCAGGGCGACAGCGACCAGGACCTGCTGGTGACGCTGCTCAGCTCGGCCCTCGACAAGCTGAACGTGAAGCTCACGGCCAAGCCGCTGCAGTGGACCACCCAGTGGGACCAGGGCAAGTCGAAGGACCCGTCCAAGCGGCAGGACATCTTCGTCATGTACTGGTACCCGGACTACGCCGACGCCTACTCGTGGTTCGTGAACGTGTTCCACAGCGCCGACCCGATCTCGTTCAACCTCTCGTACCTCAAGGACGCGGGGATCGACAAGGAGATCGACGAGCTCCCGGCGCTCACGGCTACCGACAAGACGGCCGCGGAGAAGGCGTACGGCGACCTGCAGAACCAGATCATCAACGAGAAGGCCGCGGTGGCGGTGCCGTACGTGCAGAACTACCAGCGGGCCTTCGCCAAGTCCGTCCAGGGGTACACCGACAACCCGGCCTACCCGAACGTCGTCTTCGTGTACGACCTCAAGCCCGGTGCCTGAGGAATGACGCGGTACCTGATCCGCCGGCTCGGCCAGGCCGCCCTGGTCGTGGCCGGCGTGGTCACCCTCACGTTCGTCATCATGCGGCTGGTCCCCGGCGACCCGGCCGTGGCGTACGCGGGACCCAGGGCGTCCCCGGCCGAACTGGCGGCGGCCCGCCGCCAGTTCGGCCTGGACGACCCGCTGCCGGTGCAGCTGTGGACCTACGTCCGCGACCTGCTCGGCGGGGACTGGGGGACGAGCCTGCACACCAGGCGGCCGGTGCGCGACGACCTGTTCCAGGCGTTCCCGGCCTCGCTCGAACTCGTCGGCGCGGCGCTCGTCGTCGCCGTCGTGGCAGGGATCCCGCTCGGGATCGCCGCCGCCCGCTACAAGGGCAGGCTGCCCGACCTGTCCATCCGGCTGTCGTCGATGCTGGCGGTGTCGGTGCCGGTGTTCTGGCTGGCCCTGGCCCTGCAGACGGTCTTCGCCAGCGGGCTCGGCTGGTTCCCCGTGGCGGGGGAGTACGACACGAACCTCGACCGCACCAGCCCCCTGCACGTCTACACCAACATCACCGCCGTGGACGCGCTGTTCACCGGCAACTGGCCGATCCTGGCGAGCACGCTGTCGCACCTCGTGCTGCCGGCCCTGGTGATCGCCGCCTATCCGGCCGGGGTGGTGGCCCAGATGACGAGGGCCGCCCTCATCGAGGAGTCGGCCCGCGACCACGCCCGGCTGGAGCGCGCCCTCGGCTTCGGGGAGACCGCCGTGCTCACCCGCTTCGCGCTGCGGCCGGCCCTCAATCCGGTGCTGTCGCTCGTCGCCCTCGTGTTCGCGTACTCGATCGTGAACGGCTTCCTCGTGGAGGCCGTCTTCAACTGGCCGGGCCTCGGCCGGTACGCCGCCGACTCGATCAGGTCGCTCGACACCCCCTCGATCGCCGGGGTGACGCTGCTCGTCGCCGTCCTCTACGTGGCGGCCAACCTCGCCGTGGACCTGCTCCAGGGCGTCGTCGACCCGAGGGTGAGGGCGCGATGACGGCCCCCGGAGGCGTCCTGCCCCTGCGCCGCACGCCGCTGCGCCGCCTCGCCGGGGTGGACCGGCTCGCGCTCGCCGGGGGCGTGCTGCTCGCGCTCGTCGTGCTCGCGGCGCTGCTCGCGCCGTGGATCGCGCCCTACCCGGACGATGGCGGCTCGGCCACCCACCCGCTGGAGGCGCTGGTCCCGCCGAGCGGCGCCCACTGGTTCGGCACCGACCAGGTCGGCCGCGACGTGCTCAGCCGCGTGCTGTTCGGCGCCCGCACGTCCCTGCTGATCGCCGTCGCGGTGCTCGTGATCTCCGGCGTGGCCGGCGTCGTGCTGGGCGTGGTCGCCGGGTACGCCGGCGGCTGGGTCCGCGACGTCATCATGCGGGTGACCGACGTGTTCCTGGCGTTCCCCGCGCTGCTGCTGTCGCTCGCGCTGGCCGTGGTGCTCCAGCCCAGCGTGACGACCGTGATCGTCGCCATCGCCGTGACCTGGTGGCCCTGGTACGCCCGGCTCACGGCCTCGGTGGCGGCCTCGGTGGCCACCCGGGGGTTCGTCGACTCGGCCCGCTGCCTGGGCGTGCCGGCCCCCGTCATCGTCTTCCGCCACGTGCTGCCGAACTCGCTCACCCCCGTGCTCGTCCAGTTGTCGCTCGACGGCGGCGGAGTCATCCTCACCGCCGCCGCCCTGTCGTACCTCGGGCTGGGAGCCCACGAGCCGACCTCCGAGTGGGGGCTGATGGTCCAGCAGGGCCAGTCGCTGTTCACCACCGACTGGTGGGTCGTGACGTTCCCCGGGCTGGCCATCCTGCTCACCGCGTTCGCGTTCAACGTGCTGGGCGAGGGGCTGAGGGCGAGGCTGGCGCGATGATCAAGATCAGGGACCTCGCGGTGCGGATCGGCGACCGGGTGATCGCGTCGGTCCCGGAGCTCGACGTGGCGCCCGGGGAGTGCGTGGCCGTCGTCGGCGAGAGCGGCTCGGGCAAGACCACCACCCTGCTCGCCACGCTCGGCCTCGTCCAGGGCGCACACGTCACCGGGACGATCACGGTCGGCGGCGTCGACGTTCTCACGGCCGGCCCCGCGCAGTTGCGGGCGATCCGCGGCTCACGGGCGGCGCTCGTCATGCAGAGCCCGCAGGCCGCCCTCAACCCCACGATGCGGCTCGGCACGCTGATGCGGCGCGCCCTCGCCCGGCACGGCGTCAAGGGGGCGGACGCCGGGGCCCGGGCCGAGGAGGCCGTCCGGGCCGTCCTGCTGGACCCGGAGATCCTGCGCCGCTACCCCCACCAGGTCTCCGGCGGCCAGGCTCAGCGGTTCGCGATCGCGCTGGCGCTCGCCCTCGGCGCCGAGGTCGTGCTGGCCGACGAGCCGACCAGCGCGCTCGACGTGACCGTGCAGGCCGAGGTGGTGGGCGTGCTTCGGCGGCTGCGCGACGAGCGCGGGCTCGCCGTCCTGCTCGTCTCCCACGACCTCGCGCTGGTGTCCACCATCGCCGACCGGGTGGTGGTGATGCGGGGCGGCGCGGTGGTCGAGAGCGGCGCCGCCGCGGAGCTCTTCTCCCGGCCGTCCGACGCCTACACGCGCGAGCTGATCGCCGCCGTCCCCCGGCTTCCCGGCGACCCAGGCGAGGAGGGGCCATGACCGGCCAGGAGGTGCTGGCCGCGGAGGGCGTGACCCTCGCGTACGGCCCGGCCGCGGTCGTCCACGACGTGACCCTGCCCGTGGACGAGGGCGGCGTCGGCCTCATCGGCGAGAGCGGCTCGGGCAAGACCACGCTGGCCCGCGGGCTGCTGGGCCTGCTGCGCCCCCGCTCCGGCGTCATCCGGTACGGCTCCCGCGACCTCGCCTCCCTCGACAGGAGGGGGCGGGCGGAGTTCCGCCGGGCCGTCCAGCCCGTCTTCCAGGACGGCAGCGAGGCCCTCGACCCCCGCATGACGGCCGAGGCGTCCATCGCGGAGGCGCTGACCACCCATCACCGCATGGGCCGCGACGAGCGGCGCGGGCGGGTCCGCGACCTGCTGGCCGCCGTCGGCCTGGACGCGGCGCTCGCCGGTCGGAGGCCGCACGAGATGTCCGGCGGGCAGCGGCAGCGGGTCGCGATCGCCCGCGCCCTCGCCGTCGAGCCGCGGCTGCTCGTGCTCGACGAGCCGACCAGCGCGCTCGACGTGACCGTGCAGGCCCGGATCCTCGACCTGCTGGAGGGCCTGGCGGACGAGCGCGGCCTGGGCTACCTGCTGATCACGCACAACCTCGGGGTGGTGGGCCGCCTGTGCCGCACCTCCCACGTCATGTTCGCCGGGCGGATCGTCGAGTCCGGCCCGACCCGGGCCCTGCTCACCCGGCCGGCCCACCCGTACACGCTGGCGCTGCGCGACGCGGTCCCGCGCCTGGGCGGCGAGCCGCCCCGGGCGTCCGGCCGCACCGAGGCGGCGCCCGCCGGGACCGGATGCCCCTTCCGGCTGCGCTGCCCGTTCGCGGCCGACCGCTGCCGCGAGGAGGCCCCGGCGCCGCGCGAGGTGGAGGGGCGTAACGTGGCCTGTCACCGCGCGGAGGAGGTGCTCACCGGCCTCGCCCCCGACGCCGTCCCCGTCCCCGGGGCGGCGCCGTCCCCGGGCACCGGCCCCCGCCAGGACGACCGAGGTGAGGCCCCCGATGCGCCACGTCAGTGACCTCCTGAGGACGCCCGCGGGCCGCCGGCTGACGCTCGTCGCCGGCCCCTGGGACGCCCGTCCCGTCGAGAGCGTCGTGCTCGTCGACGAGATGCGCGACCTGGAGACCGCCCCTCCCGGCGCGCTGGCGATCCTGTCGCGCCACGCCACGCAGGGTTGCGGGGTGCTCGACGCGCTGCGGGCCGCCGGACGCGGCGACCTCGCCGGGATCGTGCTGCCGGGGCCGTCCGGCACCTCGCCCGACATCGTGGAGGTCGCCCGCCGGGCCCGGGTGGCCCTGCTCGCCGGCGCCTCCGACCAGTCGCTGTCGGAGACCGTGCTCGGGCTCAGCGCCGCCGTACGGGCCGACCCCGGCCTGCTGCTGCGCCGCACCCGCGAGGCGATCGACGGGCTCGGCGCCATCGAGGGCGCGGGCGAGGACGACATCCTGCGCGCCGCGTCCGCGTCCATCGGGGTCGGGTACGGCGTGGCGGAGCTCGCGGACCCGGCGGCCAACGCCGCCGTCATCCGGGTGGACGGGCGGCCCGACGGCTACGTGCGCTGGGACGGCCAGGACCCGGCGGCCGCCATCGTCGGGCAGGTCGTCGCGACCACGCTCGGCCGGGTGCGGGCCGCCGCCAGGGCGGCCGAGCGTGCCCGGGAGGCCGCGCTGCTCGCCCTGCTGCGGGCGGGGACGAAGGACGTCCGGGCCGCCGCCCGCCGCGCCCGGCACGAGGGCGTGCCCGTGGACGGGTGGCACGTAGCGGTGTTCCTGCGCGGGCCCCTGCCGCCCGGGGGCGAGGCCGCGCTTCGCCAGGCCCGCCGGGCCGCCCTCCGGGCGTTCGACGGGGAGGATCTGGCCGCGCCGCCGCTCGTCGCCCCCTGGCAGGGCGGCCTGCTGGTGGTCCTCAGCACTGATGAGCGGGCCGAGGGCGTCCCCTCGGCCGACGGCTGGCCGCCCCTCGGCATCGGGATCGGCACCAGCCAGGGCGGCGCCGACGGGCTGCGCCGCACGGCGTCGCAGGCGCGGGCGGCGGCCGGCCGCGCCTCGGCGGGCCAGGTGGTGCGCTTCGACCGGCTGGGCGTCCACGCGATCCTCGCGGAGCTGACCGGCAGCGAGAGCGCCATCGTGGCGGCCCGCGACATGCTCGCCCCCCTCGACCGCCTGGGCGCGCTGTCGGCCCACGCGGTGCCCACGCTGAAGGCGTACCTCGACAGCTGGGGGTCGCGGACGCGGGCGGCGGAGCTGCTCAACCTGCACCCCAACGCGGTCGCCCACCGGATCCGGCGCATCGCCGAGGCCCTGGAGGCCGACCTGTCGGACCCGCAGACCCGCCTCGCGCTGCAACTGGCCTGCCACGTGGTGGCCGACCGCGACTGTCTCCCGGGCACAACAACGGCGATCACGTCGTCGTGAGGCCACATCGACGGGCCCCGCGCCGCGTCCTACGTTGCCAGGCATGACAACGGTCATCGGAGTGGACGTCGGCGGCACCTTCACCGACCTCGTCCTGCACGACGCCGCGACCGGCGAGATCAGGGTCGCCAAGCAGCCCACGACGCCGGCGGCGCCGGAGCTCGGGGTGCTGGCCGCCGTGGACGCGGCCGTGCCCGCCGGCCTGCTCGCGCGCTGCGCCCACTTCGTCCACGGCACCACGGTCGGCCTCAACGCGCTGCTGGAGAGCCGCGGGGCCGCCGTCGGCCTGATCACGACCCGGGGTTTCCGCGACGTCCTGGAGATCCGCCGGGGCGACCGCGACGACCCGTACGACCTGTTCTGGACCCCGCCGCCGCCGCTCGTGCCGAGGCGGCTGAGGGCGGAGGCGTCCGAGCGGGTGGCGGCCGACGGCTCGGTCGTCGGCGGGCTCGACGAGGACGACGTGCTCCGGGCGGCGCGGCTGTTCGCCGAGGAGGGCGTCGAGGCGGTCGCGATCGTCCTGGTCAACTCCTACGCCAACCCCGGCCACGAGCTGCGCGCCGCCGAGCTGCTGCGGGAGGCCGGGTTCACGGGCCCGGTGTCGCTGTCGCACGAGGTGTCGGGGGAGTACCGCGAGTACGAGCGCACGTGCACCACCGTCGTCGACGCCTTCGTCCGCCACCGGATGGGCCCCTACCTGCACAACCTCGACCGGGAGCTGCGTTCCCGCGGGTTCGCCGGCGACCTGCTGGTCACCCGTTCCGGCGGGGGCGCGCTGACGCTGGCCGAGGCGGCCGCGCGGCCGTTCGAGACGATCCTTTCCGGCCCGGTGGCCGGCGCCGCCGCCACCGCGCGGCTGGCGGCGACCCTGGGCCTCGGCACCGCCGTCGCCGCCGACGTGGGCGGCACGAGCTTCGACACGGCCCTGATCGAGGACGGCCGGCTGCCGCTGCTCTACCAGGGCGAGGTCGTGGGGCTGCCGCTGCAGAGCCCGTGGGTGGACGTCCGCTCCGTCGGCGCGGGCGGCGGCTCCATCGCGTACGCCGACTCCGGCGGCCTGCTGCGCGTCGGGCCGCGCAGCGCGGGCGCCGACCCCGGCCCCGCCTGCTACGGCCGCGGCGGCGCCGAGCCCACGGTCACCGACGCCGCCCTGCACCTCGGCATGATCCCGGCCGGGCACATCTCCGGCGGCATCGAGCTGTCGGCGGACGCCGCCGCCGACGCCCTCGCGCCGCTGGCCGCCCCGACCGGCATCGCGGACGCGGACGCCGTGGCCGAGGGCGTCGTCCGGATCGCGGCGGCCCACATGGCCCAGGCCGTCCGGGGCGTGACCGTCGAACGCGGCGTGGACGCCCGGGGCGCCGCCATCGTCGCCTTCGGCGGCGCCGGCCCGCTGTTCGGCTGCCTCATCGCCGACGAGCTCGACGTGGACACCGTCGTCGTGCCGCCCAACGCGGGCAACTTCTCGGCGGTCGGGCTGGTGCAGGCGGACGTCGTCCGCTCGGCCGCCCGCACGCTCGTCCGGCCCCTCGACGCGGACGCGCTCCCGGTGATCGAGGGACTGGCCGCCGCGCTGTTCGACCGCCTGGACGGTGCGGGAGCCGTACGGGAGGTGGACCTCGACCTGCGGCACCGGGGGCAGGAGCACACGCTCACCGTCCCCGTACGGCTGGAGGAGGACGACGTGGAGGCCATCGGGGCCCGCTTCTCCGCCGCCTACCACCGGGCCTTCGGCCACCGGCTGCCCGACCCGCTGGAGGTCGTCACCGTACGGGCGACGACCCGCGTGGTGCTCGACGCCGACCGCCCACTGGTGCCCGCGCCCCCCTCGGGAGAGGCCGCCGGGGGCGTCACCCGGCTCTGGTCGTTCCGCCGCCGCGCCTGGGCCGAGGCCCCGGTGCTGGCGCGCGAGGGCTTCACCGGTCCGGCCGAGGGGCCGCTGCTGGTGATCGAGCCGACAGCCACGACGTACGTGGACGCCGGGTTCGCCGTGGAGGCCCACGGCAGCGGCTGCCTCATGATCACACGGAAGGACCGCGGATGACCATCGTCCGGACCGTCTACACGGAGGCGAACCCGGGGCTGGCCGAGGGGGCCGACCCCGTCGTCACCGAGATCATCCGGCAGGGCCTCAACGCGGCCGCCGACCAGATGAAGCAGTCGCTGATCCGCACCGCCTTCTCGCCGATCATCTACGAGGCGCTCGACTTCGCCGTCGCCTTCTACGACGCCGACCTGTGCATGCTCGCCCAGGCCCCCACCCTGCCCGCGTTCATGGGGACGCTGGGCTTCTGCGTGCGGGAGGCCGTCGACGGCGTCGGCGGCCCCGCCGCCCTCGCCTCCGGCGACGTCATCCTCTACAACGACCCGTACGGCACCGGCTCGCACCCCCAGGACGCCGCGATGGTCGTGCCGATCTTCCACGAGGACGTGCTCGTCGGCTACTCGGCCATCAAGGCCCACTGGCTCGACATCGGCGGCAAGGACCCGTACTGCACCGACACGGTCGACGTGCACCAGGAGGGCACGATCTTCCCGGGCGTCAAGCTGTACGACGCCGGGCGCCTGGTGACCGACATCTACCGGATGATCCTGGCCAACAGCCGGATGCCGGAGATGGTCATCGGCGACATCAACGCCATGGTCGCGGGGGCCAGGACGGGCGCCGAGGCCCTCGGCGCCCTCGTCCGCCGCCACGGCCTGGACACCTTCCGCCGCTCGGTCGCCCGCATGTACGCGCACGGGGAGGCGCTGGTGCGCGCCTGGTTCGAGCGGCTGCCGGACGGCGTCTACACGGCCGACAGCGTGATCGACTCCGACGGCGTGAACCAGGAGCCGATCCCGTTCGGCGTGACGGTCACCGTGGACGGGTCGTCGGTGACCGTCGACCTCACCGACTGCCCCGACCAGGTCGGCGGGCCGGTCAACTGCCCGCTGCCGTCCACCGTGGCCGCCGTGCGGATCGCGGTCGCCTTCCTCGCCGGCGCGGGCGAGCAGCCCAACGAGGGCCACTTCCGCCCTCTCGAACTGGTCACCCGGCTCGGCTCGCTGTTCCATCCCGTACGGCCGGCCCCCTGCTTCATGTACGGCATCCCGTCCGACCACGCCATCGAGCTGATCATCCGGTCGCTCGCCGAGGCCGTCCCCGACTCGGTGCCAGCGGCGAGCGGCGGCGACATCAACGCCCTGGTGTGGTGGGGCACCCGGGAGGGCACCGGCGAGCCCTGGGCCGACGGCGCCCCCCACCCGGTGGGCCAGGGAGCCTCGCGGACGGCCGACGGCGCCAGCGCGCTCATGTACATCTCGGAGTCGGCCACCCGCTTCACCCCCGCCGAGGTGTGGGAGGCGCGCAACCCCTGGCGGATCGAGCGTCTGGCCCTGGCCGCCGACTCGGGCGGCCCCGGGCGCTTCCGCGGCGGCCTCGGGCTCGACCTGTCCTTCCGGGTGCTGGAGGACCAGTACCTGACGTCCGGCCTCGCCCGGACCGCGCTCGCGCCCTGGGGCCTCGAGGGCGGCCTGCCGGGACGGCCCAACCGGCTCACGGTCGAGTACCCCGACGGCCGGACCGTGGACTTCTCGCTGAAGACGCGGGTCTTCCTGCCCAGGGGCGCGGTCGTGCACCTGCGCACCGGCTCAGGCGGCGGGTACGGCCCGCCCTCCGAGCGCGACCCCGAGGCCGTGCGGGCGGACCTGCGGGAGGGCTACATCACCCCCGAGCACGCGCGGCGGCACTACCCCCACGCGTTCTGACGGCGGCTACAGCGCCCGCAGGCCCGAGATCACCTCGGTGAGGATGCTGGCGCTGGGCAGCTGCGACACGTTGGCGGGCGGGCGCACCTGGACGAGTCCCTGCTCGTGCAGGTCGCCCACCAGGACGCGGACGACGCCGAGGGGCAGGTCGATCGCCGCGGCGATGTCGGCCAGGGGGGTCGCCCGGGCGCACAGGCTGAGGATCATCCACTGCTCGGGACCGAGGCTGACCGGGGTCGGGCCGCCGGTGGCGGTCACGATGGCCACCAGGTCGATGGCCTTGTTCGAGGGCCGGACACGACCCTTGGTCAGCGCGTACGCCGGGACGACCGGTCCGGCGTCGTCATCCAGCCACTGGTCCTGGATCCGGTCGGTCACGACTCCTCCTCGCCCGGCCGCTCGGTGTTCTGGCTCCCCCGGTTGAGGGAGGCGAGGATGATGTCCTCAGGGGTGACCTCCTCCTCCGCCAGGCGGGCGAGGTCCGGGTCCTTCGGGTAGACCATGAGCACGGATGGGATCAGCACGATGGCGGTCGTTCCTCCGTAGGGCGAGGGGCGCAGCGTGACCCTGATCTCCCGCCGCGCGGCGAGCCGGGCGACGACGAACAGGCCCATGCGGTCGGTGTCCGCGATGTCGAACTCGGGCGGGTTGGTCAGCCGCTCGTTGAGCTCGGCCAGCCGGTCGGCCGCCATGCCGAGCCCGCGGTCCTCGATCTCCACGACGAAGCCGTTCCCGACCAGCTCCCCGCGGACCGACACCGCGGTGTGCGGGGGCGAGTAGATGGTGGCGTTCTCGATCAGCTCGGCGATGAGGTGGATCACGTCGGCGACGGCGGCGCCGTCGAGGCCGTGCTCCTCCATCGGCAGCACGTTCACCCGGGCGTAGTCCTCGACCTCCGCGGCCGCCCCGCGCACCACGTCGTACATCGGGACCGGCTTGCGCCAGGCCCGGCCGGGCGCCGCGCCGGACAGGATGATCAGGCCCTCCGCGTGACGCCGCATGCGGGTGGTCAGGTGGTCGAGGCGGAACAGCTCCTCCAGCACGTCCGGCTCGGTCGTGTGCCGCTGCATGTTGTGCAGCTGGGTCCGCTGCCGGTGGAGCAGCGTCTGGCTGCGCCGCGCGAGGTTGAGGAAGACCTGGCTGACGCCCCGCTGGAGGCGCGCCTGGCCGATCGCGGCCTCGACCGCCGTCTGCTGGACCGTCGAGAAGGCCACCCCGACGTCCTCGATCTCCGCGGTGCCACCGAGGATCCCGATCGGGGGCGCCTCGGTCGCCACGTCGACGTCGTCGCCCTTCTTGAGCTTCTCCAGGACCCCGGGCAGCCGTACGTTCGCGAGGTCGAGCGCGGCCTGCCGCAGGCCCGCCAGCTCGCGGGCGAGCCGGGAGCCGAACCGCAGGGAGATCAGGATCGAGGCGACGACCGCGAGGAGACCGGCGCCGCCGGCGAGCACCGCCCGCATGAGGATCGAGTCGGCGATCGGCGCGGCGCGCTCGGCGAGCAGCGCGCCCGCCTCGCTCTGGGCCTTCTGGAACGACTCGGCCAGGTCGTCGGAGGTGGACTGCCAGGTGCGCTGGGTGCGCGGCGAGATCCGCTCACCGGCGATGATCTTCTCTTCCTGCAGCCGCAGCCGCTGGTAGAGCGGCGTCGTGATGAGGTTCACGTGCAGCTGCCGCAGGCTCGCGTCGAGCTCGGGGAGCGCCTGGTCGATGAGGAAGCGCCGGTTGCCGACGAGCTGGGTGAAGAGCTTGCGCTCCTCCTCGGTCATCCCGCCCGACGCGGAGGAGGCGGCCTCCAGGGCCTGCTCCCGCGTCAGCAGCTCCTTGGCGTACCCGAGGGAGATCACGACGCGCGACTGCTGGTAGATCGGGATGTCGTCGATCAGCGCCAGGCTGTAGTGCATCCGGTAGATCGAGTCGCTGACGAGGTTGTACGTCTCGATGGCGCGCAGGCGGTTGGACAGGCCCTCGTCGATCTCCGCCCGGATCTCGTCGATCTGGGTGAGCCCGGCGAGCATCTCGTCGACCTGGGACCGCATCGCGGGGGTCGTCGCCGCCCGGGACGAGTCCGACAGGGCGAGCTTCCTGACGTTGTCGCGGGCGGCGTTGGTCCGCTGCCGCTGCGCGTTCATCTCCGACTGGTCGCCGTGGTCCTGCGAGCCGAGGTACTGCGCCGACGCCAGCCGCTCTCGCTGGAGCTCCACGATCAACCCGTCGGCGGGCTGGCGCAGCGTCGACCACAGCGTGTTGTACGTCCGGAGGTGGAGGCTGTCCCCGATCGTCACGCCCGCGGTGACCACCCAGAGCCCGATGAGGGAGAAGAGCGGCACAAGGAGCAGGCCGATGAGCCTGTACCTGATCGGCCGTCCGCGCCTTCGGGGACCCATGGCAACCCTCGTCCCAGGAAGCCGTTGCTTCCCGCAAAGCTCTTATGAGACAGGATCAGAGGTTAGCAGCGCAGTGGGGCGAGAAGAGAGTTCTGAGATCAGATATCAGGAAATATCACGTCGATTCGTGATCTTGCAGTAGCTTCGATCATGGTAGTTCATGGGTGAAAGGAACCCCCCTCCGCATGCGCCGTATCCTCATCCTGGGAGTCGTGGCCGTGCTGGCCCTCGCCGGCTGCGGGGGCGGGGAGGTCCGCGACACGTCGGCGGCGAGCCTGCCGACGACGAAGGACGCCACCTTCGTCTACCTGGACAACCTCGACATCGTCACCGACTGGGACCCCGCGACCTCGTACTCCAACGAGATCGTGGCGATGCAGAACATCTACGACTCGCTGACGGTCTACAACCCGAACACCCGCCGCGCGGGCCCCCGCCTGGCCGAGCGCTGGCAGACGTCGCCGGACGGCAGGACGTGGACGTTCACCCTGCGCAACGGGCTGTTCTTCCACACGGGACGGCCGGTCGACGCGGCGGCCGTGAAGGCGTCCATAGAGCGGACCCGCCGGCTCGGGCAGGGCGCGGCCTACATATGGGACGCCGTCCAGCAGATCACGGTCAAGGACCCGCTCACCGTCGAGTTCCGGCTGAAGTACCCGGCGCCACTCGACCTCATCGCCTCGGCCGACTACGCCGCCTACATCTACGACACCCAGGCGGCCGGGTCGGGCGACCTCGGCAAGTGGTTCCAGCAGGGCAAGGACGCGGGCTCGGGGCCGTACACGGTCGCGAGCTGGCAGAAGGGCCGCGAGAAGGAACTGGTGCTGCGGGCCTTCGACAAGTACTGGGGCGGCTGGGAGGGGCCGCACTACCGCAACGTCGAGTACCGCGTGACGCCCGACCTCAACACGTCGTGGCAGCTTCTCCTGCGCGGAGAGGCGAGCTTCGTGGAGCGGCTCAACCCCGCGCTGTTCCAGAAGGCCAAGGCCACCGCCGGGGTGCGGACCCTGCAGGTGCCGTCGTTCCAGAACATGCTCGTGCTGTTCAACACCGCCTCCGGGCCTCTCGCCGACATCCGGCTGCGCAGGGCGGTCCAGAAGGCCATCGACTACAACGGCGTCATCGCCGCGCTCAAGGGCGCCGGGACCCAGGCCGCCGGGCTCGTGCCCGAGGGACTGCTCGGCCACACCCCGGCCCTCAAGCCCCAGCAGGACCTCGCCGGCGCCGCCGACCTGCTCCACCAGGCCGGGTACGGCCCGGGCGGCCGGCAACTGGAGCTCACGCTGACGTACGCCCAGGGGGACGACGACGAGCAGGTGCTCGTCACCGTCCTCAGCAGCACGCTGGCCCAGCTCAACATCAAGGTCGACGCCAGGGCCATGCAGTGGAACGCCCAGTGGAACCAGGGCAAGGCCGCCGACCCGGCCAAGCGCCAGGACATCTTCGTCATGTACTGGTGGCCCGACTACGCCGACGCGTACTCCTGGTTCCTCAACGTCTTCCACAGTGCGACGCCGGTGTCCTTCAACCTCACATACCTGCGGGACCGGGACGTCGACGCTCAGATCGACCGGCTGCCGTCACTGCTCGCCACCGACCGGGGCGCGGCGGAGAAGGCCTACGCCGACCTCCAGCGGACGCTCATCGAGAAGGAGGCGGTGGTCGCCGTGCCGTGGGTGCTGAACTACCAGCGGGCCTACCTTGGCAACGTCCAGGGCTTCACCGACAACCCGGCCTACCCGAACGTCGTCTTCGTCCACGAGCTGATCCCCAGCGGCTGAGCCGAGGTCAGCCCCGCAGCGTGCGGCTGACGCCGCCGCACCGGGGGCCGCGGACCGCCTTACGGGACGACTGCCGCGGGGCCGGCTCGTCGAGGCAGGCCAGCAGCCGCTGCGCGGTCGCGGCGTCCGCGAGGATCCGCTGGACCTGCTCGCCCGAGGGGAGCTGGCCGTGCTTGTCGAGCTCGTGCCGGAGGAAGGTCGTGGGCACCGGATCTCCGGCGTCCTCGGCGGCCACGGTGGCGCGGGCGGCGGTGAGGAGCCCGAGGTAGTGGGTGCGCAGGGCCACCTCGCGCATCCGTACCTGCTCCAGGTCGTCGAGCAGCTCCCGCGCGAGCTGCAGCAGGTCGCCCGGGCGACCTGCCTCGGCCGCGATGTGTGCGCGGATGTCGTCGAACTCCGACCGCGTCATGATGGCCACCTCCAGCGCGGGGAGTCCGGGCGGCCGGGATGGCGCCGGGCGGAGACTCCCGCATCGTGTTCGTAACGTGAGGCGATTGCGGACGGGTTGACGTTCGGTTGCGCGGGGAGGCGGATCCCCCGAAGGGGCGCCCCTGACATGGGCGGGGCCGCCGTCACCGAGGTGTCGACAACCATGTCCCGATCCCTCCCCGATCCTCCGCGCGTCGCCGGCGTGATCGCCGCAGCGCTACTTAGATGCCTGAGAGCCGGATCTGGTTGTCCCTACCCGCTCGTACGTTTTGGGCGAGTGGTGCTGGAAGGGGACGGGCCGGCGGCCCAGGTCGTCCGGGTCTTCTGCGACGCCAGGGCTGACCTGGGGGAATAGGCCATACCGTGGGGACGTTGTTCAGAGGTTGGGTCTGGTGGTGTTCCAGGCCTGGTAATCTTGTGTTGTCGGCGCGGTCCGGCGCCCCTCTCCTCGATCATCTCGGTGGTTGTGTGATGGGTGTCGCCGGGTTGGTGTGCCGGCGCTCCCCTCTGGTTTGACTGGTTGTGGCTGCCGGGTTGTGTTGGTGGCCGCGGTCGGGTAAGTTAGAGGGGTTGCCCCGGAAACGGGGTGTCTAATTCCTGCAGGTTTGCGGGATTGGTTTCAAGTCTTCTCCGAATCGGG
>NZ_KI866526.1:804279-829598 GCF_000511135.2 Microbispora sp. ATCC PTA-5024 | reverse complement strand
CAACTCCACCGGAATTCCGACCGTCCCGTTTCCAGGACAACCCCTCTAACTTACCCCGAATGGGACACCGCGTCGAATCGACGCAGGGCGCCCGGCAACCGGGTCGGATAAGAGGGAGTGCCGAAAGCTTAGCAGCCCGTCTCCCGTGAGGAGTTCGTGGCGCGCCGTGCTTTCCGGCGTGGATAGAGACTAGCACCCGCCGGGAGGTGCCGAGGACAACTTCCGTAACTTCCCTCGGCACACTCCCCCTAAACCTCAGACACCCAACTAGGCCGGCAGCGCGGCCAGGAGGCCCTCCAGGCGGTCGATGTCCTCCTCGGCCTGGGCGGCCCGCTGGCGCACCTTGGCGACGACGTCGTCCGGCGCCTTGGCCATGAACTGCTCGTTGCCCAGCTTGCCTGTCACCTGCGCGTGCTCCTTCCGGGCCGCGGCCAGGTCCTTCTCCAGGCGCTTACGCTCGGCCGCGACGTCGATGGCGCCGGCCGTGTCGATCTCGACCGTCACCGCGCCGACCGTCAGCCGGGCGGTGGGCGAGAACGCCTCCGTGGCGTCGTCGAGCCGCAGCAGGGTCCGGATGGCGGGCTCGTGCGTGGCGAGAGCCGTACCGGACAGGGACAGCCGGGCGGCCACCCGCTGCCCGGGCTTCAGCCCCTGGTCGGAACGGAACCGGCGCACCTCCGTGACGAGCTCCTGCAGGGAGGCCACCTCCTGCTCCGCCTCGGGGTCGACCAGTTCGGGCGAGAAATCGGGCCAGGAGGCGATCACGACCGACTCGCGCCCTGTCAGTGCCTGCCACAGCTCCTCGGTCACGAACGGCACCAGTGGGTGCAGCATCCGCAGGAGGGCGTCGAAGACGTGGCCGAGGACGCGCGCCGTGTTCTCGGCGACCGCCCCGCCCTCGGAGATCTGGACCTTGGCCAGCTCGACGTACCAGTCGAAGACCTCGTCCCAGGCGAAGTGGTAGAGCGCGTCGGAGATCTTGGCGAACTCGAACTCCTCGAACGCCGCGTCAACCGACGAGATCACCGACTGCAGGCGCGACAGGATCCACCGGTCGGGCGCGGTGAGCTCGTCCGGCAGGCCGTCCGACACGGCGCCGTTCATGAGCGCGAAGCGCGTGGCGTTCCAGATCTTGTTGCAGAAGTTGCGCGAGCCGGCGGCCCAGTCCTCACTGATCGCAACGTCGGAGCCGGGGTTGGCCCCGCGCAGCAGCGTGAAGCGGGTGGCGTCGGCGCCGTACCTCGCGATCCAGTCGAGCGGGTCGACGACGTTGCCGAACGACTTCGACATCTTCTTGCCGAACTGGTCGCGGACCATGCCGTGCAGCGCGACCGTCCGGAACGGCGGCCGCCCGTCCATCGCGTACAGCCCGAACATCATCATCCGGGCGACCCAGAAGAACAGGATGTCGTAGCCCGTGACCAGGACGCTGGTCGGGTAGAACCGGGCCAGGTCGGGGGTCTCGTCGGGCCACCCGAGCGTGGAGAACGGCCACAGGCCCGAGGAGAACCACGTGTCGAGGACGTCGGGGTCCTGCTGGTAGCCGGCGGGCGGCTCCGCGTCGGGTCCGACGCACACCATGTCGCCGTCGGGGCCGTACCAGACCGGGATCCGGTGCCCCCACCACAGCTGCCGGGAGATGCACCAGTCGTGCATGTCGTCGACCCAGTCGAAGTAGCGCTTGGCCAGCTCCGGCGGGTGGATGCGGGTGCGCCCGTCACGGACGGCGTCGCCCGCGGCCTTGGCGAGCGGCGCGACGTTCACGAACCACTGCAGCGACAGCCGCGGCTCGACCACCGTCTTGCAGCGTGAGCAGTGGCCGACCGAGTGGACGTACGGCCGCTTCTCGGCGACGATCCGGCCCTGCTGACGCAGCGCGCCGACCACCGCCGGGCGCGCTTCAAAACGGTCGAGGCCCTGGAACGGACCGTGGGCGGTGATGATGCCCCGCTCGTCCATGATGACGAGGGACTCCAGCGAATGCCGCCGCCCGATCTCGAAGTCGTTGGGGTCATGGGCCGGGGTGACCTTGACGGCGCCGGTGCCGAAGGACGGATCCACGTGCTCGTCGGCCACGATCGGAATACTCCGGCCGGTGAGCGGAACCTCGACCTCCTTGCCGATCAGGTGGGCGTAGCGCTCGTCATTGGGGTGCACGGCCACCGCGGTGTCGCCGAGCATGGTCTCGGCCCGGGTGGTGGCGACGACGATCTCCGCGTCGCCGGAGCCGTACCGGATCGAGACGAGCTCGCCGTCGTCGTCGCTGTGCTCGACCTCGATGTCCGACAGCGCGGTCAGGCACCGGGGGCACCAGTTGATGATCCGCTCGGCGCGGTAGATGAGCCCGTCGTCGAAGAGCTTCTTGAAGATCGTCTGGACGGCCCGGGACAGGCCCTGGTCCATCGTGAACCGCTCGCGCGACCAGTCGACGCCGTCGCCGAGCTTCTTCATCTGGCCGAGGATGCGCCCGCCGGACTCCTCCTTCCACTGCCAGACGCGCTCGACGAACGCCTCGCGTCCGAAGTCGTGGCGGGACAGGCCGTCCTTGGCGATCTCACGCTCGACCACGTTCTGGGTGGCGATGCCGGCGTGGTCCATGCCCGGCAGCCACAGGGTCTCGTAGCCCCGCATGCGGGCTCGCCGGGTCAGCGCGTCCTGGATCGAGTGGTCGAGCGCGTGGCCCACGTGGAGGGAGCCGGTCACGTTCGGCGGGGGGAGCACGATGCTGTACGGCTCGCGCCCGCTGCCCGCGTCAGCGGTGAAGTAGCCCGCCGATACCCAGCGCTCGTAGCCGCGGGTCTCGACTTCGGCGGGCTGGTACTGGGTGGGCAGCTCAGGCGTCGTCATGATGCCCAATTCTAGGGACGTCCGGACGCCGCCCGTGCCGCCGGCGATCCGGACGGAAGGGTCCTAGGCGGACTTCTCGCGCGGCGTGCGCTGCTGCTTGGCCTGGAGCTGGTCGCGCGGGACGAGCGTCGGGTTCACGTGCTCCAGCACGGCCTCGCGGGTGATGACGACCCGGGCGACGTCCTGGCGGGAGGGCACCTCGTACATCACGGACAGGAGCACCTCCTCCATGATGGCGCGCAGGCCGCGGGCGCCGGTGCCGCGCAGGATGGCCTGGTCGGCGATGGCCTCGAGGGCGTCGTCGGTGAACTCCAGCTCCACGTTGTCCAGCTCGAACAGCCGGCGGTACTGCTTGACGAGCGCGTTGCGCGGCTCGGTGAGGATCTGGATGAGCGCCTCGCGGTCCAGGTTGTGCACCGAGGTGATCACCGGGAGCCGGCCGACGAACTCGGGGATCATGCCGAACTTGAGCAGGTCCTCCGGCATCACGTCGGAGAAGATGTCCGAGGAGTCGGACTCCTCCTTCGAGTGGATGATCGCGTTGAAGCCGATCCCCTTCTTGCCGACCCGCGATTCGATGATCTTCTCGAGGCCGGCGAACGCGCCGCCGCAGATGAACAGCACGTTGGTGGTGTCGATCTGGATGAACTCCTGGTGAGGGTGCTTGCGGCCGCCCTGCGGGGGCACGCTGGCCGTCGTCCCCTCCAGGATCTTCAGCAGCGCCTGCTGGACGCCCTCGCCGGAGACGTCACGGGTGATCGACGGGTTCTCGCTCTTGCGGGCGATCTTGTCGACCTCGTCGATGTAGATGATGCCGGTCTCGGCCTTCTTGACGTCGTAGTCGGCGGCCTGGATCAGCTTGAGGAGGATGTTCTCCACGTCCTCGCCGACGTACCCCGCCTCGGTGAGGGCGGTGGCGTCCGCGATGGCGAACGGGACGTTGAGCATCTTGGCGAGGGTCTGGGCGAGCAGGGTCTTGCCGGAGCCGGTGGGGCCGAGCAGCAGGATGTTCGACTTGGCGAGCTCTATGCCGTCGTCGCGGCCGCGCTCCCCCGACTGGACCCGCTTGTAGTGGTTGTAGACGGCGACCGACAGGGCCTTCTTCGCCTTGTCCTGCCCGATAACGTACGCGTCGAGGAACTCGTAGATCTCGCGCGGCTTGGGCAGGTTATCCCACTTGAGCTCGGAGGACTCGGACAGCTCCTCCTCGATGATCTCGTTGCAGAGATCGATGCACTCATCGCAGATGTAGACGCCGGGTCCGGCGATGAGCTTCTTGACCTGCTTCTGGCTCTTGCCGCAGAACGAGCACTTCAGCAGGTCTCCGCCGTCGCCGATGCGTGCCACCCCAGATACTCCTTTGCGTGGGACCGCCCCTGCAGCCGCGGTCACTTCCGTCCGCAACCCGATCATGTACCGGTGCGAAAACGTCATCCCGCTCAGGTTTCGACGTTACCGTCTCTCGGGCCCTCAGTGAGCCCCCTAGCGGTGAGTCGCACCGGAACGTGCCCAATTGGGCACCGTTCCGGTGCGGCAACTCCCTCAGGAAGCGATCGCCGCCGCGCGCTTCTTCCGCGACGGGATGATGTCGTCCACCAGCCCGTACGCCTTCGCCTCGGAGGCGCTGAGGATCTTGTCACGCTCGATGTCCCTGCGGACGTCGTCGGGCGACTTGCCCGAGTGCTTCGCCACGATCTCCTCCAGCAGCGACCGCATGCGCAGGATCTCGCGGGCCTGGATCTCGATGTCGCTGCCCTGGCCGCCGCCCTCGGTGTAGGGCTGGTGGATGAGGACGCGGGCGTTGGGCAGCGCGAACCGCTTCCCGGGCGTCCCGCCGGCCAGCAGGACCGCGGCGGCGGAGGCCGCCTGGCCCAGGCAGACCGTCTGGATCTCCGGACGGACGAACTGCATCGTGTCGTAGATCGCCGTCATGGCGGTGAACGACCCGCCCGGGGAGTTGATGTACATGCTGATGTCGCGGTCCGGGTCGAGCGACTCCAGCGTCAGCAGCTGCGCCATCACGTCGTTCGCCGAGGCGTCGTCGATCTGGACCCCGAGGAAGATGATGCGGTCCTCGAACAGCTTGTTGTACGGGTTCATCTCCTTGACGCCGTACGACGTGCGCTCGACGAAGGAGGGAAGGACGTAGCGGCCGTTGATGTCCCCCGGCCGGATCAGCTCACTCACTTGGGAAGCTCCAGTCATGAGACGGCGCCCTCGGAGGGCACCTGACGCGCGCTGCGCACGACGTGGTCGATGAAGCCGTAGTCCCTGGCCTCCTCGGCCGTGAACCAGCGGTCGCGGTCGGAGTCGCGCTCGATCTGGTCGAGCGGCTGACCCGTGTGGAACGCGATGCGCTCCGCGAGGGTCTTCTTCACGTACAGCATCTGCTCGGCCTGGATGGCGATGTCGGCCGCGGTGCCGCCGATGCCGCCGGACGGCTGGTGCATCATGATCCGCGCGTGCGGCAGGGCGTAACGCTTGCCCTGGGCGCCCGCGCAGAGCAGGAACTGCCCCATCGAGGCGGCCAGCCCCATCGCGACCGTGCAGACGTCGTTCGGCACGTACTCCATCATGTCGTAAATCGCCATGCCGGCCGTCACCGAGCCGCCCGGGGAGTTGATGTACATCCAGATGTCCCGGTCCGGGTCGTCGGCGGCCAGGAGCAGGAGCTCGGCGCACAGCCGGTTGGCGACCTCGTCGTTGACCTGGGTGCCGAGCACCACGATGCGCTCACGCAGCAGGCGCTGGTAGAGCTGGTCCTCGAGGCGGCCGGGAGCGCCTTCGGGGCCCCGGGCCTCGAGACCGGAGCCGGTGGGCGGGAAGAAGGTCGGCGGGCTGGTCACAGCGTCACCTTCCGATGCGTCGTTATCGATTGGCTTTGCTTGTGACCTTAACGCGCGCCGCAGACAGGTCATGCCTCCTCGCCGTACTGTTCGCTGACGGCGCATGTCGGCGGCCCCGGCGCGACGGGATCGGCGTGTCCCCGGCCTGCCCGGCGTTTCCGGAGCCGGGGCCCGGCCGTCGAGGCGCAGGTCGGGAGGGGTGCGGCCGCCCCGGCGAGAGCCGTAAGAAGAAAATTTGCGTGGATTTGTCCCGAGACGGAACGGGAAAACCCCCGCGCACCGAAGTGCGGCGGGGGTTCTCTCCTCGCCGAATCGCCGCGGGCCGACCTCCGGGCCCGTACGGCTTTCAGGTCGATCCCGGATCGAGGATCAGCTCTGGGCGGGCTGCTCGGCGGCGGCCTCGTCCTCCGGCTGCTCCTGCTCGGGGTTGAGCTCGGTGTAGATGGCCTTGAGGTCGACCTCGTTGCCCGCCTCGTCGGTCACCTTGGCGGCGTCGCCGATGAGCGTCTTGGCCTTCTCGCGGACGATCTCCATCATGGCCAGCGTGAGCTGGTTGTTGTCGGCCAGGTGCTGGGCCAGCGTGTTGGGCGCGACGCCGAGCTGCATGGCGCGGCGCACCACGAAGTCGGTGAGCTCCTGCTCGCTGACGCCGATGTCCTCAGACTTGACGATCTTGTCGAGCACGAAGCCCGACTTGAGGGCCTTGCGAGAGTTCTCCTCGTAGTCGGCGAACAGCTCGTCCTCGGTGGTCTGCTGGAGACGGAGGTAGGCCTCGCGGCTCAGACCGCTCTCCGCGATCTGGTGCTCCAGGTTGTGCTTGCGGGCGTCGATCTCGGCGTTGAGCGCGCTCTCCGGCAGCGGAATGTCGATCTTCTCGAGCAGCGCGTCGAGGGCCTTCTCGCGGCTCTGCATGACCTGGTCGATCAGCTTGTTGCGGCGGGCCTGCTCGCGGATGCTGTCCTTCAGCTCGTCGAGCGTGTCGAACTCGCTGGCCAGCTGGGCGAACTCGTCGTCGAGCTCGGGCAGGACCTTCTCCTTGACCGACTTGACCTTGATGATCACGTCGGCCTCCTCGCCGGCGTTCTCGCCGCCGACGAGCGTGGTGCGGAAGGTCTTCTCGTCGCCCGCGGCCATGCCCTGGAGGGCGTCGTCGAGACCCTGCAGGACCGAGCCGGCGCCGACCTCGTAGGAGACGTCCGCAGCCTGCTGCTCGTCGATGTTCTCGCCGTCGATCTCGGCGCGCAGGTCCATGACGACGTAGTCGCCGTTCTGGGCCGGGCGCTCCACTCCGGTCAGCGTGGCGAAGCGCTGGCGCAGCCCGTCGAGCTGGGCCTCGATGTCGGCGTCGCTCACCTCGGCGGTCGTGACGACGATCTCGGTGCCCTCGTAGTCGGGCACGTCGAAGGCCGGCCGGACGTCGACCTCGGCGGTGAACTCGACCTGCTCGCCGTCCTCGATCTTGGTGACCTCGATCTCGGGCTGGCTGACCGGGAAGACCTCGGTCTCGTCCACGGCCTGGCCGTACAGCTTGGGCAGGGCGTCGTTGAGGGTCTCCTCGAGAACCACCGCGCGGCCGAAGCGCTGCTCGATGATCCGGGCCGGCACCTTGCCGGGACGGAAGCCGGGCACGCGAACCTGCTGTGCGACCTTCTTGTACGCGGCCTGCAGGCTCGGCTCGAGCTCCTTGAACGGCACCTCGACGGTGAGCTTGACCCGAGTAGGGCTGAGCTCCTCGACAGCGGTCTTCACGGGGTGGTCTCCTTGATCCAGCATCTGGTGATCGCAGGCGCGTCGTGCACGGCAACCGCGGCACTACGCGCGCCGCGCCCACGTGAGAGGCGCTCGGCCACCACGCCGGCACGCGACCTCTCCGGGCATGCTCGACTGTGGCGGGTGTCCAGCGCCAAGGGCAGTCTAGAGCAGACCTGAGCCTATGGGCGACTGATCAGAGGTCCGTCATGATCTGCCGCAGCAGGTCGACCGTCTCCGCGGGGGTCGTGCTGACCGCGCACAGCCGTTCCATGACCTCGCCGTAGCGGTCGACCTCCTCGCGTTTGTCGAGGTAGAGGGCGCTGGCGAGCTGCTCGACGTACACGATGTCGGGGAGCTCGGGGTCGGCGAAGCGCAGGATGCTGAACGCGCCGCCCTCCGCGGCGTGTCCTCCGAAGCTGAACGGGATGACCTGGATCGTCACGTTGGGTTGGTTCATCAGGTCGATCAGGTGCTGGATCTGGCCGCGCATGACCTCGACGCCGCCGATCGGCCGCCGCAGCGCGGCCTCGTCGATCACCGCCCAGAACATCGGGCTGGACTCGCCGTCGAGGATCCGCTGGCGCTCCAGGCGCAGGTCGACACGCCGGGCGATCTCCTCGGGCGCCGCGCCGACCGCGCCGGCCGTGATCACCGCCCGGGCGTACTCCTTGGTCTGCAGCAGGCCGGGGACGAACTGCACCTCGTACGTCCGGATGCGCTCGGCCGCCTCCTCCAGGCCGACGTACGCCTGGAACCAGGAGGGCAGCAGGTCGTTGAAGCGGTGCCACCAGCCGGGCTCGTTGGCCCTCTCCACGAGGCTCATCACCTGGCCGCGCGTCTCGTCGTCCTCCACGCCGTACAGGGCAAGGAGGTCGGCGACGTCGCGTTCCTTGAAGCCGACCCGGCCGAGCTCCATGCGGCTGATCTTGGACTCGGAACCGCGGATGCAGTGCCCTGCTTCATCGCGGCTGATCCCCTTGCTCTCGCGGAGCTTGCGGAGCTGGGAGCCCAGGAGGATGCGGAGGGCTGTGGGACCCGATCCAGCCTGGATCTGTGTCACGGCACCTCCCTCGACAATCGGCTACGTGTGCCGCCAAGGGACGACCAGCACGAAACCCCCAGCCCACACAGTGTCACCACTACGGGCTCCGATGACAAGGGTCGATCTCCCTCCCCCTGACGCTCCAGGTTCACCCTGTGGATGCTTGCACGCGTCAGGTGCACGTGCATTTGGGTCTTGCAGCAGGGCGAGAGGGTGTTCCATCATGTCTTGGTGCATATTGGGCCAAAGGTGCACCAACCCTCGAATATGGCCAGCGGGAGGTACGGGCAGCATGTCGGAGAAGCCCATTTCCGCCGGCCCGTTGACCCGCGAAGTGGGATTCGGTTGGTTCCTTCGCGCCGCCGGGACCTCCGATAAGGCCACGTGTCCTTTGCGCCCGCAGGCCGATTCCGTCAAGACGGCCCGCGACGTCACCCGTACGACACTGCAGCGATGGGGTCTGTCCGAGCTGAGCGACGACGCGACGCTCGTGGTTTCGGAGCTCGTGACCAACGCCGTCCGTTACGCGCTGTACCCGTCCCCGGCTCCGCCCGTACGCGACCACCCCATAACGCTGATGCTGCTCCGGATCGCCCCGCACGTGTTGCTTGCGGTCTCGGACCCGAGCGACCGGGCGCCCTCCCCCAGCCAGCCCGACTTCGTGTCGGAACACGGCCGCGGCCTCTACATAGTGGAGACCTACAGCCAGGCCTGGGGCTGGGACACGCTGGACGAGGGCGGCAAGGCCGTGTGGGCCCTCTTCCGTACGGGCGACTGATCGCGGTTCTCCCAGCCTGACCACCTCCTCGTGGCCGCGGGGGCGGAACGTCAGGTCAGGCCGAAATGCGGCAGGCAGGGCTCCAGACCGTGGATCTCGACGGGAACCGGACCGGCGAACACGTCGCGGCGCAGGCGCAGACGTCGCGCGACCGCACGCCGCCCGCGCACGTTGTGCGTCGACAGCCCGTCGGGCTCGTAACCGAGCTTGCTGGAGACGACCAGCGAGGCGGTGTTGTGCTCGAACGCGGAGGAGACCGCTGAGAGCGCGCCGAGTCCGGCGAAGGCCAGGTGAAGGACGGCGGCGCGCATCTCGGTGCCCAGGCCGCGCCCCTGGTACGAGCGCCCGAGCCAGGAGCCCGTGTGCACCTCACGGGTGACGGCGAAGTCGGCCGCCGACAGGTCCTGGACGCCGATGGCCTGGCCGTCGTGGATGACGGCGAAGTTGCAGCACCAGCGCTCGGGACGCCACCGGGCGATCTCGCCGAGGTTGGACAGGACGACGTTCCTGGGGAGCTCCTCACTCGGAACGTCGGTCCACGGGGGGACGAAGGGCATCACCTCGGGATCGTGGATTCCCTCGGCCGCCCGGTCGCCGAGCTGATCGAGGTCCTCAAGCGTGGGCAGGCGCAGCTCCAGCCGGGGCGTGGTCAGGCGCAGCTTGAACAGAGGCCAGTGATCGGGCACGGTCCAGAGTGTCCAAGACGGCGTGGTGGGCGGCAAGGCGCCTTCGCCGAGTCAGGAGGGGGACCGGGTGGGAGTCCAGGTGGACAGAGGCCTGGTCTACGGGCCGAGCGGCAAGGCTCTCGACGTCTACCGGTGTGAGGGCGCCGCTCACCGGCCGGTCGTCCTGCTCTGGCACGGGCGGGGACCCGACGAGCGCGACGTCCTCGAACCGCTGGCGCGCGCTGTCGCGGAGCGGGATGTCGTCGTGTTCGTTCCCGACTGGCGTTCGGATGCGCCGGACGGCGGGAGAGGCCACCTGTGGGAGTCGGCCGCCTTCGTCCGAGGCAACGCGGGTGACTTCGGCGGCGACGCCGGCCGGATCGTCCTCGCCGGGTGGTCCATGGGCGGGAGGGCCGCGGCAGGGGTTGCGGTGAACGGAGCGGCGTACGGTCACTGGCGGCCGTCCGCGGTCGTCACCATCGCCTCCGGTTTCGATCGGCCCGCGCCGTCGACGGGCGGCATCCCCCTCGACGACCTCACGACGACGACGGGGGAGCCGGTTCCGTTCTGGCTGGTTCACGGAAGCAGAGACCCCATCGTGGATGTGCGGCAGGCACGCCGGTTCGCGAGCGCCCTGCGAGAGCGTGGGTGGCAGGCGGCGGTGGCCGAGGCGGAGACGGATCACGCCGGCATCGTGATGACGGAGTACAACCCTGAGCTGGGGCGGTGCAGGGCCGCGCGATCAAGGCACGCGATCGAAGCGGGTCGTCGTGCCGCCCAGGTCATCGCCGACGCCGCTTGGACGTCACGGACATGGACGGCGCCGCAGGAGAGCGGGGTCTGACGCGGCCTCGACAGGAATGGGCTCCATGCTTTCTGTCCACGGCGACCTGGAGACCTCGAGAACGGGATAACGTGGCCGCTCTGGGACATTGTGATGTTCCAGGCACCACGTACAGCTGTGGATACCCTCTGCGAGGAGGACGCGTGACAGTGGCACGAGTACTCGTGGTCGGTCTCGATCCCGCCAAGATCGAGGGCTGGGATCCGGAGCCGGTCAAGGCCGCGATAGCGCGCGGCCGGGCTCGTTTCGACGATCGGGGCATCCCGTCAGACTGGTGCCTGGTGGCACTGGACGAGAATCCCGAAGCCGCGATCGCAGAGGCGCTGACCGGCAACGACTACGCCTGCGTGGTGATCGGGGGCGGCATCCGCAAGCACGAGCCGTTGCTCGAACTCTTCGAGAGGGTGGTCAATCTGGTCCGGCGGCACGCGCCTGACGCGGCGATCGCCTTCAACAGCAGTCCCGACGACTGCCTCGACGCGGCTCTGCGGTGGCTGCGCTGATCCTGCAGGGAGAGCGCCCACGGTGCCACGACGTCCTGTGCGGGGGTGTTCAGTGGTGGGTATGGGCGTACTCGTCGCGCCGCCTGAGCATGACCGCCAGCATGAGGGGGAACATCGCCACGTGTGCCGTGATCATCAGGGTCATCCCGTCGATCACGCCCAGCCATAGGAGCGGGAACAGCGGCACGACCGGAGCGAACATGACGCCGCACATCTCCAGCGTGGAGGCCCAGGCGTGGCCGCGGAAGCGCATCCAGGCGCCCATGCCCGCCGACATGTCGAACGCCATCAGCAGGTAGGCGAGCTCCGGATCGCGGGCGTACGACAGGTCGATCCCGAGGGCGAACGACCACAGCAGGCCGAGCGCGATCATCCCGGCGAACATGGCGACGATCATCTCGATGTAGTGCAGGGTGAACCTTCCCCATCGCCGCGCATGGCGGTTGGTGCCGGGAGGCGAGTCGGGCATCGGCTGAGTCATGGCTCAACTGTCCGGGCGCCCAGAGAAGGTGCCAACGAAGTATCAGAGACAGGTCCGGAAACTTGGGTGCCCTGTCTTTCTGACATACGGTTGTGCCATGACCGAGCGGCGTGTGGTCGTGGTCGGATACCAGGCGGCGGAGCTGCTGGACATCGCGTGCGTGACGTCGACCCTGATAGCGGCGAACCTCCACGGCGCCACACCGCCCTACGACGTGTGCCTGGCCACCCCGTCGGGCCTGCCCATCACCTGCAGCAGCGGGCTGACCCTGCAGGGGCAGCAGGCCCTCCAACGCATCGCCGGGCCGCTGGACACGCTGATCGTGTCAGGGGGAATCGGGCGCGAGGAAGCGGCTGCAAGCCGGGTGATCGTTGGCCACGTCCGTCGATTGGCGCGGGAGAGCCGCCGGGTCGCATCGGTGTGCACGGGTGCGGCGGTGCTGGCCGCCGCCGGCCTGCTCAACGGGCGGCGCGCCACCACCCATTGGCAATACGCGCACGAGCTCGCCGCCCGCCATCCGGAGATCATGGTCGACGCTGATCCGATCTTCATCCGCGACGGCGACGTCGCTACTGCCGCCGGTGTCACCAGCGCCCTGGATCTGACCCTCGCCTTCATCGAGGAAGACCACGGCGCCGCCCTCGCCCGGGAGGTGGCCCGCAACCTGGTGACCTACCTGCAACGGCCCGGCAACCAGGCGCAGATGAGCATGTTCACCGCAGGCCCGCCACCCGGCGACAGCCTGATCCAGCGGGTGGTCGACCATGTCACCGGCCACTTGGACGCCGACCTGAGCACGGCTGCCCTGGCGACCGGCGCGGGAGTGAGCGAGCGCCACCTGAACCGGCTGTTCCTCAAACACCTGGGCCAGACCCCAGGCCGGTTCGTACGCCGGGCCCGCACCGAGGCCGCCGCCCACCTTCTGGCCTCCACCTCCCTGCCCATGACCGCTATCGCGACCCGTTGCGGCTTCGGCACGGCTGAGACCCTCCGCCAGGCCTTCGTCGATCGATATGGCATTCCGCCCTCGCGCTACCGCCTGACCCAGGGCACCGCGTAGTCACTACGGACGGGATCGCGTCCTGTCCGGATTCCACATCGCTCGAAACCTGAAGTGGCACGGGAGATCGAAACACCAATGGAAATCACAAAGGCCAGGCACCGGGATGCGGTTGACCTGGCCTTTTTCGATGAGAGCGGACGACGGGAATCGAACCCGCGTAGCCAGTTTGGAAGACTGGGGCTCTACCATTGAGCTACGTCCGCGCGCGGCCGGTGGTCATCTGGTCTAGACTTCATCCGGTCGTCAGGGCGTAAGCGTACCGGAGTCTCGGAGCGCTCGCGCACCCGACGAGACGGGGCGTGGCGCAGCTTGGTAGCGCGCTTGCTTTGGGAGCAAGAAGTCGCAGGTTCAAATCCTGTCGCCCCGACCAGCACACATGCACGTCAAAAGGCCGCCTCCAGTGATCGGAGGCGGCTTCCTCCTGGCGCCGCGGCGACTCCCGGCCGTGCTCGCCTGCGAGGGCACTCGCCCGTCGGGGCGAGGCGTCTCATGGGCGCGCACCGCCACCGTCCAGTCCGGACGTGCCGCGGCGATGCCGGCGAAGGTCGTCGAGCCGTACCTGCCCGGACGGCGTCCGTCCTCGACCCTGCTCCGGTCGCCGGGATACCAGAGGTGTGCTTCAGGGCTGCCGCCCGGCCTCTGACGTACGTCGCCGCTCGTGCAGCCAGGGGCGCAGGGCGGCGTCCGTCGCCTCCTGCAGGCGGCGGCTCATGGCTTCGGGATCATCGCCCCCCTTCTCCATCAACACCTGCAGAGCGCCGGTGACCGCCCCGACGAACGCCCCCACGAGAGCCGCCGCCCCGACCTCGTCCAGCTCGCCGGGGTAGGCCGCACACAGGTGACGGGCGATCTCCCGCTGCGCGTCGAGCTGGAGCTGCAAGCCGCGCCCCCGCATCGCGGGCACGGTCCGGATGAGCCGCAGCCGGAGCGCGGCCACCCTGCTCACCATGTCGTCGCTGTCACGGTTCACGGTGCGCAGCGCGCGCAGCAGCACGTCGGCAGGCCGGTCCTCGGGCCCACGCGTGGCGATGGCGTCGACGACGGCCCTGATCCGCGAGTCGCTCTCCGGGAAGAGCACCTCCTCCTTGCTGGCGAAGTAGCTGAAGAAGGTGCGCGTGCCGATCTCGGCCGCCTCGGCGATGTCGGCGACGGTCGTGCCCTCGTAGCCGTGCTCCTCGAACAGCTCCACGGCGGCCTCGACGATCGCCTGGCGGGTGCGCTGCCGCTTCCGTTCGCGCAGGGAGAGCTCAGCCATGCCGCCGATGTTAGCGCATGGAATGCCGATCGGCACTCATTGCAGGCATGCACTGAGTGCAGCTATCGTCCAGGACATGAAGACCGTGCTGATCTCAGGAGCCGGCATAGCCGGAAGCACCCTCGCCTACTGGCTCACCCGCCACGGGTTCGAACCCACCGTCGTGGAGCGCGCACAGGGCCGGCGGTCCAGCGGCAGCCCCGTGGACGTACGCGGTCCCGCCCGTGAGGTCGCCGAGCGCATGGGCGTCCTGGCCCAACTGCGCGCCGCGGCGACCCGCGTGACCCGGCTGAGCTTCGTCGACGGCCGCGGCAGGCGGGTCGGCGGCATGCGCATGCGGCCCGACGACATCGAGCTGCCCCGCGCCGACCTGGCCCGGGTGCTGTCCTCGACGGTGGCCGTCGAATGCCTCTACGACGACACCGTCACCGCCCTGCGGCAGGACCCCGGCGGCGTGGACGTCACCTTCGAGAACGCCGCACCCCGCCGTTTCGACCTGGTCGTCGGCGCCGACGGGCTGCACTCGGCGGTCCGCCGCCTGGCCTTCGGCCCGGAGGAGCGGTTCGCCGACCATCTGGGCATGTACGTGGCGACCCTGCCTCTGCCCGGTCTCGCCCTCGACCCGCACGAGGTGGTCGTGTACAACTCCCCCGGCCGAGCCGTCGCCCTGCACCCCGGCACCGGCCAGGGCGGCGCCGCGTTCTTCTTCCGCAGTCCCGCCGTGCCCGGTTTCGACCATCGTGACACGGCGCAGCACAAGCGGCTGCTCGCCGGCGCCTTCGCGGGCGGCGGCTGGCGCATCCCTGAGCTGCTCGAGCAGGTTCCGCAGGCGGACGACCTGTTCTTCGACTCAGTGAGCCGGGTGCGCCTCGAGAGCTGGTCGAACGGGCGGATCGCGCTGCTCGGAGACGCGGCCTCCTGTGTCTCGCTGTTCGGGGACGGGTCCACCCTGGCCATCGCCGGCGCCGCGACCCTGGCCGACGCGCTGGCCGCGCACCGGGACGATCACGTGGCGGCGTTCCGCGCCTACGAGGCCCGGCACCGCCTGCTGACCGGGCCCAAGCAGCGCTTCGTCGTCCCGGCGTCCCGGCTGCTCATCCCGGCGACCAGGTACGGCATCGCCGCCCGGAACGCCGGCACGCGCCTGCTGTCGGTCGTCTCGCGCGCCCGCGCCGCCTGACCAAAGTCGTCTTTTTGCCCCTTTACCTGCGAATTCTTACCCTGTCCCGCATGGAGAACCCTCTCGGCGACTTCCTCCGCGCCCGGCGACAGATCATCTCCCCGGCCGAGGTGGGCTTGCCGCGCGGCGTCCAGCAACGCCGGACACCGGGACTGCGCCGTGACGAGGTGGCGGTCCTGACCGGCGTCAGCGTGGACTACTACACGCGGCTGGAGCAGGGCAGGGAACGCCGGCCGTCGGATCAGGTGCTCGGCGCCCTGGCCCGCGCGCTCCGCCTCGACACCGACGCGGCCGATCATCTCCACGAGCTCGCCCGTCCGCGGGCGCGCGCGTCCGGGGCCGACGGCGACGAGGACCGGGTCAGTCCGCAGGTGCTGCGGCTGATGAACCGGTGGGACGACGTCCTCTCCGTGGTGTTGAACCGCCGGACGGACGTGCTGGCCCACAACGCGCTGTGGGCCGGTCTCACCATGGGGCTGGAGCACACCGACAACTTCATCCGGATGTACTTCCTCAACCCGGCGTCAAGGGACCTCTGGGTGGACTGGGAGGAGGAGGCGCGGGCCATGGTCGCCCACCTGCGCGCCGCCGTGGGGGCGGACCACAGAGATCCGTCCCTGGCCGGCCTGGTCGAGGAGCTCTCGGAGGAGAGCGAGGCCTTCCGGCAGATGTGGGCCCGTCACGACGTGCGTGTCAGGCGTCGCGACATCATTCGCCTGCGCCATTCCGTCGTCGGCGACGTGACGCTCTGGCATGAGTCGTTCTCCATCGACGGCGCCCCCGGTCAGCGGCTGTTCACGGCGCAGGCGGAGCCGGGCAGTGCCTCCGAGAGGGCGATGGCCGAACTGAGGGCGATGGCGCCCCCCGTGGACCGGGCAGGCGGATCGTCGTCGCGCTGACGCGCGTGCCGTACGGTCAGGTCACTCGTACGGATGGGTGAGGAACTCGATGGAGTGGCCGTCGGGGTCGTCGACGTACACGCCGCGGCCGTGGTAGCGGTGGTTTATCTGCCGCGGCTCCCGGTGGGCCGGGTCCGCCCAGTGGTCCATGCCGCCCTCCCTGATCCTGCCGTAGATCTCGTCGAACTCCTCCTCCGAGACCAGGAACGCCAGATGCTGCATGACGATGCGGCCGGGCTCGACGATGGAGTCGGCGAAGTCCACCGTCACGCCGTTGGCGAGCGGGACCGTGGCGAACGGGCCGAAGGACCCGGGGTCGGGCGCGCCGAGGAGTGCGGTCAGGAACCGGGCCGAGGCGAACCGGTCGGAGCTGTGCACGATGGTGTGGTCGAGCTGCGCGGTCACGGGACCTCCAGGATGTGGTCGGATCCGGTGAGCCCTTCTTCTTCGAGGCTACAAACCTCGCGGCGGCAAACCGCTTGCGCCCGCCGGTAGCGTGGAAAGGGTGATCGGCAAGGATGTGTCGCGTGTCCTCGGGCTGCTCGGCCAGGAGGACACGCTCCGCGTGTTCGCCTCTCTCGTCCTGCGGCCGGACGCGCCGCCCGCCGAGGCCGCCGGCCTGGAGCCCGAGGAGGCCGAGCAGGCGCTGACCCGGCTGGCCCGCGGGGGTCTCGCCGTGCGGGAGGAGGGCGGCTGGCGGGCGCGGCCGGAGAGGTTCCGGGAGCTGCTCAAGGAGATCCCGTCCGAACGGCCGACGCCGCTCGACACCTTCCTGGTCGACGGGCGGCTGGTCTCCATCCCGGCGAAGCGGAGCAAGCGGCTGGTGGTGCTCGACTACATCGCCGGGCTCTTCGAGCCGGGCGTCCGCTACGCGGAGAAGGACGTGGACGTCGTCCTGCGGGCCTTCCACGACGATCACGCGGCCCTGCGCCGTCACCTGGTGGACGAGAGGTTCCTCAGCCGGGAGAACGGCTTCTACTGGCGGTCCGGCGGCACCGTCTGAACCCGGCCGCCCCTTACCTCAGAACGGGGGCCTTTCCCGATGGCCCCGCCGCGCGGAGACTGGAAGTGGCGGGCGGCCAGGAGTGGAGGGCGCGGTGAGCGAGCCGACGAGGATCCTTCTCGACGAGTCCCGGATCCCCCGGAACTGGTACAACATCCTGCCCGACCTGCCGGCCCCTCCCCCGCCGCCGCTCCACCCGGCCACCCTGCAGCCGGTGGCCCCCGACGACCTCGCCGCCCTGTTCCCCATGGAGCTGATCGCGCAGGAGATGAGCGAGGACCGCTTCGTCCCGGTGCCCGAGAGCGTCCTCGACGTCTACCGCCTGTGGCGGCCGACGCCGCTGATCCGCGCCCGCCGCCTGGAGAGGAGCCTGGGCACCCCGGCGAGGATCTACTACAAGTACGAGGGCGGCAGCCCGTCGGGCTCCCACAAGCCGAACACCGCCGTCCCCCAGGCGTACTACAACGCCCGGGAGGGCGTGCGGCGGCTGACCACCGAGACGGGCGCCGGCCAGTGGGGCTCCGCGCTCGCGTTCGCCTGCGCCCAGTACGGCCTGGCCTGCGAGATCTGGATGGTCCGAGCGTCGTACGACCAGAAGCCGTACCGCAGGTCGCTCATGAAGGTGTACGGCGCCACCGTGCACGCCAGCCCGTCGGCGGTGACCACGTCGGGGTGCCGGATCCTCACCGACGACCCCGGCTGCTCCGGCTCCCTCGGCATCGCGATCAGCGAGGCGGTCGAGGCGGCGGGCGCGGCCGACGACACCCGTTACGCCCTGGGCTCGGTGCTCAACCACGTCCTGCTGCACCAGACCGTCATCGGCGAGGAGGCCCTGGAGCAGCTCGCGCTCCTGGGCGAGACGCCCGACGTCGTCGTCGGCTGCACGGGCGGCGGGTCGAACTTCGCTGGGCTGGCGTTCCCGTTCCTCCGGGAGAGGCTGGCCGGCCGGATGGACCCGGTGCTGCGCGCGGTCGAGCCGGCCGCCTGCCCCTCGTTCACGCGCGGGACGTACGCGTACGACTTCGGCGACGCGGCGGGGTTCACACCGCTGATGAAGATGCACACGCTCGGCCACCGGTTCGTGCCCGACCCCATCCACGCCGGCGGCCTGCGCTACCACGGGATGTCGCCGCTGCTGTCGCACATCCACGAGCTGGGGATGATCGAGGCGGAGGCCGTGAGCCAGAACGCGTGCTTCGAGGCGGGGGTGCGCTTCGCGAGGACGGAGGGCATCCTCCCGGCGCCCGAGCCGTCCCACGCCCTGGCGGCGACGATCGCGGAGGCCCGGCGGTGCGCGGAGTCCGGCGAGGAGAAGGTCATTGTGACCGCGTTGTGCGGCCACGGCCACTTCGACCTGCCGGCGTACGAGCGGCACCTGGCGGGACGCCTGGAGGACTTCGCGCTGCCGCAGGAGCGCATCGACTCCGCTCTCGCCGATCTGCCCGGCGTGTAGCCCCTGGTCTGTTTCGTCCCCTGTGTGACGGGTAAGACGTGCCCCTCACCGTCACGCGGATTCCACACGTCTACGAAACGCGCGCTCTACGCACTCCTGTCAAACGGCTGAAATGCGAGGTATCACCTTCATACGATTCGGGGACACCATCCGCTCTCGCCGGAGAAACCGTTGAACCGGAACTGCGTCATCAAGGATCCCGCCCCGGGCAACCGGGCGGAGTGGCGCCGCAGCAGCGCCGCGTCCGCGCATGAACGGCTGGCGTTCCTGAACGAGGCCACCCGCAGGATCGGCACCACGCTCGACCTGGCCGAGACCAGCCGGGAGCTCATGGACGTGGCCGTGCCGCGCTTCGCGGACGCCGCGGCGGTGATGGTGCAGGACCGGCTGGTGATCGACGGCGAGATCTCCTCCCGGCCGGTGGACGGCACCACGCTCGTCCGCCGGGTCGCCCTCGGCATCGCGCACGAGAGCCCGCAGCCCTGGATCGACGCGTTCCCGATCGACGAGGTGACGGTCTACCCCGCGGAGATGCCGCACGCGCAGTGCATGGCGAGCGGGAAGCCGCTGATGTACCCGGTGCTGGACAAGGAGAACGCCCGCGTCATCGGGGCGAGCGTCGACCGGGAGGACGCGGTGGCCGACCTGCTCACCGAGTCGTCCTTCCTCGCGGTCCCGCTGCGGGCGCGGGGGCGGGTGCTCGGCTGCGCGGTGTTCGTGCGGCGTCCGCGCACCCAGCCGTTCGAGGAGCCCGACGTCACGGTGGCGGAGGACCTGGCGGCGCGGGCGGCGATCTGCATCGACAACGCCCGCCTGTACACGAGGGAGCGGCGCACGGCGCTCACCCTGCAGAGCAGCCTCCTGCCGGCCGAACTGCCGCAGCCGCTCGGCATGGACATCGCCTCGCGCTACCTGCCGGCGAGCGACCTGATGGGCGTGGGCGGCGACTGGTACGACGTGATCCCGCTGCCCGGCTGCCGCACGGCCCTCGTGGTGGGGGACGTCATGGGCCACGGGACGCGGGCCGCGGCGACGATGGGCCAGCTCAGGACGGCGGCACGTACGCTGGCGAGCCTCGACCTGCCGCCCGAGGAGGTGCTGTTCCGGCTCAACCTGATGAGCCAGGACCTCGACCCGACCCAGATCGCGACGTGCATCTACGCGGTCTACGACCCGGTGACCCGCGCCTGCGCGCTGTCGCGGGCCGGGCACGTGCCGCCCGTGCTCCTCCACCCGGACCGCTCCACCCAGATCATCGACCTGCCCTCCGGGCTGCCGCTCGGCATCGGCAGCGAGCCGCTGGAGTCGCGGGAGATGATCCTCCCGGCCGGCAGCGTGCTGGCCCTGTACACCGACGGCCTGGTGGAGAGCCGCGAGCGGGACCTCGACTCCGGGATCATGGCGCTGCGCCGCCTGCTGGCCGGCCGCGTCGAGGACCTGGAGGACATGTGCGACGTGATCATCAGCGGCCAGCGGTCGGGCCACGAGCGTGACGACATCGCGCTGCTGGTGGCCCGGGTGCGGGAGCTCGACCCGGACGAGATCGCGTCGTGCCCGCTGCCGGCCGACCCCCGCTTCGTGGCGCACGCCAGGAGGTTCGTCCGTTCCACGCTCGGCACCTGGGGGCTGGGCGCGCTCGCCGACAGCACCCAGCTCATCGTGAGCGAGCTGGTCACCAACGCGCTCAAGCACGGCTGGCCGCCGATCGAGTTGCGGCTGCTGCGCGGGCGGACGCTGGTGTGCGAGGTCGCCGACGGCTCGCCGGCCACCCCGGCCCCCCGGTCGGCCACGGCCGACGAGGACACCGGCCGCGGGCTCCAGCTCATCAAGCGGTTCGCCTACCGCTGGGGCACCCGCCCCACGACGTACGGAAAGATCGTCTGGGTGGAGCAGCATCTGCCCTGACCCCCTGACATCCCCCTGGATGACCATGTATGACCAGATCATCGGAAGAGATACGGTCGAAGGGGGAACTCCTTTGCGAGGAGGGGAAATGATCGACATCCGTGATGCGTACCGTCGGGCGCTGGACGGCTTCGGCAACCGGCTCCACCTCGTACGGGACGACCAGTGGGAGCTGGCGACGCCCTGTGTGGACTGGGACGTCCGCGGGCTGGTGAACCACCTCGTCACGGAGAACCTGTGGGCCCCGGAGCTGCTGGCGGGCCGGAGGATGGCGGAGATGGGCGAGACCTTCGAGGGCGACGTGCTCGGGGCCGACCCGGTCAAGGCGTTCGAGGTCTCGGCTCAGGGCGCCGTCCAGGCGGTGTACGCCGAGGGGGCGCTGACCGCCGCGACCCACCTGTCGTTCGGCGACGTGACGGGTGAGGAGTACATCACCGAGTTGTTCGCCGACGCGCTGATCCACACCTGGGACCTGGCACGTGCGATCGGCGGCCCGGAGCGGCTGGAGCCCGATCTGGTGGCGAGGTGCGCCGAATGGTTCGCGCAGGCGCGGGAGGGCTACCGCCTGGCTGGGGTGATGGGCGACGAGCAGGGGCTCCCGGAGGACGCCGAGCAGGCACTTCCGGAGGACGCCGACGAGCAGACGCGCCTGCTCGTCGCCTGGGGCAGAACGCCCTGACGGGCCGCTAACGCCCCGTGGGCCGCTTGCCGTGGTTGGCCTTCTTCTTCTTGCGGGCCTTCGACTTGCGCGCGCGCTTCCCCATGGCCGACCGTCCTTCCGGTGGAGTACGGCTTTCGCCCACTGTCCTCCCGAGGGTCCATGCCGTACAAGGGAGAAGGACGAACCATTGCGCACCGCCTGTACAGATCGTGGTGCGCATCCCTTCACCATGTCCCAACATGACCACTCGCAGCTTATGACATAATTTGTTGAAACTTGTTGATAAGGAGTGGGTGGATGCTGGCCCAGCAACGGCAGCAGGCGATCCTCGAGAGGGTCCGCCGGACCGGTGGAGTGCGCGTCGCAGAGCTCGTGCGCGATCTCGGCGTCTCAGACATGACCATACGCCGGGACCTGGAGGTGCTGGCGGAGCGGGGCCTGGTGGAGAAGGTCCACGGCGGCGCGACGGCGGCCGGGAGCGGCTCCACCGAGGAGCCCGGGTTCGCGGCCAAGTCGGTGCGCCAGCAGGCCGAGAAGGAGGCCATCGCCCGGCGCGCGGCCCAGCTCGTGCGGCCCGGGAGCTCCGTCGCCCTGTCGGCGGGCACCACGACGTGGACGCTCGCCCACCACCTGGTCGACGTGGCCGAGCTGACCGTCATCACCAACTCCGTGCAGGTGGCGGACGTGTTCCACCGCGGTGGACGGCCGGACCAGACGGTCGTGCTCGTCGGCGGCGTGCGGACGCCGTCCGACGCGCTGGTGGGTCCCGTCGCCGTCGCCGCCGTGCGGTCGCTGAACGTCGACACGCTGATGCTTGGCGTCCACGGCATGAGCACCCGGGCGGGCTTCACCACCCCCAACCTGCTGGAGGCCGAGACCAACCGGGAGTTCGTCGCCGCCGCCCAGCAGCTCGTCGTGCTGGCCGACCATACCAAGTGGGGCACGATCGGCATCAGCACGATCGCCGCCCTCGAGGAGGCCCACGTGGTGATCAGCGACGCCGGGCTGCCCGAGGAGGCGCGGGCCGAGCTCGCCGAGCACGTCGGCGACCTGGTCGTCGTCGCCCCGTCCGCCGACGCCGCGCTGGAGGCCGCGCAGTGAAGCGCACCGTCACCCACCTCGCCGACGGGCGCGAGCTGATCTACTTCGACCTCCGCGACGACGCCGACCACAGCGCCGTCGACACCCGCGACCTGCCCCCGCGGCCGTACGCGTCCGAGCTGCGGTACGACCCGCTGATGGACGAGTGGGTCGCGGTCGCCCGGCACCGGCAGACCCGCACCCACCTGCCCTCCGCCGACGAGTGCCCGCTCTGCCCGGCCCACCCGGGCTCGGAGATCCCCTCGCCGTACGACGTGGCGGTGTTCGAGAACCGCTTCCCGTCCTTCAGCTTCAACGTCGGCGAGTACGAGCAGGTGGGCGGCCTCAGCGAGGTGCGTCCCGGGATCGGCCGCTGCGAGGTGGTCTGCTTCACCTCCGACCACGACGCGTCGTTCTCCTCCCTCTCGGACGAGCAGGTCGAGCTGGTGATGGAGGCGTGGGCCGACCGGACCGCGGAGCTGTCCGCGCTGCCGGGCGTCGAGCAGGTCTTCTGCTTCGAGAACCGGGGCGAGGAGATCGGCATCACGCTGCCCCACCCCCACGGCCAGATCTACGCCTACCCGTACGTCACCCCGCGGACGCGGCAGATGCTGGACGCCGCCGCCCGCCACCGGGGCGGCAACCTGTTCGCCGACGTGCTGGCCGCCGAGCGGCGCGGCCCGCGGGTCGTCGGGTCGAACGAGCACTGGACGGCGTTCGTGCCGGCCGCCGCCCGCTACCCGTTCGAGGTGCACGTCTACCCGCACCGCCGGGTGCCCGACATCCCGGCGCTGTCCGCGGAGGAGCGGGCCTCGTTCGGGCCGCTCTACACCGACGTGCTGCGGCGGCTCGACGGGCTGTTCGGCGTGTCCATGCCGTACATCGCGGCCTGGCACCAGGCGCCCGTGACGTACCGGCGCGATCTCGCCTACCTCCACCTGCAGCTGTTCAGCATCCGCCGGGCGCCGAACAAGCTGAAGTACCTGGCCGGGTCGGAGTCCGCGATGGGGGCCTTCGTGAACGACGTGCTGCCCGAGGAGGCCGCCCGGATGCTGCGTGAGGCGCGGTAACGGCTTGATCTCCGATTGATTGCGACTTGGGCTGGCACTGACCGTTTCCTTCCCACTAGTATCCATCGCACCGGCAGCCACAGCCGGATCGCCTAATCCCGGGCGCCTCGCCCGGGAGCCGGGGACCCACACAGGAACCTGGGGTTAAGGCCTCGCGCCCGGGCTGCTCCCGCCCGCACCCGTCAGCTAACCCGGTCGGCGAGATGGAGAGGAGTGGGCTCTGCCCCGCGCATTCCCCCTGGCCGCGGGCGTGCTCGCCACCGTCGTGCTCGTGTTCGGCACGGCCACCGCGGGAAACGCCGACCCCAAGCCGACGGAGAGCGGCCTCAGGAAACAGCTCGCCGCGCTGGAGAAGAAGGTCGACGGCCTGATCGCCGACTACAACGCCAAGCGCGTGGCGCTCGCCAAGGCGAAGGTGTCGGAGAAGGCCGCCCGCGAGCGGCTGGCGGCCGCCCAGTCCGACTACGACGCGGCGCAGCAGGCGCTGCGTGACATGGCGGGCCTGCGCTACCAGACCGACAGCGCGATCGCCGGCAGCCCCGTCCCGCTGGTCGACCTGAACGGCTCGACCGTGGCGTACCAGCTCCAGGAGGAGCAGGCCGCCCGCATGACTCAGTTCGACCAGGTTCGGACCGAGCGGCAGCGGGCGGCCGACGCCGCGAAGGCGCTGACCGCGCAGCTCAAGACGCAGTCGGCGGACGTCGCGGAGCAGCGGTCGGACGCGGAGCGGCTGATCGACGAGATCAAGGACAAGCTCGACAAGCTCATCCCGATCGCCCCCGGCCGCCGCCCCGGCGGCGCGTGGGCGCCGGAACTGCCGAGCGGCGCCGACAACATCACCCCCCGGATGCGGTTCATGCGCTCGGAGGTCGAACAGCACTTCCAGCTGCGCTTCCCCGTCGGCTGCTACCGCGCCGAGACGAGCGGCGAGCACCCCCTCGGCCGCGCCTGCGACTTCATGATGAGCTCGGGCGGCACGATGCCGGCCCCGGACATGAAGGCCCTCGGCGACAGCATCGCCGCCTGGGCCATCAAGAACGGCCCGAAGCTCGGCGTGATGTACATCATCTGGCAGCAGCGGATCTACAACCTGGGCCGGCCGGGGTGGCGCCCCATGGCCGACCGGGGCGGGATCACCGCCAACCACTACGACCACGTCCACATCTCGATGTACTGAGCCATCCGCCCCACCCCCACGGTCACGCGGGCGCGCGCCTCCCCCCGGCGGGCGCCCGCGTGACCAGCACTTTCGGGGTAGACGAGACGCGTACTTGAGCGGCACGCCCAGGGATCATCGGACGAGTCAGGGCACATCCAGGGCACTCGGACCTTCCGCCGGCCTTGTGGACCATGCGCGCTCGATCGCCGCCCGCATCCGGTCCTCGCTGGAGGGCATCAGGTGCGTGTACGTCCGCAGGGTGAAGCCAGGGTCGGCGTGGCCGAGGAATTCGGCGACCGCCTTGATCGACACACCGTCTTCGAGGAGCACCGAGGCGAAGTGATGCCGCAGCATGTGGAAGCCGTTCTCCCGCGTAGTCGGGATTCCCGCCTTCTCTAGAGCCGTCTTCCACGCGAAGCGGTTGAACTCGTTGCGGACGATCACGGTTCGCTGGCGGGTGGTAAAGACGAGCCGAGCAGAGTGCGACGGCCCGTCAGGGGTCTTCCACGGCAGATCCACCTCAGAGGACGAGGTATACGGCATCTCATGGTCGAGGGTGGCGGGACGATCCACACTCAGTTCCTCACTCAGGGCCTGGCCGACGAGATACACCTAGCGATCGCGCCCATCTTCGTCGGAGACTCGGCAGCTCCAAGGTTCGTCAACGCTGGATAGTTCCCCGGAGGCTCCGCTCATAGGATGAAGGTTGCCGAGGTCCGCTCCATCGGCGACATCGTTCTGATCCGGTACCTGCCGAAGGAAACATCCGGGGACTCCACCTCATGAGCGTCATCACTCCGACCGATCGTCAGTGGCTCATGACTGCCATCGAG
>NZ_KI866526.1:796446-802892 GCF_000511135.2 Microbispora sp. ATCC PTA-5024 | reverse complement strand
CCCCGCCGAGGTTCGGTGACGAGCCACTAGCTCGGAAGTGCCCGCCGTCGACAACAGCGTTCTCCGTAGGGGCCGTAATCGTGGACGCCGAGGGTAACGAGATCTCTCGCGGATACTCCCGCGAAACAGACCCTCGCGTACACGCTGAAGAGGCAGCTCTCGCCAAGCTCGGGACGATCGACAAAACCCGCCTTAAGGGTTCGACGATCTACAGCACCTTGGAGCCCTGCTCAGAACGACGATCGCGACCGCGCACATGCACCCAGCTCATCATCGAAGCCGGGATTCCCCGCGTGGTCGTCGCCTGGCGCGAACCGAGCCTGTTTGTCGCTGACTGCCAAGGGGTCGAACTCCTGACAAGCCACGGCATCGAAGTCCTCGAAGTGTCGGACCTGGCTTCCTTGGCTAGCGCAGTGGGCATGCCCTCCGGGCAACGCTTTAACGGTGGGTGAAGTCCAGGTCCACGGAGTACTTCTTCACGGCCGATGCGGCAATGTCCGCGAGCACCCGGGTCACCTTGCCGGAAAGGTCGATGACGACCGCCTGGAAGTTCTTTCCCGTCTCCTTACGGACGACGAGGTGCTTCTCGTCCCACCAGCCGTACATGTCGTCGGCCGGGAAACCGACCCTACCGGCACTCTTGCCGGTGCGGGTGTGCCATAGGCACATGCCACTGCTGGACGGGCAGTACGTTACGAAACGAGTACCGGAGGGCGAGAAGGCGTGCGCCCCTTCGGCCAGGACTCCGAGACCGGAGTAGGTTTTCACGTTTTTCCCGTCGGGTCGCAGAAAACGAAGCCGCGCGTCGTCGTACGCGAGGACATGAACGCCGTCCGGCGTCCAAGTGAAATAGGAGTCCTCATACGAATTGGGCAGCGGCACGTACCGTGTCGTCCCCTTGAGTGCGTCGATGGTCAGAAATCCGGTTCGCTTCTTCTTGAAGACCAGTTGGACGGCCTTGGTGCCGTCGGGCGACCAGGCGAAGTACCCTCCGTTCAGAGGCTTGCAGACGCTCGGAACCGATAGATGCAGGACCGTGCCGCTGCGCCGGTCGATCACATCGAAGGTCTCGCAACCGTTGTCATCCAGATAGGAGCCCGCCCCGAGCGCTCGCCTGCCGTCCGGGGAGACCGCGACCCGCCAATACTCCGCCATCTCGGTGAAGGTCGAGCTACTCGTCCGCAAATAGGCCATCGCCGTCCGGCCCGCCAGCCAGTACGAGGTAACCACGAGGCGGTCGCCCGACTTCTCGTGCACAGTGACGGCGACACCAGGTAGCCGCAGGTTGCGAGTACGAGCCGACACCTCCGCGGTAGCCGGGCCGCCGGCCGCTCCCAGTCCCACCACCAAAGCCGTAAACGTCACCAGCCCGGCCATACGCCGGTAGATCATAAAAGGCACGGAGAGAGGCTACGGGAGACACGACACCTGTCACCACTCTTTCCTCTGGCTGGCGCTCCGCGAGCAGCAGACGGCCAGAGAAGTTATCCTCCGTTGTGTGTCGCCATCGTTCGAGCCGCCGGCAGAGCCGTTGTCGACACCTGCGCCAAGCGAGTCGCATGGGTCAACCTCTTTGCGGAGTCCTTCGGGTATGTTCCCTTGATTACACTCCGGGACGACGGCTACGAGATCGACGCCGTGCTTACGGCAGAAATCGTCTCGTTGGGGCTGGATGGCACCGAACGGCCCTAGGACCTATGTCGAAGTCCGCTGTGGCGTTTGGGAGGTGCTCACAGAGCCTCGACACCGCCAACGACCAGACGGGACAAATCGGGCCACGGCCAGTCCTGTGAGAAGTTTCTGTACGTCTTCAAGGCGGCCCGAAGCCGGGCCGCACGCGCCGCCGTCACGGCAACGCCGCCGCCTCCCGCTGACGCTCCCGGCGGCCGGCTATAACCACGCCGGACGGCTGGCGCGAACAAGTCGAGACGGGCCGCCGCGCGACAGTACAGGTCGGTCACAGGGCGGTGGGCTGGGCTGGAACAGCCGCCAGTACTGCGCGGTGCGGGGTGGCGCCTCCGGCGGGGCGCTCCGGCTCCGGGATGGCCTCGAACACACGTGCGGGTTGTGGGGTGGCTGGGGTGGGAGCCATCCCGCCCGCCACTCAACCCCAGGCAAGCCCAGCAGACCGCCTCCTCCGCCGCAAGCCCGGCTGTGACCCTTTGCGTCCAATGGCCGTGGAAGGTGCCCAGGCGGAGGGACACGTCAAGCCGGGCTTGCACCTCCGTCGCCGGCCCGCTGCCGCTCCGCGGTGGGGTCGACGGCAGACGGGATGGATGGGCTGTTGGGCGCGGGGCACCCGCGCACCGGCCTGGCGAGCTGATGGAGGACAGCCGCTGGCGGGCACGCGGTGACGGCCCTCCGCTCCCGAAGGTGTCCGCCGCCTCAAAGTAGGTTGAGCGGTGCTCGCTGGCCCTCCACTCCGAATGCGTATCTCCTTTGCCCCCGCGAGACCCTTAGTCGTGATGGCCTGGTGGGTCGGCTTCCGCCCGGGTCGGCGGCGAAGGCGAAGGCTGCGGCCCGGTCCCGCAGCAGGCCAGCGAGCTCGGGAGAATCGATCACCTCGAAGGGCCATCGCACCCAGAGCAGGCCGCCGGCGAGGACTTCGAGACGGACGTCGGCGATGCGCCAGTATGTCGCTGCCTGACCGGTGGGGGTCGTCGCCGGGGCGAAGTCGGTGGCGAAGCCACCCATGTACGCCTGTACCTGTTCGATCGGCGCGTGGATCAGGATCGTCGCTGTATGTTTACGAGGCGGAGCCCCGAGCCGGCTGGTGACGAACGCGACCGGGTCGCCTCCGGGGACCTCCTGCGGCTCGAAGCGCACGCCCGTCGCTGATGCTCGCGTGATCCGATCGACGCGCAACACCCGCCAGCCACGGTCGAGGTCGCGGCACACGAGGAACCACCGGGTCTGCCGGGGCACCAGGGCGGCAGGCTCGACGTGGCGCGGGGACTCCCGTCCGGTGTCGGCACCCTCGGTGCTCATCACGAGCAGCTGGACCCGCTCCGCATCCCGGCACGCCAGCGCCAGGACTGCCAGCACGTCGGCGTTCATCGGAGCCGGATACGCGCCGGCCACCGCGTTCGGTGTGCCGCCGAGGGCGACCGAGGAGCGCAGCGCCCGCACCCGCCGACGCACCGCAGAGGGCATCACCTGCTCCATTTTGGCCAGGGCGGTGAGCGCGACCTCGCCCCCGCCGGCAGCGCCGTTGGCAGCCGACGAGGCGAGGGCGGCGGCCACGGCGAGCGCCTCGTCCGGGGTGAACACCAGCGGCGGCAGGTCGCTGCCCGTGGACAGTCGGTAGCCGCCATCGGGACCGCGACGTGCCTCGATGTGATAGCCGAGGCCCCGCAGCCGCTCCACGTCCCGCCGGAGTGTGCGGCCGTCGACGCCGAGCCGGCCGGCGAGCTCGCCGCCGGTCCAGGACCGGCGGGCTTGCAGCAGCTCCAGCAGGCGCAGCGCCCGCTCGGTCGTGGTCTGGTCCGACATACTCGTCAAGCTAGCCGAAATGCGGGCAGAAAATGACCTAAACCGTCCCTAGGTTGGAGTTCAAGCCGGACCGACCGGCACTACTTACCTAAGGTGAGCCATCTTGACCATCCTTGTCACCGGCGCGACCGGCGCTGTCGGCCGTCACCTCGTCACGACCCTGCTCGCCCGCGGCGCCGCCGTACGTGCGCTGACCCGCAAGCCCGATGACGCGGACCTGCCAGCCGCGGTCGAGGTCGTCGCCGGCGACCTGGCCGACGCCACCACACTCGGGTCGCAGGTGTTCGACGGTGTCGATCGCGCCTTCGTCTTCCCCGCTCAGGGCGTCGAGGCGTTCGTCACCGCGGCCATCGCGCATGGCGTCCACCGCTTCACCGTGCTGTCCTCCCTCGCTGCCGCGAAGGAGTTCCCGCGGGACTACGGGTCGGCGAGCCAGCTTCACCACAGCGCGGTCGAGGCCGTCGTGACCGGCCGCACCGATGCCTGGACGATCCTGCGGCCCGGCACCTTCGCCAATAACCTGCTCTCCTGGGCCTGGCAGATCCGCTCCGGCGCACCGATCCGGGCGCCGTACCTTGCATCGGCACAGGCCCCGATCCACGAGTACGACGTCGCCGAGGCCGCCGCCGAGACCCTGCTCTCCGACGAGCATCTGGGTGAGGTGATCCCTCTCACCGGCCCGCAAGCTCTGACCCGCTCCGAGCAGGTGGCGATCATCGGCGAGGCACTGGGGCGGGAGATCCCGCTGGTGGAGATCACGCCCGAGGAGTTCCGCGCCGAGACCGCGCAGTTCATCCCCGGGCCGGTGATGAAGATGCTGCTCGACTACTGGCACGACACCCTCACCGTCCCCGACGTCCCGCGTCCCGTCACCGTGGTGACCGGGCGGCCGGGCCGTACTCTGGCGGAGTGGGCCGCCGATCACCGGGCCGACTTCGAGGCCGCCTGACGAGGCTGGGCAGACGCGATGGTCGGGCAGGAGCCACGAAAACCGGATCCGCCCGACCAATCGTGAGCCGCCAGGACTGAGCGGACGGGGAGAGGGCGCGGGGACCGCGCCGCCGGCCCGCTGCGCTCCGCGGTGGGGTCGACGGAGCCGGGCCGCCTCCCCCAGGGGCGGGCCATAGATCGGGCTCGTCACTGCGCACCGATGAGCGGTTGAGGTATCACTCGCGGGGTATTGTTGCTTTACCGGTGACTTGTCCTCGCCTGACTTGGGCACGCGGACGACTTCTCTCGCATCGGGATCGGATGCCGTTATGACTGCTCTCGCAGTCACCATCACGCACGAACCCGCCCGGACGATCCTCACCCTCGACGGTGAACTCGACATGGTCTCAAGCGCCCGCCTGACCGACACAATCGATGCTGCCCTGTACGGAGGTCGCCAGCACCTCGTGGTGGACGTTTCCAATCTCACTTTCTGCGACTCGGCTGGCATCTGGGCTCTGCTGCGGGCGGAGCGGACCGTCAGCGCCGCGGGTGGCACGCTGGAACTCGCCAACGTCCAGGGCATCCTTAAGCGTGTCCTCGACCTCACCGGAGCCGCGAGAGCCTTTCGCATCATCACTCCCGGTCAGCTGACCTCTCCGTGATAGATCGTCCAGCCGTCCGCCCAGACCAACATGGGCGAGCCGTCATAGGTTGTGTCAGCGGCAGCACTCTGTTCTGTCTCTGTTCCGCCGGAGCACGAGAGATTCCCGAAACTGCTGGCGACTGCTGAAACATGAAATCCCAGCTCAGTCCCCATCTCGGAGATCGGCCGCAGGTCAGAGAAACGCTGCGATCAGAACCCGGCCTACAGGCCGGCTCGTCCACCTTCACATCCCTGTCTTCGGCAATACCCTCAGTCTCGGCGGGCCCGTCACGTCGACCCACATATACCCAGGTCGGCGTCTTCGCAGCTCAGGACGCATGCTTTTGATGGACTTCCCAAGCTGACAGCGTGGATTCGATTTCCTGTCACCGGCAGGGCAGGATCGGTAAGCAGGCAGACAGAGCCACAGGCGGTGAAGCGGGTTGAAGATCGGGGACTACCGGGAGCTGTTCTCCGCGCTCCGTAAGCGGCCACTCTTGTACCTGCCTCAGACGGACTTCACCAGCGTCATTGCGTTTGTCGAAGGCTGCGATCACGGGAACGCGCGCACCCTGCTCACCGGCTTCCAGGAATGGCTGGTGACCCGTGTCGGGTGTGGGAACAACCTGGTCTGGTGGAGCCTCGTTCTGCGTCTGACCGAGCCGGAGGGCCCGAAGAGCCCGCGTGACATGGACCCCGACACTGACGCCCGCGCCGTCGAGACGCTACTGCAATGCCTGGACGACTTTCTGGCACTGCGCCAGGAGCACGACGGGCTGAACAGGATCTACGCCGCTCATCAGGCATGGCTCGACGCTCGCGCGCTCAACCACTGCCTCGAATCTGGAGCAGCGGCATGCCCAGCCGTGGATTGGCCAAGGCCGCCGACCAAATAATGGAGTCGTGGTTTTGGGGACAAGGAGAGGTCACGACCTTGATCGCGTGCCAGATGCGTGCCAGAACGGGCAGCGATCAGCGGGTAGTCGCGGGGACTCACGGTCACTCGGACGGCCTTGACCTGCATCCTCGTTTTCCCAACTCAAGTGAGCAAGATCAGTAGCCTATTCCCAAGCTGGCAGCGCGGGGTTTGATTCCCGTCACCCGCTCCACACACGAAGGCCCAGGTCAACGTACGGCTTGCACATGACCGTGCCTCATGCGTCTCCTGACTTCGACCGGCGAGAATGCCTTCGGCGAGAACTCAGGCCAAGGTCACCGATGGCAGCCGCAGTGTGGAGGCCCGTGCCCGCGCATTGCCATACTGCAGTTCCCTCCACCAAGGCGGCGTGTAAGCCAAGCCGGTGCTCGGGACAGGTCGGCCACACTCCCCAGATGTGTTCCATGATGTCGCCCTGAACCGCGTCGGTGACGTCCCCTC
>NZ_KI866526.1:726539-793818 GCF_000511135.2 Microbispora sp. ATCC PTA-5024 | reverse complement strand
GAGGGGACGTCACCGCTCATCATCATTCATATCATGAACCTTGATGTCTGCCAGGAACGGCAGCGCCTCGCCTACCTCGTGAACCTTCGAGTAGCTCCGCGAATCCACGGGCGAGAGGCATGCCAAGGCAGGAGCGTAAGCCCAATGAGCCAGCCCCAGAGGACGGGAATGTTCTCTTGGAGGAAATCCTCCAAGGATGAACCATAGCCAGGGCGACCCGAAAAGAGCGCGCATCCACCGCACGGTCTGACCGTCGCTGATCGCTTAACAGATCCTTCGCCGTATGCCTACAAGAGCAGAGCCCAACCAGGGCGAATGAGGGCGAGCGGTGCGAAACAATAGGCCCCACCCCCACCGTCACGCGGCCGCCCGCGTGACCACCCCCCTTCCGGGCGCAGGCCAGGCTCTCGCCATGCCGGCGAGGCCGCTCACCCTCGGTGGCGTCCGGCGGGCGGGCACCGGCGGGGGCGTGGTCACCTGAGGGCGAGCAGCACTCCGAGCACGGGAAGGGCGAGCAGCTTCACGCCTTCCAGCGCGATGTAGACCCGGTGGAGCGAGGACGGCCCGGGCTCGGCGCCGTCGATGATCAGCCGGGCCCGGCGGTCGAGGCGGGGGCGCAGGACGAGCACCTGGACGGCCAGCAGCACCCACAGCCCGGCGACCAGCCCGGCCGCGACGGCGCCCGGCGGCGACACGACGGCCGCCGCGGTCAGCACGACCAGCAGGACGGCCTCGGCGGCGTTCAGGGCGCGGAACACCAGCCGTCCGATGCCGAGTCCCAGGGCGAGCGTGACGCCGGGGGCCCGGAACTTGAGCGGCGCCTCGATCAGGGAGATCGCGGCCACCATGCCCCACCAGACGAACGGCGCCGCGACCAGCAGGACCCCGGCGGCCGTCATCGGGGCTCCTCCGGTCGTGCCGGGACCCGAGCGGCGAGCGTCTTGGGGGCGACCTGACGGAAGGCGTCCGCGACGATCTCCCCGATCTCGTCCCAGTCCAGCGGGACGTCCAGGTAGACCCCGAGCCACCCCCGGTGACCGACGTACGGCGGCCGGAAGAACCGGTCCGGCTCGGTCTCGACGAGCTCCTGCTGCACACCGGGGGCGGCGGCGCACCAGAACGCGAGCCGGTCGTCGTGGTGATGGTCGGCGAACATCACGAACGTCTTCTTCCCCCGGACGAACCAGGTCGGCTCGCCGTGGCTGAGCCGCTCGGTCGTCTCGGGCAACGCGAGGCACCGGGCGCGCAGCCGTTCCAGCTGGTCCACGCTCCGACGATATGACATCGATCAGTTGTTCGGGCACGATTCGGGATGGCTGGCACAGGGACCTACCCCGGCCCCACCCTCGGCGCGCTCGCCGCGCGCGACCGGAACGGCGAGCGTCACTCGCTGCGCTGGATCCTCGTCCACATGATCGAGGAGTACGCCCGGCACAACGGCCATGCCGACCTTCTGCGCGAGCGCCTCGACGGCGTCGCGGGCGAGTGGCGCCGCCGGAGACCGTCAGCCCGCGATGCGGACCGGGTTGACCAGGTCGGCGTAGATCAGCAGGCCGCCCATGACGACCAGCAGGGCCGCCATGACGTACGTGAGCGGGAGGGCCTTCGCCACGTCGACGTACCCCGGCATCGGCCGGCGGCGCACCCGGGCGAGGGCGCGCTTGACGCCCTCCCACAGGCCGCCCGCGATGTGGCCGCCGTCGAGCGGCAGCAGCGGGATGAGGTTGAACATGCCGACGGCGAGGTTCAGCCCGGCGAGCAGGTTGATGAAGACGACGATCTTGTTTTCGAGGGAGATCTGCGAGGCCGCGATCTCACCGCCGATGCGGCCGGCTCCCACGATGCCGATCGGGCCGTTCGGGTCGCGCTTCTCACCCGAGAACGCGGCGTCCCACACCCCGACCATCTTCTTCGGGATGTTGACCATGGAGACCGCGGTCCGTTCGGTGAGGTCCCACATCTGGCCGATGACGTAGCCGGGGCCCTGGCGCTCCACGACGGCCGTGGGCGCCACGCCGAGGAACCCGACGTTCTTGTCGATCTTCTCGGGGTCGTCGAGCGACGGCCGGTCCTGGGCGATCAGGTCGACGTTCAGCGTGAGGGCCTGCCCTGCGCGCTCGACGCCGAGCGTGGTCGTCCCCGCGCCGTGGGCGCGGATCAGCTTGGTGGCCGCCTCCCAGCTGGAGACGGAGGTGCCGCCCACGGACGTGATGCGGTCGCCGGGCCGCAGGCCGGCCTTGGCGGCGGGGGTGAGCGGGTCGTCGGCCCGGCAGTCGCGGCTGTCCGCCTCCGCCGCCGGGATGACGCACTTGGACACCGAGGACACCGTGGGCTTCAGCACCTGCACGCCGAAGCCCATCATCACGATCGCGAACAGCACGAAGGCCAGCACGAAGTTCATCGCCGGGCCGCCGAACATGATGATGACCTTCTGCCACCACGGCTTCCGGTAGAAGACGCGCTTCTCGTCGCCCGGCCGGATCTCCTCGGACGCGACCGCGCGCGCGTTCTCGATGAGGCCCTGCCAGGGGCCGGTGGAGACGCTGCGGAGCGTGTTGGGGTCGTCGGACGGGCGGGGCGGCAGCATCCCCACCATCCGGATGTAGCCGCCGAGCGGGATCCACTTCACGCCGTACTCGGTCTCGCCGCGCCTGCGCGACCACAGCGTGGGCCCGAAGCCGACCATGTACTGCGTCACGCGCACGTTGAAGAGCTTGGCCGGGACGAGGTGCCCGATCTCGTGCAGCGCGATGGAGACAAGCAGGCCGACGAACAGGACAACGAACCCGGCTGCGAAGAGCCAGCTCATCAGGGCGTACCCCCGGGACGGAGAAGGTGCCTCGAAAGACCTCGCACCTTTCGAGAGTAGCCCACCATACCCGCGGGGGGCTGGTCCCGAAGCCGGTTCGGGTTGCGCGGCCGTGACCTAAACGGGACACTTCGTTGACACTGCGCATCCAGTCGATCACCCTTTGATGGACCGCCCTGAGGGGAGAATCTTGATCCGGATCCTGGTGGCCGCACACCTTCCGCTGGTTCGGCGCGGCCTGGTGGCGTCGCTCGACGGCGAGAGCGATCTGGAGGTGGTGGCCGACGTCGGCTCGGGTGAGGACATCGTGCCCGCCGCTCTCGACGCCCGGCCCGACGCCGCCGTGATCGACACGGACCTGCCCGGCGTGGACGGCCTGAGCGCGGCCGCCCGGCTCGGCGAGAAGGTTCCCCGCTGCCGGGTGATGGTGCTGTCGGGCCAGCCGAACCCGGGACACGTGAAGCGGGCCTTCGCCGCCGGCGTGCTCGGCTACATGAGCATTCAGGTCGGCCCCGAACAGCTCGCCGACGGCATCCGGCGCATCACGAGCGGCCGCCGGGTGGTCGACTCCGACCTCGCGGTCGCGGCGCTGGAGGCCGCCGACAACCCCCTGACGCGGCGCGAGCTCGACGTGCTCAGGCTCGCCGCGGCCGGCGCCCGCTCGAAGGAGATCGCGGCGGAGCTGTCGCTGTCGGTCGGCACCGTCCGCAACCACCTGACCCGGGTGCTGTACAAGACCGGCGCCCGCAACCGCGTCGACGCGGTCCGCATCGCCAGCGACTCCGGCTGGATCTGAGAGCCCGGTCACGCCACCGTCGTGGAGGGCCTGCGCAGCGGGTGGGCGGGCATCGCCCCGCCGAGGAACGGCAGCCCGGCCGGCTCGCCGTGCAGCGCCGCCCCCGCGGCCAGCAGCACGCCGGCCGTCCCGGTCGCCAGGTCCATCGACAGGCGCAGCAGCCGCTCCCCGGGGAACGCGAGGTGGCCCTCGTGGCCGACGGCGTGCCAGGACAGGGCCGCGAGCTGCCGGGCCGCCTCCGGGTCCTCCCTGCCCCAGCCGCCGGCCCGGTCTCTGCACAGGTACGCGATGATCCCGGCCCGTCCGGCGAACAGCCCGGACTGGAGGTAGAACGGCGCCCGGGCGGCCAGGTCGAGCCGCGCCCGCGCGGCGGCGAGGTCGGGGTCGGGCCGGTAGTGCAGCAGGTCGCCGAGCACCCACGCGATCCCCACGGCGCCGCCGCCGAGGTACGGCGAGGTCCGCCAGCCCTCGTTCACCTGGAGTGACCCGTCGGCCTGGCGGACGCAGCGGCGCAGGTCGTCACGGATCGCCCGCTCCGCCTCGTCGAGCCACCGGGCGTCGCCCGTCTTCTCGAACAGCCGGAGGAACAGCAGCGCCGCCCCCGACGGGCCGTGCATGAGCCCCGCCGGACCGCTGAGCCGGGGTGGTCGCGCGGCCACCAGGTCGGCCGTCTCCAGCGCGTCGTCCAGGGCGCCGAGGCAGATCTGGTTGAGCCCGATGCCCGAGAGCCCGCCGTACAGGCCGGGGCCGAGGTCGCGCCAGGGCCGGGCCGAGACGGTCTCCAGCACCTGCAGGGCGGCCTCCCGATGCCCGAGGCGGGCGAGGGTGTGGGCCACGCCGTGCAGGCCGTCGAAGAAGCCGGGCGGGACGTCGCCGCCGGCCCGCAGGGCTCGCTCCACCAGCCACCGCTCGTGCTCGGGGCGGACCTCCGCGCCCGTGGCGTGCAGCGCGTACAACACGCCGGCGGCGCCGTGCGCGAGGCCGAGCCCGGCGCCGGGGCGGGCGAACTGGGCCGGGTCGCCGGGGAAGAGGCGGTCGTCGCGGCCGGGGGTGGCGGAGGCGAGGACGGCGTCCGCCATCGAGGCCCGCATCTGCCGCCAGCCGGTGGTCTCGGGTGCCTTGCGGCGCGGGCCGCGCCCGGCCACCCGGGCGGCGGGCCGCACGAACGCCTCCGGGACCGGGAAGAGCCTGCGGATCACGTCGGCCAGCTCCGCCGCCTTCCCCGCGTCGAGCGCGAACAGCTCGGTGAGCGGGAGGAACAGGGCGAGGCGCAGGCAGGCCAGCGCGTGCCGGTCGGCGTCGAGACCGCTCAGTCCTGGGCGCAGGCCGAGCGGCGGCTCGACGTCGGCCGCCTCGCCCACGGGCGCGGCCCGCTCGAAGTCGACGAGCGTGACCCCGCCGTCGGGCCGGACGATGACGTCCCCGGGCGTGAGGCCGCCGTGGACCAGGCCGTTCTCGTGGATCACCGTGACCGCGTCCTCGACCGCGGCGCAGATCCCGGTGACCCAGTCGACGTACGCGGCGAGGTCGCCGGGCCGGGCGCCGCCCAGCGGGTAGCGGGCCGCGAACGCCCGGTCGAGCGGCTCGCCCGCCACCCGCTCCAGCACGAGGACGCGCCGGCGGCCGGCCGTGACGTCGTCCCTGAGCGCCGGGGCCACGCCCAGCCCGGCGAGCCGTTCGAGGGCGGCGCGCTCGCGCTCCAGGCGGGCCGTCGCGTCCGCGCCGAGGGCGTCGAGCCCGGCGTGGGCGCGGGCCTCCTTGAGCACCACCTGCTCCCCCGTCCGCGGGTCCCTGGCCAGGTGGACGCCGCCGCCGTTGGTCAGGTGCAGCACGGCCTCCGGCACGTACGGCAGGGCCGCGGCCGCCCGCTCCGCCTCCTCCGCGTACGGGCGCAGGAAGCCGGGCAGGGGCACCCAGGGCGGTGGGGTGAAGGAGGCGGCCCGCACGTCGGGCACGAGGACGCCGTCGGGGGCGCGGAGGGCCGGCACCGGGCGGCCGTCCGGCGACGGGCAGTGGCGTTCGGCGATGGCGCCGTAGCGCACGTGGACGGGCGCCGGGCCGCACCGCAGGTCGCTGGGCACGTCGGGGCCGCGCAGCCCGTCGAGGGCCTCCGCCAGGCCGCCGACCGCGGTTTCCAGCTCGCGCTCGTCGCCGGGGTAGACGGCGATGAACTTCCCGCTCGCGGCCGGGTCGGCGTACTTGCCGTCGCGGAGGTGGAGGACGGCCGGGGAGCGGAGGAACTTGAACGTGAGGCGCCGGCCGAAGCAGTAGGCGGCCGTCCGGTCCAGGATCTCGGCGGCGTCGTCCAGCCGGGCGGACACGTGGATCTTCCAGCCCTGGTCGGGCGGGGAGCCGGTGGGCGGGCGGCAGACGACCCAGTCGCCCTGCCGGGCGCGCGTCCATCCGGCGGGCACCGGCCGGCCGGCCGCCTCGAAGTCAGGCCCGGCGGCCTCACCCGCCGGCGGGGCGTCGTAGAAGACCGGGTCGGCGCGGCAGTAAAGCTCGTATCGCATCTCCACGATCTCTCGCCCCTTTTCCGGACGTCGCCGCGACAGCCGTACCGACGGTCGCGGCCGGGGGACGGGCCATCGGCGGGCGACCTTCGTCAACGAATGGTACATGAACAGTTACAGAATGTGACGGCTCAGCGGATCAGCCGGCGCGACCGCTTTCGCGGTGCGGTGAGGGCGTCAGGGGCGCCAGATCAGGACGAGCGCGCAGTCGTCGTTGTGCCCCGAGGTCATCGACTGCACGAGCTGACGGGCCCGGTCGCGGAAGTCGGACGGCAGCAGCCGCTCGGCCTCCCCCAGCAGCCGGTCGAGGCCGGAGTCGATGTCGCGGCCGGGCTGCTCGATGAGCCCGTCGGTGAACAGCATGAGCGCGTCTCCCTTGCGGAGCACGCCGCTGTCGGTCTCGCAGTGCAGGTCGGGGACGACCCCGAGCACGACGCCCTTGGCCGTGGAGACGCGCCAGGTGCCCGACCCGGAGTCGAACCGGACGACGGGCGGATGACCCGCCGAGGTGATCGTGTACTCCCCGGTCGACAGGTCGAGGCTCAGGTGGACGGCCGTGACGAACCCCTCGTCGCCGAGCTGGCGATGCAGGTAGGTGTTGCAGGCGCCCAGGAAGTCGTCGACCGACCCGAGCAGGCCGCCGAACGTGCCCGAGAGCATGAGCGCCCTGGTCCCGGCGTCGACGCCCTTGCCGGAGACGTCGACGACCGCCACCTGGACGAGGTCGCCCTCCCGCAGGGACACCACGAAGTCGCCGCCGAACGACGAGCCGCCGGCCTGCTTGAGCACGACCTTGCCGCCCCAGTCCTTGGGCAGCGGCGGCAGCTCGCTCTGCCGCTTCAGGCGGTCGCGCAACTCCAGCAGCATCGCGTCCCCGCGCAGGCCCTGGACCCCCAGCTTGCCGCGGGTGCGGGACATGGCCCACGCGAGCGCCGCGGTGAAGGCCATCGTGATGAGCAGACCCGGACCCACGCTGACGACACCCCTGATCGGGCCCATGTACGTGAGCGAGGCCGTCACCGCGCAGAGCAGCACGGCCAGGCTGCGCAGCCGCAGCCGGAGGCCGCCGAGCAGCATGACCGGAATCAGGAGGGACGGGGAGAACCAGTACACCGAGACCTCGGCGTCGAGCACCCCGATCCCCAGGGTGACCACGACCAGGGCCATCATGAGATTGCGGTCCGTCGACCAGCCCCGCCGGACGAGCCGCACCAATGGCACCAGCAGCGGCACGCGCACCAGGAGCGCGCGCAACCGGGGAGGGATCAGCGGCGCCGAGCGGGAAGTCATGATGAGCTCGACTGTATCCGCCCATCCCTGGTGAAGGCACCCGCTTGACCAAGACCTTGATCGTCGGGCACGGATATTGGGTCGCCCCGCCCGGCGGCTCGCTCCTACCCTTTCTCGGGTGAGCGTCACGGTTCGTCCCATCACCGAGGCCGAATGGCCCGCCTTCGTGGCCGTCGACTACGAGGCCTTCAACTCCTCCTACCCGCCCGAGGTCTCCGAACGCTGGAGGGAGGTCGCGGAGATCGACCGCTCCCTGTCGGCGTTCGACGGCGACCTGATGGTGGGGTGCACCATGGCGCTCAGCCTGACCATGACGGTCCCGGGCGGCCCGATCCCCGTCGCCGGCGTCACCGCGGTCGGGGTGCTGCCCTCGCACCGGCGGCGCGGGGTGCTGTCGGCGCTGATGACGCACCAGCTGCGCGACCTGCACGACAGCGGGCGCGAGGCGGTGGCCGCGCTGTACGCCACCGAGGCCGGGATCTACGGCCGGTTCGGGTACGGCAGGGCCGTCGACAACCTGTTCTTCCGGGTGCCCACGCGGACGTCGGCCTTCGTCCCGCACGCGCCCGCCGACCCGGCGCTGCGCCTGCGGGTGGCCGCGCCGGCCGGGGCGCTGCCCGAGCTGCGCCGGGTGTTCGACGCCGTCCGCCTGCGGCGCCCCGGCATGTACGCCCGGTCGGAGAAGCTCTGGCGCCTCGAGGTGCTCGCGGACGAGGAGCGCGACCGGGGCGGGAACGGGCCGCTGCGCTGCATGATCGTGGAGGACGCCGAGGGGCCGCGGGGCTACGCGCTCTTCCGCGTCAAGTCCCGCACGACCGACCACGACGTGCCCGACGGCGAGGTGCTCCTGAAGGAGCTGTTCGCCACGGACCCCGCGGCGTACGCCCTGGCCTGGCGCAGCGTGCTCGACCGGGACCTCTGCTCGTCCGTGTACGCCTGGAACCGCCCGGTGGACGACCCGCTCGCCCACCTGCTGGCCGATCCGCGCCACCTGAACGCCGGGTGGCTGGACGAACTGTGGATCCGCCTCGTGGACGTGGACCGGGCGCTGACCTCCCGGACGTACGCCGCCCCGGCCGACCTCGTCATCGAGGTGGCGGACGAGCGGTGCCCGTGGAACGCGGGCCGATGGCGGCTCAGCACCGCCAAGGGCCTGTGCGAGCGGACCGGCGACCCGGCCGACCTCACGATGCCCGTGGACGCGCTCGGCGCGGCCTACCTCGGCGGCCGCCCGCTGAGGGCGCTGGCCGACGCGGGTCTCGTGCGGGAGCACCGCGAGGGCGCGCTTCAGGAGCTGTCGGCCGCGATGGCATGGGACCCGAAGCCGTGGACCGGCATGGTCTTCTGACGCCCCTCCCGCCGTACGATCTCCCGGACCCGCGGCGCCGGACGGGAGATCGCGTACTCTCGAAGGCATGGCGCTGCAGAGCTTGCAGATCACGGCGATCACCGCGATGCGGGCCCGCGACGTGTCGCGGCCCACGCGCGAGCAGCAGGAGGCGGCCGACGAGCGGCCGCTGCGCGACGAGACGCCCCGGCGGGAGAGCCGCCGGAGCCGCGGCGACGTCCGCGAGAACCGGGACGCCCCCGACGTGAGGTAGCGGCGGACCCGCGACGCGAGGAGTCCGCACGGCGACGTCAGGTCGCGGCGGTCCCGCGAGGAGCCCGCACGCCCGGTCGTCCGGCCCGCCCGTCAGGGCAGCGGCGGCAGCTCGCCGGTCGTCTCGTAGTCGCTCAACTGGCTGATGCGGCGGGCGTGCCGCTCGGCGCCGGAGAACGGCGTCGCCAGGAAGATCTCGACGAAGCGGGTCGCCTCCTCCGCCGTGTGCATCCGGGCGCCCACGCCGATGACGTTGGCGTCGTTGTGCTCGCGGGAGAGGCGGGCCGTGTCCTCGCTCCAGGCGAGGGCGGCGCGGATCCCGCGCACCTTGTTGGCGGCGATCTGCTCGCCGTTGCCCGAGCCGCCGATCACGACGCCCAGGGAGGCAGGGTCCCCGGCCACGCCCGCGGCGGCCCGCAGCACGAACGCGGGGTAGTCGTCCTCCGCGTCGTAGACGGAAGGCCCGCAGTCCACCACGTCGTGGCCCTGGTCCTTCAGCCAGGAGACCAGGTGGTTCTTCAGCTCGTAGCCGGCATGGTCGGCACCGATGTAGACGCGCACCCCACAAGTTTCCCAGTTCCCGGCAGCGGACACGACCCCGGGGCTGCACTAAAGTAAGTGCCGACGGTGCCATCAGGCCCTTACATCCCGCCCTCCCAGGGCGCCTCTCCCGGAGGACCAGAAGCGTCATGCGCGAGATCCGGTACGTCGGCGACCCCGTCCTGCGCACTCCCGCCGAACCCGTGACCGACTTCGACAGGGAGTTGCGGCGCCTCATCGACGAGATGTTCGCGGTCATGTACTCCGCCGACGGCGTCGGCCTCGCCGGCCCGCAGATCGGGGTCGGCCGCCGGCTGTTCGTCTACGACATCAGCAACCGCAAGGGGCACGTGATCAACCCCGAGCTCACGATCGACGACCCGGAGCAGGTCGTCGAGGAGGAGGGCTGCCTGTCGGTGCCCGGCAAGGAGACCGGCAAGCCGATCTACGCCCCCACCCCGCGGGCCGCCGGAGTGACGCTGCGCGGCGTCGACAAGCTCGGCCGCCCGGTGAGCGTGAAGGCCCGGGGCATGCTCGCCCGCTGCTTCCAGCACGAGTTCGACCACCTCGAAGGCAGCCTGTACGTCGACCGGCTGGGCAAGGACGAGCGCAGGAAGATCCTCCTCCAGGCGCCCTGAACCTCACATCTGGATGGCCTTGACCTCCAGGTACTCCTCCAGGCCGAAGTCCCCCATCTCGCGCCCGACGCCGGAGTGCTTGTAGCCGCCGAAGGGCGCGAGCGGGTTGAACCGGCCGCCGTTCACGGCCACCTGACCGGTGCGCAGCCTGCGGGCCACGGCCAGCGCCTTCTCCTCCGTGCTCGCCCACACCGCCCCCGACAGCCCGTACGGCGTGCCGTTCGCGATCTCCACGGCCTCGTCCTCGGAGCCGAAGGGGATGACCGACAGCACGGGGCCGAAGATTTCCTCCTGCTCGATCGCCATGCCCGGGGAGACGCCCGCGAAGACGGCGGGCTCGACGAAGTAGCCGCGGTCCATGGGGTTGTCGGTGCCGCCGATCACCAGGCGGGCGCCCTCCTCCTGCCCCCGGTTGATGTACCGGATCACGCGGTCGCGCTGGGCGGCCGACACCAGCGGGCCGAGGCGGGTGCCCTCGGCGAACGGGTCGCCCGGCGTGTACGACGCGGCGATCCCGGCGGCCAGCCGCACCGCGTCGTCGTACTGGTCCCAGTGCACGAGCATCCGGGTCAGGGCCGAGCACGTCTGGCCCGAGTTGATGTAGGCCCCGGCCACGCCCGCCTTGACCGCCGTCTCCAGGTCGGCGTCGGGCAGGATGACGTTCGCGGACTTGCCGCCGAGTTCGAGCGCCACGCGCTTGACGGTCTCGGCCGCCAGCGCCGCGACCCGGCGCCCGGCCCGCGTCGAGCCGGTGAAGGAGACCATGTCGACGTCCGGGTGGGCGGCGATGGCCTCGCCCACGACCGGGCCGTACCCGCTGACCAGGTTGAACACGCCTGGCGGCAGCCCGACCTCCTGGAAGATCTCCGCCAGCGCGTACGCCGCGAGCGGCGCCACCTCGCTCGGCTTGAGCACGACCGTGCAGCCGGCCGCGAGCGCCGGGGCGGCCTTGCAGATCACCTGGTGCAGCGGGTAGTTCCACGGCGTGATGGCCCCCACCACGCCCACGGGCTCCCGGACGATCATCGAGTTGCCGACCTTGCCCGCGTCGAACTCGTAGCGGCCGAGCAGCTCGGCGTACGACGCGAGCACGCCCGCGGGCATGAGCGTCTGCACCTTCAGCGCCAGCGCCAGCGGGGCGCCCATGTCCGTGGCGATCGTCGCGGCGACGTCGCCGGCGCGCTCCTTCAGCAGCCCCGCCGCGGCGGCGAGAAGACCCGCCCGTTCCGAGGGCGACGTGGCGGACCACGACGGGAAGGCGGCGCGGGCGGCGGCGACGGCGGCCTCGACGTCCGCGGGCGTGCCCGCCGGAACCCGGTCCACCACCTCCTCCGTCGCGGGGTTGACGACGTCGATGCCCTCACCCGAGGAGGAGGGGACCCAGGCCCCGTTCACGAACAGCTGACGCATGTCCTTCATCCTCGCAAGTCAGCTGTCATATGGCGAGCGGCCGCACCCGCTCGATCTCGGTTCCCGTCAGGAGGACACGGAGACGTTCCGATCAGGTGAAGATCGGGTCGCGGGTCCGGGAGCGCTTCAGCTCGAAGAACCCGTCGGTCCCGGCGACCAGCAGCACGCCGTCCCACAGGCGGGCGGCGGCCTCGCCGCGCGGGATGGGCGACACCACGGGCCCGAAGAAGGCGTTCCCCTCCACGGAGATGACCGGCGTGCCGACCTCCTGGCCGACCAGGCCGATGCCCTCGGCGTGGGAGCGGCGGACGGCCTCGTCGTACTCGTGCGACTCCAGCGCGGCGGCCAGTTCCCGGTCGAGTCCGGCGGCGGCCAGGGCGTCCTCGATCGTGGCCCGGTCGCGCTCGCGGCCCTCGTCGTGGAAGCGCGTGCCGATCTGCGTGTAGAGCTCGCCGAGCACCTGCTCGCCGTACTTGTCCGCGGCGGCGGCGAGCACGCGCACCGGGCCGATCGTCTTCCGGGTGCGCTCGCGGTACTCCTCGGGGATGTCCTTGTCCTCGTTCAGCACGGCGAGGCTCATGATGTGCCACCGGACGTCGATGGGGCGGACCTTCTCCACCTCGAGGACCCAGCGGGACGTGATCCACGCCCAGGGGCAGGCGGGGTCGAACCAGAAATCGACCTGCGTTCGCTCGGACACTGTGCCACCCTCTCACCGGAATGTGATTCCATCGATCGTCAACCCTGGGACATTTCCTGCTATTCCAGGTAGGGCAGATCTCGAATCCCGAACTGTCGCCGTGACATGGCAGGATTCAGGCAATCCCTTTCGCGACGGGGCGGCGGGGATCGGGGGAGAGAATTCGCGATGAGGAGCAGGTGTGGCAGGCAATCTCACACGTGACGAGGCTCGGGAGCGCGCCCGGCTGCTCGAGGTCCAGTCCTACCGGGTCGAACTCGACCTGACCGAGGGCGACGAGCGCTTCGAGAGCATCACCACGGTCCACTTCACCTCCAGCCGGCCGGGGGCGGACACCTTCATCGACCTGCACGGCGCGCACGTGCGGAAGGTCGTCCTGAACGGCGGTGAGCTCGACGTCGACGCCTACGACGCCGAGAAGGGGCGCTTCCCGCTGCCGGGGCTCGCGGAGCACAACGAGCTGCGGATCGACGCCGACGCCGGCTACATGCGCACGGGCGAGGGCCTGCACCGCTTCGTCGACCCGGTCGACCAGCAGGTCTACCTGCACAGCCAGTTCGAGACGGCCGACGCGCACCGGATGTACGCCTGCTTCGACCAGCCCGACCTGAAGGCGACCTTCGAGCTCACCGTCCTCGCGCCGGCGAGCTGGGAGGTCGTGTCGAACGCCGCCCCCGACTCGGTCGAGCACCTGGAGGAGCACCACGGGCGCCACGGGACGCTCCAGGAGGCCCGTCGCTGGCACTTCCCGCCCACGCCGGTCATGTCGACCTACATCACCGCGCTGATCGCCGGGCCGTACGCCGTGGTCCGCGACGAGCACGACGGCATTCCGCTGGGCATCTACGTGCGCCGCTCGCTCGCCGAGCACCTCGACCCCGACAACATCTTCGAGGTCACCAAGCAGGGCTTCGACTTCTTCCACCGCGTGTTCGGCCTGCGCTACCCGTTCGCGAAGTACGACCAGCTGTTCGTGCCCGAGTTCAACGCCGGCGCCATGGAGAACGCGGGCGCCGTCACGTTCCTGGAGGACTACGTCTTCCGCTCGCGCGTGACCGACGCCATGGTCGAGCGCAGGGCCGAGACGATCCTGCACGAGATGGCCCACATGTGGTTCGGCGACCTCGTCACCATGCGGTGGTGGGACGACCTGTGGCTGAACGAGTCGTTCGCCACCTACATGTCGGTGCTGTGCCAGGCCGAGGCCACCCGCTGGGGACAGGGCGCCTGGACGACGTTCGCCAACGTGGAGAAGGCCTGGGCCTACCGGCAGGACCAGCTGCCCTCGACCCACCCGATCGCGGCCGACATCCCCGACATGCAGGCCGTCGAGGTCAACTTCGACGGCATCACCTACGCCAAGGGTGCGTCGGTGCTCAAGCAGCTGGTCGCCTACGTGGGCCTCGACAACTTCCTGGCCGGCGTCCGCGACTACTTCAACGAGCACGCCTGGGGCAACACCACCCTGCAGGACCTGCTGTCCGCGCTGGAGCGCACGTCCGGGCGCGACCTGTCCGCCTGGTCGAAGGAGTGGCTGGAGACCTCCGGGGTCAACACGCTGCGCCCGTCGTTCACGACCGACGGCGAGGGCCGCTTCCTGTCGTTCGAGGTGCTGCAGGAGGCCACGGCCGAGCACCCGACGCTGCGCTCGCACCGCGTCGCGATCGGCCTCTACTCGCTGCGCGACGGCGTGCTGGCCCGCACCCGCCGGGTCGAGCTCGACATCGTCGGCGCCCGCACGGCCGTCCCCGAGCTGGTCGGCGAGGTCCAGCCCGACCTGGTGCTCCTCAACGACGACGACCTGACGTACGCCAAGATCCGGCTCGACGGCCGCTCGCTGGAGACGCTGGTCAACGGCGGCATCTCGGCCTTCCAGGATTCGCTCCCCCGCGCCCTGTCGTGGTCGGCCGCCTGGGACATGACCCGCGACGCCGAGATGGCCACCCGCGACTACGTCCGCCTGGTGACCTCCGGCATCGACTCGGTCCGCGACATCACGGTCCTGCAGACCGTGCTGCGCCAGGCCCGCCTCGCCGTCCAGCAGTACGCCGACCCGGCGTGGCGCGAGACCGGCCTCGCCGAGCTGTCCGCCGCGCTGCGCGGCCTGGTCGCGGGCGCCCAGCCGGGCTCCGACCACCAGCTCGCCTATGTCAACGCGTTCACCGCCGTCGCCACCTCGCCGGAGGACCTCGCGTTCGTCAAGGCCATCCTCGACGGCGAGTCGGTCCCCGAGGGCCTGGCCGTCGACACCGACCTGCGCTGGACGCTCACCCACGCGCTGGTGTCGGGCGGCGTGCTCGGCGCCGCGGACATCGACGCGGAGCTCGCGCGTGACCGCACGGCCACGGGCGAGCGCTCGGCGGCGATGAGCCGGGCCGCGATCCCGACGCCGGACAACAAGGCCGAGACCTGGGCCGCGATCGTCGGCGGCAAGCTGAGCGGCGCGCTGCTGCGCTCGACCATCCTCGGCTTCATGGACCCGCACCACGTCGACCTGCTCGAGCCGTTCGGCGACAGGTACTTCGACGAGGTCGGCCGCATCTGGGGCGAGTGGACCTCCGACTCCGCGCAGAACTTCGCGATCGGCTGCTACCCGGCCCTGCTGATCCGCCCCGAGACGGTGGCGCGCACGCAGGACCGCATCAGCGCCGACCAGCCGCCGCACGCGCTGCGCCGGCTGCTCCTCGAGGGCGCGGACGGCGTGAGCCGCGCGCTGCGGGCCCAGGCGAAGGACGCCACGGCCTGACCCCGCTTCCTCAACGAGGGCCCGGCCTGCGCGCCGGGCCCTCGCGGCGTCTCCCGGGCGCCTGTTGGGAAGGTGTTGTGGCAGGTGAAAGCACCGCGCAAGCGCGGTGCAAGCCCCTCGCGGTGGGATGAGGACGCCGGGCATCCACACCGTGGGCCGCCCGGGTCCGCCGTCCCCAGGAGGCCACCGTGATCTCAGCACTCGTCGCCGGCGCCGTCGTGGCCGCCCTGACCGTGATGCTCGTCTCCGTCTACAACCGCCTGGTCCGCGGCCGCAACGCCGTGGACAACGCGTGGGCGCAGATCGACGTCCAGCTCAAGCGGCGGTACGACCTCATCCCCAACCTGGTCGAGACCGTGAAGGGCTACGCGGCCCACGAGCGGCAGACCCTCGACGCCGTGGTCGCGGCTCGCGCGCAGGCCATCGGCGCCCGCGGCCCGGCCGACCGCGCCGCCGCGGAGAACATGCTGTCGGGCGCGCTCAAGAGCCTCTTCGCCGTCGCCGAGGCCTACCCCGACCTCAAGGCCAGCCGGAACTTCTCCGAGCTCCAGGAGGAGCTCGCCGCGACCGAGAACCGGATCGCCTACTCCCGGCAGTACTACAACGACGCGGTGCTGACCTACAACAACGCGATCCAGACGGTCCCGGCGAACATCGTCGCGGGCATGACCGGGTTCATCCCCCGCGAGTACTTCCAGGCGCCGGGCGAGGAACGCGGCCCCGTCCAGGTCCGGTTCTAGCCATGGCCTGGTGGCTCGCGGCCGCCGGCGCCGCCGGCCTGTGGCTGCTGCTCCTTCTCGCGCTCGCCGTCGCGACGCGCAACCCCGAGGTCGAGGCCGGGCCGCCCACGGGCGAGCTGGCCGAGCAGTCCCCCGCCGTGGTCGACCTGATCACGGGCGGCTGGCGGCTGTGCGACGAGGCCCCGTCGGCGACCCTGCTGGATCTGGCCGCCCGGGGCGCGGTGCAGATCGAGGAGATCGGCCCGGAGCTGTCCCTCGTACGGCTGCGCCGCGACGAGCCGGCCGGTCTGCGGCCGTACGAGCGGCTGGTGCTCGAGCACGTCCGCTCACTGGCCGTCGACGGCGTGGTGGCGACCGGCGCGCTGGCCGAGGGCTCGCGCAACCTCGGCCGCTGGTGGAAGAGCTTCCGCAGGAAGGTCATCACCGACGCCCGCGAGCAGGGCCTGTCGCGGCCCCGGTGGAGCAGGGCGCACGCCGCGCTCCTGACGGCGGCGGCCGTCGTGCCGGCCGCCGCGACCGGGGCCGCGGTGACCTTCACCGACAGCAGGCACGAGGGCGGGCTGGGCGCGGCCATCGTGTCGTTCGCGCTGCTCGTGAGCCTGATGAGCAGGCTGAACGGCGAGCGCGGCACCGAGCGCGGCGCCCGGGCGGCGGCCCACTGGCTCGGCGTGCGCGAGCACCTGGCGGCCACGGGGCGGTTCGCCGAGCAGCCGGCGGCGTCGGTCACGATCTGGGGACGCCACGTGGCGTACGCCGCAGCCCTCGGCCTCGCCCCTCGGGCCGTGACCAGCCTGCCGGTCAGCACACCCGCCGACGACAGGCGGGCCTGGTCCGACTACGGCGGCATGTGGCACGTGGTTGAGGTGCGGTACCCGTCGCGGCTGCTGTGGGGCCGCAAGCCGCTGCCCACGATCGGCCGGGGCCTGGCCGCCGGGTTCTTCGCCGGCTTCTGGACCTGGATCCTGCTGATCGTCGCCTCCGCGTTCGACCTGTGGCCCGACGGGCTCGCGACGCCGGGGGCGCTGCTCGTGGGGGCCGCGATCGCCGCCCTGCCGATCGTCTACGCCGTCTCCGACCTCGGCACCCCGGCGACCGTCGAGGGCCAGGTCGTACGGCTGCGCCGGTTCCAGTCGGGGACGAAGGGCGACGACAACCCGAAGTGGACGTACTGGTGCGCCGTCGACGAGGGCCGCTCCCGGGAGGTGCGCGCCCTCGGCCTGGACGGGGAGATGTGGCACGGCCTGCACGAGGGCGACCGGGTGCGGGCGCTCGCCGGGCGGCGGCTGGGCTGGATCAGGCGGATCGAGGTCGTGGAGCGGTCGCGGACGGCGGGGGCCGAGCGCTACGACGACAGCGGCGAGCACCTCGTCGACGCCCCGGAGAACCTCGGGCAGGTCAAGGTCCTCCCCGGCCTCAGAACGGGCCGTGGCGGGAGCGACCTGCCGCGGCCCGCGGACCTCGTGACGCCGGCCGACCTCAAGCGGGCCCTGGGCATCGACGTGACCGGTCCCGTGTCCTACGACGGCCCGCCCCCCGCGCCGCCGTGGCTGGAGGTGGCGTCGTGCCGGTACGAGTCCGGGGCGGGCGTGCGGGTCGACGTCCACGCCGCCGCCGGGCTGCGGTCCCGCTACCTGATGGTCCTCGGCCACCTCGCGACCCGGACGCGGGGACGGCCGGTGCCCGGGGTCGGCACCGGCGCGATGCTGTACCCGGGCCTGGTGTCCGCCCAGACGGGCAGGGGCACCTTCGCCATCGCCGTCTCGTCCCCCTCCGGGCCGCCGCCGCCCGGCCCGCTCATCGACCTGGCCCGTACGGCGGCCGCCCGGCTGTCGGAGGCGTGACAGGGCCCGCCGGCTACCACACGGGCGGCCTGCGGTCCCCCCAGAACCCGCCCACGGACTGCTCCACCTGCGACGACAGCGAGATCAGCGTCCCCTCGTCGCCGAACCTGCCGGCCAGCATGACCCCGATCGGCAGGCCGTCCGGCGTCCAGTAGAGGGGCAGGTTGACCGCGGGCTGGCCGCTCACGTTGTACATCGCCGCGAACGGCGCGAAGCGCTTCATCCGCTCGAACGTCTCCTCAGGCGAGTCGACGTCCTCGAACCAGCCGACCGGCACCGGCGGCTGCGTGACGGTCGGGGTGAGCACCGCGTCGTACTCGTCGGTCACGAGCATCGCGAACCGGGTGGCGAGCTGCAGGGCCGACTGGGCCTGGAGGAACTCGGGCGCCGTGACGGCGTCGCCCCGCTCACGCAGCCAGGCGGTCAGCGGGCGCAACTTCGGCTCCAGCTCCGGGGCGACCGGATGCATGCAGGAGAAGCTGAACCACAGCTTCACGAACTCCGGCACCATGTCCGCGCCGAACGGCGCGGAGATCTCCACGACCTCGTGCCCGAGCGACTCCAGCACCGCCGACGCGCTCTCGTACGCGGCCAGCACGTCGGGGTGGACCTCGGCGCCCGGGACGACGGGGGTGGCGTACCGCGCGATCCGCATCCGGCCCGGCTCCCTGCCGACGTAGGCGGAGAACGAGCCCAGCGCGGGAGGCGGCGCCCAGTAGAGGTCGCCGGGGTTGTTGTGGGCCATGACGTCGAGCAGCGCGGCGGCGTCGGCCACGGTCCGGGTGATCGGCCCGTTCGTGGACAGACCGGCGAGGTCGGGCACGATCGGCGCGAACGAGATCCGGCCGCGGGTGGGCTTGATGCCGTACAGGCCGCAGACGGAGGCGGGGATGCGGATCGACCCGGCGCCGTCGCTGCCCTGCGCGGCGGGCGCGAGACCGGCGGCCACGGCCGCGGCGGCGCCGCCGCTCGACCCGCCGGCCGACCGGGACGGGTCCCAGGGCGTGCGGGCGGGCTCGTTCACATAGGTCTCGGTGTAGCACGGCAGGCCGAACTCGGGCGTGCTCGTCTTGCCCAGCATGATCGTCCCGGCGTCCCTCAGCCGCTCGACCACGCTGTCGTCCACAGGCGCCACGAAGCCCTCGTACGTCGCCGAGCCGAAGTAGATCGGCACGTCCTTGACGAGGTTGAGGTCCTTGATGGGGACGGGCACCCCGAGCAGCGGCGGCAGGTCGGCGGGGTCGGCGGCGCCGGCGAGCCGGGCCTCCTGCTCGCGGGCCTGTGCCAGCGCCCGGTCGGCCGTCACGGTGACGAACGCGCCGACGCCGGGGCCGAGCCGCTCGATGCGCTCCAGGTAGTGCTGCGTGATCTCGACGGGGGACAGTTCCCGCTTTCGTACGGCGTGGGCCTGCTCGAGAGCGGTAAGATCATGAATGTGCGCCACGCTACTGAACGGTAGGCCCCCTGGACGCAGATATCTAGAGAGGATACCCGTGTCCGGGCCCTGCGAATCGGCAGAAGCAGGCCACAAAAGTATGAACCATCCAACACTAGGCAAGGCACTGACGGCTCAACTACCGTGAGTGATGTGGATACCGGTCTAGCGCCAGAAGACGGTCACGATACGTCACCAATCTGGGTGAGTGACCACACGTCGGAGCGGGCGGAGAGCCCCTCGACGCCCGCTGACGCCCCAGCGTCTACGACGACGTACGCGCCAGTGGAACGCGCGTCCCTCCGCACGCTGCTGAGGGATCCGCGGTACCGCCATCTGCGCCGCCGCACGCTGGTCGCGGTCGCGGCCGCCGTCGTCTTCGGCGTGCTGCTGGGAAGCTGGCGGCTCGGCCTCACGGCGGGCGTCCTCGCGTTCATCGCCGACGCGATCTACCGCGCGCGGACGGTGTCGTCGGTGCCGGCCTGGCGGCGCGCCTCGGCCGCCGAGCGGCGCACCGAGGGTCAGCTCCGCAAGCTGGAGCGCAGCGGGTACCGGACGCTGCACGCGCGGGCCATCCCGGGCAGCGAGGCGCAGATCGACCACCTCGTCGTCGGGCCCACCGGCGTGTACGCCGTGGACTCCGAGAAGTGGGACAAACGGCTTCCCGTGCGGGTGCAGTCGCACCGCAAGCTGTTCCACGGGCCGTTCAACCAGAAGCCCAGGCTCGACGAGGCCCGGTGGGAGGCCGCCCAGGCCAGCGACCTGATCAGCAAGGCCCTGGGCCGGGAGATCACGGTCGTGCCCTCACTGGCGATCTACGGTCCGGCGATCCCCTGGCGCATCCTCAACATCCGTGACGTGGACGTGTTCTCCGGCGGGCTGGTCCGCAGGTGGATCACCAAGCGGGAGCGGTCCCTCACCACGGCGGAGATCGAGTCGATCCATCGGGCCGCCGAGCGGGTGCTGCCGCCGCGTTATCCCGAGTAGTGGACTGCCGGTCTCGGCAGGCGGGCGGTGGTCGTACCATTTGAAGACTCGTAGTCTTCGGATGGGAGTCCGCCCATGCCCGCCCTCAGGTCTCGTACGGTCACGCACGGCAGGAACATGGCCGGTGCCCGGGCCCTGCTCCGGGCCACGGGCGTAGCCGGCGGAGACCTCGGCAAGCCGATCGTCGCGGTGGCCAACAGCTACACGCAGTTCGTCCCCGGTCACGTGCACCTGCGCGAGGTGGGCGACGTGGTCTCGGCCGCCGTGCGCGAGGCGGGGGCCATTCCGCGGGAGTTCAACACGATCGCCGTCGACGACGGCATCGCGATGGGCCACGGCGGGATGCTCTACTCGCTGCCGTCCCGCGAGCTGATCGCCGACGCGGTCGAGTACATGGTCAACGCCCACTGCGCGGACGCGCTGATCTGCGTCTCCAACTGTGACAAGATCACGCCCGGCATGCTGCTGGCGGCCTTCCGGCTCAACATCCCCACCGTCTTCGTGTCCGGCGGCCCGATGGAGGCCGGCAAGATCCCGGGCAAGAAGCTCGACCTCATCGACCCCATGATCGCCGCGGCCGACGACAGCGTCTCCGACGCCGAACTGCTGGAGCTCGAGGAGAACGCCTGCCCGACCTGCGGGTCCTGCAGCGGCATGTTCACGGCCAACTCGATGAACTGCCTCACCGAGGCCATCGGGCTGGCGCTGCCCGGCAACGGCACGATCCTGGCCACCCACAAGGCACGCAAGACCCTGTTCGAGGACGCCGGCCGCGCGGTCGTCGACATCACCCGGCGCTACTACGAGCAGGACGACGAGTCGGTGCTGCCGCGCAGCATCGCCACCCGCGACGCCTTCGAGAACGCCATGGCCCTCGACGTCGCGATGGGCGGCTCGACCAACACGATCCTCCACCTGCTCGCCGCCGCCCGCGAGGCCGGCGTCGACTTCGGGCTCAAGGAGATCAACGAGCTGTCGCTGCGGGTGCCGTGCCTGTGCAAGGTCGCCCCGGCCACGGCGAAGTACCACGTCGAGGACGTGCACCGCGCCGGCGGCATCCCCGCAATCCTGGGCGAGCTCGACCGAGGCGGTCTGCTGCACCGCGACGTCCACAGCATCCACGCCTCCTCCCTGCAGGAGCACCTGGCCGCCTGGGACCCGAAGTCTCCGCAGGTCACCGACGAGGCCATGGAGCTGTGGCACGCCGCGCCGGGCAACGTCCGGACCGTCAAGGCCTACTCGCAGGACGCGCGGTGGGACGACCTCGACCTCGACCGCTCCGAGGGCTGCATCCGCGACGTGGAGCACGCCTACACCCGCGACGGCGGCCTCGCCGTGCTGTACGGCAACATCGCCCAGGACGGCTGCGTGGTGAAGACGGCCGGCGTGGACGAGTCGATCTGGCGGTTCTCCGGCCCGGCCGTGGTGTTCGAGTCGCAGGAGGACGCCGTCGACGGCATCCTGGCGAAGCGGGTCAAGGAGGGCGACGTCGTCGTCATCCGCTACGAGGGCCCCAAGGGCGGCCCGGGCATGCAGGAGATGCTCTACCCGACGAGCTTCCTGAAGGGCCGCGGGCTCGGCAAGGCGTGCGCGCTGATCACGGACGGCCGGTTCTCCGGCGGCACGTCGGGCCTGTCCATCGGCCACGTCTCCCCCGAGGCCGCCGAGGGCGGGATCATCGGCCTGGTCGAGGACGGCGACATCGTCGAGATCGACATCCCGGGCCGCTCGATCGAGCTCAAGGTGCCCGAGGACGTGCTCGCCGCCCGCCGCGAGAAGGTGGTGCGGGAGCTCGGCGGCTACCGTCCGCGCGACCGGCGCCGCCCGGTCTCCGCGGCGCTGCAGGCGTACGCCGCGCTCACGACCTCCGCCTCGACCGGCGCCTCTCGCGACCTGAGCCAGCTGTCCCGGTAGGGAGAGCCGGACCGGGCCGCATCCGTTGCGGTAGCGGGCGGCGCGACCGGCCGGCGCCTGGTTGGCGCCGGCTCCCGGTCGGTGCTGGGCCGGTCGCGCCGGTGGAGTGGCGGCGGCGGGACCTGGACGGGCTGGTGCGTTAGCCAGAACTGGCCGTCAGGACAGGCCTTTTTCCGAGAACGCGTTCGGAAAAATGTCGGTGCTCGTCGTTATGGTCGAGGTATGGCCAACGTCACACGGCACTCGCTGACAGCCGAGGAGCTCGCCGCCCTCGCGCTGTCGCTCGCCCACCTCGGGGCGGGCCCGCAGTCGGTCACGGCCCGCCGCGGGCTGCGCCACGCCTTCGCGCACCTCGACCTCAACGACGACGTCATCGCCACGACCCTGCAAACGCTGACCACTCCGCTGCCGACCGACGTCGCCCGGCGCGCCCGCGCCGTGGCCAACGCCATCACCGCCCGGCTCGTCGTCCGGATCCAGTACCACGACGCCGACGGCCGTCTCACGGTCCGCGACGTCGAGCCGGTGACCTGCCTGGTCCACGGCGAGTTCTGGTATCTGGTGGGCTGGTGCCGCATGCGCCGGGGAATCAGGGCCTTCCGCTTCGACCGCATCGTGGCGGTCGAGCCGACCGACCTGCCGAGCCGGCCGCATCTCCCCCAGCGCTACCTGCCCTTCCAGCGGCGGGCCCGTCCCGGCGCCGCCTCCGGCCCGGGCTCCGGCGGCGACTTCACCCCCGCCGTCGCCTGACGTGGTGAGCCTCGGCCCCGGGAAGCAGCCCCCTCCGGGGCCGGGCTCACCGCCCTCGGCGTTCCCCTCGCCCCCTACCGGGGAGACGGCGCCATCCAGGTCGCGTTTCCCGGGCCAGGTGTGCCGGGGCGGTCAACCGGCGCAGCAGCCGCCGCCGCAGCACCCGCCGCCCGAGGAGGCCCGGGGGGCGGGGCCTGCGCCCGCCTTGCCGGTGACGGCGACCGTCGACAGCAGCTTCACCGTGTCGTCATGCCCGGAGGGGCAGGTCGCGGGGGCGTTGGCCTCGGCCATGGGCCGGTTGAGCTCGAAGGTCGAGCCGCATGCGCGGCACCGGTAGTCGTAGCGTGGCATGCCCTCTAATGTACGGCCGGACCGCCGCCGGCCGCAGGGCCCCTCCCCTACGGGCGGACCGCGGTTTCAGGCGAAGTGGATCGTGGCGTAGTCGTCGACGGGGCGGTAGCCGAGCTTGCGGTAGATGGAGTTCGACGTGGGGTTGGCGAGGTCGGTGAACAGCAGCACCTCGTCCGCCCCCTCGTCCAGCGCCTTACGGGTGGCCGCGTGGGTGACGGCCGCGCCGTACCCGTGACGGCGCAGGTCGGGCGGCGTGTAGACGGGGCCGACGCGGGACATGGCGGCGATGGGCGCGGAGACCCCGGCCAGCGAGACGGGCCGGCCCTCGTCCTCCCACCAGAGCAGTTCCTCGCGGTTGACCCGCGCGGCGACGACGGGGGTGGGGTCGGCGCCCGCCTCGACGTGCGCCTCCTGCTGGAAGGCCCGGAACCAGCCGACGGCCTGCGGGATCTCGTCGGGCGGCACTGTCCGCGCCTTTCCGGGCGCGGCCGCCGCCTCCAGCGTGCCGAGCCGGAACAGCCGCTCCGACCTCCGCTCGCGCTCGGGCCGCCACCAGGCCCGCGCGAACGCCTCCGCGGCGGCGAGCGGGCCGCTCACCCCCGGGATCACCTGGTCCCGTTCGATCAGCGTGGCCGCCAGCGACGGCAGCGTCCCCAGCGGGACGTCGGCGAGGAGCAGCGGACGGGGCGGCGTGTGGAGGACGGCCGCCACCACGTCGCCGCCCTCCTCCAGCCACCCCAACAGCGGGTCCTCGACGAACTGGCCGCCGCGGATCCCGCGTGACACGGTCAGCGGGACCGTGTTGCGCACGGGATCGCGCAATAGCCAGGGCTCGGCCACCTCGGCGAACTCGCCGGGGTCCGACGTGAACCTCCAGGTCATGTCACATCAGGCCGCGGGTTCCAGGTAGGGCGCCCACTGAGGGTCTCCGTCGAGCTGCGCGCCGATGAGCCGCCAGTGGGCGCCGTGTGGCACCACCAGGGGGACGTGCAGCGTCCACCCCAGCTCCTCCAGCAGACGGTCGGCCTTTCTGTGGTTGCACGGCATGCAGGAGGCGACGCAGTTCTCCCAGGTGTGAGGGCCTCCCCGAGACCGGGGAATGACGTGGTCGATGGTCTCCGCCCGCTGTCCGCAGTAGGCACAGCGGAAGTTGTCCCGGCGCATAAGCGCGGCCCGGGTGAGCGGGATGCGCGTCCGGTAGGGGATGCGGACATAACGGCGAAGCCTGATCACCGACGGCACGTCCAGCGTGCGTGTGGCCGAGCGCAGAACCGCGCCGCGCCCGTCGCGGTGGACGACGTCCGCCTTCTCCCTCAGGACCAAGATCACGGCCCGGTGCAGGGAGAGCGTGGTCAGCGGCTCGTAGGTGGCGTTCAATAGCAGGACTTGGCGCATCAGCCGGCCTCCACAACTGCCTCGGCTGTGCGCCATGGTTGTGGTCCCGTCTGCTGGGACCCGGATGCTTCCGTCACAGGGACCTCCGCCGGACGGCCCAGCGGATCGTCACCACGGCACCGCCCTTCACCAAAGTGTGGCCTGTTGAGCGGCCTGTCCGCCACCCCATAATGAGGCCGATGGAGCGGGCAGCAGGGACGCCTGGTGCTTCTATGCCCAGGGGATCATCCCTTTACTCCCGTCTTGGCCGGGTACGGCCGAAGGGACGCCGCACTGCCCCGGCTGTTTTAAAGTGCCAGCATGACGCGACTGCCGTATCCGCCCGCCCGCCGTGACGAGATCGTCGACGTGCTGCACGGGACCCCCGTCCCCGACCCGTACCGGTGGCTTGAGGATCCGGACGCCCCGGAGACCAAGGAGTGGCTGGACGCGCAGGAGGCGCTGTTCCGCGGCGCCGAGCTCGACGGCCGCGAGCACTTCCGCGCCCGCGTCGCCGAGCTGCTGCGCTCGGGCTCGGTCGGCACCCCGGTCTGGCGGGGAGAGCGCCGCTTCTTCACCCGCCGTACCCCGGACCAGGAGCACCCGGTTCTGTACGTCGCGGACGAGGACGGCGAGCGCGTGCTGCTCGACCCGACGGCCCTCGACTCGTCCGGGCTGACGACGCTCGACTCCTACCAGCCGAGCAAGGAGGGCGACCGGCTGGCCTACCAGATCTCGGTGGGCGGCGACGAGGAGTCGAAGCTCTACGTCATCGACGTCGAGAGCGGCGAGGTCGTCGAGGGGCCGATCGACCGGTGCCGCTACTCCCCGGTCGCCTGGCTGCCGGGCGGCGAGGCGTTCTACTACGTCCGCCGGCTGGCGCCGGCCCTGGTCCCGGACGGCGAGGAGCAGTTCCACCGCCGGGTCTACCTGCACCGCGTGCGCTCGCCCGCCGACGACGACGTGCTGATCTTCGGCGAGGGGCTGGAGAAGACCAACTACTACGGGGTGGCGGTCTCCCGCGACGGCCGCTGGATGTGGATCTCCGCCGCCCGGGGCACCGCCCCCCGCAACGACCTGTGGCTGGGCGACCTGTCGGCGTCCGCACCCGAGGCGCCGGCCCTGGTCACGGTGCAGGAGGGCGTCGACGCGCAGACGGCGCTCCACGTGGGCCGCGACGGCCGGCTCTACGTCTTCACCGACCTCGACGCGCCGCGCGGCCGCGTCTGCATGACGTCGCCGTCGGAGCCCGGCGCGGACAGCTGGCGGGACCTGATCCCGGAGGACCATGAGGCCGTCCTGTCGGACTTCGCGATCCTCGACGACCTGCCCGAGCCGATCATCCTCGCCGGCTGGACCCGTCACGCCATCTCCGAGATCACCGTCCACGCGCTGGAGACGGGCGAGCGGACCGGCGAGGTTCCGCTGCCCGGGCTCGGCTCGGCCGGCGGCATCGTCGAGCGTCCCGAGGGCGGCCACGAGGCCTGGTTCAGCTACACCGACACCATCACCCCCACCGCGGTCTACCGCTACGACGCGCTTACCGGCGAGACCACCCTGTGGGAGGCGCCTCCCGGGGCGATCGAGGTGCCCGAGGCCCGGACCGAGCAGATCGTCTACCGGTCGCAGGACGGCACCGAGGTCCACATGCTGGCCATCTCACGCGAGGGCTCCGGCCCCCGGCCCACGATCCTCTACGGGTACGGCGGCTTCGGCATCTCGATGACCCCCGGTTTCTCGGCCACCGCGCTCGCCTGGGTCGAGGCGGGCGGGGTCTACGCGGTCGCGCAACTGCGGGGCGGCGGCGAGCAGGGCGAGCAGTGGCACCGCGCCGGCATGCTCGGCCACAAGCAGAACGTCTTCGACGACCTGCACGCGGCGGCCGAGCACCTCATCGCCACCGGCGTGACCAGCCCGGACCGGCTCGCCATCTCCGGCGGCTCCAACGGCGGCCTCCTCGTCGGGGCGGCGCTCACCCAGCGGCCCGACCTGTACGCGGCCGTCGTCTGCGCGGCCCCGCTGCTCGACATGATCCGCTACGAGAAGTTCGGCCTGGGCGCGACCTGGAACGTGGAGTACGGATCGGCCGACGTGCCCGAGGAGTTCGGCTGGCTGTGGGGCTACTCGCCGTACCACCGCGTCCGCGAGGGGGTCTCCTATCCCGCCACGCTGTTCGCGGTCTTCGCCTCCGACACCCGGGTGCACCCGCTGCACGCGTGGAAGATGGCGGCGGCCCTCCAGCACGCGCAGGCGGGCGACCGGCCGATCCTGCTCCGCAACGAGACCGAGGTGGGCCACGGCGCCCGGGCCGTCAGCAAGTCGATCGAGCTCGCGGCCGACCAGCTGGCGTTCCTGGCCCGGCACACGGGCCTTGGGGTCACCGGGGAAAGATGACGGTCTTGTGGCCGTCCAGCAGCACCCGGTGCTCGGCGTGCCAGCGGACGGCCCGGGCCAGCGCCTGGCACTCCACGTCGCGGCCCATGGCGGCGAGGTCCTCGGCCGAGTGGGTGTGGTTCACCCGGGCGACCTCCTGCTCGATGATCGGCCCCTCGTCCAGGTCGGCCGTGACGTAGTGGGCGGTCGCGCCGATGAGCTTCACCCCGCGCGCGTGCGCCTGGTGGTACGGCTTGGCCCCCTTGAAGGACGGCAGGAACGAGTGGTGAATGTTGATCATCCGGCCCGCCAGCTTGGCGCACAGGTCCTCCGAGAGCACCTGCATGTACCGCGCGAGCACCACCAGGTCGGCCTGGTAGTGGTCGACCAGGGCGAGGATCTCCGCCTCCTGCCGCGGCTTGGTCTCGGGCGTGACCGGCAGGTGGTGGTACTCCACGCCGTACGACTGGGTGAGGGGCCGCAGGTCGGGGTGGTTGGACGCCACGCCCGCGATCTCGATGGGCAGCAGCCCGGACCGCACCCGGTAGAGCAGGTCGTTCAGGCAGTGGTCGAATTTGCTGACGAGCACCAGCGCCCGCGTCCGTACGGCGAGGTCGAAGAGCTGGAACTCCATGCCGAATTCGGGGGCGAGCCCGGCGAAGGCCGCCCTCAGCTCGTCCAGCGACAGCTCCGCCGCGAACTGGACGCGCATGAAGAACCGCACCGCGACCGGGTCGCCGAACTGCTGGCTCTCGATGATGTTGCACCCGTGCCGGGCCAGCAGCCCGCTGACGGCGGCGACCACCCCGGGGCGGTCGGGGCAGGACAGGGTCAGCACATACTCAGCGCTCATGCGTCGATCCTCGGCGGGGAGTGTCGTTATCGCTCCAAGCGTAGGGCCACCGGCCGCGGGATATGGAGGCGATGATGGCGGACGGCCGTCCGGCGGCCCGGGTGCTGTGCGTGGACGGCGAGGGCCGGGTGCTGCTGCTGCGCTGGCACGACCCGGTCGCGGACCGGACGTTCTGGGAGCCACCGGGCGGCGGGATCGAGCCCGGCGAAACGGATCTCGACGCGGCCCGCCGCGAGCTGTGGGAGGAGACCGGGCTGCCCGGCGAGGCGGTCGAGGACCTCTGGACGCCGGTCGCGCGGGACTTCCACTGGCTCGGGGTGCACTACGTGAAGACCGAGCGCTTCTACCTGGCCCGCTTCGACGCCACGCCGCCGGTCGCGTCGGCCGCGCTCACGCCCGGTGAGCGCGGCACCTACCGGGGCCACGCCTGGCACCCGCGCGCGGCTCTCGCCGCTCTTCCCGAGCCCGTCGAGCCTCCCGGCCTCCCCCGCGTCCTCGACGTCCTGCTCCGCGGCGCGTCCTGACGTCCGGCCAGGCCATGATGAGGCCGGCCGGGCGCCCTGGGGTCAGCCGCCGTCGTGGTGTTGGACCGGTCGGCCGTGTCGTGACGTCCGGCCGACCGTCCCAAGGGTCAGCCGGCCTTGTCGTGGCGTTCGAGCGCCTGGCTGATCTCGGCGTCGTCGGGCGCGAGCGCGTGGGCCCGGCGCAGGTCCTGCTCCGCGTCGAGGTCCCGGCCCAGCACCGCCAGGGCCGTCGCCCGGTTGTAGTAGAGCGCGGCGTCCTCGCCGAGTTCGAGGGCCCGGGTCAGGTCGTCGACCGCCCCGGCGGCGTCGTCGGTCTCGAACCGCAGGATCGCCCGGTTCGCCCAGGCCGAGCCGAGCGCGGGGTCGGCCGACAGGGCCTCGTCGAACGCCGCCCGCGCCTCCGCGAACCGCCCCGCGGCCGTCTCCAGCTGTCCGAGCACGCCCAGCAGGTGGGCGTTGCCCGGGTCGAGGCCGAGCCCCGTCTCGACGTCCCGCCTGGCCGCGTCGTGCTCGCCGAGCATCTCCAGGACCCCGGCCCGGTTCACGTACGCGTTGACGTACTCGGGGTCCAGCTCGATCACATGGTCGAGGTCATCCCTGGCCCGGGCGAGGTCGCCCTCGGCCAGGCGCAGCTCCGCCCGGTTGTAGTACGCCTCCGGCAACGGCGGGCTCACCCGGATCGCGGTCTCGTAGTCGGCCAGCGCCTCGTCCGCCCGGCCCAGCTCCAACAGGAGGTTCCCCCGGTCGAGGTAGTGGTCCGGGAAGGCCGGGTCGATCGCGATGGCCCTGTCGAGGTCGCGCAGGGCGTCGGCGGGCCGGCCGGTCCTGGCGAGGAGCTGGGCCCGGTTGGCGAACAGCACCATCCGGTGCACCGGGTGCGCCTGCGGCGGCAGGTCGCGCTCGGCCAGGTCGATGGCCGACTGCACGAGGTCGAGGGCCCGGGCGACCCTGCCCTCGCGCAGCTCGATCAGCGCCCGCCCGTTCTGGTCGAACCCGAGCTTGAACGCCCGCTGCCGCCGGTCCGGCAGCAGGGTCGAGATCGCGATGGCCTCGTTGATCCATCCGCGCGCCCTCGGGAGGTCCCGCTCGGCCGGCACCGGGTTGCGCGCGTCGAGCATCGCCGTGCCGTACGCCGACGCGGCGTGGACCGCGGGGTCGACGCTCACCCGCCGCGCCCGCTCGTACAGCTCCAGCGCGCGGTCCCGGTGGCCGAGGCCCGCCAGCGCGGTGGCCGTGCGCTGGGTGAAGCGCCACCACAGGTCGGAGCCGGGCTCGGCGAGCCGCAGCCCGCGCAGGCCCAGGTCGGCCACGGCCTCCAGGAAGCCCTCGGCGACACAGTGGTCGACGGCGGCCCACAGCGAGCGCAGCGCGGCCGCCCGGTCGCTGCCGTGCTCGCGGTGGTACGGCAGCGCGCCCAGGTCGTACTCCGGGCCCAGCTCCGCGGCCCGCGCGTCGTGCAGGCGCGCCCGCTCGCCGGGGGGCAGCGCGCGGTACGCCTCGTGCGCCACCGGGTCGTCGCCGGTGCCGTCCGATGCCACGTAACCCCCGGCGTCCCCGTCCGGCGTCTCCCGGACGGGCGCGTCGACCGGCCGCGCGGCCCCCCAGGGCGGCTCCGGCGACCCGACCGCCAGCGTCAGGTCGCTCACCCGGCGGCTCAGCACGCGCAGCAGCTCGCGGTCGGTGGCGTCGGCCTCGTGCAGGTTGTCCACCAGCAGAGCGCGCGGCCCGGGGAGGCAGTCGCGGACGAACTCGGCGATCCCGTTGGCGACACGGAGCGTGCGGCGCGGGGCGGGCACCAGGATGCGCTCGTCCTCCGGCAGGCCCGCCTCGATCGTCTCGCGGCGGGCCAGAACCAGCGGACGCAGGTCCGCCGCGGCGGACCGGATCTCGATGTCGTGCGTGGCCACCAGCTCAGGGGAACGCTCCAACGCATCCGGAACCAGCGCGCGCAGGATCGCTCCGCCCACCGTGTAGGGACCACGCAGCCGCCGATGCCCGTTCACCACGGGCGTCAGGAGGGGAGGCAGCTCCAATGTCCGGAGCGCCGCCACGCGGTCACGGGAGAGTCTCCCCCTGACCCAGATGTGACGAGGCCGGTCCCTCACCCCTTGTGGATGACGCTGGAGGCGCCGGTGAGCTTCGCGGTGCCGGGCTTGCGGATAATGATCTTCTTCATTGCGGCTCTTCCCCCACTCGGGCGAACAGGACAAGGCACAAGTATTGATTCAGATCAGCTATCCGCCAAGGCCTGGAAGCACTATCTACCGGGAGAAAAGCGGTGAAACTACACCATTTAGGGGTTTCTCCAGATAAAGGACGACCATGTCCCCGCGCGCTTCGCGCCGTAACTCCCGCCAGCCCGATTTTCGGTACAGCTCCAGGGCCGCCACCTGTCGCAGGGTGGTGTCCCCGCAGAGCAGGGAGTAGCCGAGCTCCCGGGCCCGTTCCTCCAGCACCTGCATGATCTGCGCGCCGTAGCCGCGTCTCTGGTGGTCGGGGTGGACGCGCAGACGGCACATTTCGGCCGTCCGGTCGTCGATCCTGCGCAGCCCGCCCATGGCCACGATTCCGGCCTCGGGCAGCTCGCCGACGAGGAACTCGCCGCGGGCCGCCAGGTAGATCTCGGTGATGCGCGGGAAGTCGTCGTCGTAGTAGACGCCGTCACCCGGCGAGATGCCGACCTGCGCCAGACCGACCTGGTGCAGGGACCACACGGCGTCGAGGTCGGACCACCGGTATCGGCGGATCCGCAGCGTCGGGGTCACGCCCGGCTCGCCTTCCCCGGTGGCCGCGCGGACGACGGGGTCTCCCTGTGCCGGCACGCGACCGCCCGGCACCCGGCCTGTGGCCGCCGGCGCCGGGCCTCCCGCCATGGATCCTCCTCGCACCCGCTCTCCTCGCCCTGACTCACGCGATGTCCTCGCCCAGCTTCGGCGGCACCGCCAGCGGGCCCGGCTGCAGCGCCTCACGGAAGGCCTCAAGCCGAGGGGTGTCGCCGTACTTGGCGTGGATGTCCTTGACGAGCTCGTACGCGGGCTTGAGGATCAGCTCGGTCCGGTACTCCTTGTCGACCATGTCCAGGGCCTCCTGTCCCATCTGGAGGGCCGCCTCGACGTCGCCCTCGATGAGCCGGCACCGGGCACGGTCGAACCGGATGAGCGTCTGGTCGAGCAGGTCCTCGTTGGAGTACTTCCCGAGGGCCTGCTCCAATATCACGTCGGCCTCAAGTGTCTGCCCGAGCTTCACCAGGACGTCACCTTGGTAGAAGTACAGCTGCCGCTCGGTGTAGCCGAAGGCCGCGTCCTCCTGGTCGTTCGCGCTCATCTGCTGGAAGGCGGCCCTGGCCCGGTGGAGGGCCCGTTTGGCCTGCTCCACGACCTCGTGCCGGGCGCCGTTGTTGCCCGCCAGCATGGCGAGAGCCCGGGCCTCGACCACGGGGGCCATGGTCCGCGCGGCGCACGGGGTGTGGCCGGCGAGGTCGCGGCTCTTCTTGGCCAGCGTGAGCGCCTCGCGCGGGTCGCCGTAGTAGAGCGGGACGAGGGCCTCGCGGGCCGTCACCCAGGCGCGCAGCGCGCGGTCGCCGGTCTCGTCGGCGGCGGTGCGGCCGGTGCGGAAGAACGACCGGGCCAGGCGCTGGTCGCCGAGGTCTATCATGATCATCCCGGACAGGCCGGCCAGCTGGGCGGCCATCCGGCACAGGCGTTCCTGGACGTCGATCGGCTGGCGGCGTTCGAGGGCCTTGCGCACGGCCGAGAACTCCAGCATCACGTCGCACAGGAGCCGTAGAGGGGGGGTGTTCATGTACTGACGGCCGAAGCCGTTCGTGGACTGCTCCCACTGGTCGAGCATCGCCGGTGAGACGGTGGCCGTCACCATCGTGTCGTCCATCCGCCGCCGCAGGTTCTCGACCGCGCCGAGCACCTGGCTGTCCAGGCTCGCGGCCCCCGCGGTGCCGGCGAGGAGCGTCAGCAGCGTCCTCCGTAGCACGTTCTCGTCCTCCTCTCCCCCGTTCGCGGAGGGGTAGCCGCTGTCCAGTGGGACCGGCGCTTCACGCGGTTCGGGGGAAGTGTCAGGTCTGTCGTCTTGTGGGTCTCCGCCGCCCAGGACGCCCGTGACCACGTGTCCGCGGCCGCAGATACACGGACCGTCGAATCCAAGGGCCAAGGGTTCGACCCGGTAGACCGAACACAGGTAGTGGAGATACTCCGGACCGGGGCGCTTCATGCCCGACTCGTAAGCGGACAGTAGCGTCTCCCCGATGCCGGGGACGGGCTTTCCGTCCCTCTCGAAGAGGGCGCGGACCTGCTCGATGACATCGGCGAGGGCGATGCCGTTCGAGAGGCGATGGGCCTTGATCCTAGTGGTCCCGAACTGTGTCTCGCAGACTTCATGGATTTCTTCGGCGATCTGAGCCAGGCTCCGCCCGGTCGCGAGTCCACGCGCCCTGACTCGCCGGGCGATCTCCGTCTCCCTGTGTTGCCTGCCGGACATTCCGGCCCCTCTCTCGAGCCGGCCGCACTCGCAGCCCACGTGTATCCCGACCGGTCCCGTTCGGCGACGGAGAGTGACCCTGTCGTCGCACTCCGCCGACACCATAATGATGGACCACGCTTGGCCCGGCCAAGTACCCACTTTGAACGTGCTGACTAAGGATCGTCTCCTGATAGGGGTTTTCTTTCAACCAACTTGGGTTTTCCTCCACCGGCCGGTGTTCACACCGCGTTGACCGGATGAGTTCAGTGAGTCATCTTTGGCGGACCAGGACGAACGAGCAGGGGTTCCAAAGCAGACATTCAGGCCTCAGGCAAATGAAGGAGGAACTCAAGGTGGGGGAGGACGATTTCCGGCGATTGGAGCGTCTGGTGGCCGAGCTCGACGCCCGCGGCCTGATCGCGCGGGTCGTGCGCGCCCCGTCGGGCCGGGCGTACGTACGCGTGATCAACCCGAACGCGACCAGCCTCACGGAGAACGTGGTCTGCCAGTCGTCCGACTACTGGTGGTCCTGGGGTGAGCGCATGCACCGGGCGGACGACCCGGCCGGCGCCGCCACCAAGGTCGCCCGTGTGCTCGCCGCGGTGAGCGAGTAGGAAAGGCGGCGAACCGGGTGAAGTGCAGTAACCGCGGGAACGCCGCACCCACCGCGGCCTCTCGGGGCCGGTGGGATGCCCGGTGCGGAGCGTTCCTGGGCCGTGCCGCCACGGCCCGCCGGGAACGCTGTGGCATCCCGCCGGCCCCGCGATCGGGCCGGCCACCGTACCGCGCGGGCGCATCCTCGCCGCGCCGCCCCTCCACCGCCGGCCGTCACAGGTCGGCCGCCTCCGAACGGCTCGGCCGGGCACCTCACCACCTCCCTTCTTCACCGCGGACCCGCCGTCCGCGCCGTACGGCCTGAGATCCGCCGCGTGCGGGACGACGGTCCCGCACGGGCGTACTGAAAGGACTCCGTCCGGGCCCGCCGCGCAGGCGGGCACCGGGCGGGCACCGGGGGGATCCCCCTCTCGGAGAACGGTCAGGGACACGCTTCCGGGTGCGTGCCCCGGCCCTGCCACCCGTCACTGGAGCGCTCTCGGCCCGCCCTCCGCGGCCCCGGGCGGAAAGCGCTCCCGTCTTCCCCGGCGATGTGACGGAGGCCGGTTCAGTCGGCAGTATGGGCTAGGTTTCTCACCTGCCCGCCCACAGAGCCGATCCGAGGGGGATCCACCTCGTGTTGCCGCTGACGCCCGCGACACCCGCTCCTTCGCCCGATGTGACGTACCACCCCGAGCAGACCTTGCAGGCGGCGGTTCTGGCCTGCGAGAAGAACGAGGGTCTGATCTGCACGATCATCAACACGTCGTTCCCTCAGGCGAAGCTGCCGACGTGGGTGCCGGTGGTGGCGGGAGTCGTGGACGTCCTGCTGGTCCTCGCCCTGATCCTCGCCGGGGCGCTCATCGTTCGGAAGGTGACGCACCGGCTGATCACCGGGCTCACGCTCCGCGCGAGCGAGGGCGTCCTCCCCGAGCGGCTGCGCAACAGGGCCTTCATGTCAGGCACGGGGAACGGGGAGGCCGCGACTGCGATCCTCACCGAGCGCCGCAGGCAGCGGGCCGAGACGATGGGGTCGGTGCTGCGGAGTCTGGCGTCCGTCCTCATCCTCGGCACGGCGGCGCTCATGATGCTGCAGCGGCTGGGCCTTCCCCTCGCGCCGCTGCTGACCAGTGTGGGCATCCTCGGCGTCGCGGTCGGCTTCGGGGCGCAGGAACTCGTCAAGGACTTCATCGCCGGCATGTTCATGCTGCTGGAGGACCAGTACGGCGTGGGCGACGTCATCGACACGGGCGTGGCGACGGGCACCGTCGAGGCGGTCACGCTGCGGATCACCCGGCTGCGGGACGCCGACGGCAAGGTCTGGTACGTCCGCAACGGGACGATCAGCCGGATCGGCAACGAGTCCCAGGGCTGGTCGCGGGCGCTGGTCGACGTGCCCGTTCCGTACGCGGCGGACATCGCGACCGTGCGCGACCTGCTCAAGAGCATCGCGGTGGACCTGTGGGAGGACCCCGACTACCGGGACGTCCTGATCGTGGAGGAGCCCCAGGTCTACGGCCTGGAGCAGGTGTCGGGCACCTCGATCATCTTCCGGGTCAGCGTGAAGACCGCCCCCGCCCGGCATCTGGAGGTCGCCCGGGAGCTGCGGCTGCGGGTGAAGCGGGCCTTCGACGAGAAAAGCCTCACATTCGCGGCCTGACCCTACCGTCCGGTAACTGTCCTAGGCTGAAACGGTGACGAGCGAGGAGACCCTGTCCTTCTACGAGGCGATCGGGGGCGAGGAGAGCTTCCGGCTGCTGGTCCACCGGTTCTACGAGGGCGTCGCCGAGGACCCGCTGCTGCGTCCGCTCTACCCGGAGGAGGACCTGGCGGGCGCCGAGGAGCGGCTGCGCATGTTCCTCATCCAGTACTGGGGCGGCCCCAACACCTACAGCCAGCAGCGCGGCCACCCCCGCCTGCGCATGCGGCACGCGCCGTTCGTCATCGGCGAGGCCGAGCGCGACGCGTGGCTGCGGCACATGGGCGACGCCGTACGGTCACTGGAGCTGCCTTCCGAGCGCGAGGAGCAGCTGTGGAAGTATCTGGTCTACGCCGCCCACAGCCTGGTAAACGCATAAGTCACGACGTCAGCGGGCAGCCAAGAACCCATGGAAACGACCCCCTGGTGGCGCGACGCCGTCGTCTACGAGATCTATGTCCGCAGTTTCGCCGACGCCTCGGGTGACGGTACGGGTGATCTGGCCGGGATCCGGAGCCGGTTGCCGTACCTGGCTGAGCTCGGCGTCGACGCGATCTGGCTGACCCCGTTCTACCCCTCCCCCATGGCGGACGGCGGGTACGACGTGGCCGACTACCGCGACGTGGATCCCCTGTTCGGCACGCTGGCGGACTTCGACGCCCTGGTGTCCGACACGCACGCGCACGGCCTCCGGCTGATCGTGGACATCGTGCCGAACCACAGTTCGTCCGCGCACCCGTGGTTCCAGAAGGCCCTGGCGTCCCCCAAGGGCTCGGAGGAGCGCGACCGCTACATGTTCCGGGACACCTCCCCGTCCGCCGCCCAGACGGGCCGCAAGGAGCCGAACAACTGGCTGTCCACCTTCGGCGGCCCGGCGTGGACCCAGGTGCCCGACGGGCAGTGGTACCTCCATCTGTTCGCGCCCCAGCAGCCCGACTTCAACTGGCGCAACCCGGAGGTCCGGGAGGAGTTCCTCGACATCCTGCGGTTCTGGCTTGAACGGGGCGTGGACGGCTTCCGCATCGACGTCGCCATGGGCCTCATCAAGGCGGAGGGCCTGCCGGACACCGATCCCGGGTTCCGCTCCCGGTCGCCCATCTGGAGCCAGCCGGAGGTGCACGACATCTACCGGGATTGGCGCAGGGTGCTCGACTCCTACCCCGGCGAGCGCGCGGCCGTCGGCGAGGTCTGGACCGACTCGGCGGAGGATCTCGCCCTGTACGTCCGGCCGGACGAGCTGCACCAGAGCTTCAACTTCGCCTGGCTGGAGGCGCCCTGGTCGGCCACCGCGTTCCGCAAGGTGGTCGACGACACGCTCCGCTCGATGTCCTCGCCGACCTGGGTCCTGTCCAACCACGACGTCGTCCGCCATGTCACCCGGTACGGCGAGGGGTCGCTCAACCCGTCGGCCGGTGTCGCTCGGGGACGGGCCGCCCTCCTCGCCATGCTTTCCCTCCCCGGGTCCGCATATCTCTACCAAGGGGAGGAACTCGGACTGCCCGAGGTGAAGAATCTTCCCCCGGAGGCGCGGCAGGACCCCATCTTCAGCCGCTCCAACGGCGAGGTGCTCGGACGCGACGGCTGCCGGGTGCCGCTCCCGTGGTCCGGCACCCAGGCGCCGTACGGCTTCGGGCCGGGCGGGTCGTGGCTGCCGCAGCCGGCCGACTGGGCGGACCTGACGGCCGAGCGCCAGGCGGCCGATCCCTCCTCGACGCTCTGGTTCTACCGGCACGCCCTCGCCACCCGGCGCGAGCTCCGGGGGACGCTGCCCGGCACGATCAGCTGGCAGGACGCCCCCGGCGACGCCCTGTTCTTCCGTCGAGGGCCGCTGACCTGTGTGATCAACTGCGGCGAGGAGGCCGTCCCGCTGCCGCCGCACGACCGGGTGCTGATCTCCAGCGGCCCGCTCGACGGGACCACGCTTCCCCCCGACACCGCCGCCTGGCTCGTCCAGGAATGATCCCGCCGTCCCTCAGCCGGGCCGGTCGGATCCCCTTCGGGTTCCGGCCGGCTTCGTGACTCCGCTCGCGGCCGCAGGGGCGGCGGGTGGTGGATGTGGCGGCTGGACGCCGATGCGGGGGGAAAGATCATCCCTGGGCGCTGACAGCCGCCTGCCCGACCGTCTCGGGGGTACGGTCCGGCCGTCCCCGCACGGCGAAGACGCCGATGGCGAACAGCGCCGCGAAGAAGACGCCGTCAGGCACCAGGAACCAGGCCCCGGGGAGCCCGAGAGCGCCGAGGATGCACGAGACGATCAACGCGACTCCGATCCACCACGGCAGCGTCCGCGCCCTCAGCACAGCGATGCCGAGGCAGATCGAACCGACGACCAGCGCCAGGAGCGCGACACCCTCGAAGACCGCGAAACCCGGCGGTTCCTGTGCCGGTATGCCGCCGTGGCCGACCAGGTACGGCTTGACGAACGCCTCAGTGGTGCCCTCGCCGACGTTGAGCATCACCAGTGCGGCGAATATGCCGGCGTAGCCGACGATGTGCAGCTTCGGCGCACGCCCGGCGAAGGTGAGGATCACCGGCAGCCCCAGCGCGATGACGACGTCCCCGACCAGCGCGATCCCCTCGAACAGCGGCCAGTTCTGGTATCGGAACACCTCGTCGCCGCTGCCCGGCGCGAGCAGGTTGGCGGCGAGGTAACCCGCCAACGCGACGATCGTGCCGACGACGAGCGCCCCTCCGGCAAGGCGTCTCACGTTCACGGTCATGGTCTCCTCCATGGTCTGCAGCGCCGGGCGCTGTGCGCGATGCCGTCCGTCGGCGGCGCGTCCTCAGCGTCGGCCCTGCGCACCCGCGGCGTCGTCGTACCGGGGTCGGCACCGGTCGATACCCCGGTCGCGAACCACGGCGCCGGAAATGCGACCTGCGGATGACGCCACGCGAGCGTGCCCGTAGGTAACTTGCGGGTGTGATGGACGTGACAGACCCGGCCCAGGCCCGGGTGGAGTCGCCCGCGCGTGCGTGGCTGCGGCACAGGGCGGCCGGGCTGCTCCCCGACGCGTTGCTCGCCCTTGCGATCACCGGCTTCGCCCAGGCCGACCTCGCGTTCCATCTCGACAACTCGACGCCGTACGGCCCGACGCCGGCCGTGGTCGCCTCCACGCTGGTGGCGACCATGATCCTGGCGTTGCGCCGGGTGACGCCGCTCGCCACCGCCGTGATCCTCGCGGTCGCGATCGCCGGGCCGATGCTGGTGACGCCGCTGACGGTCACGCTGTGGGGCGACTTCCTGCCGATCCTGGTCGCCACCTACTCGGTGGCCCGGCACAGTGTGCCGGCGCGGGCCTTCATCGGCGTGGCGGCCGTCGGCGCCGGCTTGGTCGTCGTGTTCCTGCGCAACCCGGAGTCCGGCACCGTCGGCAACATCCCGTTCGTCGCGGTGCCGCTGGCGGTGTGCTTCGTCGCCGGCCGGGTCCTGCGTGCCCGCGCTCACAGCCACTCCGACGACCGCGCCCGGGCCCGGCGGCTGGAGGCCGAGCGCGAGGAAGCGATCCGGGTCGCGCTCGCCGACGAGCGCGCCCGCATCGCGCGCGAGTTGCACGACATCGTCGCCCACTGCGTCAGCGTCATGGTGGTCCAGGCGGGCGCCGCCGAGGCCCTGCTCGACCGCGACCCGCAGAAGGCGCGAGCACCGCTGCGCTCGGTCCAGGAGACCGGGCGGCAGGCCGTCGGCGAACTCGGGCGCATGCTCGGCCTGCTGCGCGGGGAACGGGCCCGGCTCGCGCTCAAGCCGCAGCCGGGGACGGCCGACCTGGCCGAACTGGTCGACCACATGACCGCGATCGGCCTGCCGGTCGAGCTCACCGTGGAGGGCTCGGGCCGCCCGCTCCCACCCGGCGTGGACCTGACCGTGTACCGGATCGTGCAGGAGGCGCTCACCAACGTGCTGAAACACGCCGGGCCGACCACCGCGCACGTCAGGTTGCACTACGACGACCAGTCCGTACGGGTGAGCATCCGCGACACCGGGCGAACAGGCGGGCCGGGCAGGGCCGACACCAACCGGGTCGGGCACGGCCTGATCGGGATGCGCGAACGGGTCGGGCTCTACGGTGGCTCGCTCGAGACAGCGGACACGCCCGGCGGTGGCTTCACCGTGACCGCGCGGTTGCCGCTGGAGGCGGGCCAGCGATGATCAGGGTCTTGCTCGTCGACGACCAAGCCCTCGTGCGCGGCGGTTTCCGCTCGATTCTGGAGGGCCAGGACGATATCGAGGTGGTCGGTGAGGCGATCGACGGCGTAGAGGCCATTGACCGGGGGTCCGTGCTGCAGCCCGACGTCATCCTCATGGACATCCGCATGCCGCGCCTGGACGGCATCGAGGCGACGCGCCACCTTCTGAACGGCGGCACCTGCCGGGCGCGCATCCTCATGCTCACGACGTTCGACGAGGATGAGTACGTCTACCAGGCGCTGCGAGCCGGGGCGAGCGGCTTCCTGCTGAAGAGCGCGCCGCCGCGCGAACTGGCCGGGGCCGTCCGCACGGTGGCCGCGGGCGAGGCACTACTCGCACCGGAGATCACCCGGCGAATGATCGAGGACTATGTGCGCCGCCCCCGGCCGGGCTCCGACCACCCAGCCGGGCTCGAGACGCTGACCCCGCGCGAACTCGAGGTGTTGAGGCTCATCGCCCGAGGCCGCTCCAACGCGGAGATCGCCGCGGAGCTCTACCTCAGCGGGCCGACGGTCAAGACCCACGTCACCCGCATCCTCGCCAAGCTGGGTCTGCGCGATCGAGTCCAGGCCGTGGTCTTCGCCTACGAATGCGGCCTCGTCCATCCCGGCCGCTGACCACCGGCCCCGCCACTGCGCCGGGGACGCCCGGTACGGCGGAGCCGGCCGGATCCCCTTCGGGTTCCGGCCGGCTCCGTAGTCTCGCTTGCGCCCCTGGGCGACGGGGTCGCTAGTCGCGGGTGAGCTTGCGGTAGGTGACGCGGTGGGGACGGGCGGCGTCGGCGCCGAGCCGCTCGATCTTGTTCTTCTCGTAGTCGGCGAAGTTTCCCTCGAACCAGAACCAGTTGGAGCCCTCTTCCCACGCCAGGATGTGGGTGGCGATGCGGTCGAGGAACCACCGGTCGTGCGAGGTGATCACGGCGCAGCCCGGGAAGTCGAGCAGCGCGTTCTCCAGGCTGGACAGCGTCTCGGTGTCGAGGTCGTTGGTGGGCTCGTCGAGCAGCAGGACGTTGCCGCCCTGCTTGAGCGTCAGGGCCAGGTTGAGCCGGTTGCGCTCGCCGCCCGACAGCACCCCCGCCGGCTTCTGCTGGTCGGGGCCCTTGAAGCCGAACGCCGCGACGTACGCCCGGGACGGCATCTCGACGTTGCCGACCTTGATGTGGTCGAGCCCGTCGGACACGACCTGCCAGACGTTCTTCTTGGGGTCGATGCCGCCGCGGCTCTGGTCGACGTAGGAGATCTGGACGGTCTCGCCGACCGTGATCGCGCCGACGTCGGGGGTCTCGTCACCGATGATCATCCGGAACAGCGTGGTCTTGCCGACGCCGTTGGGGCCGATCACGCCGACGATGCCGTTGCGGGGCAGGTCGAAGGACAGGTCGTCCATGAGCAGCCGGTCGCCGAAGCCCTTGCTGAGCTTCTCGGCCCGGATGACCGTCGTGCCCAGGCGCGGGCCCGGCGGGATCTGGATCTCCTCGAAGTCGAGCTTGCGGTACTTGGCGGCCTCGGCGGCCATCTCCTCGTAGCGCTGGAGGCGGGCCCGGCTCTTGGTCTGGCGGGCGCGGGCGTTGGAGCGCACCCACTCCAGCTCCTCCTCCAGGCGCTTCTTGCGCTTGACGTCCTTCTGACCCTCGACCTTGAGGCGGGCCGCCTTGGCCTCCAGGTAGGTGGAGTAGTTGCCCTCGTAGGGGAAGCAGCGGCCGCGGTCGAGCTCGAGGATCCAGTTGGCCACGTTGTCCAGGAAGTACCGGTCGTGGGTGACGGCCAGGACGGTGCCGGGATACTTCTCCAGGTGCTGCTCCAGCCACTGGACGCTCTCGGCGTCGAGGTGGTTGGTGGGCTCGTCGAGCAGCAGCAGGTCGGGCTGCTCGAGCAGCAGCTTGCACAGGGCGACGCGGCGGCGCTCGCCACCGGACAGCTGGGTGACGTCGGCGTCGGGGGGCGGGCAGCGCAGCGCGTCCATGGCCTGCTCGAGCTGGCTGTCGAGGTCCCACCCGTTGCGGTGGTCGAGCGCCTCCTGGAGGCGGCCCATCTCGTCGAGCAGCTCGTCGCTGTAGTCGGTGGCCATCTGCTCGGCGATCTCGTTGAACCGGTCGAGCATCGCCTTGGTCTCGGCGACGCCCTCCTCGACGTTGCCGAGCACGGTCTTGGACTCGTTGAGGGAGGGCTCCTGCTGGAGGATGCCCACCGTGAAACCGGGCATCAGCCGAGCCTCGCCGTTGGACGGCTGCTCCAGGCCCGCCATCATCTTGAGCAGCGTCGACTTGCCCGTGCCGTTCGGGCCCAGGACGCCGATCTTGGCGCCCGGCAGGAACGACAGCGTGACGTCGTCGAGGACAACCTTGTCGCCGTGCGCCTTGCGCACGCGCTGCAGCGTGTAGATGTACTCCGGCATGCTCTCAAGCCTAGGGGATCGCGCCGGTTGCGCCGTCCGCTCTTCGGGGAGGCGGGGCGACCGGCACGGCCGGAAGGCAGATGCGGTCCCTGCCCAGTTCCTTGGCGCGGTAGAGGGCGAGGTCGGCCGCCGCGAGCAGCTCGATCAGGTCCTCTCCGTGCACGTTCATGATGGCGACCCCGGCCGAGACCGTGACCGTGACCATGGCCTGCTCCGCAGAGACCGCCATCCGGCCGACCCGCCGGCGGAGCCGCTCGGCCACCCGGCGGGCCTCGGTGACGTCGGCGCCCGGCAGGAGGACGACGAACTCCTCCCCGCCGAAGCGGCCCACGACGTCGTACTCGCGGAGCTGGCTGCGCAGCGTGGTGGCCACCTGGATCAGCACCTGGTCGCCGACGAGGTGGCCATAGGTGTCGTTGACCCGCTTGAAGTGGTCGATGTCCACCAGGACGAGCGCGAGCGGCACCCCGGTCCGCTGGGCCCGGATGATCTCCGTGTCGGCCTCGCGCTGCCAGGCCGCCGCGTTGAGCAGGCCCGTCTTGGGGTCGGTGCGGGCCGCCGCCTGCAGCTGCGCGTGGAGGAGGCTGCGCTGGAGCAGCACGACCGGGGGCAGGACGAGCAGCAGCAGCGCCAGGTTGAGCCCGCAGACGACCGCGACGACCACGCCGAGGCACAGCTCGACGGCGTCGAGCAGGACCCGCTCGCGGTCCCACAGGACCTCGCCCCACCGGCCCTCGGGGTCGGCCGCGTGCGCGGCGACCGCGATCAGCGCGGTGTTGAGCACGGTGAACAGCACCGCGCAGGCCGCGGCCACGGCGATCGGGCCGCCGCTGCCGCCGTACAGCTCGTCGGGGTCGTGGACCCAGCGGTGGAACACGGCCGAGGCGGCCCCCGCCGCCAGGCCGATCGCGGCGGCGCTGAACACCCGCCGGTACACGACGGTCGCCCGGACCCGCAGCTGCAGCAGGATCTGCAACGGGATCGGGGCCAGGACGGCGTAGAGCGGCGGCAGCAGGAACGCCGCCGGGAGCCACCACGCCGACAACAGGTCGCGGGACACCCCGGCCGGCATGCCGAGACGCCGGGTGGCCTCGATGCAGACCGCTCCGCAGCCCGTGAGGGCGGCGAACATGACCAGATCCGGCACGACGAGGGGGGTCTGGCGCGCGAGGACCACGATCACCGCGATCGCGAGCGCGACGACGGCGCCGAGGTAGACGACCAGGGTGGCCGGCTGGGCCAGCAGGGGCCACCGGCCGCGCGAGTAGATCGGGTCACGCGTTCTGGCCGAGGTCTGACTGGGCGCCGTCATTCCGTCCCCCAACGCAACCATAAACAGCGTCTCACGATGTGTAACACAATAGTTGCGGAGTGTGCGGCGCGCGACGGGAACCGCTACCTTTACACGGTGGCCATCTGGATCTGATGGCCTACGAGCGGGTCTACGGCGATTTGCGCGGCGACCCGCTCTGGTGGGAACCCGCTCCCCGGAGCGGGACGTTGGGAAAGGAGCAGCCATGGTGCGGGGCATCATCTGGACCTGATCAGGGTGCTCTTGTAACGACGCGGGCCTCGCCATCGGCCGACCCCGGACTCCCGTCCCGGGAGGCCGGCACCAGACGGCCGATGCCCCTCCACCGCGTGCCCGCCCGCCGCACCCGTCACCCGCACCGGCGCCTCCTTCCCACCCAGGATCTTCCGAGTCCCCTTGCTCCCTTGTCGCCTCTCCGCGACCCTGCAAGCTCGCCGCCCCCCGCTTGACGCCGCTCCTCGGCCTCCCCAGCGCCTCGCCGCGGCCCCTACCTATGCCGGGGCCGACGAGCCAGAAGTTCCGGGCGGCCGGGTCTGGCGGGCCGGGCTCGGCCGCCCGCCAGAACCGGGGGCTCAGGCCGCCAGAACCGGGGGCGCCTCAGGCCGCCAGAACCGGGGGCGCCTCAGGCCGCCAGGGCGCGGGGAATCCAGGGAACCCCGTCGTCCTCGGCGTCGTCCGCCGTCTCCCCGGCGCCGGCCGTCCCGGCCGGGGCCGCCGGCCCGTCCCCCGCCTCGGCCCCGTCCGCATCCCGCCGGTCGCCGGGCGCCCGGCCGGCAGCCGCCGCGATCTCGCCCGCGGACGGCCCGTCTCGGTCGTCGTCGCCGTCGGCGAAGCCGTCGTCGGCCCCGCCGTCCCCGGGGACGCCGAAAGGCAGCCGCAGCTCGTCCACCGAGCGGGGAGCCGCAGGAGTGGCAAGCTCCCACTCCTTCGTCGCGTCCTCCATGCCCTGGCGGTCGTCGTCGGTGGGCGCGGCCCCGGCGAACGCCCGCAGCGGCTTCTCGAAGCTCGTGATCCCCCACTTGAGGTCGTGGCCGACCGAGCTCGCCTCGATCTCGGCCCAGAACCGCTGCTCCCCGTCGCGCTCGAACTGCTTGATGCGCAGCTTGCCATAAACGACGACCGGGTGGCCCTTCCTGATCGACTGGTGGACGTTGTCCCCCAGCCCCCGGTAGCAGCGGACCGTGTAGTACGTCGTGTCCCTCGTCTGCCAGGTGTTGGTCTGCTGGTCGAGGACCCGCCTGTTGACGGCCATCCGCAGCGAGGTGACGCGGGATCCGTCCCTGAACTGGTACTGCCTCGGGTCGTCGGTGACGTTCCCGCTCAACGTGACGTGGATGTCGCTCATCGCCTGTGCCTCCCCGGCCCGGACACTCGCCGGGCTCGGACGACACACTGGCCTCCGCGGCACGACCGCCACGGCGCCGAACGCGATTCTGTGGACAGCTACCGGCGAGCGGCCGCCATGGCCCCGAAGAACTCGTTGTACCGGTTCAGCTCGCGTTCGACCGGCGTGACCACCATGTCCTGGGCCACCGCGCCGACCCGGCGCCGCATGTCGCGTTCGAGCCGGTCGCGCTCCTTGCCCGCCCCCAGCACCACGAAGTTCCTGCTCGCCACCGCGGACAGCAGTCCGAGCCCGAGGACGCTGACCATCATCAGCCCCACCCACGGCAGCACCGCCACGTCGCCGAGGATCTCGGCCGGGGGCCGTCCCGCCTTGAACACGCCGTACGCGAGGATCGAGCCGGCCCAGGCGAGCCCGGCGACGAACATGGCGACGAGCAGGTACTGCCAGATCTTCAGCAGCCACCACCAGCCGGGCACCCGGTCGAGCGGCGGGGCGACCTCCGCGAGCTCCTTCGACAGCGCCCCCGACAGCTCCGGCGAGCGCGACCGGGCGGCCTCGCGCACGCCGTTCTGCCACACCTCCGGCATCCCGCCGGACAGCCCGTCGCCCAGGGCCTGGACGGCGTTGTCGACCTCGGCGGGCTGCGCGCTGACCGAGCTGCCGACCAGGGTGCGGATGTCGTCCTTGACCCCGCCGAGCCGCAGGCTGCTCAGCGGGTCGGGCCGCAGCCTCGCGGCCCAGCGGGCGTACGGCCAGCCGACCCAGTCGACCGAGCGCACGCCGTACACGTTCTCCATGGCCTCGCCCAGCGCCGAGACGCCGACGGCGTCGCAGAGCGCGTCGGTCAGCCCCGCGCGCCGGGCGCCGTCCACGGCCGGCTCGACGTGCAGGACCTCGGGCATCTCCTTGGCCAGCCGTGCCATCAGGCGGTCGAGGTCGGCCTCCAGCCGCTGGTAGGCGGCCCGCCGGGCGGCGACCGAGTCGGCCAGCACCGCCTTGAGCCCGTCGATCCCCTTGCCGGTGGTGGCGGACGTCGCGACGACCCGGGGGTGGGCGACGCCCTCCCGGCGCAGCAGGTCCTCCAGGTCGGCCACGCACTCGGCCTGCTCCTCCGGCGTCAGCCGGTCGGCCTGGTTGAGCACGAAGACCGTGACGTCGTCGTGGCCGGTCAGCTCCGCGACGTACCGCCGGTGCACCGAGGCGTCGGCGTACTTCTGCGGGTCGAGCACCCACACCACCAGGTCGGCCACCTGGATGAGCCGGTGCGCCTCGGGGTCGGTCAGCGCCCGGATCGAGTCGTGGTCGGGCAGGTCGAGCAGGATCAGCCCGTGCAGCCGGCCCTCGCCCCTGTCGAGCGCGCTCGCGCGGGCGAACCGGTGCCGCCACTGGATCTGCAGCCAGTCGAGCAGCGGCGCGGCGCCGTCGAGTCCCCACACGCAGGCGTGCGTACGGGCGGTGGTGGGCCTGCGCACCCCGATCGGCGACAGCTCCAGCCCGGACACGGCGTTGAACAGCGAGGACTTACCGCTGCCGGTGCCTCCGGCGAGGGCGACCACGGTGTGCTCGGGCGACAGCTTCAGCCGGTCGCCCGCCCGCAGGAGCAGCTGCGCGGCCTCCGTGAGCAGAGCCGGCTCGACCCGGCCGGAGCCGAGCTCGACGATCCTGGACAGGGCCGCGAGCCGGGACCCCAGCCCGAACTGCGCCTGGGCGGTGCTGACAGCGCTCATCGATTCCCCACCGTCGTTGCGTGAGTGCCCGCGCGACGGTCCGGTTCCGTCATCGCGCGACCTCGAGGTTGTACGTCGCCTGGTACAGGCGGGTGGCGGCGGCCTCGTCCGGGATGCCGGCGCTGTCGAGAGCGTCCACGTACCGGAGCGTCTCCTCGTCGAACAGCAGGCCGATCCGGGCGCGCAGGTCGCTCCTGGCCTTGGCGCTGATGCTGCGCAGCGACTCGGCGCCGAGCAGGCCGCGCAGCAGCCGCTGGGGCAGCGCGCTGGTGCCCGAGCCGACGGACACGTCCGCCGTGCCGTAGCCGAGCAGGCCGACCGTGAAGATCAGGGACAGCGACTCCACGTCGAACGAGATGATCTTGGCGACCGAGCGCTTCGTCACGCCCTCCGTGCGGATCAGCTCGGTCACGTGGTCCTGCCAGGAGGTGATGGTGCGGGAGGTCCTGCGCATGACCTCCTCCGAGGGGCGGCCGAGGCCCGGCGTCGCCGCGAGCCGGTCGCCCGCGCCCGCCCGCTGCCGCCACCGCGCGACGACCTCCTCCGCGGCCCGCTGGGCGGCCGAGGTGATCACGGACTCCAGGCCGGTGCGTAAGGAGGCCTTCAGTGCCCGTACGCGCTCCGGTCCCTGGTGCGAGCCCTTCGACCCGCGGCGCAGCTGCAGGGTCCGCATGAGGTCGCCCGATCCGGCGAAGTCCTGCCAGCGGGCCAGCACCTCGCCGCGCAGCAGCGAGCCGTTCCTGGTGGCCTCGTCGATCTCCGCCAGCGCGCCCGTGTACGCCGCGTCGACGTCGGAGCGCAGGTCGGCCCGCAGCGCCACCTGGGTCTCCAGGTGCCGGGCCAAGGCCGGCAGGCGGCTCCGGAAGCTGTTGAGCACGCCGTTCAGCGTCGCCTGCACGGCGGCCGTACGGCGCTCGTCGTCCACGGACAGCTCGGCCAGCCACATCCGCAGCTCGGTGATCTCGATCTCCGGCAGACGGCCGTCGCGCACGCTCGTCTCGTTGACGACGAAGCGCTCGACCTCACCCATGCCGTACTCGTCGAGCATCCGGCCGAAGTGCTTGACGATGACGTCGCGCGACCTCGACGGCACCCGGGACAGCACGATCACCAGCCGGGCGCCGCGCTCCTTGGCCCGCCGCAGCAGGCCCCAGGAGGGCGCGTCGGCGTACCGGGCGGCGGTGGTGACGAACACCCACAGGTCGGCCGCGTCGAGCATGCGGTGCGCGGAGTCGTGGTGCGCCTCGACCACCGAGTCGATGTCGGGCGTGTCGAGCAGGGCCACGCCCTGCGGCAGCCGGGGGGTCGGGACGACCACGACGCTGTCGGTCCCGGCCCCGTCCGCCGGCTCGTCGAGCCGGTTCAGGCCGCCGAGCAGGTCGCCCTTGGCGAACCAGTCGCGGTCGTCGGGGTGGCAGGCCAGGACGGGCACCGACGTCGTCGGCCGGCGTACGCCCGTGGCCGTGACCTTCTGCGCGGCCAGCGTGTTGACCAGGGTGGACTTGCCCGCGCCGGTGGAGCCCGCCACCACGATCAGGGCGGGGGCCGTGCTCATGTGGACGCGGGGGATGACATAGTCGTCGATCTGGGCCAGCACGGCCGCCTGGGCCTTGCGCGCCTCGTCGGACCCGGGGACGTCCAGCCCGAAGTGCAGGCCCTTGACGGCGACGCGGAGCTGGTCGAGGGCCTTGGTCAGCGCCTCGGATACCGGGTCGGGCAGCGGCATCTCGCGGATCCGGCCGGTGCTCCCGCCCGTCTGGCCTGCCGGGGCGCCGCCGTCGTCCCCGGCCGTCTCGTTCTCAGCCGTCTCAATCTCAGCCGACTCGCCCCCGGCCGTCTCGCTTTCTGCGGCGTCGCGGCCGGTGCCGACCTCGTCGTCGCCATCGCGGCCGGGGACCTCGTCGCCGTCGCCCGCCGGCGCGGCCGCGTCTCCGGCGGCGTCGTCACCGCTGCTCGCGGCGGTCTCGCTCTCGGCGGCGGGCGCCGTCCCTGTCTCCGCGGCCGGTATGTCCGCGCCGTTCCCGGCGTCCCCTCCGCCGCGGTCACCGCCGCTCCCGCCAGCGTCCTCAGGCCCGGCCGCGGCGACCTCGGGACCGGCCGCGGCGTCGGCGCCGGCCTCCGGTACGTCCTCGTCCCCAGCCTCCGCCCCGGCGTCCGCGGCGGACCCGTTTGGCGCGGGGCGGCTCTGGGACGTTCCACCGTCGTCGCCGTCCGCGGAGGCGGGATCGTCGCCAGAGCCGGCGGGCTCGGGGGCCGGATCGCCGTCCTGGATGGGACGGAACGTGATCGTCTGCTCCCCCGGCGACTCGGGCTGCTCCTCGATGACCGGCTCCTCGGTCACGGCGTCGCCGGATTTCCTGGCGGGCTTGTGGTCGGGGGTCTTCCTGGCTGCCGATTTCACGGGACCCGCTCCGCTCGCACCATTTCGATCTCCTGGCCGACTGTGACGACCTCACCGACGATCACGATCGCCGGGGGCCGAACCCCGGCCGCGGTCACCCGTTCCGCCACCGTGGAGAGCGTGGCGGTAACAGCTCGCTGGGTGGGAAGAGTACCGTCCTGTACCACCATTACGGGAGTTTCCGGCGAACGTCCGTCTCGGAGCAGGGTCTCGGCGATCTCCCGGATGCGTTCGACCGCCATCAGAAGTATCAGGGTTCCCTTTGATCTCGCCAGTCCCGGCCAGTCGACCGTCGACCTCGGGTCGTCCGGCGCCACGTGGACCGAGATCACGTGGAACTCCTGGCTGACCCCGCGATGGGTCACCGGGATCCCGGCCGCACCGGGGACGGCGACCGCGCTGGTGATGCCGGGAACCACGACGACGGGGATGCCGGCGCGGGCGCAGGCGATCATCTCCTCGCCGCCGCGGCCGAAGACGAACGGGTCGCCCCCCTTGAGCCGGACCACGAACTTGCCCTGCCGGGCGTGCTCGACGAGCAGCTCGTTGATCCGCTCCTGCGACAGCGACCGGCCGTACGGGACCTTGGCGGCGTCGATGAGCTCGACGTCCGCGGGCAGCTCGTCGAGGAGGGCGCGGGGGGCGAGCCGGTCGGCCACGACCACGTCGGCCTGGGCCAGCAGCTGGCGCCCCCGGACGGTGATCAGGCCCGGGTCGCCGGGGCCTCCGCCGACGAGCGCGACCCCCACGGGCTTGGTGCGGTGGCGCCGGGCCTCGACGGTGCCGTCGCGGAGCGCCCCGACGATCGCGTCGCGGATGCCGGCGGCCCGCCGGGGGTCGCCCCCGGCGGTCACGGCCACGCCGACCTCGTCGACCCTGCCGCTCGCCGGGGTCCACGCGGCGCTGGCGTCCTTGTCGTCGGCGCGCACGCACCAGATCCGCTTGGCGTCGGCCTCGGCGGCGACGGCGGTGTTGACCTCCCGCTGGTCGGTGCAGGCGTGCACCAGCCAGGCGCCGTCGCAGTCGCCCACCTGGTACGGCCGGCGCTCCCAGGTCACCCGGCCGTCGGCGATGAGGTCGTCGAGCGCCGGGGTGACGCCGGGCGAGATCAGGGTGACGGAGGCCCCGGCGTCGAGCAGGGCGGGGACGCGCCGCTGGGCGACGCGTCCGCCGCCGACGACGAGCACACGCCTCCCGTTGAGGCGGAGGCCGAGCAGGTAGGGCGCCATGACCCCAGTCTCCCTAATGCGTCAAGCGTGCCTTGTTAGGACGCAAACCTACCCGGTGGTCTCCGGGGGCATTCACCAGATGAGACTTATCCGTCCTGGACGGCTCAGCCGTCCTTGTCGGCGACGCCCGCGGAGTCGAAGGTGGCGACGTCGTGCATCACGCGGACGGCGGCGCTGACCAGCGGGTGGGCGAGCAGGCCGCCGGTCCCCTCGCCGAGACGCAGTTCGAGGTCGACGAGCGGGCGCAGCCCGAGGTGCGTGAGCGCGGCGGCGTGGCCCGGCTCGGCCGAGCGGTGCCCGGCGACGCAGTGACCCACCGCGTCGGGCGCGAGCGCGGCGGCCACCAGCGCGGCCGACCCGGCGATCACGCCGTCGAGGACGACCGGCACCCGCGCCGCCGCCCCGCCGAGGACGAACCCGGCGATGGCCGCGTGCTCCAGGCCGCCGACCGCGGCGAGCGCCCGCAGGGCCGCGTCCCGCCCCTCCTGTACGGCTCCCGCCTCCGGGATGCCGTTGACGCGCAGGGCCCGCCGGACGACCTCGATCTTGCGGAGGTGGGTCTCGTCGTCGATGCCCGTGCCGCGCCCGGTGACCGCGGCGGGCTCCCGGCCGGCGAAGGCGCAGACCAGCGCCGCGGAGGCGGTGGTGTTCGCGATGCCCATGTCGCCGGTGATGAGACAGCGGTTCCCGGCCGCGACCAGGTCGCGAGCCGTCCGCACGCCCACGGCCAGCGCCTCGGCGGCCTGGTCGGGCGTCATCGCGGCGCCCTGGGACAGGTCGGCCGTGCCGTACGCGACCTTGCGGGAGACCAGGCCGGGGGCGGGCGGCAGGTCGGCCGCCACGCCGACGTCGACGACCGTGACGGAGACGCCGGCCTGCGCGGCGAACGCGTTGGCGACCGCCCCTCCGGCGGTGAAGTTGGCCACCATCTGCGCGGTGACCTCCTGCGGCCAGGGCGACACCCCCTGGGCGTGCACGCCGTGGTCGGCCGCGAAGATGGCGAGCGCGGCCGGGACCGGCATCGGCGGCGGGCAGACCCCTGCGATCCCCGACAGCTGGACCGCCACGTCCTCCAGGACGCCGAGCGAGCCGCGCGGCTTGGTCAGCCGGTCCTGGTGGGCGCGGGCCTCGGCGATCGCGCGGGCGTCGATCGGCCGGATCGCGTCGATCGCCTCATCGAGGGGGGTCATCGGTCACTCCTTAGACGGCGCTGGGGACTCCTGGCTGGGCGAGGGGGCCGGTCCCCACGCCGCCGGGCCCATTGTCCAGCTTCGCCTCCATCTCCGTTTCGATCTCGGCCTCCACGGCCTCGAGATCGGCCTCCAGGCCGGGGTCGACGTCCAGGCCGCCGTCGAGGTCCGGGACCGCCTCCCGCGGCGACACGGGGACGCCCGTGCGGATCTCGCGGACGGCCGGGCGCGGGCGGACCCGGGCCGGTGCCGAGGACACGCCGGCGCCCGCCAGGGCCTCCTCGTACCGGTCGATGACCACGTCGGCCAGGCCCTCGCAGTCGCCGATGACCTCGGCGCAGCGGATGTCGAGCCCCTCGTGGTTGGCGCCGTACGCGAGGGCCTGGGCCCAGATGCGCTCCAGCACGGCCCCGGCAAACAGCACGTACGGCAGGACTATCACGCGCTTGGCCCCGAGCCTGCGGCAGCGCTCCAGGCCGCCGGGCACGCCGGGCCGGGCGTGGGAGACGTACGCGGTCTCGACCGTGAGCAGGTCGGGGACGTGGGTCTCCCAGAACAGCCGTGAGACCCGATGGACCTCGGCGTTCACGGCGGGGTCGGTGGACCCGTGACCGACGAGCACCACGGCGGTCTCGTTCGGGGCGATCTCGACGGGCGGCTCCTCGGTGACGAACCGGGGCATCTCGGCGCGGGCGTCTGCGAGCCGCTCGGCGAGCAGGCGCAGCACCCGGGGGTCGGGGCCGAGCGAGCGGCCGAGGTCGTACTCCAGCGTGGGGTGGCGCTCCTGCTCCAGCGCCATCGTCCCGGGAACGTCCCCGAGCGCGTTGCGGTCGCCGGTGAGGCTGAGCGGCACCGCGATCAGGTGGTGATGCCCCCTGGCCACGAGGGAGGCGATCGAGTCGGCGAGCGGGGGGCGCGCGTTCGTGATGAAGCCGCCGCTCACCTCGGCGGGCAGCCCGTCGAGGCGGCAGCGGAGGCGGTGCACGAACCGGCCGAACTCGGCCACGCCGGTCTCATCGTGGGTGCCATGGCCGATGAGCAGCAGCGGCGGTTTCATCTAGCTGATCTCCCATGCCTTGACCTGCGAGTTCCTGATCCGGCTTGGCGAGGATAGCCCCGCAGGCCCAATCATGGGCGTCCCTTGACCCTCCAGCCCAGGTGAAAGGGCAATTCTTTACCTATTGCCATGAAATTTCCCCGTTCAGGACGCTATAGATGATCGCGTCGGCCCGGCCGCCCGCGACCGGGAGGGCCTGGCGCAGGATGCCCTCCTCGATGAACCCGGCCCTCCGCGCGACCGCCTGGCTGGCGAGGTTCCCCCGCGCGACCAGCAGGTGCACCCGGTGGAACCCGAGGCTGAACAGGTAGGCCGCGACCATCCGCGTGGCCTCGGCGGCATACCCGTTCCCCCGGGCCCACGGGGCGAGCCAGTACCCAAGTTCGGCGTCGCCACGCTCGTGGTCCTCCCGCTGCACCCCGATCGCCCCGGCCAGGCGCCCCCCGTCGCGCGGCTCGATCGCGAAGTGGCCACCATAGCCCGGCCCCGCCGAGTGCGCGAGCCGCGTGCACCACTCCAGCGCCCGCTCCAGGGTGTAGCCGGCGGCCCACGTCATCCAGCGGTTGATCTCGGGGTCGTCGCGCACGGCGTCGACGATGTCGAAGGCGTCGCGCCGGGCGAAGGGGCGCAGCACGAGGCGGTCGCTCTCGATGCGCCGCTGGAGCCCCGGGCGGCCGTCGCCCTGCAGCAGGCCGAAGACGAGCAGGTCGTGGGGGCCGTCGTCCTCGAACCCGGCGCCGCGCAGCAGTCCCTCGCGGGTGAACCCCGCCTTCTCCGCGACCCGGACCGACGCCACGTTGTCGGCGTTCGCCCGCAGCTCGACCCGCCGCAGCACGCCCTCGCCCAGCAGCCGTGAGGTGAGCCCGCGGACGGCCTCGGTGGCGTACCCCCGCCGCCGGTGCGCCGGGTGGACGCCGTAGCCCACTTCGGCCGTGCCCGCGCCCCACTGGGCCTTGAACAGGCTGATCGAGCCGACCACACCCTCCTTGGAGAACATCGCGAGATGGATGCCCTGGCCGGACCGCCACAGCTCGTGGACGCCGTGGGACAGCCACTGCCCGATCCCCGAGGCGTGGCCGGGCGCGCCGGGCGGCAGCGCCGTCGTGTGCGCGCCGTCCGCGATCACCTGCCGGACCTCGGCGACGTCGCGGGGGCCGAACGGCCGCAGGACCAGCCGCTCCGTGGTGATCGTCAGCTGCTCGTCGAACACCGCATCACTCCATGAACTCGGCGGATCCGTCGCCCGCCATCGGTAGAGCACCGTACGCCCTTCTGCCGGGGTCCATGTTTGGGGCAGAGGGGCCGGGTACGAGCCACGACAGTGACCCTAATCGGGAGGTGAGGTCATGAGCATCCAACGCGGGAGCGACAAGCACGGCCCCCGTCTGGACGAGGAGCAGAAGCACGAGACCCAGGGCATCGTGCAGGGCGCGGGCAGCAGCCGGGCCGAGGAGTGGCGCGAGCCCGAGCCCACCCAGCAGCCGGAGGACGACCTGACCCCGCACCGGCGGCAGCCGCCCGGCCGCGAGCCCGGCACCCCCGCCGGGATCACCCCCGCCGACGTGGAGCGCCGCAGCAACCTGGCCAAGTGGCTGAGCGACGCCGGCTACCCCGCCGGGCCCGGCAAGCTGCTCGCCCACGCCGAGGAGCGCAACGCCCCCGACGCCGTGACGGACGCCGTGCGCCGCCTCCCGGACAGGGACTTCCGGAACGTCGGGGAGGTCGCCGAGGCGCTCGGACTGGGGTTGGAACGTCAGCGCTGGTAGGGAGGGCCGTTGAGACTCGATTTCATCCGGGGGCTCTACGACGGGCCCGGGCCGTTCGCCTCGGTGTACCTGGACACCGACCGGTCGTTGGAAGGGTCGGCCAACGTCGTCCAGCGGCGCTGGGCGGTGCTGCGCGAGCGGCTGGCCGTGGCCGGGGCCACCGCCGGCGTCCTGGAGGCGATCTCCGAGCTCGTGCTCGACCCGGCGCGCACCGCGCCCGGGCGGGCCGTGTTCGCCCGCGGCGGGCAGGTCGTGCTGACCGAGCCCCTGGCCGCGCCGCCGCGCCGCGAGACCGCCCGCTGGGCGCCGCTCCCCCACGTGGTGCCGCTGCTCGCCCAGCGCGGGGAACGGGTGCCCCACATCAGGGTGCTGGCCGACCACGCGGGGGCCGACGTGGTCGTGGTCGCCGGGGGCGGCCGGCGCGAGCTCACCGTCGAGGCCGCCGAGTGGCCGATGCAGAAGACGGGGCAGGGCGGCTGGTCGCAGTCGCGGTACGAGCGCGACGTCGAGGAGACCTGGCGCCGCAACGCGGTCGCGGTCGCGGAGGTCGTCGACAAGGAGGTCCACGGGACCGGCGCGGAGGTCGTCGTGCTCGCGGGCGACCCGAAGGCGCGCGGCCTGGTCGTCGACCGTCTGTGCAAGGAGACGCTGCGGCGGCTCGCGGTGGCCGAGCACGGCAGCCGGGCCGCGGGCGCCGCCCCCGGCCCGTTCGAGGCCGAGGTGGAGCGGGCGTGCGCCGCTTGGCTCGACCGGCGCCGCGACGAGCTGCTGGACGCCTTCGCCGGTGGGAACGCCGTGGCGGGGCTGCAGGAGACGGCGCGGGCCCTGCGGGAGCGGCGGGTGGGGACCGTGCTGCTGCGCGACGACCCCTCGTCCACGGCGACCGTGTGGGCCGGGCCGGAGCCCACCCACCTGTCCACCGATCGGGCCGACCTGCTGACGTGGGGGGTCGCGGAGCCCTTCGAGGAGCGGGCCGACGCCGCGCTGGCCCGGGCCGCCGCGATGACGGACGCCGAGATCCGGTTCGTCGACCACATCGACTCCCCGGACGGCGTGGGCGCCCTGCTCCGCTTCTGAGCGGCCCGTGCGGGGCCGTCAGGTCAGGATCAGCACCTCCAGCGTCCGGGGGCCGTGCACGCCCTCGACGCGGTTCAGCTCGATGTCGCTGGTCGCCGAGGGGCCGCTGATCCAGGTCTGCGGCCGTACCGGGTCCAGCCGGGCGAGGGCGTCCGGCACGCCGGGCGCGATCTGTCCGGCCCGCACCAGGCACAGGTGGTAGTCCGGCACGAGCGTGAGCGCCCGGCGGCCCTGCCCGGGGCCGGCGTCGAGCACGATCGTGCCGGTCTCCGCCACGGCGACCGCGCACGTGGTCACCACCCCGTCCACCGCGTCGAGCGCGGCCGCGGTCAGGGGCGGGTCGTCGGTGACCCACTGGACGTCCGGGGCGGTGAGCAGCGCCCGGGGGAAGCCGCCGGGCACGACGACCCGGCCGGCCCGGCGCTCGGCGAGGGACCGGGCGACCTGCTCCGCCGCCTCGGACTCGGGCAGGACGCGCACGACCGCCCGGTAGTCGCGCACCCGCTCGGCGAACAGGTCCACCGCGCCGTCCGCCGGCAGGGCCCCGGGCCCCCGGTAGCCGCGGGGGATCTCGGGGTCGGGCGCGCCGGCGACCGCCGCCCGCACCCGGGCCAGGACGCGTTCCCTGGAGCTCATCGGCGGCCTCCGTCCGTCCGGTTCCACCAGTCGCGGAAGGACTCCTCGGGGATCGGCGGGAGGTCCCGGGTGTCGGTCCAGCCTCCCAGGGGGCCGGGCAGCCGCCCGGGGGCGAGCTTTCTGAGCCTGCCGCCGAGCCGCTGCATGCGGGCGAGCCGGCCCGATCGCTCCAGGACCCATCCCGCCGCCGCCATGCCGGTCCGCTCGGCCAGATGGTGACGGCCCTTCCCCCGCAGCTCGACCAGGACGGAGGGGATGTCGATGGCCACCGGGCAGACCTCGTAGCAGGCGCCGCACAGCGAGGAGGCGTACGGCAGCGAGCGGTCGAGCTCCGACCCCATCCCGCGCAACTGCGGGGTGAGGATCGCCCCGATCGGCCCGGGGTAGACCGAGCCGTACGCGTGGCCGCCCACCCTCTCGTACACGGGGCAGACGTTGAGGCAGGCCGAGCAGCGGATGCAGCGCAGGGCCTGACGGCCGACCTCGTCGGCCAGCACGCCGGTCCGCCCGTTGTCGAGCAGGACGAGATGGAACTCCTGCCCCTCCGTGGCCCCCGTCCACATCGAGGTGTACGGGTTCATCCGCTCGCCCGTCGAGCTCCGCGGCAGGAGCTGGAGAAAGACCTCCAGGTCGCGCCAGGTGGGCACGAGCTTCTCGATACCCAGCACCGTGATCAGGGTCTCGGGCAGCGTGAGGCACATCCGGCCGTTGCCCTCGGACTCCAGCACCACCAGCGTGCCGGTCTCGGCGACCGCGAAGTTGGCCCCGGAGATCGCGACCCTGGTCGACAGGAACCGCTCCCGCAGGTGGAGGCGGGCCGCCTCGGCCAGCGCGGCCGGGTCGTCGGACAGGTCCTCCGGCGCCGGGCGTCCCCAGCCGGCCATCCTCCGGGTGAAGATCTCCCGGATCTCCGACCGGTTGCGGTGGATGGCCGGCACCAGGATGTGCGACGGCCAGTCGTCCCCGAGCTGCACGATCAGCTCGGCCAGATCGGTCTCGTACGCGGTGACGCCCTCGGCGAGCAGGGCCTCGTTGAGCCCGATCTCCTGGGTCGCCATCGACTTGACCTTGACGACCTCGGTCTCGCCGGTCGCCTTGACGATCCCCGCGACGATCCGGTTGGCCTCGGCCGCGTCGGCGGCCCAGTGGACGTGCCCGCCCGCCTTGGTGACGGCCTCCTCCAGCTGGATCAGGTAGGTGTCGAGGTGCCGCAGCGTGTGGTCCTTGATCTCCTTGCCCGCCCGGCGCAGCTCCGCCCAGTCGGGCAGCTCCGCCACCACGCCCGCCCGCCTGGCCCGGATCGTCCGGGTGGCCTTGCGGAGGTTGAACCGCAGCTGCGAGTCCCGCAGGGCTTTGGCCGCCCGCTCGGGGAAGCCCTCGTCCCCGGAGCGGGGCGCGGCGCCCGGCATGCCGAGGAAGGTGCGGCTCATCGGGCGGCTCCCGGACGCCGGGCGGACGCCGCCCGCTCGGCGCCGTCCCGTGTGGCGGCCTCGGTGGCGGCCTCGGTGGCGGCCAGGATCTCGGCCAGGTGCATCACCCGTACGCCGGTCCGCTGGCGGCCGAGCGTGCCGCCGATGTGCATGAGGCAGGAGTTGTCGGCGGCGCACAGGACCTCGGCGCCGGTGTCGAGCACGTTGCGCACCTTGTCGGCGCACATGGCCGCCGAGACGCCGGCGTTCTTCACCGCGAACGTGCCGCCGAAGCCGCAGCACTCCTCGGCGTTCGGCAGGGGGACCAGTTCCAGACCCCCGACCTGCCGCAGCAGGGCCAGCGGGCGGTCGCCGAGGTGCAGCCCGCGCAGGGAGTGGCACGTCGGGTGGTAGGTGACCCGGTGCGGGAAGTACGCCCCCACGTCCGTCACGCCGAGCACGTCGACGAGGAACTCGGTCAGCTCGTACGTCCGGGGCACCAGCTCGTCCACCGCCGCCCGCAGTCCCGGCGGCGCCTGCGGCCCTCCCGTCAGCCGGGGGTACTGCTCGCGCACCATCGCCGCGCAGGACCCCGAGGGCATCACCACGGCGTCGTACCCGTGGAAGGCGGCCACCGTCCGGCGGGCGAGCCGGGCGCCCTCGTCGCGGTACCCCGTGTTGACGTGCATCTGCCCGCAGCAGGTCTGCGCCATCGGGAAGTCCACGTCGACGCCCAGGCGGCGCAGCAGGGTCACGACCGCCCGGCCGGTCCCGGGGAACAACGTGTCGTTGACACAGGTGACGAACAGGGCGACCCGCACGAGCCCTCCCGCGAGTATGGTCAGACCAAATATGGTCAGACCATACAACGGACGCCGTCGCCCGCACCACGGGGCACCTGAGGAGCAGCAGATGACCGACAGCGACGGGGGGCGCCGCCCGCGCGCGTTCGAGGAGGTCCTGGCCCGCATCGAGGAGCGCATCCTGGCCGACGGGCTCACCGCGGGCGACCGCCTCCCGGGCGAGCGGCAGCTCGCCGAGCAGCTCAAGGTCGGCCGCTCGTCGGTGCGCGAGGCGCTGCGCGTGCTGGAGACGCTGGGCGTCGTCTCGTCGCAGGCGGGCCGGGGGCCGGACGCCGGGGCCGTGCTCACCTCGCGGCCCGGCAGCGCGCTCACCGACCTGGTCCGGCTGCACCTCGGCCTCGCCGCGCTCTCGATGCGCGAGGCGGTCGACACCCGGCTGATGATCGAGCAGTGGTCGGTCGTGCGGGCGGCGCGCTCGGGGGCGGGGCTGGAGGAGATGGCCCGCGCGCTCGCCGCGATGGACGAGGCCACGAGCCCCCATGCGTTCGTCGAGCACGACGTCGCGTTCCACCTGGCGATCACCGAGGCCTCGGGCAACCGCCTGACCGCCGCGATCATGCGCGCGCTCCGGGAGGCCGTGCACCGCTACGCGGTCGACGCGGTCGTACGGCTCGGCGACACCGGCGACCTGCAGGCCGACCACCGGCGGATCCACGCGGCCGTCCGGGACGGCGACGCGGCCGGGGCGGCCGACGCGATCGCCGACCACCTGGCCCGGGCCTACCCGCCTGGTCAGCCTGGCTAGAACGTGTTCTAATCTCGGTGTGGCTGACGATCTGAGACTCGGGCTCAACCTCGGGTACTGGCAGCGCGACCCCGTCGACGCCACCGACCTCGTCCTGACCGCCGAGCGGCTGGGCTACGAGTCGGTCTGGACGGCCGAGGCGTACGGCAGCGACGCCTTCACCCCCCTCTCCTGGTACGGCGCCCGCACCAGCAGGATCAAGCTCGGCACGAGCGTGGCCCAGATGTCGGCCCGCCCGCCGGTGACCACCGCGATGACCGCGATGACGCTCGACCATCTCACCGGCGGACGGCTGATGCTCGGCATCGGCGCGTCCGGGCCGCAGGTCGTCGAGGGCTGGTACGGCCAGCCGTTCGGGCGGCCGCTCGCGCGGACCCGCGAGTACGTGGAGATCATGCGGAAGGTCTGGCGGCGGGAGGAGCCGGTCACCTCCCCCGGCCCGCATCACCCGCTGCCGCTGCCCGGCGGGCTCGGCAAGCCGCTCAAGCTCATCACCCACCCCCTGCGCGCCGACATCCCCCTCTACCTGGGCGCCGAAGGACCCAAGAACGTCGCGCTGGCCACCGAGGTCGCGCAGGGCTGGCTCCCGCTGTTCGCGCACCCCGAGAAGATGCGGACGATGTACGGCGAGGCCCTCGCGGGCGCCGCCCCCGGCTTCGACATCGCGGCCATGGTCCTGGTCGTCGTCACCGACGACCTGCGGTCCGCGCTCGACGCGGTCAAGACCATGCTCACGCTGTACATCGGCGGCATGGGCGCGCGCACCCGCAACTTCCACGCCGACATCGTCGGCCGGATGGGGTACGCCGAGGCCGCGGAGCGGATCCAGGACCTCTACCTGGCCGGCCGCCGCGACGAGGCGTTCGCCGCGATCCCCGACGAGCTGGCCGACGGCATCGCGCTCCTCGGCCCGATCGGCCGCATCCGCGAGCGGCTCGACCTGTGGCGCAAGAGCCCCGTGACGAACCTGCTGGTGATGGGACCCCGCGACGAGCCGGCGCTCGCCGCGATCCGCGACCTCGTGCTGGGCTGAGCGGTCAGGCGACCCGATCCGCCCGGCTCTGCGCGTGCGCGCAGACGGCCCGCGCGAAGGCGCGGACCAGCGGGTGCGGCGGCCGCTCGGCCAGCTCCGGCTGGAAGAGCGTCAGCAGGTAGAAGGGGTGGCCGGGCAGCTCGGCCGCCCTCACCTCGCCCGCCTCGTCGTACCCGGTGAACCGCATGCCGTGGGACTCCAGGACGTCGAGGTAGGCCGGGTTGGGGCCGAAGGAGCAGAAGTAGCGCTCGACGGTCGTGTCCACGCCCGTGAGGCGCTCGAACAGCGAGCCGGGGACCGTCCGCACGGCCGCCTCGTGCCCCGCGAGCGAGCAGCTCAGCGGCTGGATCAGCGGGTCGGGCGCGGCCGGGTCGTTCTCCGCGTGCGCCGCCGCCAGGCCGCACACGTTCCTGGCGTACTCCAGCAGCGCGTGCTGGAAGCCCGCGCACGTGCCCAGGAGCGGGATCCCGCCCTCCCGGGCGGCGCGGGCCGCGTCGACGGCACCCCGCTCACTGCGGTACGGGCTGCCGGGCAGGATCCACACGCCGTCGAACCCGCTCAGCCCCGACGCCTCGTCGGTGGGGATCCAGTAGGCGTCGAGCGTGAGACCGTCCCGCTCACGCAGGGCGTCGAGGATCAGCGGGATCCGGGTGTGGGAGCGGACGCTGGGCGATCTGTCGCCGACCAGGGCGATGCGCGGTGCCATGCCGTCCATGCTGACGACGAGGCGAGGTAACCACAAATGATGATTTCTGCTCCGTCGATAAGCGATGCTGATGGACGTGGATCCGCATCTGCTGCGCACGTTCGTGACCGTGGTCCGCGAGGGGTCGTTCTCCGCCGCCGCCGACCGGCTCGGGTACACGCAGCCCGCGGTGTCCCAGCAGATCGCGGCGCTGGAGGCCGACCTCGGCGTCCCCCTGCTGCTGCGCCGCCCGGTCCGGCCGACGCGGGCGGGCGAGCGGCTGCTCGAGCACGCCGGTCCGCTCCTGCTGCGCCTGCGGGCCGCCCGGGCCGACGTCGCCCGGGTGGTGGCCGAGTCGCAGGTGGTCACCGTGGCCGCCTCGCCCCTGGCCGTCACCCCTGCCACTGCCGCGGCCCTGGCCAGGGCGGCCGCCGGCCCGGCCCCTGAGGGGTCCGCGGACAGCCCGGCCGCGGCGGGGACGGTCACCGTGCGGACGGCCGATGCCGGCGCGGCGGTGGCGCTGGCGGCGTCGGGCGAGGCTGACCTGGCTCTGGTGGACGGCCCCGCCGCGCCGAGCGACCCCCTCGCGCTGCCGGACGTGGGCCCGCTCACCTCCTCGGGCGTCGGCGAGGAGCCGCTGGTCGTGGTGCTCCCGGAGGGACACCCGCTGACCGGCCGTCCCGGGCTGCGGCTGGACGCGCTGGCCGACGCGCTGTGGGTGGACGCCCCGGGCGTGCTGCCGCTCGACCGGCTGCGCGCGGTGGCGCGGATCGACGGGTTCCGGACCGGGATGCGCTACGAGGGACACGACGTGGCGACGCTGGCCCGCCTGGCGGCCGCCGGGCACGGCCTCGCCCTGCTCCCCCGCTCGGCCGCGGCCTGCGGAGCCGTCGTGCCGCTGGCCTGGCCCCGGCTGGTCCACCGGATCGAGGTGCTGCACGGGTCCCTGCCCGACGGCCCGGCCCGGCGGGTCGTCCACGCCCTCACCGCCCGCTGACCTCCCGTACGGAGGATGGTCGTACTGCGCCGATCGACGGCTGATTAACGGAAGCGCGGACGGGATAGGACTCAGGCGTGACGAGCGCAGCCAGGGGGGACCGCATGCGGTCCCTCTCGTCTTCGGGGCCGTCGCCGGCGGTGGGCCGGGCGGCGGCGGGGGTCTACGCGACCCTGTCCGCTCAGGTCGTCGCGGTGGCGGCGCTGGCCGTCTTCGAGCAGGTCAGAGGCCGCCGGCTGGCCCGGCAGATCGCGTCGTTCGGCGCCGACCCGCACGCTCCCGGCGCCAACCTGGTCGTGGGCGCGGCGACGGTCTTCGCGGTGCTGATGATCGTCCTCGTGGCGGCGACGACGGCCGCGGCGCTGGCCTACCTCACGTGGCTGCGCCGCGTGCGCCCCGCGACCCCGGGAGTCGTGCTGGCGGCGGCCTGGCTCGTGCCGGGCGTCAACCTGGTGGCCCCTCCCGTCCTGGCCGACCGGGCCTGGCGCGACGCCGGCCCTGAGGGCGCCCCCGGTGATCGCGGCCGGTGGCTCGTGCTGCTCGCCTGCTGGTGGCTGAGCTGGCTCGCGGCGCTGTCCCTGCTGGTCGTGCGGCCGGAGCGGCTGAACGCGCTGACCGGGCTGGGGCTGCCCGAGCTCGCCGCCACGGCGGTCGCCGCCCTCCTGTGCGCGGCGACCGTGCGCGAGGTCACGGCCAGGCACGCGCCCGCCCTCCCGCCGCGCCGCGGGAGTGGCGGGAGGACGGCCACGCCGGGCGGAGGCGCCGGCAGGGGCTCCGTGGCGGAGCCGCCGTCCCGCGGCGGGCGGTACCGCGAGACGGCGGCGGCTCAGCGGCCGGAGGTGGGGCCCGAGCTTCCGGAGCTGGCGTGCCAGAGCCGGCGCTGGGGCTCCCCGGGCCGGCCGAGGAACCGGCCTTCGCGGGCGGCGGGCGGAGCGCCGTTGTCCGAGTAGGGCGACACGCGGAACCCGTTGCCGTACTCGATCGGCCGTCCGCCCACCCCGCCGCCGGGCGCGGGGGTCTCGCTCAGCGCGGCCCGGACCGCGTCGATCCCCTGGGTGCGCCACAGCCAGTCGAGGTCCACGAGGTTCCAGCAGTGCAGGGCGCGCAGCGAGACCGCCCTGCCCCCGGTGCGCCGGACCACGCCTCTGGCGACCAGCATCCACGAGCCGAAGACGGTCGCCGCCGTGTGCCCCTGCACCGACTCGAAGAACGTCAGGTCGACCGGGCCGGTCGAGTCGTCCAGGGTGGCGAAGATGACCCGCTGGCCCGACCGCACGGCGGGGGTCTGGGTGGCCACCTTGACCCCGGCCACCAGGATCTCGGCGCCGTTCCTGCACGTCAGCAGGCCCCTCGCCCGGGTCACGCCGATCGCGTCGAGCAGGTCGTCGTGGAAGGCCATCACGTGGCGGCTGACGTCCATGCCGAGGATCGCCAGCTCGGCCTCCACGGCCTCGGCCTCGGTCATCTCCGGCAGCTCCCCCGGCGTGACCCGGTCGGTGAACTCCATGGGCAGCTGGACGGCCGACCCCGCCGTCACGCCGGTCGCGGAGGCCCGCTCCAGCGCGCCGACCTGCGCGACCAGGTCGCGCCGCGTCAGCTCACCCGGCCGCCACCGCGGCTCCCCCGGCCGCAGCCCGTGCAGCGCGTCGAACCCGCCGACCTCCACGATCCGCTCCGCCACCGGCCGTGAGGGGCGGGCCCGCTCCCAGAAGTCGGAGAGTGAGGTGTAGGGCCGGCCCGCCACCATCCGGGCCACCTCGGCGTCGCTGATCCCCTTGACGGCCGAGAACGGCACGCGCAGGCCGTACCCCCGGCCGAGCTCGTCCACGCGCAGCTCGCCGGGCCGGCGCGGCGGCACCGGGCCGGTCCGCTCCACCAGCCAGCTCTCCCCCGAGCGGTTGACGTCCAGCGGCAGGATCTCCACGCCGCACTGGCGGGCCTCGTCGAGGATGACCCGGTTGGGGTACATGCCGGGCTCGTGGGTGAGCACGCCGGCGAAGAACGCCGCCGAGTGGTGCCGCTTCAGCCAGGCCGACTGGTAGGTGGGCAGCGCGAACGCCGCCGCGTGCGCCTTGCAGAACCCGAACCCGCCGAACGCGTCGAGCACGTGCCATGCCTGTTCCACCGTCGCCTCGGGGAAGCCCTTCTCCCGGGCGAGCGGGACGAACCAGGCGCGGACGGCCTCGCGGCCCTCCGGCGTGCCGAGGCCGCGGCGGGCCCGCTCCGCCTCCGACAGCCCGCACTCGGTCATGACGTCGATGACCTTGAGGACCTGCTCGTGGAAGACGACCACGCCGTTGGTCTCGCGCAGCGCCTCCCGGAGGCTCTCGTGCGGATACTGCGGCGCGCGGAAGCCGTGCCGGGTCTCCAGGTACGGCGTGACCATGTCGGAGTTGACCGGCCCCGGCCGGAACAGCGAGATGTCCACGATCAGGTCGTGCATGGTGCGGGGCTCCAGCTTCGCCACCAGCTCCCGCTGCCCGGGCGACTCGATCTGGAAGCACCCGAGCGTGCGGCTGACGCGGATGAGGTCGTAGGTCTCGGCGTCGTCGTGCGGCACCGCGTCGAGGTCGATCCGCCGGCCGTCGACCCGCTCGATCTCCTGGAGGGAGTAGGCCAGCGCGGACTGCATGCGCACGCCGAGGACGTCGAGCTTGAGCAGCCCCGCCTCCTCGACGTCGTCCTTGTCGAACTGCGACATCGGGAAGTCGAGCAGGCTCCGCTCGACCGGCGTGCGCTCGCGGAGCGAGGAGTTGCCGACCAGCACGCCGCAGGGGTGCAGGGCGATGTGCCGGGGCAGCCCGTCGAGCCGTTCGGCCAGCCGGAACACGGCCTGCAGCGACCGGTCGTTCAGCCCGCTGTCCCGCAGCTCGGGCAGGTCGGACAGCGCGGCCCTGATCTGCTTGGCCCGCACCTGCGGGAACGCCTTGGCGATGACGTCGATCTCGTGCGGCGGCAGGCCCATCGCCGACCCGACGTCCCGGATGGCGCTGCGGGCGCGGTAGGTCTCCATCATCGAGACGCACGCCACGCGGGCCTCGCCGTACCGGTCGAGGATGGCCCGATAGCAGTCGAGCCGGCGGGCGGACTCGACGTCGATGTCGATGTCGGGCAGCCCCCGGCGGCCCTCGGACAGGAAGCGCTCCATCAGCAGGCCGTGGTCCAGCGGGTTCACCTCGCCGATGCCGATCAGGTAGTTCACCAGGCACCCCGCGCCCGAGCCTCGGATCGCGCAGCGGACGCCCAGCGAGCGGATCATGTCGGTGATCCCGGAGACCGCCACGAAGTATCCGGACAGCCGCTTCCTCTCGATCACCGCGAGCTCGGCGGCCAGGCGGTCCCGCGCCTCGCGCGACCGGTCCAGGCCACGCCGGCCGAGCCCGTCCTCGCACCTGCGCCTCAGCAGCGGGACCGGGTCGGCGTCCGTCTCGGGCAGGTGGAGCCGGGGGTCGACGGGATCGAGGAGGGGGACGACCGCGACGGGGTCGAGCGCGCACCGCTCCGCGACGCGGCGGGTCTCGGCCAGCAGCCGCTCCGCGCGGCCGGAGTCGCCGCCGCAGATCCGGGCGGCGATCCGGGCCATCTCGGCGCCGTCCTTCAGGTACGCGTGGGCCGTCGGGTGGTCCAGGTGCCGTCCGTCGAGGGGCACGAGCTTGCGGGCCGCGTCGAGCACGTCGCCCACCTGGTGGTCGGCGGCGTCCAGGTAGCGGACCGCGTTGGTCAGCACGACCGGCACGCCCATCGAGTCGGCGAGCCCCGCCATGCGCGCGGCGATGTTCGCGTCGCGGTAGCCGAACAGGTCGGCGACCTCGATCACGAGGTCGGGCACGACCGAGCGCCACGCGGCCAGCAGGGAGCGGGCCTGGTCGTCCCGCCGCTCGGCGACGGCCCGCCCGACGCCCGAACGGGGGCCGAGCATGACCACGAGCAGCGGCTCGCCGTCCGGGCCGGTCGCGTGCTCGGCCACCATCCCCGGCGTGACGTACGGCTCGCCGCGCTCCCCGGCGTGGTGGGCGGCCGTCACGAGGCGGCACAGGGCCCCCCAGCCGCCGGAGCGGGCCAGCACGACGATCCGCGGGGGGTCGCCCCGCCTGCCGCGGCTCGCGGGGCCGCCGTCGAGCGCGAGGTCGACGCCGACGATGGGGGCCAGGCCCGTGCCGTGGCAGGCCCGGATGTGCTTGATCGCGCCGTACAGGCCGTCCCTGTCGGTCAGCGCCAGCGCGTCCATGCCGTGCTCGGCCGCCCGGCGGACCAGGGCCTCGGGGAACGCCGTGCCGTACCGCAGCGAGAAGGCGGACGCGGTGTGCAGGTGTGTGAACGACGCCATCAGCCCGGCCTCCCCTCCGCGCGGACCGTCTCCGCCGCGCGTGCCGGCCCGCCCGCGGCGGCGGGAACCTGGAGCGTTCCCATCAATCCCATGCCCTCAGCAGGAGCCAGCCGTCGCCGGCCGTGTCGAAGCGCAGTTCGTACGTGCCGACCTGCCTGCCCGAGGCGGCCTCCACGCGCCAGAAGCGCCGCTCACCGGGATCGGCGTCGGAGGTCTTCCACCACTCGCGGGCGACGACCCAGTGGTCCTGCACCTCGCGGACGGCGTAGAGGCGGTCGCGCCAGACGAACTGAGCGGGCTGACCGTCCCGGACCCACACCTCGATCGGTTCGCCGTAAAGTCTGCTCAAGGCCCCTTCTCCCTTGTGGCTGCGTGGCCACCCGGGGGAAGACGGGCGGATAATTCGGTCAGAATTGCCGCTACTTCGAACATACGTTCCCAGCAGCCCGAACGCAAGTTCCGAGTCCCATCCGGACGCAACCGTCCTCCAAACGACTCACAACCGCGTGCCGCGACGATCCCGGCAGACGGACGAACCCGCGTCCGCCTGCACGGAAGGGATGAGGCGATGGCGGTTGACACGCAGGTACGGCCCGCGATCTTCGTGGGTCAGGAGCGGATGAGGCCGGCCCCGGCCCCGGATCTCGCCCGGTGGGAGCGCGACCTGATCGAGCGGCTCGCGCTCGACCGCGCGTACGACATCGAGGCGTGCCCCGACCTGCACCCGGACGAGACCATCAGCGGCTCGGGTGACGGCTGGGACGACTGCGACTACATGCCGGCCCGAGGCTAGTGAGGGGGTCGCGCTCATGCGTGTCCAGGAGAAGGCCGTGCGCATCGGCGTCGTCACGCATGAGCGCGACCTGCACGCCCACGCGGTGAAGGCGGAGCTCGAGCGCCGTCACCCGGCGACCGTCCACATCTTCGAGAGCGACCGCTTCGGCCGCGAGCCCGGTCTCAGCTGGTCTCCCCAGGGGCTCGTCCGCCCCGTGTTCCCCGCCGCCGACGGGACGGCCGTGGATCTCGGCACCGCCGACGTCATCTGGTTCCGGCGACTCGGCAACCCCCGCACCTCGGCCAATCCCGAGGTGACCGACCCCGTCGACCGCGAGCTCATCGACGTCGACACCGCCACCGCCGCGCTGGGCATGCTGCTGTCCGAGTTCAGGGGCCGGTGGGTCGACCACCCCGGGTCGTTCTGGGACGCGCAGAACAAGATCGTCCAGCTCCGCGCGGCCCATGATCTCGGGGTGCGGATCCCGCGGACGCTGGTGAGCCAGTCGCCGGAGCGGGTGCGCGAGTTCTGCGCCGCCCATCCGGGAGCCGTCGTCAAGGCCGTCCACGGGGTGATGCGGGCTCCGGTCGCCACGGCGACGGTGAGCGAGGAGCTGCTCGCCGGCGACGCGTCCATCCGCCTGTGCCCGGCCATCTACCAGGAGTTCGTCCCCGGACGGCGGCACGTCCGCGCGCAGGTCTTCGGGGACCGCGTGCTGGCCGCGCTCCTGGAGTCCGACGACCTTGACTGGCGGCCGAACCTCGACATCCCGGCGCAGGAGCACCGGTTGCCGGGCCGCGTCGAGGACGACCTCCTGACGATCCTGCGGCGGCTGAACCTGCGGATGGGGATCTTCGACCTCAAGCTCACGGACGAGGGCGAGTACGTCTGGCTGGAGCTCAACCCGCAGGGCCAGTGGCTCTTCGTCGAAGGCATGACGGGGCTGCCGCTGATCGAGGCGTTCTGCGACTTCCTCTACGGCGAAGCCGCCGGATGAACCGGAGGGTGCTGTCGCTGTTCCGGCCGTACGCCGGGCGGGTGCTCCTGATCACCGGCCTGATCGGGCTCTCGGCCGGCCTCGGCACGGCGGTCCCCTTCCTGACCCGCGCTATGGTGGACCAGGGCCTGCTGGCGCCCGGCGGGCCGCGGGCCGGGCTGCTCGCGGCCCTGCT
>NZ_KI866526.1:634432-726366 GCF_000511135.2 Microbispora sp. ATCC PTA-5024 | reverse complement strand
CGCGGCCCTGCTCGGCGCGACGGCCGCGGTCGCCGCGGCGGCCGGCGGGATCGGCGTGCTGCAGGCCCACCTGTCCAGCCGGATGGGCCAGGACGTGCTGGAGCGGCTGCGGACGGACCTGTACGCGCACCTGCAGCGGCTGCCGCTCACCTTCTTCACCGGCACCCGCACCGGGGAGATCCAGTCCCGCGTCATCGGCGACGTGGCCGAGGTGCAGGGCGTGGCCGGCGCGACCGTGCCCGCGATGCTCGCCAACGTCGTGACCTGCCTCGTCACCGCGGCGTGCCTGGTCGCCCTGTCGTGGCGGCTCGCGCTGGTCTCGATCTGCCTGCTGCCCGCCGCGGCGTGGCTGACCGCGCGGGTGGCGGTGCACCAGCGCCGGGTCGCCGCCGCCGTCCAGCGCTCCCGCGCCGAGATGAACGTGATCGCCGAGGAGACGCTGTCGGTCTCGGGGATCCTGCTCGCCCGGGTCTTCGGCCGTCAGGACCACGGCGTGCGGCGGTTCGGGGACGAGAGCCGCCGGCTGGCGGGGCTGCAGGTCCGGGCCGCCGTGGGGGCGCAGGCGCTCGGCGCGGCGCTGCAGGCACTCTTCCTCGTCGCGCCCGCCGTGGTCTACCTCGCCGCGGGGCTGGGGCGGCCCCCCACACCGGGGACCCTGCTGGCCTTCACCTCGCTCCAGGCGCGCCTGTTCCTCCCGGCCGGCCAGCTCATGCAGGTGGCGGTCCAGTTCCGCGCCGCGACGGCGGTGTTCGAGCGGATCTTCGAGTACCTCGACCGGCGGCCGTCCGTCGTGGACGGGCCGGGGGCCGTCGCGGCGCGGCGCGACGCGGTCCGCGGCGAGATCGCGCTGACCGGCGTCACCTTCCGGTACGGCGGGCACGCGGTCCTGCGGGACGTGACGCTGCGGATCCGGCCGGGCCAGTTCGCCGCGGTCGTCGGGGAGAGCGGGTCGGGCAAGACCACGCTGGCACATCTCGTCATGCGCCTGCACGACCCGGACGAGGGCGTGGTCGCCCTCGACGGGGTCGACGTCCGCCGCCTGACGCGTGACTCGCTGGCGGCGCTGTTCGGCGTCGTGACCCAGGAGCCGGTCCTGTTCCACGCGACGGTCGCCGACAATCTCCGGTACGCGAAGGCGTCGGCCACGGCGGGCGAGCTCGAGGCGGCCTGCCGGGCGGCGCGGATCCACGACCGCGTGGTCCGGCTTCCGGACGGCTACGACTCGATGGTGGGCGAGCGGGGCTCGCGCCTGTCCGGAGGTGAGAGGCAGCGGCTCACCATCGCGCGGGCGATCCTGAACGACCCGCCCGTACTCATCCTCGACGAGGCCACCTCCGCCCTCGACACCGAGAGCGAGCGGCAGGTCCAGGAGGCGTTGACGCCGCTCCTGCCGGGCCGGACGACCTTGGTGATCACCCATCGCCCGGACACGGTCCGCGCGGCCGACGTGATCTTCGTCCTCCACGAGGGGCGGCTGGTGGAGCAGGGCCGGCACGAGGAGCTGCTCGCCCGGGGCGGGCGGTACGCCGAGCTCGCCCACCGGCTGCCGGAACGGGGCACCGGCGCGGAAGCGGTCCCCGCCGTCCCCTGACAGGGCGAGCGGTCAGTCGCCGGCGCGCCGGACGAGGGGGTTGGCGGAGGTCGAGTTGCGGATGCTGAACACGACGCTGCCGGCGCGGTAGCGGTCGTCGGAGCACTCCACCGGGCGGCCCTCCTGGCTGGTGGTGGTGCGCCGCTGGCGCAGCAGGGGGCTGCCGCGCCGGACGCCGAGCAGACGGGCGTCCTCGGCCCCGGCCGCGACCGCGTCGATCAGGTGCTCGCCGTACGCGAAGACGAGGCCGACCGCCTCGTAGAGCTCCTGGGTGACCGACTCGCACGCCGGGTCGAGCTTCTCCACTGCGGGGGCGATCCAGCCGGCGTAGACGGTTCGCTCGACCAGGACGGGCTCGCCGTCGAGCCGCCGCAGCCGCAGCACGGTGAGCACCTCGTCCCCCGGCTCGACCGACAGCCGCACGGCCTCGGAGGGGGTGCAGGGACGGCGGCGGGACGCCAGCACGGTCCCGCTGGCGCGGTAGCCCATGGAGCGCGCCCACTGCGCGAAGCTGTGCAGCTCGGCGAAGCTCTGGCTGCGCTCGCCGCCGAGCACGATGCGCCTCGCGCCCTGGCGGGATCCGACGAGCCCCTCGGAGGCGAGCAGGGCGACCGCCTGGCGTATCGTGCCACGGGCGGCCTCGTAACGTGTGGCCAGCTCGGCCTCGGAGGGCAGCTGCGCGCCGATCGGGTACTCCCCCCGCAGGATCGCCTCCCGCAGGTCTCCCGCGATCTGTTCGTAGCGCGCCATCGTCATGGACCCTTCCCGTTCACTCTTCCGACATCGATATGCGACTTACTAGGTCTGGCTTGTTTGTACAAGTTCGCTTAAGTTCAAGCCACACAATCAGTGGGAGGGACCCTTGTCCACACGTACCGTCGGCCTGGTGGCCGCGCTCACCATAACGACCTCGATCATCGCCGCGTGCGGCGCGGCCCCCAAGACCGACACCGCGGCCTCCGGCTCGGGCGGCTCCAAGGCCGCCACGGCCACCTCCGCCCAGGACCTCGGCGGCTTGGACAAGCTGGTCGAGGCCGCCAAGAAGGAGGGACAGCTCAACGTCATCGCGCTGCCCCCGGACTGGGCGAACTACGGCGAGCTCATCAGCGCGTTCACCGCGAAGTACGGCATCAAGATCAACAGCGACAACCCCGACGGCTCCAGCCAGGACGAGATCAACGCGGTCAAGACCCTGAAGGGCCAGGACCGCGCCCCCGACGTCCTCGACCTCGGCAGCGCCTTCGCCCTGAGCGGCGCCCAGGAGGGCCTGTTCGCCCCGTACAAGGTGCAGAGCTGGGACAAGATCCCGGACGGCCAGAAGGACGCGAACGGCGCCTGGTACTACGACTACGGCGGCTACATCTCGATCGGCTGCGACGCCAAGCGCGTCAAGGAGTGCCCGCAGTCCTTCGCGGACCTGCTGAAGCCGGAGTACAAGGGCAAGGTCGCGCTGAACGGCGACCCGACCAAGGCCGGCGCCGCCTTCGCCGGCGTCTACGCCGCCTCGCTGGCCAACCAGGGCTCCTTCGACGACATCCAGCCCGGCATCGACTTCTTCAAGAAGATGAAGGAGAGCGGCAACTTCACCCCGGTCGAGGCCACCCCGGCCACGGTCGAGAAGGGCGAGACGCCCATCACGATCGACTGGGACTACCTCCAGGCCAGCTACGCCAAGGAGTTCTCCAGCAAGGGCGTGGACTGGAAGGTCGCCATCCCGGGCGACGGCAAGTACGCGAACTTCTACTCCCAGGCCGTCAGCAAGTACGCCCCGCACCCGGCGGCCGCCCGCCTGTGGCAGGAGTTCCTCTACAGCGCCGAGGGCCAGAACCTGTGGCTGAAGGGCTACGCCCGCCCGGTGCTGCTGCCGGCGATGCAGCAGGACGGCACCGCCGACGCCGCCCTGGTGGCCCAGCTCCCCAAGGTCGACGGCGACCCCACCTTCCCGACGCCCGAGCAGGTCGACAAGGCCAAGCAGGTCCTGGCGAGCGGCTGGGGCGCGGCGGTCGCGGGCTGACCCGGTGACCGGTAACCGTACGCGATCGAAAGGCTGGCTCGCGGCCGTCCCGCTGCTGGCCTTCATCGCCCTGATCTTCGGCGTGCCGCTGCTGGTCCTCCTCGGCGGCACGTTCACCCGCGACGGCTCGGTGAGCGCGGCGAACCTCACCGAGTCCCTCCAGGGGGCGTACCTTACGGCCCTGCTCGGCAGCGTGAAGATCTCCACGGTGGTCGCCGTGGTGGGGGCCGTGCTCGGCACGTTCCTCGCCCAGGCCGTCGTGACGTCGCGGTTCCGGGCCCTGCGGGAGGCCGTGCTGACGGCCTCGGGCGTCCTGGCGAACTTCGGCGGCGTGCCGCTGGCGTTCGCCTGGATCGCCACGCTGGGCAACTCGGGCGTGGTCACCCAGGCGCTCGGCCTGTCCGACCACGGGTGGAACCTCTACAACTTCTGGGGTCTCACCCTGGTCTACCTCTACTTCTCGATCCCGCTGATGGTGCTGACGGTCGTGCCCGCGCTCGACGGGCTGAAGCCCCAGTGGCGGGAGGCGGCGCAGAACAACGGCGCCAACACCTGGCAGTTCTGGCGGTGGGTCGGCATCCCCGTGCTGGGCCCGACGCTGCTGGGCGGGTTCGTGCTGCTGTTCGGCGGCTCGTTCGCGGCCTACGCGACCGCCAAGGCGATGGTCGGCGGCTCGGTCCCGCTGGTCACCCTGCAGATCGACGCGGCGCTGAGCGGCAACGTGCTCATCGGCCACGAGAACGTGGCCCTCGCCCTCAGCCTCGACATGATCGTCATCGCCGGCGTGGTCATGGCGATCTACCTTCCGCTCCAGAAGAGGAGTGCCCGATGGCTACGGTGACCCCGCAGGTCGCCCCGGCCGCGACGCCGCCCGCGGCGGCGAAGGGCCGGCCGCGCAGGCCCAGGGTGTGGCGGGGGGCCGTCCTCGTCGTCGCGGCGCTCTACTTCCTGGTGCCGCTGCTCGCGTCGTTCGTCTTCACGGTGGACGACCCGAGCGAGGGATTCACGCTCGACGCGTACGGGCAGATCTTCTCGGCAGAGGGCTTCGGCCGGAGCCTGCTGCTGTCGCTCGGGCTCGGCGTGGTCACGATCGCGCTGGTCCTGCTGCTGACGCTGCCCGCGATGATCGCCGTACGGCTCAGCGCGCCGCGCCTGCGTACGGTCCTCGAGGTGGTGTGCACGCTCCCGCTGGTCGTGCCGCCCATCACGTTCGTGGCCGGGATCAGCACGGTGCTCCGCTGGGGTCCTGACTACCTGGCGAGCACGCCGTTCTACCAGACGATCATCGCGGTGCAGAACCCCGACTTCCCCGTCGTGCTCGTGCTCGCGTACGTGGTGCTGGCCCTGCCGTTCGTGTACCGGTCGCTGGACGCGGGGCTCGGCGCGATCGACGTGCGCACGCTGTCGGAGGCGGCCCGCAACCTCGGGGCGTCGTGGCCGCACGTGGTCTTCCGCGTGATCATCCCGAACCTCCGGTCCGGTCTGGCCAGCGCCGGCTTCCTCACGCTGGCCCTGGTGCTCGGCGAGTTCACGATCGCCCAGCTGCTCAGCTTCCAGACCTTCCCCGTCTGGATCTACACGATCTCCGGCTCGCAGGCCCAGGTGTCCGTGGCCGTCTCGGTGTTCAGCCTGCTGATCACCTGGCTGCTGCTGCTCGTCCTGTCCTCCGCCGGTGCGAGGCAAAGGAGTGGTTCATGAACGGGGCCCGGGTCGAGTTCCGCGGGCTGCGGCGCCGGTTCGGCGCGACGGTCGCGCTCGACAACCTCAACCTGACGGTCGAGCCGGGCGAGCTGATCGCCCTGCTCGGGCCCTCGGGCTGCGGCAAGACCACCGCGCTGCGCTGCCTGGCCGGCTTCGAGCACCCGGACGAGGGCCAGGTCCTGGTCGACGACAAGGACGTCACCCGGGTGCCGGCCAACCGCCGCGACGCCGGGATGGTCTTCCAGTCCTACAGCCTGTTCCCGAACCTGAACGTCCGCGACAACATCTCCTTCGGCATGCGGGTCCGCAAGGTCCCGGCCGCCCGGCGGCACGAGCGGGCGCAGGAGCTGCTGGAGCTGATCGGCCTCCCGCACATCGGGGGCCGCTACCCGCATCAGCTGTCCGGCGGGCAGCAGCAGCGGGTCGCGCTGGCCCGCGCCATCGCCCTGGAGCCCCGCGTCCTGCTGCTCGACGAGCCGCTGTCGGCGCTGGACGCCAAGGTCCGGGTCACCCTCCGGGAGGAGATCCGGCGGCTGCAGCTCTCGCTCGGCATCACGACGATCTTCGTCACGCACGACCAGGAGGAGGCCCTGTCGATGGCCGACCGGGTCGCCGTCCTGCGCGACGGCCACCTGGAGCAGGTCGCCGACCCGGCCACCCTGTACGACCGGCCGGCGACCCCGTTCGTGGCCGAGTTCGTGGGCACCATGAACCACCTGCCCGGCACCGTCGTGGGCGACCGCGTCGAGGTGCTCGGGCAGAGCCTGCCGATCGACGGCCCGGCGCCGTCCGCCGAGCGGGTCGAGGTCCTGGTGCGGCCGGAGACCGTGCTGGTCACGCCGGAGAGCGACGGCGGCGCCCTCGTCATGGTCTCGTCGTTCCGCGGCTCGACCGCGCGGCTGCGCGTGCAGCTGGCCGACGGCACCGAGGCGCTGGCCGACGTGCCCGGTCACGACGCGCTGCGGCTGGCGCCCGGCACCAAGGTGCGGGTCTCGCTGGTCGAGCGGCCCGTGCTCGTGGCCCCCGGCACGGAGACCGGCGACGTGCGGACGGCGGTGCCCGAGCCCGATGTCGTCTGAGGCCCTCGGCGCGGTGCTGTTCGACATGGACGGCACCCTCGTGGACACCGAGGACCTGTGGTGGGAGGCCTGCGCCGAGGTCGCCGTCGGCCTCGGGTCCGCGCTGGGCCCCGGGGACCGGCAGGCGCTGTTCGGCCTGCCGGTCGAGGACGCCGCGTGTCACGTGTCCGGACGGATCCCCGGCTCCCCCGGTCCCGCAGCGGTGGCGGCATTGCTGACCACGGCGTTCACGGCCAAGATCGAAAACGGTGTGACGACGCTGCCCGGCGCCGTCGCGCTGCTGGAGGCGCTGCGGGCGGCCGGGATCCCGGCCGGCCTGGTGAGCGCCTCCCCCCGCCCGGTCGTCGACCTGGTGCTGGAGACGGTCGGCGGCGACCGGTTCCGGCTGTCGGTCGCGGCCGGGGACAGCGAGCGGAACAAGCCCGCCCCCGATCCGTACCTCGCCGCCGCGCGCAGGCTGGGCGTCGACCCGGCCTCGTGCGTGGCGATCGAGGACAGCCCCACCGGCATCGCGTCGGCGGCCGGCGCGGGCTGCGCCGTCCTCGCGGTCGGCCTCGGCGGGACCGCGCCGGAGGGCGTGGTGGCGGTCTCCTCACTGGAGAACGTCGATCTGGCGCTGCTGCGCCTGCTCGTCACGAGAGCGACCTGAGGCGGGAACAACCCGCGAGACCCCCGGGGTTAGGGGACGATGAGGCCGAGTCGCAGAAGGAGTCGCAGATGCGTGCCGTCGTCGTCCCCGCCTACGGGGGTTCCTCCGTGCTCGAGTACACCGAGCGCCCCGATCCCGAGCCCGGCCCCGGCGAGGTGCTGGTGGACGTGGCGGCCGCCGGGGTGAACTTCACCGACGTCTACCATCGGGAGGGCCGCTACCCGCTGCCGCTGCCGCTGGTGCCCGGCTCCGAGGGGGCCGGAACGGTCACGGCCGTCGGCGACGGCGTGACCGACATCGTGCCCGGCGACCGCGTCGGGTGGGCGCAGGTCGTCGGCTCGTACGCGGACAAGGCGGTCATCCCGGCCGAGAAGGCGGTGCTGCTGCCCGAGGGGCTGGCGCCCGACCTGGCGGCCGCGGTGCTGCTCCAGGGCCTCACCGCCCACTACCTCACCCACTCGACGTACCCGGTGCGGCAGGGCGACGACGTGCTGGTGCACGCGGCCGCCGGCGGCATGGGCCTGCTGCTCACGCAGATCGTCAAGCTGCGCGGGGGCCGGGTGATCGGCACCGTCTCCACTCCGGAGAAGGAGAAGCTCGCCCGGCAGGCCGGGGCCGACGAGGTGATCGGCTACGAGGACGTCCCCGACGCCGTCAGGCGGATCACCGGCGCGGGGGTCCACGTGGTCTACGACGGCGTCGGGGCCGCGACCTTCGAGGGCTCGCTCGCCTCGCTGCGCCCGCGCGGCATGCTCGCCCTGTACGGCGCGGCCAGCGGGCCGGTGCCGCCCTTCGACCTCCAGCGGCTGAACCCGGCGGGGTCGCTGTTCGTCACCCGGCCCTCGCTGGGCCACTACATCGCCACCCGCGAGGAGCTGCTGTCCCGGGCCGACGACGTGCTCGGGTGGGTGGCGTCCGGCGCGCTCAAGGTGCACGTGTCGCAGCGCTACCCGCTGGCCGAGGCCGCCCGCGCCCACGACGACCTCGAGGCCCGCCGCACCACCGGCAAGCTGCTGCTGATCCCCTGAGTCAGGTCGCGGCGTGGAAGACGAGCACGCCGAGGTAGACGCCCCCGGCGATCGCGACCACGTGCAGGACGATCGACAGGACGCGTACGGCGGCGGGGCTCATCAGTGGGATCCGTTCAGCAGGCGCTTCTTGGCGGTGGCGTACTCGTCGTCGTCGAGCTGGCCGGCCCGGTGGAGGGCGGCCAGCCGCTCCAGCTCGCCGACGAGGTTCGGCCGCTCGGGGGCGGGCGCCGGCACGACCGGCCGTACGTGGGGGCGGTCGTCGCCGGGGAGCCGCACGCTCGTGGTCCAGCGGACCTCGCCCGGACGCAGGGCCGGCGGGACGGGCGGGGCGGCCGGGGGCGGCGTCCCCCACAGCAGCCGCCGCAGCGCCTCGCGGTTGGCGAACAGCAGCAGCGGAGCCCCGCCCATCAGCAGGAAGAGCACCGCGCAGACCATGAAGCTCCACTCCACTCCGCTCTCCGGAGCGAGGGCGGCGTCGAGGAACGCCCAGCCGAGGCTGAGGAACAGCGCCGGCCAGGCGAGGGAGGTCAGCCGGGGGCCCACCGGCAGCGCCGAGACCGCGTACACGCCGAGCGCGGCGATCCCACCGATGATCGAGACGGGGACGATCCAGCCGATGCCCTGCGGGCACGGCGTGGCGACGACGTACGGGCCCCCGGACCCGCAGCTGCCGCCGATGGACATGACCGCGTGCGAGGCGAGGTACAGGAGAGTCAGCGCGCAGCAGAACGCGCCGAGCCCGGCGAGCAGCCCGATGGACCGCCGGACGAGCTGGAGTGGGGTCAGCACGGGACGAATATAGGCCAGAGCTCACCTCTCGGGGTGATCTCGCAGCGGCCGGGCCGGCCACTCCAGCAGCCGCGCCCCGAGCACCGCCGTCTCCAGGGTGAACCGCTGGGTGGGATCGCTCGGCGAGAACCCCGTGAGGCGGCGGATCCGCTCCAGCCGGTAGGTGATCGCCCGGGTGCTGATGCCGAGCCGCCGCGCCGCCGCGGTGTGGTTGCCCTGGGAGGCGAAGACGGCCTCCAGCGTCTCCAGCAGCGGCTCCGGCCCGCCGCGCGCGGCGGTGAGCGGCCCGAGGACGGTGGACACGAGATCGACGATCGCGTTCCTGTCCCGCAGCAGCACCGGGAAGACCAGCAGGTCGGACGCCTTGAGCACCTGGGCCCGCAGGCCGAGCCGCTCCCCCAGGTCGATGGCGTTGGACGCCTCGCGGTAGGACGTGACGATCCCCCCCGGACCCTGGTGGGCGCGGCCCACGCCGACCCGCCACGAGTCGAGGCCCGACCGCACGTGGTGGGTGAACTCCCCGCTGGCCGCCGTCAGCGACGCCGGGCAGGCGCACACCAGCAGGCCGTCCCGCGCCGCGACCAGGATGTTGTGCGAGCCGAACCGGGCGACCATCGCCTGCTCGATTCTGCGGATCAGCGGGTCGCCGGGAGGCAGCGGCGCGGCCGGCCGGGCGACCGTGACGACGTACGCCTCGGCCAGCCGCAGGCCGAAGTGCTCGGCCCGCTCGGCGTCGGCCCGGCCCTGCAGCAGGTCGTCGACGAACACGCGGCGGGCCTCCTCCTCCCGCCGGATCGCCGCCCGCTGGGCCTCCTCGTAGCCCTCGGCGAAGGCCGCCATGCTCCGCCGTACGGCGCCGAACGCCCCGCCGGAGGTGATCTCGGCGGCGTGCAGGCAGGCGTCGGCCAGCACGCGCAGCGGGATGCCGCGCTCGGCGGCCAGGGCGCCGCTCTCGCGCAGGCCGTCCACGTCGGCCCGCCCCGGCAGGCGCCCGGTAGCGGCGGAGGCCGCCAGTACGGCGAGGAACCCGCCGAGCAGGTCGGCGGGCACCCCGGTCGCCTCGCTCACGCGAGCGAGAACGCTGTCCATCACACCCCTACGTCACGCCGCTCGAAGGAGAGCACCGCCGTCATGAGGAGCACGGCCGTCGCGCCCAGCAGCACAAGGTAGTCGCCGACGGGCCAGCCCTGGTAAAGCGGCCTGCCGTCCAGGTAGTAGTGGAACGGCGAGAGCCAGCGCAGCCAGGCGATGGCGTCCACGTTCCGGCCGAGCGTCTCCACCACGTAGCCCGCGACCGCCCACACACCGACGACGGCCAGCCCCACCTGCTTGCGCCCGGTCGCCGCCCCCACGCAGACCGCCAGCGTGCCGAAGAACATCACGAGAAGGAACATCCCGGTGTGGGCGGCGAGCAGCCGCCCGAAGGGCACCCCCATGCCGGCGCCGGACGCGGCAGCCACGATGACCGCGAACGTCACCACGGCCACGGCCAGCACGCCGAGGGCGAGCCCGATCCACCGGTCGAGGACGAGCCGCCTGCGGTCGATCGGCAGCGTCACGGTCAGCTCCAGCGTGCCCGCCTCCTCGGGGACCGCGATCGCCCGGTTGCCGAGCACCGAGGCCGCCATGACGAACAGCATCGGCCCGAGGAGCTGGTAGGCGACCGTCTGGAGGAACCCGACGCCGGTCCCGATGTCGGCGAGGCCGCCCATCAGGTCCCGCAGAGCGCCGGGATACTTGGCCAGCGCCTGCGCGCTCAGCGTCTGCGGATCGTCCTTCATGCTCGCCCAGATCGAGATGTACATCCCGAAGAAGGCGCACATCCCGACCGTCCACCCGATGAGCGCGCGGCGGTACTCGCGCAGCGTCTTACGCACCAGCGCGGCCATGGCGCGCCTCCTCCTCGCTGTAGTAGGTCAGGAAGATCTCCTCGAGGTCCGGCTCCGCGCTGACCATGTGCACCACGGTGAACCGGGCCGCCGCCTTGATGAGCGCGTCGGGCCGCCCGTCGATCGTGCAGCGCAGCGAGGTCCCCTCCACGACGAGGTCCCGGACCCCCGGCAGGCCCTCGAAGGCCTCCTTCGGCACCGGTGCGTCGAAGTGGAACTCCACATGCCGTACGGCCCGCTCGCGCAGCGCCGCCACGTCCTCGACCGCGACCAGCCGGCCCGACCGCACGATGCCCACCCGGTCGGCCACGTGCTCGACCTCGGCGAGCACGTGCGACGACATCAGGACGGTACGGCCGGAGGTGCGCACCTCCCGGACCATGGCGAGGAACTCCTGCTGCACCAGGGGGTCGAGGCCGCTCGTCGGCTCGTCGAGGACGAGCAGCTCCGGCTCGTGCATGAACGCCTGGATGAGGCCGACCTTCTGCTTGTTGCCCTTGGACAGCTCGCTCATCCTGACCGTCACGTCGGCGTCGAGCCGCTCGGCCAGCTCGTCGATCCTGCCCCGGCTCACCCCGCCGCGCACGCCGGCGAGGAACTCCAGGTAGTCGCGGGCCTTCTCCCGGCCCTCCAGGGCCAGCTCACCGGGCAGGTACCCGATCCTGGCGCGCACCCGGGTGTCCCGCGTGTCCGCTCCGAGCACGGTCGCCCGGCCGGAGGTGGGGCGGATCACGTCGAGGAGCAGCCGGATGGTGGTCGTCTTCCCGGCGCCGTTCGGGCCCAGGTAGCCGAAGACCTCCCCCGGCTGGATGGTGAGCGTCAGGTCCTCCAGGCCCCGCCTCGTGCCGTAGAACTTCGTCAGTCCTTCGGTCTCCACTACTGCTGTCATGACGCAATGGTGCTGCCGCGGCGGCCCGCGGGGACATGCCCGGACCCGGACAGCTGGCCGGCCCCTGCGTTCCCGGATCCGGCAAACCGCTCAGGCGGCGTCCTTCACGGACGCGCCGGGCAGGAGGTGGCGGTAGCGGGAGACCAGCCGGTACGCCCCCTCGGCCGCCCAGCTCACGGGCGGGGCCAGCATGACCCTGCCCAGGGGACGCCACAGGGGATGGGGCTGGAGGGCCAGCATCACGCCGATCGCCCGCGCCCCGTGGGCGTGCAGTCCGCGCGGGCCGACGAGCTGGACCGAGGCCGACGCCTCGTCACGGGTGAGTCCCAGGGCCCCGAGGTCGACAAACTGCCAGGCTCGGACCACGGGCATGTACGGCAGGAGCCTGCGCCCGGCGTTCACGCACATCTGGCAGAAGGCGCACTCCCCATCGAAGACCAGCAGGAGCCGGTTTTCACCGCCCACATTGCCCAAGCTACCAATCCTGCGACAGGGCCGACATTCGGCGCAGGTACTCGTCCTCGTCGATCTCTCCGGCGGCGAACCGGGCCCGGAGGATCTCCTGCGCGTCCGGCCGCGGGGCGGGGGCCGGTGGCGGCGGGACCCGCCGTGGCCGGCGGCCGTGGCCCAGCGCGAGGACGACGATCACGATCACCGCCACGGCGACACTGAAGACCACCGCGAGGACCAGCAGGAGAAGGAGCGCCGTCATGGCCCCTATCATGACCGCTCCACCCGCCGCCCCGGAAGCGCCTTGAGCCCGGCGCCGGGCGGGACGCCTCCTGACGGGGGCCGAGCGCCGGGCGGGGCGCGATCACACGGGTGCCGGGCGGGACGCCTACCGAAGGGGGCCGAGCGCCGCGCGGGCGCCGGCGGCGAGGACGACGGCCGCGATGCCGACGCCGCGGGCCAGCCGTACCGACCGGCGGATGTCCCGGACCCGCGGCCGCGGCCCGTCGCCCAGCTCCGGCCGGTGCTCGACCCGCCCGCCGTAGTCGTTCGCGCCCCCGAGCCGTACGCCGAGGGCCCCGGCGAAGGCGGCCTCGCAGTGCCCGGAGTTGGGGCTGGGGTGCCGGTGGCCGTCCCGGCGCAGCACGGCGGCGGCCCTCCTGGGCGAGCCGCCCGCGGTGCCCGCGAGCGCGACGGTGAGCGCGGCCGTCAGCCGGGCGGGCAGGAGGTTCGCCACGTCGTCGAGCCGGGCGGACGCCCAGCCGAACCGCTCGTACCGCGCCGACCGGTGGCCCACCATCGCGTCGAGCGTGTTGACCGCCCGGTATCCGAGCAGTCCCGGCAGGCCGAGGGCCGCGCCCCACACGAGCGGCCCGACGACGGCGTCGGAGGTGTTCTCGGCGATCGACTCGACCGTTCCGCGGGCCAGCTCGCCGGCGTCGAGACCCGAGGGGTCGCGGCCGCACAGGTGGGGCAGCCGCTCGCGCGCGGCGCGGATGTCGCCCTCCTCCAGCGAGGCGGCCATCGCGGCGCCCTCGCGGGCGAGGCTGGTGCCGCCCAGCACGGCCCAGGTGGCGGCGGCGGTGACCACGGTGCGGGCCAGGGGGTGCGAACGGGTCAGCCGGTCGGCGAGCAGCCCCAGACCGGCCGCTCCCCCGACGAGGGCCGCGGTGAAGAGGACCCCTGCCGAGCGCGAGTCACGATAAATCCGCTTTTCGAGGGCGGTGGCGGCGGTCCCGAACGCGGCCACCGGATGGCCCCGCCGGGGATCGCCCACGACGGCGTCGGCCGCGGCGCCCAGCAGCATCCCGGCGACCGTGGGCCCGTCCATGATCCGCTTCACGCCCGGCATTCTCCCGCAGCCCCTCACCTCGGGCTCGTCCGGGGGCGGGCGGTCACATCAGATGGGCGTGCAGGGCGTCCTCGTTCGCGTCGAGCCAGGCGGCGGCCCGTCTGATGCGCTCCCCCGCGCCGTCGGCCCACATGCGCGCCCATCCCGGCTCCGCCCGCGCCTTGTCGCGCATGACCTGGTACGACCGGCCGAACCGGGTCCGGGCCGTCTCCAGCAGCCGGAGCCGGTCGCGCGGCCCCAGGCCGTACGCGTCGCAGAAGAGCCGCAGGCGCGCGCCCGCGTCGAGGGTGCGCTGGACGGGGTCGCGGTCGACCGGGTCCGCGATCGGCGCCCAGTGCCGCAGCGTGGTCACCACGTCGAACAGGCGGGTCACCGGCCGCGCCAGGTCGAAGTCGATCAGCGCGTACGGCACGAGGGCCCCGCCTCCGGACGAGGACGGCCGGAAGACGACGTTGCGCGGGGTCACGTCGCAGTGGCCGACGATCTCCGGCTGGTCGCCGACCGCGGAGCCGTCCTCCCACCGGGCCGCGGGCGGCGGCGTGAAGGACGCGGCGGCGTAGTGGAACCGGCGCAGCAGCCGCGCGAGGGCGGCGAGCGCCTCGCCGGTCACCGCGTACCCGGGCAGCGGACGGCCCGGCACCTCGCCCTCGACGTACGTCAGGACCTGGCGGCCCAGGTGGTCGGTGCCGAGGGCGCGCGGAGCGCCGTCGAACCCGGCCGCCTCCAGGTGCCGCAGCAGCGCGTGCACCGCGGGCGACGAGGGGCGGACGGGACGGCGGACCGTGCCGCCGACGCGTACGACCCCGCGGGTGACCTCTCCGGTGATCTCGCCGCCAAGGGGGATCTCGGGAAGGGCCAGACGCGGTGACATGCCGAACGATGGTAGCGGCCCGGCCTGGCATGTCGCTTCTCCATGGGCGCTTTCCCCGGCGTCGCCTTCACATGACGCACTCCCCAGCACCTAGGATGATCAGGTGCGAATCGGAACCCTCGGTGCGGCCCGGATCACCCCGAACGCCCTGGTGAAGCCCGCCGGTCAGGTCCCGGGAGTAGAGGTCGCCGCGGTCGCCGCCCGCGACCGGTCGCGGGCCGAGGCCTTCGCCGCGCGGCACGGCATCCCGGCGGTCCACGACTCGTACGAGGCCCTGGTGGCCGACCCCTCGATCGACGCCGTGTACAACCCCCTGCCGAACGCGCTGCACGCCGAGTGGACCCTGCGCGCCCTGGAGGCCGGCAAGCACGTCCTGTGCGAGAAGCCGTTCACCTCGAACGAGGCCGAGGCCCGCCAGGTCGCCGAGGCGGCCGACAAGGCCGGGACCGTGGTCATGGAGGCGTTCCACTACCGCTACCACCCGCTGGCGCGGCGGATGGCCGCGGTCGTCCGGGAGCTCGGCGAGATCCGCGAGGTGGAGACGTGGATGTGCTTCCCGCTCCCCCGCTTCTCCGACATCCGCTACTCGCTGGCGCTGTCCGGCGGCGCGCTCATGGACGCCGGGTGCTACGCCGTCCACTGCGCCCGGCTGCTCGGGGGCGGCGAGCCGGTCGTGCGCTCGGCCCGGGCCCGCCTCCACTCGCCCGGCGTCGACCGGGCCATGACCGCCAGGCTGGAGTTCCCGTCCGGCGCGACCGGCCGGGTCCACGCCTCGATGTGGTCGTCCCAGCTGCTGCGGATCGCGGCCCGGGTCACCGGCTCGGCGGGCGAGATGCGGGTCGTGAACTTCGCGCTGCCGCAGATGTTCAACCGGCTGTCGGTCACGATCGACGGCGTCACCCGGCGCGAGCGGGTCGCGGGCGACCCGTCGTACACGTATCAGCTGCGGGCGTTCGACTCCGCCGTACGGACCGGGGAAGGCAATCTCACCCCGCCGTCCGACTCCATCGCGACGATGGCGGTCATCGACGAGATCTACCGCAAGGCCGGCCTGGCTCCCCGGGGCACGGCCTGACGGTCGGGCGACGGGCCTCGGTGGCCGGAGCCGGCGCTTCGGCCGCCGATGGCCGATTTCCGCGGCGAACCGCGAACGTCCGTGTTTCACCTGCTCAGGGGAGATCTCTCCCCAGTGACCCTGTCCTTGGCACCGAGGTCGGCCCGATGGGCAAGATCAAGGACAAGCTCACCTGATCACCGCTCTCGCCGCGGAGACCGGTGTCCGCCGGTTCTCCGCGGCGAGGCCCTTCGCGCCGGCGGCCCCGGGCAGCGGGGCCAGAGCCGAGCGGAGCCGTCCGCCGGGCGGTTCGGTGAGAGCCGCGGCCAGCCTCGGCTCGCTCGCGTGCCGCCTTCTCCAGGGACGGTCGTCCCGCGTCCTCAGCAGATCGTTCTTCAGTGAGGCTTCCATGCTCGATTCCCGCCGCCACCAGGACCGCCCGCCCGGGGGCGCCGGCGCGAAGGGCCTCCCTGCGTGGCCGCCGAGGCCCAGGGCCGGCTCATCGTCAACCGCCGCGCCACCACCGTGGCCGGCGTCGCCGTCGCCGCCCTGATCAGCGGCCTGAACGGCCTCCTGCTCGTCGAGGTGCTGACCGGCTGAGGCCCCCGGCGGCGGCCCACGGTGGTGGACGTCTCACACTGGGACGGCGTCGAGTTCGGTGAGCAGGGCGTCGAGCACGTGCATGGCGCGCCATGCCTTGGTCATGCCGAACTGCGCGGAGAACCGTACGACGGCACGGGCCTCCTCCGGTGTGGCGCCGGCGCCGAGGGCGCGCGTCAGGTGGGCGCGGAAGCTCTCCTGCAGGGTCTGGAAGAGCACGTCGACGGTCATCGTGATGAAGGCGCGCTCACGGACCGACAGCAGCCGCATGCCGGCGCGCATCCGCGACTGCAGGTCCATGTACGCGCCGAAGGGTGCGTCGAGGGCGGCCACGGCCTGCCGCATCGACTCGGGGAGCGGGCTGCCCGTGCCGTCGGCGTTCACCTCGTGGCCCTGGCCGGTGGGGGTGGGCAGGGCATGCTCCCGTTCCAGGTCGGTCAGGCGGGCGAGGGCCGCCAGGGCGGCGGGGTAGCCGCTGTCGTAGGCGACGAAGCGGAGCAGTTCGCGCAGGTGGTCGGCCGACACGCCGCAGTCCGCCGCCATCGTCACGTGCTGCTGGAAGGGCAGGCCGAGGGTCTGCTGGCAGACGTCGGCGGTGAGGCACAGCAGGACCTTCTCGCGCCTGGTGAGTTCCGGGATCTCTTCCCAGAGGAGGCGGTCTGTGGCGGCGTTCATCTCGGCGAACACCGGGTCCAGCGCCTTCACCTGGTTCTCCATGGGAGTCCTCCATAAGTAAACGGTCGTAGCGCTACGACTGTAGTGCAACGGTCGTTCGCCTACAATAGGGCGTCATGGACGAGACCTCCCCCGCCCCGGCCGACGCTCCCGGTGGCAGGCGCGGCCGCAACCCGCGTGGCCAGGGCGAGCGGCTGCGCGAGGAGATCGTCGGCGCCGCGTTGCGCCTGCTGGACGAACACGGCGACGATCAGGCCCTTTCGATGCGCGCGGTGGCCCGCGAGGTGGGCGTGGCGGCGACCTCGGTGTACATCCATTTCGCCGACAGGGACGCGCTCGTGCTGGCCGCCCTGGAGAGGTTCCATCGCGATCTCGTGGAGGCCGTCGACCAGGCCGAGACCGGTGCCGCCGGGCCGGCGGGCAAGCTGCGTGCCCGCGTCCTGCTGCTCGGACGGTGGGTTCAACAGCACCGCGGCCTGTACAAGGTGTTGCACGAGAGCACGCTCAACCAGCGGGCGGCCATGACGTTCAAGCAGGAGCTGGCCGAGCGCACCACCGCCGCGGTGCAGCGGTGCATGGACGCCGGCCTCGCCCCGGCCGACGATGCCGCAGTGGTCTCACTGGACCTGAGGGCGGCGGTTCACGGGGCCGTGTCGATGCGGCTCAACCAGCCCGGCCTGCCATGGCCTCCGTTGGAGGAGCAGGTCGATCGTTTTCTGGCCAAGCTTGTCGGCCTCCCGCTCCCATAGGCCTGGAGGTCTCCTGGAGTTGTAGGTGGGGGCGGGATGAGACCGGTGAGTCGGGCCTTGGGAGAATCGGTCCAAGACACGCAAATGTGCTTCACAGATCCTTTGAGCCGAGTGGTGGCTCTCATGAAAGACCTTCGCGTCACCACGAACCTGCACCCCCCGTTCACGATCATCACCGTGACGGGAGAGTTGGACGCCGCGAGCCAGCACCTGGTCCGCGAGGCGGCGGAAACCCCTCTGACACGGCCCGACGTGCGCCTGCTGTTCGACCTCACCCATCTGGATTTCATCGACAGCTCCGGGATGGACGTCATCCTCGACTGCTACAGCCGCCTCGACCAGGCGGGCCGGGTGGCCGTATGCGGGCTTTCAGCTCACCAGCAGCGGCTCTTCGACCTGATGGGGATCACCGGCCGGATCCCCACCTATCCCACCCTGCAGGACGCGTTGACCTACGGCGCCGAGCCGTAGCCGCGGCCGTCCGTCTCCGGCCGCCTCACGGCCTCGCGGCGCGGGCCTGCTTCGGCCGTGGCGCCGGATCGGCCCGCCCGCCCGGCGGGACCGCTTCACGGCCTCTCGCCGCCCGCCACCTCATCCGCGGAGGCCCCGGAGGGCCGGGCGCCGCCGGAGTTGAGGGGGATCCGCGCCGTCAACATGAAGCCGCCGTCGGGAGTCGGCCCTCGTTCCAACTGCCCGTTCAGGAGTGTGATGCGCTCCACGAGCCCCGCCAGGCCGAAACCCGAATGGGGAAGCAGGCGCTGGAGGGACATTCGCGGCCCGCCCCCGCCCCTGTCGTTCACCACCGAGACGGTCACGACACCGTCGTGGGCCTCACAGACGACGCGCACCCGGGATCGGGGGGCGTGCTTGCTGACGTTGCTCAGCCCCTCCTGCACGACCCGGTAGCAGGCGTGCCCCACCTGGGTGGGGAGGCCGATGTCGGGCAGGTCGTAGTGCAGGGTGACCCGGGTGCCCGTGGCGGCCGCCTCCTCCACGAGGCGGGAGACCGCCCTCGGCCCCGTCTCGGTCCGCGGCGCGTCCTCACGCCGGAGCACCGTGAGCAGTTCGCGCAGTTCGCCGAGGGCCTCCACCCCCTTGTCCTCGATCGTGGCGGCGAGCCTGTCCACCTCGCTGTCCGTGGCTTCGTGGAGCATTCCCGCGTTGAGGACCATCACGGTCACCGCGTGCGTCACGGTGTCGTGCATCTCCCGCGCGATCTTGCGGCGCTCCCGGCGGGCGGCCTGCTGCTCGCGTTCCCGCATCCCCGACCGCAACTCCAGGATCATCCCGCGGTAGCCGCGCACCCACGTTCCCACCAGGGCCGGCAGGTAGATGAGCGTCAGCGCGCGCACCAGGCAGAGGTAGAGCAGGTCGTCCGTCCTGGGGTCCACGTAGTCGATCGCGGCGGCGGCCGCGATCAGCGGAACGGACATCAGCTGCCAGTGACGCACCTTGTTCTCCGCCGTCATCGAGTACGCGGCGAAGGCCATGGGCACGATCTGCCCGGTGAGGACGGCACACAGGACCGAGGCGATGATCATGGGGAGCGCGGTGCGCCGGCGGATCAGCAGGGTGCCCACCGTGATCACCTCGATGACGATCTCGATCCAATCCGGTATCGGCCCCCACAGGGAGAAGGACAGACCCAGGAGCGTCGTCGGGACGGTGAAGCTGAGGATCGCTGTCGCCAGGAGCGCGTCGGCGATCCGGCGGCGGTGTGATGTGGTGAATTCGGCCACGATCGACGGGACGCCGGCAAGGATCAAGGTGGTTCGCACGAGAGATTCCTTCTGCGAGGCGGTCCGCCTCTGTGCCCTCGCAGCGGACCGTGAGGTGCTCCTGTCCCAAGGAGGTCACCCCCTGAGGCGGGGAGCGTCTGTCGATGTACCTCGCATCGTGCGCCACCGGGTTCCCGAGTGGTAAGGCCGTGGTACTCCTCGGACACGCTGTCCTGGGAGTGACACGGTCACCCGCAGATCGGACGCTCGCCATGCTTTCCGCCGTGACGCCGGTCGACCGCACCACCGCGCGACGCGCCCCTGCACGAGATCGCCCACCGGTGGATAAGCCGGGATCACTCGTCTCGGCCGCCCCCGCGGTTGGCGATGATGACGGCGAGCGGGGGGATCACCAGGGCCACCGCGAACATCACGAGCGCCAAGGTGGTCGAAAACAGCCGCACGACGGTGCCCGCCAGCACGAACAGCGTGAGGCACACCCCCATCATCATCAGGTACGTCCGCTTCCGGCCCGGCACGACCTCAGCGTATTGCCGATCCTCATTCGGGCTCACCCGCCGCCCACGCCACGGGGCGGCGGCCGGGTGGCGGGATGAGTGCCGTCTGGCGCGATCCCGGGTAGCGCGCCGCGGCTCAACGGAGCCGTTCACGAGGCCGGCGGTGCGTGATCCTGTCCCGGTCCTTCCCGTGTGCGGCCGCCGTGTGCGCGTGACGCGTCCTGATCGGTGTGCGGTGCACGGCCCGGCCCTTCTGAACCGCATCTCCGGTGTGAGTGCCTCCGGTGACGATGATGGGGGCGAAATTCTCCCCTGCCTGATGGTTCGCCGCTCCGTCGATCGAGACGTTCATCGCCTTCTTCGTGACCAGGGTGTCGTCCCGCTGGGATGTCGCCGTCCGCGTCGAGGTGGTCGCCGCGTCCTCCTGGGTCGCGGGCGGGACGGGCGCCGGCGGCGTGGGCGACGCCGTACGGGACGGCGACACGGTGGCCGTGGGAGTGGCCGTGGGCGAGGGGATCGGCAGGATTGACGAGATGGTCAGGTTACGGATCAGGTGCACGTCGGTGAACAGCCCCGTGGACGCCGCGAAGCCGAAGGAGTAGGCGTCGGGCACGGGCTCGGGCGCGGGAAACGACAGCACCTGCCGGAAGCCGGCGCCGTCGTTGAAATCCACGTCCACGGTGACGACAGGGTCGGGAGCGGGCGTGATCCGCACCCGTACGGTGCGCTTGCTCGGCTCCAGGAGAGCCTGGGCCTGCTCGGGGGTCGTGCCCGGCGGGATGGACGTCGGTGTCCCCTGGAGCTGGCCGGGCAGCGTCGACGGCCAGGGCGGGGTGGTGGAGAGGTTCGAGGTCGTGGCGGCGAGGAAGCAATAGCCGACGGTGTCGTCGCCGGGGCCGCGTACGGTCACCATGTTGGGACCGGGCGCGGGAATGCGGAAGATCGTCCCCGCCGGGGAGCGTCGTTCGCAGCCGTTTCCGCGCCGCTCCCAGTCGCCGAAGTAGTTGCCGAGCACGTCCAGCCCGATGCCGAGATACCCGCCGGCGGCCCCCGGCAGGAAGGGGTTGTCCGGGTCGTCGTCCGGGAGCTTCTGCGCGTAGCCGAGGCTGCCGCCGAAGGCGCCGGGTTCGGTCAGCTCGACCGAGCCGTCGGTCAGGAAGAAGGAGATGCCGTCGGCGGGGACGGCGGAGGTGTTGCCGTACTGCCACTGCTCGAACGTCACCTCCAGACCCTGGGCAGAGGGGATGGGCGGGTCGAACAGGACGGCTCCGACCTGGTCGTTGTGCGCGTCGGTGAGCTGCAGGTAGCCGAAGGGCGCCGCGGATCCGGGGGGCACCGGCCCTTCGAGGTCGGAGCGGCATCCCTGCAGGGGGTGCAGGCCGGGAGCGGGGACTCCTCCCCGCGGGGCGCCCGTCAGGCAGGCCGCGCCGAAGGCCCTGAACCGTGGATCGGCGGTCGCACGGGTGAAGGTCTCGGAGACGAGGACGGTTCCCGTCCGCCGGATCGCCCTGGCCGGTTCCCCCGCCAGGGAGGGGGCCGAGGCCGCGGCGGCGCCGAAGACCGCCAGAGCGGCGGCCACCGGAATGGACGCGAATACGGGGCGGTGGAACATCATGCAAGGCCTCCGGCAGGCATGCCTGTGGGCGCGCAGCTCGCGGCTGACGTCTCCGGGTGAACGAACCTCGGGTTTCACGGCCGGCTCAATACCGGCGCATCTCGAGGACAGCTGGCTCTCCGCGCCAGATCACCACGTCCCGCGCTCGATCTCGGACGATGACCGGCGCGTATTGCCAATGCTTTGACGCCGGTCCCCTGAGTCGTCGCTTGTGCCTGCCGTGAGCCGGCGCCTGCTAGATCCGGTCGCCGGGGGACAGCCGGGCGTGCGCCTCGCGCGCCCGGCGCTCGGCCGTCGCCGCGGTGTACCGCTGGACCATGGCCAGGGAGTTCCAGCCGCCGACGCGCATCAGGTCGATCGGGTCGCCGCCGGCGTCGAGGAACGACGTGGCCATGGTCGTACGGAACCGGTGCGTGTAGACCCCGGGGATGCCGGCTTCCTTGGCTCGGCGCTTGAGCATCTGCAGGATGCCGGTCGTGGTGAGCCGGCGGTCGCCGCCCGCCGCCGTACGGCCGCGCTCAGGCAGCCACAGCCATGGGCTGTCGGCGTGGCTGTGACGGGCCCGGGCGCGGAGATATCGGTCGACCGCGGCCGCGGTCTTGCGCCCGATGGGAGCCATGTGCGTGCGCCCGCCCTTCAACCGGATCCGGAGCACGTGCTGGGGCAGGAACACGTCCGTGAGCTCGGGGTCGTCCGGGTGGTAGCGCAGCCCGGCGAGGCCGGAGCCGCGCATGCCGTTGTCGAGCAGGATCCGCATGATCGCGGTGTCGCGGCGGTCGATGAACGTGGTGCCGTCGCACGTCTTGAGCATCAGCCGCAACTCCTCCTCCGTGAGCGGCTCGACAGGCTGCACCACGACGTTGGGCGGGGCGACATTGGCCATGGGCGAGGCCGCGAGCTCGTCCTCGGCGACCAGCCAGTTGAACAGGACCCGCAGGTTGCGGAAGTGCTTGTGCGCGTCGCCGGCGCTTCGGGCCCGGGTGTCGCCGCAGGGGCACGGCTGGACGCGCGTGTCGTCGAGCCAGCAGCCGTTCAACCGCGCGGAAAGGAAGGTGCGCAGGTGCTTCGCCCGTATCTTGTCGACCTGCCCGGCCATGTCATGCTTGTCGAGGTACTCGATCAGGAGTCGGGCGGAGTGGAGGTAGCTCGTGATCGTTCCGGCGGCGAGCTTCTCGCTCTCCAGCGCCAGGCGCCAGGAGGGGACCAGGTCACGCAGCAGTGGGGATCTACCCATGGGGAAAGCTCCAAATCCGATGCTGTTTCATCGGTGTGCGGCTATGCTACCTTAAGCCAGGGTCAGCATCCCCGCTGGTCAATCCCCATTTTCAAGCGCCCTTAGCTCAGCTGGATAGAGCATCGGACTTCTAATCCGACGGTCGGGGGTTCGAATCCCTCAGGGCGCGCTTTCCTCATCAGCCCATCCACCCCTGAGCTGCGCGGCCGGACCATGGCGGTTGGTGTCAGTCGTAGTGGCGGAGGCGGGGCCACAGTTGAGACCAGGGTTCGCGGAGCCCGGTGCACAGGTAGACGCGGCCGCCCGATTCGATGTTGTGGACGCCGTACGAGTTGGACAGCGTGGCCACCTCGCGCACGCTGGTGAAGAAGCCGCTCAGGTAACCCGCGTAACCGGGATTTCGGGTTCCGGGCGCGACGGCCACCACGGTGGTGGCGTCCGGATTACCGGGCCCCCACCACCATTCGCTGTTGTGGCCGCTCACGGCGACCGGCATCCCGGTGTTCGCGCCCAGCTCGTTGAGAGCACCCGCCTCGCCGTAGTTCTCGGTGAAGATCACGACGTTGGCCCGCTGCTCGGGCGGCAGGGCCGTCCACACCGAGCGGACGGTACCGACGAGTTCGGGCCAGCCGACGGTCTCGGCCGCGTTGTCCTCCGTCGTGTCGGACGGGGGAAGCACCGGCAGCAGCACGAGCGCGAAGGCGACGGTGGTGAGCGCGGTGGCCACCGCGAGGACGGGGATACGGCGTGGCCGCGCCGTCAGCCACCCGTCGACGGCCACGGCGCCGGCGGCGAGCAGGAAGACGTACGCTCCGGTCAGGTAGTAGATCTTCGCGCCGGTCGTGAGGGCGTAGAGCACGAACACCAGGCCATAGGCCCAGGCCAGCGCCCGCCACAACGGCCGATCGGAGCGCCACAGCAGGCGCAGCCCGGCGACCCAGACCCACACCATCGCCAGGCATCCCACCAGCAGTTGGCCGATCACCCACACAGGGATGTTCAGCAGGCCGCCGTTCTCCGAGTTGAGCCGGCGGGTCATCTCGATCGTCGCCCACTGGTGCCCGGCCTGCCACCAGATCTCGGGCACGACGAACGCCGCCGCGATCGCGGCCCCGGCCGCGAACCAGCGGTTGAGCACAAATCGGCGGCCGCCGCTGAGCACGGCGCCGACGACCAGCGCCGCGGCGAAGAAGCCTGGCTGATGGTTGTCGGCCAGGCCGAGGCCGAGGATCAGCCCGGCGACCAGCCACCAGCGGCAGTCGCCCGTGCGCCCGAGGTGGGCCACGACGAGGCCCAGCCCGGCCAGTGCCAGCACCGTGTACGCGGTGGTGTTCGCCACGTGCGCGCTGGTCCACAGGATCGGCATGGTGGCCACGGCAACCGCGGCCAGCAGTTGCGGACGCCGCCGGCCGCCGAACTCGCGGGCGGTCAGCCCACCGGCCACCACGGTGGCCCAGGCGGCGAGCGCCGGCCACACGCGTAACCCGGACAGCGACACGCCGAACAGGTCCAGCGATATCCGGGCCAGCAACGGCGCCAGGGCAGGCTGGTCGACGTAACCAGCCTGTAGATGCCGGGCGGTGTCGAGGAAATACAGCTCGTCGCGCTGGAACCCGTACTTTGTCGAGAGCGCCATCAAAACGGCGAAGACGATCCCGCCGACGACGATCACCCGCCGGTCAAACGGCGCAACAGGGGTCGCTGGGGTGCCGGCGCTCAGGGCGGTCTCGGATGTGTGCACCCCGCGGTCAGCCACGGACCGACACCGAACTACAGGCGGTCTCGCGATGATGGCCATGCCGGGCGCGCGCCGTCGGCAGACATTCGGGCACCTTGGCACGCTACCGAAACCCGTCGATCTGATCAAGGTTGTTGAGCTGGGCTAATTCTGCGTTGCTTGTCTGAAGGAGCGCCGCCAGGCCGAAGGCAAGGAGTGGTCGGCAACGGCAGGCAGCGGGTCCTACGGGCCGCTATCCATGCAGGTTTCAGGCCGACAGCGCGGGTTCTAGTCCCCTCACCCGCGCCACATGCGGAGGCCCAGGTCAGGATGTGCGCGGGCGCACCTTGATCATTTAGGAGCCCGAGTGGCGAGCGTTCTCCCCGACGGCACATACTGGTGGGGATGAAGCCAGCCAGCGGCGCGTCCCGTCGCCACCTGCCCACAAGTCCCTTCAAGCCCCCGCCCCCCGCCCCGGCGCCCGAGCGGTTCAGCGTGAACGACCGAGTGACCCATGATCGGTATGGTCTCGGCGTCGTCATCGCTGTAGAAGACGAGATCGCCGTGTTCGTGGATTTCGGATCACGGCAGGAACGAATCACTACGCCGTTCAGCAAGCTGTACAAACTCTGAGAGCGCTGTCAGCCCAGGGGAAGCACCCAGCGCGAGCACATCCACGCCAGCGTCCAGCTCGGCCGAGCCGGCGTGGACCGTGGGGGGACGTTCCTTCCTCGGCCGTACGAGCACAGGTATTTGCCTGCCTTCCAGCCAACTCGACCCGGCTGCGCGGAAACTCGCTCCGCCGGGGTAGCGTCCTGGACGGTCATGGAAGGACGCGATGTCGACTACAGCATCGATCAACGGGGCGACCCGGGCACCGGGGTGGCGGCGCGTGGTCGCCTGGCTGATCGACTGGGTGCTGATCCTCATCCTTCCGCTGCTCCTGGTCCCCGTCGGCGTCGCCCTCTACGCGGCGGGACTGCGGCTGCCCGTCGGCCTGTGGAACCTCATAACGTTCCTCCTGCTGATCGTGCCGGTGACCCTGTGGTGCGCCTGGCGCGAGTCCGGCCGCTTCCAGGCCACCCCGGGGAAAAGGGCGAGGGGCCTGATGGTCGTCGACGCCCACTCCGGGCGGCCGATCGGCTTCGGACGGGCGCTGCTGCGCAACGCCCTCAAGATCGCTCTGCCGTGGGAGCTGGGGCACACGGTCGCGTACGGCTTCGCCACCGCGGGCCGGAACCCGTCCGCGTCACTGATGGTGGCGACAATCGCCGTCTACGTCATCATGATTGCCTGGCTGGCCGGCCTTTTCCTGCCCTCGACCAGGACGCCCTACGACCTGCTCGGCGGCACCCGGGTCGTCGCGTACCGCGAGTGACGCCTCAAGAGAGATCACACCGCGGGTCGGCGCCGCCACCAGTCGAGCACGCGGAGCGCGCGGAGGGTGTTCCAGCGGCTCGGCTTCCCCAGGCCTTCCTCCAGGGCGAAGTGGACGCGTCCCGGATGGACGCGGCCGAGCAGCCAGCGGCCGTCGGGCCGCCGCTTCGACTGGACGACCTCCACCGCGTCCGCCATCCGGGGGTCCGGTTCGGCCCCCGAGCGCCTGAAGTAGTCGAGCGCGCGCAGCACGTCGTGGTGCCAGTAGTACGGGAAGGCGAAGTCGAGGAACGCCGCATCGGCCACCTCGCCCGTGCTCCTGCGGCGGAACAGCCCGCGTTCGAGCAGGTACTCCTCCCCGCTGAGACGCGCCTCGCGTACCCCGTCCGATCGTCCGGTCACGCGTTCGTATTCGAGCAGCCCGTCCAGCACGTTGAGCGTCGTGTGGAACGAGGAGCGCACGGAGCCGTTCTCCGCCTCGCAGTTCCATCCGCCGTCGGCGAGGCGCTCGTCGAGGACCCGTTCCACGATCGCCGAGACGTCCACCCCGAAGTAGGCGCCGGCCTCGATCGTCCTGCCGTTGATGCAGGGCTCGACCTCGCCGTCGAAGTACCGCTGCCCGGCGTGCTCCCACCGCCCGTGCTCGGCGACGAGCGCGACTGCGCGGCGCGCCGCCTCCGACGCCGGGCCGAGCCCGAAGATCTGCAGGGTCTGCAGGGTGTGCATCGTCGCCGTCCAGGGCTGCCCGGGTTCGTCGCCCTTGTAGGAGGCGGGGAAGCAGGCGCCGCCGTCCCACATCCCGTCGGCGCCCTGCAGCGCCAGGAGACGGGCGCCCCAGCCCTCGCACTCCACGCGTGCCCGCTCGGCGGCGACCTCGCCGGGCGGGGCGTTCGTGAGATCGCGCAGCACCTGCCAGCGGACGGCGGGGTCAGAGGCGAGCAGCCACTCCATCACGCTCACCGCCGCACCCTAAGCCGTCCGGCGGACAAGCGCCACCGGACGACGTCACAGGGAGCGGAGGTACTCGCCGACGGCGGCCGTGTCCGCCGGGGCCGCGACCAGCCCGATGTACCCGTCCGGGCGGACGAGGATCAGGGCGTCGGTGCCGTACGCGTCCGCCACGTGTCCGTCGTCGTCAGAGAAGCCGCCGGGCCCGACGAGGCAGTGCTTGACGAGGCCGCTTCCGACGTCGTCGAGCGCGCGTCCTTCGCCGAGGCGGAGCAGCGTGAAGTGCGGACCGCGGAAGAGGTCGAAGAGGCGAAGCGGCCTGCCGGTGGCGGCGTCGCGCAGCGGCGCGTCCGGCGCCCGGTCGCCTGCGCGTGGCCCGGCGGGCCGGTTCGCAGTCTGCCGGGAGAGCCGGCTCCACGGGTACCGGAGCATGAGCTGGGTGAGCTCAGTCGCGGCCACGGCGTCCATGCCGCCGCCCTTCTCCTTGATCGCCTCGAGGACGGTGTCGAGCAGGTCCGAGGTGATGTCGAGCAGCCAGCTCGCGATCGGGAGGCGTTCCTCCTCGTACGTGTCGAGCAGGCCTGACGACGCGTCGCCGGCGAGCACGGCGCCCAGTTTCCAGCCGAGGTTGTAGGCGTCCTGGATCCCGCTGTTCATGCCGAGGCCACCCGCGATCGGGTGGACGTGCGCGGCGTCCCCGGCGAGGAACACGCGGCCCACCCGGAGCCGGTCGACCATGCGGACGTTGACCCGGTAACTCGACCGCCAGGTCAGGTTGTGCAGCCGCACGCCCGGGACGCCGGCGATCCGGTCGAAGGTCCGCTGGAACCGTTCCAGGGTCGGTTCGAGGGGCGAGCCGTCCCCGTCGAGTTCGTGCGACGCCTGCACCTGGAAGGCGGCGGTGCCGGGGAGCGGGCACAGCATGACCCCTCCGTCGGGGGTCAGCCACTGGTGCCAGGCGTCGCGGCCCAGCCCCTCGGCCTCGACGTCGCCGACGGCCATGAGCTGGACGTCCGGCGTCCGGCCGCGCAGCGTCAGGCCGAGTGCCCTGCGGACGGTGCTGCGGCCGCCGTCGCAGCCGGCCAGGTATCGCGCCCGGATCCGGGCGTCGCCGACCGTGGCGGTCACGCCGTCGGCGTCCTGGGCGAAACCGCGCAGGCAGGCGCCCCGTTCGACCTCGACGCCGAAGTCCGCCAGCCGTTCGCGCAGGATCTGCTCCACCCGCCACTGCGGGATCAGCAGGCCGGTCGGGTACGGGATGTCCGGTGTGGGCACCCGGCCGGCCTCGGGATCGACCTCGGCGATCACCTCCGCCCCCTGGTACTTGCGATGCGGCAGGTGGGTGGTCCCGGAGGCCAGCACCTTGTCGATCACCGCGAGGTCGTCGAACACTTCGAGGCTGCGCGGGTTCAGTCCCTTGCCGCGAGAACCGACAGGGAACTCCGGAGCCCGGTCGACGACGCGCACGGCGACGCCGCGCCGGGCGAGGTCGCATGCGAGCGTCAGGCCGGTCGGGCCGGCGCCGACCACGAGGACGTCTGTATGAGTCACCCCACCATGAAAGTGTTACCGAGTTAAAAAAGCAACCCGGTTAGTAATGTTACGCTGACCACATGATCGAGCCGCCAGGACTGCGGGCCAGGAAGAAGGCGCGGACCCGCGACGCCATCGCCGACGCGGCGATCTCGCTGTTCCTGGCGCACGGCTTCGACCAGGTGTCGATCAACGACGTCGCCGCGGCGGCGGAGGTGTCCAAGCCGACCCTCTTCCGGTACTTCGCGAGCAAGGAGGACCTCGTCCTGCACCGGTTCGCGGATCACAACGGTGAGGCCGCGCGGGTCGTGCGTGACCGCGAGCCCGGCGTGCCGCCGGTGGCGGCGCTGCACCGGCACTTCCGGGCCGGTCTCGACCGTCACGAGCCGGTCACCGGCCTCAACGACCACCCGGTGGTGGTGGCGTTCCACCGGCTGGTGTTCACCACGCCGAGCCTGGCCGGACGGCTCACGCAGTACATGCTCGACGACGAGGAGGCACTGGCGGGCGCCCTCGGCGCGGGCGTCGAGGCCCGGCTGCGGGCCGCCCAGGTGCTCGCGGTCCAACGGGTGCTCGCCCGGACCAACTGGCAGAAGATCGCCGACGGGCGGACCGCCCGCGACGTCCACCCGGAGGCCGTCGCCGACGCCGACCTGGCGTTCGCCCACCTGCGCTGAGCCCGCCGCCCGGGCGTCCAGGACGACGTGGTCTCAGGAGGTCGTTCAGGCCCGCGTCCCGGCACGCGCCTCGGCGATGACCCGGCCGCGCTCCGACTCCCAGAAGCGGTCGAGTCTGGCGCGGACCTCGTCGGCCTCGACGTCGGCGCCGAAGAGCTCCGTGTGCGGTTCGAAGCGCATGCCTTCGGCGAGCGGGCCCGCGACGACCGGGTCGAAGCCGAGCGCGTCGACGAGGGACGCGACGGTGGCGAGGTCGGCGGGGTCGTCGCCGGCGATCGCGATGGCCTTGCGGCCGGCTTCGCCGGCGGGGCGGGCCTCGTCCTCCAGGTCGTGGTAGCCCATGTGGTTGAACGCCTTGACGACGCGGGACCCGGGCAGGAACGCCTGGACGATCTCGCTGGACGAAGTTCGGGGATCGGTGAGGTCGTCGCGGATGCCGTCGACCTCCCACCAGTAGTTCATGGCGTCCACGACCAGCTTGCCGCGCAGCGCGTCGGCGGGTATGCCGCGGTGCTTGCCGAGCGGGAGGGCGAGGATGACGACGTCGGCGCGGGCCGCGGCGTCGGCGGCCGTCGTGGCGACCGCGCCCGGGGTCAGCACGTCGACGGTGAGGGCGATCTTCGCGGGGTCGCCCGAGCCGGCGATGAGCACCCGGTGGCCCGCGGCCAGGGCGAGCCGGGCGAGCACGGTCCCCACTTTGCCGGCGCCGAGGATGCCGATGGTCAGGGGACCGGTCGGGGCGCTGTCGTTCACTGTCGTCCTCCAGTATCGATGCCGATCGCGGGCCCGGTCAGCCGGCGAGGATGTCGCGGACCATCGGGATCACCTTGGCTCCGTACAGCTCGACGGCGCGCAGACGGGCGCTCACCGGCTGCGATCCCGCGGTGTAGATGAGGTCGAACCGTCCGACGCCGAGGGTACCGACCACGTGGGCGATCTTGCGGGCCACGGTCTCCGGTGAGCCGATGTAGAGGGACCCGTGCTCGATCTCGGCGTCGAACTCCTCCCGGCGGATCGGCGGCCAGCCGCGCAGCGCGCCGATCCGGTCGCGGATGACCCGGTAGTGCGGCCAGAAGATCTCCCTGGCCTCCTCGTCGGTGTCCGCGACGAAGCCCGGCGAGTGCATCCCGACGGGATGCGCGGTCGTGCCGAGCTGCCCGGCGGCCCGCCGGTACAAGTCGATGTAGGCGGCGAACCGCGTGGGAGGGCCGCCGATGATGGCGAGCATGAGCGGCAGGCCGTAGCCGGCGGTGCGGACGACCGACTGCGGCGAGCCGCCCACCCCCACCCAGGTGGTGAGCCGTCCCGACTCGGTCTTCGGGAAGACGTCGGCCTGCTCCAGCGGGGCGCGCAGGGTGCCGCTCCAGGTGACCGGCCGCTCGTCGAGCAGCTTCACGAAGAGCTCGATCTTCTCCTCGAACAGCGCGTCGTAGTCGCGCAGGTCGTATCCGAACAGCGGGAACGACTCGGTGAACGAGCCGCGGCCGAGGATCACCTCCGCACGGCCGTGCGACAGCGCGTCCACGGTGGCGAAGCGCTGGAACACCCGGACCGGGTCGTCCGAGCTCAGCACGGTCACGCCGGACGACAGCCGGATGCGGCTCGTGCGGGTGGCGATCCCGGCGAGGACGGTCTCGGGGGTGGACACCGAGTACTCCGGCCGGTGGTGCTCACCCAGGGCGATGACGTCGACGCCGAGCTCGTCCGCCAGCACCGCCTCGTCGACCACCTGCCGGATCCCGGCGGCGTACGAGACGAGGGCGCCGGTGTCGTCCTCCGGCACGTCGCCGAAGGTGTCGAGGCCGAACACGAGATCAGACATGAGCAGGCTCCATCCTGAGGAGTCGGCGGACCCGGGGGGCGACCTCACGGCCGAGCAGCTCGATCGTGCGGGCGCGGGCCTCGCGGGGCAGGCGCATGATGTCGTACTTGAGGTCGAAGCGGCTCAGCCGCAGGTCGCGGGCCACAGTGGCGATCTTCCGTGCGACGGTGCCGGGTGACCCGACGAACAGGGCGCCGTGCGCGATCTCGGCCTCGTAGCGTTCGCGGTTCGGCGCGTAGAAGCCGCGCTCGGCGGCGAGGTCCGCCACGACGGGCTGCCAGTACCGCCACCAGGTCTCCACGGCCTCCTCGTCGGTGTCCGCGACGAGGCCGAGCGAGTGCTGCCCGATCGGCTGCACGGGATGCCCCGACTCCTGCAGCGCGTGCAGGTAGAGCTCGACGTGGCCGGCGAACCGCTGCGGCCGCCCGCCGATGATCGCGAGCATGAGCGGGAGCCCGTAGCGGGCGGCGCGGACCACCGAGTTCGGGCTGCCGCCCACGCCGATCCAGGTCGGAATGCCTCCCGGCCGCATCCGGGGGTGCAGCCGCTGCTCCACGAGCGGGCTGCGCACGGTCCCCGACCAGGTGACCGACTCCTCCCGCTGGAGCCGCATGAACAGGTCGAGCTTCTCCTCGAACAGCCGCTCGTAGTCCGCCAGGTCGTACCCGAACAGCGGGAACGACTCGGTCGCCGAGGCACGCCCGAGGACGATCTGGGCGCGGCCCTCGGACACCGCGTCCAGGGTCGAGAACTCCTGGTAGAGCCGGACCGGGTCGTTCGTGCTGAGCACGGTGACCGACGTCCCGAGCCGGATCCGCTCGGTCGCGGACGCGATCGCGGCGAGCAGCACGGGCGTCGCCGAGTCGTTGTGGCCCTCCCGGTAGTGCTCGCCCACGCTGAACACGTCGAGTCCGGACGACTCGGCGAGCCTGGCCTCCTCCACGAGGAGGCGCACGGTCTCGGCGTCGCTGAGGACGCGGTCGCCGTCCGTGGCCACCTCCCCGAACGAGTCGAGGCCCAGCTCGAAGCCTTCGGCCGTCATGGTCTCCTCCTGTTTCCGGCCTCGGGGCGGTGCCTCGCGCCGTCGCGACGCCAACTGATTGACGTGTCAATTATGTACCATATGCTTGACGTGTCAATCAGGAGGCCGGGCATGACGGGCAGCACGCCAGAAGGTCGCAGGAAACGGCACTTGCCTACCGCCGACGAGCTGCGGCTCTGGCGCGACTACATCGAGACCGCCGAGATACTCAGGTCCGAGCTCGCCTCGCGGCTGCAGAGCGAGTCCTCGCTGTCGACGGGGGACTACGGGGTGCTGCTCGCCCTCAGCGAGGCGAGGGAGCGGCGGATGCGCTCCTCGGAACTGGCGGCCACCATCGGCTGGGAGCGCAGCCGCCTGTCCCACCACCTGGGGCGGATGGAGCGGCGCGGGCTCATCCGGCGCGAGGAGTGCGTCACCGACAGCCGGGGAGCCGAGGTCGTGCTCACCCCCACCGGCGCCGATGCGTTCCGGTCCGCCTCGATCCCGCACCTGCGCGCCATCCGCGAGCTCTTCGTCGACGCGCTCACCCCGGAGCAGCTCGTCGCGGCCGGGGAGGTCGCCGCGACCCTGCGCAGGCACCTCGGCTCGCCGCCCGGCGCATGATCCGCTCTGACGGTCGACGCGGCACCCACGCCCGAAATCCACAGGCGATCGCGTGAACGCGATCGTCTAGGCTTTCGAGCGGTCGCAGCGCGTGAGGAGGTCGGTCGTGGATCGCACGGGAACGAACCTTCCCGCCGTCGGCGGGTACAACCAGACGGTCGTTCTCGACGCCATCCGCCGCCGCCCCGAGGGGATCACCCGATCCGAGCTCGCCGCGCTGACCGCCCTGAGCGGGATGACCGTGACGAAGGTCTGCCGGCGCCTCCTCGACGCCGGCCTCGTCGACGAGCACGGCACGCGCACGAGCGGCCCCGGCAAGCCGGCGGCGGTCGTCAAGCTGAACCCGGACGGCGGTTTCGCGATCGGGGTCCACATCGACCCGGCGTCGGTGACCTACGTGCTCGTCGACCTGTCCGGCGCGGTCCGGGACCACGCGCGCACGGGCACCCCGACAGCGGGAGACCCGAGCGCGGTCATCGACGAGATGGCGAACGCGATCAGGGCGCTGATCGCGGGTTCCACCGTGGACAGCTCCCGCATCCTCGGCATCGGGATCGCGTCGCCCGGCCCGGTGAACGTCGACGAGGGCCTGCTCCTGAACCCGCCGATGATGCCCAGCTGGCACGGGGTGGCCCTGCGGCGCGCGCTCGCCGAGGCGACCGGCCTGCCCGTGCTGCTGGAGAAGGACACGACGGCCGCGGTCGTCGCCGAGCTGTGGTTCGCGGGCCCCGGCAGCAGCCGCGACTTCGCGTTCATGTACTACGGCACCGGTCTCGGCACCGGCCTGTCGGTGTCGGGCGAGGTCGTCCGCGGGCTCAGCTCCAACGCGGGCGACGCGGGGCACGTCACGGTCGACCCGGACGGCCCGGTGTGCACCTGCGGCCGGCGCGGCTGCGTCGGGTACATCACGGTCCCGCGGGCGCTCGTCGAACGCGCCGTGCTCGACGGCGTGCTCTCGGCGGCCGAGGCCGGCAACCTCGACGACACGGTGGACGTGGACGAGGCGTTCACCCGGCTGGCGGCCCTCGCCGCTGCCGGGAACCCCGGCGCGAGCGCGATCCTGACCGGCGCCGCCCGGTCCCTGGCCCGGGCGATCGTGGTGATCGTGAACCTGCTCGACATCGACGAGGTCATCTTCGGGGGGCCGTTCTGGGGGCGCGTCTCGGCGGCGATCCTCGACGCGCTGCCGGAGGCCGTGCGGAGCGACCCGGCGCTGATCTCGCCGCACCCCGTCCGGTTCGCCCAGTCCGCGATCCCCGTCGACGTCGCCGCCGTCGGCGCCGCGACCCTCGTGCTGGACAACACCTTCTCCCCCCGGCCGTCCGCCCTGCTGCTCGCGGCTGAGTGATCATGTCGAACTTTGTCCGCACAAACCGTTGACGGCGAATTTGAAAACATGATTTGCTAACCCGCCATGGCGCCCTTGCGGGTGACCCGGCAACGGCGCGTCATGCCCTCCGACCAGCGGACATCTCGAACCCCCCTGCCCGAGGTGTCGTCGCCGACCCGTCCGGCGTCCGTCGCCCGTCGCTTTCTGGAAGGAACTTATGAGCACCACGGTCACGCGCGTCCGCATCGCGGGTGCCGTCGTCGCCGCGGCAGCCGGCCTCGCCGGACTCGCCGCGTGCTCGTCGCCCGCTCCGTCGGGCGACGCGTCCGCACCCTCCTGCGAGCCCGCGAAGGGCACGGTCACCCTCCAGTACTGGAACACGGTTCCGGGCATGGACCAGGTCGTCGCCCTGTGGAACAAGAAGCACCCGAACATCCAGGTCCAGACCAAGAACATCTCCAACGACCAGTACGGCACCATCGGCAACGCCCTCAAGGCGGGCAAAGCGCCGGAGCTCGCCCAGGTCGGCTACGACGAGCTCCCCTACCTGCGCACCCAGGACGCCTTCGTGGACGCCTCGGCCTGCTCGGCGGCCACCGCGGCCAAGTCGAAGTTCGTGCCGTGGACCTGGTCGCAGACCAGCTTCGGCGGCACAGGCGTCTTCGCGTTCCCGCAGGACACCGGCCCGATGGCGCTCTTCGTGCGCAGCGACATCTTCAAGGAGCACGGCCTGGAGATCCCGAAGACCTGGGACGAGTACGCGGCGGACGCGCAGAAGCTGCACGACGCGGATCCGAACCTGAGCATCACGTTCTTCGACCCGAACAACGCCGAGTGGTTCAACGGGCTGCTGTGGCAGAACAGCGCCACGATGTACGCGTACGCGGGTGACAAGTGGCACGTCACCGTCGAGTCCGACCACAGCAAGCAGGTCGCCGGCTACTGGCAGAAGCTGATCGACGCCAAGCTCGTCCGCACCGACCTCGCCAACGGCTCGACCCCGATGTACGCCGCGTACCAGAAGAACCAGATCGCCACCTATGTCGGCGCCGCCTGGGGCTACAGCATGTTCCGCGACAACCTGCCCGACCAGGCCGGGAAGTGGACGATCGTCCCGATGCCGACCTGGGGCTCGAGCGCCGCGTCCGGAGACTGGGGCGGGTCCACCGTCGCGTTCATGAAGGGCAACACGCACCTGTACGAGTCGGTCGCGTTCAACTCCTGGCTGAACACCGACCCGGAGGCCCTCGCGCTGGAGAACAAGCTGGGCGGCCTCTACCCGGCGGCCCTCGCGGGCTCCGCGCTCCCCGCGCTCTCGCAGGGCGTCCCGTACTACAACAACGAGAAGATCTTCGACGTCTTCGCCGAGTCGTCCAAGAACATCGACACGAGCTTCACCTGGGGTCCCACGCAGAAGACCGTGAACCTGGCCCTTCAGGACGCCATGGCGAAGGCGGCGGCGGGCGGCGGCACGCTCACCGACGCGCTCTCGTCCGCGCAGGCGACGGCGCTGAAGTCGATGGCCGATCAGGCGATCCCCGCCGTGGCGGGCGACTGACCGCGGCATGACCGACATCGCGACCGGCACGACCGAAGCGGTGGCCGCGCCCGGGGACCTCCGCCGTCACAACGGCGGCGGCCCCCGGGCGAGCACCATCGTCGCGTTCCTCCTCCCGTTCTTCCTCCCGTTCGTGCTGTTCTACCTGGTGCCGATCGCCTACGCGGTCTGGCAGAGCCTCCTCGTCGTGCGCCGCACAGCCGGCCAGTACGGCACGTCGTACACGGCCTTCGGCGGTGTCACGCAGTACGCGCAGGTGTTCCAGAACGGCGAGCTCTGGGCCAGCATCGGGCGCATCGCCCTGTTCGGCATCGTGCAGGTGCCGGTCATGCTGTTCGTCGCGCTGACCATGGCGCTGCTGCTCGACACCCCCCTCCTGAAGCTGAAGGCGTTCTTCCGCGTCTCGGCGTTCATGCCGTACGCCGTGCCCGGCGTCATCGCCGCGATCATGTGGTCGTTCCTCTACTCGCCGCAGCTCAGCCCCGTGGTCGACGTGCTGAAAGGCATCGGCCTCCAGGCCGACTTCCTCGGCCCGGGCGCCGTGCTGTGGTCGGCGGCGAACGTCTCCACCTGGCTCTGGACCGGCTACAACATGCTGATCATGTTCTCGGCCCTGCAGTCGATCCCGCAGGAGCTCTACGAGGCCGCCAAGATCGACGGCGCGAGCAACTGGGCGATCGCGTGGCGGATCAAGGTCCCGATCATCGCCCCCTCGATCATCCTCACCACGGTGTTCTCGATCATCGGCACCCTGCAGCTCTACGCCGAGCCGGCCGTGCTGCGCCAGATCTCCTCGAACATCTCGAGCACGTTCACGCCGAACATGCTCGCGTACGCCGTGGCCTCCGGGAACAACTACCAGCAGGCGGCGGCGATCTCCGTGGTCATCGCCGTCATCACCTTCGTCTTGAGCTTCGGGTTCATGCGACTGACCGCGAAGAGGGCCGGACTGTGAGCACCCAGACCGCGATCCGGGAGAGCCGCGTCAGCCGCACGGCCGCCACGGCCCTGATGCTCGTCCTGGCGGTGTACTTCCTGCTCCCGATCTACTTCCTGCTCGTCGCGGCGACGAAACCGCAGGGCGACCTCGCCTCCACCTTCGGGCTGGCGTTCTCGCACTTCGACCTGGCCGAGAACCTGGGCACCCTGTTCACCCGCAGCGACGGCGTCTTCGGGCGGTGGGCGCTGAACAGCGTGATCTACGCGGTGCTGGGCGCCGCCGTCGGGACGCTGATCTCCGCGCTGTGCGGCTACGCGCTCGCCACGTTCACGTTCCGGGGCCGCGAGTTCCTGTTCAACGTCATCCTCGGCGGCGTCCTCGTCCCCACCACCGCGTTGGCGCTCCCGCTGTTCCTCCTGTTCTCCGCGACCGGGATCGTCAACACCTATCTCGCGGTGTTCCTGCCCAGCATCGTGAGCCCGTTCGGGGTCTACCTCGCCCGCATCTTCACCGTCGCCGCCGTCCCCCGGGAGATCGTCGAGTCGGCCCGGCTGGACGGCGCCGGGGAGTTCCGCACGTTCTTCTCGGTGGCGTTCAAGCTGCTGACGCCGTCGCTGGTGACCATCTTCCTGTTCCAGTTCGTGGGCATCTGGAACAACTTCTTCCTGCCGATGGTGATGCTGCAGAAGGAGTCGCTCTTCCCGATCACGCTCGGCCTCTACGAGTGGAACGGCCAGACCGCCCGCGTCTCCCTCCTCCAGGAATCCGTGATCACCGGCGCGCTGGTCTCGATCGTCCCCGTGATCATCGTGTTCGTCCTCCTCCAGCGGTTCTGGCGCACCGGGCTCGCCTCCGGCGCCCTCAAGTGACCCCGCCTCCCCGCTCCCCCGTCTCCCACCAGCAGAAGGTCCCTCTCCTCATGCAGAACTCCGCCGTCTTCGTGCCCCATTTCCACTGGGACCGGGAATGGTATGAGCCGTTCCAGGTGTTCCGGCACCGGCTCGTCACCGCTCTCGACACCGTGCTGGAGACGGCCGAGGCGGATCCGGACTTCCGGTTCACCGTCGACGGGCAGATGGCCGCGATCGAGGACTACCTGGAGATGCGGCCGGAGAACCGCGACCGGGTGGCGGCCCTGGTCGCCGGCGGCCGGCTCGCCATCGGGCCGTGGCTCATCCTGCTGGACGAGTTCCTCTGCTCGGGCGAGACCATCGTGCGCAACCTGCAGATGGGATGGGCGGCGGCGGCGGACCTCGGCGGCTCGATGCCCATCGGCTACCTGCCGGACATGTTCGGCCACGTCGCGCAGATGCCGCAGATCCTGGCGCGCGCCGGGTTCGAGCACGCGGCTCTGTGGCGCGGCGTTCCCGGCTCCGTCGGCGGTCACGCCTTCCGCTGGCGCGCCCCCGACGGATCCGAGGTGCGCACCGAGTTCCTCTTCGACGGCTACGACAACGGTCTCGACGTGCTGCTGGTGCCCGACCAGATCGGGCGGGCCCTGCGCGAGTACGCGGAGATGACGGCCGAGCGGTGGGGCGGCGACCCGGTGCTCGCGATGGCCGGCACCGACCACAGCGCGCCCGACCCGCGGCTCGCGACCTGGCTGCGGCGCGCGGCCGGCGAGGGGCGCGCCATCACCATCGCGACGCTCGACGAGTACATCCGCGAGCACGTGCGCGACGAGGTCTCCACCGTCGTCACGGGCGAGCTGCGCAGCCACGTGCGCGGCAACATCCTCCCGGGCGTGCTCTCCGTGCGGCTCCGGCTCAAGCAGCGGATGGCCGTGGCCGAGCGCACCGTCGACCACGCCGAGCGGGTGAACGCCCTGTGGTCACGGCGCGACGACTCGCCGTTCCTCTCGCTCGCCTGGCACAAGATCATCGAGTCGAGCGCGCACGACTCGGTCGTCGGCTCCGGCACCGACGAGACCGCCGACCAGGTCGAGGCGCGTCTCGCCGAGGCCACGCACGCGGCCCGGGCGGTGCGGGACGCGGCCCTCGCCGAGCCCGCAGCTCTGGTGCCGAGCGACGGCTACCTGGTCGTCAACCCGCTGCCGTTCCCGCGTACGGCGCTGGTCGAGGTGGACGTCGCGGCCGCGCCCGAGGGAACGGTCCTGGTGGCGACCGCCGGCGACGGCTCCGCGCGTCCCGTGCAGCCGACCGCTCAGGCCCCCACCGTGCTCGGCGACGAGCGCGTGGACGCCTCCCAGCTCGAACGCGTGCTGCGCCGCATCCACCGCCGGGAGCTCTTCGGCCGCCTGATCGACCACTACGAGCTGACCCCGGGGTCGCTCGTCTTCCACCTGGCCGAGGTGCCGTCCGGCGGACCGTTCGACCTGCTGATCCTGCGCCGGGAGGTAGCCGCCGCGGCCGCCGCGCATCCGGGTGAGTGGAGGGTGCTGACGCTCCAGGAGGCCCGCGCGACCGCGCTGGTGCCCGTCGACGTCCCCGCCTCCGGGCTCGCGAGCGTCCGGGTCGCGCCGGGCGACCGCGCCGCCGCCCTCTCGACGACGCCCGCGACGGCGACGGCCCGGACGCTCACCAACGGACTGGTCCAGGTCGAGATCGCCGCTGACGGCACCCTGGACGTGACCGGCGCCGACGGCACCGTGCTGCGCGGAGCCGGCCGGCTCGTCGACGGCGGCGACCGCGGCGACAGTTACAACTACGCTCCGCCGGGACAGGACGTCTTGGTGTCGGAGCCCGTGGAGGTCTCCGTCGAGCTCCTCGAGGACGGCCCGCTGCGATCGCGGACGCGCGTCACCCGCGTCTACGAATGGCCCGCCGCGCTCTCCTCCGACCGCGACCGGCGCAGCGGCCGGACCGTGACGACCCCGGTGGAGACGCTCGTGGAGGTGCGCGCGGGCGAGCCCTTCGTCCGGGTCTCCACGTCGTTCCTGAACCACTCCGCCGACCACCGGCTGCGCTTCCACGTGCCGCTGCCCGAGCCGGTCGCCGTGTCCGCGTCCGCCGGGCAGTTCGCCGTCACCGAGCGCGGGCTCACGGCCGAGGGCGGCTGGGGCGAGTACCCGATCCCGACCTTCCCGGCGAGCGCGTTCGTGTCGGCCGGGGCCGCCACCGTGCTGCTCGACCACGCCACCGAGTACGAACTCGTCGGCGACGGCTCGGAACTGGCGGTCACCCTGCTGCGGGCGATCGGCTCGATCAGCGTCAACATCCATCCCCTCCGCGACGAGCCGGCGGCGGCCGAGATCCCCGCGCCGGGCGCGCAGGACCTCGGCGTGCGCGTGGAGAGCCGTTTCGCCATCCTGCCCTCGGCGGCCGGCTGGAGGGGCGCGAACGCCGTGGCCCTCGCCGAGGTCTTCCGCAACGACGTGCTGGTCACCCGCGGCACCGCGCCGGCCGGAGGTCACCTCCCGCCGGACGCGGCCGGGCTCCGGGTCGAGGGCACGGACGTCCTCGTCTCGAGCATCCGCCGGGTCGGCGACGCCGAGCGCGGCGCCGGGATCGAGGTGCGGGTGGCGGCGATGAGCGACACGGGATCGACCGTACGGGTGACCGGCGCGTTCACGGAGGCCACCACGGTCGACCTGCTCGGCCGGCCGCTGTCCGCGACGCCGGTGGCGGACGGGCTCGAACTCGCGCTGGGCCCGTGGGAGATCCGCACGGTCGTGGTCCGGTAGACGACGGCATCCGTACGGAAGGGATGATGACGCTCGTGGCATCTCACGTTCCCCCCTATGTCGCGGACCCCGCGCCGTGGCACGGCGCGCTGCGGCCGGCGCGCTCCTGGCTGCGCTCCGACGCCCCCGCTCGATCACTGAACGGGCAGTGGCGGTTCCGCCTGTCGCCGACGGCCCGGGTGCCGGAGGACTTCGCGGCCGAGGGCTTCGACGACAGCGGGTGGGACCTCATCCCGGTGCCCTCCCACTGGGTGCTCCAGGGGGACGGCGCCTACGGACGGCCGATCTACACGAACGTGCGGTACCCGTTCCCGATCGACCCGCCCCACGTGCCGGACGAGAACCCCACCGGCGACTACCGCCGCCACTTCGACGTGCCGGTCGACTGGTCGGGAGCCGAGCGCGTCGTGCTGCGGTTCGACGGCGTCGAGTCGCTCTTCAGGGTGTGGGTGAACGACGACGAGATCGGCGGCGCCGCCGGCAGCCGGCTCGCCCACGAGTTCGACGTGACATCGTCCGTACGCCCGGGGGACAACGTCGTCGCCGTGCGCGTCCACCAGTGGTCGGCGGCCGGCTACGTCGAGGACCAGGACCAGTGGTGGCTGCCCGGCGTCTTCCGCGACGTCACCCTGATCGCACGGCCGGCCGGGGGCATCGAGGACGTCTGGCTGCGGACCGGGTTCGACAACGGGCGCGGACGCGTCGAGACGGAGGTCGTCGCCGACGCGGCGGCGTTCCCCGTCACCCTGCGCCTGCCCGAGCTCGGCGTCGAGCGGGTCTGGGCGACACCGGACGACGTGGCGCCGTTCGACGTGGACGGCGTGGAGCCCTGGTCGGCCGAGCGGCCCCGTCTGTACGACGTCACCGTGTCGTCGGTGGCGGAGAGCGTCGCCCTGCGGGCGGGGTTCCGCACGGTCGAGATCCGCGGCGACCGGTTCCTGGTCAACGGCCGCCGCGTCGTGTTCCACGGGATGAACCGCCACGAGACCCACCCCGAGCGCGGCCGCGTCTTCGACGAGCGGCACGCCCGCGAGGATCTGGCCCGCATGAAGCGGTTCAACGTGAACGCGATCCGCACCAGCCACTACCCGCCGCATCCGCGGCTGCTCGACCTCGCCGACGAGCTGGGGTTCTGGGTCGTCCTCGAATGCGATCTCGAGACCCACGGCTTCGCCCAGCTCGACTGGGCCGGCAATCCCAGCGACGACCCCGCGTGGCGGGACGCGTACCTCGACCGGATCCGGCGCACGGTCGAACGGGACAAGAACCATCCCAGCGTCGTCATCTGGTCGCTCGGCAACGAGGCGGGGACCGGCGCCAACCTCGCCGCGATGTCGGCCTGGGTCCGCGCGCGCGACCCCGGACGGCCCGTGCACTACGAGGGCGACCACGCCGGCGACTACACCGACGTCTACTCCCGCATGTACGCGTCGGTGCCCGAGACCGAGCAGATCGGCACCGACGGCTCGCGCTCCCCGCTGCCGGGCTGCACTCCCGCCCAGGCGGCCCGGCAGCGCGCCAAGCCGTTCCTGCTGTGCGAGTACGCCCACGCGATGGGCAACGGGCCGGGGGCGCTCGACCAGTACGAGGCGCTCGTGCACCGGCATCCGCGGCTGCACGGCGGCTTCGTGTGGGAATGGCGCGATCACGGCATCCTGACGACCACCCCCGACGGCACGCCCTACTTCGCGTACGGCGGCGACTTCGGCGAGGTCGTCCACGACGGCAACTTCGTCATGGACGGCATGCTGTTGAGCGACGACGTCCCGACCCCCGGCCTCCACGAGTACAAGGCGGTCGTGCAGCCGATCCGGTTCGCGTTCGAGGACGGCGACGTCGCGATCGCGAACCTGCGGCATTTGGCCGACACCTCCGACCTGCGCTTCCGCTGGCGCGTCGAGCACGACGGCACGGTGGTGGACTCCGGTGACCTGGAGGTTCCCGTCGTCACGGCGGGCGGGTCGGCGCGGGTGCCGCTCCCGCCGATCACGATCGCGGCGGACGCGGAGACGTGGCTCACCGTGGACGCGGTGCTGGCCGCGCCCACGGCCTGGGCGCCGGAGGGCCATGTGGTCGCGACGGCCCAGCTGGACCGCTCCGCGCGCCGTCCCGTGCCCGCCGTCCGGCACAGAACCGGGTGGCGGCCGGGCGACGGAACGACGACCCTCGGCATCGCCGAGTTCGCCGAGGGGTCTCTCGTGCGCCTCGCCGGCCGCGCCGTGACGGGCCCGCGGCTGGAGCTGTTCCGCGCCCCGACCGACAACGACGAGGGCGCGTCCGAGGACGTCGAGGGAAGCGACGCCAGTGTGGCCGGGGTCTCCAACGCCGGCCTGTGGCGTCGCGACGGTCTCGACCGGCTGACCACGCGGCTGCTGTCGGTGGAGCAGGCCCCGGACGCCCTGCGGACCGTCTCCAAGGTCTCCGCGGCGAACTCCGCCCTGTCGGTGATCGTGGAGTCCGTCTGGTCGCTGGAGGGCGGCTCGCTGGAAGGCGGCTCACTTCAAGGCGGACCACTGCAAGGCGGCGAACTCGAGCTGCGGGTGGAGATCGAGCCGTCGCGCGGCTGGCGGACGGTGTGGCCGCGGATCGGGATCCGCTTCGAGCTGCCCGACGGCACGGCTCCCGTGGACGGCGCCGAATGGTTCGGCCTCGGCCCGTTCGAGTCCTACCCCGACAGCCTCCGCGCGGCGCGAACCGGCCGCTTCTCCTCCGCGATCCGCGACCTCTCGGCCGAGTACGCGCGCCCCCAGGAGACCGGGCACCGGTCCCAGCTCCGTGAGCTGACGCTGACGAGTGCCGGCACCGCGGTGCTGCGCGTCGTGGCGATCCCGGACACGCGCGGCCGTCGCCCCGGCTTCACGCTCAGCCGCCACACGCCGCAGCAGATCGCCCAGGCGAGGCACCCGTACGAGCTGCCGGACTCGGCGACGAGCCATCTCATCGTCGACGCGGCCCAGCACGGGCTCGGCTCCCGGGCCTGCGGGCCGGACGTGTGGCCGGAGTTCTCGCTCCGCCCGGAGGCGCGCACGATCAGGCTCCGCATCGCGGCGGGCTAGGTCTCGCTCCCGGCGTCGTCCTGGTCGATGCGCACATCGGAGCAGGACCGCAGGACGACGTCGGGTGTGTCCTGCCCGCGCCGCACGATGCGGTTGCCCCGGAGGCGGATGCCGTGCGTGCTCCGCGCGTCGAGCGCGGGCACGCCGTCGAGCGTGAACCGGTTGCCCGCCACGACCACCCCGCGGTGGACCGGACGGCCCTCGTCGCACCGGGTGGTCCCCGGATCGAGCAGGATCGCCGGTCCGCCGGGGTCGAGGAACTCGTTGCCGCGGATCGTCAGGTCGCGCACCGGCCCGGACTCCCACCACTCCTGGGCGTCGCAGGAGACGTAGATCGCGGCCATCGCCGTCCGTTCGAAGCGGTTGTCCTCGATGAGCACCGGGCGCCGCGTGGTCACGAGGACGCCGCGCGTGGGCACGTTGCGGAAGACGTTGCCCGCGATCCGCACGCTCGGCGTCCGGGTGACGTTCTCCACCGCGGTCCAGCCGGCGAGGCCCTCCGCGAGCTCGGCGTCGACGGTGACGACGAGGGTGCGCAGCGGCCCGTCGTGGTCGCGGCCGCTCGGCTGCAGCGCGCTGCGCACCGTGGCGGAGCCGACCGCCCGGAGCGTGGCGCGGTCGACGAGCTCGACCTCGTCGCCCGGCGAGAACTGGGGGAACCCCGCCGTCTCCCGGTGCGGGTACTCGAGTTCGAGCGTGCGGCGGTCCGGCTGACCGGTCACCCGCAGGTACGTGCCGTGCACGTTGATCGGGTCGTCGTGCGGGCCGTCGAAGAGGCAGTCGCGCACCACCACCTGTCCTGAGCAGCCGGAGAACTGGAGGAAGTCGGCGAAGCCGGCGCTGTGCCGCCCGCTGTCCGGCGGCGGCCGGAACTCGCACTCCTCGACGGCGACGTCCCGGCTCGTCTGCGCGACCACGCCGAATCCGTGCAGGAAGCGGAACCGCAGCCGCGACAGCGTCACCTCGGAGCTGTCGAGCACGAGCCCGCCCGGGTGGTCGCGGGTGGTCGGCCGCATCGAGTAGACCAGCCCCAGGTCGGCCGGTTCGCCGTCGTGCTCGTAGTCGATCCGGATGTCACGCTCCCCCACCCGCTCGAGCGACCGTACGCGGTCGAAGAGGGGGTTGGGGCCGCGCCACGTCCGCCCGGCGGCGGGGTCGTGGATCTGGGTGTACTCCAGGCCGTCGCGCCCCGACCAGTCGATCGCGCCCGAGCCGAGCGCCTCCCCCTGCCAGCGGATCGAGGCGCCCTCGGCGGAGAAGAGCGTGGCCGCGGGCACCCGGATCACCCGGTAGGCCCGGCCCGCCGCGACGCCTGCGGCCACCACGGTGGCGTCGACGACCGTCGGCACCGCCATGTCGAACTCCAGCCCCTCGACGCGTACCCGCCGCGAGTCGACGACGGCGAAGGTCGTCTGACGCCCGTGCAGGACGAGACGGGCGCCCTCCCCCGCGATGACGAGGTCGTCCGCGGCCTCCACGAGAAGCGCGATCGACTTGTCGCGGTGTCGCGGGTCGTCCCCCACCGTGTTGGAGACGTACAGCTCGCGGCGCTGCGCGCCGTCCCGCCACAGGTGGTAGTCGCCGGGCGGGAAGCGGAGCAGCACCGGGCCGGCGGCGGCGCCCGCCGCGCGCAGCGCCGCCCGGACCGCGGGCGCGGCGTCGAGGTCGGGCCGGCCGGGGACCGCCCCGAAGCCGGTGACGTCGAGCACTGCCGGCGGACGCGGTGACGCCCAGCCGGCCGGACGCGGCGGCTCCGCCCCACGACGGCCGGCTGGGCGCGGGGTCACTGCCCGGCCTTGTACTTGTCGTAGGCCTGCTGGTTCAGCTCCAGGTACCGCTTCATGCCGACGCCGTCGAGGCCGCCGACGTACGCGTCCCAGTCGGTGTCGATGTTCTTCGACCCCGTGATGAAGGCCAGCTCACCCTGGGTGACGTAGCTGTCGATGTTCGTCTTCAGCGTCGCCATCTCGGAGCTGACGCTCGGATCGATCCAGACGGAGACCGTCGGGAAGAACTGCGCCTTGTCCTCGTGGCCCTCGTACAGCTTCGTCGCCTGGAACAGCCGCCGCTCGTACCCGTCCTCCGAGTAGATGTCCTCCGGCGTCACCTGGGCGTTGCGGTAGGCGAGCGTCAGGTTGTACTGCGCCATGGCGTCCCAGGAGAGGTTCTTGGGCGCCTGCGAGCCGGGCGTGCGCTTGTAGAGCGGCTGGACGCCGGTGTCGAGCGCGACGTCGCCGGGCCCCGGCTTGGTCCAGCCCACGCCCTCCGGACCCATGACCGCGGTCTCGGTGCCCTCGGTCGTGTAGATGTAGTCGAGCATCTTGATCGCCGCGACCTGAGCCTCCTTGCTGGCCTTGTTGGTCAGCATGAAGGTGAAGGTGCTGGAGCTCGGGTAGTTCATGCCGCTGTAGCTCTTACCGGACGGCCCGGTCAGCGGCGGCGCGGCGTCGTACTGCTTGTCGCGGCCGTCCTTGGAGCCCAGCTGCACGAAGATGGCCGGGTGCAGGAGCGGCGACGAGCCGATCATGACGGCGTCGGGGTTGTTGCCGGTCGCCTGCAGCGCCTCCGCGTTCTGCGTGAACGAGGCCGGGTCGATCAGCCCCTCCTGGAACAGCGAGTGGATGTACTTCAGGCCTTCGCGCCACTCCGGCTTGTCCACCGGGGTGGTGACCTTGTCGCCGTTGAGGGTGAGCAGCCCGATCCCGCCGTTGTTCGCACCGGCGGGCGGATAGGCGAACGCGCCCATCAGGTAGTCGATCAGGTGGCCGTCCTGCACGTCGGCGGTCATCGGGATCTCGTCGGCCTTGCCGTTGCCGTTCGGGTCCTTCGTCTTGAACGCCCGCAGGACCGTGCGCAGCTCCTCCGTGGTCTTCGGCATCTGCAGGTGCAGCTTCTTCAACCAGGCGGTGTTGATCCAGAGCTTGTTCGGATACGTGCAGTGGAAGCAGTCCGACCACTGCGGCAGGGCGTAGATGTGCCCGTCGGGCGCGGTCGACATCTCCTTGAGCGTCTTGTTGGAGTCCAGCGCCTTCTGGATGTTGGGCGCGTTCTCCTTGATCAGGTTCTCCAGCGGCACCGCGACGCCCTGCTTGCCCAGCTTCAGCACCTCGGCCTGCGAGAACCCGTCAACCCAGGGGATCAGCAGGAACAGGTCGGGGTAGTCGCCGCTGGCGAGCGCGATCTGCCTCTTCTCCTTGGCCGGGCCCGCGTCGAAGGTGGTGGTCTGCCAGCGGAACTGGATCTTGAACTTGTCGCTCATCAGCTTCGTGACCGGGTTCGTGGCCAGATCCAGGTCGGCGTTGGCGGGCGCGAACGTGTCGATGACGACCTTGCCGCCGGAGAACTCGGGCTTGACGCCGTCGCCGTCCCCGGAGCCGGAACTGCATCCCGCCACAGCCAGCGTCGTGGCGCTCGTCAGTACGGCGACCGTTTTCTTGATGGAACGCATGTGCACTGTTCCCTTTTCCTTGGTGGAGCCCGTTTCCGGAGGTGATTTCAATCGAGAGGTGCTGCTAGCCCTTGACGGCGCCGACCATCACGCCCTTGGTGAAGTGGCGTGCGATGAACGGATAGATGATCAGCACGGGCACGCTCGAGACGACGATGAGGGCGTACTTCAGGACGTTGGCGAGCTGCTGCTGGGCCATCTGCTGGGCCATGTTCGTGGCGCCGACGCCGCGCGTGTTCAGGACGAGCATGTTCCTGAGCACGATCTGCAGCGGATAGAGATCGGGGTCCTTGAGGTAGACCAGGGCGTCGAAGTAGGTGTTCCACTGCCAGATGACGTACATCAGCGTGAGGACGGCCAGCAGCGGCTTCGACAGCGGCAGCACCACCGACCGGAGGTAGCGCAGTTCGCTCGCCCCGTCGAGCATCGCCGCCTCGTGCAGTTCCTCGGGGATGGAGTTGGCGAAGAACGTGCGCGCGATGATCACCTGCCAGACGCCGATGGCGTTGGGGATCAGCAGCGCCCAGCGGGTGTTCAGCATGCCGAGGTCCTGGACCACCATGTACGTCGGGATCAGGCCGCCCGAGAACAACATCGTGAAGATCAGGCCGGTCATCAGCACGTTGCGCCCGAAGAACCGCTTGCGCGACAGCGGGTAGGCGATGGCCACGGTCAGCGTGACGCTGATCAGCGTGCCGGCCGTGGCGTAGAACAGCGAGTTGTAGTACCCGCGGAGGACCTGCGGGTTGCTCAGAGCCTCCTTGTAGGCCCGCAGGGAGAACTCCACCGGCCAGAAGCTCACCCGGCCCGCCGACACGGCGCTCGCGCTGCTGAACGAGCTGGCGACGATGTAGATCAACGGCAGCAGCACCAGCGCCAGGATCACCACCAGCATGATCGTGACGACGATCAGGAACACGCGGTCGCGGAACGGCTCGCGGACCCTCTTCACCACGGGGGTGTCCGGCCGCAGCCTCGACAGCACCGACGACGTCAGCGCGCTCATCCCCACAGTCCCTTCCCGGTGACCCGCTTGGCGGCGACGTTGACGAAAAGCAGCAGGCAGAGGTTGACCACCGAGTTGAACAGGCCGACGGCGGTCGCCGTGCTGAAGTCCGCGTTGATCAGGCCGGTCTTGTAGACGTAGGTCGGGATGATCTCCGACTGCGCCAGGTTGAGGTCGTTCTGCAGCAGGTAGGCCTTCTCGAACCCGATCGCCATCATGTTCCCCACGCCGAGCACGAGGATGATCACGGCGGTGGGCATGATCCCCGGAATGTCGACGTGCCGGATCCTTTGCAGCCGGGTGGCGCCGTCGATCTTGGCGGCCTCGTGCAGCGCCGGATCGATGCCCGCGAGCGCGGCCATGTAGATGACGGCCGAGTAGCCCGTCGTCTGCCAGACATCCGACCACACGTAGATGTGGCGGAAGTAGTGCGGGTCTCCGAGGAAGTCGACGGCCGGGATCCCGAACAGGCCGAGCGTGTCGTTCACGAGCCCGATCCGCGGCGACAGGATGAGGATCGTCATCGAGACGACGACGACCGTGGAGATGAAGTAGGGTGCGTAAGTGATCATCTGCACGGACCGCTTGAACCAGCCGTCGCGGATCTCGTTCAGCGCGATCGCCAGGATGATCGGGATCGGGAAACTCGCCAGGACCAGGTAGAACGCCAGGATGAAGGTGTTCTTCAGCAGGGTCCCGAAGACCGGGTTGGCGAAGAACATCTCGAAGTTCTTGAACCCGACCCAGTCGCTGCCCCAGGGCCCCTTGATGACGTTGTAGTCCTTGAACGCGATGACGGCGTTGCTGATCGGGACGTACTTGAACACGACGAAGTACAGGACCGGCAGGATCACCAGCAGGTAGAGCTGCCAGTACAGCCGCCAGGACCGCCGCGCCTCCGTCCAGCGGCTGTGCCAGTAGCGCGCGAACACGTTCCGATCCTGGGGGGACCCGGCGGGTTCGGCCGCGCCGGCCGGCGGGCCCGGACGCCGTGTGGTGACCGCCATCAGCCCACCCGCAGGTCGCGGGCGGTGAGGCCCGGCTCGCCTTCGACGCCGGGCGCCCGGTGGTTCCCGGCAACCGCTCCCCGCCGGGTGACCGCGCCCGGCCCCGGGGTGCGCTCGACGTGGCAGCCGTCCGGTACTGCACGGGCCGGGCTCACGTGCGGCTCCGTCAGCGAAAGCGGTGACCTCAAGTCACACCTCCTGGTCGAGGGGGTTGGTGATGCCTGTTGCGATGTGACCGGCCGATGCCGGATTGAGGCCTCTGGGGCCGCCGGTGCCACGGCCGCGAGGCCGCGCCGTGGCGTGAAACATAGGCGAAACGTAGGATCAATATTTAACTTCGTCAAGTATTGATTTGGTCTCGGACGAGTCCTACGCTCAGCGGCACCCATGGGCCGCGCTCCGCAGAACCGAGGACCTCATGCCCCCGTGCCGTTCGACCCCGATCCCCGAACCTGACCGCCGCCCGGCCCCGCCACCGTCTCCGTACGGCTTCGCCACTCACGACGAAGGCCCGGGTCCGGAGGGAGATCCGGACCCGGGCCCATGCGCCAGGGGTGCGTTCGTCGGTTATGCGCGGTGCGGGACCGTCACCGCCTGGGCTTGAAGTAGTGCGTCACCATGTAGGCGGTGACCTGCGCGCCGATCTTCGCGCCCTGCAGGTCGGCCGTGCGCGTGTGGATGCCGCCCCAGACGCGGGCGTTCACGACCTCGGCGAGCGCCTGCGAGAACCCGCGGAAGTACCTCGTGGTGCCGGAGTCGGCGCTGTACCCGCTGAACGGAATGTCGTCCCGGCCGAAGAAGTACGCCAGTGCCGACATGCTCGCCGCGGTGAAGCAGGTGTGCCCGGACGTGAAGTCGGGGTGCGGCGGCGTGACGAGCAGCGGCATCCACGCGGGGTCGGCCACCGTCTTCGGGTTGCCGTCGGTGTCGGCGAGCTGGATCGCGGTGACGGGGCGCCAGAAGTTCCACGCCGCCTTCTCGTTGTAGCAGGCCGTCGTCGCGTCGGCCTCGGCCAGGTCGACCATCGCGAACATGCGGGCCGCCTGGAGGGGGTTCAGCCGCCGCGTCGTCGCGAGCTGCCGCTTGATCTCCCATTCGGCCAGGTGCCTGTCGTGCCACCAGATCGCGGCCTGCGTCTGGTCGGCCGTCCTGATCGTGCTGGTCGCCGAGCCGATCGCCTTGACCTCGTTGATGTCCCTGGCGTACTGGGCGCTGGTGAGCGCCGGCGGACCCGACGTGCGGAACATGGACGCGCTCGGGATGAGGAACGGCTTGAGGTGGGCGACCCACGCCCCGTCCGAGGCGAACGTCGGAGGTGTCGGCCGCCACTGGCCGGGCTGCGTGCCGACGGGCCAGGTCTGGCTGCCGAACGCCCCGTCGTCCCGCCGCGCGGCGATCATCGCGTCGGCCGCCTGCGTGCCCACGGTGATTCCGCGCTGCTCGGCGGTGCCGTCGGGAATCGCGGCCAGCGCGTCGTCGTACTGCGTCCGCAGCCTCGCCTGCTGGTCGGGGAACAGCGCGTTCAGCACGAGGAAGCTCGCGGTCGCGACGGCCGCGTCCACCGACTCGGTCCCGTCGGCGGCCGGCGCGACCAGGTACGGCTGGTAGGGCCTGCCGGCGATCGCGTTCACCGCGTCGTAGACGGCTCCGTGCACCATCGCGAAACTGCGTGCCTGGACCTGTGGCTGCTGATGGGCGTTGTCCCAAATAGCCGTCTGGGCGTTGCGGTCCCACACGACGACGGCGTTCTCGGGCGTGCCCGAATCCGACGCGAATGACGAGCCTTCGAGCGCGACCGGGGACCCTACCGTGACGATTGCGGCGACGGCCAGAAAAACGGCCTTCCGCCGGAGGACGGTTGCCCGGCCCGTTTCACCTGAAGCAAGCATGCCAGCAAACTACTCAACAGATCACAACCGTCACAGTGGCCCACAATCGGCAGGGCGATAATGCCCTGGCCGAAAACGAGCCCCTCTGCCGGCGCGAGGTCCGGTCATATCCTCCGGCCACGCGGCCGACGTCACACGATCACCGGAACGCCACCGTCAGGCGGCTTTCCTGGACCGATCCACAGTGCGAATCGCCCGATGCCCGGACGGCGAAACGAGCCGCGGGGCGAATTCACATGCAGCGGAAATCCCAGAGGGAGCCGAGGTCGCGGTCCTGGATCTCGACGATGACCCGCTGTCGGCCGAACACGTCGAGCGAGGCCGGCGTTTGCGGGAGCGTCCACACCATGACCGTGAAGGAGTCACTTCCTCCCGCGACCGGTGGTATCGCCGCCGTCTCGTAGTAATGAGTGATCTCGTCGGCCGAGAGCTTCGTCGTCATGTCGAAGCGGAGCCGGTAGGTGCAGGTGTCCTTCATGCCGTACGCCGCGACCGAGGCGGAGAACTCGTCCGTGGCGAAGCCGGTGGACGGGGGCGGGGGATAGCTCAGGATCCGGCCGGCGAGGTCGTCCATCTGCCGGTTGTGCATCCACTCCGGCAGTTTGGCGAACGCGTACAGCAGGGGCAGGACCAGCACGACCGCCACCGCACGGGCCCACCGCCGCCGCCCCCGCGTCGCGGATTCCGGCACCGCGTCCAGGTCACCGGCCGTCGACATGAGCTCCGTCCTTGTGCCGTCTCGCACGCGAGACCTCCGATGAGACGGGCGCCCGCCGGAGCGGCTCTCCGGCGGGCGCCCCGGCTCACGACGACGACGCCGAGCGGGGCTCGCGCCACATGGGATACATGACGGGGCCGCCCGGGAGCCGGACCAGTTCGAGCATGTCCACGTACCCGTGCCGCAGGTAGAGCCGGCGGCTCGCCTCGCTGCTGGCCTCCAGGTAGGCGGGCATCCCTTCGGCGTCGAGCTTGCGGTGGTGCTCCTCCAGCAGGAGGGTGCCGAGCCCCCGGCCGGTCCTGCCCCGGACCAGGGCGATGAACGCAAGGTAGTGATGGGGCTCGTGCGGGTGGAGCTTGTCCATCAGCTCGCCCAGGATGCCGTAGCGCTCGGCGTTCTCCCCCGCGAAGGAGGCGATCGCCTCCTCCTGGCCGGGGATCTCGGGGAACGGCGCGGTGAACCAGACCGCGACCCCGGAGAGCTCGCCCGACTCGTGGATCCCGTAGACGGTGCCGTGCTCGAGCGCGTGCGCCACCTGCATGGTGAAGAACCGCCTCTGCATCGGCAGGCGGTCCTCCACCGCCGGGACCAGCCAGGCCGTGATCTCGTCCGTGCCGAACGTGTCGGCGATGACGCCGCCGGCCACGGCGGCGTCCGTCATGAAGGTGATCTCGGCGCTCACTTGCGGCCTCCGCCGACCGCCTGGGCGCCGAGGCCGATGTTGGCGTACACCTCGGGCCTGGTCGCCTGCAGCACCCGCGCCCACACGACGCCGAAGACGATCGCCACGACGAAGAGGCTGGGCAGGATCCAGCGGAGGACGGAGTCGGGCGCGACCCCGAGCACGGTGTCGAAGTTCATCAGGGTGAGACCGATGATGACGAACAGCGCCAGGGTCGCCAGGGCCGGCGCGACACGCGTCCGCCACGCCGTCTCGCCCCGGGAGTCGCGGGCGAAGTAGGCGATGACCGCGATCGAGGTCGCCGCGAGCAGGGTCAGCAGCCCGAGGCCGCCGAAGGCGCCGAAGGTGAAGAACAGCTTCGTGACGGGATCGAGGCCGAGGGCCGCGTAGACGACGATCACGATCAGTCCGAGCGCCGTCTGCAGCACCGATCCGGCCACCGGGGCGGCCGTGCGGGCCGAGGTGCGCCCGAACACCGAGGGCAGCACGTTCTCCCTGCCCAGGGCGAAGATATAACGGGCCGTGGTGTTGTGGAAGGCGATCATGCAGGCGATGCTGCTCGTCATGAACAGGACGGAGCCGAGCGTCGCGACCGTGGAGCCCAGGTGGTCGGCCGCCTGGGCGAAGACGAACCCGGTCCCCTGGTCGGTCGCCGCCTTGACGACGCCTTCCGGACCGGTCGGCACCGCCTGCGCCCAGGCCGAGATCGCGTACAGGATCGCGATGATGGCGATGCCGAGGTAGGTGGCCACCGGCACGGTCCTGTCGCGGTCCTTGGACTCCTCGGCGAAGACCACCGACGACTCGAACCCGGCGAAGCCCGCGACGACCGTGGCCAGCGCGGCGCCCACGCCGGGCACGAACAGGGAGCCGGGGCTGAAGCCGGTGAAGCTGACGCCGCTCGGAGCCGCGTTGAGCAGGTCGCCGAGGTCGAACAGCAGGACGACGGCGATCTCGCTGACCAGCAGGACCGACAGGACCTTGCCGTTGACGTCCACCCGCAGCAGGCCCAGCACACCGGTCAGCGCCCACGCCACCAGCGCGATCACCCACCACGCGGGCGACAGGCCGAACCAGTCGCGCAGCAGCGGCTCGGCTGCCGACCCGATGATGCCGTACAGGCCGAGTTGGAGCGCGTTGTAGGCGAGCAGCGCCACCCATGCGGTCGCCACCCCCGCCGTACGGCCGAGTCCCTGGGTGGCGTAGGCGTAGAAGGCGCCCGCGTTCACCACGTGCCGCGCCATCGTCACGTAGCCGACGGCGAAGAGCGCGAAGATCGCGCCCAGCAGCAGGAACGCGAACGGCACGCCGAGGACGCCGGTCACCGCGTACGCCGTGGGGACCGAGCCCGCGACGACCATGAGCGGCGCCGCGGCGGAGATGACGAAGAACACGACCGATGGGACGCCGAGCCGATCCTCGGCCAGGGCTGCGGACACGGCGCTGGGCCGTTGCTCTGTGAGTGACATACCGGGACTCCGTGAGAGGGGGGCGGGAAAGGGGTCAACGACGGCTGATGACGACTTCGCCGATGGCGACCTCGGTCTGGACGACGAGTCTCCGAAAGGGCACGGGGAGGGTGGCGGTCGCGGCGGCCTGGAACTCGCGGTCGTGCTCCCACAGCGCCTGCTGGTCGCATCCGGTGGCCACGCAGAGCCCGTAGAGGACGCAGTCCCTCAGCGCGGGCGGCCTGCGCCGCTGGATGGCGAGGGTGAGACGGGCCCGGGGCCAGGCGGCCGTGTTCGAGTCCACGGGGGCCGGCGGCTGCTGTTTCAACAGGGACCGTCCCGGCGGGTGGAGCAGGTTCGCGGCGATCATCCTGCTCCTGAGATCGGCGTAGATCGTGCGGGCGAAGAACAGCAGCCAGGTGTGGAGGGGGTGCTGCGGCTCGGCGACGATCTGGTCCAGCACGTTCTGCGTGAGGGGCTCGCCGGTGGCGTCCGGGGCGAGGACGTGGAGGCGGTCCTGGCCCGAGGCGAGCTCGACCGTGACGCGTTCGGCGAGCATCAGCTCACCGAGGACGGCGCCCGCCAGCCCGATGCTCGCGAGCCGGGGATGCAACCGCGGCTGACCTGTTCCGTTGTCGTGCATGACGAAGTACAGATCGTCGGCCAGCGACGGGCTCGAAAGATCACCTTCAGCCACGAACGGCGATGATATAGGCGAATTGTTAAATCTGTCATCGAGGAAAGACGGCAGTGCCGGATTACCTATGACCAGGCATGTACAGTCGCCACGCTCCTTACGGATTTCTGCACTCCGCTATTTCGGCTAACCATTTCCCGCCGAGCAGAACAGAACGCCTTTCGGAACGATCCAAAGCCGCGCGTTACGCGCCGACGCCGCCGCGGACCTGTTCCCGCCGGTACGGCCCGCCGTTCCGGCCTCGCAGCGATTCCCCCGTCTTCGGCACGTTCCATGAATGGTTTCCGGCAGCCGAAACAACGCCTTCATGAGTGACACGAAATGGCGATGCGCTGGATCGCCCTTCGCCGCGCATAGGCGGGGACGCGGTTTTGTCGGAGGCGTCGGGCACGATCGTCCCTGCCGGTGCCCCCCACCCGAGAGGAGACGTCGATGAGCGGCGCGACGGCCGACGACTACGCCTGGTTCGACGAGCACGACGAGGGGCTGACGGTGGCCTTCTGCGTCACCTTCGTCGGCGGCCTGACACCCCGGCAGGCCTTCGAACGCCTGGGGATCGCGGCCATCGCGGACGTGGACGACCTCTACTTCGACGGAGCCATCGCGGCCGCCGAGGTGGACGGAGGCACGATCCTCGTCGAGCCCAACGGGTTCGCGTGCACGCTCGACGACGTCGCCAAGAGGCTCTCGGCCGGCGCCGTGACCGCGTCGGTCTTCCTGAACGTCAACGCCGACCAGCAGTTCGTCCACGCCGCGGACGGCCGGATCGTGACCCGTTTCGAGCCCGACTACCCCATGGACCGCGCGGGCGGCGACGAGGATCGCCTCCTGCCGCACATGATCGAGCTCGGCATGCCCACGGAGGATGACGGCGACGAGGACGACGACTGGGGGGACCCGATCCACACGGCGTTCGCGCTGGCCGAGAGGGTGACCGGGGTGCGGATGACGCCCGAGGCGCTCGACGAGCCCGTGCTCGTCGGCTCCACCCGCGGTCTGCTCTAGAGCGGCCGCCGGTCGGAGGTCAGGGAAGGGCGTCCGACAGCCGTTCGCGGAGCGGGGACTCGTGGGCGGGGCCGGTGCAGAGGGTCACCGTCAGCCCGGAGTCGGCCGCCGCCGCGCCCAGGACGGCCAGCAGCGTGGCGAACTGCTCCGCGGGCTCCTCGATGAGCAGGTCCTCGGCGTGCCGTACGACCAGGGCGACGCCGCCGGCCCCGGTCGTGTCACGCAGCGCGTCGGTGAGCGCGTCCCAGTTGCGGCCGAAGTAGTCCGGGAGGGCCAGGGCCCGCGCCACCTCCTCGAAGAAGGCGGCGCGGGTCCGGCAGGCGCGCCCGTCGACGACCGCCGGAGCCGGTCCGGCGGACACGGTCAGCCACTGCGGCAGCGGTCGTTCGGCGGATGCCATGGGAGTCCTCAGAGCCTGTAGAAGTCGGTGTAGTGGTTCGGCGAGAACCAGACGGCGCCGGTGCTGCGGTTCACGACGATCCGGTAGGCGTCGCGGGCGGCGCCCTTCGCCCGGGAGTACACGTCGTACTCGTAGTACGTGGCGCCGCTCGGAAGCTCGCCTTCGCGGTTGTAGAAGCGCCCGCCCGTGTAGTTGTACCTGCCGTCGGGCCAGGAGTACCAGCCGCTGCTGGTGGGGTAGCCCTTGGAGGCCCACACCGAGTTCGCGTAGCGCGCGTCGGAGCACCGGGAGATGGTGCAGGAGCTGTAGACCGAGGCGCCGGCGGGAGCGACGCCGACCAGGACGGTCATGGACGTGATGGCGGCGATCAGGACGGCCAGTCGGGCCGGCCAGGAAGGACGACGGCGGGGCGGAGTGTGCACGAAGCCTCCTTGCGGGGGTGCCAGGCGGACACCAGTAAGGATCACCGTCAGAACGGGTCAAATAAAGCCATAGATCGCCAAAGGTACGGTGAACTCTTCCGCCCACTCTCCCGGACGCGCGGATCGCGACGGCACCGCCCGCGTGAGCCGGCACTGATGCACACGCTGGAGGAGTACGCGACGACACAACGGTCACTACGAGGGGCTCTCAGTGGCCGCGGGGCACGTACATGATGACCGCGACCCCGGCGAGGCACACGAGGGCCCCGAGCACGTCGTACCGGTCGGGCCGGTAACCGTCCATCACCATGCCCCAAGCCAGCGAGCCGGCGACGAACACCCCGCCGTACGCCGCGAGGATGCGCCCGAAGTGCGGGTCCTGCTGCAGGGTCGCGACGAACCCGTACGCGCCGAGGGTGAGCACGCCGAACCCGATCCACGCCCAGCCACGGTGCTCGCGCACACCCTGCCACACGAGCCACGCGCCCCCGATCTCGAGGACGGCGGCCAGGACGAACAACACGACGGAACGCACGACGGTCATGCAGGCGAGGCTATTGGTCGGGGACCCGAGCGCCGAGTTCGTGCCCCTGGTCGAAGCCCCGCGGGCTCCAGCGCTCGGCGAGCAGCGGGTGGACGGGGACCGAGGTGGTGGCGGTCTTGACGGAGTTCATCGGGGCTTTCCTCTCCCGTCCGCGGGGCGGTCGCCCTCGCGGACGTCGTCGCCGGTTATGGCCGCGGACGCTGCCGCGGGGGGTGCTCAGGCGGCGATGGTGGCGTGCATCTCCCAGACGAGGATCTCGGCGGGCTCGGTGGCGGTGACCCGCTGCCCGCCGGTGGCCGTGAAGCGGACGGCGTCGCCGGTGTTCAGCGGGCCGGCTCCTTCGAGGGTCACCGCGCCGCGCGGCACGAACAGGTGGAGGAACGGCGCCTCCGGCAGTTCGACGCTCTCGCCGGCCTGCAGGCGGGCGGCGTGGAGCGCGGCGTACCTGTTCTTGATCCGGATGGCCGAGACGCCGTCGTGCTTGTCCATGCCGCTCGCCACGGGCACCAGACCGCCGGCCAGGAGGTCGCCCTCGATCTCGAGCTGCTCGTACCCCGGAGTGATGCCGGCCTCGTCCGGGACGACCCACATCTGCACGAAGTGAACGGGCTCGTCGTGCTCCGCGCCCCCCTGCAGCCGCCAGGAGTCGTTCTTCTCGGAGTGCAGGATGCCGGTGCCCGCGCTCATCCGCTGGGCGAGGCCCGGGTAGATGACGCCGGAGTGGCCGGTCGAGTCCTGGTGCACCAGAGATCCGCGCATGACCCAGGTCACAATCTCCATGTCCCGGTGCGGGTGGGTGTCGAACCCGGTGCCGGGCCGGACGATGTCGTCGTTGTTGACGAGCAGGACGCCGTGGTGGGTGTTGCGCGGGTCGTGGTGCCCGCCAAAGGAGAACGAGTGCTTGGAGTCCAGCCAGGCGATCCTGGTGGTGAAGCGGTCCTCGGCACGGCGGACGTCCACCTTCGGGGCCGGCATCGTGGCGGTCATGGCACTCCCCTTCGTCGAGATCGGTCGCCTCCGGGACGGACCCGGCGGCGCCTCTGGTAGATGACCCATCATCTACGCGCCTCACAACATAGATGATGCATCATGCATTCCGCCATATCCATGATGCGTCATCGAAGGACGTAGGCTCGGGTACATGAGCACTCCCCGGTGGCTCGACGAGGACGAGCAGCGAGCCTGGCGGGCCTACATGCGGATGCAGGGCCGGTTGACGGCCCACCTCAACCACCGGCTGCAGGCCGACTCCGGTCTGTCCCTCGCCGACTACGAGGTGCTCGTGCTGCTGACCGACGTGCCGGACGGGCGGCTGCGGCCGTTCGAGATCCAGCGCGGCCTCGACTGGGAGCAGAGCCGCCTGTCCCACCACCTGAGCCGGATGCAGCGCCGGGGCCTGATCGCCCGGGAGGAGTGCGCCGAGGACGGCCGGGGCGCGCTGGTCGTGCTGACGGACGAGGGCCGCCGCGCGATCGGCGCGGCGGCCCCCGCTCATGTCGAGACGGTACGGCGGGTGGTCTTCGACGGGCTCTCCGAGGAGGAGGTCACGGCGCTCGAACGGCTGTCGTCGCGGGTGCTCGACCGGATCGAGGCAACCGGCACCCCGGCTCCCCCGGCGGCCGGCCACACGTCCCGCGACCACGGGCGGGACGGCTGACGGCCGCCTGGAACGGCGCCCGTCATTCGGCCTCGGCCATGGCGACGGGGGCGGCCCGGCCCACCGAGCCGGTCCGCTCGCGCCGCCACGGCCCCTGGAAGAGGAAGACGGCGGGGGCGAACAGGACGAGGCAGACGAGGCTGACGATCAGCCACACCTGCCAGCTCGTGGCCTCGACCACCTGCGGGATGACCAGCAGCCCGATCACGGCGATGGCCTTGGTGAGGAACCCGAACAGCCCCCACGCCGTGCCCTGCAGGCGCGGGTCCACGTCCTCGGCGTCCTCGGAGTAGTTGGCCATCCAGGGCGCGTACGCCACGCCGAGCGAGCCGCCGAGCAGGGCGCCGGTGATCATGAGCGTGCCCGTGGAGACGTTCTCCTGGCCGAGGCAGTACGCGAGGTAGGCGGTGATGACCACGGCGGCGACCGTCCCGCCGAGCGCGAACGGCTTGCGCAGGCCGGTGCGGTCCGAGACTCGGCCGGCGGCGATCACGGTGATCAGGTTCAGACTCCAGAAGACCGCCATGATCGTGGACGCCTCGGCGGCGGAGATCCCGAGGGCGCCCACGAGCATCGTCTGGCCGAACAGGGAGAGCGTGATGTAGAGCACGAGCCACAGCGAGATGCCGACCACGTGGGCCCAGATCGTGCGGCGGGCGAACAGCGCGGAGACCCGGGCGGGCCGGATCAGGTCGACGACGCGGGCCGCCCTGCGCTCGGTGAGCTGGATCCGGGCCCGCAACTCCGGCGACAGGTCGGCGATGTTGAGGGCGATGACGATGGAGATGACGAGCGAGAAGCAGCCCATGATGACGAACTGCGACCGCCAGGACTCGTGGAAGATCGGCAGCGTCCAGCCGGCGACGGCCGCGGCGAGGAAGTTCGCCCCCACGGGCCCCCACGTCCAGAAGCCGAAGGCCTGCGCGCGGCCCACGCGAGGCGAGAAGTCGCGCACGAGGGGCGCGGTGCTCGCCATCGCCACACCGTCGACGAACGCCAGCAGGATCCGGGCGATCAGCAGGTCGCGCGGGCTGTGCACGAGCGTCATGACGAAACAGCAGACGGCCGTGAGCATCATCAGCGGGACCAGCAGGCGGACCCTCCCCACCTGGTCGGTGAGCCTGCCCCCGACGGCCGAGGCGAGGGCGCCGGAGACGGCGGCCACCCCGGAGACCGCGCCGTACGTCGCCAGGGACATGTGGAGGTCCTTCAGGAGCAGGGGGACCACAGGGGCGATCTGCGCCTCGTAGGAGCCGATGAGGATGGCCAGGACGGCCATCGTGAGGATCTTCATGCGGCGGGCACCGGTCGGGTACTCGTCCAGTTCGCGTACGTAGGACAGGCTCATCGAACGCCTTTCTCCTCAGTCCCCCCGCCGGGCAGTCGAGTTCTAGAAGTTAGCTCTAGAATTCATTTCCACGAATGCTCCGCCCTCTCACCGTCCACGTCAAGGGGTCGTGAGCAGGTCCCGCGGCCCGGCCGGTCGCTAGAATGGCGTTCTAGGATTACGACGAGGAGTGCCGTGGACATCACCCAGGAGCTCGCCGGACTGAACGCCGCCTTCGACCACACGGCCGTCGCCGCACCCCGCATCAGGGACCTGCTGCCCGTCTACCTGGACCTGCTGGGAGGGGCGTATGTCGGCGGGGGCGACAACACGGCCAACGGCTACCGCACGCTGCAGCTCCGGTACGCGAACGGAAGCAAGATCGAGCTGATGGAGCCGCTCGCGGGGTCGTCCTTCTTCGACAGCTTCTTCGAGCTCACCCGGGGCAGGGGCGGCGTCCACCACCTCAACTTCCACGTGTCCGACATCCACGCGGCCGTGGACCTGCTGCGCGAACGGGGCTACCGGCTGTTCGGCCTCAACCTGGCCGAGCCGCGCTGGCGCGAGGTGTTCCTCCACCCGAAGGAGGCGCACGGCGTGCTGATCCAGCTGGCCCAGCCGGGTCCGCGCAACCCCGAGCCGCTGCCGTCGCTGGCCGACCTGCTGGCCGGGCACGGCCGGCGCGGCACCGGCATCCCCAGCCCCTGACCCCGGGCAGCCGGGGACGGTCGCGTCTCGCCAAACTCTAGATTCGGGTTCTAGAATCTAACTCTAAAAGCTGCCGCGCCGGAGGAGAACGCATGGCCGCCCCGTCGAAGCCCGTACCGAGACCGACCCCGGACACCCAGCCGTTCTGGGACGGCACGGCCGCGGGCGAGCTCCGCGTCCAGCGCTGCCGCGCGTGCTCGCGGCACTACTTCTATCCCCGGCCCGGCTGCCCCCACTGCGGGTCGGGCGACGTCGAGTGGGTGACGGCGAGCGGCCGGGCGACGCTGTACTCGTACGTGATCAGTCACCGCCCCGCGCCCGGGTTCGAGGACGACGGGCCGTACGCCATCGCCGTCGTGGAGCTGGAGGAGGGGGTGCGGATGATGACCAACATCGTCGGCACCGAGATCACGCCGGCGAACCTGCCGCTCGACATGGGCCTCCGGGTGGTCTTCGAACGCCGAGGGGACGTGCACGTCCCGCTGTTCCAGCCCGAGGAGCCCGAGGAGGCCGCCCGATGACCGTCGTGATCGCCGGAGCGGCCGAGACGGACGAGGTCGGCAGGCTGCCCCACCTCTCCACGACCCAGCTCCACCTGGAGGCCGCCCGCAACGCGCTCGCCGACGCCGGGATGACCAAGGATGACATCGACGGCGTCGCGACCGTGGGGGTCCCCGGGCCCGTCCAGATCGCCCACGCCCTCGGCATCACCCCGTCGTGGCTCGACGGCACCGGCGTCGGCGGCTCGTCGTTCCTCTTCCACGTGCGGCACGCCGCGGCGGCCGTCCGCGCCGGGCTGTGCACCACCGTCCTGATCACGCACGGCGAGTCGGGCCGGTCCCGCGTCGGCGCGGCCCGCCCCGCGCTCGGCCCCGACAGCCTCGCCGGCCAGTTCGAGCTGCCGTACGGCGTGCTGGGGCCGGCCACGATGTTCACGCTGACCGCGCTGCGCTACATGAAGGAGACCGGCCTCACCCACGAGCAGCTCGCCGAGGTCGCCGTCGCCCAGCGGCGCTGGGCCCACCGCAACCCGCGGGCGATGTACCAGGACCTCGTCACGGTCGAGGACGTCCTCGCCTCGCGGATGGTCGCCTACCCCTTCCACCTGCTGGAGTGCTGCCTCGTCACCGACGGGGGCGGGGCCCTGATCGTCACCTCGGAGGAGCGCGCCCGGCGGTCGCCGGTGTACCTGCTCGGGTCCGGCGAGTCGGCCGAGTCGCCGATCATCTCCCAGATGGCCGACTTCACCACCTCGCGGGCCTTCCGGGTGTCGGGAGAGGCGGCGTTCGCCGAGGCGGGGATCGCACACGACGACGTCGACCACCTCATGATCTACGACGCCTTCGCCCACGTCCCGCTCTACGGGCTGGAGGACCTCGGCTTCGTCAAGCGCGGCGAGGCCGGCCCCTTCGTCGCCGAGGGGCACACGTCCCCCGGCGGCCGCCTGCCCATGAACACCAACGGCGGCGGGCTGTCCTACACCCACACGGGGATGTACGGCATGTTCGCCATCCAGGAGTCGGTGCGGCAGCTCCGCGGGGAGGCCGCGGCGCAGGTGCCCGGCGCCGAGGTGAGCGTCGTGCTCGGCAACGGCGGGATGTTCGCCTCGGCCGCCACCCTCGTCCTGTCCGGCCACCGGCCCTGACCCACGCGGAACGCCCCGGGGTCGTACGGCCCCGGGGCGCTCGGCCTGGACGCGGCGATCGGCCGGTCAGGCGCGCCAGGTGACCAGGGCGTCCAGCGCCTCCACGCGGGATCCGGCCACCAGCAGGGGGTTGATCTCCAGGGACTCCAGACGGTCGCCGAGGCTCTCGGCGACGGCGGCGACGCGGGCCACCACGTCGGCGACGGCGTCCAGATTGGCCGGTTCGGTGCCCCGGGCGCCCTCGAGGAGACGGCGGCCGCGCAGCTCGCCGAGGGCCCGGCGGACCTCCGCCGCGTCCACCGGCAGGACGCGCAGCGCGGTGTCGCGCAGCACCTCGACCCAGACCCCGCCCAGGCCGACGGCGAGGGTGAGGCCCCAGGCGGGGTCCCGCACGACGCCGACGAGCAGCTCGACGCCGCCGCTCCGCTGGGGCTGGACCAGCGTGGCGCCCGCGGCCACCCCGGCGGACTCCAGGGCGCCCATGACGGCCCGGAAGGCCGCCCGGACGTCCTCGGGACCACGCAGGCCGAGCCGTACGCCGCCGATGTCGCTCTTGTGCCCCAGCCCCTCGGCCGCGGCCTTGAGGACCACCGGGTACCCGAACTCGCCGGCCGCGGCCACGGCGGACTCCTCGTCGTCCACGAGCCGGGACGGCACCACGGGCAGCCCGGCCGACGAGAGCAGGGCGGCGGCGCGGTGCTCGGCCCAGACGCCGCTCGCCCCCTCGACACCGGCTCCCGGGGGCGCGGGCGCCGCGGCGGGCTCCGGCCCGGCGGCGCGGGCGAGTGCCTCCCGGTGCCACCGCGACCACCGCACCGCCGCGCCGATGGCGTGCATCCCGTGCTCGATGCCGCCCACGACGTACGGGAAGCCGGTCCTCTCCTGGACGGTCCGGCCGAACTCGGTGACGTCGGTCAGCACGTTGCTCACCACGACGACGGGCACGGGGGACGCGGCGATGCGCCTGGCGCTGGCCGTGAACAGGGTGAAGGTCGGCTCCGGGTCGGGCGGGGCCAGGCGCGGCGGCTCCGACAGCAGCATGACCGCGTCGACGCCCGGGTCGGCGGTCACCGCCTCCAGCGCCCGTCCCAGCAACGTCCTGTCGATCAGGATGTACCCGGTGACGTCGAGCGGGTTCTGCACGGTGCCGAAGGACGGCACGATCGTCTCCAGCCGGGCGACCGTCTCCGGCGCGAACGGCGGCAGTTCGAGCCCCTCGTCCTCGGCCCGGTCGGCGATGATCTCCGAGGCGCCGCCCGAGGGTGTGACGACCCCGATCCGCGGGCCCGGCAGCGGACCCGACGCGGCCAGCAGCCCGGCCGTGATGATGAGGTCCTCCAGCGAGCGCACCCGGACGATCCCGAGCTGACGGAAGACGGCGTCGATGACGGCGTCGTCGCCCACGAGCGCCCCGGTGTGGGCCTGCGCGGTGCGCGAGGCCAGCCCGCTGCGCCCGATCTTCAGCGCCACGATGGGCTTGCCCGCGAGCAGCGCCCTGCGCGCCACCCGGGAGAACTCGGCGGGGTCGCGGACCGACTCCAGGAACAGGGCGATGGCCCGGGTCGCCGGGTCGTCCACCAGGTGGTCGACGACGTCGGTGACCGTGACGAGCGACTCGTTGCCCATCGAGGTGAGCAGGCTGACGCCGACGTTGCGGGCCTGCGCGAAGCCGAGGACGGAGCTGGCCAGGGCGCCGCTCTGCAGCACCACGCCCACCGACCCGCGCAGCAGCGGCGAGGGGATGGGCAGGCCGTACGGGGTGATGCCGGCGGCGGCGTTGATGAAGCCGTTGCCGTTCGGCCCGAGCACGGTCAGGTGGTTCTCCCGGGCGAAGTCGACGACCTCCCGCTCCAGCTCCGCGCCCTCCGGGCCGGCCTCGGCGAAGCCGGCCGTGAGGATGACGTACCCGGTGATGCCCAGCTTGGCGCCCTCGCGGAGCACCGACAGCACCGCGGCGGTGGGAACCATCACGTACGCGAGGTCGACCATGCCGGGGATGTCGGACAGGCTCCGGTACGCCGGTTCCCCGTGCACCACCCCGCCGCGCGGGTTCACCAGGTGGACGGGGCCGGAGAAGCCGTGCGTGCGCAGGTTCGCCAGCGTGCTGATCGACCAGCCCGACTTGTCGGTCGCGCCCACCAGCGCGATGGAACGCGGGTTGAACAGCGTGTCGAGCGACATCTCACTCTCCGATGGTGCCGAGACGGGCGTGACCCCTGATCAGGTTGCGGGCGATCGTGCGCCGCTGGATCTCGTCGGTGCCCTCGAAGATGCGCAGCAGCCGGAGCTCCCGGTACCAGCGCTCGATCGGGAGCTCCTTGGTGTAGCCCATCCCCCCGTGGATCTGCAGCACACGGTCGACGACCTGGTTGGCCATGACCGCGCCGTTCAGCTTCGCGATCGACGAGGCGTGCCGGGCGTCCATGCCTTGCTGCACGCGCCAGGCGGCGTGGAGCGTCAGCCACTTGGCCGCCTCGATCTCCACCTGCGAGTCGGCGATCATCCACTGGATCGCCTGGTACTCGGCGATGGGCCGGCCCATCGACGTACGGATCTTGGCGTAGTCGACGGCCATCTGGAGCATCCGCTCGGCCGAGCCGACGGCCCTGGCGGGGATCATGTACCGGCCCTGGCCGATCCACTGCATGGCGAGGTCGAACCCCTTGCCCAGTTCGCCGAGGATGTTCGCCTCGGGCACCCGGACGTCCTCGAACACCAGCGAGGCCGGGCCCCACTGCCCCATCGTCGGGATCGGCTCGGACTTCCAGCCCATGTCGCGGTCGACGAGGAAGCAGGTGACGCCGCCGTTCGCCCCCTTCTCGGGGTCGGTGACGGCGAACACCATGACGAAGTCGGCCTCGTTGCCGCCGGTGATGAAGGTCTTCTCGCCGTTGACGACCCACTCGGCGCCGTCCTTGACCGCCCGGGTCCGGATGTTGCGCGCGTCGGATCCGGCGCCGGGCTCGGTGATGGCGAAGCAGGACCGGCGCTCGCCCTCGATGGTGGGGATGAGGTAGCGCCGCTTCTGCTCCTCGTTGCCGCCGTAGAGGATGTTGTCGGCCGAGCCGCCGAAGCTGAACGGCACGAAGGTGCGCCCCACCTCCATGGCGATGATCGCCGACATGACGGGCCCGAGGGCCGCCCCGCCGTACTCCTCGGGGGTGTTGATCCCCCAGAAGCCCATCTTCTTCGCCTTGAGCCGCAGGTCCCGCAGGATCTCGGGGTCGAGAGCGGGACGGCCGGCGCGCTCGTTGCGCAGCACCTCGGCTTCGAACGGCATGACCTCCCTCTCGACGAAGGAGCGGATGGTGTCGCGGATCTGCCGTTCCTCCGGGCTGAGGGAGAAATCCATACCGCACTCTTTTCTAGAATGAGCCTCTAGTATTGCGGCTTCCAGCGTCGGCTTTCGTGGCGGTGCTGTCAACCCTGCCGCCGAACACAATTCTAGAATTCGAAGGATTAGGATGAGGGGCGTCGACCCGAGGAGCGAGATGGCACGCAAGGCAGGCGGGAGGGGCGGATCCTGGGAGTGGAGCCGCACCGCCGAGACCCGCAGGAGCATGCTCCAGGCGGCTCGCGAGGTCTTCTCCGAGCACGGCTTCGCCGACGCGAACGTGTCCGACGTCGTCGAGCGCGCCGGCTCCAGCGTGGGAAGCCTCTACCACCACTTCGGCGGCAAGACGGAGCTGTTCCTCGCCCTGTGGGAGGAGCACCAGGCCGCGCACGAGGAGGCCGCCGCCTCGACCGTCGCCGCCGCCAGGCAGGCGGGCGTCAAGGACCCGGTCGAGCTGTTCATCGCCGGGGCGAAGGCCTTCCTCGAAGGGTCCTGGAAGCGCCGCGACCTGGTCCGCCTGTTCATGGACGGCCACGGCCCGCCGGGGTTCGAGCTCATGCGCCGCACCCGGGGCAGGGCGTGGGTGCGGCAGAACGCCGTGCTGCTCGGGGCGGGCAGCACCCCGGCCGACCGTCTCATGGTCTCGGTGCTCACCAGCGTGATCGGCGAGGCGGGCCGCGAGGTCGCCACCAGCGAGACCGAGGAGGAGGCCCTGGAGGTCGTCGACGCGGCGGTCGAGCTCATCCGCCGCTTCGGCGCCCCCTGGCCGGCCGCCTCACCGTCGTGACAGCGGGGATCACACGGGGCGGACGGTGGCCCTGCCCCGGTCGATCACCACGGTCCCGTCGTCCTTCGCCGTCCGGAACAGGACGGACGGCCCGTCCACCCAGATCGACACCGTCAGCGGCTCGCCCGGCAGGACCGGGCGGCTGAACCGGCCCGACATCGCCACGAGCCGGGCGGGGTCGGAGCCCGCCACCGCGTGGAGGAGCGCCCGCCCGGTCACGCCGTACGTGCACAGGCCGTGCAGGATGGGCCGGTCGAAACCCGCCCGCGCGGCGAACGCGGGGTCGGAGTGGAGCGGGTTGCGGTCGCCGGACAGCCGGTAGAGCAGCGCCTGGTCGGGATGTGTGGGGTAGGTGACCTTGTGGTCGGGCGGCCCCTGCGGCTCGGCCCACTCGTCGCGCGGTCCGCGACCGCCGCCGAAGCCGCCCTCGCCGCGGATGAAGACCGCGCTGCGGGAGGTGACCATCGGCTCTCCCGTCTCGGCGTCGACGGCGCGGGCCTCACTGGTCACGAGCGCGCCCGACCCCTTGTCGTAAACGCCGGTCACCGTCGAGGTGGTCCTGACCCTGCCCTCGGGCGGGATCTCGCGGTGCGCCTCGAAGCTCTGCTCGGCGTGCACCAGCATGGCCGGGTCGAAGTCACCCAGGCGGCGGCCGGCCGGGGCCTGGGCGACCAGCACCGCGAAGGTGGGCAGCACGCGCTGCCGGAGCCCGGCGCTGTTCTCGGTGGTGAAGGCGAGCTCGGCGGTTCCGGCTCCGACGCCCAGCGCGTACAGCAGCGTGTCCTTCGACGTCCACGACCGCTCGTACGGCGGGCTCTCCAGGCCGATCACCCCGTGGTCGAGGGGCATGTCAGTCCTCCCCGTTCGGGATCCGGCCGCTGGTGAGGGCGTTCGGGGCGGCCTTGTCCACCAGGGCGGGGACGACCTCGCCCAGCTCGGCCGGGTCCCATCGGGCGCCCTTGTCGACACCGGGGCCCGCGTGCCAGCCCTCGGCCACGCTGATCATGCCGCCGCGCACGTTGAACACCCGTCCGGTGATGCCCCGGGACTGCGCGCTGCCCAGCCACACGACCAGCGGTGCGATGTTGTCCGGCGCCGAGGGGTCGAACCCGTCCTCAGAGGAGGGCCGGCGGCCCGGGACGAGGTTCTCCGTCATCCGGGTGAGCGCGGCCGGGGCGACGGCGTTGACCGTCACGCCGTACCGGGCGAGCTCCTTGGCCGCGATGATCGTCAGCGCGGCGATGCCGGCCTTGGCGGCGCCGTAGTTGGCCTGGCCGGCGTTGCCGTAGATGCCGGACGACGACGTGGTGTTGACGACGCGCGCGTCGACCGGCTCGCCGTCCTTCGCCCGGGCCCGCCAGTACGCGGCCGCGTGCCGCAGCGGGGCGAACGTGCCGCGCAGGTGCACGCCGATCACGGCGTCCCACTCCTCCGGCGTCATGTTCACGATCATGCGGTCGCGCAGGATGCCCGCGTTGTTGACCAGGACGTGCAGGTCGCCGAAGCGCTCGATCGCGGTCCTGACCAGCCGCCCGGCGCCCTCGAAGTCGGAGACGTCCTCCCCGTCGACGACGGCCTCGCCGCCCATGGCCCTGATCTCCTCGACGACCTCTCCGGCCGCCCCGGTGGAGGAGCCCGTGCCGTCGACCTCGGCGCCGAGGTCGTTGACCACGACCCTGGCGCCCTGGCGCGCGAACTCCAGGGCGTGCCCGCGCCCGATGCCCCGCGCCGCTCCCGTGACGATCACCACGCGGCCTTCCATGATCCCGCCCATGCGCCCCTCCCTTGACCCGACCTCGGTGTGAATATGATTCTAGTATTGAAGTCTAAAAATTGACCAGGGAGGGGCCGGTCATGATCCAGCTCGCCGGGCGATGACGACCACGTCGGGAACGGTGACGACACAGATCGGCGAGCGGGAACGGCTCCGCCACGCCTGGCGGACGCTGTCAGTGGTGAGCATGGCGAGCGTGCTCACCGCGCTCGGCGGCAGCGCGCTCAACGTCGCCCTTCCCCAGGTCGTACGGCAGACGCACGCGAGCGCCGACGCGGCGAGCTGGATCCTGCTCGCCTTCCAGCTCACGACCACCGTGCTCATGGTGGTGTTCGGGCGGCTCGCCGACCTGTTCGGACGGCGCGCCATGTACCTGGGCGGGCTGGCCACCTACACCGCGGCCAGCCTGCTGGCCGGGTTCGCGCCGGACGCGTGGCTCATCGTGGGGCTCCGGGTGGTCCAGGCCGCCGGGGGCGCGATGCTCCTCACCAACAGCGCGGCGCTGGTCACCGACGCCTTCCCGAGGTCGCGGCTCGGCGAGGGCATGGGCGTCTACACCGCCTCGTTCTCCATCGCCCAGCTCGCCGGGCCCACGCTCGGCGGCCTGTTCAGCGAGCACCTCGGCTGGCGCTGGGTGTTCTGGTACAACGTGCCGATCGGCGTCGCCTGCCTGGTCTGGGGAGCGGTCGCGCTGCACCCCGGCCGCCCGGCCGTTCGGGACAGGGGTCTCGATCTGCCCGGCAACGCGCTCATCCTGGCCTGCCTCGGCGGCCTGCTGCTCGCGCTGTCGGAGGTCACCAGGCTCGGCTGGGACCACCCCCTGGTGGTCTCGGGCCTCGCCGTCTTCGCCGTGACGCTCCCGCTCTTCGCCGTACGTGAGCTGCGCGCCCGCCATCCGGTCGTGGACCTGCGCATGTTCCGCGACGCGCCGTTCGCGCTCGGCACGCTCGCGTCCTTCCTCAACTCGGTCGCCCGGGTCGGGGTGGTGTTCCTCGTGTCGCTGTTCTTCCAGGCGGTGCACGGCGAGGACCCGGTGCGGGCGGCGCTGAAGGTGCTCCCGCTGTCCGTCGCCGCCATGGGCGCGTCGGTGGCGTCCGGCTTCCTGCAGCGCCGGCTGAGCGCGCGGACCGCCGCCATGATCGGCACCGCGCTGACCACGACAGGCCTGCTCGCCCTCCTCGCCGTGGTCTCCCCGGACGCCTCGTACGTCCCGATCTCGGCCGCCCTCGTGCTGGTGGGGGTGGGCTCGGGGCTGTTCCTCCCGTCCAACACCACGGCGATCCTGCACGGGCTGCCCTCGAACCGGCTGGGGATCGTCAACGCCATGCGGCTCATGCTCCAGAACACCGGCGTCGTGGTCGGCACGGCCCTGGTCCTGTCGATCATCACGGTGCCGCTGCCGGCCGCCCTGCACGAGTACGTCTTCGCGGGCACGCTCTCGCACGTCTCGCCGGCCGGGGTCGCGCAGCTCGTGACCGGCTACCGATGGGCACTCGGGTGCATGACCGCCATCTCCGCCCTGGCCGTGCTCACCTGCGTGACGCGGAGGCGGGCGGGCTGACCCCGCCCGCCCGCCGGGTCACCGGCGCACGCAGGGGGCGCCGTTGAGGGTGAACGCCGCAGGGGCCGGATTGGAGCCGCTGTAGCTCGCCTGGAAGCCGACGCTCACCGTGCCGCCGTTGGCCCCGATCACGCCGTTCCAGCTCGCGTTCCTCACCGTGACCTGCGAGCCCGACTGGGTGGCGACGCCGTTCCAGGCATTGGTGATCTTCTGGTTACCGGCGAAGGCGAACGCCAGGGTCCAGCCGTCGACCGGGCCGCCCAGGCCGTTGGCGATCGTCACGTCCGCGGTGAACCCGCTCCCCCAGTCGTTGGTCTGGTACGTCACCGTGCACGGCGGGGACGTCGGGCTGGGCGACGGCGACGGCGACGGGCTCGGGCTGCGGGTCGGCGAGGGAGACGGCGACGGGCTGGGGCTGCGGGTCGGCGAGGGAGACGGCGACGGGCTCGGGCTGCGGGTCGGCGAGGGGGACGGGCTCGGGGTGCCGCCGCTCTTGGCCGCCATCCGGGCGGAGTGGGCGCGGAACACGGCCAGCGCCGGGTCACCGCTCTTCACACTGTGCTGGTCACCTCCGGCGTTCTTGTCGGGGTACCACCAGAACGCCGACCCGTCGCCGTCCCTCGCCTCGAAGTCGGCGTAGAGCTGGGTCCACCAGGTGACCCGGTCGGCGTTCCCCTCGGTGTTGAACTCGCCCATGAAGAACGGCTTGCCGACGACGTCGTGGGAGTCGGAGATCCACCGGCCGATGAGCGCCTTGGTCTGGTCGAGCGTGAGGTTGGCCCAGCCGGCGTTCGGATAGGGGTGGGCCGAGGTGAAGTCGACGTACGGCGACTGGTGGATGTAGACGAACGGGTTGCCCTCGTCGCCGCCGAAGCCGTACCGGGACTCGTGGCCCTCCATGCCGGTGCCGAGCAGGTGGTTGGGGTCGATGCCCTTGACGTACGCCCCCATCTCGTCGACCCACTTGCGCAGCGTGGCGCCGCTCTTGTTCTCGTCGGCGCTGACGTCCTGGTAGCGCGGCTCGTTCATGAGCTCCCAGGCGAAGATGGCCGGCTCGTCCTTGTACTTGACGCCGCTGTAGTGGTTGGTCCGGTTGAGGGCGTAGCTGACGTAGTTCTTGTACTGGGTGAAGCAGCCCGGGCACTTCGTCTTGTCGAAGAAGACGGCGCGGCCGGGGTGCCCGCCGCTCAGTCCCTCCCACGCCAGCCGGGTGTCGATGCCGCCGTACGCCTCCCAGTAGTTCTCGAACACCGGGATGAGCCGGATGTCGTGCGCCTTGGCCGACTCGATGACGTAGTCGAACAGGGCGAACTGCTGGTCGTTGTACACGCCCTTCGCGGGCTCGAAGCCGTGCCAGCTCTCGTGGCTGAACATCCACAGCCGCAGCACGCTCACCTTGTCGGCCTGCAACTCGGCCATGTGGGCGTCGATGCGCGCCTTGTCCATGTACTGCGTCTCGGTGTCCCCGTAGCTGCCGCCGTAGGTGAACACGTCGTAGGTGTTGGCCCCGGCGAAGTAGTAGGTCCTGCCGTTCAGGCAGAAGTGGACGCCGCAGCGTTGCACGAAGCCCGAGATCGCCGCCTGCGCGGCCGAGTGGGACAGCGCCACCGTGCCGGCCGCGAGGGCCAGAACCAGCGACACCAGCAGATGGACCGGCCGGAAGCGTCGTCTCATGGGACTTCCTCATCGCGCGGCGGCGTACGGGAGCGGTTCGCACGAAATACGCCGCGCGCCCCCTCCCGCAACCACCCCCGCCGCCGGCGCGTCCCGCGCCCGCTCCGACCTGCGTGAAGGCGGTCGCGAGCGGGGACGGCCGGTGAAAGTTACACCCGCGCTTTACCGGTCAAGCCGCGCGGGAACGGGGTCACTCCTCGATGGCGCCGCCCACCGCGCGCAGGTGGTCGCGGAAGGTGAGGGACGGCTCCTGTCGCCGCCGTTCGAGGTAGGCGCCGAACCCGACCTGGTCGCGCAGTGTGCCGCCCTCGCGGATCCGCTCGGCCTGGCGGCGCTCGGTGTCGCGGATCGCCTCCGCCCGCGTGAGCACCTCGCCGGCGCGGTCGGCCGGCACGAAGAGCACGCCGTCGTCGTCGCCCAGCACCAGATCCCCGGCGCTCACGGTCCAGTCACCCACGACGGCGGACTCCAGGGCGCCGGGACCCCGCGGGTCCAGGCGGAGCGGTCCGGTGGGGAGCGCGCCGAGGCTGAAGACCGGCAGCCCGATCGCCAGGATGTCGGCGGTGTCGCGATGGAGGCCCCAGATCACACGCCCTCCAGGCCGGCCGCGCGCGCCTCCAGGACGACCAGGTCGCCGACGCACGCCTCGTCGAGCCGTCCGCCGTTGTCGACCACGAGCACGTCCCCCGGCGCCGCCCCCTCGAACGCCTCTAGGAAGACGTCGACGCTGCCGGCGTGCCGCGCCGGGCACACCCGGCCCGCCACCCGGCCGCCCGTCACCACCGGCCGGACGCCCGCGGGAGCGCAGCGCACCGGGACGCCGCAGCGGACGCACCCGTCCGCCACGTGCGCCGTCGTCAGGCCCGCGAACCGCTTCCGGAGCTCACCGTGATCCATGCCGTGCCGCCTCTCGCTCGACTCCTCCGCGCGTGCGACGTCGCGCGCGTCGCCGACACCGAGGCTCGCACGAAGGGATCCGTCCGGCGGCGGGAGGGCCTCTAGAATGATGTTCTATGGCGATGTACGTCCCCCTCGGCCCGGGGCGCTACCGGGCGACCGAGCACACCCAGGGCCCCTGGGATCCCCGGCAGCAGCACATGGGACCGGTGACCGCGCTCATCGCGCACGAGCTCGAACGCGCCCCCGGCCTGCCGCCGGCGAAGCTCGCCGTGGAGATCCTCGCCCCCGTCCCGGTCGGCGACCTGGAGGTCCGTACGGAGACCATCAGGGACGGCCGGCGCGTCCGGTGTGAGGGCGCGACCGTGACCGCCGGCGGTCGGGAGGTGGTCCGGGCCACGGCCTGGCGGATCAGGGAGGACGCGACGCCGGCCGCCGGCGTCTCGCCCCTGCCCGCGCCGGTCCCGCCGCCCGGGCAGGGCGACGGCTCGTGGCTGTCGCGCGGGTTCGGGTACGGCAGGGCGATGGACTGGCGCTTCGTCAAGGGCGGCCCGGACGAGACCGGGCCCGCCCTGGTCTGGGGGCGCTGCCGCGTCCCGCTGGTGGAGGGCGAGGAGATCACGCCGCTGGAGCGGCTGGCGGTCTTCGCCGACAGCGGCAACGGTGTGAGCGGCGCGCTCGATTTCGCGACGCACCTGTTCGTCAACGTCGACCTCACGATCTCGCTGTTCCGGGCGCCCGCCGGCGAGTGGTTCTGCCTGGACGCGAGCACGACGATCGGGCCCTCCGGCCGGGGGCTGACCCGCTCCACGCTTTTCGACGAGGACGGGGAGGTCGGCGCGGCGTCCCAGACGCTGTTCGTCGCCCCGCGGTCCGCAGGCTGAGCCGGCCCTCGCCGCGGGCGCTCGGGTAGCTTGCCGTCCATGGTGCGTTGGATCTGGGTGTTCGTCGACCGGCCGCGGGAGAGCTTCGCGGAGAGCGCGGCGTTCTGGACGGCGGTCACCGGAACCCGGCTGTCGGCCCGCCGGGGGGACGACCGGGAGGTCGCGACGCTGCTGCCGCCGGAGGGCGACGCGTGCGTGAAGCTCCAGGGGGTCCGCGAGGGGGGCGGGGCCCATCTCGACCTGGAAGTGGACGACGTCCGCGCGGCCGTGGCGGGCGCCCTCGACGCGGGCGCCGCCGTCGTCGCCGACCACGGGGAGTGGGCGGTCCTGCGCTCCCCCGGCGGCCAGGCGTTCTGCCTCGGGCCGTGGTCGGGAGCCGCCCGGCGGCCCTCCCCGGTGGAGGCGAGCCGGCTCGACCAGATCTGCCTCGACATCCCGCCCGCCGCGTACGACGACGAGGTCGCGTTCTGGACGGCGGTGACCGGATGGCCGGTCCTCACAGGCGCGCATCCCGAGTTCAGGGCGCTCAGGGGGCCCGGCATGCCGGCGCGCGTCCTGCTCCAGCGGCTCGGGGACGACCGGCCCGCCTCGGCCCACGTCGACGTCGCCTGCGCCGACCCGGAGGCCGCCCGCCTGCGGCACGAGGCCCACGGGGCGAAGCGGGTGGCCGGCGGGCCGTCCTGGATCGTCATGCGCGACCCGGCCGGCGGCCTCTACTGCCTCACCCACCGCGACCCCGTGACCGGCTCCCGGCCCTCCTGACGAGGCCCCGGCGCGCGGGCGAAGAGCCCCTGTGGCCTCACCCGCCGCGACCTCCTGAAGATTTTCCCCGGGGCCTGTCGAGAATCCGTGCACCTCTCCGACCTTTCTGTGAACGCCGCCAACGGCGGCGCCCCACACGGACTGGAAGGACGCGAACCATGACGCTCGACCACGCACCCGCCCTGACCGGTGAGGTCGTCCAGCCGGGCGACGACGCATACGAAGGGCTCCGCCGCACCCTCATCCGAGTCGGCAGCCCCGCCTATGTCGTGCGCTGCCGCGACGCCGCCGAGGTCGCGGCGGCGGTCCGCTTCGCCCGGCGGGAGGGGCTGACGCTGTCGGTGCGCAGCGGCGGCCACAGCACGGCCGGTTTCGGCACCAACGACGGCGGCCTGGTCGTCGACGTCTCCCCCATCGACGGCGTCGAGGTGATCGGCGGCCCGGACGACCTGGTGCGGATCGGCACCGGCGCCCGGTGGGGCGAGGTGGCCCGGGCCCTCGCGCCGTACGGGCTCGTCCTGTCCTCCGGCGACACCGCCTCCGTGGGGGTGGGCGGGCTGCTGCTGGGCGGCGGGATCGGCTGGCTGGTCCGCAAGCACGGCCTCGCGCTCGACCACCTGGTTGCCGCCGAGGTGGTCACGGCCGACGGGCGGATCCTGCGCGCGTCGGCCGACGAGAACGCCGACCTGTTCTGGGCCCTCCGCGGAGGCGGCGGCAACTTCGGGGTGGTCACCTCGTTCGAGGTGTCCGCCCGGCGCCAGGGCGACGTCACGGTCGCCCGCGTCGCCTACCCCGCGAGCGAGGCGGCGGAGGTGCTCCGGGCCTGGCGCGACGTCGTGCGTTCCGTGGGCGACGACCTCACCTCCACGGCCCACCTGTTCCCCGCGTTCGGCGACGACGCCCCGGCCACCCTCATGATCACCTCCTGCTACGCGGGCGACGACCCAGCGGCGGTCGAGCCGCTCACCCGCCTCGGCACGGCGCTGAGCAAGGACGTCGCCACCGTCCCGTACGCCGAGGTGCTGGAGGAGATCTCGGAGCTGCCGCCGGGGTGGCGGCCGATCGTGCGCAACCGGTTCGCCCGGTCGCTCGGCGACGCGCTGATCGACACGGTGACGGCCCACGCCGGCGACGTGCCGATGACGGTCTTCGAGTTCCGGATGATCGGCGGCGCCATGAACCGCGTCCCGTCCGGCGCGACGGCCTTCGCCCACCGCGACGCCGAGATCATGCTGACCACGGTCGTCCTCGGCGGGCCGGCGGAGCACGCCCCGATCCTCGGCGACTTCGAGGCGCTGTGGCGCAGGCTCGCGCCGCACACCTCCGGCGCGTACGTCAACTTCCTCAGCGACATCGCCCCCGGCGACCTCGCCGCCGTCTACCCGCCCGGCACGTACGAGCGGCTCGTCGCCGTCAAGCGCGCCTACGACCCCGGCAACGTCTTCGACCAGAACCTCAACGTATCGCCGGACGCCTGAGAAGGGACCTCCGTCTCTGGTCATCACGGCCCCGATAATGGACACTCGACACGTAAAGCCAGAAAGGAGCACTCGCGTCGAGGTCATGAGGTGGCGTAAGGGCTGGGGACGCGAGGAGTTCCACACGAGACGGCGGCGGCTGGCCGCCATGGCCCCCACGATCGCCCAGTGCGCGATCGGCGCGGCCCTCGCCTGGCTGGTGGCGCGGCACGCCCTGGGGCACCCCCGCCCGTTCTTCGCCCCCATCGCGGTCGTGATCTGCATCGGCGTGTCGCTCGGGCAGCGGCTGCGCCGCCTGGGGGAGCTCGTGGCGGGCGTCAGCCTCGGCGTCGGCGTCGGTGACCTGCTCGTCTCCCGGATCGGCTCCGGCGCGTGGCAGATCGCGCTCGTCGTCGCCCTGGCCCTGGCGGCGGCGGTGATCCTCGACACGGGCTCGCTGATCCTGATCCAGGCCGGCTCGTCGGCCGTCCTCGTCGCGACCCTGCTGCCGCCCACGGGCAGCGGCGGCTTCGACCGCATGATCGACGCGCTCACGGGAGGGCTCGTGGGCATCGCGATGGTCGCCCTGCTTCCTCCGGACCCGCTCGCCCTCGCCCGGCAGCACGCCGCGGCGATCTTCGACGCGCTGGCCGGGGCGCTGGAGGCCACGGCCGAGGCGATCGAGAGCAGCGACCCCGCCCACGCCGCCGACGCCCTGGAGTCGGTCCGGGGCAGCCAGGGCTCGGTCGAGGCGTTCCAGCAGGCGCTCGAGACCGGGCGGGAGGTGGCGGCCATCTCACCGCTGCGCTGGCGCCGCCGCCGGTCGCTCGACCGCTACCTGTCCGCCGGCACGCCGCTCGACCACGCCCTGCGGAACGCGCGGGTGCTGGCCCGCCGCACCCTGGCGGCCCTCCGGGACGGCGAGCGGATCCCGCCGGAGGTGGTCGAGGGGCTGCGCCTCATGACGGGCGCGGTGCGGCTGCTGGAGGAGGAGCTCGCCGGGACGCGGCCCCCCGGCGAGTCCCGGCGGGTCGCGCTGGCCGCCGCAGAGGCCGTGGGCCCCGTCCTGACCGGCGGCGCGGGGCTGTCCACCCACGTGGTGGCCGCCCAGGTGCGGTCGATGAGCGTCGACTTCCTCAGGGCCACCGGAACGGACACCGCCGCCGCCACGGCCGCCCTGCCCCCGGTCTCGGCGGCCGGCGCCCCCGACGCCTGAACGCGTACGCTCCGCTCTGGTTCGGCAGCCCCGGCGCGCTGCCGGCGCCGCTGCTCACGGCCCGCGCGGCGGCTCCGCGTCCCGGCGGGCCGGGGCGAGCGGCGCCGCCGGGACGGACGTGACGACGCGGCAGGGTGTCCCGTCGCCCGTCAGGCGGCGTCGAGGCGGGCGAGTTCCTCGGCCGAGAGCTCCAGGTCCACGGCCTTGACCGAGTCGCGGATGGTCTCCGGACGCGAGGAGCCCGGAATGGGGATCACGACGGGCGCCTTGGCCAGCATCCAGGCCAGGCACACCTGCTGCGGGCTGACCCCGTGGTCGCGGGCCACCTCCGCGAACGGCGCGAACCGGGAGCCCAGCTCGCCCGCCTGGGAGATGCCGCCCAGCGGGCTCCACGGCAGGAACGCGACGTCCATCTCCGCGCACAGCTCCAGCTCCGGCTCGCTGGAGCGGAAGGCCGGCGAGAACTGGTTCTGCACACTCACCAGGCGGCCGCCGAGGATCTCGTTCGCCTGCCTGATCTGGTCGGGGTTCGCGTTGGAGATGCCGGCGAACCGGATCTTGCCGGCGTCCAGCAGGTCACGGATCGCCCCGACCGACTCGCCGTACGGCACCCGGGGGTCGGGCCGGTGGAACTGGTAGAGCCCGATGGCGTCCACGCCCAGCCGCTTGAGCGACTCCTCGCACGCCTCCTTCAGGTGCTCGGGTGAGCCGTCGAGCGTCCAGGAGCCGTCGCCGGGCCGCAGGTGGCCGCCCTTGGTCGCCACCAGGACGTCCGAGGTGTCCCCGCCGTAACTCGCGAGCGCCCGCGCGATGAGCGCTTCGTTGTGGCCGACCTCGTCGGCGTGAAGGTGGTAGGCGTCCGCCGTGTCGATCAGCGTGACCCCTTCGTCCAGGGCCGCGTGGATCGTCGCGATGGACCGCTGCTCGTCGGGCCGCCCCTCGATGGACATCGGCATTCCCCCGAGGCCGATCGCCCCGACCTGCACGTCGCCGATACGCCGCGTCCGCATGAGTTCCTCCCACTTACAGGACATAGTTCGGTTTCCATCCTCGGAGCCACCCCTTCAGCCCGTCCAACACCGCCTGATGATCGGCGCCAGCACGGTTCGTGATAGCTCCTATAGTTGACATCAACTATTCAGGAATGGATAGTCAGGAGCAACCACGACGAAGGGGACAAGAACATGGCTGCTGTCCGAACGGCTCTGGTCATCGGCGGCGGGATCGCCGGCCCCGTCACGGCGCTCGCCCTGCGCCGGGCCGGCATCGAGGCGACCGTCCACGAGGCGTACACGGGGACGGCGGACGGCGTGGGCGGCCAGCTCACGATCGCCCCGAACGGGCTCGCCGCGCTCGCGGCCATCGGAGCCGACGAGCCCGTGTGGGCGGCCGGGCAGCCGATGGACCGCACGGTCATGGCCGACGGCCGGGGCAGGCCGATCGGGGAGTTCCCCGGACTGCCGGGCCTGCCGCCCAGCCGCGCGATGTGGCGGTCGGACCTCTACCGCGCGCTCCGCGACCACGCCACGGCGCACGGCGTCCCGATCGAGCACGGCAGGCGGCTCGTCGGCGTCGACGAGGACGCGGACGGCGTCACCGCGCGCTTCGCGGACGGCGGCACGGCCAGGGCCGACGTGCTCGTGGGGGCGGACGGGGTCGCCTCGACCGTGCGCACGCTGATCGACCCCGCGGCTCCCGCGCCCCGCCACGTGCCACTGCTGAACTTCGCGGGGGCTGCCGACGTCGCCGTGCCCGCCGAGCCCGGCACGGCGTACTTCACGTTCGGACGGCGCGGGTTCCTCGGCTACTGGCTCGAGCCCGGCGGCCGGACGTCCTGGTTCGGCAACCTGCCGCACCGCGAGCCCATGACGATCGCCGAGGCCCGCCGGGTGCCGCCGGCGGAGTGGCTGCGCCGCCTGCGCGAGGCCTACGGGGACGACGTGCCGGCACGCGACCTGCTGCGGCACACCCCGCCCGAGCGGCTGGCCGCCCTCGGGACGCTGCAGATCATGCAGAGCGTCCCCCGTTGGCACCGCGGCCGCATGGTGCTCGTCGGCGACTCGGCGCACGCGCCGTCCCCGAGCTCGGGCCAGGGGGCGTCCCTCGCCATGGAGAGCGCGGTCGAGCTGGCCCGGTGCCTGCGCGACCTCCCCGACGCGCCCTCGGCGTTCGCGGCCTACGAGCGGCTGCGCCGGGCCCGGGTGGAGAAGGTCGCGGCCCGGGCCGCGAGGACCAACGCGGGCAAGACGATGGGGCCCGCGGCCGTCGCGATGATGCGCCTGCTGATGCCGCTGGCGACGCGGACGCTTCTCACGCCGGAGCGGACGCTCGGCGCCGAGCAGCGCCACCGGGTCGACTGGGACTCCCCCGTGGCCGTGCCCTGACCTGCGGACGGACGCACGTAGGGTGAACGCGTCCACCCCGCTCGACCCCCGGAGGACGACCCCCATGAGCACGCACGTCCACGTCCGCCTCGCCGACGGCCTGGCCGTCACCGAGGACGGCGACCTCGTCGAGCGGTACCGCTGCGGGTGCGGCGCCACCTGGACCCGCGTCTACCGCGCCGAGGAGGGCCGTCCGGAAGGCTGACCGGCGACCTGAGGTGCGAAAGCCGACTTTTGGGGCAGAGGGCCAAAAATCCCACTAGCGGCGCACGTGATGGAGCGGCCAGATGACGGACCTCGGGGAAGCGATGGCGGTCGGCGTCGAGGAGGAGTTCCACATCGTCGACCTGAGCACCCGGCAGCTCGTCCCCCGTGCCGGCGTCCTGCTCGAACAGTTACCCGCCGACCGCTACAGCCAGGAGCTCCAGCGTTCGGTGGTGGAGGCCAACAGCCGGCCGTTCGCCCGGCTGGAGGACCTCGCGGCGGACCTCCGCGGGCTGCGCCGGGGGGTGATCGAGGCCGCGGACGGCCTGGGCCTCGGCGTCGTGGCCGCCGGGACCGTGCCGCTGGTCGACCCCGAGACCATGAAGATCTCCCCGGATCCCCGGTACGAGCAGATGCTGGGCGACTACCAGGCGCTCGCCCGGGAGCAGCTGATCTGCGGGACGCAGGTGCACGCCGAGGTGCGGGACCGGGACCTGGCGGTGGCCGTCGCGCACCGCCTCACCCCCTGGCTGCCCCCGCTGCTCGCGCTCAGCTGCAGCTCGCCGTACTGGACGGGGTCCGACACCGGCTACGCCAGTTACCGGTCGCTCGTGTGGCAGCGCTGGCCCACCGTGGGCCCGTTCGGCCGGTTCGCGTCCGCCGCCGAGTACGACGCGCTGGTCGACGAGCTGGTCGGCTCGGGGGTGATCGGCGACCCCGGCATGCTCTACTTCGACGTCCGGCCGTCCGCCCACGTCCCGACCCTGGAGCTGCGGGTGTGCGACGCCTGCCCCCGGATCGGCGACATCGTGCTGATCGCCGGGCTGTTCCGCGCGCTGGTCGCCCGGGAGATCGAGGCCGCGGCGGGCGGACGGGGACCGGAGATCCGGCCCGAGATGGTGCGGGCCGCCTCGTGGCGGGCGGCGCGGTCGGGCCTGAAGGGGGACCTCGTCGACCCGGCCGACGGCGTGCCGCGGCCGGCCGCGGCGGTGGTGCGCGGCCTGCTGGACGGCCTGCGGCCGTACCTGGAGCGGTACGGCGACTGGGAGCTCGTCTCCGCCCTCGCCGCCGAGGCGCTGGCCTGCGGCGGCGCGGCCGCCCGACAGCGCGAGGCGTTCGGCCACGGCGGGCGGTTGACCGACGTCGTGGACCTGCTCCTCGCGGAGACGCGCGACGCGGACCCGCTCACCGGCACCCGGCGTCCGAGGGGGTAGGACATGTGCGGACTGAGCGGGGAGATGCGCTTCGACGGGCGCGCCGCGGACATCGGAGCGGTGGGCCGGATGACCGACGCGATGCACGACCGCGGCCCGGACGGGTCGGGGCTGTGGTCGCAGGGACCGGTCGCCCTCGGCCACCGCCGGCTGAAGATCATCGACCTGAGCGACAAGGCGGCGCAGCCGATGGTGGACGGCTCGCTCGGCCTGGCCGCGGTCTTCAACGGCTGCCTGTACAACTACCGGGAGCTGCGCGAGGACCTGCGGGCGGACGGGTACCGCTTCTTCTCCGACTCCGACACCGAGGTGCTGGTCAAGGCGTTCCACCGCTGGGGCGCCGGCTGCGTGGAGCGCTTCAAGGGCATGTTCGCCTTCGCCGTCGTCGACCAGGCGACGGGCCGGCTCACCCTCGGCCGCGACCGGCTCGGCATCAAGCCCCTGTATGTCTCGGGCGACGGCGCCCGGCTGCGGTTCGCCTCGACGCTGCCCGCGCTGCTGGCCGGCGGCGGGGTGCGCACCGACATCGACCCGGTCGCCCTGCACCACTACATGACCTTCCACTCGCTGGTGCCGGCCGAGCGCACGATCCTCTCGGGGGTGCGCAGGCTGCCCCCGGCCACCGTCCGCACGGTGGAGCCCGACGGCACGACCGCCGACCACCGCTACTGGCGGCCCGAGTTCACCCGCTCGGCCCTGCCGGAGTACGCCGGGCTGGGCCCGGACGAGTGGCGGGAGGCCGTCCTCGACCGGCTGCGGGCCGCCGTGCGCCGCCGGATGGTGGCGGACGTGCCGGTCGGCGTGCTGCTGTCCGGCGGGCTCGACTCCAGCGTGATCGTGGCGCTGCTGGCCGAGCAGGGCCAGGAGGACCTGTCGACGTTCAGCATCGGGTTCCACCCGGCGGGCGGGGAGCCGGGTGACGAGTTCCGCTACTCCGACCTGGTGGCCGAGCGCTTCGGCACCGACCACCACCGCATCCTCATCGAGGACACCCGGCTGCTGTCGGGGCTGGAGGACGCGGTGCGGGCGATGAGCGAGCCGATGGTGAGCCACGACTGCGTGGCCTTCCACCTGCTGTCGGCGGAGGTGGCCAGGCACGTGAAGGTCGTCCAGTCCGGCCAGGGCGCCGACGAGGTGTTCGCGGGCTACTCGTGGTTCCCGCCGCTCGCGGGCGTGGCGCGGCAGGACGCCTTCGCGACGTACGCCGGGGAGTTCTTCGACCGGCCGCACGAGGCGCTGGCCGGGATCGTCGCGCCGGAGTACCTGATCGGCGACGACGCCAGCGGCGACTTCGTGCGCCGCCACCTCGCCGGGCCGGGGGCCGACACCGCGCTCGACGCGGTGCTGCGCCTGGAGACCGAGGTCATGCTGGTCGACGACCCGGTCAAGCGGGTGGACAACATGACCATGGCCCACGGCCTGGAGGCGCGCACGCCGTTCCTCGACCACGAACTGGTGGAGCTGGCCGCCGCCTGCCCGCCGGAGCTGAAGCTGGCCTCCGGCGGCAAGGGGGTGCTCAAGGAGGCGAGCCGCGCCCTGCTGCCCGCCGAGATCGTCGACCGGCCGAAGGGCTACTTCCCGGTGCCCGCGATCCGCCACATCGACGGGCCGTTCCTCGACCTGGTCCGCGACGCCCTCACCGCGCCGGCCGCCCGGTCCCGCGGGCTGTTCGACAAGGCGTACGTCGACGAGGTGCTGGAGTCCCCCGGCGGCCACCGGACCACGACGGGCGTCGACGTGCTGTGGCAGCTCGGCCTCCTGGAGCTGTGGCTGCAGGCGCAAGGAGTCTGATGGCGGAGATCCTCGGCGCATCCTTCTCTCCCACCGAGGACATCGGTCTCACCGCCTGGACCTGCCGGTCCCCGGCCCTCGCGCCGGACGGGAGCGCCGTGGCGTACGTCTGCGACAGGGACGGCGTGCCGCGGGTGTGGGTCCGGCCGCTGGAGGGTGACCGGGACGCGTGGCCGGTCGCCACGGGGCCGGAGCCGGTCGACGAGGTGAGCTGGTCGCCGGCGGGCGGCCGGCTCGCCGTGCGCGTCGTGCCGGGCGGCGGCGAGCACACGCAGGTCTGGACGGTCCGCCCGGACGGCGGCGACCTGCGCCCGCTGGCGACCCCATCCGGCGGCTCCGCCTGGTTCGTCCGGTGGACCGGCCGCGGCGACGTCCTGCTCGTGGCGGAGGTGTCCGCCGCCGGGCTCACCGAGGCGCTGCTGGTGGACGCCGCGACCGGCGGCCGCGAGGTGGTCGCCGCCGGGCCGCTCATGCACCCGGAGGCCGTGAGCCGCGACCACGCCCGGCTGCTGCTGCGCCGCGGCCCCCGCGGGGTCCGCCGGATGTACCTCGCCGACCTGGGCCCGGTCGGCGGCGAGCGGCCGCTGCTCCCCGCGGCGCCCGGCTCGACCGACTACGGCGTCCTGTCCCCGGACGGGACGACGGCCTACCTGCTGACCGACGCCGGGCGCGACCGCGCCGCCCTCGTGGCCGTGCGCGGCGACGGCGAGCCGGAGGTCCTGGCGGAGCGGCCGGACGCCGAGCTGGACCTGTTCGCCCTCGGCGCCGACGGCGCCCGCGCGGTGCTCGTGTGGAACGCCGGCGGCCGGTCGGAGCTCGAGGTCCTCGACACGGCGAGCCGGACGGCCCGTCCCCTGCCGCCTCCCCCGGCCGAGGTGGTGACGTCGATCAGGATCTCGCTCGACGGCACGTCGGCCGTCCTGGCGGCCGAGGGACCGGCGCAGGCCTCCCACGTGGTGCTGTGCGACCTGGAGACCGGACGGCACCAGCCGGTGGCGGGCGCCCCGCCGCTGACCGGCGCGGCGGCCGCAGAGCCGATCGCCTTCCCCGCCCGCGACGGGCTCGAACTGACCGGCTGGCTCCACCGGCCGCCGGGGGCCCGCGGGCCGGCGCCGTACGTCGTCTTCCTGCACGGCGGGCCGGAGGACCAGGAGCGGCCCACGTTCAACCCGCTCTACCAGTCCCTCCTGGCCTCTGGGATCGGGGTCTTCGCCCCCAACGTCCGGGGGTCGAGCGGCTTCGGCCGGGCCTTCCGCAGCGCCGACGACCGCGCGCTGCGGTTCCGTGCGATCGACGACGTGGCCGACTGCGCCGCGCTGCTGTCCCGGCTGGGCCTCGCCGACCCGGGCCGCCTCGGCTGCATGGGCTGGTCGTACGGCGGCTACCTCACGCTGGCCGCGCTGGTGACCCATCCCGGCCTGTTCAGGACCGGCGTGGACGTGTGCGGGATGGCCGACTTCGCGACGTTCTACGCCCGTACGGAGCCGTGGATCGCCGCGGCGGCCGTCAGCGAGTACGGCCATCCGGAGGCCGACCGCGACCTGCTGCGCGCCCTGTCCCCCCTGCACGCCTTCGACCGGCTGACCGCCCCGCTGCTCGTCGTCCACGGCGCCCGGGACACCAACGTCCCCGTGTACGAGGCCGAGCAGACGGTGGCGGCGGCCCGCCGGCACGGCGTGCCCTGCGAGCTGCTGCTGTTCGATGACGAGGGCCACGAGATCCGGCGGCCGGCGAACCGCGCCGTCTTCGTGCGCCGGGTCGCCGGCTGGCTGGCCAGGCACCTCACCTGACCGCCGCCGGGGCGGTTGATCTTTTGCCCCTCCCGCACGGCGAACCGATAGGTTACTATCGTTTCGTCAGGCACGTCCGACACCGGGTCAAACCGGGAGGTTGCGTGAGCGAGACCACGGCGCCACCGATCTACATGCGGCGGCGGGAGTTCGACCCCGATCCCGAGCTCGCCCGGCTGCGGGACGAGGGCGGGGTCACGAAGACCAAGACGTTCCTGGGCGTGGACGTCTGGGTGGTGTCGCGGTACGCCGACGTCCGCGAGGTGCTGAGCGACCCCCAGCGGTTCCCCATCGCCGGGCCGCTCGCGTTCCGAGGCCCCGCCGCGCCGCCGATGAGCGACGCCGAGCTCGCCTACCTGCGGGCCGGCAACCTGCTCTCCTGGGACCCGCCCGAGCACACCCGCCTGCGCCGGATGCTGACCGGGGAGTTCACCGTCCGCCGGATGCGGCGCCTGGAGCCGCGTATCCGCGAGATCGTCGACGACCACCTCGACGCGATGGAGCGCCAGGGCCCGCCCGCCGACCTCGTGACGTCGTTCGCGCTGCCGATCCCCTCGCTGGTCATCTGCGAGCTGCTCGGCGTGCCGTACGAGGACAGGGACGGCTTCCAGCACCGCACGAGGCGGATGCTGGACCTGTCGGTGCCGCTCGACGAGCGCCGGGCGGTCCAGCTGGAGTCCCGGGCGTACATGGAGGAGCTGGTCGCCCGGAAGCGGGCGGAGCCGGACGACGCGCTCCTCGGCATGCTGGTGCGCGAGCACGGCGACGAGCTGACCGACGCCGAGCTCAGCGGGATCGGCACCCTGCTGCTGCTCGCCGGCCACGAGACCACCTCGAACATGCTCGCCCTCGGCACGCTCGCCCTGCTGCGCAACCCCGGCCAGCTCAAGCTCATGCGCGACGAGCCGGAGCGGGTGGACGGCGCGGTGGAGGAGATGCTCCGCTGGCTCAGCATCGTGCACAGCGGCACCGCGAAGATCACCACGACCGAGGTGACGATCGGCGGGCAGCGGATCGGGCCGGGCGAGGTCGTGGTGTGCGCGCTGCCGGCCGCCAACCGCGACCCGAGCCTGGTGAGCGACCCGGAGACCCTCGACCTGACCAGGGACGCGGCCGGCCACGTCGCCTTCGGGCACGGCGTGCACCACTGCCTGGGCGCGCCGCTCGCCCGGATGGAGATGCGGATCGCGTTCCCCGCGCTGCTGCGGCGCTTCCCCACGCTCAGGACCACCGGCGCCGATCCCGACTTCCGCTCCTTCACCATCGTCTACGGCCTGGCCGCCCTGCCCGTGGAGTGGTAGTGCGCCCCGCCGGCGGGCCGCGGACGGAGGCGCCGTGCGGCCGCGCGGACGCGCGGCGCAACTCCGACCGCATCGTGCGGGCGGCGATCGAGGCGTTCGAGGACGCCGGGATCGCCGTCCCGCTGGAGGAGATCGCGCGGCGCGCCGGGGTGGGAATTGCCACGGTCTACCGCCGGTTCGGCGACCGGGACGGCCTCGTCCGCACGGCCTTCCAGACGTACTTCGCCGAGGAGGTCGAGCCGCTCGCCCTCGCCGCGCCGGAGGAGCGCGACCCGTTCCGCGGCCTGGTCCGGGCGCTGACGGCCGCCGTCGACACGCTGGCCGCGCACCGCGTGCTGCTCGCGGCCGCCAAGGAGTCGGGCGCGCTGAGCGTGGACATCGCCGAGCGGTTCATGGGTCCTCTCGGCGAGGTGCTGGCGGCCGCGCAACGCGCCGGTCAGGTGCGCGGCGACCTCGTCGTGCGCGACCTGGCCGCCATCGTCGTGATGGCGCTGGCCACCGCGCGGGGCGGCGACCCGGGCCGGGACGACCGGCGCCGCTACCTCGCGCTGCTGCTCGCCGGCACCCGTCCCTCCGCCGAGCCGCTGCCCCGCCTCACCCGGCCGCTCGCCGTGGACCCGGCACCGGGGCGCGCATAGCCCGTCAGGCGAGGCGGGTGACCTCGACGCTCACCTCCTGGTGGCCGGTGGGCGGTCCCTGGTACACGCCCTTGATCGGCGGCACGTCGGCGTAGTCGCGGCCCCGGCCCACCACGACGTACGCCTCGCCCGCCCTCGTCCTGTTGGTGGGGTCGAGGGGGTTCCACTCGCCCGTCCAGTACTCGACCCACGCGTGGCTCTGCCCGACCACCGGCTCGCCGACGGCCGCGTCCCGCTGCGGATGGAGGTAGCCCGACACGTACCGGGCGGGGATGCCGGCCGCCCGCAGCAGCGCCACCGTGAGGTGGGCCATGTCCTGGCAGACGCCCTTGCCGTGCTCCCAGGCCTCCTGCGCGCTCGTGCTCACCCCGGTCGACCCCGGGACGTACGCGACCTCCTCGTTGACGCCCCACGCGATGGCCTCGGCCGCCTCGTGCGGGTCGCGTCCGGCCGCCCGCTCCCGCGCCCCGCGCGCCAGCTCCTCTGAGATCGTCGTGTACGGCGTGTGCCGCCGCATCTCCGCCACCGGCCCGTCGACCGTGCGCAGCTCGTCCCAGCCGAGCGGAGGGGCGAGGGGCGGCGGCGGGGACGTCTCCACCCGGCTGACCGCCTCGATCGTGAGCGACCCGTGCGGCTTCGGCACGTCGAAGACGCTCACCAGCGTCCCCCAGTGGTCCGTGTACGACCAGACGGGCGTGGCGGGCCGGACGAGGAGCCGCCGGTCCAGGGTGGTCTGGAAGCGGTCGTCGAGCGGGGACATCCGCACCTCGTTGAACGACGCCGCGGCCGACCCGTCGTAGTCGAAGCGGGTGACATGGACGATCTTCACACGCCAGCCCACGAGGAGCCTCCTCTCACCCAGCCGGCGGGGGCGGTGTGCTGGAAGAACCGGTCGGTGATCGCCAGCGTGGCGGCCTCGCCCGCCTCCTGGAGCGCGGCCAGCAGCCCGGGCAGCTCCTCCGGCAGCGAGGCGGTGTCGGCGTACTCCAGCGTCATCCGCACCCGGCCGATCGCGGCGCGCGCGGCGTCGGCCATCCCCGCCCGGCCGTGGTGGGGGGCCAGCTCCGCGAGACACTGCTCGGCCGTGGCCAGCGCGTGCGTGACCGACCGGGGGAACAGGCGGTCCAGCAGCAGGAACTCCAGCACCTTGCTCCGGTCGCCCCGGTGGGTCCGGGTGAACGACTCGTCGGCCCCGCACGCCTCCAGCAGCAGCCGCCACGTCGGGGAGGCCGGCGAGGGCGGCCCGGAGACGGACGCGTGGTAGACGGCCAGCAGCCGCGAGGTCATGTCGGCCCGCTCCAGGCTGCGGCCGAGCACGATGAACCGCCAGCCGTCGTCCCTGCTCATCGTCCCGTCGGCCAGGCCGAAGAACATCGCCGACCGCTCCCGGACGTACCGCAGATAGTGGTGCGGGCCCAGCCGCTCGGCCCCGGCGCGCATCGCGGGCAGCTCGTTCCACGTGACGTTGAGGCACTCCCACGTCTCGCTGGAGATGATCTCCCGCACACCCCGCGCGTTCTCCCTGGCCGCGCGGACGCAGCCGGAGATCGAGCCCGGGTCGGCGGCGTCGTACGCCAGGCGCCCGACCATGGTCTCGGCCGTCTGCGGCCCGGCGCCCTTGTGGCCGAGGATCGCGAACACGGCCGTGCCGTCCTCCTCGCCCGCCAGCGCCCGCCGCAGCGCCACGTCGAGCAGGCGGGCGATGTCGTCGGCCCGCTCGACGTACCGGCCGATCCAGTACAACGTCTCGGCGATCCGGCTGAGCAGTTCCCTCGTCATCGCGGCCTCCCCGTCGCTGCCCGCCTGCTGCTTCGCGTCACTGCTGCTCGGCGTCCCAGGCCGCGCTGCGGCTCGGCTCCCAGTGCGCCGGCGGCGCGGCCCCGGCGAGCGCGGGGGCGGGCCCGGGCCGGGCCGGGCCGTCGGGCAGCACCCAGGTGTCCTTCGACCCGCCGCCCTGGCTGGAGTTGACCACCAGCTCGCCCTCGGGCAGGGCGACGCGGGTGAGCCCGCCGGGCAGCAGCCACACGTCGTCCCCGTCGTTCACGGCGAACGGCCGCAGGTCGATGTGGCGGGGCCGCGGCCGGTCGCCGATGAGGCTGGGCGAGGTCGACAGCGCCACCGGCCGCTGCGCCACCCATCCCCGCGGGTCGGACCGCACCGCCTCGGCCAGCGAGGCCAGCGTCTCCTCCGGCGCCCGGGGGCCGATCACGATGCCCTTGCCGCCGGCGCCGTCCACCGGCTTCAGCACGAGCGCGCCGAGGTTGCCCAGCGCCCACTCCAGCGTGTCGGGGTCCTCCAGCCGGTACGACTCCACGTTGGCGATCAGGGGCTCCTCGCCCAGGTAGTACTTCATGAGGTCGGGGACGTAGGTGTAGACGAGCTTGTCGTCGGCCACGCCGTTGCCGACCGCGTTGGCGATCGTCACGTTGCCCGAGCGGGCCGAGTTGAGCAGGCCCGGGCAGCCGAGCGTGGAGTCCCAGCGGAAGTGCAGCGGGTCGAGGTACTCGTCGTCCACTCTCCGGTAGATGACGTGGACGGGCCGCTTGCCGTGCGTGGTGACCATGTAGACGCGGTTGTTCTCGCAGACCAGGTCGCGGCCCTCGACCAGTTCCACACCCATCAGGCGGGCCAGCAGGGCATGCTCGAAGTACGCGGCGTTGTAGACGCCGGGCGTGAGGACGACCACGGTCGGGTCGGTCACGTGGTCGGGGGCGGCCTTGCGCAGGGCGGCGAGCAGCCGGCCCGGGTACTCGTCCACCGGCCGCACCCGCTGCTCGGCGAACAGCGCGGGCAGCGTCCGGCTCATCGCCAGCCGGTTCTCCAATACGTAGCTCACCCCGCTCGGGGTGCGGACGTTGTCCTCCAGCACCCGGAAGTCGCCGTTCTCGTCCCGGATGATGTCGATGCCGGCGATGTGCACGCGCACCCGCGCCGGGATGCCGTCCGCCGCCCGGTGGAAGTGGGGCGAGGAGTGCAGCAGCCGCCAGGGCACCACGCCGTCGTGGAAGACCTGCCGCGTTCCGTACACGTCGTCGAGGAACGCCTCCAGTGTGCGCACGCGCTGCCGCACGGCCCTGGCGATCAGGTCCCATTCGGCCGCGTCGAGCACGCGCGGGATGAGGTCGAGGGGGAACGGGCGCTCCTCGCCGGCGTAGTCGAAGGTCACGCCCCTGTCGGTGAACACCCGGGCGAGCTGGTCGGCCCGGTAGCGCAGCTCGTCGGCCCCGAGGGGTTGCAGGGCGGCGAACAGGCCCTGGTAGGCGGGGCGGGGCACACCCGGCCTCTCGAACATCTCGTCCCACGCGTCGGCCAGGGCATATGAATCGAATATGTCGGCCATGTACGGAGCGTAGGAACCATATGTTTCGGGCGATGCGGAGCTTTGTATCAAGTCCGTGGCCCGGGTCTCCGCTTTCCCCCACTGATTGACGTTTGTTGGGTTGGTAGTCAAACTAATCGGGCGATCGACTGAGGCTCCCCGTTCTCCTGACGACCGGAAGGCCGAGATGAAGCCCAAGGCGCTGGCCGCCCTGCTCGCGGCGTCGCTCCTGCTCCTGTCCCTTGGAGGAGGGGCGAGGGCGGACGCCGCCCCCGAGGTCACCTACGACCACTACTCCTTGAAGATCGACGGGCGGCGGGTGCTCGTCCAGTCCGCCGAGGTCCACTACTTCCGCCTGCCGAGCCCGGATCTGTGGCGCGATGTCCTGGAGAAGCTCAAGGCCGGGGGCTTCAACGCGATCTCGGTGTACTTCGACTGGGCCTACCACTCCCCCAAGCCCGGCGTGTACGACTTCACGGGCGTCCGGGACGTGGACCGGTTCCTCCGCACGGCGGAGCGGGCCGGGCTGTACGTCATCGCCCGCCCGGGGCCGTACATCAACGCGGAGACCACCGGCGGCGGCTTCCCGGCGTGGCTGAAGAACGTCCCCGGCCGGGCCCGCTCGAGCGCGCCCGGCTACACCGAGGCCTACCGCGACTGGCTCCACCACATCGACCCGATCATCGCGCGGCACCAGGTCGGCCACGGCGGATCGGTGATCCTCTACAACGCGGAGAACGAGTACGCCGTCGGCACCGACGCCGCGTACATGCAGGACATCCAGGACCAGGCCCGCGCGGACGGCATCGACGTGCCGATCACGACGAACGACTGCTGCGACGCGGCAAGCTGGAGTTCGACCTGGGCCACCGGGCCCGGGGCCGTCCAGATCCCCGGCGTGGACGACTATCCGCAGTCCTTCGACTGCGCCAACGCGGAGACGACCTGGGGCCCCTGGGGCGAGGGCGTCACCGAGCGGCTGCGCGACGACAGCCCGGTCTTCGCCGCGGAGTACCAGGGCGGCGCGATCGACTCCGGCGGCGCCGGCTACGACAGGTGCCGCGAGCTCACCGGGCCCGCGTTCATGAAGTTCTTCCACAAGTCGAACCTCCTCGTCAGCGGCGCGACGCTGTTCAACTACTACATGGGGTACGGCGGCACCAACTGGGGCTGGCTGGCCCAGCCCAACGACGTCTACAGCTCCTACGACTACGGCGCGGCCATCACGGAGGCGCGTCAGCTCACCCCCAAGTACGACGAGTTCAAGCGGCAGGGCTACTTCCTGCAGGCCGTCGCCCCGCTCACGATGACCGACCCGGCCACGGCCCCGGTCACGGACGACGCCGCGGTACAGGCGTCGGCGCGGGCCAACCCCGAGACGCACACCCAGTTCGCGCTGGTGCGGCACGCCGACCGCGCCGCCACGGCCACCGACACGGCGACGCTGACCTGGACGCTGCCCGACGGGACCTACTCCCTGCCGGTCCAGGTGGCGGGCCACGACGCCCATGTGCTGGTCGGGGGCTACGACCTCGGCGGCCAGCGCCTGGCCGCGTCCAGCTCCGAGATCCTGACGCACGCGTACGTCGGCGGGCGCGACGTCGCCGTCCTGTACGGGACCGAGGGCTCCCCGGGCGCCACGATCCTGCGCTACGCCTCCCGCCCGCAGGTCCGCGTCCTGTACGGCGACGCCCGCTCCTCCTACTCGCCTGGCGGCGACCTGCGCCTGGAGTACACGCACAGCGGCCTGGCCCGGGTGCTGGTCTCGGGCGGCGGGCGGCGCCCGCTGCTGCTCCTGCTCGGCACCGACGCGACCGCCGCGCAGTTCTGGCGCGCCGACTCCGCCGCCGGGCCGGTGCTGGTCCGCGGCACCTCGCTCGTCCGCTCCGCCGAGGTGAGCGGCGGCACGGTGCGGCTGGCCGCGGACACCGCGAAGGCCGGCGAGGTCGAGGTGTTCGGCCCAGCCGGCGCCGCCCGGCTCGTCGTCGGCGGGGCCGGCGTCCCGGTGAGCCGCACCCCGAGCGGATCCCTGCTCGGGCGGGTCCCCGGCCCCCGCGATGTCCGCCTGCCCGCGCTCGGCGGGTGGCGTGCCCACGCCGAGTCGCCGGAGGCGGCCCCCGGCTTCGACGACTCGGCGTGGAAGGCGGCCGACAAGACCACGACCGAGAGCCCGCTCAAGCCCGCGGCCCCGCCCGTCCTGTACGCCGACGACTACGGGTTCCACTACGGCGACGTGTGGTACCGGGGGCGCTTCACGGCGACCGGCGCCGAGACCGGCGTGTCGCTCAACGCGATCACCGGCAAGCGGGGGAACTACCTGGTGTGGCTGAACGGCCGCTATCTCGGCGCGGCCGCCGGAGGCGTGGAGGCCGACGCCGACGGCCCCAACCCGGCGCCCGGCCCGGGGCACTTCGCCGTCCCCTCCGGCCTGCTGAAGCCCGGGCAGACCGCCACGCTCGCCGTGCTCGTGCAGAACATGGGCCACAACGACGACTGGACCGCCGACGACAACCGGTTCAAGCAGCCCCGTGGGCTCGTCGCCGCCTCGGTCGACGGGTCCACCGCCCCGATCTCGTGGAAAATCCAGGGCGCCGAGGGCGGCGAGGACCTGACGGACGTCGCCCGGGGCCCGCTCAACACGGGCGGCCTGTACGGCGAGCGCACCGGGTGGCACCTGCCCGGCTACCCCGACCGCTCCTGGCCCGCGGTCGGCTCCCCGGCGGAGCGGCCGCTCGCGCCGGGGGTGACGTGGTACCGCACCGGCTTCCGGCTCGACCTGCCCAAGGGCCAGGACACGCCGGCCGGGCTCCGCTTCGGCGGCGACGTCCCTCGGGCGTACCGGGTGGTGATCTACCTCAACGGCTGGAACATCGGGCAGTACGGCGGCGACATCGGCCCGCAGAAGGAGTTCCCCTTGCCCGCGGGGCTCCTGCGCGAGCACGGCGACAACACGCTCGCCCTCGCCGTCACCGCCAAGGAGCAGACCGGGGCCGGGCCCGGCCCGGTGAGCCTGTTCGCCTACTCCACCGTGAGGGGAGGGGTTCCGGTGTCCGACGTCCCAGCGCCGGGCTACGACCCGCGACGCTGACCCGCACGGTCAGCGGTAGGCGTAGCAGTAGTTCGACTTGCCCTTGAACCGGTGGAAGGCCTGGGGGTCGTGGTAACGCCAGCGGCACCCGGCGTCCAGGCGGCTCTGCGTCAGGTACATGGTGTCGCCCTTCCGCTTGACGCAGTAGGCCCCGGGCGCCGGCGACTCCCGGTACTCGACCCACTCCCAGCCGAGCGAGACGCAGTAGGCCGTGAAGTGGCCCGGCCCGAGCTCCACCAGGCGCCGGGCCGGTGACGGCGTGGGAGTCCCAGGCCGGGAGGTCGTCCGTACGGCGTGGGCGGGGGCGGTCGTGGGCGGCCTGTGCGCGGTGGGCCCGGCCGCCGTCGGCCCGCCTCCCGCCGGCTCCGTCCTCGGGGGCGCGGGGGCCGAGGTGGCCGGGACCGGCGTGAGGTCCCCTCCCGGTGACGGCGACGGTGTGAGGGGCGGCGAGTCCGGCGTCGCGGCGGTGAGCGTGCCGCCGGTCGCGGTCGCCGTGCCGTCCGCCGCCCTGCCGTCCGCCGCTGCGTGTGCGGTGCCGGCGGC
>NZ_KI866526.1:630086-634062 GCF_000511135.2 Microbispora sp. ATCC PTA-5024 | reverse complement strand
ACGGTCCCGGCGCCCGCGACCCCCGCACCCGCCGGGACGCCCGCGGGCGGCGCCGCCGGGTCCGGAGCCGGGACGGCCGGGTGGGCGGCCGGGTCGCTCCGGAGGCGTACCAGCCGGTCGAGGAGCTCCCGGGCCGTGGGGCGGCGGGCCGGGTCCTTGTCGAGGCATTCCACCAGCAGGCCCCGCAGCGGCGGCTCGACGCCGTCGAGGTCGGGCTCCTGGTTGAGGATCCGGTGGATGATCGCGGGGATCGCGTCCGAGCCGAACGGCGGGCGGCCCGTGGCGGCGAAGGCGACGGTGGAGGCCCAGGCGAAGACGTCCAGCGCGAAGCCGAGCTCCCCGGCCACGAGCTGCTCCGGCGCCATGTAGGCCGGAGTGCCGACGACCTGGCTGGTCATCGTGCTCGTCCCGGCGAGGGCGCGGGCGATCCCGAAGTCGATGACCCGGGGGCCGTCCGGGCCGATCAGCACGTTGTGCGGCTTGAAGTCGCGGTGCACGACCCCCGCGTCGTGCAGGGCGACCAGCGCGGTGGCCGTGCCGATGGCGAGCCGTTCGAGGGCGCTGCCCGAGCGCGGCCCCTCCGCCGCCACCACCTGGTGGAGCGCCGGGCCCGGGACGTACTCGCTCACGATGTACGGCCGGCCGCCCTCCATCCCGGACTCCAGCACCTGGGCCGTGCAGAAGCGGGCGACGCGGCGGGCGAGGTCCGCCTCGCGGGCGAAGTCGTCGCGGGCTGCCCGGTCCTGGCCGAGCCGGGCATGGAAGAGCTTGACGGCCACCAGGCCGCCCGCCTCCGACTCGCCCAGGTAGACGACGCCCTGGCCGCCCTCGCCGATGCGTCCGGTGATGCGGTGGGATCCCAGGCGGACGGGGTCGCCCGGCTCCAGCGGCTGGGGCTCCGGCATGACTCTCCGGGGGGTCGGGGGCACGTGTCAGCACTCCCAGTATCCCGCCGAAGATCGGTGACGGGCTCCGGTTCGGGGATCCCCGCGGTCGGGGCGGCGGCTCGGGGCCGTGCGTGGTCCCGGCGGAGTGTGACGCTTTCCGAGATAGCGCGTGGTCAGGCCCGGACGAGCAGGTCCGGGTGGAGGTCGGCGGGGCCGGAGCAGCCCGACAGGGCGAGCGTGAGGTCGGTCTCGGCCAGCAGGCACCGGATGACGTGATCCACGCCCGCCTGGCCGTCCAGGCCCAGGCCGTACGCGTACGGGCGGCCGAGGAGCACAGCGCGGGCGCCCAGCGCGAGCGCCTTGACCACGTCGTCGCCGGTGCGGATGCCGCTGTCGAACAGCACGGTGAGCCGGTCGCCCACCGCCTCGGCGACGCCGGGGAGGGCGTCGGCCGCGCCGATCGAGCCGTTGACCTGGCGGCCGCCGTGGTTGGACACCACGACGCCGTCCATCCCCGCGTCCGCGGCCCGCCGGGCGTCGTCGGGGTGCAGCACGCCCTTCAGAACGATCGGGCCGTCCCACTGCTCGCGCAGCTCGGCGAGGTCGGGCCAGGTCTTCCCCGGGTCGCCGAAGTTCGCGCTGAAGTGGAGGACGGCCGCGTTCAGGTCCTCGTGGACGGGCCGGGCGAGACCGGCCTGGAACGCCGGGTCGATGAAGTAGTTGGCCGTGCCCACGCCGTACAGGAAGGGCAGGTACGCCTGGTCGAGGTCGCGGGGGCGCCAGGCCAGCATCGGCGTGTCGAGGGTCACGACGAGGACGCCGAACCCGGCGGCCTTCGCCCGGGACAGGAAGCTGCGGGTGACCTCGCGGTCCCGGCCCCAGTAGAGCTGGAACCACCGCTCGGCGTCCCCCATGGCCGCCGCGACCTCCTCCATCGGCGTGCTCGACGCCGACGAGAGGATGAACGGCACGCCGCGCGCCGCGGCGGCCCGGGCCGCCGCCTTCTCGGCGTCCGGGTGCATGATCGACAGCACGCCGATGGGCGCCAGGGCGAGCGGCGCGGGCAGGACGCGGCCCAGCACCTCCACCGACAGGTCGCGCCGGGAGACGTCGCGCAGCATCCGGGGCATGATCCGCCACCGGTCCAGGGCCTCGCGGTTGGCGCGCTCGGTCGCGCCGCTGCCCGCGCTGCCCACGACGTAGCCGACCGGGCCGGGACCGAGCCGCCGCTCGGCCATCTCCCCCAGGCGGGTGAGGTCGGCGGGCAGCCGGGGCACCGCGCCCGTCAGGCCGTTCAGGTAGATCTCGTACTGGAAGTCCGACCAGTTCGCCATGTGCTCGCGCCTCCCGACGTGGAGTGTAGGGCCGTGGAGATCAGCCGTTCCGCTCGTACTCCCACCTGGCCATCAGGCCGAACAGCTCCAGCTGGTTCGCCTCGGGCAGCGTGGGGTCGAGGTGGCTGTACTCGGCGTACGTGGTCACCACGACCCGCTCGGCCAGCGGGAGCCGGGCGAAACGGTCGAGGTCCATCTCGAACGCGGCCTGCTCCCAGGTCTTGCCCGCCGCGTGCGCCTCACGCGCCCGGTCGCCGACGTGCCGCAGGTACGCCTGCACCTCGCGGACGCCCTCGACCGTGGTCACCGGCCCGTGCCCCGGGACGATCACCTCGGGCTCCAGGGCGATCATGGCCTCGCAGGCGTCGATCCAGCTGCGGGCCGGCCCGGTCCACATGAGCGGCGTGCCGCCGACGAACAGGAGGTCACCCGAGAACAGCACGTTCGCGTCGGGCACGTGCACGGCGACGTCGCCGGCCGTGTGCGCGGGGCCGAGGGGCAGCAGGCGCACCTGCCGGCCCCCGACGTCGAGGGTGGTGGCGGCGAGCACGGGGGTGTCCGGCGTCCGCAGCGGCACGCCGTCGAAGGCGAACGGCCCGAAGGCCCGGCGGGCGTAGTCGTTGAGCAGCGGCCCGAAGTCGAGCGCGAGCAGCGCCGAGATCACCTCCGGGGACTCGTGGTGCGCGCGCTCGGCCACCTCCGGCGCGCCGTGGATCCGCACCGCGGCGTCGAGCAGCGCGTTGCCGAAGCAGTGGTCGCCGTTGCCGTGCGTGTTGACCGCGTCGGTGATCGGGTGCGCGTCCGTGACCGGCTTCATCGCGGCGAGCATCTCGCCGGTGAGCGCCAGGTCGAACAGCGTGTCGACGACCAGGCTCGCCCCGCGCCCGGCGACCAGGCCCGCGTTGCTCCAGCCCCACCCGCCGTCGGGCTGCAGCCAGGCCCACACGCCGTCGGCGATCTCGTGCAGGCCTCGGGTGTACGGCGTCATCGTGTCCTCTCCCTGGTGTGACGTGGTCGTGCGCGGCCGCCGGCCGGCGAGGGGCACGGTATCGGACACGGGTCTACATTGAGGTGATGCAGGGTCTTCTGCTCCGCCTGTCCGGGCTCGACGCCGACGCGGAGAGCGCCGTGCGCGTGATCGCCTACTTCGACTCCCTCGTCCGCGACCACGTCACCGTACGGGGGATGGCGCAGGCCACGGCCCGCCTGGCGCAGTGCCCGGCCGGTTTCGCCGACGGGTCGGGCGGCTTCGTGCGGGCGCTGGCCGACGGCTCGGTGGAGTATCCGTCCGCGCCGCCGGTTAACGGCGCCGCCCGTCCTCTGCCGTCCGGCGGCCGGGTGTGGCTGGAGCGGGAGGGCCGGGCCCACGGGCTCGACGAGATCGTGCTGGAGCGGTTCGCCGAGGCGGCGGCGGTGGCCGTGGAACGGGCCGCGGGGCCGGCCGTGAACGACCCCGCGCTCGTGGAGCTCGTCCTGGCCGAGGGGGCCGGGGAGACCGAGCGGGCCCGGGCGCTGCGGCTTATGGGCTTCCCCGCGGCGGCGCCGGTCCGGGTGCTCGCGGTGTCCGGTCCGGCCGGCGGGCTCGTGGCCGGGCTGCGCGCCGCGGGCCGCCACGTTCGCGAGACTCCCATGGACGTCCCGGGCGGCACCGTGACCGCCGTCCTCGCCGACGCCGCCGGACGCTCGGGCCGCGGCGAGCCGGCCGGGGGGATCGGCGGGGCGGAAGACCGCGGAACCGGCGCCGCGGAACCGGGG
>NZ_KI866526.1:621508-629861 GCF_000511135.2 Microbispora sp. ATCC PTA-5024 | reverse complement strand
GCCGCCGGGGACGCTGGTGGGGGTCGGGTCGGCGGTCGCCGGGCTCGCGGCGCCGGAGTCGTGGGCGGCAGCCCGGACGGCGCTGCGCTTCGCCGTCCCCGAGGAGCCCGTCGTCCACTGGGCCGGCCTGGGCGCGCTCGCGCTGTTCGCGGCCCACGTGCCGGTGGAGGAGGTCGCCGCGCTCCCCGACGTGCGCGCCCTGCGCGCGCTGGAGCAGCGGCCGCACGGGCGCGAACTGGTCGCGGCGCTGGAGGCGCTGTGCGCCGAGGGCACCGTACGGCGGGCCGCGGCGGCCGCACACCTGCACCACAGCTCGCTCGCCGCGCGCGTCGCCCGGGTGGAGGCGGCCCTGGGCTTCTCCCTCGCCGAGCCCGGCGGCCGCCTGCGCGCCCACCTGGCGCTGCGCCTGCTGCGCCTCACCCGCTGAGCCGTCTTCGCGGCTGTTCCTTTGCCGGTTCGCGAAGGCGGGCCGGCCAGGGGCCCGTCGAGGGCGCGGCGCTTTCGCCGAGCACAGGCGGTGAATATTTCAGCCGGCGGGGTGCCGGTCCAAATGGCATGTCACTTCTACGGGCCTGCGTTTCCCATTTATTTTGCGATGCCGATTCCGCAAACGTCGCGGTCGTCCAGGGCCCGTCCGACAAATCTTGCGGGTCACGGATTCGATCGCCCGGAGCCGCCGCTCTTTTCTCATCCCCGGCCGGCACGACGTTTTGGCCCTGCCGAAAACGGAGGCCATTGACGGTCACCCTGCCGGATGCTGAATTCGTTGTGGCTGATAGTGAAGGCGAGAGAAGGGATGCCCATGTTCGCTGTGAAATCAGCCCGGCGGGCGCTGGCGCTGGGTTCGGCGCTCGTCGCCACCGGGGCGTTCGGCCTGGTGGCCGCGCCGCAACCCGCCATGGCCGGCACCACCGTCCTGAACGCCACCGTGGACTGCCTGAACGTCAACTACAGCGGGAGCACCAGTGACTGGTATCCCTATCAGGTATCGGTTTACGCCAGCCCCGGCGGCTCGGTCAGCTACAGCCCCTACGCGATCCCGGCCACACATGCCTACGGAATCACCGCGACGCTGCCCAGCGGGACGACATCCGTCACCGTCTACGCCCTGTGCAGTTCGGGGCACCAATGGGACCTGTCCGGCTACGGCGGGGTCAGCGTCCCCTCCGGCGCGACCAGCGTGAGCCTCACCCTGAACTGCAGTACTCAGCCGGTCTATCCCGGCCCCTGGCTCACCAGCTGCTCGTCGAGCTAGTGCCGGTGCGGCCGCCTGATCGCAGGCGGGCCGACAACGCGGGCAGCGGATCGATCCGCTGCCGCTCGCCCCGGACGGGAGGCGCCGTCCGGGGCGAGCCACCGAGATCTCAGAGGGGCAGGCCGCCCGTGGCGGAGCTCGTGGAGCCGGTCGAGCGGTAGGCCTCGATCGTCCGCTCGGCGATCCGCATCTGGTGGATCTCGTCGGCCCCGTCGGCGAACCGGGCCCACCGGGCGTGCTGGAACATGCTCGCCAGCGGGGTGTCGGTCGAGTAGCCGAGCGCGCCGTGCACCTGGATCGCCCGGTCGACGATCCGGTTGAGGCTGCCCGCCACGAAGTGCTTGGCCATGGACACCTCGGTGCGGAAGTCCTCCCCCTTGTCGATCTTGGAAGCGGCGTGCAGGACCATCAGCTTGCACTGGTACAGCTCCATGGCCGAGTCGGCGATCATCCACTGCACGCCCTGCTTCTCGGCGAGCGGCGACCCGTGGCTGTACCGGTTGAGCGCGCGGTCGACCATCATGTCGAGGGCCGTCTCGGCCTGGGAGATCCAGCGCATGCAGTGGGCGAGCCGGGCCGGGCCGAGCCGGTACTGCCCCAGCCGGTGCCCGTTGCCCCGACCGCCGAGGATCTGGCCGTCCGGCACCCGCAGGCCGCTGATGACGATCTCGCTGTGGCCCGTCGAGCCGTGCATGGTCTCGACCTCGCGGACGTCGTTCCAGCCCTCCTGCGGCAGGTCGACCAGGAAGGCCGTCGTCGCCCCCCGCGCGCCCTCGGGGACGTCGTCCTCGGTCCGGGCGATGAGGATGGCGAACGTCGCCCGGCGGGCGTTCGAGATGAACCACTTGTGACCGTCGATCACCCACTCGTCCCCGTCGCGTACGGCCCGGGTGCGGATCAGGGTCGGGTCGGAGCCGGCCACCTCCGGCTCGGTCATCGCGAAGCACGAGGTCGCGACGCCCTCGGTCAGCGGCCGCAGGTACCGCTCCCGCTGCTCGTCCGTGCCCCAGTGCAGCAGCGTGTGCATGTTGCCCTCGTCAGGGGCGGCGCAGTTGAGTATCCACGGGCCCAGGCGGGTCTTGGCCGCCTCGGCCTGCACCATCGCGAGCTCCACGTGGCCGAGGCCCATCCCGCCCCACTCCTTGGGCATGTGGGGCAGCCACAGTCCCTCGGCGCGCGCCGTGCGGCGCAGCCCGAAGATCGTGCGCAGGTACTCGTCGCGCGGCGCCTCCCGGTCGCCCTCGAACCCCTCGACGGCGGGGATCACGGTCTCCCGGACGAAGGCGCGCACGCGCGCCCGGATCTCCTCGTGCTCGGGCGCGAGGGTGAAATCGATGGCCATCATGCCCCCTCAGGTGCGGTTCGCACCCATTGTGCGGGCAACCGGGCCGCCGTACCAGAACATTCGTCGGTACGGCGGCCCGGCCCCTTCACTCCACGAGCGCCCGGCGCAGCGCGGCGACCTGAGCGTCGGAGGCCCTTCTGCTGATCGTCGCGCCGGGGACCATTCCCGCGAAGCCGTGGAAGGCGCCCGGCCACAGGTGGAACTCGGTCGACACGCCGGCCTGGGCGAGCCGGAGGGCGTACTCCATGCACTCGTCCCGGAAGACCTCGAGCTCGCCCACGTCGACGAAGGCGGGCGGCAGTCCGGACAGGTCGCCCGCCCGGGCGGGGGCCGCGTAGACCGGCACGTCCTCACCCCCGGCCGCGTCGCCGAGCAGCGCGGACCACCCGAACAGGTTGGCCGCCCGGTCCCACACGACGGCCTGCGCGAACTCCCGGCTGGACGGCGTGGTGTTCCGGTCGTCGAGCATCGGGCAGACCAGGAGCTGGAAGGCGAGGGCGGGGCCGCCGCGGTCGCGGGCGAGCAGGGCGGTCCCGGCCGCGAGGCCGCCTCCGGCGCTGGCTCCCCCGATCGCGATCCTGGCGGGGTCGACGCCGAGGTCGTCCGCGTTGCGCGCGGTCCACACGAGCCCGGCGTAGCAGTCCTCGACCGGCGCGGGGTGCGGGTGCTCGGGCGCGAGCCGGTAGTCGACGGAGACGACCACGCAGCCGATCTCCAGCACGTTCGCGGCCATCCGGGCGTCGTCGATCTCGGGGCTGCCGATGATCATTCCGCCGCCGTGGATCCAGTAGAGCGCGGGCAGCGGGCCGTCCTGCGTCTGCGGCCGGTAGATCCGCACCCGCACGGCCGGCGCGCCCTCCGGGCCGGGCACCTTCCTGTCCTCGACCGTGACGCCGGCGGGGAACGCGGGGGCCATCGCCGCCAGGGCCGCGTTCATCTGGGCGCGCATCTCCGGCAGGTCCCCGAAGGTGACCGTCGACAGGTCGGCCGTCATCAGGCCGCCCTGTTCGACGGCCGCCCTCAGCTCGGGGTCCAGGTTCGGATGCTGGCTGGGGCTCTGCGCCACCTCGGCCTCCTCGATGTCGTCCGCTCGGGCTGCTTCCGATCCTGCGTCGCCGCAGGTCACCCGGCAACCGCGAGATGGCGCGAATGGCCCGGCCGGCGCCCGCCGGATGGCGGTTTGCCTCTCCCCCGCCGGGGGAGGGTGGCCCTCACGGACGGGCGCTCCGGTGGTGAGGCCAGGTCCCGGGACCGGCCCGTACGTCCGTCCGGGAGGCGAGGGAGCAGGGAAAGGGGGCGCGGATGAGCGGCCCGAGGCGGCGGCTGGAGGACGGGCCCGCGGACGGGCGGGAGGCCGGCCGCGACCTGCCGGTCGTACGGGGCCTCGACGAGCTGACCGAGCTGGTGGCCCGGCGGCCCGGGCTCTACCTGCGGTACTCGAAGGGGCCGGAGGCCGACGCCGGCCGCCCGAGCGTCGACTACGAGAGCGGGCACCGGCTCCCCGGGCTGTCGGCCACCGTCCTCGACGCGGAGCCGTGGTGGACCAGCCCGCTGCGCGACTGGGTGGCCCGGCAGGTGTGCAAGTACACCCACCTCGGCGAGGAGGCCGACCGCCACGCCTGGGTCATGGCCGGGCGGGTGGCCGGCCGGGGCCCGGACCACGAGCCGCTGATCGCCGACGTCGAACCGGTGGCCCGGCTCGGCGAGAGCGTGATCGAGCAGTCGCGCGAGCACTACGAGAAGGCCTTCGACACCGGCCGCGACTCCACCGGCTGACCCGGGCCGGCGCCCCGCCTCAGGGAACGATGCGGAGCGCGGGGCGGGGGTCGGGCATCCCCAGCAGCTCGCGGACGCGCGCGGCCGGCCAGGCCAGCTGCGCGGCGAGCGCCGCCATGGTCAGCCCGGTCTCGGCCACCGCCAGGTCGAACGCCTCCCGGAGCATGACGGGCTGCTCCCCGGGATAGCCGCTGATCGGCTCGGGGGCGAATCCCGGCTGGCCGCGCAGCTCGCCCAGACGCTGGTAGGCCCGGCCGGCGGCGGAGTCGGAGATCAGGCCGACCTCCCGGCAGCGGTAGAGCAGGGAGTCGACGGACACCCCCCATACGTCGCGCAGCCGGGCCAGCCGGCGCAGGTCGAGCCGTCCCGGCAGGTCGGGCAGGATGCTGTCGCGCGGGGTGAGCAGCTCGGCCGCGAACGCGTCGGCCTCCCGCTCCTGCTGGGAGTCCCCCGAGGCGATGTCCCCGTGCAGGACCAGGTGCCCCAGCTCGTGCGCGGCCGTGAAGCGGTAGCGGTGGATGTCGTCGAACCGGTTGGCCGTGAGCACCACGACGGGACGCGGCAGCTGGGAGGTGGAGAAGGCGTCGACCGTCGCCGCGTCCTCGTCCGCGGGCGGGAACACCACGATGATCCCGTGGGCCTCCATGTGGCGGACGATGTGCGCGAGCGGGCCGGCGCCGAGGCCCCAGAGGCGGCGCAGCGCGCGGGCGGCCTGCGCCGGCTCGCGCGGCAGGTCGACACCGGGATGGACCTCCCCGCCGGAGAACCCCGGCAGGTCGACGCGGGGCAGCCGCACCCGTCGTTCCAGGGCGTGGGCCAGCTCCCAGACCTGCTCGGCGAACGCGACGGCCTTGGCCCGCTGGTAGGCGCGGGTCGAGCGCAGGCTGCGGAAGTGCGCCATCGACCCGTCGAGCTTGCCGTGCGGCCGGCCGGCGAGGAAGAACGCCGGCGGCACGGCCAGGGCACGCGCCAGCCGCGGGATCAGCTCCGGCCTCGGCCGGGTCGCCCCTGTCTCGTACTGCCCGACCGCGGTCGGCGTGACGCCGATCCTGGCCGCCAGGTCCTTCTTGGCCAGGCCGGCCAGGTGGCGGGCCTGGGTCAGCCGGGCCGGGTCGAAGGCGTCGCTGACGGCCTGTGCCCCGGGCGTTGCGGGACGGGCGGGCGGCTCAGGCGTTCCGGGGCGAGCGGGCGGCTCAGGCGTGCTCATCGCCCGCCGCGACCGCCGTCCCCTCCGCCGCCTCGTCCGGGACCCGGGAGGTGTGCGGGCGCAGGCCCAGCTCAGGCGGCGCGCCGTCGTCGAACCGGCCGTGGCCGGCGCCGATCTCCGCGAGATGCGCGCCCGCCGCGAGCGCGAGCGGGATCTGCTCGTGGTGGAGCCAGCGGAGCCTGCCGAAGTCGTCGAGCAGCTCGGCCTCACCCCAGTAGAGCCGCAGCAGCCCGGCGTGGGCGTTCCCCGCGTACGCGACCGGGACGAGGCGGGTGTCGTCGGGAAGCCGGGCCAGGGCCGGACGCAGGCGGTCGAGGTCGTCGCGCTCCTCGATCGACAGGTCGAGCTCCTCCTGGAGGTAGGAGGCGGCCGGGCCGAACCGGGTGAACAGCTCGCGGACCAGGGCCGAGATCCGGCCGTCGCCCACCCGCGCCTCCGTGATCGGAGTGGTGTCGTCCTCGGCGTACCGGAACGGGAGCAGCAGGTTGCCGTCGAGGATCACCAGGTGGTGCGGCGAGCCGTAGGGCCGGACCATGTGGAACCCGGGCTCGTCGCGGAACACCTCGACCAGCGCCTCGTAGCGGCGGGTCATGAGGGTGTGGCCGAACGGGAACCGCTTGTCGCTGCGCGACCACCGCTGGGCGTCCTGGGCGTTGCCCACGGCCTCGGCGAGCGCGGCCACGAGGCGGCGGCGCACGGACTCGGCGTGGTGGCCGAAGCGCCCGGCGGCCCAGCCCGGCCGAGGCGATCCCGTCCCGGTTCCCCCACCCATCGGCGGCCCTCCCGCTTCCGCCGGGGACGCGGCCGCCCCCGGGCACTTCATTTCCGCGCATCCTACTCCCGGCCGTGCTGGAGTTGATGTTGCCCGCCGCGGCGCGCCGCACCCTTGGTAAAGTCTGGAATCCGTCAAATCGGTTCCAATAGGGAGAAAACGTGGCGCCCGAGGCGCGGCAGGCGTCCCCGGGCCGCCGGACGATCCTCTTTCTGGCGGTGGCCTGCGGGGTGAGCGTGGCCAACGTCTACTTCCCCCAGGCGATCAGCCCGCTCATCGCCTCCGGTCTGCGGGTGCCGCCCGACGAGGCCGCGCTGGTGGTGACGGCCACCCAGATCGGGTACGCCGCCGGGATCTTCCTGCTGGTCCCGCTGGGCGACCGGCTGCCGCACCGCCCGCTGATCGTCACGCTGCTCGCGCTCACCGGACTCGGGCTGCTGGCGGCGAGCGCCGCGCCCACGCTGCCCGTCCTCGTCGCCGCGAGCGCCGCCGTGGGCGGCACGACGGTGGTCCCGCAGGTGATCGTCCCGATGGCCGCCGGACTGGTGCCGCCGGAGCGCCGGGGGGCCGTGACCGGGACGCTGCTGAGCGGTCTGATCGCCGGCATCCTGCTGGCCCGGACGTTCTCCGGCACGGTCGGGCAGTGGCTGGGCTGGCGCGCGCCCTACGTCGTCGCGGCGGCGGTCGTGCTGGCGCTCACCGCGGTCGCGGCCGTCGCGGTGCCGGTCACGACCCCGGCCTCGCGGCAGCCGTACCCGTCGCTGCTGGCCGCGTCGGTGCTGCTGCTGCGCACCGAGCCCGCCCTGCGCCGCTCCTGCCTCTACCAGGCCACGATCTTCGCCGGCTTCTCCGCCGCCTGGACCTGCGTCGCCCTCCTCCTGACCGGCCCGCGGTACGGCCTGGGGGCGCAGGCGGTGGGCCTGCTCGCGCTGATCGGCGCCGGGAGCGTGGTCTGCGCCCCCGCAGCGGGGCGCCGCTCCGACCGCCACGGGCCCGACCAGGTCAACCTGTGGTGCGCGGCCGGCGCGGTGGCCGCGGCGGCCGTCCTCCTCGCGGGCGTGGCGGGCGGCCCGGCCGGCCTGGTCGCGCTGGCCGCGGGCATGCTCCTGCTCGACGTCGCCACCCAGGCCGGGCAGGTGGCCAACCAGGCGCGGATCTTCGCGCTGCGCCCCGAGGCCCGCAGCCGGATGAACACGGCGTACATGACCTGCGCCTTCCTCGGCGGCAGCGCCGGCTCGTGGCTGGGGGTGCGGGCCTACACGGTGCTCGGGTGGCCCGGCGTCTGCGCGCTGGTGGCCGTGCTCGCCGCGACCGCCCTCGCCCGGCACCTGCTCCACACGCCGTCGGCGGGCCGTGCGGACCCCCCGGGAGACCGGAGCGCCGGCACCCCCTGAACGGCCGCCGGAGCGGTCACCGGCGGCCTCCTCCCTCCACGGTCTGATCCTGGTCATGAGCGTGCTGTGGCCGCCGTCGCACCCTGTCGCGGGCCGGGGCCGTCATCTAGGGTGAGAAGACCAGTGGGGGTTCCGCGCCTCCGCGATCGTCGAAGGACGGCGATCATGGACCTGAACGTCAGCGTCACACTGTTCCGCCCCGCCGACCGCCTCGCGGTCATCCGGGTCAGCGGAGATCTCGACCACACGACGGCGGATCGGCTCGCCGCCCGGCTCCACGCCCTGCAGTCGTCGTGGGCCCGGCACCTCGTGGTGGACGCCTCCGGGCTGACGTTCTGCGACGTCGCGGGCGGCCGGCTGCTGGTCGCCACCTGCGCGTCGCTGACGGAGCGGGGAGGAAGCCTGTCCGTGGCGGCGGCGCCCCCGGTGCTCCGGAGGCTGCTCACTCTGGCGTGGCCCGGCCGGATCACGCTCTGCGCCACCCCGGAGGAGGCGGTCCGGCGGGCGACCCGAACCGGGACGCCCGGAGGGTCCGCCGCCGCGAGCGGGGTCGTCGTCGCGAAGCCGGCCGTGCCGGGCGCGGAGCCCCCGGGCCCGCCCTGCC
>NZ_KI866526.1:620531-621488 GCF_000511135.2 Microbispora sp. ATCC PTA-5024 | reverse complement strand
CTGCCCCCCGCCGGCCCCGCTCCCCGGGCCCGCCGCGCCGCCCCTCCTGGGAGCCGAGACGCCGTACGGCGGGCCGGAGCGGCGCAGGGGCACCGTGCCGTACGAGGCGGTCGCTCGGGAGGCGTGGCGGCCGGTCGGTGCGGGCGGCGCAACGCCCGATCGCCTGCCGCCGGGCCCGGCCGTCCTGCGGCACGCGGCCGGATGGGTCGCCCACCCCGCGCTGGCCCGGGCGAGAAGACTCCAGCGGGGGGCCGCCGTCCTCGTCGACGGACTGCGGGCGCAGATGGACGCCGCCTGCCTGCACCTGTCGGAGATGCACGAGAACCTGGCCCGCCTCCACAGCGGCATCGACGTCCGGCATCCGGAAGGCCCGCGCATCGCCGCGCGCGCCCACCTCGCGAAGGCGGCGGACTTTCGCAGGATGATCGGTTCGTCCTCGCCGACCGCCTGATCGGCCCGGTTCCCGGCCGCGTCCGCCCCAGCGGCATGGGGGCGACGGCGCCCGCCACGGTTTATATGCTTTCTCTTCCTGGCCCTGAAGCGAACGTGAGGGTGGGCATGGTCGAGAGGGCAGGCGCGGTCAAGCGCAGGTCGGCGCGGTCCGCCGCCAACGGTGACGCTGAACTTGATCTCCGGCAACTGCTGGCCGGTCTCACGGCGGTGCGCGACGGCGACTTCGGGACCCGGCTGCCCGAGGAGGGCGACGGGCTGCTGAAGGAGATCGCCACCGTCTTCAACGGCATGGTGGACCAGCTCTCGCTGTTCACCTCCGAGGTGACCCGCGTCGCCCGGGAGGTCGGCACCGAGGGCCAGCTCGGCGGCCAGGCCGAGGTGCCCGGCGTCTCGGGCACCTGGAAGGACCTCACCGACTCGGTGAACGCGATGGCCGGCAACCTGACCAGCCAGGTGCGGTCCATCGCCGAGGTCACCACGGCCGTGGCGCAGGGCGACCTGTCG
>NZ_KI866526.1:567523-620204 GCF_000511135.2 Microbispora sp. ATCC PTA-5024 | reverse complement strand
CAGAAGATCAACGTCGACGCCCGGGGCGAGATCCTGGAGCTGAAGAACACCGTCAACACCATGGTCGACCAGCTCTCCTCCTTCGCCGACGAGGTCACCCGCGTCGCCCGCGAGGTCGGCACCGAGGGCCAGCTCGGCGGCCAGGCCGACGTGAAGGGCGTCTCCGGCACGTGGCGCGACCTCACCGACTCGGTCAACTTCATGGCCGGCAACCTCACCAGCCAGGTCCGCAACATCTCCCAGGTCGCCACCGCGGTCGCCAAGGGCGACCTCTCGCAGAAGATCACCGTCGAGGCCAAGGGTGAGGTCGCCGCGCTCGCCCAGACCATCAACACCATGGTCGACACGCTGAGCGCCTTCGCCGACGAGGTCACCCGCGTCGCCCGCGAGGTCGGCACCGAGGGACGGCTGGGCGGCCAGGCCGACGTGAAGGGCGTCTCCGGCACCTGGAAGGCCCTGACCGAGTCGGTGAACGTCATGGCCGACAACCTCACCGACCAGGTCCGCTCCATCGCCGAGGTGACCACGGCCGTCGCCCGCGGCGACCTGTCGCAGAAGATCCGCGTGGACGCCCGGGGCGAGATCCTGGAGCTGAAGGAGACCATCAACACGATGGTCGACCAGCTCTCGTCGTTCGCCGACGAGGTCACCCGCGTGTCCCGGGAGGTGGGCACCGAGGGACGGCTGGGCGGCCAGGCCACGGTCCGCGGCGTCTCGGGCACCTGGAAGGACCTCACCGACTCCGTCAACGTGATGGCGTCCAACCTCACGAGCCAGGTGCGGTCGATCGCCCAGGTGGCCACCGCCGTCGCCCGCGGCGACCTGTCGCAGAAGATCACCGTCGAGGCCAAGGGCGAGGTCGCCGCGCTCGCCCAGACCATCAACACCATGGTCGACACGCTGAGCGCCTTCGCCGACGAGGTCACCCGCGTGGCCCGCGAGGTCGGCACCGAGGGCCAGCTCGGCGGCCAGGCCCGGGTGCCCAACGTGGCCGGCACCTGGAAGGACCTGACCGACAACGTGAATTCGATGGCCGACAACCTGACCAGCCAGGTGCGGTCCATCGCCCAGGTCACCACGGCGGTCGCGCAGGGCGACCTGACCAAGAAGATCGACGTCGACGCCCGGGGCGAGATCCTGGAGCTGAAGACGACCATCAACACCATGGTCGACCAGCTCTCGTCGTTCGCCGCGGAGGTCACCCGCGTGGCCCGGGAGGTCGGCAGCGAGGGCCGCCTCGGCGGCCAGGCCGAGGTCGAGGGCGTGTCCGGCACCTGGAAGCGCCTCACCGAGAACGTCAACGAGCTGGCCGGGAACCTGACCCGTCAGGTCCGCGCCATCGCCGAGGTCACCAGCGCCGTGACCTCCGGCGACCTGACCCGCTCCATCACGGTGGACGCCGAGGGCGAGCTGGCCGACCTGAAGGACAACGTCAACTCCATGGTGGAGTCGCTGCGCGAGTCGACGCGGGCCAACCAGGAGCAGGACTGGCTCAAGACCAACCTGGCCCGCATCTCCGGTCTCATGCAGGGCCACCGCGACCTCGCCGCGGTCGCCGAGCTGGTGATGAACGAGCTGGCCCCGCTCGTCGGCGCCCAGCACGGCACGTTCCTGCTGGCCGAGGAGACGGCGTCCGGCACCGAGCTGCGGGTCGTCGGCAGCTACGGGCACCGCGAAACGTTGCGGCGGTACGCGCTGGGCGAGTCGCTGGTGGGTCAGGCCGCGCTGTCCAGGCGGACGATCCTGGTCGAGGACATCCCGCCCGGCTACCTCACCGTGTCGTCGAGCCTGGGCGAGGCCGACCCGGTCACGCTGATGGTCCTGCCGATCGTGGTGGAGGACCAGGTGCTCGGCGTGATCGAGCTGGCCAGCCTGCGCCGCTTCTCCAAGGTCCACCGCGACTTCCTGGAGCAGCTCGTCGAGACGATCGGCGTCAACGTCAACACGATCGTGGCCAACGCCCGGACCGACGCGCTGCTGGCCGAGTCGCAGCGCCTGGCCACCGAGCTCCAGGTCCGGCAGGAGGAGCTCCAGCGCTCGAACGCCGAGCTGGAGGAGAAGGCGGAGCTGCTGGCCCAGCAGAACCGCGACATCGAGACGAAGAACAGCGAGATCGAGCAGGCCCGCCAGGAGCTGGAGGACCGCGCCCAGCAGCTCGCGCTCGCCTCGAAGTACAAGAGCGAGTTCCTCGCCAACATGAGCCACGAGCTGCGCACGCCGCTCAACTCGCTGCTCATCCTGGCGCAGCTGCTGTCGCAGAACCCCACCCGCAACCTCACGCCCAAGCAGGTGGAGTACGCGAACGTCATCCACTCGGCCGGCACCGACCTGCTCCAGCTCATCAACGACATCCTCGACCTGTCCAAGATCGAGGCCGGCAAGATGGACATCACACCGGAGGCGGTGAGCCTGCGGCAGCTCCTCGACTACGTGGACGCCAACTTCCGCCCGCTCACCACGCAGAAGGGCCTGCTGTTCGGCGTCACCGTCGCCCCCGACGTCCCGCCCAGCCTGCTCACCGACGAGCAGCGCCTGCGCCAGGTCCTGCGCAACCTGCTGTCCAACGCGGTCAAGTTCACCGAGGAGGGCTCGGTCGAGCTGCGCATCGAGCGCGGCGCGGGCGTCGACCTGCCGGGCGCCCCCGGGCAGGACGTGCTCGCCTTCCACGTCGTGGACACGGGCATCGGCATCGCCGCGGAGAACCTGTCGCAGATCTTCGACGCGTTCCAGCAGGCGGACGGCACCACCAGCCGCAAGTACGGCGGCACCGGCCTCGGCCTGTCGATCAGCCGGGAGATCGCCACGCTGCTCGGCGGCGAGATCCGCGCGGCCAGCACCCTGGGCGAGGGCAGCTCCTTCACGCTCTACCTGCCGCTCGTCCAGACGTCGTTCGACCCGGCGGCCGTCCCGGTCGAGCCGGAGCCCGAGGCGGCCGAGCCCCTGGTCGCCGAGCCCGTCGCGGCGCCGCCCGCACCGGCCTCCGCGACGGCGGACACGCACCGCCTCGACGGGCGGGAGCGGCGCCGCCTGCTCGTGGTCGAGGCCCGGCCGGGCGGCCTGCTGTCGATGCTGGCCCAGAGCGTGGCGGCCGACCTGAACGACACGCACGGCCCGGTGCAGGTGTCCACGGCGAGCGACCCGGCCGTGGCGCTGGCCGCGCTGCGCCAGGAGGGCTTCCACTGCATCGTGCTCGACCTGGGCATGCCGCACGACGCGGCCGCCGAGTTCCTGAAGGGCCTCGACTCCGACCCGGCGCTGCGGGCGCTGCCGGTGCTCGCGCACCACTCGCGCAAGCTGTCACGCCCCCAGGAGGACCTTCTGCAGGTGCGGTCGAGGAACCAGCCGCTGGAGCGTCTGCCCAGCCTCGACGAGCTGCGCGAGCGCATCACGCTGCACCTGTCGGCCGAGGAGCCCGGCAACGTGCTCCCGCTGGTCCAGCCGGCCTCCGAGGAGGAGCCCCTGCGGGAGGTCGAGCAGGTGGACAGCAAGCTCGTGGGCCGCAAGGTGCTGGTCGTGGACGACGACGTGCGCAACGTCTTCGCGCTGACGACGATCCTCGAACTGCACGGCATGCAGGTGCTGTACGCGGAGAACGGCCGCAAGGGCATCGACGTGCTGATGCGCAACGACGACGTCGACCTGGTCCTGATGGACATCATGATGCCGGAGATGGACGGCTACGCCGCGACGAGCGCGATCCGGTCGATGCCGCGCTTCGCCCAGCTGCCGATCATCGCGGTGACCGCTAAGGCCATGCACGGCGACCGGGAGAAGACGCTGTCGACCGGCGCCAGCGACTACGTCACCAAGCCGGTCGACGCCGAGGAGCTCATGATCTGCATGCAGCACTGGCTCGGCCTGCAGGACAAGTAGCGCAGGCCGGGGACGCTTCAGGGGCCGGCCAGATCGGCGAGGACGGCCTCGGCGGCGCGGCGGCCGGAGACGAGGGCGCCCTGGATGGAGCCGGTGTCCCGGTGGTCCCCGCAGACGTACCGGCCCGGGCGCAGCCGTACCGGACGGCGCAGCGGCATGGGCGGCGGCATCGCGGGCAGGGCGGCCTCGATGGGGTACGTCGCGACGTGCTCCCATGAGCCGGTGCCGCCGTAGATCTCGCCGAGGCGGGCGCGGACGCGGCCCTCGTCCGCGTCGGAGGCCACGCCGAGGACCGAGGTCGAGATCAGCGCCCGGCCGTCGGACGAGTACTCGGGGGCCGCGTCCGTGATCACCAGCGTGTCGGTGATCACGCCCTCGGCGTCCACGACCTGGGTCGCCTCGCCGAGCGGCGAGCGCGGGGCGGCGTGGTAGAAGGTCGTCACCGAGCGCATCGGCGGCACCGGGAGGCCGGGCACCAGCCGCGCCGCCGTCCGCGGATCGGTGGCGACGACGACGGCCTTGGCCGGGAGGTCTCCCCCGCCCGCGAGCGCCACCCCGTCCCCGGTCACGGCCGTGACCGCGGTCTCCAGACGGACCGCGCCGTCGGGCAGCCGGGCGGCGAGCTGCGCGGGGATCCGCCCCATCCCCCCGGCGGGCAGGCCGATCGTCCCCCGGGCGAACGAGCGCCAGAGGAGGTGGAAGATCCGGCTGGAGGTCTCCAGCTCCCGCTCCAGGACGACGCCGGAGAAGAACGGCCGGACCAGGTTCTCGATCATCTCGGACGACATGCCCCAGTGCCGCAGTTCGGCCTCCGTGGTGCGCTCCGTCCCGCCGCGGACGAGCGCGCCGGGCAGCGCCAGGTCGCGCGCGGTCACCGCGGCGAGAGTGATCTTGTCTCGCGGCGTGCCGATCCGGGCGAGGGCGCCGCTCAGGGCCTGGCCCGCGTGCCTCCACGGAAGCATCACCCGCTCCCGCCTGCCGTCCCGGTGCACGAGCAGGCCGGAGTTGAACGGCCGCAGGTCGAGGGCCCCGATGTCCAGGACCCTGGCCGCCTCCGGGTAGGCGGTGTTGAACACCTGGAAGCCCCGGTCGAGCAGGAAGCCGTCGACCAGGTCGGTGCGGACCCGCCCGCCCACCCCGTCGGACGACTCCAGCACCCGGACGGGCACCCCCGCCCGGTGCAGCCGTACGGCGCAGGCGAGGCCGGCCAGCCCCGCCCCGATCACGACCACGGTGCCGCGCTCCGCCATGGTCCTCCTCCCGTCGTCGCCCCGCTCGCCGGTACGGCGTGGTTCGCCGCGCCCTGCCTGACCGCCGCCGCGTGAGCGAGCGCGCAGGGTCGCGTCCCCTTCCATGTCTTCGCTCGCGACACGGGAGCGGTTGCGGAAGGGCTGTACGTTTCACCGGCCTCCGGAGCTCGTGCCAGGTGTGGAGGCTGAGCGGGCAGGGGGCTGTCCCCCGCCCTTGACGCCCGGTGACGGCGGCCGTGACAGTGACGCGGAACACGGTCCGGGGCCGCCGCGCCGGCCGCGGGCGCTCCCCCTCCGCATCCCGCCCGGCGACCGGACCGGCCCGTCCCGTCACCGCACACAGGAGGTCCCGCATGCTCAGGACGCGAAGACGCGTCGTCCTCCCCGTGGTCGTCGCCGCGGTCGCGTCGATGGGCGCCTGGGCCGCCACCACCACCGGCGCCTCGGCGGCCGCCGGATGCCGGGTGGACTACACCGTGACCAACCAGTGGCAGGGCGGGTTCGGCGCCAACGTCACGATCACCAACCTGGGCGACCCGATCAACGGGTGGACGCTGACCTGGTCGTACACCGCCGGGCAGGCCGTGACTCAGGCGTGGAACGCCACCGTCACGCAGAGCGGCGCGCAGGTCACGGCCCGGGACGCGGGGTACAACGGCGCGCTGGCCACCGGCGGCTCGACGTCGTTCGGGTTCAACGGCTCGTGGACCTCCGCCAACCCGGCCCCGGCGGCCTTCTCCCTGAACGGCACGGCCTGCACCGGGTCGGCCACCGGAAGCCCCACCCCCACCCCCACCCCGACGCCCACACCAACGCCCAGCCCCACGCCCAGCCCCACGCCCACGCCGACCCCGAGCGGCGCCCGGCAGATGGAGGACCTGAACCGGGGGCTGATCAGCGTCCGTTCCGGCAGCGGCAACCTGGTGTCCTGGCGGCTGCTGGGCACCGAGAGCCGGACCACCCCGTTCGCCCTCTACCGCGGCTCCACCAGGGTCGCGACCGTCACCGACTCCACGAACTACCTCGACAGCGGCGCGGCCGCCGACGCGTCGTACACGGTGCGCGCGATGGTGGGCGGCGTCGAGCAGGCGGCGTCGGAGCCGTCGCTGCGCTTCACCGGCGGCGACCACCTGGACGTGCCGATCCAGCCCCCGGCCGGCGGCACGACGCCCGACGGCGTGACCTACACCTACAGCGCCAACGACGCGAGCGTGGGCGACCTGGACGGCGACGGGCAGTACGAGTTCGTGCTCAAGTGGGACCCGTCCAACAGCAAGGACAACTCCCAGTCCGGCTACACGGGGAACGTCTTCGTCGACGCGTACCGGCTGGACGGCACCCGGCTGTGGCGGATCGACCTCGGCCGCAACATCCGCGCCGGCGCCCACTACACGCAGTTCCAGGTGTACGACTACGACGGCGACGGCAGGGCCGAGGTGGCCATGAAGACCGCCGACGGCACCAGGGACGGCACCGGGAAGGTCATCGGCAGCTCCTCGGCCGACTACCGCAACTCCTCCGGCTACGTGCTGTCCGGCCCCGAGTACCTCACGATGTTCAACGGGCTGACCGGCGCGGCCATGTCGACGGTCGCCTACGACCCGCCGCGCGGCACGGTCTCCTCCTGGGGCGACAGCTACGGCAACCGGGTGGACCGGTTCCTCGCCGCCACCGCCTACCTGGACGGCGCCCGCCCGTCGCTGATCATGTCGCGGGGCTACTACACCCGTACGGTGATCGTGGCGTGGGACTTCCGCAACGGGTCCCTCGTCGAGCGGTGGAAGTTCGACTCCGACTCGGCCGGCAGCCAGTACCGGGGTCAGGGCGACCACCAGATGTCCGCCGCCGACCTCGACGGCGACGGCCGGGACGAGATCGTCTTCGGCGCCATGGCGATCGACGACAACGGCAGGCCGCTGTGGAACACCGGCTACGGCCACGGCGACGCCCTGCACGTCGGCGACCTCGACCCGGGCCATGCCGGCCTGGAGGTCTTCAAGGTCGACGAGGACACCAGCAAGCCGGCCGCCTGGTTCGCCGACGGCCGCACCGGCCAGACCCTCTGGAGCAACGCCTCCTGCGGCTGCGACAACGGCCGCGGCGTGTCCGACGACGTGTGGGCGGGCAGCCCCGGCGCGGAGTCGTGGTCGGCGGCCGTCTCCGGCGTCTACAACACCAGAGGCCAGAACGTCGGCCGCAAGCCCGGGTCGGCGAACTTCCTGGCCTGGTGGGACGCCGACCCGGTGCGCGAACTGCTCGACGGCACCCACGTCGACAAGTACGGCACGGGCTCCGACACCCGGCTGCTGACCGGCAGCGGCGTGCACTCGAACAACGGCACCAAGTCGACGCCGTCCCTGTCGGCCGACCTGTTCGGCGACTGGCGCGAGGAGGTGGTCTGGCCGACGAGCGACGACCGGGCGCTGCGCGTCTACAGCACCACCGTTCCCACCACGCGCCGGATCCCGACGCTGATGCACGACCCGATGTACCGGGTCGCCGTCGCCTGGCAGAACACCGCCTACAACCAGCCGCCGCACCCGAGCTTCTTCATCGGCGACGGCATGGGCACTCCCCCGCAGCCGGACATCTACGTGCGCTGACGGGCCCGCCCACCCCGAAGTCCCGCCCGGTGCCGCGGCCGCCCCCGCCGCGCACCGGGCGCCTTCGTCGACGGCGACCTCTGGACGAACCTGAGGTCGCCATGTCACCCGCCCCGATCACGAAAGGGACGGCGCGGCGCGGGGGCCGATCTCGCGTGGGGGCTCGCCAGGTGGGTAGGAAGCGGTCACGCCGTGCCTGGGGGAGGCGCCATGCGATCCTCGATGAGCCTGGGCCGCGTCGGGGGCGTCGCGGTCGGCATCAACATCAGCGTGCTCGTCATCGTCGTGATCCTGGTCTTCGGGCTGGCGTTCGGGCGCTTCCCGCTCGACGTCCCCGGCCTGCCCGCCGCGGCGTACCTGCTGGCCGGGGTGGCCTCGGCGGTGCTCTTCCTGGCCTGCCTGCTCGCCCATGAGCTCGCCCACGCGGTCGTGGCCCGGCGGCACGGCATCGAGGTGAACGGCATCACGCTGTGGCTGCTCGGCGGCGTGGCGGAGCTGCGCGGCGTCCCCCGCTCTCCCGGCGAGGACCTGAAGATCGCCGGTGTGGGCCCCCTCACCAGCCTCGTCCTCGGGGCGGTGTCCGCGCTCGTGGCCTGGCTGCTGTCGACGACGGGCGCCGCGCCGCTGGCCGCGGCGATGTTCGCCTACCTGGCCGCGGTCAACGTCCTGCTCGCCCTGTTCAACCTGGTCCCCGCCGCGCCGCTGGACGGCGGCCGGATCCTGCGGGCGATCCTCTGGTCGGTGTGGCACGACCAGGCCAGGGCGGCCGTCGCGGCCGCGCGCGCCGGGCGCCTGTTCGGGTACACCCTCATCGCGCTGGGCTTCCTCCAGCTGGTCGGCGGGCGCGGGCTGCAGGGGATCTGGCTGGCCCTGATCGGGCTGTTCCTGGTGAACGCGGCGACAGCGGAGGAGCAGCAGACGCGGGTCGGCGCCGCCCTCCACGGCATCAGGGTGGCCGACGTGATGTCCGGGCAGCCGCTCGCCGCCCGTCCCGACGAGACCGTGGCGAGCCTCGTCGACCGTCTCGTCATGCGGCACCGGCTGTCCACGTACCCCCTGGTGGACGAGGACGGCCGGCTGGCTGGGCTGGTGACGCTCAACCGGCTCCGGGACGTCCCTCCGCACGAACGTCCCCTGACCCGGCTGCGGGACATCGCGTGCCCGCCGGGGGACGTGCCGACGGCGCACCCCGACGAGCCGCTCACAGACCTGCTGCCGCGCATGAGCGGCTGCTCCGACGGTCGGGCCGCGGTGGTCGACGCCGGCGGCCGGCTGGTGGGGCTGGTCACACCCAGTGACATCAGCCGCGCCCTGCAGACGGCCGACCTGCGGGCCGGCGACCCGTACCGGCCCGGCGGCGCCGACCTGGCCGGGCCGCCGCCGCACGGGCTCCACGGGCACCGCGGCACCCACCGCCCCGCAGCCTGACCGCACCCCCGCCTGACCGCACCGCCGCCTGACCGCCCCGCAGCCTCGTCCGGGCCGTCCCCTCCGGGCCGCTTTGTCCGGGCCGGCCCCTCCGGGCCGCCTCGTCCACGCCGCCTCGTCCGCGCCGGGGGGGCCTCACTCGTCGTACGGCTCCTCCACGTCGTCCGGCGAGTCCGCGCCCGGGGCGTGCCAGTCGCCGCTGGCGCCGCCCTCCGGATCGCCCTCCGGCTGTGCGTCGGGCGACTGGGCCAGTGGGGGCAGGCGGTCCGGGATCTCCCCGCCCGCGCCCCGGCCGCCCGCCGTCTCGTCTCCGTGTGCCATGGCGTCCCCCTCTCCTGCCGCCCGCGGCCGTACCCCGTCAACGCGGTCCCATGCGGGCCGGGCGCCCACCGGAAACGGGCCTGTCACGGGGGTCGGTGCGGCATCACGCACGGTCGGGCCGGATCGGCAGGGGCGCCGGGTCGATCGGTGTCAGCGGGCCCGCCGCGGCCTCGATCACTTCGGCGGCGTCCAGGCACAGGTCCTCGCGGAACCGCGGCCCGATGATCTGCACGGCCTGCGGCAGGCCGGCCGCGACCCCGACAGGCACGGCGACCGCGGGCAGGCCGAGGAGGTTGACCGCGACCGCTGTCCGCATCGTCTCCGGCCACCCGGCCAGCCATCCCGGATCGAGGTCGGCGCCGACCGGGAAGGCCGGGTGCGTGCGGATCGGGGCGAGCACCAGGGGCGTCCGGCTCATCCACACGGCCCACAGGCGGGCGAGGGAGGCCCGCTCCATCATCGGGTCGAACGCGGGCTCGCCCGCCGACCCGTTCCAGACCGGCTCGAAGGCGGCCCAGAAGCGGGCGAACCCCTCGGACGCCACCGTCTCCGCGGGCGGCTGCTCGCGGTGCACCCGGCCGTACGCCGACATGATCTGGGTGTGGATCTCGGCGGCCCGGGCGAGGGCGGGCGCCTGTGCATCCTCGACGACGTACCCGGCCTCGGTCAGCGCCTCCGCCGCCCGCCGCAGGGCGCCCGCGACGCCGGGATCAGGGACGGCTCCGCCGGGGCGGGCGACGAGGCTCACCCGCACCGGGGTGCCGATCGGAGGACCGGTCAGGGGCACCGGGGCGTGCCACGGATCCCCGCCGGACCGCCCGCACATGTGCGCGAAGGCCGGTCGCAGGTCGGCCACCCGGCGCGCGACCGGTCCGTGCACTCCCAGAAGCTGGAAGGCGAACGGCGTCGGCCCGGCGCGCTCGCCTGCCTGCGCCACCCGGCCGAGCGACGGCTTCAGCGCGCTCACCCCGCAGCACTGGGCGGGCCAGCGGAGGGATCCCGCGCCGTCGTTCCCGATCCCGAGGGGGGACATCCCCGTCGCCACGGCGGCCGCCTCGCCGCCGCTCGACCCGCCCGGGGTGTGCCCGGCGGACCACGGGTTGCGGGTGGGGCCGCGCAACGCGTTCTCGGTGTGCCAGCGCATGCCGAACTCGGGCATGTTCGTCCGCCCGATCGGGATCGCCCCGGCCGCCCTCAGCTCGGCGACGGGCGGCGCGTCCAGGGACGCCACCGCGTCACGGAGGGGGACGATGCCCAGCGTCGTCGCCGAGCCCGCCACGTCGACGTTCTCCTTGACGGTGAACGGGACGCCGCACAGCGGCCCCGCCGGCCGGCCGCGCGCGAGGGCCTCGTCGGCCGCCCGCGCCGCCTCCAGCGCCCGCTCCCCCAGCGTGACCGTGACCGCGTTCACCCGCGGGTTCACGGCCTCGATCCGCCGCAGGCACGCCTCCACCGTCTCACGGCACGACGCCCGCCGCTCGCGGACGAGCCGCGCGAGCTCCCCCGCGCCGAGCTCCCAGAGCTCCATGCGACGCCCCCTCCTCCTCGATCTCCTCGACCGCGTGCCGGGAAATCTAGGCGCGGGCGCCGGGAAACGGCAGTCTTGTCTTCCGCGCCCCCCTCAGCCGCCCGGCCTCCGGGGACGGGACGGGGACGGGACGGGGACGGGCGTCAGGAAGGCAGGAGGACCCAGGCCGGGGACTCCTCGCCCGGCTCGTACGGCGAGTCGAGCCGCTTGCCCAGCACGCCCGGCAGGCCCTGCTCGGCGGCCGCCCGCCGGACGGCCCGCACCTCGCCCGGCCAGCTCGGCGCGGTCTGCCATCGCGGCCCGGCCAGTTCCAGCCCCTCCAGCCGGGCGCGGCGGCGCTCGTACGGCTCGGCCAGCAGGGACCGCCCGTCGTCGTAGAGCAGGTCGGAGCAGACGTACACCGGGTTCCCGCCCAGAGGGACGATCTCGCCGTCGAGGACGGCGGGGCGGCTGCCGAGCGACTCGGCCATGGCGCGCAGCCATCCGTGGTCCTTGGTGATCTCCGCCCCGGAGGCGTCCCGCAGGACGAGCCGCCCGCCGCTCACCTGCGCGACGGCCCGCAGGCCGCCCCACGAGAACTCCCAGCCGTACCGCTCGGCGTCCCGCGGGACCCGGGCGCGCGTCACCGGCCGCATCGGGACGACCGTCTCCGGGAGCGGTTCCCACCCGGGGACGGGCGGGTCCATCCGGTGGATCATCCAGTTCTTGCCGTGCGTCTGGAACAGCACGTAGCGGCCGGAGGCCCGGGCGCCGCTGAGGACGATCTTGACCTCGCGGTCGGTCCACTTCTCCGTGGTGTAGCGGCCGCGGTCCCAGACGAACATCCGGCCGCCGCCGTACTCGCCCTGGGGGATCTCCCCCTCGAACCGGGCGTACTCCATGGGGTGGTCCTCGGTGTGGACGGCGAGGTGGTTGGTGCCGGGGTCGGGCGGCAGGCCCCGGGGGATCGCCCAGGAGACGAGGACGCCGCCGCGTTCGAGCCGCAGGTCCCAGTGGAGGGAGCGCGCGTGGTGCTCCTGGATGACGAAGGTGTCGTCGTCGCCCCTCGGCAGCGGCTCGGCGTCGGGGATCGGCTCGCTCGTGCGCCGGGGGTCGCGCTTGGCGCGATAGGTCTCCAGTTTGTCGGCCACGGCCAGGGTTCTACCCCCGTGGCGTGATTTCGTCGGACGGCATGAAGTCACCTCGCCGAACGTGTCCGTTCGTCGCCAAGCCGGTCGGGCAGGTCCGCGACGGCGTGCCCGTCGTCTGAGCTCCGCTGAGCCGACGCCATCCGGAAAGGGCGGCGCCGGCTGTCCTCCCGGCCGGGAGATCGTCTCCGAGGGTGCCAGCCTGCGGACGCCCGGGGGTGCCAGCACCCGGCGATGTCGTGGCCAGCGCCCTTCCGCCCGGCGTTTCGCACGATGTGTAATTCACGGAAAGCGATGTGTAATTCACGGAAAGCGGCACGCCGGTGCCCGCCGGGATGAACGCCGGGAGCGCTCATGAATCTCGCCGCCCTGTGGCTCCGGCTGGAGGTGCGCAGACGCGCGCGCTCGTTCATCGTGCTCGCGCTGCTCGTGGCCGTCGCGACCGCCACGGTGCTGGCCGCCCTGGCGGGCGCCCGGCGCGGGGACAGCGCGATAGCCCGCCTGCGCGCCGTCACGCTGCCGGCCGACGCGGTCGTCCTGCCGAACGACGCGACGTTCGACTGGCAGAAGGTGCGCGGGCTCCCCGGAGTCGCGGCCGTGGCACCCTTCGCCGTGGCACCCTTCTTCGTGGCGGAACTCCCCGGCTACTGGGGATACCTCCCGCCCACCAGCCCCGAGACGTACCGGACCATCGAGCGGCCGGTGGTGCTGGAGGGGCGCCTCGCCGACCCCCGCCGCGCCGACGAGGTCATGGTGACCGGCCAGTTTCCCGTCGTGTACGGCAAGGGCGTCGGAGATCGGCTCACGCTGCGGCTGATGACGCCGGAGGAGGCCGGAAGCTCCAGCTTCGACGGGAACCCGCACGGCCCCACTGTGCGGGCGCGGATCGTCGGCGTCATCCGCTCCCCGTGGTTCTCCGACAACATCAAGGACAAGGGCACCTGGTTCTCGGTCTTCCCTTCACCCGGTCTCTTCGCCGCCTACCCGAAGAACTTCCTCGGCACCGGGTCGTTCGGCTTCGCCAACGCGCTGGTCCGCCTGGATCGGGGCGAGAAGGGACTGCCCGCCTTCCGCGCCGGGCTGGCGAAGGTCACCGGGCGGACGGACATCGAGATCTGGAACGCCGCGGACGTCGCCAGGCACCACCAGCGTGTGAACGCCTACGAAAGCCTGTGCCTCACGGCCTTCGCCCTGGCGGCACTGGCCGCCGCGCTCGTGCTCGTCGGCCAGTCCGTGGCCCGCTACACCGCGGCCGGTGTCGGCGAACTGCAGGCCCTGCGCGCATGCGGGCTCACAACGAGGCAGACGCTGGCCGCCGCCTCCGCCGGGCCGTTCCTCGCCTCTCTCGCCGGCGCGACGCTGGGGGTCGCGGCAGCGGCGGCCGCCTCCCCCTGGATGCCGATCGGCGCCGCCTCCCTGTTCGAACCCGCCCCGGGCTTCGACGTCGACCTCCTCGTGCTCGCCGGCGGCTGGGTCGCCGCGCCGCTTCTGGTCCTGGCCGGAGCGCTCGGCGCGGCGCGCATCGCGATCATGAAGGCGCGGTCCACGGCCGCGCCCCACCGCTCCGCGATCGCGCGTGTGGCGGACCGTCTCGGGCTGCCGGTGCCGTTGGTGGTCGGCGCACGGTTCGCCCTGGAACCCGGACAGGGCCGCAGCGCGGTCCCCGTACGGCCCGCGCTGTTCGGGGCCGTCGCGGGGGTGCTCGGCGTGGTCGCCTCCTTCACGTTCGGCGCGGGGGTCGCCGGCGTCGCCGGCGATCTCACCAAGTTCGGCCAGACCTTCCAGCTCGTCGCGTACTTCGGGGAGGGCGGGAAGGACTGGGCAGCGGCGGACCAGGCCATGGCCGCCTTGGGCCGCGACCGCGACGTGGTCGCGGTGAACGACGCCCAGGTGGCCGTGGCCGAGTCGGGCGAGGTCTCGGTCACCGTCTACCGCTATCGCCCGGTCGGCGAGGCCCTGCCTGTCGTTCTCGTCACCGGCCGAATGCCGAAGGGCCCGGGTGACGTCGTCCTCGCCCCCACGACCGCGCGCTCGCTGAAGGCCGACGTCGGCTCGGCCGTACGGCTGTCCGGGTCGACCGGCCCCCGGACCATGAGGGTCTCGGGGATCGGCTTCGTGCCCAACGGGGCGCACAACGACTACGACGCCGGTGCGTGGACCGATTCGGCCGGTTTCACGGCACTTTTCGGCACGCACTTCAAGTACCACGTGGCGCTCGTCGCACTCCGCCCCGGCGCCGACCCCGAGGCCGTCCAGGGGCGCCTCATGGGTGCCATGAGCGGGGTCGAGAACGGCGATCGGATCTCCATGGAAGGCACCGAAGCGCCCGAACAGTCCTACGAAGTCCAGGACGTGCTCGTCCTTCCGCTGTTCCTCGGCGGCTTCCTCGCGCTCCTGGCCGTGGGCGCCGTGGGTCACGCGCTCGCCACGGCCGTGCGGCGGCGCAGGCACGAGGTCGCCGTCATGCGCGCGCTGGGCATGACGCGCCGCCAGTCGCGGCTCGTCGTCTTCATGCAAGGGTCGCTGCTCGCGATCGTCGGCCTCGTCTTCGGCGTTCCGCTCGGCGTCGCCCTGGGTCGCACTCTGTGGCGCGTGGTCGCGTACCAGACCCCGGTGTTCTACCAGCCGCCCACGGCCTTCTGGGCGTTACTGGCGATCGGACCGGCCGCGATCGCGATCGCGAACCTCCTCGCGTTGTGGCCGGGCCACCTCGCCTCCCGGCTGCGCATCGGGCACATCCTCCGCACGGAGTGAGCCGCCCGCCCGCCGGGTTGCGGATCAGGTGGCCCGGGGATCAGCGGGTCTGTGAGCGGAAGGTGCGGCGGTAGGTGTCCGGGGGCACGCCGACCGTGCGGTTGAAGTGGCGGCGCAGCGTCGTGGCGGTGCCCATGCCGGTGGCGGCCGCGACGGTGTCGACACTGTCGTCGGTCTTCTCCAGCAGTTCCTGGGCGTGGCGGATCCGCTGGGTCAGCAGCCATTGCAGGGGAGTGGTGCCGGTCGCCGCTCTGAAGTGACGGCTCAGATGCCGTGAGCTCATCCGCGCCTGCCGGGCCAGGTCCTCCACTGTCAGCGGCTGGTCAAGCCGTTCCATGATCCAGGGGAACAGGGCGGCGAGCCGGTGGTCGTCCTGGGCGGGCACCGGGGTGGTGACGAACTGGGCCTGGCCCCCGGCCCGGTGCGGTGGGACGACTAGGCGGCGGGCGACGGCGTTGGCGATCGACGAGCCGTGGTCGAGGCGGACGAGGTGCAGGCAGAGGTCCAGCGCGGCGGCCTTCCCGGCGGAGGTGAGCACGCTGCCGTTGTCCACGTAGAGCACGTCAGGGTCGACCTCCACCCGGGGGTAGCGGGCGGCCAGAGCCTCGGTGTGCGCCCAGTGCGTGGTCGCCCGCCTTCCGTCCAGCAGGCCGGCCGCGGCCAGCACGAACGCGCCCGTGCAGAGGGAGACCACGCGGGCGCCCGCCTCGTGGGCCGCGCGCACCGCGTCGACCAGGTCGGCCGGTGGGTCCTGGTCGACGTCGGCCACGCTCGAGACGATCACGGTGCCGGCGTGCTCGAGCCGGTCGAGCCCGAGGTCCGGCTCCAGCCGGAACCGGCCGACCTGTACAGCGGCCGGCCCGCAGACGGTGACGTCGTACCAGGGGACCGTCACGCCGGCCGGCGCGGCGGCGAAGACCTCGTACGCCAGGGACAGTTCGAAGTGCAGCATTCCGTCGACGACGGCCAGCGCGACAGCACCCACGTCCGAAATTGTACGGGTCATGGCGTTCCAGACACTCACGATCGGATGCTCGCGCCCGTCAGGATGTCCGCAGTGGATCATTCGAGCGCAGAGGAGAGCCCGTGGGATCGGGGCAGATGGTGGCGGTGTTCGGCGCGTACGGGCACACGGGCCGGTTCGTGGTGGCGGAGCTGCGGGAGCGCGGGTACGTCCCGGTCCTCTCCGGCCGTGACTCCGGCAAACTGCAGGCGTTGGCGACGTCCCATCCCGGACTCGAGACTCGGCCGGCGTCGGTCGACGATCCGGTCTCGCTCGACTCCGCGCTGGCCGGTGCGGCTGCGGTGATCAACTGTGCCGGACCCTTCGCCACGACGGCCGCCCCCGTAATCGAGGCGGCCCTGCGGGCCACGATCCCGTATGTGGACGTGGCAGCCGAAATCGAGGCCAACGTCGACACGTTCGCGCACTTCGCGGACCGCGCCCGCGCCGCAGGAGCGGTGATCGTCCCCGCGATGGCCTTCTTCGGCGGCCTCGGTGACCTGCTGGCCACCACGGCGATGGGCGACTGGACGGCGGCCGACGAGGCGCACATCGCGTACGGGCTGAGCAGTTGGCACCCCACGGACGGGACGCGGGCCTCGGGCGCGGTCTCCCGGCGGCGGCGGGGCGGCGCACGCGTCGTGTACAGGAACGGGCGGCTCGACTACCGCCAGGACGATGCGACGAGCCTCCAGTGGCCTTTCCCCGACCCGATGGGCACCCGGGCGGTCGTCGGGGAGTTCACGATGGCCGACGTCGTCACCATCCCCAGCCACCTGGTTATCCCCGAGGTGCGCACCTACATGACGGCCGAGGCGGCCGGGGACGTGTCGGCGCCGGACACGCCGGCCCCCACTGCGGTCGACGAGCACGGGCGGTCCGCACAGACCTTCCTGGTCGACGTCGTCGTGCGCTCCCGCGGCACCGAGCGACGCGCTGTGGCGAGCGGCCAGGACATCTACGCCGTCACCGCGCCGCTCGCGGTGGAAGCGGTTGACCGCATCCTCACGGGACGGACCAGGACGGTCGGTGTCGCCTCCGCCGGCGAGATTTTCGACGCGCCCGACTTCTTGCTCGCGCTGTCCTCTCACATCTCCCTGGACCTGCGTCCGTAGCGAGCCCAGGCCGTGCGCCGGGCTGTTGCGTGCCGCGTTGGGTCGGCGGAGAGGGCGGCGACAAGCCGTAGGCAGATCAGGAAATCTCGCGATTTGGCGAAGTGCGTAGACGATCTTTTCGCGGCTGGATAACCTCTCCCGCGTCCGCACATCGGGATGAGGTGGGAACAGGCCGTGGCGCGATCGTGGACGGACCTCCCGGTCGGCCGGGTCGTACGACTCGACGGGGCGGACGCTCTCCTGATGGAGCCGCTGCCGGAGGGCGCACCCGCGACGGTGGTCTACGACCCCCGCCCGGTTCCGACGGCGGCGGACACCGTGAACGCCGTGCTGACCGATCTCGAGAAGGCCGCCGCCGAGCTGTTCCCGGCCTGGCTGCCGGAGGCGGCGACCATTGAGGGCGCCGGGGGCGCGAGCGTGGCCGCCGTGCGCGCGCTCGCCCTGCGGGCGGCCTCCGCCAGCCGCCACTTCGGGCCCTTCCTCGCCGACCTGGCCGAGCTGTCCCTCCGCGCCATGACCGGTCCCGACGTCGCCGAACGCAGCGGCGCCGGTGCCCGTCGCTTCGCGCCCGAGGTGCGGGCGGCGGGGCTGGCCCGCGTGATCGCGGCCGGCTTCCGTCGCGACAGCGCAGCCTTGCTCGTGCTCGTCCCGCCGGGGCTCTCCCCAGCCGGCGAAGAGGTGCTGGTCGCGGCGTCGGAGTGGCTCGCCCACCACGGCGGCTTCGGCGTCTGGCTCGCGGGCGCGCCGCTCCTCGCCGTCGACCGGGTGGAGACGATCGCCATGCGCCTCTCCCCTCGGGCCGCCGCCCCTCCCGTCGACCTCTCGGACCCGCGCCCCACGCTGCGCTTTCCCGCCGTGGCCGGGATCCCGCATCCCGCGAGCCGGGCGGAGAAGGCGCTGGAGGCGGCTCTGCGGTCGTGCTCCTGGGCGGCGGGACGCGCCTGGAACCAGGCCCATCAATCGTCGCCCCTCACCCCGGCCGTACGGGTCGATCTGATGTGGCGCGCCGAGCGCTGCGTCGTCGAGGTCGACGGCCCCGAGCATCGCAAGCGACTGGTGTTCGAGGCCGACCGGCAGCGCGACGTGCGCCTCCAACTCGACGGCTTCGCCGTCCTCCGCTTCACCAACGACCAGATCATGACCGAGATGGACACGGTGCTCCACCAACTGGAGCGCTTCCTGCACCGCCGCCGCGCTGGAACGTTCGAAGGATCGACACCTCATGCCTGAGAAGCCACTGTCATCGTCCCAGACCGCCGCATTGCTCCTCCTGATGGCCGAGGCGCGGGAGGTCTCGAACCCCGAGCTCAAGGAGCGCTACAACCTGACCATCACCGGCGACGACCGGAAGAGGCTGAACGACCTCAAGCTGGTCGAGAGCTGGGTGCGAAGCCGCTCGTACGCTCATGTGCTCACCGACGCCGGCTGGGCGCGGGCGGCGGAGTTGTTCCGCGACGGAGTGCCCTCCTCTCCCCGTCCCGCCGGCCGCGCGCTCGAGGCCGCGCTCCGCGCGCTGGCCGCCGGCCTGCATCGCCACCTGCGGCAGACGCGGACCAGCCTCGGCGAGTTCTTCGCTCTCGACGAGACCGGCATCGACGATGAGATCGACGCCGAGATCGCCGAAACGGACACCGGGGAGGGGGGCCCTGACGTGGAGTCGCGGATCCGGGAAGCGTACCGGCGGCTGGCGGACGGCCCGAACGCCTGGGTGAGCCTCACGAGGCTGCGCCCGCTGCTAGGCGACGCGAGCCCGGAGGAGGTCGACGGCACTCTTCGTCGGATGATCGGTATGCCCGACGTGCACCTGATTCCCGAGACGAACCAGAAGACGCTTACCGATGAGGACAGGAGGGCGGCGGTCACCATCGGGGACCAGCCCAAGCACCTGATCCTGATCGGAGCCTGATGACGACCGGCGCGCGCCGCGCCCTGGCGGCGCTCAGGTTCAACTACGCCCAGGCGGCAGAGGACGTGTGGCGTCCGTCGCCATTCCATGTCGAAAGCCTCCACCGGCACACCGCGCGGCTCATCCTGGACGGCCTGATCGAGGCGGAGGAGAGCGACGGCGCGAGCCCGATCGGCATCGTCGTCCAAGGGCAGCGGGGCAGCGGCAAGACGCACCTGCTCGGCTGGGTCCGCCAGAAGGCACACGAGGAGGACGCCTACTTCTTCCTGGTCAGCCTGCTCGACGCCAGGGACTTCTGGCAGAGCGTGCTGCTGTCGATGCTCGACAGCCTGTCCAGGCCGATCCTCGGATCGCAGAGCCAGCTCAAGGAGCTCCTGTGGCGGCTGTGCGTGCTGACAGGGGTGTCCGCGGATGTGCGCCCCGCGGTGATCGGTGATGCCCCGCTGGTGAAGGACGCCCTGGACGACTTCGTCGCCGCGCTGCGCCGCTACGACCGGCTGGTGGGCGGCGACGCCCAGGACGTGGCCCGAGCCCTTGTGCTGCGCGCGTCCCGGGATCTCACCGCACAGGACGTCGGCGATGCCTACCTCGCCTCGGCTTCGGAGGGCGAGCCGGGCGAGCGCGCGGCATGGGGCCTGCGTACCGTCGAGAAGTCGCCGCAGGAGATCGTCCGGGATCTGTCGCGCCTGGTCGCGCTCACCGGCCCGTCCGTCATCGCGGTGGACCAGATAGACACGCTGATCGCGCAGTCCGGGATGTCGACAGACGGCAGAGGGGACGGCTCACCGTGGAGGAGAACGGTCGAGCAGGTCGCGGGCGGACTGATGACCCTTCGCGAGGTGACCCACCGAACGCTGACCGTGGTCTGCTCCCTGCCGGCGACCTGGGTCCTTATCAAGACGCAGGCCACCGACACCGCCCAGGACCGCTTCCGGGAGAGCTCTCCGCTCAAGACGATCCCCGACGCGGCGACCGGCATCACGCTGATCGAGAAGCGCTTCGCGGTGCAGTACGGCGCGGCCGGGTTCGATCCCCCGTACCCCACCTGGCCCGTGAGGTCCGAGGCGTTCGAAGAGGCTTACCAGTACACACCCCGCCAGCTGCTGAAGAGGATCGACACCCATGTCCGCTCGTGCCTGGCCGGTGCGGAGATCACGGAGCTGCAACGGCTCTCCGAGCAGGATGTGCCGCCGCTGCCCGATCTCCCGCCGCCCGTGCCCGCCGTCGCCGACCTGGCCGCGCTGGACGCGTTGTTCGCCAGGGCACGAGAGGAGGCGAACGTGGCGGGCGCGCTGGGCCCCGCCACGGAAGACGCGGAGATGCCGCCCCTCCTGTCCGCGGGACTGGCCGCGTGGATCCTGGAGCATGGCGAGGCCGGGCGCGTGTTCAGCCAGGACGCGGCGCCCAGCGCCAGGCCCCCACTTCACGCGCGCCTGCGCCGGACTCTGGACGAGGGAATCGAGGACGAGGCGCACTGGTGCTTCCGCGCGGTCGCGGCAACCAACGCCCTCGCCGCACTGACCCGCCTGCGTAACGCGTCGGTCGCCGCCGGGCTGGACGCGGCAGTGCCCAAGCGGAGGCTGTTTGTGCTCAGGAACCAGGCGTGGGCAAGAGGACCCCGCACCCAGGAGGCCCTCGCCGCGTTCGAGCAGGCGGGCGGCCGCGTCCTGCAGATCGAGGAGGAGGACCTGAAGATCTTCGCCGCGCTTCGCCGGTTGCAGGCGGCCGACCCGCCGAACCTCCAGGCCTGGCTCGCGGCGCGCAAACCGACCGCCGAAGTGAAGCTGTTCCGCGAGGCGCTCGGCGACGCCGGGATGCCGCCGCCCGCCCAGCCCGATCCAGCAGAGGGAAGGACGGAGCCCCCGGACGGCGACCGGACCGGGCGGCCAGGACCGGGCACGGAAGCGGACGAGCGGACTGCGGCCAGCCGAACGGCGGCGCGGACGCGCGCGACCACGGCCGTCGCCCAGGCCGCCCGCCCGGCCAGCGCGACGGCGAACGTCGCCAGGACGCGCGGGGTGCCTGGAAGGGGCGCCGCCTCCCCTTTCCAGAAGGCTCCCCCGTCCAGCGGCATGGCCGTGGAGGACGAGGCGCCGTTTGTGACGATCGGCGCGACGATCGCGGACGGCGAGCCGGTGCGGGTCCGGCTGGAGGCCCTCCGGAGGCACACCGCGATCTTCGCCGGATCGGGCTCGGGGAAGACGGTGCTGATCCGCCGCCTCATCGAGGAGTGCGCGCTCCAGGGCGTGTCCACGATCGCGCTCGACCCCAACAACGATCTGGCCCGGCTGGGCGAGGCCTGGCCGGAGCCGCCCGACCGGTGGGGCCCCGGCGACGCGGCCAGGGCGGACGACTACCTCGCCGGCACCGACGTGGTGGTCTGGACGCCGGGGAGGGAGAGCGGCCGTCCGTTGAGCTTCCAGCCGCTGCCCGACTTCGCGAGCGTCCTGGACGACCCGGACGAGTTCACCGAGGCCGTGGACGCCGCGGTCACCGCTCTCGTGCCGCGGGCGAAGCTGGAGGGCAGGACGTCCAAGGCCCATCTCGGGCAGGCCGTGCTCCGCGAGGCCGTGGAGCACTACGGACGGCGGGGCATGACGGGCCTCACCAGGCTGATCGCCCTGCTGGACGACCTGCCCGACGGCGTGAGCACGATCGAGGGCGCGTCCAAGATCGCTTCGGACATCGCGCAGAACCTGCAGGCGGCCGTGGTCATGGATCCGCTGTTCGCGGGCCGGGGCACGCCGGTGGACCCCGGCGTCCTGCTGACGCCTCCGGACGGCAGGCGGGCGCGGGTGTCGGTGATCAACCTTGCCGGGCTGCCGTCGGACGCCCAGCGGCAGAGCTTCGTCAACCAGCTGCAGCTCGCGCTGTTCGCCTGGATCAAGCGCAACCCAGCGGGCGACCGGCCGCTCGGCGGCCTGTTCGTGATGGACGAGGCGCAGACGTTCGCGCCGTCGGGGGCGATGACGGCCTGCACCCGCAGCACGCTCGCCCTCGCGGCGCAGGCGCGCAAGTACGGCCTCGGGTTGGTGTTCGCGACGCAGGCTCCGAAGGGGCTGCACAACGGGATCCCCGGCAACGCGTCGACCCAGTTCTTCGGGCTGCTGAACGCACCGGTCCACATCACGGCGGCCCGGGAGATGGCCAAGGCGAAGGGCAGCGACGTCGCGGACGTCGCCCGGCTCCGGTCCGGCCAGTTCTACGCGGCCGTCGAGGGTGCGCGGTTCCGCAAGCTCCAGGCGCCGTTGTGCCTGAGCCACCACCCGAGGAGCCCGCTCACCACCGAGGAGGTCCTCGCCCGGGCGACCGGCTCATCCTGAGCCAGGCCACACCGGCGCCCGGCCGGGATGCGAGCCACCAGCGCATCCCGCCGGGCGCCGGGCCCATCGCGAGCCCACAGAGGGAACGAGCCGTGGGATCAGCGAAGGGTGCCGAAGGCGACGGCGGCTCCGGCGGCGATGATCACGGAGAGGATCACCACCACGGCCACCGTGCCGAGGAGTGGGCGGGGCCGCGGCCGCATGCGCGTCTCGGCGTGCATGACGGGCTCACGGACCGCCCGTGTTGGAGACGGGCTCGGCCGGGGCGACGGCGAGGGGGTCGGGGCCGGCCGTGGTCGTGCCAAGGGAACGTGCCGCGGAGGCGGCGCAGGCGCGACGTGTCTCGCCCGGTGGGCCGGCGGCTCGCGGCGCTCCGGCGGAGGGACGACAGGTGGGAGGGCGGGAGCTGGCGCCTCCCGGCGGCACGGGACCTTGCCGAGCCCGAGCCCGGCACGGAGGTCCACGAGCACGTGGACCTCGGCGCACACCGCCACCCCGAGGCCGGGACCGGGATCGTCCCGCCCGGCCGCGGCCTCGACCAGCACCGCGTCCGTGCCGTTCGCGGGCGGCCGCCCTGGCGACCGAGCGCCCGGCGCCGCGGCCGCGGTGGCCGCGAGCGCGAGGCCGGCGAGGGTTCCCGCCATCGCGCGTCTCATGTCACCGGCCCTCCGGGATGCGCTGGAACTCGTCCAGGGCGTTCACGAACGCGTCGGGCCGTACGGCGAGACCGCCGCTGAACGGGTGGGCGATGTCGAAGGCGAGGTAGACGCCGATCGCGAGCAGGCCGGCCATCAGCGTCATCGGGAGGAGCGCGGCGCCGCGCGGCCGGGCGCCCGCGATGAACGGGTAGAGCACGACCACCACACCGGTCACGATCGTCAGCAGCAGGACGCCGGGCGGCGGGGACGTCCGCGCGTCGGCGGCCCGCTGGCGGCGCGCGGAGAACAGGTCGGCCATCCGGTCGAGGACGGCGCTCCTGGCCTCGCGCGCGTCGTCGCCCGCCGGTTGGAGGGCGGCGACCCGGGCCCGCATGGACTCCAGCCGGGTCGTGCCCTCGGTGCTCAACGCGCCCCCGGACATTGCCGGCCACTCCTTGCCGATCACGTACCGGGTGTAGCCACGCAACTCGTCCTGCACCTGGGCGCCGTCCGGCAACGGGAGGCCGCCGGCCGCCCAGTAGGTCTCCACGAGCGCCTGGCTCTCGGCGTAGGTGTTCTGCCGGGCGGAGTCGGCCGTGGCCCACGGAACCACGATGGCGATGGCGAACACCAACAGGAACAGCGAGGACAGCATGGAGCCCGCGTGGCCCGCCGACATCCCCCGCGGATCTCGGTCGTCGGTGCCGTGGTCGAACGTGCGGAACAGGAAGGCGGCCAGGGCCACCAGGCCGACCGCGGCGACGACTGCGAGTACCAAGACCAGCATGACCATCCTCGGATACGCGGGCGCGAACCCTTACCGATCACTGACGGTTACATGACTATCACAAGAAGTAACCGGAGGGCATCCCTGTTTCGCGACTCGCTCTCGGCGGTTTCGCACGCGCCCGGTGCGGAACGGACGAAATGGGTACGCCGCCGTATCCGGCCCGGAATCGTCGCCGAGCCGCCTCGACGACCGACAACGGGGAGGAACGACCGATGCGCGTGGTGATCGCGGGTGGGCACGGGAAGATCGCGCTCCGGCTGGAACGGATCCTGGCGGAGCGCGGCGACGCGCCGGTCGGCCTGATCCGCGATCCCGCCCAGGCGGACGACGTGCGGGGGGCCGGCGCCGAGCCCGTGCTGTGCGACCTGGAGACGGCCGGGGTGGACGAGGTGGCCCGCGTCCTCCTGGGCGCGGGCGCGGCGGTCTTCGCGGCCGGCGCCGGGGCCGGCAGCGGCGTGGCCCGCAAGTACACGGTCGACCAGGGAGGGTCGGTGCTTCTGGCGAACGCCGCCGAACGGGCGGGCGTCGCGCGCTTCATCCAGATCTCCACCATGGGCGCGGGGTCGCCGCCGCCTCCCGGCTCGGACGAGGTCTGGGCGGCGTACGTCGCGGCGAAGACGGCCGCCGAGGACGACCTGCGCTCGCGTCCGCTCAACTGGACCATCCTGCGGCCGGGCCGGCTGACGGACGAGCCGGGCTCGGGGCTGGTGACGCTGGCCGACCCGCCGCTTCCGCGCGGGGCGATCCCGCGGGACGACGTCGCCTCGGTGATCGCCGCCCTGCTCGACACGCCCGACACCCGGCACCGGGTGCTCGAACTGATCGGCGGCGGCGTCCCGATCGACGAGGCCGTGCGTCTCGTGCTCTTCCGCTGACACAGGCGCCGGCCCACACTCGACGCCCGCCCACACTCGACGCCCGCCCACACTCGACGCCCGCCCAAACCCCGGGAACGCCACACCCCGGGAACGTTCACACCCCGGCGACGGCCGCGTCCCCCCGCCCGCCCATCCGGCGACGGCCGCGTCCCCCCGCCCGTCCCCACTCTGGCGACGGCCGCGTCCCCGTCCGCACCCTCGGCGCCGACGGTCCCGGCGCCGGACGGTCGCGTCACGGCGAGTTAGCTAACACTGACTGTCCGGAGTGTTGACCGGGCGGTCAATCAGGCAGACCGTCGGGATCAAACAGGTCATCTCTCCCACATCGGAGGCCCGGATGGATCTCACGAGATCGTTGTCCGACGTCGTCGCCCTCATCGCCGGCCTGGTGTCGGTGCTGGCCCCGTTCTTCTGGGCGAGCGACGTCAACGCGGCCGACCAGCCGCTGCTCCTCCTCGGCGCCCTGCTCGTGGTCTCCGCGCTCTGGGCGATCCTCGGCGCCGGCGGGGCGAGCTCCTGGGTGACCGCCGCCTTCGGCGCGCTGCTGTTCGTCTCGCCGTGGGCCTTCGGCTTCGACGGCCACGCCTCAGCGGCCTGGACGGCCTGGATCGCCGGCGCCGTCACCGTCGTGGTCGGCCTGCTGACCACCCTCCAGGTCCGCGGCCGCACGGCCGTCAACGCCTGATCCCTCCTCCGGTCACGCGGCCGGACCGGCACCCGCGCCCCGGGGTGCCCGGTCCGGCCGCTTTCGCATGCCCGCGGGTCCCTCTGGGAAATACCGGGACTAGCACGATTAGCCCGATTTGTCGCCTCTTGACTTTGGATGCCGGGCACCGCAATCTGTTGCGCATAGCGCTTCTTGTTCCGCTTTACACAACTTGGGGACTGCTGCATGATCCCTGCGTGCCCCCTCGCGGCCCTTCCCCGGGGCGAGGCCATCCGTCTCGACGCCGACCCGCCGATCGCCGTGTTCCACACCGAGGACGGCGAGCTGTACGCCATCGACGACACGTGCACCCACCAGGACGCCTCGCTGGCCGACGGATGGCTGGAGGGGTGCGAGGTGGAGTGCCCGCTGCACGCGTCGCGGTTCGACCTGCGCACCGGGCAGGTCGACGCGCCGCCCGCCAAGGCGCCCGTCCGCACCCACCGCGTCGTCGTGGAGGACGGCACGGTCTACGTCGAGCCGTCCGACCTGCCGCCCAACCTGCCGCCAGGCGTCCGCTCGAGGTCGGCGTGAGGTCGGTCGCGGTCGTCGGCGCGTCCCTGGCCGGGCTGTCCGCGGCCCGCGCCCTGCGCGCCCAGGGCTTCGACGGGCGGATCACGATGATCGGCGCCGAGTCCCACCGGCCGTACGACCGGCCGCCGCTGTCGAAGGAGTTCCTCGCCGGGCACCTCGCCGAGGCCGGCCTGGCGCTGGAGGCGGACGGGGAGGACCTCGCCGCGGAATGGCGGCTCGGAGCCGCGGCCACGAGCCTGGAGCGGCGGAGCGACGGCTTCGCGGTCCCTCTTACCGATGGGACGTCTGTCGAGGCCGACGGCGTGGTGATCGCGACCGGCGCCGTGGCCCGGGAGCTTCCGTGGCGCCTCGGCGGGGTCCACACGCTGCGCACGGTCGACGACGCCCGCGCGCTGCGCGACGACCTCGCCGGGGCGCGGCGGCTCGTCGTGATCGGCGCGGGGTTCATCGGCGCCGAGGTCGCCGCGACCGCCCGGACGCTCGGCCTGGACGTCGTCATCGTCGAGGTCGCCCCCGCGCCGTTCGCCCGGGCCCTCGGCCCGCGGATGGGCGCGGTCCTCGCCGGGTTGCACGAGGACCACGGCGTGCGCGTCGTCTGCGGCGTCGCCGTACGGGCCCTGACCGGGGACGGCCGGGTCGACGGCGTGCTGCTGGAGGACGGGCGGCGCCTGCCGGCCGACGTGGTGCTGGCGGGCATCGGCGCCCGTCCCGCCGTCGAGTGGCTGGAGGGCGCCGGGGTCGATGTGGGCGACGGAGTGCTGTGCGACGCTGGAGGAGGCACCAGCGTGCCCGGCGTCGTCGCGGCCGGCGACTGCGCCTCCTGGTTCGATCCCGGCCTGGGCCGCCACCACCGGGTCGAGCACTGGACCGGCGCGGCGCAGCGGCCCGCCACGGCGGTGTCCACACTCCTGTCCGGCGGGACAGCGGCGCCCGGCCAGGCCGCCCCGCCGTACCTCTGGTCGGACCAGTACGGCCGGCGCGTGCAGTTCGCGGGCCACGCCGGGCCCGGGGACGAGGTGACGGTCGAGGAGGGCGATCCGGACGCCCGCAGCTTCCTGGCGGTCTACCGCAGGGACGGCCGGACGACCGCCGTCCTCGGGGTGGACCAGGTGCGCCTGTTCACCCGGTGGCGCCGCCGGATCGAGCCCGTCGGCGCGCGATGAGCGACTCGGGGATCTCGCCGAGGGATAAGGAGTGGAAGTGAACCAGCAGACGGCCACCCCGTCATGGCGGACGACGCGGACCGGGGAAGGCGGCGCGGCGTGACCACGAGCAGCCTTCCTCCGAGCGTCATCGCCACCCTGCCCGGCACCTACTACACGGACGAGAACGTCTTCGGCCTGGAGCAGGCGCGGATCTTCGAGTCCATGTGGTTCTGCGCCGTCCGGGCCGCCGACCTGGCGAAGCCGGGGGCGTTCCGTACCGTGCAGATCGGCCGCGAGAGCGTGATCGTCAGCCGGTCGAAGGACGGCTCGATCCGCGCGTTCCTCAACGTGTGCCGTCACCGGGGCGCCCGGATCTGCACCGAGGAGTCCGGCGAGGTGCGCCGCGCCTTCCAGTGCCCGTACCACGCGTGGACCTACGACCTGGACGGCAAGCTCATCGCCGCGCCCAACCTGAGCAGGATGCCGGACATCGACCGCGTCGAGTTCGGCCTGGTGAAGGTGCACGTGCGGGAGTGGCTCGGGTACGTGTGGGTGTGCCTGGCCGACGAGCCGCGGCCGTTCGAGGAGGAGGTGCAGGCGCAGGTCGCCGGGCGCCTGGGCGACCTCGACGCGGTCCACAACTACGGCATCGAGAACCTCGCGCTGGGCCGCCGGATCGTCTACGACGTCAAGGCGAACTGGAAGCTCATCGTCGAGAACTTCATGGAGTGCTACCACTGCGCGACGATCCACCCCGAGCTCACCGAGGTGCTGCCGGAGTTCGCCGACGGCCTCGCCACCCAGCTGTACGTCGGGCACGGGGCGGAGTTCGGCGAGGGCGTCGAGGGCTTCACCGTGGACGGCTCGGCCGGCGTCGACCGCATCCCCGGGGTGAGCGAGACCCAGGACCGGCGCTACTACGGCCTGACGGTCAAGCCGACCATGTTCCTCAACCTGGTGCCCGACCACGTGATCCTGCACCGGATGTTCCCGCTCGCGGTGGACCGCACGATCGTCGAGTGCGACTGGCTGTTCCGCGCCGACGTGGTGGAGGACGGCCGGGACATCGGGCCCTCCGTGGAGCTGTTCCACCGGGTCAACGTCCAGGACTTCGACGCCTGCGAGCGCTGCCAGCCGGCGATGGGGTCGCGCGCGTACGCGCGGGGCGGCGTGCTGGTGCCGACCGAGCACCACATCGGCGCCTTCCACGAGTGGGTGCTCGACCGGCTCGGCACCGGTCAGCCGACGTAGCCCAGGCGGTGGCTGATGTCGTCGGCGCCCGCGACGAGCGAAGGAGCGAGCTCGTGCATGCGCTTCTCGCTGAACCGGTAGGCCGGGCCGGACGCGCTGACGGCGGCCACCACGTCCCCCTCGTACGACCGGATCGGGGCGGCGATGGCGTTCAGCCCGATCTCGTACTCCTCCACGGTGACCGCGTACCCCCTCCGGCGTGCCTCGTCGAGCTGCTGACGGAGCACGTCGGGGGAGGTCACCGTGTTCGGGGTGTAGCTCTCCAGCCCGGCGGCCGTGATGAGCTGCGCCCGCCGGCGCTCGTCGAGGTGGGCGAGCAGGACCTTGCCGCTGGAGGTGGCGTGCAGGGGCGTGAGCTGGCCCACCCAGTTGTGGGCCGTCACCGCGGACGGGCCGCGCACCTGGTCGAGGTTGACGGCGTAGTGGGAGCGGGCCACGGCCAGGTTGACGGTCTCGCCGATCTCCTCGGCCAGCCGGCGGCAGACCGGGCGGGCCTGCTGGGTGAGGTCGAGCCGGGCGGCGACGCCGCCGGCCAGGCGGATGATCCCGAAGCTGAGGCGGTACTTGCCGCGGTCCTCGGCCTGCTCGACCAGGCCCCGCGACTCCAGGGCGCCGAGCAGCCGGAACGCCGTCGACTTGTGCACCCCGATCTCCAGGGCGATCTCGCTCACCCCGGCCTCCCCCCGCTGGGACAGGATCTCCAGGATGCTGACGGCCCGGTCGACGGACTGGACGCCGCCACCCTCGGAGCGCGCGGACGCGGATTCGTCGGCCATAGCGGGACTGTAGCGCGCGGACGCGGGCTCCACGGCCGGTGCGCGTTGCGAATGGTGCACTCTATTGCGCATATCAATATCATCCTGCCCGGAGGCAGACATGTACGACTTTGTCATAGTCGGCGGTGGTTCAGTCGGAAGCGCCCTGGCGAACCGGCTGTCGGCCGATCCCTCGACCCGGGTGCTCGTGCTGGAGGCCGGACGGCCCGACTACATCTGGGACGTCTTCATCCACATGCCGGCGGCGCTGACCTTCCCCATCGGCAGCCGCTTCTATGACTGGAAGTACGAGTCCGAGCCCGAGCCGCACATGAACGGCCGCCGGATCTACCACGCCCGGGGCAAGGTGCTGGGCGGGTCCAGCAGCATCAACGGCATGATCTTCCAGCGCGGCAACCCGATGGACTACGAGCGCTGGGGCGCCGACCCGGGCATGGAGACCTGGGACTTCGCCCACTGCCTGCCGTACTTCAAGCGGATGGAGAACTGCCTGGCGGCCGCGCCGGACGACCCGATGCGCGGGCACGACGGGCCGCTGGCGCTGGAGCGCGGGCCGGCGACCAACCCGCTGTTCCGGGCGTTCTTCGAGGCCGTGCAGCAGGCCGGATACCCGCTGACCGACGACGTGAACGGCTACCGGCAGGAGGGGTTCGCCCCGTTCGACCGCAACATCCGGCGCGGCCGCCGCCTGTCGGCCGCCCGGGCCTACCTGCACCCGGTGATGAACCGCCCCAACCTGGAGGTGAAGACCCGGGCCTTCGTCACCAAGATCCTTTTCGAGGGCACCCGGGCCGTGGGCGTCGAGTACAACGGGACGACGGTCCGGGCCGGCGAGGTCATCCTGTGCGGCGGCGCGATCAACTCGCCCCAGCTCCTCCAGGTGTCCGGCGTCGGCAACGCCGCCGAGCTCAAGCGCCTCGGCGTCGGCGTCGTCCACGACCTCCCCGGCGTCGGGGAGAACCTCCAGGACCACCTGGAGGTCTACATCCAGTACGCCTGCAAGCAGCCGGTCTCCCTCCAGCCCGCGATGAAGTGGCGCAACCGGCCCTGGGTCGGCGCGCAGTGGCTGTTCCTGCGCAAGGGCCCGGGCGCCACCAACCACTTCGAGGCCGGCGGCTTCGTCCGCGGCAACGACGACGTCGACTACCCCAACCTGATGTTCCACTTCCTGCCGGTCGCCGTCCGGTACGACGGCAGCTCACCGGCGGGCGGGCACGGCTACCAGGTGCACATCGGCCCGATGTACTCCGACGCCCGGGGCTCGGTGAAGATCAAGAGCGCGGACCCCCGGGTGAAGCCGGCGCTGCGCTTCAACTACCTGTCCACCGAGCAGGACCGGCGGGAGTGGGTGGAGGCCGTGCGGGTGGCCCGCGCCATCCTCAACCAGCCCGCCATGGACGCGTTCAACGCGGGCGAGCTGTCGCCCGGCCCCGGCGTGGAGACCGACGAGCAGATCCTCGACTGGGTGGCCAGGGACGGCGAGACCGCGCTCCACCCGTCCTGCACGGCCCGGATGGGCGTCGACGAGATGTCCGTGGTCGACCCGCTCACGATGCGGGTGCACGGCCTGGAGGGCCTGCGGGTCGTGGACGCCTCCGTCATGCCGTACGTCACGAACGGCAACATCTACGCCCCGGTGATGATGGTCGCGGAGAAGGCGGCCGACCTGATCCTGGGCGACACTCCCCTGCCGCCCGAGCACGCGGAGTTCTACCGGCACCGTGAGACCCAGGAGCGGGCGTGAAGGATCTGTACATCGGCGGCCGGTGGCGCGAGGCGTCCGGCGGCGGCACCCGGGAGATCCGCTGCCCGGCCGACGGCACGCTCGCGGCGACCGTCTCCGAGGCCATACGGGCCGACACCGAGAGCGCGATCGCCGCGGCCCGCGAGGCGTTCGACGAGGGCCCGTGGCCCCGCACACCCGAGGTCGAGCGCGGCCGGCTGCTCCTGCGGGTGGCGGACCTGCTGGAGCGGGACCGCAAGGAGATCGCCACGGCCGAGTCCACGGACACCGGCAAGCGGCTGGTCGAGAGCGAGTACGACGTGGACGACGTCGTGCGCTGCTTCCGCTACTTCGGCGGTATCGCGGGCACGGACGCCGGCCGCGTGGTCGACACCGGCCGCCCCGACGCCGTCAGCCGGATCGTCTACGAGCCGGTCGGCGTGTGCGGGCTGATCACACCCTGGAACTACCCCCTCCTCCAGACGTCGTGGAAGGTGGCACCGGCCCTGGCGGCCGGGAACACGTTCGTGCTCAAGCCGAGCGAGCTGACGCCGTCCACCGCGATCCTGCTGATGCGCCTGCTGGAGGAGGCCGGGCTGCCGCCTGGCGCGGGCAACCTCGTGCTGGGGGCGGGCGCGGAGGCCGGCGCGCCGCTGGCCGAGCATCCGGACGTGGACATGGTCTCCTTCACCGGGGGTCTGGCCACCGGACGGACGATCATGGCCGCGGCGGCGGGCACCGTGAAGAAGGTCGCGCTGGAGCTCGGCGGCAAGAACCCCAACATCGTCTTCGCCGACGCGGACGTCGACACCGCCGTCGACTTCGCGCTCACCGCCGTCTTCCTCCACTCCGGGCAGGTCTGCTCCGCAGGGGCGCGGCTGCTGGTCGAGGACTCGCTGCACGACGCGTTCGTGGACGAGGTCGTCCGGCGGGCCGGGCGGATCAGGCTCGGCGGGCCGTTCGACCCCGACGCCGAGACCGGGCCGCTGATCTCCGCCGCCCACCTCGCCAAGGTGGAGGCGTACGTCCAGGCCGGGATCGCCGAGGGCGCCGTCCTGCGGTGCGGCGGCCGGCGGCTGGACGGCCCGGGTCACTTCTACCCGCCGACCGTCCTGGACGAGTGCCACCGCGGCATGCGGGTGGTCCGGGAGGAGTCGTTCGGGCCGGTGCTGACCGTCGAGCGGTTCCGGGACGAGGACGAGGCGGTCCGGCTCGGCAACGACACCGACTACGGCCTCGCCGGGGCCGTGTGGACCCGGGACGCCGGCAAGGCCCAGCGGGTCGCCGCCCGGCTACGGCACGGCACCGTCTGGATCAACGACTACCACCCGTACGTGCCGCAGGCGGAGTGGGGCGGGTTCAAGCAGTCCGGCGTCGGGCGCGAGCTGGGGCCGACCGGGCTGAACGAGTACCGCGAGATCAAGCACGTCTGGCAGAACATCGACCCGCGTCCCCAGAACTGGTTCCGTCCCTGAGATCCCACCTGAGACGCCCGCCCGCCGCGGGCGTCTCAGGCATGCCTCCCAACAGGCACGATGCGCCCCCGGTGAGGCCGGAACCGGTTATTGACAGTGCCGTGGCAAACGGGGGACATTGTTGCGGGACGCGCATGTCGTTTCGGAATGCGCAACGACGGAGGTGTGTATGGCAGGGCCACGCGTCGTCATCATCGGAGCCGGGGTCGTCGGGGCAGCCCTCGCGGAGGAGCTGTCCGCCAGGGGATGGGACCAGATCACGGTCGTGGACCAGGGCCCGGTGCCGGCGACGGGAGGCTCCTCGTCCCACGCCCCCGGGCTGGTGTTCCAGACGAACTCCTCCAAGACGATGACCGAGATGGCCCGCTACACCGTCGAGAAGCTGAGCGCGCTCGGCTGCTTCCTGCAGGTGGGCGGTCTGGAGGTGGCCACCACGCCGGAGCGGCTCACCGAGCTGCGGCGCCGGCACGGGTGGGCGACGGCCTGGGGCCTTGAGGCCCACCTGCTCACGCCGGACGAGTGCGTCGAGCGGCACTCGCTGCTGGACGCCGGGCGCGTGCTCGGCGGGCTCTTCGTCCCCACCGACGGCCTGGCCAAGGCCGTGCGCGCCGTCGACGTCCAGCTCACCCGGGCCCGGGAGCGGGGCGTGCGGGTGCTCGACCGCCACGAGGTGCTCGACATCCGCGTGGTGGACGGCCGGGTCGCCTCCGTGTTCACCTCGGGCGGGGAGATCCCGGCCGACGTGGTGGTGTGCTGCGCGGGGATCTGGGGCCCCCGGGTCGCGCGCATGGTGGGGATGACCCTCCCCCTGACGCCGCTCGCCCATCAGCTCGCCTGGACGGGACCCGTCCCCGGGCTGCACGGGCAGGCCGAGGAGGCGGTCCGGCCGATCCTGCGCCACCAGGACAGCGACCTCTACTACCGGGAGCGGTTCGACCGGCTCGGCATCGGCTACTACGGCCACCGGCCGATGCCGATCACCGCCGACGAGATCCTCTCCGTGGACGCCGCCGAGGTCATGCCGTCGGTCACGCCGTTCACCGAGGACGACTTCGCCCCGGCCTGGGCCGAGACCCGGTCGCTGCTGCCCGGGACCGGCGAGACGAAGATCGAGGAGGGCATCAACGGGCTCTTCTCGTTCACGCCGGACAACATGCCGCTGCTCGGCGAGTCGCCCGAGGTCAAGGGCTTCTGGGTGGCCGAGGCCGTGTGGGTGACCCATTCGGCGGGCGTCGGGCGGGCGATGGCCGAGTGGCTGGCCGACGGCCACTGCTCGTCGTTCGACCTGCACGAGTGCGACGTCAACCGGTTCGAGCCGCACCAGCTCGCCCCCGACTACGTGCTGGCCCGCGACTGCCAGAACTACGTCGAGGTCTACGACATCATCCACCCGCTGGAGCCCCCGGCGAACCTGCGGCCGCTGCGCACCAGCCCCTTCCACACCCGGCAGCGCGAGCTGGGGGCGTACTTCCTGGAGGCCTCCGGCTGGGAGCGCCCCCAGTGGTACGAGGCCAACGCGGCCCTGCTCGACGGCCGCGACATCCCCCACCCGGGCGACTGGGCGTCCCGGCACTGGTCCCCGATCGTCGGCGCCGAGGCCCAGGCCTCCCGCGAGACGGTCGCCCTGTACGACATGACCGCGCTGAAGCGGATCGAGGTGGCCGGCCCGGGCGCCACCGCCTTCCTCCAGCGCCTGTCGACGGGCGACGTGGACAAGTCGGTCGGCTCGGTGACGTACTGCCTGCTCCTCGACGAGGACGGCGGCATCCGCAGCGACATCACGGTCGCCCGGCTCGGGCGCGACCTGTACCAGGTCGGCGCCAACGGCAACCTCGACCTCGACTGGTTCCACCGGCACGCCACCGGGGACGTGGTGATCCGCGACATCACGGCCGGCACCTGCTGCGTGGGCCTCTGGGGGCCGAGGGCCCGCGACGTGGTGGAGCCGCTGGCCGGCCCCGACTTCGGCAAGGACGGCTTCCGCTACTTCCGGGCCAAGCGGGGGTACGTGGGCCCGGTGCCGGTGACCGCGCTGCGCCTGTCCTACATCGGCGAGCTGGGCTGGGAGCTCTACACGACGGCCGACATGGGCGCCAAGCTCTGGGACGTCCTGTGGGAGGCCGGGCGGCCGCACGGGATCGTCGCGGGCGGCCGGGGGGCGTTCAACAGCCTCCGGCTGGAGAAGGGCTACCGGTCCTTCGGCACCGACATGACGTACGAGCACGACCCGTACGAGGCGGGCCTCGGGTTCGCCGTGAAGCCGGACAAGGGCGACTTCATCGGCCGCACCGCCCTGCTCGCCCGGCGCGAGTCGGTGCGCCGCCGGCTCACCTGCCTCACGATCGACGGCCCCGAGGCGGTCGTGATGGGCAAGGAGCCGGTGTACGACGGCGACACCTGCGTGGGCTACGTCACCAGCGCCGCCTACGGCTACACCGTCGGCAAGGGCATCGCCTACGCCTGGCTCCCGGTCGAGCTGTCCGCTCCCGGTCAGGTCGTCCACATCGGCTACTTCGACCGGCGCGTCCCCGCCGTCGTCGCGCAGGAGCCGCTCTTCGACCCGGCAATGGAACGTCTCCGCGGCTGACGCGGCGTCTTTGGAGGATTCACCGTGAACCCACCCGAATCGCTGGCCGACGCGCCGCTCGACGAGGTCGACCCCGAGGTCGCCGCGGCCATCGGCGACGAACTGCGCCGCCAGCAGTCCACCCTTGAGATGATCGCCAGCGAGAACTTCGCCCCCGTGTCGGTCATGCGGGCGCAGGGCTCGGTCCTGACCAACAAGTACGCCGAGGGGTACCCGGGCCGGCGCTACTACGGCGGCTGCGAGCACGTCGACGTGGTCGAGCAGCTGGCGATCGACCGGGTGCGTGCGCTGTTCGGCGCGGAGGCGGCCAACGTGCAGCCGCACTCCGGGGCGCAGGCCAACGCCGCCGCGATGGCCGCGCTGCTGGAGCCGGGCGACACGATCCTCGGTCTCGATCTGGCCCACGGCGGCCACCTGACCCACGGGATGCGCATCAACTTCTCCGGCAGGCTGTACCGCGTGGTGGCCTACCACGTGCGCGAGAGCGACAGCCTGGTGGACATGGACGAGGTGGAGCGCCTGGCCCGCGAGCACCGGCCCAAGCTGATCATCGCGGGCTGGTCGGCCTACCCCCGCCACCTCGACTTCGCGGCCTTCCGGCGCGTCGCCGACGAGGTCGGGGCGTACCTGATGGTGGACATGGCGCACTTCGCCGGGCTCGTCGCGGCCGGGCTGCACCCCTCGCCCGTGCCGCACGCGCACGTGGTCACGACGACCACGCACAAGACGCTCGGCGGCCCGCGCGGCGGCGTCGTGCTGTCCACCGGGGAGCTGGCCAAGAAGATCAACTCGGCCGTGTTCCCCGGGCAGCAGGGCGGCCCGCTGGAACACGTCATCGCCGCCAAGGCCGTGGCGTTCAAGATCGCCGCGGGTGAGTGGTTCCGCGACCGCCAGCGCCGCACGCTGGAGGGGGCCCGGATCCTCGCCGAACGGTTGCTGCGCCCCGACACGGCGGCGGCCGGCGTGCGCGTCCTGTCCGGCGGCACCGACGTCCACCTCGTGCTGGTCGACCTGCGGGAGTCGGAGCTCGACGGCCGCCAGGCGGAGGACCGGCTGCACGCCGCCGGGATCACCGTCAACCGCAACGCCGTGCCGTTCGACCCCCGGCCGCCCATGGTCACCTCGGGCCTGCGGATCGGCACCCCCGCGCTCGCCACCCGCGGGTTCGAGGCCGCCGACTTCGCCGAGGTGTCGGACGTCATCGCGGCGACGCTGCGCGGCGACGGGTCCGAGGCGGAGATCGCCCACCTGCGCGGACGGGTCGAGGCGCTCGCCGCCAAGCACCCGCTCTACCCCGGAGTCTGACGATGCGCGACGTCCCTCCCCAGCCCGAGCGGCTGTGGACCAGTCCCGAGCCCAAGCGGTCGTACGACGTGGTGATCGTGGGCGCCGGCGGCCACGGCCTGGCCACGGCGTACTACCTGGCCAAGAACCACGGCGTCACCGACGTCGCCGTGCTGGAGCGCGGCTGGCTGGCCGGCGGCAACATGGCACGCAACACCACGATCATCCGGTCCAACTACCTGTGGGACGAGAGCGCCGGGATCTACGAGCACGCGCTCAAGCTCTGGGAGGGGCTGGAGGAGGACCTCGGCTACCCGCTGCTGTTCAGCCAGCGCGGCGTGCTCAACCTGGCCCACAGCCTCCAGGACGTGCGCGACGGCGTCCGCCGGGTGCACGCCAACCGGCTCAACGGCGTGGACGCCGAGTGGCTCGGCCCGGAGGAGGTCAAGGAGGTCTGCCCGATCGTCGACGTGTCCCCCGGCGTCCGCTACCCGGTGCTCGGGGCGACGTACCAGCCGAGGGCCGGCATCGCCAAGCACGACTACGTCGCCTGGGGATACGCGCGGGCGGCCGCCGCGATGGGCGTCCACCTCATCGAGAACTGCGAGGTCACCGGCGTCGAGGTGACGGACGGCCGGGCCGTGGCCGTGCACACGCCGCTGGGACGGATCGCCGCGGGGAAGGTGGCCCTGGCCGCCGCCGGGCACACGTCCGTCGTCGCGGAGACCGCGGGGGTGCGGCTGCCGCTGCAGACCCACCCGCTGCAGGCCCTGGTGTCCGAGCTGCTGGAGCCGGTCCACCCGACCGTCGTCATGTCGAACTCCGTGCACGTGTACGTCAGCCAGGCCCACAAGGGCGAGCTCGTCATGGGCGCCGGCATCGACGCGTACAACTCCTATCGCCAGCGGGGGGCGTTCCACGTCATCGAGCGGCAGATGTCGGCGGCGCTGGAGCTGTTCCCGGTCTTCGCCCGGGCCCACGTGCTGCGGACCTGGGCCGGGATCGTCGACGTGAGCCCCGACGCCTCCCCGATCGTCGGGCTCACCCCCGTCGAGGACCTGTACGTCAACTGCGGCTGGGGCACCGGCGGGTTCAAGGCGACCCCCGGCGTGGGCTGGTGCTACGCGCACACGATCGCCCACGGCGAGCCGCACCCCCTGGCCGCCCCCTTCTCGCTCGAACGGTTCACCACCGGCGCGCTCGTGGACGAGCACGGCGCCGCGGCCGTCGCCCACTAACGACCTGGAGCCGACCCCGATGCTGTTGATCCCCTGTCCGTGGTGCGGGCCGCGTGACGAGGCCGAGTTCCACTACGGCGGTCAGGCGCACGTCGCCTACCCCGCGGACCCCGCCGCGCTGTCCGACGAGGAGTGGGCGCGGTACCTCTTCTTCCGCGACAACCCGAAGGGCCGCTTCGCGGAGCGGTGGAGCCACACGGCCGGCTGCCGCCGGTGGTTCACGCTCACCCGCGACACCGCGACCGGCGTGTTCGAAGCGGGGGCGGGCGCATGACCTCCCGCCGCCGCGAGGGCGTCGCGGGCGAGACGCTGCGGTTCCGATACGACGGGCGCGACTACGAGGGGCTGCGGGGCGACACGCTGGCCGCGGCGCTGCTCGCCAACGGCGTCCGCGCCGTCGTCCGCAGCGAGGGCCTCGGCCGGCCCCGCGGGATCTACGCGGCCTGGACCGAGGAGCCCAACGCGCTCGTCCAGATCGAGGAGCCGTTCCCCGAGCCGATGCTCCAGGCCACGACCGTCGAGCTGTACGACGGGCTGGTGGCCACCGGGCTCGGCGGCAGGGGCCGCCTGGCCGACCGCCCGGACCCGGCCCGCTACGACGCCGTCCACGCGCACTGCGACGTACTGGTGGTCGGCGCGGGACCGGCGGGGCTCGCGGCGGCGACCGCGGCGGCCGCCTCCGGGGCCCGGGTGATCCTCGCCGACGACAGGCCGGCGGCCGGGGGCTGCCTGCCCGACACCGGCGAGACCGTCGACGGGGTCTCCGGGACGACCTGGGCCGCCGGCATGCTCGCCGAGCTGGCCGGGCGGCCGGAGGCGCGGGTGCTGCCGCGCACCACCGTGTTCGGCTACTACGACGACAACTACCTGGTGGCGGTCGAGCGGCGGGAGGAGGGCGCGGCGTCGCGCGAGCGGATCTGGCGGATCAGGGCCCGGCGCGTCGTACTGGCCACCGGCGCCCACGAGCGGCCGATCGCCTTCGCCGGCAACGACCGGCCGGGGGTCATGCTGGCCGGCGCGGCCCGGGCCTACGCCAACCGGTACGGCGTGCTCGCGGGCCGCCGCGCCGTCGTGTTCACCACCGGCGACGGCGCCTACGACGCCGCCCGCGACCTCGCCGCGGCCGGCGTCGAGATCGCCGCCGTCGCCGACGTGCGGCGGGAGGCCCCCGCGCTCGCCGGGACCGACGTGCTGAGCGGGCACGTCGTCACGGGCGTCGGAGCGGCCCAGGACGGCTCGGTCGCGTCCGTGACCGTGTCCGGGCCTTCCGGGGAGCGGGAGATCGAGGCCGACCTGCTGCTCGTGTCCGGCGGCTGGAACCCGGTCGTCCACCTGTTCAGCCAGTCGGGCGGCGCCCTGCGGTTCGACGAGGAGCTCCACGCCTTCGTGCCCGGAGAGGCGGCCCAGGCCGTCGAGGTCGCCGGGGCGGCCCGGGGCGTGTACACGCTCGCCGGCTGCCTGGAGGACGGCGTCGCCGCCGGGACGCGGGCGGCCGAGGCCGCCGGGTTCCGGGTCCCGCCGCGTCCCGTCCCCGCCGCGGAGCGGGTGACGGCGCTGCCGTCCGGACGCCTGTGGCTGGTGCCCGCCGACGACTACGCGACCCACTTCGTCGACCTCCAGCGCGAGGTCACGGTGGCCGACGTCATGCGGGCCACGGAGGCCGGGCTGCGCTCGGTCGAGCACGTCAAGCGGTACACCACGGCGGGCACGGCCCACGACCAGGGCAAGCTGTCCGGCGTGCTGACGAGCGCGGTCGTCGCCCACGTCACGGGGGTGGAGATCGGCGACCTCGGCACCACCACCTTCCGGGCGCCGTACGCGCCGGTGAGCTTCGCGGCCCTGGCCGGGCGCGACCGCGGCATGCTCCACGACCCCGTCCGGGTCACCTCGCTGCACGGCTGGCACGCGGCGCACGGCGCGCTGTTCGAGAACGTCGGGCAGTGGAAGCGGCCCTGGTACTACCCCCGGCCCGGCGAGGACATGGAGACCGCCGTCCTCCGCGAATGCCGGGCCGTGCGGGAGGGCGCCGGCGCCATGGACGCCTCCACGCTCGGCAAGATCGACGTGCAGGGCCCGGGCGCCGCCGAGTTCCTCGACCGGCTCTACACGAACATGATGAGCACGCTCAAGGTCGGCGCCATCCGGTACGGCGTGATGTGCCGGGCCGACGGCATGGTCTTCGACGACGGCACGGTCATGCGGCTGGCGGAGGACCGGTTCCTGGCCACCACGACCACCGGCAACGCCGCCGCCGTCCTCGACTGGATGGAGGAGTGGCTGCAGACCGAGTGGCCCTCGCTGCGGGTCTACTGCACCTCGGTCACCGAGCACTGGGCCACGGTCGCCCTGGCCGGCCCGCGCTCGCGCGCGGTGCTGGCCGGGCTCGCCCCCGGCCTCGCCGTGGACGCCGCCAGCTTCCCGTTCATGACGTGGCGGGACGCCGAGGTGGCCGGGATCCCGGCCCGGGTCTGCCGGATCAGCTTCTCCGGGGAGCTGGCCTACGAGATCAACGTCAACGCGTGGGACGGCCTCGCCCTCTGGGAGGCGGTGATGGGCACCGGCGTCGTCACGCCGTACGGGACCGAGACCATGCACGTCCTGCGGGCCGAGAAGGGCTACCCGATCATCGGGCAGGACACCGACGGCACCGTCACCCCCGCCGACCTCGGCATGGACTGGGTGGTGTCGAAGAAGAAGGCCGACTTCGTCGGCAAGCGGTCCCACACCCGCGCCGACACCTCCCGGCCCGACCGCAAGCACCTGGTGGGCCTGCTCCCGGAGGATCCCGGGCTGCTGCTGCCCGAGGGCGCCCACCTCGTGGCGACCTCCCGGCTGCCCGAGCCGCCGGTGCGGGCGCTCGGGCACGTCACCTCCAGCTACCGCAGCGCCGCGCTCGGCCGCACGTTCGCGCTCGCCCTGGTCAGCGGCGGGCGCGAGCGGATCGGCGAGCGGCTGTACGTCCCGCTGGGCGGCGACCCGGTGCCCGTGACCGTCACCCACCACGTCCTCTACGACCCCGAGGGAGCCCGCCGCGATGGCTGAGCGACTGAGCCCGCTGGCCGGGTTCGAGCCGGTGTCCGCCGAGAGCCTGCGCATCGAGGAGATCCCGTTCCTCACGCAGCTCGACGTGCGGGCCGACCCCAAGAGCCGGGCCGCGGCCGAGATCGGGCTCGCCCTCGGCGTCCCGCTGCCCACCGAGCCGGGCACGTACGCGAGCGGCGACTGCGACGTCCTCTGGACGGGACCCGACGAGTGGCTGGTGCTCGCCCCGCCCGGCGCCGAGGGACTGGAGGGCCGGCTGCGGGAGGCCTGCGCGGGCGCCCACGTGGGGATCACCGACGTGTCGGCCCAGCGGACGGCCGTCCTCGTTGACGGCCCCCGCTCCCGGGACCTGCTGGCCCACGGCTGCGCCCTCGACCTGCACCCGCGGGTGTTCGGGCCGGGCCGCTGCGCCCAGACCGTGCTCGCCCGGGCCCAGGTCGTGCTGGCGGCCAGGGAGGGCGACGCGTTCACGGTCCTCGTCCGCTCGTCCTTCGCCGGCTACCTGGGCGCCTGGCTGCTCGACGCCGCGGCGGAACACCTTCTAGACTGATCCACATGAACCGTACGTCGTGCCTGAACTGGTGGCGCTCCTCATAGGAGCGGCTGTCACGCACGACCGGGGCCGTTCGATTGGACGGCCCTTCTCGTTCTCCTCGTCCGGCGGGGCCGCCTTCGGCGGACCCGCCCGTCACCGAGGAGGACACCATGACCACAACCGCACCAGCCGCACCCCTGACGTTCGACGACGTCCGGCGGGACCCCGGCCGTTTTCGCGTCCTGACCGGGGACCGTCCCACGGGACGGCTGCACCTGGGCCACTACTTCGGCACCGTGCACAATCGCGTGCGCCTGCAGGACGTCGGCGTGGAGCTGCTGGTCCTCATCGCCGACTACCAGGTGCTGACCGACCGCGACGTGGCCGAACGGCCGGCCGAGCACGCCGAGGAGATCGTGCTCGACTACCTGGCCGCCGGCGTCGACCCCAGCCGGGCCACGATCTTCGCCCACAGCGCGGTCCCCGCGCTCAACCAGCTGCTCCTGCCGTTCCTCAGCCTGGTGTCGGTCGCGGAGCTCGGCCGCAACCCCACGGTGAAGGACGAGATCGCCCACTCGCGGCAGTCGTCCGTCAGCGGGCTGATGTTCACCTACCCGGCGCACCAGGCGGCCGACATCCTGTTCTGCAAGGCCAACCTGGTGCCGGTCGGTCAGGACCAGCTCCCCCATCTGGAGCTCACCCGAACCGTGGCCCGCCGCTTCAACAGCCGCTACGCCGAGATCTTCCCCGAGCCGGAGGCCCTGCTGTCCGCGGCGCCGCTGCTGCTGGGCGTCGACGGCGCCAAGATGAGCAAGAGCCGGGGCAACGCCATCGCGCTGGCCGCGACCGCCGACGAGACCGCGGCGCTCATCCGCGGCGCGAAGACCGACGCCCTCCGGCACATCACCTACGACCCCGCTGGCCGGCCCGAGGTCTCCAACTTGGTCCTCCTGGCGGCGCTGTGCCTCGACCGGGATCCGTACGAGGTCGCCGGGGAGATCGGCGGCCGTGGCGCGGCCGCGCTCAAGGCCGTGGTCACCGAGGCGGTCAACGAGCGCCTGGCGCCGCTCCGCGAGCGGCGCGCCCTCCACGCCCGGGACCGGGACCACGTCCGGCGGGTGCTGCGCGAGGGCAACGAACGCGCCTCCGCGATCGCCGACACGACGCTGACCGAGGTGAGGGCCGCGATGAACATGGTGTACTGAAGCGCCGCCGGCTCGGTCCCGGCCGGGTCCGTCCGCGTCGTGCGCCGGGGGCATGCTGGGGTCATGGACGTGACGCGCGTGCCGGTGCGCTTCGCGCCGGAGCTGTGGATGTTCCTCCAGCCCCGCGACCGCCGCTCGCCGCTGCCGCTCCCGTACGACGGGGCGTCCGCGCTGGGCCACCTGGTCGAGTCGGCGGGCGTGCCCCTGACAGAGGTCGGCGGGCTGGTCGCGGACGGCCGGCCGGTCACCCCGTCGTACCGGCCGGTCCCCGGGGAGGCGGTGGAGGTGCTCGCGGTGGCCCGGCCGCAGCGGGTGCCGGACCCCCGGTTCGTGCTCGACGTCCACCTCGGCACGCTGGCCCGGCGGCTGCGCCTGGTCGGGGTGGACGTCGCCTACCGCAACGACATGGACGACGACGCCCTGGTGGAGCAGGCCAACGCCGAGCGGAGGATCCTGCTCACCCAGGACCGGGGGATCCTCCGCCGCCGTTCGCTCCGGCTGGGGGCGCACGTCCGGGGCTCCCTGCCGGACGAGCAGTTCCTCGACGTGCTCGACCGCTTCCGCCCTCCGCTCGCCCCCTGGACCCGGTGCACCGCCTGCAACGGCACCCTGGCCCGGGTGGACCGCGACGAGGTGGCGGAGAGCCTGCCGCCCGGCACCCGCCGCACCTACGACGCCTTCGCCCGCTGCCTCGCCTGCGGCCGCGTGTACTGGCACGGCGCCCACGGCAGCCGCCTCGACGCCATCGTCCGGGCCGCCACCCGCGCCGTCTCCGGCCGCTGACACAGGTACCGGCGATGTCATCGCGGGACCGGGCGCGGCGCGGGTAGCGTGGACCCATGAGCGCGCAGCCCCTCCAGGAGTACGACCCGGAGGCCATTCTTCGGGCGCTGCCGGAGGAGTGGCGCCCGGTTTTCCTCGCCCAGTACCACGAGGCGTGGGAGGCCGCACGCGAACCCGGCGAATATCATCGGCTCCCCGAGGTGCTCAACCTGTGGTGGCTGAACTCCATCGCCTTCGCCGATCCCGAGTATGAGAAGCACGCCCAGGAGGCGGCGCAGGGCGTGGGCGAGTTCGTCGCCTTCGAGGAGGCCGTTCCCGACTGGGAGGAGCGTCTCGCCCGGGCCCCGCGCCGGTGAGCTTCCGGGTGGTCCTGGCCGGTTCTGTGCTGGCCACCATGAAGAACCTCCCGGATGCGGCGCTCACAGCGCTGGTCGCGCGCACCGCCTGTGGAGGGTGGAGGACGGCGGGACAGCGGCCGGGGCCCGCGGGGTGAGACGGACCTCGACGTGCGCGTCCAGGGCGCGTGCAAGTCGTTCGAGCACCGGAAGCGTGGGGATCGTCCCTCCCGCCTCGAACCGGGCCACCGCCGACTGCGTCATCCCTGCCTCGCGCGCCAGGTCGTTCTGGCTCCACCCGCACCCTTCGCGCATGGCGCGAACCGTCCTGCCCAGCTCGTAGGCCAGGCGGCTGGCCTCGTACGCCTCGTGCGCGCCCGGCTCCGTCAAGCGGCGATCTCGGAGCTCTCGCCAGCTCTCCTGCTCGCTCATTGCCGTCTCCTCTTCCTCATCGGCGGTGTGCGCCAGGCCGACGCTCAGCCCCATGGCTCTACGCGCCCGCTCGATGCCATCGAGGTCGCGGCCGGAGGGTGGTCCGAATGCGCACCGGCTTGAAAGGGCGACGCGTCACTCGACGACCCAGAAGCTCCAGTTGTGCGGCGCCTGTGGCCAGGACGGATCCGGTTGCCAGCCAGGTGGTGGTTCCCAGCCCTCGGGGGCCGGTGGCCAGCCGGGCGGTACGACGAATCTGATCCGGGTTGGTTTCGGCGGAATCGGCGCGTGGGATGCGAAAGCGGTTGGTCCAGCGGAAGACGAGCCGATGCCCGCCTGCACTTCTGTTCGCATCGCCGTTTGGGCGCTCGGCAGGCCCTGCCCGATGGCGCCCGGCCAGTCATTGGGCAACTCGTGCGCACGGGCGCAGTAGAGGATCACTTCCGCCTTGAGGTGATTTCCTTTTATCTTGGCCTTGGCGACTGTCAGGCATCCGATGCTGTCAAGATGACGGATCGCCGGGAGCAGGTCGCCGCTCATTTTCGGGGTCAGTTGCCCCACACGGTTTCCGTCGAGCCGGACCTCGACGAGTTGTTTGACAGCGCGGCCGCTGGAGTCGTTCAACTCGTGCAGCGTCGCGTACGCATAGCTCTCACCCTCCGCCCGCAGGAACGGCTTGATTTCGGCCAGGTGGTGCTCTTCGCCGCTCACCTGAATGGATCCGCCCTGCGGGAGTACGACATGTGGCGTTTGCGGCGCAGCGTTCACCGGCAGACAAAGGTGTGGCTCAGCGAGAGCAACGGTGACACTTCCCCTGAACTGTTCGGTCAGCGTCATTCGGCCGGCCCGGTCGTAGCCGTGATCGGTAACCCTCCCACCCCAGACGCGACAGGGCACGCGGGCGACGAAGCCGGATGCGGCCAGATGGCTGAACAATGCTCGGTATCTCACCGCGTCATTTCGCGGAAGGTATCCGACGGTCTCGTACTCGACCAGCACCGCCACCGCGTTCGGGTCGTGCCGGGGGCGACCTCGTTGTTCGGGGCGCCGTCGCCGGCGGTCGGCAGGTCGCCGCGTTCGACGGGGGCGCGTGACGACGGGGGCGGTGGCGCACATCTCGTCGTCGAACGTGCCCCGGTCGACACGCAGTTCCACCTGACGCCCCTCGGGCGACGCGTAGAAGGCGCCGAACCCCTCCTCGCCGACGACGCCGAGTGACTGCTCGGCCAGCTCGTACCCGGGCAGGTCGACCAGCTAGACGAGGTCCGGGGAGACCCCCAGCCCGCGCAGCCGGTCCATGTCCACGCCGCCCGGCGCGGCCAGGGATCCGCAGGCGCCCAAGCCGACGACCGCGAGGACCGCCACCACGATCATCCTGCCCTTCACGCGGTCATTCTCACCCATCGGCCCGTGGTCGCGACGGCCTCTCCGGGGGCGTACGGCGAAGAGGGTCAGTGGGAGGCGTCCTCGGTGTAGGGAAGGCGGCGCTGGACGGCGAACAGCAGCGCGATCGACGGCAGGACGAGGACGGCGGCCACGACGGCGACGGCGAGGACGGTGTGGAGGACGGCCGGATGGGCGGCGGCCTCCTGGTACGGGACCCGGGGCGGCAGCATGAACGGGTACTGGGCGACCGGCCAGCCCCACATGACGGCGGTGACGGCGAGGACGGCTGTGACGCGGACGAGCAGGTACCGCCGCCACCACAGCAGCGCGAGCGACGCGACCCCCAGCAGCGCGCTGGCGAGCACGAGCGGCAGCGCCCGGTGGGTGAGGCCGGTGAACAGCCGGGGGGCGTCCCAGCGGAGCACGGCGACGCCGAGGAGGGCGACGGCCCCGGTGGCCACGGCGGCCGCGAGCGCGCGGCGCCGGAACAGGTCCGCCAGCCCGGGGACGCCGGAACGCGCGGCATCGTCGCAGAGGTAGACGGCGGCGAGGTAGGCGCACACCACGACCGCGAGCACGCCGCCCAGCAGTGAGGACGGGTTGACCCAGCTCCCCACGAGAGCCCCCCGGGCGAGGCCGGGCGGGACCCGTCCGGACGCGACGGCTCCGGCGACCGCGCCGAGGAAGAACGGCGTGACGACAGAGGCCAGCGCGAACCCCCCGCCGAACAGCCGCTGCTGCCACAGCTCCGTGCTGCTCTTGCGGAAGGCGAAGGCGGCGCCCCTCGCGATGATCCCGAACGCGGCCAGCGTCAGCGGGATGTACAGCGTGGACATCACGGCCGCGAAGACCGGCGGGAACCCGGTCCACAGCAGGACGAGCACGAAGATCAGCCAGACGTGGTTGGCCTCCCAGACCGGTCCGATGGTGTGCTCGATGAGGCGCCGCTGCGGCATGCCCTCGCGCGTCCGGCCGGCCAGCAGGTCCCAGATGCCGCCGCCGAAGTCGGCGCCGCCGAGCAGCGCGTACAGGGTGAGGCCCGCCCACATCACCGCCAGCAGGACCTGGGCGGCGTCCATCAGGCGGCCGCCGCTTCCTGGGGGGCGACCCGCCACCGGCGCGTCATGTGCCGCAGGACGTACACCGTCGAGACCGTCAGGACCGTGTACACCACGACCAGCAGGACGAAACCGGCCCACAGGCCGGGCGCCGGGTTGACGGCCTGCGAGGTGCGCAGCCTGCCGTACACGACCCAGGGCTGGCGCCCCAGCTCGGTCACCACCCAGCCGGCCTCGACGGCGAGGACGGCGAGGACGCCCGAGGCCGCGGCCAGCCGGAGGAACCACGGCGACCGCGGCAGGTCACGCCGCCTCCACCACGACAGCGCGAGCCACGCCGCCAGGAGCAGGAGCAGGAACCCGATCCCGACCATCGTGTCGAAGGCCAGATGCACGGGCGTGACGGGCGGCCGGTCGCCGGGCGGCGTCCGGTCGAGGCCCTGGACGACCGCGCTCGGCCGATATCCGACCAGCATCGACAGCGCGCTCGGGATCTCGACGCCGTACCGCATGCGGTCGTCGACGAAGACCCCGCCGAGGGTGAGCGGCGCGTACGGCCCGGTGCGGTACACCCCCTCCATCGCGGCCAGCTTCGTGGGCTGGTAGGTGGACAGGAAACGCGCGGCGTAGTCCCCCACCACGATCTGGACGGGGGTGAGCGCCGCCGCCAGCGTGAACGGCACGAGGAACCCGAGCCGGTGGTGGCGGTCCCGCCGCCCGCGCAGCAGTCCCACGGCGTACACCGAGGCGGTCACGTACCCCGAGACCATGAACGCGGCGATGATCATGTGGATGGTCTGCGGCGGGGTGGCCGGGTTGAACATGGCCCGCCAGGGCGACACGTTCGTGATCCGGCCGTTCGCCAGGTCGAACCCGCGGGGCTGGTTCATCCAGGCGTTGGCCGTGACGATGAAGAACGCCGAGGCGACGCCCGCGACCAGCACCGGGACGCCGCTCAGCAGGTGGGCCCGAGGGGACAGCCGGTCCCAGGCGTAGAGGTAGATCCCAAGGAAGATCGCCTCCAGGAAGAACGCGATCCCCTCCAGGGCGAAGGGCAGCCCGACCACCTGGCCGTACACGCCCATCAGGCCGGGCCACAGCAGGCCCATCTCGAAGCTGAGGATCGTGCCCGACACGGCGCCGACCGCGAACACGACGCCCACGGCCTGCGCCCAGCGCCGGGCGAGCCGCATGTGGCCGGGGTCCCCGGTCCGCACGGCCCGCCACTCGGTGAACAGCAGCAGGGCGGGCATGCCGACCCCGAGGCAGGCCACGACGATGTGCCAGCCGAGCGACAGGGCCATCTGCATGCGGGCCGCCGCCAAATCCACCGCGCCCGCCGGATCCATGGGCCCGGCCACCCCGGCCCCGCCGTAGAGGGGCCCGATCACCGTGGCCGTCCACGCGTCCGCGACGCCGGCGGCCGCCCCGCCATGCCGGTCGCGATCACCGCGGCCGTACCCGTCCCCGGCGGCGTCCGCGCGCGGGCGGGCGCCGTAGCCCGCGCGGGCCGTGCCCGACAGCCATGGCAGCCTCCCTCACCCCGTCCTCGGGGCAGGGCCTACCCGGCCTCAGGACCGGACATACGCCCAGGTGGACGGGCCGGGCCGATGCCTTGACCGTTCCTTTCCCGTGAGGGGCTGTTCCTTGGGGCCGGGGCGACGCGGTCTCACACCGAGCGTCTGGCCCGTGCCCGGTACGCGGCCACGTTGGTCCGGTTTCCGCACATCTCGTAGGAGTGCCACCGCTGGGTGCGGCTGCGCGTGGTGTCGTAGAAGGCGTGCGAGCAGTCCGCGTTGGCGCAGACGCGGATCCGTGAGAACTGCCCCTGCGCGACCAGTTCCGCCACGGCGCGGACGACGGCGCCCACGACCGGCGGACCGGACACCTGCAGCAGGGCGACGCGCCCGTCGCCGTCGAAGACGTGGCGGAACGCCGTCGTGGCGGTCGTCTCGTTCACGTCGGCCCACGCCGCCTTGGCCGCTTCGGCGCCGGGCTGGGACACGACGTCGACGAGGCTGTCCCGCAGCCGGCGCAGCTGGGCGATGTCGCCCTCGGACGGGGCGGGCAGGGCCGGTTCACGGAACGGGCGCAGGATCCGCTCGGCGATCTCGGGGTCGGCGAGCGTGTCCGGGGTCAGCGGCGTGGCGTGCGGGCGTGAGTTCAGCAGCTCCACGATCGCGTCCGCGAGAGCGGGCGCCTGCCGCGGCGCCGCGCCCGTCGTCTCCTGGCTGACCATGCCCCCAGCATACGGCGACATGGTCATCGACGAAAGCCCTTTACATGGCTCGCACAGCCCTGCTAGAACTGACAGCGTCAAACCAAGAAAGACCATTACTTCACTGAAGGGCCACCCGCTATGAGCCGTCTCGTTCTCACCGCCGTCGGCGGAGATCTCCAGGACACCGTCGCGCTTCTCGAAGACCAGGACCCGCCCCTCGCCCCGGGCGACGTGCTGGTCGAGGTGGATGCGGCACCGATCAACAACGCGGACCTGTTGTTCACCATGGGCTGGTTCTCCGCCCAGCCCCAGCTGCCGCAGGCCCTGGGCGCCGAGGGCGTCGGGCGCGTCGTGCGGGCCGGCGAAGGCGTGGAGCCGACGCTGGTCGGCCGGCGCGTCCTCATCCTGCCCACTTTCGTCCACGGGACGTGGACCGACCAGGTCGTCGTTCCGGCGAGCGCCGTCGTCCCGATCTCCGTCGCGGACAGGGCGGACGCCCTGCAGCTCGCGATGCTGCCCGTCAATCCCGCCACGGCCTATGCGCTGCTCAACGACTACGCGGCGCTGCGGCCCGGCGACTGGATCGGCCTGAACCTGGCCAACTCCGCGGTCGGGCACCACGTCATCGCCCTGGCCAGGCGGGCGGGGATCAGGACGCTGGCCGTCGTCAGGCGGGAGGCGGCAGCCGCGCAGGTCCGCGCCCTGGGGGCGGACGCCGTCGTCGTCGACGGCGCCGACCTGGGCGAGCGCATCTCCGCCGCGTTGGGAGGCGAGCGGTTGCGGCTGGCTCTGGAAGGCACTGCCGACCCCGGGCAGACCGCAGCGCTGGTGCGGTCGCTGGAGGACGGCGGCACCGTGGTCACCTTCGCGGCGGCCACCGGACAGGCGCCCTCCGTCCCCGTGGGCGACCTGATCTACCGCGGCATCGTCCTGCGCGCCTTCTTCATCCTCAACTGGATCCGCGACACCCCGCGCAAGGAGCTCGAGAGCGTGTACGCCGAGCTGGCCGACCTGGTCGAGCAGGGCGTGCTCAAGGCCCCGGTCGAGGCGACATATCCCCTGAGGGACCACCGCGCCGCCCTGGCCCACGCGGCCAGGGCCGAGCGCTCCGGCAAGGTCCTGTTCGTGCCGCGCGATCGACGCCGACCCGCATGACCGGTTGAGATCGGCGGTCAGGAGGCGAGCGCGGACCGGGGGGTGCGAAGCTCCTTGGCGAACCACTCGATCGTGCGGCGGAGCCCGGTCACCGGGTCGACGTGGGGGCGCCAGCCGAGCAGCGACTCCGCGAGCGAGGTGTCCGGCCGCCGTACGGCGGGGTCGTCCACCGGCCGTTCGACGAAGCGGATCGGCGACGACGAGCCGGTGAGGTCGCGGATCGTCGCGGCCAGGTCGGCCATGGACGTCTCCGCGGGGTTGCCGATGTTGACCGGCCCGGCGGCGTCGGCCTCGGCGAGCGCGAGGACGCCCTCGACCGTGTCGTCCACGTAACAGATGGAGCGTGTCTGGCTGCCGTCCCCGGTCACCGTGATCGGCTCGCCGGTGAGCGCCTGCCGGATGAACGTGGGGATGGCCCGGCCGTCGTGCGGCCGCATCCGGGGGCCGTACGTGTTGAAGATCCGCACGATGCCGGTGCCGGTCCCCCGGGAGTTGCGGTAGGCCGTGGTCAGGGACTCGGCGAACCTCTTGGCCTCGTCGTACACGCTGCGCGGCCCCACGGGGTTGACGTTGCCCCAGTACGTCTCCTTCTGCGGGTGCTCGAGGGGGTCGCCGTACACCTCGCTGGTGGACGCGAGGACGAACCTGGCGCCCTTCTCGGTGGCCAGCCCGAGGGCGTGCAGCGTGCCGAGGCTGCCGACCTTGAGCGTCTCGATGGGGTGGCGCAGGTAGTCGGCCGGGGAGGCGGCCGAGGCGAAGTGCAGCACGAGGTCGACCGTGCCCGGCACGTGCACGAACCCGGTGAGGTCGCACTCCAGCAGCCGGAAGGCGGGACGGCCGATCAGGTGCTCCACGTTCCGGGGCGAGCCGGTGAGGAAGTTGTCCATGCAAACGACGGCCGCGCCGCGCTCGACGAGCCGCTCGCACAGGTGGGAGCCGAGGAAGCCGGCGCCGCCGGTGACCACGACCCTGGCGCCCTTCATCGGACCCGCACCTCCAGCAGGGACAGGGCCGCGTCCAGCACGGCCGGGGCTTCGATCTCCAGCAGGCCCTCGGACGGCCGGTCGGCGTGGGGGTCGCCGGTCCTGCCCGTCCACAGCGTGACGTGGGGATGGCTCTCTGGCGGACCCCACAGGACCGGCGGCACCGGGCCGTACAGGACCACCGAGGGCGTGCCGACGGCGGTCGCGAGGTGCGACATCCCGGTGTCCCCGCAGACGACCAGCGCCGCGTGCCGGGTCAGCGCGGCCAGGCCGGGCAGGTCGGTGCGGCCCGCGAGCACGGCCTCCTCGGGCAGCCCGGCGAGGGCCGCAACGTGCCGGGCGAGGGCGATCTCGCCGACGCCGCCGGTCACGACGACCCGGTGGCCGAGCCGGGTCAGCTCGGCCGCCGCCTGGGCGAACCGCTCCGGAGGCCACTGCCGGGCGGCGGACGACGCCCCCGGGTGGACGACCACCTCGCCGCCGTCGAGCGGCCCGGGCCCGGGGTCGAGCAGCGCGAGATCCTCGCGGTCGGTCTCGATCCCGTGCCACTCCAGCAGGTCGCACCAGCGGCGCACCTCGTGGATGTCCGCACGCCACGGCGGGCCGTCCGCGCCGGGGACGCCGGCGTGGGCGTGGGTGAGCAGCCGGCCCGGCCGGGTGCGGCGCAGGGCCACGATGCTCTCCGGCCCGCTGCCGTGCAGGTTGACGGCCACGCCGGGGGCCGCGAACGGCACCGGGCCCGGCCCGGACACGTCCACCAGGTCGTCGATCCCGCCGATCAGCGGGAGCAGGCCGCCCAGGTACGCCGGGGTGGCCAGCACCAGCCGGTGCTCCGGGTACGCCCGCCGCAGCGCCCGCAGCGCCGGGACGGCGGTGAGCAGGTCGCCGAGCCCGAGCCCGCGCAGGACGAGCAGCGCGGGCCGGCCCGGCCCGTCCGCTACGGCCATGACGTCTCCGTGGAGGCGCAGACCACGAGCTCCCTGACCTCGCATCCGCGTGGCTGGCCGAGCGCGAAGACCACGGCCGCGGCGACGTCCTCGGGCTGGTTGAGGCGGGCGTCGGGCCCCGGCTTGTACTTCTCGTCGCGGTCGTCGAAGAAGTTGGTGCGCATGCCCCCGGGGATCAGCAGCGTGACCCCCACGTCCCCGGCGAGCTCGGCCGCGAGCGCGCGGGTGAACCCGACCACGCCGAACTTGGCCGCGCAGTACGCGGTCGCGTCGCTCACCGCCTTGATCCCCAGCGTGGAGGCCACCGTCACGACCGTGCCGTTCGACCGGCGCAGGTACGGCAGGGCGGCCCGGACGACCGAGGCCGTGCCCAGCAGGTTGACCCGGATCACCCGCTCCCAGGCGTCGGCCGGCACGTCCTCCAGCCGCCCGCAGGCGTCGATCCCGGCGGCCGTCACCACGCCGTCGAGACCGCCGGCCCGCTCGGCCAGCTCGCGGACGGCCCGCTCGGCCTGTTCCCGGTCCGACAGGTCGGCCCGGACGTGGTCCACGCCGCCGTCGGGCTCGCCGAGGTCGATCACCAGCGGCCGGCCGCCGGCCTTGGCGACCGCGGTCGCCGTGGCCCGTCCGAGGCCGGACGCCCCCCCGGTGATCAGAATGTTTCCCACCATCGATGTGTCCCTTCGCATCGCGTGTCAGGAGGCCGCCTGCGCGGCCGCGATCAGGCCGGTCGTCGAGTAGCCGGGCACGGTCGGCAGGATGACGACCTCGCCCCCGGCCCGCCTCACGGCCTCGGCCTCGGGCATGGACCTCTCGCTGTAGTCGCCGCCCTTGACCCACACGTCCGGGCCGAGGCGCTCGATGATCTCCGAAGGGGTGTCCTCGTCGAAGACCGTGACGGCGTCGACGCAGCCCAGCGCCCGCAGGACCTCCACCCGGTCCCGCTCGCGCACCACGGGCCGGCTCGGCCCCTTGAGGCGCCGGATCGACTCGTCGGAGTTGAGGCAGACCACGAGCGCGTCCCCGAGCGCCCGGGCCCGGCGCAGCAGGCTCACGTGCCCGGCGTGCAGCAGGTCGAAACAGCCGCCGGTGGCGATCAGCCGCCCGCCCGCCGCCCGCACGGCGGCCGCCACCTCGAAGGCCGACGCCCCGGGGGCGAACGGCGCGGGAACCTCGGCCGCGGGCCCGGCGAGGCGCAGCCCGGCCGCGCCGCCCTCCTCCACGAACCGGGTGGCCTCCCCGACGGCCCGGACGACGGCGTCCTCGGTGGGGCGCCGTCGGCCAGCGCGAGCGCCGCCGCCGCGGCGAAGCGGTCGCCCGCGCCGCAGACGTCGGCGCCGACC